>NZ_SOZE01000018.1 GCF_004519315.1 Mucilaginibacter psychrotolerans
CTCCCAACACTTTTCATCAGTTGAGAATTTCTCAGTAAACTCCAGTATATTTAATCCTTGAAACATAATTTTAGCTTGTTTGGTATCTATAGGTTAAATATACTAAAATTATTAGCAATACTCAGGCGCCTTATTCTACTATTAAATTCTGTCCATTTTATAAATTCGTTCAATTCGAGTTCAGACAAAAATCCTACCCATTCCCCACCCGTTCTATCTCGTCACTTGCACTGCCGCCGCTTCGTTTTACGGTTTTGTATTGTTTGCCAAAACGGTAGGTGAAGGATATACTGTAAACCCGGCTATCTCTGCGCAACAAAAAGTACTCCGTTGCGCTGGGGAAGGTGGTAAAGCCTTCCATGGCATTGGTGTAGAATACATCGCGTGCGCTTATTTTCAGCGTGCCTTTTTTGCCAAACACAGGGCGCGATAAACCTACCGACATTTGGCCGGTGGGGTAAAGCAACTCCGCCACATCGTTACGCGCGCGGGTGGTATAAAAGCCCGATAGCTCGGCTGTGTATTTTTTGCCGATGCTGAATTGGTTGCTGGCATTCAGGTTCAACTGATCAATCTGCGTGGTGTAGGTATTGCCATTGAAGCCTTTTAACTGCTTGTGGTTGTATTGGGCCTGGGCAGTAAGCTGCCACCAGCTTGTGGGCGTGGTAGTTAAAGTGAGCGATGCGCCCAGGTTATGGGTAGTGCCTACGTTACCCTGGGTGTACAGTAAAATGGCATCATTACTTGGGGCGGCCACAAATATCTGCGAGAAATAGTTTTTGATACGGTTGTAGGATACTGCCGTGCGCAGCAGGTTTTTATACTGATGACTCAGCTCAAAGTTCCAGCTGAATTGCGGCAGCAGGTATGGGTCGCCGGTGATGTAGGTGTATTTATTTACAATAAGGTAAAAAGGATTAAGGTTTTGAAAGGCCGGCCGGTCTATACGGCGACTGGCGGTTAAGGTGAAACTGTTAGCGCTATCTGCCTCCATACTTAAATAGCCGCTCGGGAAAAACTGTCCGTACGAGCGCGAGAACGACGAATCTTTCTGCATGGCATTGCCCAATTGGCTGGCATCGTAACCGGTGTGCTCATAGCGCAATCCAAACTGCCCACTTACTTTACCCAATTTGGTATCATACGAAGTGTAGAGCGCGTTTATCCGCTCCTTATAAATAAAGTGGTTGTTCTTAACATTGTCATCCGTCCAGGTACCGCCAATCAGGTTCTGGTAATCAGCCAGGTTATCTGTATTGCTAAACGAGGCTTTGCCGCCAAATGCCAGTACGTCGCTTTTCTTTAGCTTGATGGTATAATCCACCTTGGCGGATCCTATACTGATGGTAGTGGGGATATTTCCGCGCGATACTTCCAGGTAACCATTGGGGCCACTAAGCTCGTTTTGGAAGTTTTGGTTGGCTTTGATGCTGTAGTGCAGGTAATCGGCATCAAACGCAAGATCCTGATTTGCCGTAACCTTATGCCTGAGGTTAAGGTTGATGGCACCATTACGGAAATGGTTTTTGCTGGTGTTGGTGGTGTAAATGGACGAATCTACCACGCCTTGCGGGTTTTGCCAGTCGGCGTTGGCACGGTTGCTGGTATTGCGGTTAACGGCAGTACCGGTGAGCACAATGCCGATGGTGGTTTTATCGTTCAGGTAATAATCCAACCCGGTTTTTAGCGTGTTGTTTAGGGCTTTGATCGGCGAATACGAAAACTGATCGAGCAGGGCGGTAAGCTGGTTATTGCTGTCGTAGTATTTGCGCAGCGCATATATACTGAAAAAGTTGACGTTATAATTTGCGCTGTAATTGAGGAAAGTATTGAACTTCCCTACCCGGTAATTCAGCGTGAGGCTATTATTGGTTTTGGAGTAAACCCCCTGGCCAAAAGAACCGGTTACCGAGCCATTGAAACCCTTCACCGTACTCTTTTTGGTTTTGATGTTGATGATGCCTGCATTGCCGCTGGCATCGAATTTTGCGGTAGGGTTGGCAATCAGTTCAATCTGCGATACCTGTGTAGCGCTCATGCTGCCCAGCAGGTTGGCCAGTTCGGTACCCGATAGGTAGGTGAGCTTATCATCTATCATTACGGTTACGCCGGGCTTGCCGTTTAGCGCAATGCCACCGTTGCGGTCTACTGTTACGCCGGGCGAACGCTCCAGCACCTCCAGCACGGTAGAGCCAGTGTTGGTAACGGATGCGTTCACATCCAGCACCACCTTGCCTTGTTTATATTGTACAGGCAGTGTTTTGGCGGTAATACTTACTTCGGTGAGCCCGGTGCTGGCGGCTTGTAGGGTAACAGAATCTTTGCTGATGCCGGGGATATGGTACGCGCGCGTGGTAAGGGGCGTATAACCTGTATAGGTAATCACGAAAGTATAATCGCCTGTTTTAATATTGCTAAAGCTGGCCATGCCCTGCAAGTTGGTGAGGGTAGTTTGCAGCACAGTACTCCCTTGTTGCAGTTTAACGGTAGCAGCCTCGGCAGGCTGGGCTTTTTCTACAGATACGATGAGCGTGAAACGGTGCGCATTATTGGGCTGGCTGTGGGCATATAGGCAAAAAAAGCATAGCAAGGCCATGCAGGCACTCGTTTTTAAATAATTCATCGATCAGTATTTTTTGTAAGACTCCCGCACTTCTTTAATAGTTACAGGTCGCCTTAGCAATATTTAAAGCGTATAGTTACTGTTGGTAGAGAAATAGATAACGCAGACAGTCAATGCTTTTAAGTTAATGAGATGCTGTAAAGTTGATTTCACGCAAAGGCGCGAAGAATTTTAAGCTTTTAACTTTGCGGTCTTGGCGCCTTTGCGTGAAATCAGTCCACTTTATATTCAAAATCGAAGCCCTACCAAATCCTTATCCTCTCATTTTCGGCTTTATAATTTTTATCGCCCGGCTGTACGTTAAACGCCCCATAAAACGGGTCGAAATTCATCAAAGGGCCGTTTACACGCCACATGGCAGGCGAATGCGGATTGGTATTTACATAGGTGCGCAGGAACGCGTCCCTTGTTTTTACGCGCCATATCCGGGCAATCGACAGGAAAAAGCGTTGGTCGGGCGTAAAGCCATCAATTTTAACATTTCCCTTTCCTTGCTCTGTCATCTTGAAAGCATCATAAGCTATGGCAATACCGCCGTTATCGGCAGTGTTTTCGCCCAGCGTAAGTGCACCTTTTACATGAACAGTATCTAAAACCGTAAATGAACCATATAACTTAACCACCTGGCTTGTTTTAGCTTTGAATTTTTCATAATCCTCCTTGGTCCACCAGTTTTTTACGTTGCCATCCTTATCAAATTGGGCACCCTGGTCGTCAAAGGCGTGTGTCATTTCGTGACCTATGACCATCCCGATGCCGCCGTAGTTAATGGCATCGTCTGCCGAAAAATCAAAATAGGGGAACTGCAGGATGCCTGCGGGGAACACGATCTCGTTATACGACGGGTTGTAGTAGGCGGTAACCGTAGAAGGTGTGGTGCCCCACTCGGTTTTATCAACAGGCTTATTCAGTTTTGCCAATTGAACCTGGTAGTCGTTTTGGTTAAGCGAGAGTACGTTTTCAAAATAGTGATTGCGGTTGATACGCACCCTGTCGTAATTACGCCATACATCGGGGTAGCCTATTTTTTTGGTAATAGCATACAGTTTTTCTTTTGCCTTTTGTTTGGTGCTATCGCTCATCCAATCCAGGTGATTGATCCTGTTTTCGAACGATTTTTGCAGGTTATTCACCAGCACCAGTACGCGTTTTTTGGCATCCTCGTTAAAATACCTTTTTACATACAACTGCCCCAATGCCTGGCCCAAATAGTTATCTACATCATCGGTGATGATTTGCCTGCGCGACTTTTGCTTATTCTGCCCCGATAATACTTTACGGAACTCAAAAGAAGCATCTACAAACGGTTTGCTCATTGTGCCGGCGTAGTTGATAAGTGTATTGGCTTTTAAGTAGATTTTCCAATCGTTTAAGGGAACAGACTTTAACAATGCATTCACCTTATTGTAGTAAGCAGGCTGCGCCATGTCGATCGTATCGGTTTTGGCACCTAAGTTGGCAAGCAATACTGCCCAGTTAATGTTAGCCTGCGTTTTGCCAAGGGATTTGACAGCCACTTTATGGTAATTGGCATTGATGTCCCTTAACTCGATATTGGTTTTATGCGATGCTACAATTTGTTTCTCAATGCTATAACAAACGGCGGCATTCCTGGTGGCTGTAGCGGCACTGCTGCCAGTCAATTGAAATAAGGTGCTGATGTATTTTTTATAGGCTTGCTGCGTGCGCAGGGTAGAAGAGTCTGTTTTTAAATAATAACCCTTTTCCGGTAAGCCGGTGCCACTTTGGTAAGCATGGGCTATGTTAATACTGCTATTCTTGTTATCGGGCGAGATACCGAAGCTAATGATGGAGGAGTTGCCCGTTTTTGCTTCATCCGCTACAAATTTCATGAGCGATGCAACGTTGGTTATCGCATTGATACGAGCCAGTATAGGCGCAACAGGCTGGTATCCGCGTTTGTTGATGGTTAAGGTGTCCATGCCCGAAGCATAAAAATCGCCAACTTTTTGGTCGATGCTGCCCATGGTATTTTTCGTTTTCGAAACACTATCCAGGATATTTTGCAGCAGTTGCTTTTGCGGGATATTGAGGAACGAGTAAGACCCCACGCCGGCCTGGTCATCCGCAATTTTGGCGGTATCGTACCAGCGGCCGTTCACAAAACGGAAGAAATTGTCGCCCGGCTTTATAGTGGAATCTATTCCGGCTACATCAACGAAACGTTTTTTGGGCCCATCCAAAAAGGTCCATGCGCTCAGGATACATAAGGCTAAACAGGTGTAAAGTACTTTCTTCATAACATTTATACAATTGTTTAAAGATAGAAACTTTTAAGTTATTAAACGCCGAACACCGAATGCCAAACGCCGAATTGCGAAGTGAAAAAGATTTTTATGTTTACCGATTTAATACTTTGGTTGGTCCACAAAACATATGTACTTTCACCTTAAACAAAAACTTATGGCCCTTCCTTACCCGTCTGAATCCCTGCAACCTGAGGGACTATTGGAAGTTGAGCAAATTTCTGATTGTCTTTATAGAGGGTATTTTACACCTCCCGCAAATGCAATCTCTCAATATGATAGAAATCCTGACCAGTACAAAAGACGCATAGCAGAAGTTGATATCCAGTTAAAAACCATTACGATTGTGCCGTTTAAGGTTTGGAGTCTGGTCCCAATGAGCAAACGTTACTTTAAATTAGCGGAAATAGTTTTTGAGCTTTCAGGGTATGAGGAACGATATCTTGAAGGAGCCTGGGATTTTGAAGGTTTACTTTCTATTGCAGTACCTGAAGTCTTCACACAAGATATCAATTATGGCTTTGGCTTCAAAAAGCACTATACGCATATCGCTTCTATTCTTGAGCAACTGGATGTTGAAAAACTAGTAATTACCACGAAACAGAAAACCAATATTGATGCTGCTAATCACATAGCTACCATTAACAGGTTCGACTTGGACGGATTCAAAAGAACGGTTGATACAATCATTCGGCGTTCCCAAGCGCTTACTGTCAATATGAAGCGGGATGCGTTGAGTGCTGCGCTATTTGCTGCTCTTCAAAATTCTGATACTACTGTAAAAACTCCTGGGAAAATATCCAAAGAGGAATTTGTAACTCTTGTCGGAAAAACTAACCGATTCGTTGAGAATGGAGCAACTTCGACTGAACGAAAAGAGGCGCTTACCGTCATACATAAAAATGTAAATAAGATTTTTGAGCAGCAGCCTCAAGAATTTATCAAATTGAAGAATGACCTGGAGCTCGTTAATTTGGAAAAATTGATTGAAAGGTTTGAAGGGATGATTGAGAAGAAGGTAAGTGAAGCGCAATGGCAGACTCTTTTCCAACAAAATCCCTTTGTCATCAACATGGCGTTCGGAATCCCAGTCGTGAGCGTTCAGGGCCAAGCTTCCGTCGGGGGGCGCCGGTTGTCAGGGGGCGGAGAAAAAATAGCGGACTTTTTGGTCAAAAATTCCCTTAGTAACAATACCGCAATAGTGGAAATTAAAACTCCAGCCACTAATCTGATTTATGCAACGGCTTATCGAAGCGGCGTTCACGGCCCTTCGCAAGAACTTAGTGCGGCTGTCACTCAAGTGCTTGATCAAGTTTATTTTTTACAAAAAGAAATCAATAGCATAAAAGTAAATTCAAAAATTTATAACATTGAAACTTATCATGTCCTCGGAATATTGATTGTTGGTTTAACACCAAAGGGGACTGATGAGCAGAAATCCTTTGAATATTTCAGAGCTAACTCTAAGAATGTACAAATTATTACTTTTGATGAGCTGTTAGAAAAACTGAAATATTTATATCAGTTCCTCTTGCCAGATAAGCCTCACACTACATCTTCCGTAGATAGTGTTGACGATGACCTTCCGTTTTAATGAATTATTAAATTTGAAACATCGCATATTTACGTGTGGGCACCTTGACCAGGCGAATGGTTATTAAACGCCGAACACCGAATGCTGAACGCCGAATTGCGAAGTAAAAAATCACTTCATCATTCATCATTCGAAATTCGGTGTTCAAAATTCTATTCCCCCTTCAGGGGGTTAGGGGGCTTCGCTTACACGTTAAACCTAAAGTGCATGATGTCGCCATCCTGTACAATATAGGTCTTGCCTTCTATGCCCATTTTGCCCGCTTCTTTGATAGCTGCTTCCGAGCCGTTATGTTTTACAAAATCTTCGTATTTGATAACCTCCGCGCGGATAAAACCTTTTTCGAAATCGGTATGGATAACGCCCGCAGCCTGCGGTGCTGTAAAGCCCTGGGTTATGGTCCAGGCGCGAACTTCCTGCACACCGGCGGTGAAGTAAGTGGCGAGGTTAAGCAGGCGGTAAGCTGCTTTGATCAGTTTATTTACACCCGATTCGGCCAGGCCCAGGTCCGATAAAAACATCTGGCGGTCATCGTACGAATCCATTTCGGCAATCTCTGCTTCAATCTGTGCAGAGATAATAAGCACCTCGGCATTTTCTTCTTTAGCTACGGCTTTTACGCGTTCTACATAAGCATTGCCTGTAACAACCGAGCCTTCGTCCACATTACAAACGTACATTACCGGTTTAGCGGTAAGCAACCATATATCGGCAATATATTCCTGGTCTTCTTCGGCAACAGGGGCGGTACGGGCGCTTTTACCTTCCAGCAGGTGGTTGCGGTAAATGGTCAGCACATCGTAAGCTTTCTTGGCTTCTTTGTCACCGCCGGTTTTGGCCATCTTTTCTATTTTCGATATCTTTTTTTCTATCGAATCCAAATCCTTCAGTTGTAATTCGGTATCAATGATCTCCTTATCGCGGATAGGATCTACCGAGCCATCAACATGTATCACGTTATCGTTATCAAAGCAGCGTAAAACGTGGATAATCGCATTGGTGGCACGTATATTGGCCAAAAACTGGTTGCCCAAGCCTTCGCCTTTGCTGGCACCTTTTACCAGGCCGGCAATATCTACTATTTCGATAACGTTTGGCATTATGCTCTTGGGCTTCACTATTTCGGTAAGCTTGGTGAGGCGCTCATCCGGAACAGTAATTACGCCCACGTTGGGCTCAATGGTACAAAACGGAAAGTTAGCCGCCTGTGCCTTGGCATTTGATAAACAGTTAAAAAGCGTCGATTTCCCCACGTTTGGCAAACCCACTATACCACATTGTAAACCCATATTTTATTTTTTAGAATCAAGAAGCGAGAATCAGGATGCAAGACAAAAATCTTGATTCTTGACTCTTGTTTCCTGACTCTTTTAAAGGCGCAAAGATAACAGAAAAAAAGCCTTGAAATTTGAAAAAATAAACGACTTTTGCCAGCATAACAGCAGGGTATAAACAAGGTTAAAAAGATGTAAACAAGAGGGTTTGTGGTATGGAAGAAATGGTTGAACAGGTAGAACTATTGCTGGAGCAGGAAAACGCAGCGCAACTGCAGGATTATTTGAACAACCTGAATATATCTGATGTTGAGGAACTTATAGGCGAAATTCCCGAACACGGCCCCAAAATAATTGCTACCTTATCGCTCAACCGGGCGGTAAACGTATTCCGCATACTCGATTTCCCCACCCAGGAGCGCATCATCAAAAAACTTACCGGCCAAAAAGTTGGCGAGATATTGAATGCCCTGCCGCCCGATGACCGCACCTCTTTTTTTGCCGAATTGCACGGCGATGCGGTAAAGAACCTCATTCTGCATCTTAGTCCGGAAGACCGCAAAGAAGCCCTTTCCCTATTAGGTTATGAAGAGGAAAGCGTTGGCCGTTTGATGACGCCGGATTACGTGGCCGTTAAGAAAACATGGGACGTAACGCGTGTACTATCGCACATACGCCGCTACGGTAAAAACTCCGAAACCATCGACGTTATTTATGTGATCGACGAGAACGGCGTACTGCTGGATGATATCCGTATCCGCGAGATATTGCTGGTAAAACCCGAAACCAAGGTAAGCGATTTGATGGACGGCCGCCTGATAGCCCTCAGTGCGAGCGATCCGCAGGAAGAAGCCATCAACGTTTTCAGGATGAACAACCGCACAGCCTTGCCGGTGACAGATGCAGAAGGCATATTGCTGGGCATTGTTACGGTAGATGATATCTTGTGGATAGCCAACGAAGAATACACCGAAGACATCCAAAAGATTGGTGGTACCGAGGCCTTAGACGAGCCTTACCTCGATATCAACCTGTTTTTGCTGGTAAAAAAACGTGTTGGCTGGTTGGTAATATTATTCCTGGGCGAAATGCTAACCGCTACTGCTATGGGCTTTTTTGAGCACGCTATTGAAAAGGCTGTGGTGCTGGCATTGTTTATACCACTCATTATTTCCAGCGGCGGTAACAGCGGTTCGCAGGCATCAACATTAATTATACAGGCAATGGCCCTCGGCGAAGTAACCATTGCCGATTGGTGGCGTGTAATGCGCCGCGAAATATTGTCCGGTTTAATGTTGGGAATAACTTTGGGTGTTATCGGCTTTTTCCGCATAGCGGCATTCAGTTTGTTTAGCACTATGTACGGCCCGCACTGGATATTGGTTGGGGCTACCATCGGTTTTTCATTGGTAGGGGTGGTGCTTTGGGGTTCGCTGGCGGGCTCTATGCTGCCATTGCTATTAAAGAAACTCGGTGCCGACCCGGCCACCTCTTCCGCACCATTCGTAGCTACGTTGGTTGATGTAACGGGTCTCATTATCTACTTTACGGTGGCTGTGCTTTTCATGAAAGGCGTTTTATTGTAAATTTTGTTGGCGTTTGCGTAGTTTTTTTATATTTTTAAAAGAAATACTTAAACCCAAACAATGGAACTACCACTACCACCTCAAGAAACATTTCCGCCGGCAGATCAGCCGCAAATCGTACTTACCGACGAAGCAAGATATTACTTGCAAAAAGCAGGGCAATGGGCCTATTTTTTAGGTATTATGGGCTTTATAGGGACGGCTTTTATTGCAATAATGGCCTTGTTTGCAGGTACTTTGTTTACAACCATGGCTCGGGCAAATCCTTTAATGGAAGGGATGGCCGCTGGCTTGGGTACTTTAATGACTGTAATCTATTTACTGTTGGCAGTATTTAGCTTTTTTTTTGCTTTATACCTTTACCAATTTGGTGATAAGATAAAAAATGCAGTAGCTTATAACAACACTGCCGAGGCAACCCTGGCCTTCAGTAAATTGAAGTCTTTTTTTAAACTATGGGGTATTACCACAATCGTTTACCTTTCATTTACAGCATTGGTACTTGTTGGTAGCATAGTGGTCGGTATCGGTGCAGCATCTATGATGAGCCGCTAACGCCATTTTCAATTAGCCATAAAACAAAAATACCCTGCCTTTCGGCGGGGTATTTTGCTTGTAATATTCAGGTTTAAATTAGGGCCTGCTTAATAAGAGAAATCTTCGTCAGCCTTGGCAACTTCATGCCCCTCGCTAAACTCGTAACGTTTCTCTACCACCTCCTGGTGTTCTTTGATGTAATCTACCGTATCTTTCAGTCCTTCGGCAAATTTTTCGAAATCTTCCTTGTATAAAAATATCTTGTGTTTTATAAAAACTCCGTCTTCCAAACGTTTCTTGCTCTCAGTAATCGTAACATAGTAATCGTTGGATCGGGTTGCTTTCACATCAAAAAAATAAGTCCTTTTCCCGGCTCTCACCTTTTTCGAATACACCTCTTCACGTTCTCTGTTGTCAAAATCTCCCATAAATAGTTATCGTAATAGTTTTGGTTGGGATAAATATAACTAATTTTTTAAACCACAACTATTAATTATAACAATATTGAATATTTATTAAAACTAAAAGGCAATAAAAATGTATGGTGCGGCGTTTGTGAAAAATTTTTTTAAACGAGTGGAACTTCCTTTGTACATAGATAATCCATCCGGCGAGCGTTTTAATGCTCACTATTTATTTGTACAGATGCGCTTTGCCGTAATTTATATATAAATTTAACACCCAATGGGCCTTGATATTTCTATCGCAACCAACAACTACGAGGAAGTTTATTCTCCGGATTATTACGACGAGGAGAACAACTATTTTTCTACACATAATTTAAGCAGGACCTTCTGCAATTTTATATGCCGCCGGAACGTAATAAGCCACGAACCAGAGCTAGACCAGATTGGGAAACTAACCGGCGTAGATATTAATCCGATTTACAGCATGGAAGATTACCCTGTTGGCGATGGGCTGGAATTTTTCCTTGAAAAGGCTGAAACGGAAGAAGAAAGGCAGGCCATTTTACGCGACGCCAAAGAACGTAAAGAACAACTTGAGGGGAACATTGATTTGGTGATTGCAACCATCTCCAACCTGATTGCCAATTTGGCGATGATTAAAAACCTGCCGGCGCTGCTGCAGCAAACCGATTTTGATTCATTGGATAATGACGACTATTTTTCTGATTTCGATATTGACAAGGGCGATGGGTACATCGGTAATAATTTTGGGCAGGATTTAAGGAATTTCGAACGGTCTTTAAAATTCGCAAAAGAGAAAAATGCAACTACTGTTTGGTTTACTTACGGTTAAGGATACAGGAAAATTAAAACTTTAAGCCTTCTCCGCTTCCTCCAGCAACTGCATTTCATAAAGCTCAAAGTATGCAGCTTTCATTTCCATTAATTGCTCGTGTGTGCCTTGCTCAATAATTTGGCCGTTATCAATCACCAATATTTTGTCGGCGTTTTTAATGGTAGATATGCGGTGCGATATAATGACGCTGGTTTTGCCCTGCATAATACGGCACAGGTTGCTCAGTATCTCTTCCTCGGTACGTGTATCTACGGCGGATAGGCAATCGTCGAATATGAGCACCTGCGGCTGTTTTACAATGGCGCGGGCAATACTCACACGTTGCTTTTGCCCGCCGCTTAGGGTAACGCCACGCTCGCCAATCAAGGTGTCGAAGCCTTTCTCCAGCTCCATAATGTTGTTATAAACGGCGGCATCTTTAGCGGCCTGCTCTACGCGCGGCATATCCAGCACATCGGCACTAAAAGCAATATTGTGCGATATGATATCCGAAAACAGGAACACCTCTTGCGGTACGAAACCGATTTGCGATCGGTAACTATCCAGGTTTAGTTGTTTTAGCGGCTTGTCGTCAACCAGAATCTCTCCGCCGGTGGTATCATACATCCGCATAATTAAATTGCCGATGGTTGATTTGCCCGAACCCGTACGCCCAATGATGGCTACCATTTCGCTCGGGTTGGCCACAAATGATACATGTTGCAGCGCTTTAATGCCTGTATCCGGATAGGTGAAGGATACGTCCCTGAACTCGATTTTGCCTGTCAAGGCATGCGGCAATGCTTTGGGCGATTGTATTTCCGGCTCTTCCTGCAAAAACTCGTTTATCCGCTTTTGCGAGGCAGCTGCCCGTTGTACCAACGAAGTTACCCAGCCCAGAGAAATCACCGGGAAAGCCAGCATGTTAAGGTAAACGATAAACTCGGCAATGTTGCCCGCAGTGATGTTTCCCTTCATCACCTCTACGCCACCTATGTAGATAGTGATAACGTTGCTCAGGCCTATCAGTAATAGCATCGATGGGAAAAACATGGCCTGTACTTTGGCCATGGCCATGCTCTGGGTTTTGTAGTCCTCGCTCTCGGCGGCAAATTTATCGCGCACGAAACCCTCGCGCACGTACGATTTGATAACCCTGATACCGGAGAAATTCTCCTGCACAAAACTGGATAGACCCGATAAGCGCTTTTGTATCTGCTCGCTGCGGTGCTCGATAATGGTATTTACATAAAAGATGATCACGGCCAAAATGGGCAAGGGCAATATCGAGAATATGGCCAGCCGCAGGTTAACCGTAACCATGGCGTATATCACCAATATAAAAAGTATGACGGTATTGATGCTGTACATAATGCCCGGCCCCAGGTACATGCGCACGCGGCTCACATCCTCGGTAACACGGTTCATGAGGTCGCCGGTGTTGTGGCGGCGGTAAAAAGCGAGCGATAAACGCTGGTAGTGGCTGTAGATCTCGTTCTTCATATCATACTCGATATGGCGCGACATGAGGATGATCGTCTGCCGCATAAAAAACAGGAATAGCCCCCTTAGCAAAGCAAGCAACAAAACCAACAAGCCGAACAGCAATAAGCTGCTGCCAAAAATATCATAAATGCCGTTTTGCCGCTCGAATCCGTTAAATAACTGATAAGTGCTGATGTTCTCGGTAACCAGATCGAACGCTACCCTAACCACCTGCGCCGGCAATACCGCAAATATGTTCGATATGATCACAAACAGCACACCGGGTACCAGCCGCCAGCGGTATTTGTAAAAGAATTTATTGAGGTATGCGAGTGCTTTCATTGGCTGTGGCCAAAAGTAGGCAAAAGCCAACAAGGTTAGAAAGATAAAAAACGAAAGATGGCGTTGCCATGGCGTTATTTCACCAGCCGCATATCAAACCTGAAGGGCTGGACATCGCCAATTTGCAAACTGGCAGCTTCCCGATGCATGGGGTTTATTAAAACATTTTTAGCCAGCGGGTCAATTGCGCTGGGGATATATAGCAGCAACGCACCTTTTGATTTTAACCAGGCGTTTCCAATCCGCTGCAGTATAGCAGGTGCAGGGTATTTGCGCCAGTTAAGCGGCAATTGGGCAATTTCAATCCGTTCGCTGCTTGCATCGTCGGGTATGATGATGCTTACCGTCACCAGGTCGTTATGTATCTCGCCGGTTTGTAGGTGTACCAATTTCTCTAAAATAGAAGTGGATGAATTTACCGACGCATATATCACCGGGATATGCTTATGCCAGCGCGCTATTGATAGTAAACCGCCTTTACCACTTAAGTCACGGGCGTATTTTTCCCGGGTTATCCTGTACACTATCACGAGTAAAAGCCGTACTCGATGTTAGAAAGCAAATCATTAACCATACGCGCACCCTCGCCGGTATCGAGCAGTTCTATGGGCGATACTTCGCCCAGGGCCATATTGGGGCGGGCCAGCCAGGCATCAATGGAGGCAGCATCGCCAAGGATATCCAGGCCGCGGGTGTAAATACGCGTAAACTCGTATAAAAAATTCGATTGCTCTATGGAGAGACGTTCGTCTTTTTCGTAACGGTTTAATTGGCGGGTACTAATGTGCAATATGTTGGAAAGCTGCGTGCGCGAAATATTGGTTTTTGCCAAAACCGTATCAATGGCCTGCTTGGGTAGGCCATCGCGGATTTTATCGATTGCGTTTTCCGTAGCGGTGGTAGCGTGCTGATAAACAGCACTTGGTTCTGCTAACAAAAAGTTTAGCACACTATCGCTCTCTGATAATTCGTATGGGAGCGATGATATATCGAATAGTTTAGGCTCTTTCATCTTTCATCTGCTTTATGTCCTCAAATATACAGACATTTGTCTTGAATTTGAAATTTTTATTTAATTTTTAGCATCCTATCTACTCATACTTTACTTCTTTCCAACTTTTCTAACCTTTTTAACACTTCCAACCTTTCTAACCTTTATTTACTCGCGCTAATAAACTTTGCGCCTATTAAAAAAACCCCTACTTTTGCAGAACTGAAAAACTAATACTTTTTTGCCGTTCTGTAATGCCCTCTAATCAACCAACCGATAGTATTTTTAACCAGCTCGACGCTTTCGGCCACAAAAAAGTTGTGTTTTGCAGTGATCCGGAGACCGGGTTGAGGGCCATCATCGCTATTCATGATACGACACTGGGCCCTGCTCTAGGCGGCACCCGTTTCTGGGCTTACAAAACCGAGCAGGAAGCGCTGCAGGATGTGTTGCGCTTATCTAAAAGTATGACCTATAAATCGGCCATTGCGGGTTTAAATCTGGGTGGGGGCAAGGCCGTTATCATCGGCGATTCGCGCAAGGATAAAACCGAGGCCCTGTTGCGCAAGTTTGGCCGTTACATTAAAAACCTTAACGGAGAATTTATTACCGCCGAGGATGTGGGTACCAACCCGCGCGACATGGAATATATACGCATGGAAACCCAGCACGTTACCGGCGTGCCCGAAACCATGGGTGGCAGCGGCGACCCGGCACCCATTGCAGCCTTAGGTGTTTTTATGGGTATAAAAGCCTGCATAAAAGAACTTTACGGAAACGATAATGTGACCGGTAAATCAGTTATAGTACAGGGCATAGGCCACGTTGGCGAGCAGTTGGTGAAGCTGTTGCGCGAGGAGAATGCCAAGGTTTACATTAGCGATATTGATGACGAGCGCACCCGCCAGGTATCAAAAAAATACGGGGCAGAAGCGGTATCAAACAATAGCATCTTCGATATTAATGCCGATATCTATGCGCCATGTGCTTTAGGTTCTACCATCAATACACAAACCATTGGCAAACTACAGTGCGGTATCATAGCCGGATCGGCAAATAACCAGCTGCAGGATGAGGCCCTGCACGGGCAAATGCTGTTAGATAAAGGTATCTTATTTGCCCCCGATTACGTAATAAACGCAGGTGGCATCATCAATTGTTATTCAGAACTGATGGGTTTCAGCAAAAAGCGCACCATGCAGCTTACCGAGAATATTTACGAGGCTACCCGCAATGTGTTGCGCTTATCTAAGGCCGAGGGAATTTCTACTACCATGGCGGCAAACAAAATAGCCGAAAAACGTATTGCAGATATAAAACAAGTAAAATCAACCTATTAATATATTATCATAAACAGCCCCGGTTTACGCGGGCATAATCGTTCTTACAAACATGTTAAACAGAAGACATCTCAGGGTAAAGGTATTACAATCGTTATACGCATACCACCAGTCGAACTCAAACGACATTAAACATCACGAAAAGCAGCTGCTGAGCAGCATAGACCAGGTATATGAAATGTACATTTGGATGCTATCGCTCATTAGCGAGGTAATCGCCTACACCGAGCGCGATGCTGAAGAAAGGGCCAATAAGCATTTGCCTACAGCCGATGACCTTAACCCTAACCTTAAGATATTAACCAATAAATTCTATACATCGCTTGGCGATAACAAAGAGTACCTGGTTTCGCTCAAGAAGTACAAAGTAGATTGGTCGTTCGACCCGGAGCTGGCAAAATCCTTGTTCATTACGCTAAAAAACTCGACAGAATACGCCGATTATCTGGCCAAAACAGACGATACCATCGGTACAGATAAAGACATTATCAAATTCATCTTCAAAAAAGTTATCCTGAAATCGTCGCTCGCGGAGCAGGTTTTCGAAGATAAGTTCATCTACTGGCCGGTGGATAGGGAAGTACTACAGGCCTTGATAGCCAAAACATTCAAGAATTTTGCTTACGACAATCCTAAAGAAAACCAACTGGCTGAAATTAGTGGTAACTGGGTAGAAGACCGCGAATTCGTAATCAACCTGTTCGAACAAACCATTCGTTTCGATACGCCCTACCAGGAACTGATAGCCGAGAAGACCCAAAACTGGGAGCCCGACCGTATTGCCATGATGGATACGCTTTTAATGAAGATGGCTATCGTAGAATTTATTAATTTTACCTCCATACCGGTTAAGGTAACCATAAACGAATACCTGGAAATTTCAAAGGAATTTAGTACGCCTAAGAGTAATTCGTTTATAAACGGTATCTTAGACAAGATTTTGGCCGAATTGAAAGCCGCAAATAAAGTAAAGAAAATAGGCAGGGGATTAATAGAATAAACATATCATGAAAAAGTTGATTTTAGGTATGATGACAGCCGCCGCATTGATGACGGCCTACACTTCTTGCACACAAGCCGGCGGGACTGCCGCTGTCAACACCGCGAGCGCAACCAACGTGCCGGTTATTAAGTTTGAAAAAGAAACGCATGATTTTGGTAAGATAAAAACCGGCGACAAGGTAACCTACGAGTTTAAGTTCACCAATACAGGTAAATCGCCACTAATTATTAAGGATGCCATAGCAACCTGCGGATGCACCAAGCCCGAATGGCCGCAAAAGCCAATACAACCCGGCGAGAAGGGTGCCATTAAGGTCACTTTTAACAGCGCAGGTAAAATAGGCCTGCAGGATAAACAAATAACCGTTACAGCCAATACCAACCCTGCACAAACCATGGTGCACCTAATTGGCGATGTAGCTAAATAAATTTTACACAAACAAAAAATGACAGCAACAATTTTTTTACAGGCAGCAGCCCCTACTATTTTTGGTATTAACCCCCAGATCCTGATGTTTGGGTTAATTGCCATCGTATTTTATTTCTTTATGATACGCCCGCAAATGAAAAAGGCCAAAGATCAGAAGAAATATGTAGAAGAACTTAAAAAAGGCGATAAAGTGATTACTACCGCTGGCATACATGGCAAGATTTACGAAGTTGCCGAAACCACTTTCCTGATAGAAGTAGAAAACGGTGGCCGCATCCGCTTCAGTAAATCGGCTATCTCTTTAGAAGAATCCAGGGCTTTGAATACCCCTGCTGTAGTTAAATAGCGAAAAGCCTAAGGCATAAAGCCAAAAGCACCCGGAAACAAATAGAAGCGAAAAGCTTAAAGCACGGCAATAAACCTTATTTTTGCTAACGCTTTAAGCTTTTCGCTTTCTGCTTTAAGCTAAATAAATGGCAATAATCAAGTTATCGGCAATAGAGCGCAGGCGGTTATCCGCATTTGCTACATGCCTGGTATTGTCGGTTTTTGCCTGGTTGTTTACAGCGTTGTCCAGTCAACAAAAGTATAAAGTAAAGCTTTTGGCTGTCTTTAAGAATTCACCGCAAAAACGCGCTTTCCACTCCCTGCAGCCCGATAGTATTTATGCCACTGTACAAGGCACAGGCTGGAAGATGCTGTTTTCGCGCATGAATGGCGACGACAATAAAATAAGCATAGATCTTAGTGCCCTCGAGAACAAAAACTACGTTGTTTTAAGCACGCAGCTAAAGCAGATAAATGCAAAAAGGGATATAGAGCGGCAGGTAGTTTCAATAGACCCCGATACACTGTACTTCGATTTGTCTAACAGGCTGATCAAGCGCGTGCCCGTAAGATTAGTTACGGCGCTTAACTACCAGCAACAATTTGCCCAGTCGGATGCTATCAACATAAAACCATCCTACGTAACCATTAGCGGCCCGGCAGATGTATTAGCAAAAATTACCTACTGGCAAACCGATTCCCTTATCCTTAACAACCTCAACGAGAGTTTTAACGCCCGGGTAAACTTACACCCTCCGGCAGAAGGGAACCTGACCGTGCTTCCCAAAAGCGTAACTGTAAAAATACCCGTAGACGAGTTTACCGAGAAAACCATGCAAATACCCGTAAAACTCATTCATAATCGTAATTTTTATGATGTAAAGATATTTCCGCAAAAGGTGAAGGTTACGTTTACTACATCCTTAAAAGATTATCCCGATATCAACGAGGACGATTTTGAGGCGGTTGCCGATCTGGATCAGTGGTTACAGGGTTACCGTGTACTTACCGTGCGACTTACGCACATGCCATCATACAGTAAAATAGTTAAGATAGAGCCGATGAATGTTGATTTTATCGTAAAAAAATAACTTAAGTACTTACTGCACGGGATGCTTTCAGCGTCCGGTTTTTTTGCGTCTTACAACTTCTATTTATTTTCCATGTTACCAATTTGGTAACAATAGCGTATCTTTGTAAAGATGCGTGTAATAGCTATAAAAACCTTAAAGGATTATATTACAGAATTTCCTCAGGCAGAGCAGGCTTTGCTAAGCTGGCATGAAGAAGTAGCAGCTGCCTCTTGGGATAATCCAAATGAATTGAAAGCGCAATATAGAAATGCATCTGTGCTAAATGAAAAGAGGTTGGTATTTAATATCCATGGGAATAGCTATCGTTTAATAGTGGATATTGAATACCGTTTAAAAATTGTTTTTGTTGTGTGGTTCGGAACGCATAAACAATATGATAAAATAAATGCTAAAACAGTAAGTTATGCTAAAACCAATTAAAACAGAAGATGAGTACAATGATGCATTGGCGCGTATCTATGAACTTATGCAAACAGATATTTTAGATGGTTCTGCAAATTCCGATGAACTGGAGATCCTGAGTATATTAGTAAAGGAATATGAACTGGTTCATTATCCTGTTGCCTATCCTAATCCCTTGGAGGCAATAAAATTCCGGGTAGAACAAATGAATTTATCGGAGAGTGAGCTAAGCAATATCTTAGGAAACAGGTCAAGGAAATCTGAAATTTTATCGGGGAAAAGGAAGTTAAGCTTGTCGATGATTCGTAAACTAACCGAAATGCTGAATATTCCTGCAGAAGTTCTGATTCAGGCGTATTAATGATTGCATCTGATCACCTCTGTTTTAATATAATAGTTGTTAAAAAGTAATGTTTAAAGTAGGCATCACAGGCAATATCGGCAGCGGTAAAACTACCGTTTGCAAAATATTCGAAACGCTGGGTATACCCGTTTTTTATGCCGATGACGCCGCAAAAAAAGTAATGGTAAGCGATACCATATTGATCGAAGCCATCAAAAAGGCCTTCGGTGCCGAATCGTACCAAAGTGACGGCACGCTTAATCGCAAGCATATCTCAGCCATCGTATTCAGCAGCGAAGAACAACTGGCTAAACTAAATGCCCTAGTACACCCTGCTGTTTTCCGTGCATTTGATGTATGGGTAAAGCAGTTTGAAGGGCAGAAGGACGTGCCTTACGTTTTAAAGGAAGCGGCTATCCTGTTCGAGAGCGGATCTTATAAAATGTGCGATCGCTCATTAATGGTTTCTGCGCCGCAATCTTTACGAATCCAAAGGGTAGTGCAGCGCGATAACATACCCGCCGAAGAAGTGCAGAAGCGCGAAAGTCGCCAAATGGCCGAGGAGCAGAAGCTGCAACTGGCCAACGATGTAATTATTAACAACGATACCCAACTGGTGATACCCCAGGTGCTCAGGTTGCACCAACTATACCTGTCTCTGGCCAATCAAAAATGATATTAGAAGATTTTTTGCGCATCAATGCCAACGGCATATACTGCCGCTACGGCGATTTCTACCTCGACCCTAAAGAGCCTGTAGATAAGGCCATTATAAGCCACGCCCATGCCGACCATGCTGTTAGCGGCAACAACAATGTTTACGCTACGGCGGCCACAATTGCTTTTATGCAGTTGCGCTATGGCAAAAGCGCAGGCAAGGTAATATACAGTGCTGCCTACCATGCACCGTTCAACGTTGGTGGGGTGCAGGTAACTTTTATATCTGCCGGCCATATGCCCGGCTCGGCACAGATACTGATGGAATATCAGAGCACCCGCTACCTGTACACCGGCGATTATAAGCTACAGCCAGATGCTACTTGCGAACCTATGCAGTTTGTTGAGGCCGATGTGCTGATAACCGAAACCACTTTTGCTAACCCTGATACCGCCCACCCCGACCCGGTTGAAGAGATTAAAAAGCTGAACGATATCAAAATAAATATCCTGCTGGGTGCTTACAGCCTGGGTAAAAGCCAGCGGCTGATAAGGATGATAAATGATTACGCCCCGCAGAAAAAGATACTGGTGCATCACCGCATTATGCCCATCAACGCCATATACCAGAAAATGGGTTTTGAACTGGGCAAACACCAGATGTATGGCCGCAAGTTGATGAAAACACAGGAGGAGTGGGTGTACATTGTGCCGCCATTCACTTTCGATAGTTATTTACGGGCAACAGGGGTGAAGCGGTTGTTTGCTTCGGGGTGGAAAAACCTGCAGGTAAACGTAAATGATACGCTTTATATATCAGACCATGCCGACTGGAACGATATCATCTACACCATTAATCAAACCCGGCCAAAGCAGGTATGGACCCTGCATGGCGACGGAAAACAGCTGAAAGATTATCTCAAAAATGATATTTTTGTAAAGTTATTAAACTAATGTTGCAGGAAAACGTAGACTATTACATTAACGCCGATGGCAATTTTGTGTTTACTGAAGCCTATCACCTTAAACGAGGCTACTGCTGCAAAAACAAATGCCTACACTGCCCCTGGAAATACGGCAGGGAAGACGAGGATGAACAAAAAGAAAAATAAATATTTATATTTGCATCAAAATCAAGCTATTGCGCTATAATGGGAATTGAGGAAGATATAAAAAGTACGAATTTTGAGGATAACTACCACAAGGCAGTTATCAACTTGTCGTACACGTATGGCTGGATGGCTAATATTTCCAGGCCGAAATTTGAGCAATATAACCTTACGCAGCAGCAGTTCAATATACTGCGTATACTGCGCGGGCAATACCCTAAGCCGGCTACGGTTAACTTGCTTAAAGAGCGCATGATCGATAAGATGTCTGATGCATCGCGCATAGTAGATAGACTGGTACAAAAGGGCCTGGTATCGCGTTGCACCAATAGCAAGGATAGAAGGGCCGTTGATATAGGCATTAGCCAGGAGGGCCTACAGATACTATCTAAAATGGATAAAGAATTCAAGACGAAAGATATTTTAAAAGATAACCTTACCGAAGAAGAAGCCGGTCAGTTAAGCGATCTGCTGGATAAGATGCGAGGGGCGTAGGGGAGAAGCAGGACTAAAAGAACCAGGAATCAAGGAAGATATGAAGGCATTCGTGAATGCGAATGCCTTTTTGCTATGCCACAAAACCCGGCTGCCATTTTTTAAATCCTGTAAAAAATAACCAACTCACCAATCCCCCATAAATTGCGCCGGCGGTTACATCAACCGGATAATGCACCCCCACATAAATCTGCGCAAAACAAATCAGGGCGGCCCACACGATAGCCGCAGGTACCACCCACTTCCATTTTTTGCCAAATGCCAGGCATAAGAATATGGCTAACGCAAAATGGTCGGTAGCATGGGTAGAGGGGAAGCTGTAGCCTGTGCCGCAGGGCACCCGACTGATGACAGTTTGGGATGTTACAACATCCCGGCAGGGCCTGTCGCGCTGCACGTATTTTTTAATAAGGCTGGCGCTGGTAAAATCGGCGAAGCCTGCCGCTAAGGCCAGCATCAGTACCAGTATAGCGCCCTGTTTTTTATATCGCCATATGGTGAACGCGATGATGAAGATATACAGTGGTATCCAAAACCTGGGGTTACGCATCAAGGGCATTATCCAATCAAAAAAAGCATTGGATAAATCGTGATTGATGAAGTAGAAGAAATGCCTGTCGAGCTGTAAAAGGAAATCGGGCATTGGTATTGGGCAGATAAATAACGTTTATCCCGCAAATATAGCCAATAAATTCAGCCTTAAAACTACGCGAATTTTACATTGCTATTAGTTAAATAGCTTATTTTTGCACCCTAAAACACGGTACATTTTGACACTGATTAAATCGATTTCGGGCATAAGGGGCACCATAGGCGGTGCGGCGGGCGAGGGCTTAACCCCCTTGGATATCGTGAAATTCACCTCTGCTTATGGCAGTTGGGCGGTAAAACGCTCGGGCAAAAATAAGATCGTTATCGGCCGCGATGCACGCCTTTCCGGCGATATGGTGAACAACCTGGTGATTGGTACTTTGCAGGGTTTGGGTATTAATGTAATAGACCTTGGCCTATCTACCACCCCAACCGTAGAAGTAGCCGTGCCCGATGAAGAGGCAGCAGGCGGTATCATCCTCACGGCCAGCCACAACCCCAAACAATGGAACGCCCTTAAATTGTTGAACGCCGATGGCGAATTTATCAGTGATGCCGATGGCAAAGAAGTACTGGAAATTGCAGAGAACAGCGATTTTACTTACGCGGGCGTAGATGCTTTGGGCAAAGTAACCAAAGACGATAGCTACCTGCAAAAACATATCGATAAAATACTCGCACTGCCATTGGTGGATGTGGAAGCTATTAAGGCCGCCGATTTTAAGGTGGTGATTGATTGCGTAAATTCTACAGGAGGTATATTCGTACCGGCTTTATTGAAAGCCCTTGGCGTGAATACCATCCATGAATTATACTGCGAGCCGGATGGCCATTTCCCGCATAACCCCGAGCCGCTGCCCGAGAATTTGGTAGCGCTTTCGAAAGAAGTATTGAAGAACCGCGCCGACATAGGCATAGCCGTAGACCCTGATGTTGACCGCCTTTGCTTTGTTTGCGAGGATGGGAACGTATTTGGCGAGGAATACACGCTGGTGGCCGTTGCTGATTATGTGCTGAAGAATAACAAAGGCAACACGGTATCCAACCTGTCGAGCACCCGTGCCCTGCGCGATGTTACCGAAAGTGCCGGTGGCGAATATCATGCTGCCGCAGTGGGAGAGGTGAATGTAGTTAACAAAATGAAGGAAGTTGGCGCTGTTATAGGCGGCGAAGGCAATGGCGGGGTTATTTATCCCGAACTGCACTACGGTCGCGACGCTTTGGTGGGCATTGCTTTGTTTTTGACCCATCTGGCTAAATTCGGCAAGCCGGTATCGGTTTTAAGAGCATCTTATCCCGGTTACTTCATCTCTAAAAATAAAATTACGCTTACGCCCGAGATGCATATCGACGCACTATTGCTGAAGGTTGAAGAGAAATACCAAAAGCAACCGCATAGTACAATTGATGGCCTCAAAATAGAATTCGACAAAGAATGGGTACATTTGCGCAAATCGAATACCGAGCCTATTATCCGCATCTATTCTGAGGCAAACTCAGAAACCGTTGCGAACAATCTGGCCGAAAAGATCATCCGTGATATAAAAGAAATATTAAATTTAAACGATTAGAGATAGCCCGAAAGTCCGAAAGACGAAAATCTAACCTCTAATTATCTGTCCTCTAATCTCTAAACACATGCGCGTTTACTTTGATAATGCTGCCACTACCGCTCTCGATCCTGAAGTTATAAAGGAAATGTATAAAGTAATGGAGGGCCAGTTTGGCAATCCATCATCCATCCATGCCCATGGCCGCGAAGTGCGTACGCTGCTTGAACGTTCGCGCAAAACCGTAGCTAATTTGCTGCATACCTCACCAGCGGAGATATTCTTTACCAGTGGCGGTACCGAGGCTGATAACACCGCTATCCGCTGCGGCATTATCGATCATAAACTTACCCACGCCATTACGACCAAACTGGAGCATCACGCGGTTATCCATACTTTGCAGTCGATGGAGAAATCGGGCGTTATCAAGTTAAGCTATGTGGACGTTGATTGTAAAGGCAACGTAGATTACGATCATTTAGAAACGCTGCTGAAGGATAATGAGCGTAGCTTTGTATCCCTGATGCATGCCAATAACGAACTGGGTACCATTACCGATATCGAGCGCGTAGGCGACCTTTGCGAGGCCTACAACGCCATATATCACAGCGATACCGTACAGACCGTCGGTCATTACAAACACGATCTGAGCAAGCTGAAAGTACACTTTATGGTATGCGCGGCCCATAAGCTACACGGTCCCAAAGGCGTTGGCTTTTTGCATGTAAACCATAAAGTAAAAATCAACCCCATGATATACGGCGGCGCGCAGGAACGCAATATGCGCGGCGGCACCGAAAACGTTTACGGCATAGCCGGCCTGGCCAAGGCGCTTGAACTGGCCTACGCCGAAATGGATGCTCACCAGGCTTATATACAAGATCTGAAAAGCTATATGATGGCCAAACTGCAGCAAGAGATTGCCGGCGTGGCCTTCAACGGCGAAACAGACCCGGCAAAAAGCCTGTACACAGTACTCAACACCTCCTTCCCGGAAATGGACATGGCCGATATGCTGTTGTTTAATTTAGACATAGCAGGCATTTCGGCATCGGGCGGTAGCGCCTGTAGCTCGGGCTCCGATATCGGCTCGCACGTACTTACCGCCATTGGTGCCAGTGCCGATAGGCCGTCCGTTAGATTCTCTTTCTCTAAGTACAATACTAAAGATGAGGTGGATTATACTGTAGCCAAGCTAAAAGAGCTTTGCATGGTGAGTGCGTAAACGGGTATTACGCAGCCAATCATTCCTCATCACATTTCACCGCCATGTCATCCCGAACGAGCGGTAGGGCATTGCGCGCAGGGGCGAGGAGGGAACTTGTTCGCACTGCAATTCAGTGGTTCTAAGCCGCCAAACATACCGCAGAAGTTCTCTCCTCACGCCATCCCACGACCCTGCTCCGATTCGTTCGAGAAGACATAGCGGGAGCGTTCCCCGAAAAGTAATTCGGGCTTGAATTGCGGCTTATTCCACGTTTATTCTCTTGAAAATATGATGGCCTGACCTAAGATGAGGTCATCAATCGGGATGATAAGCTCGTAAGGTGAGCTGTTGCCCATCAACACCCAGGTTTCAAAGTTATTGTCAATATTTGTCAAGGTGATGCCCCAACAAGGCGTTTTGTGCCCCAAAATATTTTCTTTGTTCCTAACAGTATCAATCTTCCAGCGCCCGGTTGCCGATATCTCCGGACTTCTTTCTGCTTCTTCACCACCAAAAACATTTGGAATCTTTTGTATTTGGTAAGTCCCGTCCGGTTTCAAAATGATTGTACTTTTTTTAGAGCCGGCAATTGAATGTTCAGCTACAGTTCCTCCTTTAAGTTGGTAAAATCCAACCACGTCGGTTTTTGTTGGCTGCTCTGTAGTAAAATCCGTTTCGTATGGTCCTTCATAGCAACCGCTAATCACCAATATAAGCATTACCACAGCGGAATTTACCAGGCGTTTCATGCATCCAATATAATTATAAATAGGTGCCGGCGCCAATAAAAAAGCATATTTCATTGCCAATACCATTTTATTAATTATTTCTTTTTAGGATAATTATAAAAACATTAGGTTAATTACTAGGTTATATTAGTAACAAAACAAACTATAAAATCCTATGAACATTAACGAGCAAAATGCCTGGGATGCCCAGGACGAAACACAGAATTACGGGTCGGGCTTTGCAGTAGCCGATTCACAAACTATCAATGGCTTCACCTCTGCTGATTCAACAGAAGGCGAAGATGGTGAGCTGGAAACAGCCTACGAACCTAATGCTGAGGAAGATTTTGATACCGAAGAGGAGTTAGGCACCGAAGATGACTTGGATACAGAAGAGGATCTGGATACCGAAGAGGACTTAGGCACCGAAGATGATCTGGTTACCGAAGAGGATTCGACAACCGGCGATAGCCTGATTGATGACGATGACGACCTTGTAAGCGATGACGATGCCCTGGCTGACGAGGATGATTTGGCCGATGACGAGGACGAAAGTTTGCTGGATGATACCGAAGGCGGCGCGGCTGCAAGGCCGGGGTTAATTTAAAGGTTAAATAAATAAACTGTCTAGCGACTTTGGTACTGTTTTTGGTATTTTATTTAAACAAAAATTAAAACTAAACATTATGGAAACCAACGAAATCAATCCGGAATACAATCCGATCCATAACCCGAACGAAACACCTGAAGAACGCGAAAGTGGCGAAGGCGGTTCGGGTTATCGCCCGCAAACAGAACAGGAACAGCAGGAAGATGGTAACGATGCATCTTACAGTGAACAGACTGATGTAACGCCACCAAACCAACACGAGTTCCCGTCTGAAGGGGTAGCCACTAAAACTAATTTCGAAAGCCGTCCGCATGGCCGCACAACAGGTCGCATGGTAGGGCATGAGCCTGGTACGGAAGGGATATAAACACGCCCGCCACCCCCCTGAACGGGGAGTTTTTGAAAAGCATAAACAGGCAAGGCTTCACAAAATGTGAAGCCTTGCCTGTTTATTTACCACCCCGTCATTGCGAGGAACGAAGCAATCTCCCGATTAGCAGAGCGGCATGCAATAGCCGATAAGCAGGGTTGCCATTCCTATGAGATTGCCGCGTCGCCCCTGCGCTCAGTTCCCTGCCGCTCCTCGCAATGACAATTGGGCTATAGCAAACAAAAAAGGCCACCCCGAAAGGCAGCCTTGATATCTTGATAATGATAATTATTAAACTTCGTTAACTGCTACCGGTGCCAACATTTTTAAGAATGTGGCCAGTTTTTCTTTCATTTCCCTGCGGTCAACTATAAAATCAAGGAAACCGTGTTCCTGCACAAATTCCGCAGTCTGGAAACCTTTTGGTAAATCTTTTTTAATGGTTTCTTTAATAACGCGTGGACCGGCAAAGCCTATTAGCGAACCCGGCTCGGCAATGTTGATATCGCCAAGCATGGCATATGATGCCGTAACGCCGCCTGTGGTTGGGTCGGTAAGCAAAGAAATGTATGGGACTTTTGCCTGGCTCAGCAGGGCAAGCTTGGCCGATGTTTTAGCCATCTGCATCAGCGAGAAGGCTGCTTCCATCATCCTGGCACCGCCAGATTTGGATATCATCAGGAAGGGTACCTTGTTTTTGATACTGTAATCGATAGAGCGTGCTATCTTTTCGCCCACTACCGAACCCATAGAGCCTCCGATAAAGTTGAAATCCATGCAGGCAATCACCAGGTCCTCGCCGTTCATTTTGCCCACGCCTGCGCGTATGGCATCCTGTAAACCGGTTTTCTTTTTGGTTTCTACCAGGCGGTCGGTATATTTTTTGGTATCGGTAAAATGCAATGGGTCGCCCGATGTGAGGTCGCCAAACAGTTCGGTAAACTGGTTATCATCGAATAAAATAGAAAAATATTCTTTGGAGCCAATGCGTATATGGAAACCACAGTAGTGGCAAACGTATTGGTTTTCAACCTGTTCCGAGTAGTGAAGGGGTTTCTTACAGTTGGGGCATTTGTTCCAGATGCCATCGGGGGCTTCTTTCTTCTCCTGTGTAGTCGTAATTATCCCTTTGATTTCTCGCTTAAACCACGCCATATCTATATCTAAGTCTTTCAAGTGACACAAAGAAACGAAAAAAGGTTGTAAAAAGTTAGAATTGGTTGGAAAGGTTAAAAAAGTTAGAAGGGTTGGAGAGGTTGGAGTTGGCTAAGAAGTTAGAACTGTTTGAATGCCGCCAGGTAAACTACCTATTTAGCTACTCTAACGTTTTTAACTTCTCCAACTTTTTTAACTTCTATAACTTTTCAACCTTCAAACCTTAAAACTTTTCAACTAATTTTATAACTTCGGCGCACAAACATAAAGTTAATGAGTTTAAAAGATTACAAAGGAGTACTCACCGGAGATCAGGTGCAGGAACTATTTGAAGCAGCTAAGGCACACCAGTTTGCTTTGCCGGCGGTAAACGTTATCGGCACAAATACTATAAACGCAGTAATGGAAACAGCTAAGGCTGTTAACTCACCTGTAATTATCCAGTTATCAAACGGCGGCGCGCAGTTTTATGCGGGCAAATCGCTTGATAACAGCAAACTACAGGCCTGTATCCTGGGCGGTGTATCTGCTGCAAAGCACGTGCATTTATTAGCTGAACACTACGGTGTTGCTGTAATTTTGCATACCGACCATGCTGCAAAAAAATTATTGCCATGGATTGATGGTTTGTTAGAGCATGGTGAAAAATTCTTTGCCGAAACCGGCAAGCCTTTGTTCTCATCGCACATGCTTGATCTTTCTGAAGAACCTATCGAAGAAAATATTGAAATATCTGCTAAATACTTAGCCCGTATGGCTAAAATGGGCATGACCGTTGAAATTGAGCTTGGCGTAACCGGCGGCGAAGAAGACGGCGTTGATAACTCTGATGTAGATAGCTCACGCTTATATACCCAGCCCGAAGAGGTTGCTTACGCTTACGAAGAACTATCAAAAGTGAGCGATAAATTTACCATTGCTGCTGCGTTTGGTAACGTACACGGTGTGTACAAACCGGGTAACGTTAAATTACAGCCGGTTATCCTGCACAACTCACAGGTTTACTTAAAAGAGAAACATGGCCTTGCTGCTGAGAAACCGATCAACTTCGTGTTCCACGGTGGTTCTGGTTCCAGCCAGGAAGAGATCCGCGAAGCAATATCATACGGTGCTATTAAAATGAACATCGATACCGATATGCAGTTTGCATTTTGGGAAGGTATAAAAGATTACTACCAGGCAAAAGAAGGCTATTTGCAAACACAAATCGGTAGCCCGGATGGTGATGACTCTCCAAACAAAAAATACTACGATCCGCGCGTTTGGTTGCGCAAGGCAGAAGAAAGCTTCGTAAAACGCTTAACTGTAGCCTTCGGCGATCTGAACTGCATCGACGCTAACAGCAAGTTATAATTGCTATAGCCAATAAGCATAAAAACCGCCCTTGTTTAAGAACATCGGCGGTTTTTTTGCGTTGTATGCGTAAATATTTAACACTATGGCCAACCATAAGAACAAGAATTTATTTGAACGCTTTGCCAACTGGGCTACTACTGCAACCGGCAGTTCGGCAGCCTTTATCATAGCGGCTGCCATTATCATCATCTGGCTGGTTACCGGGCCAATTTTTCAATATTCCAATACCTGGCAACTCATTATCAATACAGGTACTACCATCGTTACGTTTTTAATGGTATTCCTTATCCAGAAAACGCAGAATAAAGATTCCAAAGCGATCCATTTAAAACTGAACGAACTACTAGCGTCGCACCAGGGGGCCAGCAACCGGATGGTGGTGATTGAGGATCTGAGCGAGAAAGAATTGGACCAGCTGCACAAATTTTACGTAAAATTATCCGATCTTGCCGAGAAGGAAGATGACCTCACCTGTACGCATTCTATTGATGCAGCGGAAGAGAACCATAATACCAAGCTAACCGGCTTTAAGAGTAAACCGCATTATGCCCGATCCATCAAAGATAGAAGTAAACCAGGTAAATAGCCCGGCCCAATTGGAAGATGTATTTGCCATCAGGCACGAAGTATTTGTTTTGGAACAGGGCTGCCCGCCCGAACTGGAAATAGAATTCAACGAACACAGCATCCATTTTTTAGCAACCGTTGATGGCCAGGCCGCCGGTGCCTGCCGCTACCGCAAAACCGATAAAGGTTACAAATTAGAACGCTTTGCCGTATTGAAGAGATGCCGTGGCTTTGGCCTGGGGCAGCAGATGGTACGTGCTATCTTAGCTGCTTTACCCGCCGATGCCGAATACGTTTACCTGCATGCCCAGTTGGATGCCGTTAGCCTATACGCCCGCTTCGGTTTCGAAAAAGATGGGCCGGAGTTTGAAGAAGCAGGGATAAGGCATTATAAGATGGTTCGCCCCCCGGCCCCGTGACCGCCTGCAGCCCTAGCTTTAGCGGTGGCGCAAGGGGGAGCAGAAGTTTGATTGGTAGGTTACTCTTACTCTATTCCTACATTGTCATTGCGAGGCTCAAGGGGAGGAATGTGCGAAAGGGAGCCGCGGCAATCTCTTCGCGCGGACTAACAAAGTGGCCATGCATACCACGAGATTGCTTCGCCGCACAATCCACCACACAGGCCTTCGCTGGCAATGACAAGGTTTAATTTTTAGATTTGTTCCCCGAGTACTTTAGCCAAACTACTTCGCCTGAAAAACCACTTTCCCGTTAACAATCGTCGTATTTACTTTGATATCCTTAATCTTATCCGGGTCAACAGCCGTTGGGTCTGCATCAAGGATTATCATATCTGCAAAATATCCGGGCAGTAATGAGCCTTTCTTTTTTTCCTCGTAGGTGGTATAGGCACCGCCGTAGCAATAGGCTTTGATGGCGTCTTCGGCATCTACGCACTGGTTGGCACCTATTACGTTGCCTTCTTTGGTTTTGCGGGCAACAGCGCTACCCAGGCGGATCATGGCCGGGTAGGTGGATATCGGCGCATCCGAATGCAGGGCATATACAATGCCCATATCCTGTGCGGTACGGGTAGGGTGCAGCATCTTCAAGCGTTCTTCACCATAAACGGCCATCTTTTCGCCAAGTTCGTACAGGTAGCAATGGAATACCGGGATAATGCCATCCCGCTTGATATCCTCCATTATCTTCATCGTGGTTAGGCTGCAATGCTCAATGCGGTGGCGCGGATCGGGCCGCGGGTTTTGCTGCATGGCTTTTTCTATGGATGATATTACCATCGCTATCTCGCGATCGCCGTTGGAGTGGCAGGCAATTTGCCAGCCCGCATTATGTATGGCCAGGAACAAGCTATCCAGTCCGGCCTGGCTGCGGGCAGGTGGAATACCGTAGTAATCGCGTTTGCCGGTTAGCGGGTTAATCATATCGTATGGGTCGTTAAGCCAGCAGGTTTTGCCACTGAGCGAATTGCCCTGCACCACTTTTATGCCTGCAATGCGCAGGAAATCGGTTTCCGTGCGTGGTATTGTTCCATTCAGCACCTGGTCCAGGTATTCCCACCAGATGAGCAGGTTAAAGCGCATAGGAAATTGCTCCGCTACCAGTTTGCGGTAAATGGCCACCTTTTGCGGACTGGTGTTGGCATCGCCGATGCTGGTTACGCCACTGGCCAACACCTGGTTAAAATAGAGGCGGTAGCCTGCCATTTCTTCTTCATCGGTTGGTTTGGGCGGGTTGGTTATTTTTGCGCGGCGCAGGTAACCGGCTGCAGATTCCTTGCAAATACCATCGGGTTTGTTAGTGCCCGGATAACGCTCGAAGAGGCCGCCTGCCGGGTCTTTGGTGCTTTCGTTAATGCCGGCCTTATCCATCAGGAAGGAGTTGGCAGCAGAGAGGTGCCCGCTCACGTGGCTCAACAGCACCGGGTGCTCGCTTGTGGCTTTATCCAGACTATCCCGTATGGGTTGGCCGCCCAATAAAGTTTCATTGTAACCAACACCGCGTATCAACATGCCTTTCGGTGTAATGGCTGCTTTGCGTTTGACGAGGGCGATCAGGTTTTTCATCGAAGTAACCGTATCCACTCTGATGGTAGCGTATAGCGCCTCGAACGGATATACCGGCGCGGGGTGCTGGTGCACATCGTTAAAGCCGGGGATAACGGTTTTGCCGTTCAGTTTGATGATTTTGGTATTCTTGCCTGCGTATTTGGCTATCTCAATATTGCTGCCAACTGCCAGTATCCTGCCATTAGCCATGGCTAGTGCCTGTGCACGGTGGCCTTTTTGCTTCAGGGTGATGATATTGCCGCCGGTGAGTATCAGGTCGGCTTGTTGGGCATGTAAGGGTAGGTATAAGGCAATCAGGACGATGAGCGCGAGCAGCTTTTTCATGGCCGGAAAGGTCGGCAATGGATGTTAAGCCGAAGTTTAGGGAATGTGATGGTTTGGGTGGTGACATATGCTTATTTTCTAATATCACCAAGCTCTTACAACCATATGATTGCGAGTACGCCCTGGTGGGCACTTCCGATGAAACTCAGGGCCATAACTTACTACCCAACCGTCGGTTAAAACCGACGGCAATGAAGGTGGATGAACGAAGCACCTTCATTGCCGCCTCATTTATGGGACGGAATAGCAGGTAGTGAATGTAGATTTGGGGATGTGACGTGCTTCATCTTTGCATGTTGCCCGTCGGTTGAAACCGACGGCAATGAAGCAAGGATGGGAAAAGTTCGAAGTCACAACTTCATTGCCGTCCCATTTATGGGACGGAACAGGTGCAGAGCCGCTTTGCGTTCGGTTTATGCTTGCTACCCAACCGTCGGTTAAAACCGACGGCAATGAAGGTGGATGAACGAAGCACCTTCATTGCCGCCTCATTTATGGGACGGAAACGGTTCAGAGCCGCTTTGCGTTCGGTTTATGCTTGCTACCCAACCGTCGGTTAAAACCGACGGCAATGAAGGTGGATGAACGAAGCACCTTCATTGCCGTCCCATTTATGGAACGGAAACGGTTCAGAGCCGCTTTGCGTTCGGTTTATGCTTGCTACCCAACCATCGGTTAAAACCGACGGCAATGAAGGTGGATGAAAGATGCACCTTCATTGCCGTCCCATTTATGGAACGGAAACGGTGCAGGGCCGCTTTGCGTTCGGTTTATGATTGCTACCCAACCATCGGTTAAAACCGACGGCAATGAAGGTGGATGAAAGATGCACCTTCATTGCCGTCCCATTTATGGAACGGAAATGGTGCAGAGCCGCTTTGCGTTCGGTTTATGCTTGCTACCCAACCGTCGGTTAAAACCGACGGCAATGAAGGTGGATGAACGAAGCACCTTAATTGCCGCCTCATTTATGGGACGGAAACGGTTCAGAGCCGCTTTGCGTTCGGTTTATGCTTGCTACCCAACCGTCGGTTAAAACCGACGGCAATGAAGGTGGATGAACGAAGCACCTTCATTGCCGTCCCATTTATGGAACGGAAACGGTTCAGAGCCGCTTTGCGTTCGGTTTATGCTTGCTACCCAACCATCGGTTAAAACCGACGGCAATGAAGGTGGATGAAAGATGCACCTTCATTGCCGTCCCATTTATGGAACGGAAACGGTGCAGGGCCGCTTTGCGTTCGGTTTATGATTGCTACCCAACCATCGGTTAAAACCGACGGCAATGAAGGTGGATGAAAGATGCACCTTCATTGCCGTCCCATTTATGGAACGGAAATGGTGCAGAGCCGCTTTGCGTTCGGTTTATGCTTGCTACCCAACCGTCGGTTAAAACCGACGGCAATGAAGGTGGATGAACGAAGCACCTTCATTGCCGCCCCATTTATGGGACGGAACAGGTGCAGAGCCGCTTTGCATCCCGTTTATGCTTGCTACCCAACCGTCGGTTAAAACCGACGGCAATGAAGTTGGATGAACGAAGCACCTTCATTGCCGCCCCATTTATGGGATGGAGCTTGCTACCGCGGGCTTCCAGCCCGCGGTAGGCACAAGGTGAGCTTTCATCTGGCGCAAGCTGGAAGTTTGCAACATGCCCACCACGAGATACGCTTCGCTGATCTCGCGGTAGCTCAATAATAATTATAAAAAGATGTTCCCGGAATATTCCATCGCTTCGCCCAGTTTATCTAAATCGAGCCCTAAATCGCTGTTTTGATGCAGCAGGTAGGCGATGAGGTTTTCGGTAGCAATATTGCCGGTAAGCTCATCTTTGGCCATGGGGCAGCCGCCATAGCCTTTTAGAGCGGCATCGAAACGGGTGCAGCCGGCTTCGTAGGCTGCGGCTACCTTTTCCTGCCAGGTATCAGGGGTAGAGTGCAGATGCAGTCCGAAACTAGTAATAGGCGAGAGGTTTACCAAAGCGGGGTAAAGCGTGCTGATCTGCTCCGGCGTGGCAATGCCGATGGTATCCGACAGGGCAACATACCCGATGCCCTCATCAATCATCTTTTGCGCCCAGAGCTGTACAATTTCGGTGTTCCATTCATCCCCATACGGGTTACCAAAGCCCATGGATAGGTAAATGAGCAGCGATTTATCTTTGGCAAGGCATAGCTCGTTGATGCGTTTTACATTATCGAAAGCCTGCGCAATGGTGGTATTGGTGTTGCGTAACTGAAAAGTTTCTGATATAGAAAAGGGGTAGCCCAGGAAGGTAATTTCTTCGTGCGCCGCAGCTTCTTCCGCACCGCGATAGTTAGCGATGATAGCCAGTAACCTGGAGCGCGTGCTGCTCATATCCAGTTTGCTTAATAGCGCTGCCGTATCGCGCATTTGCGGGATAGCCTTCGGCGATACAAAGCTGCCGAAATCGATGGTATCAAAACCTACCTGTAAAAGCAGGTTGATATAGGCCGCTTTTACATCAGTCGGCACAAAATCGTGCAGACCCTGCATGGCATCGCGGGGGCATTCGGTAATTCTTATCTGATCAGCCATTAGTCTATTTTTGAAACCTGTACATCCTTCTGTGCCAGTTGTTCCGGCTCGAATTTACGGATAATGAGCCTGCTGCCGCCGTTGTTGTTCATGTAGCTGGCCACCCAGTTGATGAATACGATAACCCTGTTACGGCCGCCCATTAATGATATCAGGTGGATGAACATCCACACCAGCCAGGCAAAAAATCCCTGGAAACGTATTTTGCCCAAATCGGCAATCGCTTTATTCCGGCCAATGGTAGCCAGCGAACCTTTATCGAAATACTTGAAAGGCTCGGGCTGCTCGCCGCGGACCAGGCGATTGATGTTTTTGCCGGTAAGCTGGCCCATTTGTATGGCCACCTGTGCCACGCCCGGATGTCCTTTTGGCGTATCGTCGGTAATCATGGCAGCCACATCGCCAATAGCGAAGATATTGCTGCTGCCTACCATGCGGCAAATGTTATCTACTTTGATGCGGTTGCCGCGTTCTATAGCTTCCTTGTTCACACCGCCCGGCACTACGCCCGCCACCCCTGCACTCCAGATCACATTTTTGGTGCGGATGCTTTTGCCGCCTTCGAATTTTATCTCGTTGCCGTCGTAGCTTTCTACCTTTACATTGAGCAACACCTCAACGCCCATTTTGGTGAGGAAGCCTTCGGCAGCTTTAGAGCCTTGATCTGAGAAGGGGCCAAGCACCTTCGGCAGAAAATCTACCAGGTACACCTTCATCTCGTCTTTAGAAAGCTCTGGGTAATCTTTATGCAGTACGTGGTTGCGCAACTCGGCCAGCGCCCCAGCAAGCTCTACACCGGTAGGACCGGCACCCACCAGCACGAAGGACAGGTAAGGCGCGCGCTCTTCTTTAGAGGGCTTTAAAATGGCTTCTTCCAGGTTCTGCAACACCATATAGCGCAGATTAAGCGCCTCGGGTATCGATTTCATGGGCATGGCGTACTTTTCAATATCCTTGTTGCCAAAGAAATTGGTGGTAGAGCCAGTGGCTATCACCAGGTAATCGTAGGGAAAAGGGCCGATATCGGTTTGTACGATATTCTTTTCTGTATCGATATTACTCACCTCGGCAATGCGGAACCGCAGATTTTTTTGCCCCTCGAAGTTCTTACGGAGCGAGAAACCAATCGATTCGGCCTCCAGTCCCCCTGTTGCCACCTGGTAAAGTAATGGCTGAAACGTATGGTAATTATGTTTATCCAGCAGTATAACTTCTACCGGCTTATCTGCAAGCTGTTTGGCAACCTGTATGCCGCCAAAGCCGCCGCCAATGATAACTACTGTTGGGAATTTTGAAAGATTGTTGGTATTCATATTGAAGTATTTAGCCCCCTCTAAATCTCCCCCGGCAGGGGAGACTTTTTTATTAAACTAAGAATTTAAATCTATCCAATTTAATCAGCCCTCTAAATCCTGCCTACCCGGCAGGCAGGCTCCCCTCCACAGGAGTCCTTTGGACCAGTAGGGGAGACTTTCTAAAGCCCCTCTCTACCGGAGAGGGGTTTGGGGTGAGGCTGCCCTCCCTTCCGGGGAGGGTTGGGTGGGGCTGCTTTTTGTTAAACAAAAAAGGCTCCAAATGTTCTTTGGAGCCTTTAATTATAATGTCATATTATATATTATCTGAGGTCTTTTTTTCCAAAGTCGATGATAACCGGCGTTGCTACGCAAATTGACGAGTAAGTACCGAAAAGTACCCCGATCAATAAGGCGAACGAGAAACCACGTAACACATCGCCACCGAACAGGAACAAGATGATCAGAATCAGCACCACGGTGAATGCAGTGATAATGGTACGGCTTAACGTGTTGTTGATCGCATGGTTGATCACCTCTTTCGGATCATCGGTTTTTGCATGGTGCAAGTTTAAGAACTCGCGGATACGGTCGAACACCACCACGGTATCGTTAATAGAGTAACCGATTACGGTGAGCAGCGCCGCAATAAACGCCTGGTCGATATCTAATGAGAACGGTAATATATCTTTAAACAACGAGAAGAAAGATAATACCATCGCAGCATCGTGTGCGGTAGCAATCATCGCCCCAAGGCTAAACTGCCATTTGCGGAACCTGATCAATATATAAGCCGATATGACCAGGATGGCAATAATGATGGTCCATTTTGCCGAAGATTTTAACTCGTTGGCAACGGTGGCTTCCACTTTTTGGTGGCTTAAAATATCTTTTGAAGTGATAGTAGTAACCGGGTTTACTTTTAAAGCATTGATCAAAGCGTTCGCTACTTTTTCGTCTGCGTCAGGTGCCGTATCGTTAATCAGGTAGTTGGTCGTGATGCTGATCTTATCGGCACCATAGGTTTTTACCTCAGAACCAAAGCCCAATGCTTTATCCAGTTCCTGGTGAATCTCATCGGTTGTTGCTGCTTTGTTAGGGAACTGCACCAGGTAGGTACGGCCACCACCAAAGTCAACACCGTAGTTAAAGCCACGGGTTACCATAGATACCAAACCGGCAGCAATGAACAAGCCCGAGAAGATATAGAATTTGAAACGATTCTTAACGAAACCGTAGTTAGCGTTTTTAAAGGTATGTGAACTCCATGGGTTTGAGAATTTGATATCCCAGCCTTTTTCCAGCATGAATTCAAATATCAACCTCGAGATCAATAAAGAGCAGAACAAGGTAGTAACGATACCGATCATCAACGTAGTTGCGAAACCCTGTATTGGGCCCGAACCGAAGATGAATAAGATGATACCTGTTAAGAAAGTACTGATGTTGGCATCAAGGATAGAAGGTAAGGCATGTTTAAAACCATCTGCAACCGCAATGCGGATAGATTTGCCTAAACCGAGTTCTTCACGCACACGTTCGTAAACCAATACGTTGGCATCAACGGCAACACCTAATATCAGGATGATACCTGCTATACCCGGCAGCGTTAATACTGCACGTATGCTTACCAAAACACCCAGCAGGAAGAATACGTTAACCAGTACGGCTATTACCGCAACAGTACCTGCACGGTTGTAGTAGGCTATCATGAAGATGAGGATAACCACTAAACCCAGGATACATGATAATAAACCGGCGCTGATAGCTTCCTGGCCTAAAGAGGGGCCTACCACTTCGCCGCCAACAATGCGGGCAGGTGCAAGTAAACGACCAGCCTTTAAAACGTTGGCCAAATCTTTGGTATCATCTTGTGTAAAGCTGCTACCCGAGATAGAAGATACACCGCCAGAAATTTCGTTCTGCACACCTGGTGCAGAGTAAACGTTATCATCCAATACAATGGCGATAGACCTTTTGCTAACAGCTGCTGCTGCGGTGATGGTTTTCCAGGCATGGGCACCTTGCGAGTTCATGTACATGGTAACCTCGTAGCCGCCTTTTTGCTGATCGATATCGCTTTTGGCATCGGTGATCACATCGCCCGATAATACGGCGCCGTTTTGTGCACCGGCAAGTTTAATAGCATACAGGTCAAACTGTTTTTTGTCGTTCGACTTAACACCCCAAAGCAATTTCAGGTTTGTTGGCAATTTGCTTTTAACATCAGCACTGCGCAGGTAGCTGTTTACCTTGGCGGTATCTGTTTTGTAAGCCAAACCAACAACCGGGCCCGGTACAGGTTGTATTTGCCCTTGTTGACTTTGGTAATAAGCAGGGCTTAAAACACTGAACAATGGGTTTTGAGCAGCCAGCTGGCTTTTGCTTAAGTTAGCAGCGGTATCGGCTTTTACGCTTTTTTTCAATTTTGCCAATAAAGAGTTGGCAGAGTCTTTCGCAGACAGTGGCGCTTTGGTGCCTGTCTTTGTTTTGGCTGTATCAGCCTTTGCAGTATCGGTAGTCGCTTTGTTTTTTGCAGCCAACATGGTGTTGATGTTGCTTAACAAGCCGGCAACTTCTGTATTGTCATAAGTTTCGTAAAACTCCAGTTTGGCAGTACCCGATAAAAGCTTGTTAACACGATCCGGTTCTTTAACGCCCGGCAGTTCTATCAAAATACGGTTGGTGCTTTTTTGCAACTGGATATTTGGCTGCGTAACGCCAAACTGATCTACACGACGGTGCAATACGGTGTACGATTGCTGCACGGCGGCAGAAGCCTGGTCTTTCAGGTAAGCTTCAACCTGGCTGTTTGTTGAATTGAACTTCACTTTGTCCTGGTTGCTGCTGTTTGCAAAAATGGCAGCCAGCTTTCCGTTGGGAGCGCGTTTTTCGTAAGCATCAACAAAAAGGGTAATGTAGTCCTTGTTGGTTTTTTCAACAACATCTTTTTCAGCATCGGCCATTGCCTGTACAAAGGCGGGGTCGGTGTTGTTGTTAGATAGAGTTTGAACCAACTCACGCAACGAAATTTGCATGGTTACGCTCATACCGCCTTTTAAATCGAGGCCGAGGGCCAATTCTCTGTCAAGGCAGTATTGGTAGGTGTGCCCAATGAGCGGATACACCGGTTGAGTAGCCATGGAATCTAAATAGGCTGTTTCCTTTTTAGGATCGCCATTGGAATGAACCTTGGCATCGTTCTCAACTTTATGGGCCACCCACGTAAATGAAAGCTGGTACAAGCACACAACAGCCAGCAGAATGGCGAAAAATTTAATAACCCCTTTACCTTGCATCGCGAATTTATATGTAATTAATTAGTTTATAAGCTTTTTAAAAATAGACGGCAAATCTAATAAAATTTCGCAAGCATGAAATTTTTAATTGAAACAAAATAACAGCAGGTTTTGTTACCGGCGATCGAGCTGGATGAACGAATAAGGCAGCGGATTTTTCTCGTCGGGTGCAAAATCTTCGCGGCTTGTTTGCTGCCAATCCGCATCATCAATTTGCGGGAAGAAAGTATCTGCATCGAAAGCCTGGTGCACTATGGTGAGATAGATGCGGTTGGTGATGGGCATAGCCTGCCGGTAAATTTCAGCGCCGCCAACAATCATCACTTCTTCTTCGGGCCCGCAAAGCGCCAGACCTTCCTCAATGGATTTCACCACCTCGCAGCCGGATATCTCGATGTCCTGACGGGTAACCACGATGTTCCTGCGCCTGGGCAGCGGCTTACCCACCGAATCGAAAGTCTTTCGCCCCATGATCACGGTACGCCCGGTAGTAACGTCGCGGAAGTGTTTAAGGTCATTTGGCAGGTGCCAAAGCAGTTGATTGTTTTTGCCGATGGCGTAATTTTCGGCAATCGCTACGATGATAGAGATGATCATTCGGCAAGCCGTTTAAAAACCTCGTAGTCTTCTTTTATTGTCTCCTCAAAAAACTCACGGGGCCTGGCTCGTTCTATTTTATTTATATAATCTAAAATCTCGTGCAAGCGGTTTTCAGGTAGCTTATCAATAGGAGCGTGTATTTCTTTCCGTAATTCGTCAGCAGTCATGTTCGTATTTATAAATCGAAGCCTTCAGCTTTTAAGTTTTTTAAAATAGTTTTCTCGTCAATCGAGGAATGTTCGCTTTTGTCATAGATATCCGCTAAAAGCACTTGCTCATTTTTATGAATGACACAGGTTATTACACGTGCGACTCCAGATTTACCCCTTCCCTTGCTAGTGATCTTTAATCTAATCTTAAAGAGATTATTACCGAGGGATATACCCGTATCGGGGCTATCGGTCAATTCGACGATTAAGTTTTGAATATCTTGTTTAAGGGAAGGGTATTTTTTCGCTAATGGTTTTATTTCCCGTAGAAACATGTCGCTATACAGAATCTCATAACTCATTGAACAACTCAGCTATTGGATAAGTTTTTAGTTTACCTTGTTCAAATAATTTGGCATCAGCGAGTATTTGTTTAAAACGAAGTTTCAACTCAGCTTCCTCCAGCCGTTTTTTTAATTCCTCTTGCTGCTTATTTAAAGCATCCCATTCCTTCAAGGGAACCAGAACACTCGTTTTTTCGCCTTTGGCGTTTGTTAAAAATTGCACGCTCATAATATCAAACTTACGCAATCCTAAATTAAACCGCAACAATCCCTTTTTATTGATTTATGAAATCCGGAAGCTCAACTTCTGTTCCACCAAAATTTAAATTTGTTTTGCCGATGGTGTGGTTTTCGGCAATGGCTACGACGATGGAGATTGTCATTGGACTTTTATTGAATGTGCAGCAATCCAATCTTTTATTTGATCGAAATGGATTTCGCCCATACTGGCAGCAATTGCCATGTCATATTTTTCTTTTTGAGACGCGACCATCGTTATGTTTTCAATGCGCACCGTAAGGCGAAGCAAAAGATAAGCTATTCGCTTATTTCCATCGATAAAAGGGTGGTTAATGATTAAGCTCTCGAATATCGCAGCGGCTTTATCCACAGCAGTTGGATAAAGGTCTTGCTGGTCGAATGTCATATAGGGACGTGCCAACGCTGCTTCTAAACCTGCAATATCCCTGATGCCTTTACTTCCTCCGAATTGGTCAATTAAGCCGTTGTGATAAACCTCGACTTCCTGTAAATCTATCATTGTGCAAGCTTCCTGAACACTTCTTCGTCTTCGGCAATAATTTCTTTTACATATTCAGCCCGTTTTGCTCGCTCTGCAATTTTATTGCTGATATCTTGTATGTATCCCAAAGCTTCCTGTAGTACACTCTCTGGTGCGCTTTCCGGAATTTGCTTTACAGCTTTTTCTATCTCTTCTTTTAATTCAGCGGTACTCATAATTTCAAATTTACGCAATCCAGTCTTAAACCGCAACAATTCCTTTGATGTGCGGATGCGGTTCGTAATTCTCCAAGGTGAAATCCTCAAACTTAAAGCCAAAAATATCTTTCACATCCGGATTGATTTTCATGGTGGGCAGGGGCTTTGGTTCACGGCTTAGTTGCAGGCGGACTTGCTCCAGATGGTTGTTATAAATGTGGGCATCGCCAAAGGTGTGGATGAAGTCGCCGTACTCCAGGTCGCATACCTGGGCCATCATCATCGTAAGCAGGGCGTAGGAAGCGATGTTGAAAGGCACGCCCAAAAATATATCGGCACTGCGCTGGTAAAGCTGGCAGGAGAGTTTTCCTTTTGTTTCGCCCTTGGCAGCATCTGCCGGCTGCACATAAAACTGGAACAGGCAATGGCAGGGTGGGAGAGCCATCTGGTTAACATCCGCCACGTTCCAGGCCGATACCATGATGCGGCGCGAATCGGGATTGTTCCTGAGGGTATTCACCACCTGGGTAATCTGGTCAATGTGGCCGCCATCTGGCGTGGGCCAGCTGCGCCATTGGTAGCCGTAAACCGGACCGAGGTTGCCATCGGCATCGGCCCACTCATCCCAAATGCGCACGCCGTTATCTTTCAGGTATTGGATATTGGTGTCTCCGCTCAAAAACCATATTAGCTCGTGGATGATGGATTTGAGGTGGAGTTTTTTGGTGGTCACCATCGGGAAGCCTTCCTGCAGGTTAAAACGCATCTGGTAGCCAAATACGCTGAGGGTGCCGGTGCCGGTACGGTCGTGCTTTTGCGCGCCGGTATCCATCACGTGCTGCATTAGGTCGAGGTATTGTTTCATGGTTGTTATAAAAGTTAGAGAGGTTAGAAAAGTTAAAGAAGTTAGAAAAGTTGGAGGAGTTAGAAATGTTAGAAAACTTCATTAGCCGTTTTCACAAATCAACACTTCGCGTACTTTTCATTGATCTACCCTTTGCTCTGGTCTAGCCTGGTTTTTAAATAAGCAATATATCCGTTTAAGAGCCGGAAACAGTTTTCGTAACTGGTCCGTAGCTCGTTTAATTTTTCGGTGGTGATAATGTTTTCGTCGTTAGCGCAAATGAGGTGGTCTAGGGTTTCGTTTAGCGAGCCGCGGGCATTTCTGCAAAATTTAAGGTTGTCGGCATAATGGAATCGCCCATGCCCCTCTGCAATATTGGCAGTAACGGATCTGGAGCATCTTGCTAATTGGTCTATCAGTAGATACTTTTCTTCGCGCGGGAATGTCTTCAAAGTTTCGCGGATTGCAATTCGGTATAGGCGGCAATGTTTCCAAACCTCCAAATCTTCAAAACTGTTCATGCGCTATCAACTTTTTTAACTTCTCCAACCTTTTTAACGTTTCCAACTATTCTGCAACAAAGAAAAATAATCTAATTTTGGTATCCTACCGATGTGCAAAAATACACCGGTTGTTAATCAAATCCTGATGATCGTATTTCCGAACGCAAAGATAAACATAGGCCTCAATATTACCGAACGTCGGCCCGACGGCTACCACAACCTGGAGACCGTTTTTTACCCCATCAAAATTAACGACGTGCTGGAGGTGATAGAAGCCGACGAGCTCGGCTTTGAGTCGTCCGGAATCGAGATTCCCGGTGATGATGCCGACAACCTTTGCATCAAAGGCTACCATTTGCTGAAGAAGGATTTCCCGAAATTGCCGCCGGTAAAAATCCACCTGCACAAAAATATTCCGATAGGTGCCGGGCTGGGCGGCGGCTCAAGCGATGCCGCGTTTTTCATCAAGCTGATGAACGAGAAATTTGGGCTGGGACTATCTGCAGATGCCATGATGGATTACGCCCGGGTACTGGGTGCCGACTGCGCTTTCTTCATCGAAGCCAAGCCCGTTTTCGCTTTCGACAAAGGCGACGAGTTTGAAAGCGTGAAATTAGACCTCTCGGCGTACAGAATTGTTTTGGTGATGCCAGATGCCCATGTCTCCACCGCGGAGGCCTACAGGGGCGTAAAACCGGCCCCGGTGAAAGAATCTCTTTACGAACTCATACAAGCCCCCATCGAAACCTGGAAGAGAAATATCAAGAACGATTTCGAAGTGCACATCTTCCGCGATCATCCGGCCATCCGCGGGGTGAAGGCTGAGCTTTACGAACGGGGGGCGTTGTACGCCGCCATGAGCGGGAGTGGGGCATCGGTCTTTGGCATATTCGATACCCTGCCCGACCTGAGCGCTATGGAAGCCGAAAACCAGGTTTTTTATGATGTTTAGGGTTTACCAGGCAGTTCAAAGAATACCACAGAAAAGCACCGATTTTTCTCCGGTTTTCCCGGGTAAAATGAGGTGTTTTTTGCTGTAAACTTCAATCGATATAATCCCTGTCCTCGTCACTTAGTGTACGGGGTTTGGGTCTGTCGTCTTCATCTTCATCGTAGCTGGTGTGGTTATATTTACTGCGACCGGGCCTGCCAACCAGGTAGCCCAAAATAAAGGTGGCTACGCCAACGATCAGCATCATGGTAATTTTAGAGATGTACATCGTAGAGAACAAAACCGTGAACTGAACCTTATCCAGGTTTTGCATAAAAATAATGGTCAGCAAAATTGCAATGATGAGTACGACGATGGTTTTTATGCTCATGGCTTGGCTTTGTTTATGGTTGCCACAAGATGCGATTTTTTTAACCGGTTTTAAAATCGGTTTTTAAGAGACCTGAAATCTTACCCGAAAGCACGATGGCAGCGCGGCCAAAATCCCGGTACTTATCGCTGCGCTTTTATTGACTCCCACAACGTACAAAAAGTGCTATCCATTTACCTCGTCTGATTTTTGCCTCGCACCTAACCTGGCCATGGCTCCATTGTTTCCCGGATATTTTAAAGGAGCGGCTACTTTAAAAACAGCACCTAATTACTGACGTTTTTTACTGCTGATTTCCCGCCGGAAAAGCGCTGTTCGTATATGCGGGCAGTACCTCGCCGATTTTTAGTTGACGCTCAATTTTCTGCTCAATACACTTACATGAACAGTTCTGTCAAAAACGCGCGTGTGTATTTTTAAGTTATATAACACCTTCTATAATTCTCATTATTAGTATAATGAATTCATATTTTATAAGGTTCGTTAATGTGTACTAATATTTTTAGTATTCTGAATTTTTAAAAGTTTATGTTATTTGAATTTTTGATTTAGTTAATTTATATAAATAACTGATTTTAAGTAGAGTGATTTTTTGGAAATTTTCATTATTTAAAAAATAAGAATGTTTTTTATGTATGTAGTATGGGTGTTAAGCGTATTTCAGTCTTCTTTGCTGAAGTTTTTGTTCAGTACACTATCAAAAAAGTAGATTTTGCGCGTGTGGAAATTAATAAGGCTGCGACGAGCAATTCCTCGTCGGGAAATTTGGATGCCTTAGAAGGGCTAAAAATGGCTTATTTGCAGAGGCGTATTTAGCCCCTACCCCAGGTTACGTTGGGATGATTAGATGAAAAAACGGAAGAAAACAAAGGCTTAAAAATTACCTGCCGCGGCGTTTTATTACGTGCTTTTGGGCGAGGGGATAAAGAAAAATAGTGGAAAGGATAATGACCGCACCAATCCAAAAACCGGGTGTTACCCGGTTCCTGTCGCCCAAAAAAAGGAAGGCCATAATGATGCCGTAAACGGGTTCCAGATTGGTGATGAGCGCCACCCGGAAGGCCGAAAGTTCGCGCATTACCGATACCCCTGCCACGTAAGCCAGCGATGTACACACCGTACCCAGCAGTACGAGGTAGCCGATATCGGATAATTTGGGTATGCTGAAATTGGCGAAGCTGCCGGTTACCAGCAGGTAAATAGTTATCCATACGAAGGCCCCCGTAAGCTCGTAGAATGCGATAACAGGTGCCTCGTAGGTCTTCACAAACCGCGAATTGATAATGGCGAAGAGGGCTGCCAATACCGCGCTGGCAAGGCCTGCTATGATGCCCTTAGTGTATTGTGTTTCGAATTTAAAAATCAAAACAATGCCGACGATGATCAAAAACCCTGCTACGATTTCCATTTTGGAGATGCGCGTTTTGTTGATGATCGGCTCAAAAATTGCCGTGAAAAGTGTGATAGAAGAGAGGCAAACCAGCGTAACCGGCACGGTAGAAAGTTTGATGGAAGCGAAGAAAAGTATCCAATGCCCACCCACCAAAGCGCCGGTAAAGGCCATTTTTACCAGTGTTTTTCGGAGGATTTTCGGTGTTTTTCTTTGAAAAATAAGGTAAAAAAACAGCGAAATTGCTGCAATTCCAACCCTGTACCACACCAAAGTTACCGCGGATATAGTGATAAGTTGGCCCAGTATGCCGGTAAATCCCCATACAAAAACGGTCAGATGAAGGATGATGAGGTTTTTACTAAGGGCTGGGTTGGTGGTTTTTTCGGGCATTTATTTGGGTGCTTTCAGTATCAATACTGTGCCCAATATACCAAAAACTATGTTAGGAATCAGTACCGCAATCAAGGGTTCATAACCACCTTTAACGGCAAAAACGAGTGCGAAACGGTTCACTACGATGTACACAAAGCAGATGAAAATGCCTATCCCCAGGGGTAGTCCTACGCCACCGCGCACCTTGCGCGAGGAGATAGCAACGGCAATTACACATAGCACGAAAGAAGAAAAAGGCTCTACAAAGCGGCGGTATTTTTCAAACTGCATATCAATTAAAGCACCCGTGCCGCGCTGCTTTTCTTTCTCTATAAGGGTGTTCAAAACCTTTAAACTCATGCCTCCATACACGTTGCTGTTCACGTTATCGTGCACCTCAAAATCTATTGGGCGCATGTCTAAAACGGTGTCGATTGGCGGGCCGTTCGAGATGAATTTTTCCTTTAAACCGTTCACATAACGTATAGATGGGCTGATAATATTCCACCTGGTTTTCACCGTATCAAACTGTATACTGGGTGCAGTTAGCCTCATTTTTAGCTCGTCGCCATCAAATTTTTCCAGCATAAACTGGTAGCCAATATGCACCTGGGGGTCGTAAGATTGCAGGAAAACGAAGGTGTTTTTGTCTAGCTGGATGTGTACTTCGCTCTTGGTTGGGTCGTCGCCGATGAAGAAATATTTGCTTTCGAAATCAACTTTTAGCTTATTGGTGAAGGGGATTATGAAGATATTGGCCAGTATAGATACCGTAAAAATGACCGTTGCCGACAGTATATAGGGCCGCATGAAACGGTAAAAACTGGCCTTACTGGTGAGGATCGGTACGATCTCTGTTTGGTTGGCCATCTTCGCCGTAAAGAAAATAACCGCCAAAAAATTGATCAGCGGAGATAGCATCATCATATAATACGGCACAAAACCGGCGTAGTATTTAAACACGATATCGCTTAAAGTAGCGTTTTTTCCCAGGAAATTATCCAGGTGTTCTGACACGTCGAACACGATGGAAATAGCCATAAAAATGCCCAGGGTGAATATAAACGTGCCCAGGTATTTCTTGATGATATACCAATCGATGGTTTTTAAGTACCGGTCTAAAAACTTCCTCATTTATAAGCGTTGGCCTAAGCGGCTCACCATTATTTTCTTCCAGTGGTAAAACTCCCCGCTGATGATTTTATTGCGCGCCTCGGTTACCAGCCACAGGTAAAAATGCAGGTTGTGCAGGGTGGCTATCTGCGCGCCAAGCATCTCTCCGGAGTGTATCAGGTGGCGCAAATAGGCCTTGGTATATTGCGTATCGGCATACAAATCGCTATCCGCTTCTATGGGCGAAAAGTCGTTTTCCCACTTTTTATTACGCATATTCAGGATGCCATTTTTGGTAAAAAGCATGCCGTTGCGGGCGTTTCGGGTAGGCATAACGCAGTCGAACATGTCAATTCCAAGCGCGATATTCTCTAAAATATTCACCGGCGTACCCACGCCCATCAGGTAACGAGGCTTGCTTTGGGGCAATATATCGCATACAATTTCCGTCATGGCGTACATTTCTTCGGCCGGTTCGCCTACAGATAAACCGCCTATTGCATTGCCTTCGCGCTCAAAAGAAGCGATAACTTCGGCCGACCGCACACGCAAATCCTTATACACAGAGCCCTGTACAATGGGGAACAAAGTTTGGTTATAATCGTACTTTGGTTGGGTGTTATCGAACCGGTCGCAGCAGCGTTTTAGCCAGCGATGCGTCATTTCTATGGAGCGTTTTGCGTAGTTATAATCGCATGGATAGGGGGTGCATTCGTCGAAAGCCATGATGATATCCGCACCAATTACGCGCTGTATATCCATCACATTTTCGGGTGTAAACAGGTGTTTTGAGCCATCCACATGCGAACGGAAGGTAACGCCTTCTTCTTTTATTTTGCGAACATCCGTAAGCGAATACACCTGGTAGCCGCCGCTATCGGTTAAAATAGGGCCTTCCCAACCGTTGAATTTATGCAGGCCGCCTGCACTTTCTATAATATCCAGGCCCGGCCGCAGGTATAAATGATAGGTGTTTCCTAATATGATCTGGGCCTTTATATCGTTCTTAAGTTCGCGCTGGTGTACCGCTTTTACCGTACCGGCGGTACCCACCGGCATAAAAATAGGCGTTTGTATTACACCATGGTCGGTAACCAGTTCGCCCGCGCGGGCTTTAGATAGGGGGTCTTGAGCTGTTAAAGTAAATTCCATTAATCCCGCAAAATTAGTGATTTAGGTTGAAAGCGACGTAAGCCTTAACGTGGTTTAATCGTCAGGAATACGCGTTTGTAGCGCGACAATGCGGGCTTCCCCTTATCGGTTACTTTCAGGATAAATTGGGTTGTTCCCGTTGTTTTTACCTCGGGTGCTAACAGAAAAATTTTATATAAATTTTCTGCCACGAGGATTTTTACCGGTGTTTTTAGCGTACCAGTTTCTGCGTACTGAAACCATAAATAGCTTAGGTTATCGCCATCCGGATCGGTTGTGCCGCTTGCATCGAGCGAAAAAATTTCGCCGGCTGTTACTGTAATAGCCATTGAATGCCCTACTGCAGGCACCGGCGGGTGGTTGGCACCACGGTAAGGCTTGGTTGTCCAATCCATCCGGGCCGCAAAATCGTTCTGATAATCATCGCGCCAGCGCCAAATGGTTGCCCAGTTATCATGAAAAGATACCGTATCATTGCGCACAGCACGGCCATAATTGTTAAAAAGTACGGGTGTATAACTATCCGCAGCATTCGTAAAAATGGGCCTTGTTTCGGATTCTATCGGTACGCCACCGGTAAAACCTTTTGCATCAAAATCGGCCAGGTTAGGCTTATAAAGTTCGTAACGGCCGCCCCATCCACCCCATTCCGGATGGTTTGGAACGTTCAGCCCGTTTGGTATCAGCGATAGCCATGATGGCGTATCGCCCTCCATTGTATAGGCAACATCGGGATAAAGTGCACCCAACGGCCCCTTGCTTTGTTGGATATTATCGGCTATCCATCTATTGCTAATCGTTTCGTTATTTGCGCCGTCCACCGCCTTGCTCATGGCCAGCCAGGTGGCTTTTCCGTATCCGCCGGGGGTAAGGATATAGAACAATTCGGGGAAGTTATTCCGAATCCAAATACCGCTATCGTCCTGATCAGAGATGGTGTAAACGCGCAGTTTGGCAACCATTTTCTTCATGGTTGCCACGTCGTTAGAATTTTTAAGCGTATATAATGCCTGCGCCAAAGTGTTGGCACCGCCCCATACCGAGATCCATAATGGGCGAGGATCGTTTTGTTTCAGTTCTCTTATTATCCAATCAGAGCCCGCAGAATTTTTCCCGGCGCCGGTAGCATTTAAACCATAGCCGGGTTGCCCTTTTTTTACCAGCATACTTAATTTTTGCGCATCGGGGTAAGCCGGGTCGTGCTTCCGCAGGTTTGGCAATACCTTATTATATACACTAATTATTTTTTGGATAGATTCGGGCACTATCCACGTTTTTTGATGGACTGATGTAGTGGCAATTAAGCCCTTTATATCAATATCATTACTATATAATAATAGCCTGATGAGGCTTTGCGTGTCGTCGGCATCAGCCTCAATGTCCGTTAGTATAATTACACGGTTTTTTGGAGCGTGCTGTGCGTTGGCAACAGTAATAACAAAAAGACACAGCAGCGTTAGTACAGTTTTAAACGGATTCATAAAACAGAAATCGGCGGTTAATTGGTTGTTTACGCTAATGTAGTTATTTTAGATGATAGGGGTATATTGAAGATGAATTTGCAATTTGGGGGAGATGAAGGGGCGGGTGTATGATACAGAAAAAACATTAAGTTTGGGATGTCAACCTACAGCATTACATAATTAATGAATTTAGAAAGATATCCTTACTACGCAACCGACGACGCTCAAGAGTACACTTTTTACAGTGAAGGCCCGAGAGGGTTGATAAGGAAGGTTGTTAAATTTGTTAAAGCTCGGGATAATCCTATTATTTATAATTTGGGTTTCGGTGACGTAGATGCGTTGACGGGCATAATCGACGATTTAGCAATAACGGATAATAAGGATAGAGACAGGATTTTGGCAACAGTTGCCACAACAATCAATGAGTTTTGTGATCATCATGGTAACCATTACATCTATGCCGAAGGGAATACGCCGGCGAAAACGAGACTGTATCAAATGAGCATAGGACGCATGTTAAACGATATTAAGCCTGGTTTTGAGGTATACGGGTTTAGAGACGACGGCTTTGAAAGTTTTCAATTGAATGTTAACTATGAGGCATTTCTTGTGAAAAGGAAAGAAAAATAGTAAATTTGATATAGTAAATTTAAAGTCATGCCAGAAACAAAAAAGGTGCCTTACGAGAAAGGATTTGGTAAACCAGTAGCAATTATTGGTGAGAGTAGCTTTGATAATGATCCATTTTTTATTGAAAAGCTTGAGAAAGCCAAAAAGCGGCTTGCCAATGTCACTTTTCCCATTCAGGTAAAAAAGTAAAATTAGCTAATAGCTGCTTTATAAACTTGGCAAACTGAAATTACCCTAGTTCCCATTTATTGAGGGTGGGTAAAAGCGTTGGAAGCTAAAAAAAATGAAATTCCTTACGCATTAAAGAAATGTTATCGAAATCGCACTGTCTCGGAAATAAATATGGAATTACGGAAAGCTAGTCATAATGGTGTTATAAGTGATAAAGTAAAAGATAGGAGTAATGACCCCTACTTTGTTAAGAAAGCAGAACAGGCTAAAGAATTTATACGCAAAAATGGTTTGAAAGGATTGCCCGAGGAGTATCTAAAAAAGTAATGCCTTGCTTTATGTCCGAAGTAAAAAAAGTAAATACTATAATTGGATTTGGCGAACCTATTATAGATAATACCATGAAGACTCACGAAAATGACCCTGTTTTTATCGAACAGGCAGAGCGCGCCAAACAATTCCTTCGCCTACACCCCATACCTGATTGGATGCTGAAAAAGCACGAAAACAAATAACAGAAACGGCACCTGATATTAGGGGCCGTTTCCGTTTCAGGCAGTTGTAGCCGTAAGCTTGCCTATAATCTACACAAAAAACCTTTAAAAAACAAACCTTTCAACCTTAAAACATTCCAACGTTTCAACCTTTTTTAGCACTTTTGCACCTTATTATTAAGGGGTTTGGAAGCTTATATTCAAGAGGCGTTATTCGTTCTATTTCAGCTATGTTTTATTATTCAGCTGTATTACTTAGTAGGTAATCATACCAAGTTATATGGTTATACGCCTTCGCAGGCTTTGCCGGATGTTAGTATCCCGGTTTCTGTTATCATCAGCGCCCGTAACGAAGCCAAAAACCTGGCCGCAAACCTGCCTTATATACTACAGCAAACCTATCCCGATTATGAGGTGGTGGTGGTGAACGATTGCTCTTATGATGGGTCGGACGTGGTGCTGGAAGATATCCAACGCGAGTTTGCGCACCTTAAAATCGTGACCATTACCGAGCACGACCGTTACAAAACCGGCAAAAAATTTGCCCTTACGCTGGGGATTAAAGCCGCCAAAAACGAGCACCTTTTATTTACCGATGCCGATTGCAAGCCTGCTACACTACACTGGATAACCCGGATGGCCGCCAGGTTTGAGGGACAAACCCAACTGGTTTTGGGCTATTCACCATACTTGCGGGGGCGTAGTTTCCTCAATGCTTTCGTTCGTTTCGAAACCGTTAAAACCGCCATCAACTACCTTTCGGCTGCGCTTCGCGGCGACCCATATATGGGCATAGGGCGTAATTTGGCTTATACCAAAACCTTGTTTTTTGGCTCAAAAGGCTTCGCATCGCATATGCATATCCTCAGCGGCGACGATGATTTGTTCGTAAACCAAAACGCCTCAGCCGAGAATACGGTAATAGAAATACACCCCGATGCCTTTACCTATACCGAAGCCAAAACCACTTTAGGCAGTTGGTTTAAGCAAAAAAAACGCCATATGGGGGTAGGTAAAGAGTATAAGAACAGGCACCGCCAAATGCTGAGTATTGATGCCGTCAGCGGATTTTTATTTTACGTGTTATTTGCGCTTTGCCTGGTATTTAAGTTCGAGCCGCTGCTGGCCGGGGGCGTATTAGCCTTTAGGATGATTTTGCAATTCATTATTTATAGCAGGATTTTTAAGAAGCTGGATGTCGGGGATATACTTTGGGTATTGCCTTTTTTTGATGCGATTTACTACCTTTACTTAAACGTATTTGGATTGATAGGTACTTTTATAAAAACCACCAGATGGAAGTAAACGCAAATTTTACCGAGAACGCGAAGAACGACTTTTACCTGGTGGTGAAAGCCCGCGAGGGGAGCCAAAAGGCCTATGCCGATCTGATGCACCGTTACAAAGATTCCATTTATTTTATGGTGCTGAAGATGGTAAACAACAAGGAAGATGCGATGGACCTCACCGTGGAAACCTTTGCCAAAGCCTTCGAAAAACTGGAAAAGTACCAGCCCGAATACGCTTTTAGTACCTGGCTTTTCCGCGTGGCTACCAATAACTGTATCGATTTTATCCGCAAAAAGAAGCTCAATACGCAATCCATTCACGGTATGCTGGATGAAGATGGCGACGAAAAGCCGCTGCAGATAAAGGCGGATGTTCTCAATCCCGAAGAAACATCCATTAAAAAACAGCAAACCGAGGAGCTGAAATTGCTGATAGAAAGCTTGCCACTGCGATACCGTAACCTGATAACGCTGCGCTATTTCGACGAATTATCGTACGAGGAGATTGCCCAGCACCTGGATTTGCCCCTGGGTACCGTTAAGGCACAATTATTCAGAGCCCGGTTCTTACTGGGCAATATCATCAACAAGCACAATAAGGATGACATCTGATCTGATCCTGAAGTATTTCCCCGATATTACGCCTGTTCAGCAGGAACAGTTTGCCCGCCTGCAAGAACTTTACACCTTTTGGAACAACCAAATCAACGTGATATCGCGTAAGGATATTGATTTACTTTACGAGCGCCACGTGCTGCATTCCCTGGGTATAGCCAAAGTAATGCCCTTTATGCCTGGCGAAACGGTGCTTGATGTAGGCACCGGCGGTGGCTTCCCCGGCATTCCTTTAGCCATACTTTTCCCCGAAACAAGCTTTCATCTGGTTGATTCTATCGGCAAAAAAATAAAGGTAGTTAATGAGGTTGCGGCAGCTTTAGGGCTGAAAAATGTAAGAGGAACCCACGCAAGGGCCGAAGAAATAAAGGAGAAATTTGATTTTGTGGTATCGCGTGCGGTTACGCAATTGAAAGATTTTTACCCATGGGTAAAAGGCAAGTTCATCAAATCTACTACCAATAAACTGGCCAGCGGGATACTCTATTTAAAAGGGGGGGACCTAACACAAGAAATTGCCGAGTCGGGTTTAGCCGTTCAGCAATTCTACCTCAAGGATTATTTTGAGGAGGATTTTTTTGATACCAAGCAGGTTATCTACGTAAAAGGGTAATTACGGTTTCCGGGTTGCCGGGCTATCTATTTTAATATCCAGCTTAAGTACCGGTGCGGTTTTTACATTAACTTTTTTCAAATTTAGTGTAGTTACAGGTTTAACTTTCGGCTTTATGCTGATTTGCGTGTTGGTAACAACTACCGGAGAATCGATCACGATGTTATAATTGCGTGCATATGATACCACTACAGGTTTAACTCTTTTTGTTTTTCTAGGTTTGTCGTGAGTTATCCTGTAATTCCTTACTGTGTCTATCGTTTTACTCGGGGGACTGGGTGGGGAAGTGGGTTCATCTATCACTATCACAGGTGGCGGCGGCGGTGGGGTGCCTGCATTGCTCAATGCTAATTTTGGCGCTTTTTTGGGTTTAGCGGGTGCAGGCGGCGGCGGGGGTGGGGTGCCTGCTTCGCTCAATGCTGATTTTGACGCTTTTTTGGGTTTAACGGGCGCAGGCGGCGGCGGTGGTGGGGTGCCTGCTTTGCTCAATGCTAATTTTGCCGCTTTTTTTGGTTTAGCGGGTGCAGGTGGCGGCGGTGGGGGTAATTTACGGGTGGTATCGCTTTTGGCATCACTAGCTGCAGAAACCGGCATTAGTGTTTGGCTATCTACATCAATTACCTCTACTGTAAAATTCACGGTTTTTTTGATGTAATCGAGTTCGGTAGGGGTAACACTCTTGGCAAAAAACACCTTTTTAACCCCCTTGTGGGTAAATGAAAGGTTATCGGAGTAGGCTGTGAAATCCCTAACCTTATCTACCGTTTTAAAATACTTAATGGTTTTGGTTATGGGCTCGTCTATGCGGATTTCGGCTTGCACGGGTTTTGTAGGTGCGAGGTCGATGAACGCATAATTTTTACTAAACACGAGGGTTGATGCGCACAGCATCCCTACACAGAGGGGGACTGCGGCCAGGTACTTTAGCCTTGCTAAGTTGCCTGATCGTTTTTGATTTAACATGATGATTCGCTTTTTTAGGAGATTATAATTGAAAAAAGAATGTGCTATGGGCGAGCCTTGTATGCCGTAGGCATTATTGAGCAAAAAGGCAGAGTAGGTTAGTGCATCACGCTCTTGTGCGGCAGTTTGCTCATCGGCAATGTACTCGTGCAGGGTGCGCAGGCTACGTTGCAGCAGGTATATAAAGGGATTAAACCAGCTGACCACTTTAAGCAGCTCCACAAACATAATATCTGCCGAGTGCCGTTGGCGGATATGTACCAGTTCGTGCGCTATAATGGTATCTGCCTGGGGCACTTCGGTACCAATAAAAAGGTAATTGAAGAACGAAAACGCCGTATTATCGCCCTTAAGCTGTATCAGTTTATACTTATCTGCATAGCGAGATTTGCTCTTGCGCGTAAGCAGCGACAGGCGATACAGGCGGTAACCCAACACGATTAGTGTTACAGCCGCACCTATGATGTAGGCATAAAACAGTACATCCGGCATGGTTATTTGCGCAACGGGTTCATCTATCGTTATCTCGGGCAAGTGGCTACCGTTCACTGCGGGTGGGGTGTAAGCAACCGGCTGCAAGGTTATTTGCTCCACCGGTTTAAGCATGCTGAGTTGTGTAACCGGCAATACGAACGATACCACGCAGCTAAACAGCAGGTAAGCGCGGCCCAGCACATAATGGGTTTCGTTGTTCAGGAACAAGCAATAGCACAAATAAAATACCCCCAGGTAAATATTTGCTTCAACAAGGTAGTGCAGCCAGTTCATTGTTTTTTGTTTTTAAGGTTGTTCAATAGTTCGGTCAGCTCATCCAGTTCTTTCAGACCCAGGTTCTTTTCATCCGCAATGAACGATACCAGGCTCTTGTACGAATCGCTGAAGTAGTTTTTCATCAGCTTATCGAAGGTGAATTTCTTGTAATCGTCTTCGCTCACGATAGGGAAGTACACATGCGAGTTGCCGTAGGCCTTATGGTCGATAAAACCTTTGCCCTCCAGCACCCTTACCACGGTAGATACGGTGTTGTAAGCGGGCTTAGGTTCGGGTATGCGTTCGATGATATCTTTTACGATGGCTTCGTTCAACTGCCACAGTATCTGCATGATCTGCTCTTCGGCTTTGGTGAGTTCTTTTACTTTCATAGCAAACTATTTTTATAGTTAGGCTAAGGTAAAACTATTTTTATAGTTTGCAAACTATTTTTGTAGTTTTTTGAAGTTTTATTTCACGTAAAGGCGCTAAGACGCAAAGAAAGCTACAATGCTATAGGTAACTGATATTTTTACATTAATACGATTGAATGGGAAACAAAGCCAGAAATTGCCAAACCCGTAACATAATAAAAACACCTTTGCGGCTTAGCGCCTTTGCGTGAAATTTCAATTCACCATCTAAACTAAATTTCGTTATTTTGCTAATAATATTAGGATTATTGCTACTTTAGGGCATCTAAAACTATGTCGCTACAACACCAGCTTGCTTTAACATTTATTAAAAAGATAGGCCCCGTGCTGGCCAGATCGATGATGAGCCAGTTTGGCGATGCCGAACAGATATTCCGCCTATCTAAATCTTCGCTTAGCAAAGCCAGGGGCGTTGGCGCAAAAACGCTGCGCGAGGCCGATTTTGATGAGGCCCTGCGCCGTGCCGAAGCGGAGCTGAATTTCATCGACAGGAACAATATCGACGTACTGTTTTATACCGATGCACGCTACCCTCGGCGACTGAAGAACTGCCACGATGCGCCTTTATTGCTGTATTCGCGGGGCACTACCAACTTAAATATGCCGCGCATCATCAGCATAGTAGGTACCCGCAACGCTACCGATTACGGCAAGCAACTATGCAAACAACTGGTTGAAGAATTGCAGGAATACCATATCATGATTGCCAGCGGCCTGGCCCTGGGTATTGACGTAGCCGCACATAAAGAGTGCCTGCGGGCGGGGGTACCCACAGTAGGGGTGCTAGGGCATGGTTTCGATAGGATGTATCCCGCGCAAAACCGGGCCACTGCCGATAAGATGCTGGAGAATGGCGGCCTGCTCACAGAATATCCGTCGGGAACCAATCCCGATAGGGAGAATTTTCCGCAGCGCAACCGCATTGTTGCCGGTATGGCCGATGCTACCGTGGTGGTAGAGGCAGGCCTAAAAGGCGGCGCATTGATAACTGCCGAAATTGCAAACACCTATAACCGGGATGTATTTGCCTTCCCAGGCAGGTTGGGCGATGAGTATTCTGAAGGTTGCAACTTTTTGATACGCAACAACAAAGCGCAATTGCTCACCTGTGTTGCCGATTTAGCTTACAGCTTGGGCTGGGAAAAGAATGGCGAACTGAAGGGTGCACCCGAACAGCTGACATTGGCTATTGATCTATCGCCCGGCGAACGGAGCATTTACGAGATCATCCGCGAGCACAAAACACCGCTGGCTATAGACGACCTCAGCATCAAAACCAATATGCCGGTAAGTCAACTGGCTATGGCCCTGTTGGATATGGAGCTGCAGGGCTTCATCCGCTCCTTGCCGGGCAAAGCTTATTGCATCAATTAAATTTTGGGGTTATCGTAGTAAGTAAGCTTGCCCGAATCTTCATAAATCTCTTCCCAACTATCCAAATCAAACTCAATCAGCGCTACGGTACCCGGCGGCACTTCTTTGATGGCACCGCTTAAACTGTATAGTATTTGTGCAACGGCGGGGTTATGCCCCACAAGTGCAACGAAATCCTGCTCGGCAGGTAACTCGTTGATGATGCGCATTAGGGTAGGTTCGCCTGCATCATAAATCGCCTTGATGATGGTTGAAGGGTTAAGCTTCAACGTATCGGTAAAAATATTGGCTGTAGTATGGGTGCGCAGAGCAGGGCTGGTAACAAAAAGCTGCGGAATGATGCCTTTTTCCAGCAAATGAGCGGCCATGGCTTCGGCCCCTGTGATGCCTTTTTCGGTAAGCGGGCGTTCAAAATCGGTGTAGCCGCTTTCGTGGGTGGCTTTGGCATGGCGTATCAGGAGTAGTTTTTTCATCGGTTTTAAAAGTATAAAAAAAACAGGAGCAAAAACTGAACCAATGAGTTAACACGAATTACACTGATTGAGTCGGACTGTACGAATTTTAGCTTCCGTATTGCGCCTCGAAAGGCCGCTAAAAGCAGGATAATTCGTGAAATTGATCCTCTTTCGTGAAAATTCGTGTTTTTTTAAAATGTAAAACCTATAGCCGCACCCAATACGCGGTTTTTGCTTTTTATGCTGCTATCGTTTGTGATATTGCTCAGCCCGAGATCATAGTTCAAACCTATCAAAAATCCGGAATTGAAGTGGAAGCCGGCGATGCCCTGCACGCCATAGTCCATGCGTTTGATTTGGCTGGCATCATTGCCAAAACTGAGATCTAATGTGCTGGTGTTTGATGCACTTACCGATGTTTTCGACCTGGCAGATATGCCAAATGCCACATAGGGGCCGGCACCTATGTACACATTACCTACAACGGCGGGTAAATGGAATACGAAATCGACAGGAACCTGCAAATACCTCAAATTGAGCGAACCGGATGCTGAACTAATCTGGTTATCGCTTTTAGATCCCTTCCCGGTATAGTATAAACCCGGCTGAACGGACAAGGCGCCCGCCTTAAAATCTAAAAATGCACCTACCGAAAACGTGGTTAATGTGCCGGAAGTTGAGGTGCCGCCGCTGCCATCAGAACCGGATATTTTGGCAATATTAATGCCGCCTTTAATACCCACTGACGGTATTTGTGCAAAAGCGCCGATGGATACGCCTAAAAAAGCCAAGGAGAGAATGAGTTTTTTCATGATGGGATGGTTTATAGTGAAAACTGCATTTAACAAAAAAAAGGAATGGCCAGTATCCTCTTCTTATTGTTTGATTTGCAGCGAATTATTTCTCGCGGGTATTTACGAAGGCGGTTATCGGCGCCTCGGGCATATCAACCATGCATTTAAAATGACCCAGCGGGCATTTCTCCAGCCCAAATTTGGAGCAGGGGCGGCAGCTTATATCCGTACCGGCAACCAGGGCATCCTTTACCATATAGGGTTGTACGCCCAATAAATCGGGCACGGTACCGCCCCAGATAGATACGATGGGCCTGTCGAAAGCTTCAGCAATATGTGTCAACCCCGTATCAAAACCAATAACGCTTTGCGCTTTTGATACCAGGAAAACCGATTCATCCAGCGATGTTACCCCGCAGGCGTTGTAGGCTTTAGGGCCCATTGCGTCGGCCACTTCATCGCCGTTGGCCCTTACGTCCTTACCGCCCAGCAGTACTACAGGTAGGTTTATATCCCGGCAGATGCTGATGATTTTTGGGTTGGGCAGGCGTTTGGTGAAGTGCGTTGCGCCTATAATAAAGGCTACAAAGCCATCTTGATGGCTGGCCGGAAGCAAGTCTTTTAACTGGTGCTCGCCCACATAATAGTCTATCGGCTTGCCATCGTTTACAACGCCTAGTGGTTCGGCAGCTTTTAAATATCGGTCAACAATATGGGTATTGGGCACCAGTTTAAGGTTTAGCTTCAGGCTGAGCCATTTGCGGATGGTGTATTTTTTAAAGGTGTATGATTTAACTCCCGTTCGCAGTTTGATGATGGCCGTGCGCAGGTTGTTATGCAAATCGATGATGTAATCGTACTTTTCCTGTTTAATATCGGCAATGGTTTCGGCCAGGCTGGGCTTCAGCAGCAGGAGTTTATCCAGGTAGGGGTTGTTATTGTATATGTACTGAAAGTCTGGTTTGGTGATGAAATGCACTTCGGCATGGGGCACCTGCTTTTTGATGCAGCGTACCACAGGGGTGGTATAAATAATATCACCCATCGAACTGAAGCGGATAACCAGTATTTTCATCTTGGTATGATTACCCGGTTACACTATTTGCCCGTATCTTGTTGATAATAGAGGTAGATGAGTAACCCTCTACCAGGCTAATGGTTTTTACCTCGCCGCCATTGGCCAGTACTTCTTTGGCCCCGGCAATATTTTCGATGGTATAATCGGCACCTTTTACCAAAATATCGGGCATCAGGGTAACGATAAGGTCGCGGGGGGTATCTTCTTCAAATAGTACGATGCCATCAACAAAAAACAGGGCCGCCAGTACCGCAGCGCGGTTGCTTTGGTCGTTAACGGGGCGGCTTTCGCCTTTCAAACGTTTTACCGATGCATCGGCGTTGAGCCCGATAACCAACTTGTCGCCTAGTTCTGCTGCTTTGGCCATGTAGGTAATATGGCCCAAATGCAGCAGATCGAACACGCCGTTGGTGAAAACTATCTTTTTGCCTTCCGCTTTCCAGGTCTGTATGCGGGCCGCAAGGGTAGGGGTATCGGTTATTTTATCTAAGAGGGTTTGTTCGAGGTTGTGTCGCATAGGGTGTTTACTGTTATCGCCTGAGTAATTTCTCGCAAAGGCGCAAAGTGGTTATAATCTTGGCGCCTTTGCGTCTTTGCGTGACAACGGATTCAGGGTTGTCTGTTTATTTTGGCTTCTTCGTTTCAAAAACCTTTTTAATTTCGTCCAAAGATAAGGCATTCAGGCACATTTCTTTGCTGAGGCCACCTTTACGGGCCACATTTACGCCGTATTCCATATCCAGGAAACCGCTGGTGCGGTGTGCATCGGGGTTAATGGATAGCATAACGCCCTTTTCCAATGCGTATTGGTGCCAGCGCCAATCGAGGTCGAGGCGTACCGGGTTGGCGTTAATTTCGATGATTACCTTGTTAGCGGCGCAGGCATCTATTACTTTTTTGTAATCGATATCGTACCCTTTGCGGCTCAGTAGCAGCCTGCCGGTGGGGTGGCCCAATATGGTGGTGTACGGGTTTTCGATAGCCTTTATCAATCGGGCTGTCGCCTTGTCTTCGGCCATCTTGAGGTTGCTGTGTACCGATGCTACGATAAAATCGAATCGTTGCAGTATCTCATCGGGGTAATCCAGCGAGCCATCGTTCAATATATCCGATTCGATACCCTTGAATATATGGAATCCCTCCAGCTTTTTGTTGAGGTGGTCTATTTCTTCCTGTTGCTGCAGCACTCGCTCTATGCTGAGGCCCTTTGCGTAAAAGGCGCTCTTGCTATGGTCGCACATGCCCAGGTATTGCAGTTTCAGCACGTCGCGACAGTAAAGGGCCATTTCTTCCACGGTGTTAACGCCATCGCTCCAGGTGCTGTGGTTGTGTAGGGTGCCTTTCAAATCGTGGTAAGTAATCAGCGTTGGCAGCTTTTTGGTAGCCGCGCGGTCTATAAAAGTATCACCTTCGCGCAGTTCGGGCTGCATCCAGGCCAGCCCGGCTTTTTGATAAATGAATTCCTCGCTCGATGGTTCATCCAGCTCTTCAGTCATCAGGGCCATCACGGCTTCTACGTGTTCGTCTGTACCGGTGTTGATGAAAAGTTCTTTATAATACTGCGCTTTATCTACACATATAATATCAACCAGCAGCCCGTTTTTCAGTTCGCCGCCAATATGGTCGCCGTTCAAGCTCACATTCTGTAAAATATTCGATTTGGCAAGCGCGTCAAACGCAACCTGCTTGTTCAAGCTGCCCACAACAATCACCAATTCGGTAATGATTTCGTTCAATCGACGGAATTCCCCTGCGAAATGTTTCAGTGCCTCCGGGAAAATGCCTTTTATCTCATCCATCAGCAGTTTGCCTTCTTCCTCTACCTGTGCGTACAGGAATTTGCCGTTCCCCGCCATCCGGAACTCGATGAGCCTGCGTATCTCGTCCTGCGTTTTCAGTCCGAAGCCTTTAGCTTCTATCAGGCGGTTTTCGTTGCAGGCGTAGTACAATTCGCCTACGTTTTCTATACCCAGGTCTTTCCAAATGGTGGCCACTTTTTTGGAACCGATGCCCTTGATGCCCATCATTTCTACGACGCCTTCGGGGGTTTTATCCAGCATTTCCTGCAGTTCGGTCATGGTGCCGGTTTCCAGCAGTTCGGCAATTTTGGCGGCGAGGCTTTTGCCTATGCCATCAATCTTCTCCAATTCGGCAACGGTTTTACCGGCAATAGGGAAGGGCAGCTTATCTACTTTAAAAGCCGCATTGGCTATTGATTTTATTTTGAAGGGGTTAGCCTCGTGCAATTCCATCAATTGCGACAACAGGCGGAGCGTACGGGCTACGGGCTTATTTTCCATAAATTGGTTTGCGGTAAAAATACAAAAGGCAAGGGCAAAAATGCCTTTTATTATTGAACAACATTATCGCATATCTGTTTTTAACCACAGAGAACGCGGAGGTAGGCGCAGATGGGCATAGCGGTTTTGTTGAGTGAATAAGAAATGAGTGAACACGAATTCCACGAATTAAGCTCAATTAACACAAAACCGGCTCATGATTATTTCTAACTATCTGAGCTAAAAATTCGTGGAATTCGATTTAATTCGAATAAATTCGTGTTAACTCAAATCTTTACGTACTTTTTTGGTTGATACATCGCCGCCTGATATGCACAACATCGACAATGAAATATTCACCCAAAACCTATTGTTAACGCAAGCCTATTGCGAAATGCAGTTAGTCAATACGGATAAACATGTTTCGGAAATATTGCGTAGCATTAATCCTGAATATGATGGTAAGCCAATGTTTCATTTTTTGGACGGGCCTTATACATACCTGGAATACAATACAGACCCACTCAACGAGAGTTTGTTTGATAAGTTTTTGGAACTCCAATTAGAATATAAACGTAATGCATTGGCCGGTGTTCAAAAAATAACTTCCGTGAAAGGCCAAATTTTGATGGCCGACATTTACGAAGCACTTCCGGATGGTGCTTCAGAAGCGGAGACTGAAGGGTTTATAGATGGTAATGATTGCCCACCTATAGATACTTGGTTTTATATAGGGCAGGGTGATAAATGGCCGATTTTATTTGCCTGGATACCGGAACCATTTGTTGAAACGGTTGATCAAGGCATTGCTGTGAACGCACTCGAGGTATTCGATTGGATGGAGAACCCTAAAGGTGTGCTCAACACGGGCAGGTTTAATGCCGGTAGGAGGTGAACCAAATGACTGCTAGAAAGATGCCTGAAATTAACCATGAAATATTTGCCCAAAACCTACTGCTAACGCAAGCTTATTGCGAAATGCAGCTGGCCAATACGGAGAAATCTGTAGCTGAGATATTGAGGAGTTTTAACCCGAAATGTAATGGTCAAAAGGTATTTACCTTTAAACCGGGAGAACATGAAGGGGAAACCATGACTTATTTTGAAGCGGGTTGGTCGGTCGATCCATGGAGAGACGACGATATGGTGATTTATAACGATTTGTTTGACCAACAATTAGCCAATAAAATGCATGTGGTGAAGTTGGATAAACGGCAGACTAGTTTTAAAGGTAAAATACTGATAGCAGAGGTTGATAATACTGTAGTGGATGGATGTTCCGAAGCTCACTCGGATGGACTAATTGACATTTTTGACTGTCCGCCTATTGATACTTGGTTTTATTTCACGAAAAATGAATATAGTAGGCTGATATATTGCTGGATCCCCGAGAAATTTGAGGGGCAAATAAATATTGCTGTGGCAGTAAACGCTACTGATTGTCTAAGATGGTTTGAAGGTACGCCCCAATAAGAAAAGCCACCCTCGCAGGCAGCTTTTCCATCAAAATATTTAACAAAATTATCTTATTACCACTTCGTAAGGCATACGTGCCTGCGGGGTGCGCATCATTTGGGTTACGCCTTTTATCTGCTGGTAGTATTTATAGTTTTCGCCTAGCTCGGCTTTTACTAAATGGGCACTCATTTGTGCGGAGAAACCCTGGCCTAATTTGCTCAATACACTCTTTTGCTCGGGGTAGCTTACCAGTTGGTAATCTTTCAGGTTCGCCTTTTTTGCGGCAGATGCAACGGCATCGCTGATATTTCCCAGGCGGTCAACCAAGCCGATCTTTAAAGCTTGCTGACCAGTCCACACACGGCCCTGGCCAATAGAGTTGATATAGGCCTGTGTTTTTTTGCGGCCATCGGCAACAGCTTTAGTAAAAGTATCGTAACCACGGTTCACGCTTTTTTGCAGCATGGCGCGTTCTTCTGGAGTAAGGGGACGGCTTACATCGCCCAAATCGGCATACTTGCCGGTTTTTACGCCATCGAAAGTAACGCCTAATTTATCGTTAAAGAATTTCTGCATATTAGGCAGCACCGCAAAGATGCCTATAGAACCGGTGATGGTATTCGGCTCGGCAAAAATAGAATCAGCTGCGCAAGCGATGTAATATCCGCCGGATGCTGCCACATCGCCCATAGAAACGATGATGGGTTTTACCTTTTTGGTTAGCATCACCTCGCGCCATATCACGTCAGATGCCAGCGAACTGCCACCGGGTGAGTTCACGCGCAAAACAATCGCTTTTATCTTATCGTCGGTACGGGCTTTGCGTATGGCCCTTGATATCTTTTCGGAACCGATGCTGTTATCGTCGCCATCGCCGCCACTAATTTCGCCCGAGGCGTATATCACCGCAATACGGTTTTTGGAGTAGCTCTTTTTATCGTCGTCATCTTCCTTACCATCGTCTTTAGGGCTGCTCTTTAAGTATTCGCCCAGTTCAACGCTGTGCAGGTCGTCTTTCTCGTTGATATCGGTACGGTTTTTCAGGTCGCTTAAAATTTCATCTTTGTATTTCAGACCGTCAACCAGTTTGTATTTCAAAGCATCTTCCGGCTCCTGTATGCGGCCGGTGTTGGCGTAGTTGAATAACGAATCTTTGTTGATATGGCGGCTCTTGCTTATGCCGATAAGGAAATGATCGTACATAGAACCGAGGTACGAAGTCACCTGCTCGCGGTTGGCATCGCTCATTTTGGTAAGGAAGTATGGCTCTACTGCACTTTTGTAAGTACCTACTTTAATAATCTGCGCCTCGATGCCCAACTTATCCAGCGCACCTTTCAAAAAGGTAACATCCGAACTAAAGCCCTTGAATTCGATGATGCCCTTGGGGTTTAAGTACACTTTATCGGCAACGGAAGCCAGGTAATAAAAACCCTGGGTGTAAATTTCGGAGTAAGCCACCACAAATTTGCCCGACTTTTTAAAGTCGAGCAGTGCGTTGCGCAGTTCCTCGGTAGTAGCCTGGCCCTGCATCATGTAGCTTTCATCTAAAAAGATGCCTTTGATGTTGTTGTCGTCTTTTGCTTTTTTAATGCTGGCGAGGATATCGTTCAATCCCAATGATTTTTCACCATCGAAACCCAGAAAACCAATGCCGGCAAGCGGGTTATTGGCGGTACGTTCGTTTATCTGGTAATCTATTTTTACGTGCAGGATAGAGTTGGAGTCAACATCTACGGTTTTGTCTGAACCGGCCGCGCTAACCAGGCCCACAATGATCAGGACGAATACCACCCCAAAAATTACGGTAGAAATGATGATGCCCACAACCGTGGCGAATACAAATTTGAAGAATTGTTTCATTAACTGTTATAAATCATTTATATATGCAAACTTACTAAAATAGCCCTGCTTAACCTTATTAAGAGCCGGGGATATGACATTTGTTACAACATGGTTAGCGTTTTTTTACTCTTGGGTACCAATTTGGGCAACCGGCAATTGCATTTGCAACAGGCTATTGAGCACGTGCGGCAGCAAATTTCGGAGGTAATCAACGCTTCGGCAGTTTACGAAACGCAATCATGGGGCAAAACAGATGAACCAGATTACCTTAACCAGGTTATACAGTTAGAAACAGACCTGCCGGCCAGAAACGTGCTGGAAAAGATATTGACTATAGAACTGCAGATGGGGCGCACGCGAGAGGTGAAATGGGGTTCGCGTATCATTGATATCGATATATTGTTTTATGGAAATGAGGTGATTGACGAGCCGGGCCTGGTAGTGCCGCATCCGCAGCTGCATAATCGCCGTTTTACGCTGGAACCCCTGGCCGAACTTGCGCCGGATATGCTTCACCCTGTGCTGAATAAAAATATTTTAGTGCTCAAAAACGAGTTAAAAGACAGCTTGATTGTAAAAAAATTATACTTTTGACATATAAACCAGTACAATGGCCTATAACATACCAGCGCAAGACCTTGATCTTGCCTTTTTATACGAAATTGCCGATGGCAGCGATGAATTTATTGTAGATTCTATTGGCATGTTTTTAGAGCAGACCCCGCAATTGCTGGCCAGCATAACTGCTGCTATTGATGCGCAAGACTGGGTAGTAGCCGCACAGGCTTCGCACAAACTGAAACCCAACCTGGGCTTTTTTGGCATGCCGTGGTGCCAGGCCACCATACAGGAAGTTGAGATTGCCTGCAAGCAAGGCGCTGCTAACCCGCCCGAAATTATCGCAACATTTAACATGGTAAAAACCATGGTGAACAAAAACCTGATAGAACTAGATAAAATTAAGATTGAGAAGGAAGCGAACCTTTAAAGACACAAGACTATTAGATTCAAGATTCAAGAGTCAAGAGTCAAGAGTCAAGAAAAAAGAGGAAATTCACAAAATAGAAGAGGCGACCATTTATATGATCGCCTCTTTTTATTTACGACAAACTATCCGCAGACACCCTGTCTTCTATCTTGATTCTTGTATCTAACAGTCTTGCTTCCTTAAGCAACTTCTTCCAGCTTAAAGCTGTAGCTTTCCATAATCAGGTTGGCAAGCAGGTTTTTACAGGCCTGGTCTACTTTTTCGCTCGCAGTTTCGGTGCTGTCGGCTTCAATTTCCAGCGTAATGTGTTTGCCTATACGTATGTTCTGTATTTCTGATAAACCCAGGTTTTTCATGCTGCCAGTTACGGCTTTGCCCTGAGGGTCCAGAATTTCTTTTTTCGGCATTACGTCTATTTCGGCCAGGAATTTTTTCATCTGTGTACTTGAGTTAGGAAGATACTTAGCTAAGCGTGTTTGTTTCTGCTTAGGATGGTATCGTCGGCAAATTTTAGTTGAATTAAAGATAAGGTGATATACATTACAATAACCACCGGAACTGCCGCAAATTTAAAAAATAGTATCAGTATTGCCGAAAACAGCAGCAATAAATAACGGTAAAAGTTTTTGTTGAAATCACTGTTCTTAAATTTGAGCGACATCAGCGGTATCTCGGCCACCAGCAGCGTACACATCAAAGCAATAAAAACCAAAATGGCGTAAGGGTTGAGTATGTAACGGCTTAAGCCATCGTACTGCAGCATAATAAGCGGAATTGATGCAATGAGGATAGCATTAGCCGGGGTAGGCAGGCCTATAAAGCTATCTGCCTGGCGGGTATCGCTGTTGAATTTGGCCAGCCTCAACATAGAGAATACGGCTAACAAAAACGCTGCGTAATTAACATATTCGCCAATACCGGGTATTTGCGGCGAGCGCGAAAGCAACTCGTAAACGATGGCCGATGGCAATACGCCGAAGCTCACCATATCCGATAGCGAATCCAGATCCTTGCCTATGCACGATGTGGAATTGAGTACCCTTGAGGCAAACCCATCAAAAAAATCGAAGATCGCCGCCAAAAAGATGGCATAAGCCGCTATAACCAGGTTATCCTGAAACGCAAATACGATACCAACGCAACCGCTGAACAGGTTTGCGCAGGTAATGGCATTTGGAAGATGTTTTTTTACTCGCCTCCTCATAATTGGTTATGAAGGTATAATAATTTTAGTTAAAAACATGGAATTATAGATTAAGCTTGTGCTAAATTATAACTCCATATTTATAAATATATTATGAATTCATCGAAATCAGGAACTCTTCGTTGGTTTTTGTACCCCTTATCTGGGCCTGTAAAAACTCCATGCTTTCCTGCGAATTCATATCGGCAAGGTGATTACGTAGTATCCATATACGCTGTAACGTATCGCGATCCAGCAACAAATCGTCGCGGCGGGTGCTCGATGCAGTGATATCGATAGCCGGGAAGATACGTTTGTTAGACAGTTTACGATCCAGTTGAAGCTCCATGTTGCCGGTACCTTTAAATTCTTCAAAGATAACCTCATCCATTTTAGAGCCGGTTTCGGTAAGAGCAGTAGCGATAATGGTAAGCGAACCGCCATCCTCGATGTTACGGGCCGCACCAAAGAAACGTTTTGGTTTGTGCAATGCGTTGGCATCCACACCACCCGATAATATTTTACCTGATGCCGGTGCAACAGTATTGTAAGCACGTGCCAAGCGGGTGATAGAATCCAGCAGAATAACCACATCGTGGCCGCACTCTACCATGCGTTTTGCTTTTTCCAGTACAATGTTGGCAATTTTTACGTGGCGCTCTGCGGGCTCATCAAAGGTAGATGATACCACTTCGGCGCGTACGCTGCGGGCCATATCGGTAACCTCCTCGGGGCGTTCGTCTATCAGTAAGATGATCAGGTAGACTTCGGGGTGGTTTTTGGCTATTGCGTTAGCCACATCCTTCAGCAACATGGTTTTACCTGTTTTTGGCTGCGCCACAATCAAACCACGCTGACCTTTACCAATAGGAGAGAACAAGTCCATAATGCGGGTAGAATAATTACCGGCATCAGTAAACAAGCTTAGTTTCTCCGAAGGGAAAAGCGGGGTAAGGTGGTCGAAAGGTACGCGGTCGCGCACTTCGGCAGGTATGCGGCCGTTGATGGCCTCAACGCGTACCAGCGGGAAATATTTTTCGCCTTCTTTTGGCGGGCGTATGCTGCCGCGTACGGTATCGCCGGTTTTAAGGCCGAAAAGTTTTATCTGCGATTGCGATACGTAAATATCATCCGGAGATGTGAGGTAGTTATAATCAGAAGAGCGGAGGAAACCGTAGCCATCGGGCATAATTTCCAGTACGCCCTCGTTTACGATAACGTTATCAAAATCGAGGTTGATAGCGGGTTCCTGGTTTTTTTGCGCAGGGCCGTTGCCTGTGTTGTTTACACGACGTTCGAATTTCTGGGGGCGGGCTTCGGCAGGCAGCTGTTCTGCCCTTATCGCCTGTTCCTCATCGGTTTCAACGGTAGTAGCCGAAACAGCAGGCGTAAAGTTGCCGCGGTTGTTGTTTTCCAACTCGTCTTCTTCCTGCTCAAAAATGTTTGTATCGTTTAAAGGTACTTCTACCCTTGGTTCGTTTTTGGCTTTTACAACACGCGTTCTTTTGCGTGTTTTTTCGGCTGGTTCCGCTTCGGCTGGTGCTTCAGTATCTTCGCCTGTAGGCTTAGGCGCGTAATTGTTCTCGGTGATGCTTTGTTGGTTCCTGGCGGCTTCTATTAATTGCTGTTGTTCAACTATTGCAGCAACAAGCTGGGCTTTCCTAAGCTCATCAGCAGTGGCAATACCCAAACTCCTAGCAATATCGCGCAACTCAGAAACGAGTTTGTCGTTCAATTCTATTGTATCGGACATGATATGAATTATAGTTCAAAAGGATTTTTTAGTTGAAAGATTGTTTTGCAAACCCTGTATATGCAATATTTAAGCCAGGTAAGTATCAACAATAATGACGTGGTGATAAAAATTGTTTCTTGTAAGCAAGAAATGCAGAGGAAAACGATGCAATTTTAATGAAATATTCTTGAAATGCAAATTTAATAAAAAAATAACAGGTTGTGTGGTTTTTTTTAGATTTTTGGCATCGAAACAAAACATTAAGATGATATCCCGCCAGCAACTTATAGCCCAGATAAAACAAAAGAAAACTTTTTTATGTGTGGGATTAGATACAGATGTAGAAAAAATTCCCGATTTCCTGAAAGAATACCCCGATCCGGCGTTCGAATTCAACAAGCGCATCATTGACGCTACCAGGGATTTATGCATAGCCTACAAGCCCAACGCCGCCTTTTACGAAAGCAGGGGCATGGCGGGCCTGCAAAGCCTTATTTCTACTTATGAGTACCTGCCCAAGGATTGTTTATCTATTATAGATGCCAAACGCGGCGATATTGGCAATACTTCTGATAATTATGCCAAAGCTTTTTTTAACGAAGATGTTACCGGGATGGGCTTTGATGCCATAACCGTTACGCCCTATATGGGGAACGACAGCGTTACGCCTTATTTAAAATATGAGGGCAAATGGGTGATTATCCTGGCGCTTACGTCATCGGTAGGGAGCAAGGATTTTCAGTACCTCAACACCGGCGAGGGTTTCCTTTACGAAGCCGTAATACAGAAGGCCAATACCTGGGCCGGTGCCGATAGGCTGATGTTCGTAGTGGGTGCTACCAAAAGCACCGAGTTTGCCAATATCCGTAAGTACGCGCCTGATAACTTTCTTTTAGTTCCCGGCGTTGGCGCACAAGGCGGCAGCCTGGAAGATGTGTGCAAATACGGCATGACGGCAGATTGCGGGCTCATCGTAAACGCATCACGCTCTATTATTTACGCCAGCAAGGGTGAAGACTTTGCCGAAGCAGCGAGGGCAGAGGCTTTGAGTTTGCAGCAGCAGATGCAGGTGGAATTGGAGAAGGCGGGTATTATATAATTTCCCGTTGGCTAAAGCCGAACGGCAATGAAGGTGGATTGATAGTATATGTTATTCAGATACCCATCTTCATTGCCGTTCCTTTCAAGGAACGGTTGGCTAAAGCCGAACGGCAATGCAGGTGGATTAATAGTATATGTTATTCAGTTACCCATCTTCATTGCCGTTCCTTTCAAGGAACGGTTGGCTAAAGCCGAACAGCAATGCAGGTGGATTAATAGTATATGTTATTCAGTTACCCATCTTCATTGCCGTTCCTTTCAAGGAACGGTTGGCTAAAGCCGAACAGCAATGCAGGTGGATTAATAGTATATGTTATTCAGTTACCCATCTTCATTGCCGTTCCTTTCAAGGAACGGTTGGCTAAAGCCGAACGGCAATGCAGGTGGATTAATAGTATATGTTATTCAGTTACCCATCTTCATTGCCGTTCCTTTCAAGGAACGGTTGGCTAAAGCCGATCGGCAATGAAGGTGGATTGATAGTATATGTTACTCAGTTACCCATCTTCATTGCCGTTCCTTTCAAGGAACGGTCGGCTAAAGAATAACGGCACTGAAAGCGGCTTGGCGGTTGTTATTTTTAAGCTCCCATCTTCATTGCTGTTCCTTTCAAAGAACGGCGCTTAGCGGTAAAACAAAATAAGCCTTCTTTGCCAGTTGGATGTTAGTTCGCTGCCAACCTGCTATTTTCAACAATTGTTATCTAAATACACATATGATTACCGAAATTGAACAGCAAACCTCAGATATCGATTGGTTTTTTACAGATGGAGAAAATATTGCTTTCGTTGCTTCCGGAGGTGGTAAGCTACCCTCATCCGTATCATCTTCGAAACACGATACTGAATTATTAGCAGATTATTTTTGGAACGATGAAATAAGAAGTGAATTTATTATAAATCCATCTTTAAAAGAAATCGTTGGCAAAGCTGATGACTTATACTTATCTGATTTTGTCACAATGGCATGCAAAGGCTTATTTGCGTTTGACCGTACCGTGCTGAATCATTTTGCAGATTTAAATTATCATTTGGTAGCGGTGCCCACAATCCCCTTAAAGTTATCCGATTTACCGTCCGCCATAGCCGCCATCGTCATTAAAACGAAGATAAAGGGGACTGTAGACAGGGATTTCAACTTAAATCAATTTGAAGCATAACCCCGCGCCTGTACAAGTGGCTATACTTGGATGAGTGTAGAGAGATTAGAGTTTATCCATCGATACGGTTTTAAACGTTTACTTTCTTCCTACAAACAAAACCCGCACTACACAGTTGCTAAAGCATGAAAATACAAAAGTGGCAAATAGCGCTTGCCGGCATTGGGGCCGCAGCTTTAATCGTTAGTTTTTCTTCATGCGTGTCCATCCCCAAAGGCGCTAAAGCGGTAAAGCCTTTCCAAAAAGATCGTTATTTGGGCAAATGGTATGAGATATGCCGAATGGATTTTAAATTCGAAAAAAACCTGAATAACGTTACGGCCAATTACACACTTAAGGATGACGGATCTATAAAAGTGGATAATAAAGGTTATAACTACCTTAAAAAAGAATGGAAAGAGAGTACAGGCAAAGCTAAATTTGTTGAAAATGACGATGTCGCACGCCTGAAAGTTTCGTTCTTTGGGCCATTTTATGCCGGGTATAATGTTATCGCTATTGACAAAGATTACAAATATGCCATGGTAGCCGGGAATAACCTGGAATATTTGTGGCTATTATCAAGGGAAACAACCATCCCGCCAGCCATCATAACAGAGTATTTAAAACAGGCAAAAAGCCTGGGCTACGATGTGAACAAGCTGGTATGGACCAAACACGATAAATAATACAACCCCCTGATAAGATAAATCGGCAAGGTAGTGTAAAAAACGAATGCGGGGCCTGCGTACAGGCCTCATGTTCGTTTTTTTGGTTAAAAGATGGTTTGCAGATAACGATTGTAGAATATTTTATAATCTAATCTCTATGCTCCAAGCTCTACCAACTAACTATCAACCCTTGCCTTTCTATCAATAATTTTATACATTACATGCAGATATTCCTTCAGCATGAAAATAACTTTACCATTTTTACTTTTGGGCTGCTTAGCCACAGCGGCTTTTGCCCAAACAGATAAAAAAACATTCAAACCCGCCGATTTTTACAAAATCCCAACCGTTAGCGATGCCCAGGTCTCGCCCGATGGCAAATGGGTTGCCTATGGCGTATCTACGGTAGATACGGCCAAAGATAAACGCGTATCGCACTTGTGGATGCAAAGCTGGGATGGCAAATCGTCCATACAACTTACCTTTGGCGATCAGCCCGCCTCACGCGCACGCTGGAGCCCCGACGGTAAATACCTGGCGTTTTTGTCCTCGCGAGATTCTAAGAACGGCTCGCAGCTTTGGCTGCTGGACCGCCGCGGCGGCGAAGCCCAAAAGGTAACCGATATAAAAGGCGACCTGGGCGATTACGAATGGAGCCCCGACGGCAACAGGTTGGTTATGGTTATTGGCGACCCGGAAAATGCCGGCAAAGAAGCGCCAAAAACGCCTAAGCCAATAGTGGTAGACCGCTACCATTTTAAGCAGGATTACCAGGGCTACCTGGAGCATGATCATAACCACCTTTACCTCTTCGATATCGGCACCAAAAAACTGGATACCTTAACCAAGGGCAACTTTGACGAAGGCTCGCCAACATGGGCTCCCGATGGCAAGAGCATCGCATTCGTAAGCAACCGCGATGCCGATCCCGACAGGAGCGAGAACGCCGATGTTTTTGTGGTAGAGGCTAAAGCCAATGGTGCCGTAAAACAACTCACTACCTGGAAAGGGCACGATGTGAGCCCCAAGTACAGTCCCGATGGCAAATACATCGCCTACCTGCGCCAAAACAGCGAGGGCTACAACATGTACAGTCAGAACGTGCTATGCCTGATGAATGCCGACGGCAGCGCTACGCAGTTGCTAACCAAAGACCTCGACCGCCCCGTAGATAGCCCGGATTGGAGCAAGGATGGCAAAACTATTGCCTTTTTGGTAGATGATGACCGGGAACGTTATGCAGCAACTTATACCCTCGCCAATAAAAAGATAAACATTATACCCGCAACCCGCGGCAAAGTAAACCTGGGCGATATTGCCGCGCAGGGCGCAGGTAGTTGGGTGATTACGCTGAGCGACCCTTATATGCCTTATGAGATATATGCCCTGGAAGCAGGTAAGTTACGTCGCCTCACCTATCAGCAGCGGGATTGGCTGAGCAAGGTTACGCTGGCGCAGGTTACGGGTTTCCGCTCAACAAGCAAGGATGGTACAAAGGTGTCGGGCGTATTGTACAGACCCGATAGTACCAGCACCAAAAAAATGCCTTTTATTTTGTTTGTACACGGCGGCCCGGTAGCACAGGATGATTATAGCTTTGATGCTACCTGCCAGGTTTTGGCCAGTGCCGGCTATGCGGTGGCGGCGGTGAACTATAGGGGAAGCTCGGGCAGGGGGATTGAATACACCCGCGCCATTGCCGCCGATTGGGGCAATAAAGAGGTGATAGACCTGCATGGCGCGGTTGACGAATTGGTGAAACAAGGCATTACCGACCCCGATAAGCTAGGCGTAGGCGGCTGGAGCTACGGCGGTATCACTACCGATTTTTTGATAGCCAGCGACACCCGCTTCAAAGCCGCAGCAAGTGGTGCCGGCAGCGCGCTGCAAATTGCCAACTACGGTATAGACCAATATATTCTTCAGTACGATAACGAACTGGGACAGCCATGGAAGAACATTGATGTGTACAACAAAATATCATACCCCTTCTTACATGCCGACAGGATAAAGACCCCGGTGTTGTTTATGTCGGGCTTGAAGGATTTTAACGTGCCAACCGCCGGCAGCGAGCAGATGTACCAGGCATTAAAATCACTTGGCGTACCTGCCGAGCTGATACTTTACCCCAACCAAAACCACGGCATCAGCATTCCCAGCTACCAGGTGGATAGGGTAGAGCGTTATATTAAATGGTATGATAAGTATTTGAAGTAGAGGTGTATTTGTTGATTTTTTTACCACAGAGACCACAGAGAAAAAAACTGAGGTTCACAGAGGTATTTGCGTGGTGGCGATGAGTGTTATTCATTATCACCACCACGCAAAAACTCAATAGTGAACATCCTGGCTCTGCGCCACCCCGGCTAAACCTTTGCGAACTCGCTGGTTGAATAACCAGCCGACGACTCTTCTTTGCGCCTTAGCGCCTTTGCGTGCAAAACTCGCCAATAATGATTCGTGAAATTCGATTCAATTTGAGAAAATTCGTGTTAACCCCCTACGCCATAACTACGGCTCTGTGGTTAAATAACCAATACTTAATTTTCAATATATTTTGAAAGTTCAGTATTATAATTACTTTTGTCGTGTTAAATAACAAACACAATGGATAAAGTATTAGCACATCAATTACTGCAATTGGCGGGTTTGGCGCAAATAGTGCTGGCGGTTGTCAGCATAGCCATACCGAAAGTATTGGGTTGGCAGCCCGAACTGGCGAAGCTAAAGACCGTTGTCAAACAAATGGTTTGGGTTCACGGAGCTTACATTTTAGTCATAAACCTTTGCCTGGGGCTGGTTTCGTTTTTTGCGACAGGAGACCTGCTCAACTGCTCCCGACTGGCGATGTTGCTTACCGGTTTTATTGCAATTTACTGGATATCCCGAGTGCTTACTCAATTCTTTTACTTCGATAGGAGCGCTTTCCCTAAAGGAGTACTCAACTTGCTGGCCGAGGTAGTTTTAACTACGCTGTTTATAGTGCTTAGCCTGATTTACAGCTGGGTGTTTTACTTAAATTTTTAAATAGCATGGATACGCCGTTAATTGTTCGCCTGCTATGTTTTGCGGTTATCAACTTGGCGGTAGTACTGGTTGGCTATGTTTTTATTAAACGGACGCTGGTTTTTGCGGGTTGGATCATGCTGGTGCTGAGCATCACCGGCGTTTTCTTCATATTCGTCAATGAGCATCCCGTTTTCAAGATGCTGGCTATTATTGCCACCACTTTCAGCGCTATGAAAGTGATTGCTGTTACCGAAGGCTATAAGAACCGGCCGCTTACCTTAACTTTTAAGCAGTGGTGTACCTATGCCGCCGGCTGGGTAGGCATGCGTGCGCAACCGTTTGAAACGCTGGGGCAAAAGGCCGTACCGGGTGGCGGGGAGATGGTCCGCTTTGGTATTAGTCGAATTATTGTCGGTGCTCTACTGATTCTACTGGTGCACGGTATCGTCGCTTTACATTTAGATGCCGAGCTTACTTACATTTTAATGAGCCCAATACTGTTGGTGGCCTTAAGCCTTATCTTACACTTTGGCTTATTGAGCATCAGTGCAGGCATGTGGCGGTTTTCGGGCGTGAATACCTATTACCTGTTCCGCCAGCCAGCGAAAGCCCTCAGCTTGACCGAACTCTGGAGCAAACGCTGGAACATCGCTTTCAGCGAAATGACCTCAGTTGCTATCTTTCGGCCTTTGAAAAATAGTGTTGGTGCAACGGTGGCCTTGATGGCTTCATTCATTTTCTCGGGCGTGCTGCACGAATTAGCGCTTAGCTTGCCGGTCAATAGTGGTTATGGCTTGCCCACGCTTTATTTTGTAATACAAGGGATATTGGTGTTGGTTGAGAAGTTAATGGCCAGCCGCGGTGTTTTCTTTTTGAGGAATAAATTGGTCGCCAGGATTTGGGTGTTCTTCTGGCTCATTGTGCCAATGCCACTGCTTTTTCATGAGCAATTTATCAAGCAAATTGTGTGGCCCTTGGTGGGGCTGTTAGGAAGAGATTAGAGGTTAGTTGAACTGAGGTTAGTTTTAGTAGAACTTAGTTGAGTCAGTGCTCAATGTCTGCATACGAATCTCTGGGCATTGACTATCGCCATCACATCTAACCTCCAATCTCCAGCCTCTAATCTCTTAACGCTAATCTACGGCTTCAGCTTCCCTTCTATCGAATCATCCAGTGTTTGGCCTATGGCTGCGCCTACCAGTTGTTTTACAAAGGCAACGGCGTTGCCGTGCTTGTTATCCCAATAATAACCTTGTGTCGGGCTCACTTTGATGATGGAGATACGCGGATCGTCCACGCCACCGGTAAACCAGGTTTTCAACAGCGGTTCCCATAATTCTTTTATTTTTTCCTTGTCGGCGCTTACTTCGGCTATGCCGTAAACATTCAGGAAATCGGAGTATTTAGAGCCCTGGAACAGGAGCTGCACCATCGGATCTACCAATATTTCCGCGTTTTTGTGGCTGTCGTTTGCGCTCAGGAACCACAGGTCGCCGTTATCATCTACCTTTTGGGGCGACATCGGGCGGGTAGAGAAAGGTAGCCCGGTTTTAATGTTGCTGCATAAAAAGCAGCTGGTACCTTCGGCCATTTCTTTTAGTTTTTTCCAGGCATCGTTGCCTTCCAGGTTCTTAAAATTATCTTCGGGTTGTTGTTGATTGATGCTATCCATAATAGGTTTTATATTTTAGAATGATAATATGTTAACCTGTGGGAAATTTATTTGTTTGGTGGGGGAGTTAGAATTGTTAGAAAGGTTGGAGTGGTTAGAAAAGTTAGGAAGATTGTAAGTTGGCCGAATCAAGCCACATCGTCTTTGCGAGCCGCAGCGGTTGAGGCGGTGCCGGGGGCGGCGTGGCAATCATCGGTGATCAGAGCGAGTTGCAAGGCATCTTCTGCTTCTGATATGCAGGTTGGAATTGCTAACGTTACCTTAAAACCGATGGTTGCCGCGCTTCGCTCGCAATGACGATGGGGTTAGTTTGGTGGCTTTCCAACAAATTTCTACGCAAAACTCACTTTCCGTTCCGGATGCCGGCTGGCGTAGCCGGTTACGATGTTCTTAATGTAATCGTTGCCCGGGTAGGGGGTAAGGTGGTTTTTAAGCTGCTGTATATTATCTGCCTCGAAGTAATGGGAGATGTAGCCCATACCATAAAAGCGGCCTTCCTCTATCAGTATGCAGCTGTGCTCGTCGCCGGTGCGGCCTTCATCGCGTATGGCAAAGGTGGGCAGGGCTTTCTTCAGTTCGTCCATGGCTGCGGTAACCTTTAGGTTGTATTCCTCGGGCGTCTCGTGGCCTTCGCAGGCGCAGGCGTTTACGTTGTTGCCGCTGCAGGGCTGGTCGTTCTTTTGTATGAAACACAGTTTGGGGCACAGGCTGAAGGTATCTATCAGCGTATTGAGCAAGTTATAGCCCTCCAGCAACGAGTTGCAGGCATATACCGATGGCATGTGCTTGCGGTGTTTATCAACTGCCAGGCGCAGGTAACCGCGCTGGTCCTCATAGGCATAAAGGCCGTACTTGTTTTCGAAGCGTTTGAGCGAGCGGTTATATTTTGGCCAGAGGCGTTTGATCTCCACGGCTTCCAGCACGAAGGCGATAAGTTCTGTGCCGCAGGCCTGGTAGCTGATGCGGTGGATGCTTTTCAAAAACTCCTGGCGCTGCTGACCGGGGTTATTGCCGGTAAAATGGCTGCAAACGCGTTTCTTGAGGTTTTTGGCTTTCCCCACGTACACCACCTTTCCCTTTTCATCGTGGAAGTAATATACGCCCGGGCACCAGGGCAAGGCATCTATATCGGCTTTTGGCAGGTTGGCGGGCAGGCGTTGTTCCTTGGAATTGATTTTTAAAGCCTGGCCAATGTGGTTGGCTGTATCGTTTTTGAGGTACAGCGAGAACAATTCCGCAGTTGCTTCGGCATCGCCCATAGCGCGGTGGCGGCTGTTGTTGCTGATGCCTAAATGGCTGCAAAGCTTGCCCAGGCTATACGACACCAGCCCCGGCATGATTTTGCGCCCCAGCCGTACCGTGCAAAGTTTATTAGCATTCAACTCGTAGCCTGCGGCATTGAGGTGATAACGCAAAAAGGAGTAGTCGAAATTTACGTTATGTGCCACGAATATCTGCCCCTTCAGCATATGGAATATCTCATGTGCAACATCCTCAAAAAGTGGCGCTGTGCTCACCATTTCGTTGGTGATGCCAGTTAAGGCGCGGATATACACCGGGATATCGCGCTGCGGGTTCACCAGCGTTTCAAAGCGGCGGGTTATCTTTTTACCATCGTGTATGCAAATAGCAATTTCGGTAATACCATTTGCGCTGGCATGCCCCCCGGTAGTCTCGATATCCACAATTGCGTACATAAATCAAATGTAGGATATTTTTGCTAATATATTTAGTCTGTAAAAGTTAAAAAAAGTTGGAGAGGTTGGGAAAGGTTAAAAAAGTTGGAGAGGTTAGAAACGTTAGAACGCCTGTAGTTATAGTTTTCCGGCATCACTAATAATTTTACCATTTTCATCTAAAACGTATTCATAACCCTCAAAATCGACGAGACGTATTGTATTACCGATTATCTCGAAACCTTTTCTACGCTCTCTACCGACGAAAATATCTCTCGCTCCGAATTGCCATTTAATGATTCCATCAGCACTAACTCTTGATATTTCAAGTTCTCCATGAACAAGAAAGTCGTTTCTAAATTTATAGATACCAAAACAAGTCGCAAAATCGAGTTCTTTTTGCCAGCTTAATGATAAAAGTGGTAGATGTAACGCGTATACCAGATTGCTACAGCAAATCAGAATCAAGTCATTGTCAATGATAAAAGCATTTTCAGAAACCAGTGTTCTCCCTTTACCGCCTAAAACCACGGCACTTGCAATTTCTTCCCCGTATTGGCTTACGCGTACTCCATGTTTAGAGTGATATCGGTAACGGTCATTACCTTCGTCAACAGAAAATACATAGTTATACTTGTGGTAATTATCAACAGAAGTCGGATCAAAATTGTCATCATCAACTACTTCAATATCAAAATCTTTATACTTGGTTAGCATAACGCAATGTAAATCTTATTCAACAAAAAAACCCACAGCGTTTAATCTATGGGTTCGTTATTAAGGGGGCTAAAAATCGCTAATCAACCAATGTCTATTCTCTATTTCAATTTCTTCGGCTGCACTTTTTGTTGCTCGCGCATCATTTCTTCCAGTTTGGCACCGAAGCCTGATTTTTTCTTTTTGTCTTCAGGTTTCTTTTTATTCTCTTGTATCTGGGCATGTATCTTCTTGTCATCAACCATGAATTTGATCAGGTATTGCTGTAAGAAAGTGAGCATGTTAGCCAGGAAGTAGTAATAGTTCAAACCTGACGGATAGCTGTTCAGCGTTACCAGGAATATCAATGGCGTAATATAGCCAATGTATTTCATCTGGCCGGTTGCACCCGATATCTGGTTGTTGAAGTAGGTGTATATCAACGTAGATATCGTCATCAATAAACACATCAAACTGATGTGGCTCACGCCGAATATGGGGGCGAAGGTGATCACCGAATCGTAGGTAGATAAATCGTGCATCCACAGGAAGCTTTGGCCGCGCAGCTCGAACAAGCTTGGGAAGAAGCGGAAGAAGGCGATGACGATTGGCATCTGTATCACCAGGGGCAAGCAGCCACCCAACGGATTTACGCCTGCTTTTTTGTAAAGCTTAAGATATTCCTGCTGTAAAAGGGTAGGGTTATCTTCGCCAACTTTTGCCTTTATCTCATCCATCTCAGGCTTCAATACGCGCATTTTGGCCATGCTGAGGTACGATTTATACGTAAGCGGCGATAGCACCAGCTTCAGGATAACAGTAAGCGCCAATATGATGATACCGTAGTTCCAGTTGAATTTATTCAGGAAGTTGAAGATAGGCAACGTGGCAAACTGGTTGATGTATTTCAACGGGCCCCAGCCCAGGTTAACCAGTTTCTGCAGATCGTAACCCTGATCTTTCAAGGTAGAAAAACGGTTTGGCCCGAAGTAGAATATCAGCGGAGTTGCGCCCAGAGCATCGCGGCCCAACGACAAATCTGCTTTCATTTGTTTTACATCGGTAGTGTCGGCAATGTCGTGGCTAACGGTCAAAGTAGCTTTGTTGATACCACCAGTGGCTATCAAGGCATTTGAGAAAAAGTGCTGTTTAAACGCAATCCATTGCTGTTTTTTATCGGTAATAGATTTTGTATCATCCTTAGTTTCCGCTAAGTAATCAACCTCGTTGTCGGTGTTTTTATAGTAAACGGTGGTGTACTGGCGTTCTTGCGCAATATCTTTCTCCTGTTTAAGCAGGCTGGCAGCCCAGCTTAAATTAAGCGTTCCGCTGTTAGCGATTACCTGATCGAGCCCAACAGGTTTAATGGTAAGGCCTAATTTGTAGCCGGTACCTTTTAAGGTGTAGATGTAATCGATATATTGGGTAGGGCTGTAGCTTAAACGCATCGTTAGCGAAGCAGAATCTTTGGTCGCAACTTTCAATTCTTTGGTACTTGGGGCAAAAAACAGGTCGTTGGTGTTGATGGTTTTGCCCAGCGCGCTAAAGTTTAACCCGAAGGTGTTTTTATCGCCGCTGAATAGTACCAGCGGTTTTTTATATGCTGTTTTAAACTTTTTTAACTCGGCCGAGTAAACGCGACCGCCTTTGGTAGAAAGCTTAAGCGAAAGTTCGTCGTTCTCTATAGTAACGAATTCCTCGTTACCCACGCTTGCCGCGCCAAAAGGCGATTTAAGTACAGCAGAATCTACCACGGTAGATTTCTTTGCTGTATCGAACTTTGCGGTGCTGGCCGGTTCTTTTACGCCGGCTTTTTTCAACGAATCGAGGTGTGCCCGTTGTTGTTCTTTTTTGATGTCGGCATCCGAAGGCTTCATAAAGTATATCGAAGCCCCCATGATCACCATGATCAGGAATAATCCTGTAAACGTATTTCTATCCATTATCTAATATATCGTATGATTACCGCCGGCGGGTTTTGTTACAACCGTGTGCTAATCAACATACTGTTTTTAAGCGTTATTTCTTGCGGGCATAGGCCAGCGAAGCGGCGACAAAGTTAATAAAAAGTGGATGCGGATTTGCAACAGTTGATTTTAATTCGGGGTGGAACTGCGCACCCACAAAAAACGGGTGATTTTTAAGCTCAACTACCTCTACCAAACCGTTTTCGGGGTTAATGCCCGATGGCAGCAAGCCAGCAGTTTCGTACTGTTTAAGATACTCGTTGTTGAACTCGTAACGGTGGCGGTGGCGTTCGGTGATGTGGTTTTTGCCGTAAATAGCAGCTGCTTTGCTGTTCTTTTTCAAGTCACAAGGGTAAGAGCCCAGGCGCATGGTACCGCCCATGTTTACAATATTTTTTTGATCCTCCATCATGGCGATAACCGGGAAGGGTGTATTGGGGTTCATTTCGGTGCTGCTGGCATTGGCCAGGCCCAAAACGTTACGGCCAAACTCAACCACGGCGCACTGCATGCCCAGGCATATACCGAAGAAGGGGATATTATTCTGGCGCACGTAGCGTATGGCCTCTATCTTACCCTCAAAACCGCGCTCGCCGAAACCAGGGGCAACCAATACGCCATGCAGGCCTTTCAGTTTATCAACAGCGTTCTCAACGGTAAGCTGTTCTGATGGAATGTATTGTACTTTTACCTTACACTCGTTTGATGCGCCGGCATGTACAAATGCTTCGATGATGGATTTATAGGCATCGGGCAGTTCTACGTATTTACCTACCAGGCCGATGTTCACTTCGGAAGTAGGGTTTTTCAGGCGGCCCAAAAATGCCTTCCAGTTATCCAGGTTTGGCTCATTTTTGTGGCTCAGCTTCAGTTTGGTCAGCACGGTTTTATCCAGTTGCTCTTTCAGCATCAGCAGGGGTACATCATAAATGGTAGATGCGTCCATCGATTCGATAACTGCATTGATATTTACGTTGCAGAACAGGGCTATCTTTTTACGGATATCCATATTGATGTGGTGCTCGGTACGGCAAACCAAAATATCGGGCTGGATGCCATATTCTAAAAGCATTTTTACCGAGTGTTGCGTAGGCTTGGTTTTGAGTTCTCCTGCTGCAGCCAGGAAAGGGATCAGCGTAAGGTGTATCACCAATGCGTTGCCGCTTCCCGCTTCCCATTTAAACTGGCGTACGGCTTCCACAAACGGAAGGGATTCTATATCGCCCACGGTACCGCCAATTTCGGTGATCACGATGTCGTAATCGCCGGTTTCGCCAAGGATACGCATGTTGCGCTTTATCTCGTCGGTTATGTGCGGTACCACCTGCACGGTTTTGCCCAAAAACGCACCTTCGCGTTCGCGGTTGATCACATTTTGATAAATACGACCTGTGGTGATGTTATTGGCTTTGGAGGTAGGGGTGTTCAGGAAACGCTCGTAGTGACCAAGGTCGAGGTCGGTTTCGGCGCCGTCTTCGGTAACGTAGCATTCGCCATGCTCGTAGGGGTTAAGGGTTCCCGGGTCGATATTGATATACGGGTCGAACTTTTGGATGGTAACGCGGTAGCCGCGGGCCTGAAGGAGTTTAGCTAATGAGGCGGAAATGATGCCCTTGCCCAACGACGAGGTAACGCCACCCGTAACAAAAATGTATTTAGTCATGAGATTTTTTTGAAATCCCGGCAGCGGAATATGGTCGTTGCCGAATGTTTGTGTACGGGGTACAAAAGTAGGAAAATTTACGGGCTTTGGGGTATGGAAAATGTAAATGTGGAAAAGGTTTGGGGAGGTTGTTGTAATGTTGGGAAGTTGAAAGGTTTGAAGGTTGGAATGTTGTAATGTTAGGCGTTTCGTATCGGTTCGACCGTCGAAGGTTGTATAAAGCGGAAAGGGATTAAAAAAATCCCCTCCCGTACAAATGCATTGCCACCACGAATAGGCGGACGCTTTAGACCCTCAGAATATATTACCTCCCCAGGTAAAATCGCTGAAATTATTGAGTGGCAGGTATCGCCCTGCAACAAGGTGCTTATCTATCCCGATTGCATTCGCTCGCTGACTAATGGTTTGCAGATCTTGCTGGGCGGGTGTTTCTTTCACTTCAATTGCTGTGTCGCCGTTGAAAATAAAGTCGATTTCTTGCCCGGTTTTCTTTTGGTAATATTGAATTGTACCCTGGCTTTTTAATTGAATTGCGATAGCATTTTCGAACACCTGGCCGCTCCCTAACTGATTTCCTGCTAATACATTGAGAATGCCTGTGTCGGCAAAGTATAGCTTGGTCTGCTGTGAAATTTCTTTATCAATATTTTTGGTAAATGGCGTGGCCAGATATATAAGGTAGGTGTACTCGAGCAGTTGTATGTAGCTCGCTATTTTTTGCCTGTTGATACCTGTTACGCTGGCAATCTTTGTATAATCTATCTTATTTCCCGACCGTGCAGCCAATACCTTTATTAATTTATAAAGGTCCTCGCTCAGGGAGTAATCGGCCAGTAATTTTACATCGATCTCGATATAAGAATTAACAATGTCTTTTAACAGTTCTTCTTTATCTATCTCATTATCTTCCAGCACCACTTCCGGAAAGCCACCAAAGCGGATGTATTCTGCGTATGCCGTTGAAAATCGGTTGTACCAGCTTTTGTCAAAGCTCTTCCACGCATATTTATTGATGGTGGTTGGTGCTATATCTTTAAAAGAAAGGAATTCGCTGAAACTTAGCGGGTACATTTCAAATATCCGTTTCCTGCCTGCAAGGCTCTCGGAAAACCGGTTCTTCATGTAATATGAACTTGAGCCGGTTACTATAAATTTAACTTCGTAGGTGTCATAAAAATATTTGATAACGCTTGGAAGATTTTCTACTAATTGTATCTCGTCTAAGGCTATAACAGACGGGCGCGAAAAGTCAATTGTGAGCAATTCAAGTTCATTTTTAATACCCTCATAATTGCCGGAATTGAATAACACGCGTATCTCGATTCTCTCACAATCGAGATATATCTGGTTATCACTTGCCAAGTGTTTTAAAATGTATTTTACGGCGGTGCTTTTGCCCACGCGGCGCATACCGGTGATGACGGTTACTTGCTTTTTTTTGCAGTGCTCAAGTAGCGATATATAGATGTTCCGTTCTTTCATGACGTAAAATTAATCATAAAGTATTACTTTATGATATAAAATTAATCATAAAGTGATACTTTATGATTAAAAACTTATCAAATAGTAATGAAATCATTCCAAAATCACCCTCAATTTCATTTTAAATTCTGCGGTTTTTTTCGTATATTAAGGGTAAGGGGCTTAAGTACCGTCGCTTAAGCTTTAAACAAATTTTTAATATGTAAAAAACACAAGTAAAATGAAATCAGGAAAAATTTTAGTGGTCGATATTGAGGCCACTTGCTGGGAGGGCAGGAACCCGCCCGGCCAGGAGAACGACATTATTGAAGTAGGCGTGTGCCTGCTGGATGTCGACACCGGCGAAATCAGCGCCAACCGGGGCATTTTGGTCATACCGGAACGCTCGCAAATAAGTAAATTCTGCACCCAATTAACTTCCATTACGCCGGGTTTAATTGAAGATGAAGGTATTTATTTCGACGATGCCTGCGACATTCTGGAGCGCGAGTACGATGCTGTGAATCGCGTTTGGGCCAGCTACGGCGACTACGACCGCAACCAGTTTCAGCGCCAATGCAGCGAAACGCGGTTAGCTTATCCTTTCGGGCCCTCGCATATCAACGTGAAAACCATGTTTGCACAAAAGCGCAGGATGAAACACAGCGTAGGTATGGCAAGCGCCTTGGAAATGCTGAAATTGCCGCTGGAAGGTACCCATCACCGCGGTGTAGACGATGCAAAGAATATCGCTAAGATATTGCGCTGGGTACTCAATAACTAACGCAAACGCTTACCGCCCGGTAAGCGCGTTAAAAATAAAACCGGATGTTTACCGTCCTATCCAACCGGTTTTCCCATCAATTTCAACAACCAGAAACAGGTAAACAGCCAAAAGCTTACCAGGTTTCTTCAATGTATCATACACAAAAAGTTTTATTTCAAATAGGTGTAACAAATCTATTTAGGCTGTTGTCATATGTTTATAGTACTATGTATTGCATGGTATTATATAAATTAGTATCCTATGAGCCGATTAAGGCGGCTCGTATTTTTTACTGTAAACATCTAATGCAACAACTATGAAACTAAAACTTTTATTCATCATCTTTTTCGCTCTCATGATCAGTCCGTGTTTTGCACAAACCACGCCGACGTTATTCTCTTTAAAGGGAGTGACTACCGACTCGGCAACAAACAAACCGTTAAACTATGTAACCATAAACCTACGTAACGAAGCGAAGCAACTGGTACGCACGGCAGCAACTAAAGAGGGAAAATTTAGCTTTGATAAAATACCCGCAGGGAAGTATATCATCTCTATCGTTAGTGTTGCCTATTTCCCCAAAACCCTAAAGGTTGACCTTACCGATAACGCCAAACCCGTTTTAGACCTGGGAAACATTGCGCTTAGCGAAAAGGTAACCCAGCTTAAAGCAGTATCTATTACAGCAGATAAGCCAATCGTAAAACAGGAAGTGGACAAACTTACTTACGATCTTAAGGCGGATCCGGACAGCAAGAGCAGCAATGTGCTGGATATGATGCGGAAGGTGCCACTGTTATCTGTGGATGCAGACGATAATATCCTTTTAAAGGGGCAAGCCGGTTTTAAGATACTGGTGAACGGGAAGCCATCGAGTATGATGGAGCGCGATCCAAAGAATATCCTGAAAAGCATGCCCGCCTCCACTATCCAGAGCATTGAAGTAATTACCAATCCATCGTCGAAATACGATGCAGAAGGCATAGGCGGCATCATCAATATCGTAACCAATAAAAAAGTCGACAACGGATACAATGGATCTATAAATGTGAGTCACGTATTCCCGGTGGGTGGCCCAAGGGCAGGTGGGTCATTTTCTTCTAAACAGGGCAAGCTAGAGCTGTCGGCATTTTTCGGCGGTAATGTTTCAAATTCGCCTGCGGTAACAAATTCAATAGAGAGGCTGACTACCGGAAGCAACCCAACTAATCTGAGGCAGAATAACTCGGCCGAATGGGATGGCAAAAACGGCTATGCAGAGGTAGGGTTGAGTTACGAAATTGATAGCCTTAACCTCGTTTCAGGCCAATTTAATGTTAATGGCAATAACCAGGATGGTACTAACCTGCAAAACTCTATCCTTAATGGCACAGGCGGCGTTATCCAGCAGTATGATTTGTTTAATAATAATCAGGACGGCGGCAAGGGGATAAATGTCGCTTTGAATTACCAGCTCGGCTTTAAAAGCAGCAAGCAAAGGCTGCTTACTTTCTCTTACCAGTATTTCACGTTCAATAACACCCAAAATGCCGACTTAATGGCATCGAACCGGGTGAATTATACTACGCCGGACTACCGCCAACACAACGAAGGGGAATCTTCAGAACAAACCTTTCAGATAGATTACGTACACCCCGTAAATAAGCTGAATATAGAAGCCGGGGTTAAGGCCATTATCAGGGATAATAACAGCGATTTTCAGTACTTGTCCTTTAATTCGGCGAACGGTGGTTTTGAAACCGACCCAGCACGGAGCAATAAATTCGATAACAACCAAAAAGTATTGGGGGCATATAACAGCTATACTTATACCTTAAGCAACTGGGCCTTTAAGGCCGGGGCACGCATTGAAGAGACCATTATAGATGCCGACTTCATTTCAACCTCGTCGCAGTTGAGCAAACATTTCTTCAATATAGTCCCTTCGGTAAGCATCAATAGGAAATTTAAGAATATGAGTACCCTTAACCTGGGGTTCTCGCAAAGGATACAACGCCCGGGCATTTATCAGCTCAATCCATTTGTAGACCGCTCGAACCCGAATTTCGAATCATCGGGTAATCCAAACCTCAGGCCCGCCGTATCAAACAGTTTGCAGTTAGGCTATAGCGTATCTAAGAAAGCTTCCTTAAACCTAATGCTCGGCTATAATTATTTTAACGACCTTATAATGCCGGTGGTGGTTTTTGATCCTGTTACCAGCATTACCCGCAGTAGTTTTGATAATACAGGTAAAGCCAGGCTGTTTACCTTAAACGCCAATATCAGTTACCCAATCACCAAAAAATGGAGTTCATCCTTTAACGGCAGGATAGCCCACGGGCGGGTACAGGGAACAGTAAACGGCGTGCTGGTGAAGAACCAGGGCTTTATGTACGGCGCATCGGTAAGCAGTGGCTATAATTTTGAACAAGGCTGGCGTGTTAGCGTCAACGCGTTTTTAAACGGCCCCAATTTGTCTATCCAGGGTACCTCGAACCCGTATGCCAGTACCTCAATCAGTGTTAATAAAGACATTGTGAAGAGTAAGCTTTCGTTTGCGGTATCGGCAAATAACCCCTTTAGCAAATACAGGAATAACATCAAGGATTCTTTCGGACCCGATTTTACCCAGACCAACATCAATCGCACCTATTTCAGAGGGTTTACCGCCAGCCTAAATTACCGTTTCGGTAAGCTAAAAGAGAGTATGAAGAAAAACAAAAGAGGCATTAGTAATGATGATGTGCAAGGGGCTTCTTCGGGGAATTAGCATCTTACTTCGTTATCCAACCGGTCTCACCATCATTTTGTACAAGTAGGTAATTGTTATACACACCCCGCAGGCTTACTTTTTCGCCTGCATTTAGTAACTTTTTACGTGGAGCGTTGGCGCTGTCGGGTGCATTATAAAGCGGCTGGTTTGTTTTGAGGGTGATGTTGCGGATATGATCTGCCCCGGTTACGTTTTTACTGCTGATGAAGCCCTGCTGCCCGTCGGGCAGGGCCACTTTGTACCAGCCATCGGTAGCTGCGTTCACGCTAAGGGCAGTATTGATGCCAAGGGTTTGCACCGCCAGGGCTTGGTCTGACGGCAGGTTGTACATTTTACTATTTTTACCGGTTGTGCGAACTGTTGCGTTCAGGTTTATTAGCGGGGCCGAGATGGGCAATGCCGGTTTTACTTCCCTATCTACAAAAGCTAAAGGGTCTATAGCGCCGCTGTTGGTGTAAATGCCAAAGTGCAGGTGCGCTGGTGTAGTGCGTGCGTTGCCGGTATTACCCACAAGCCCTATGGTATCACCGGTTAATACATTTTGCCCCGGCTGTACCAGCTGCACATCCAAATGGGCATAGTAAAGGTTGTAATCTTCGTTATCGGGCCGCATAAATACCACGTTGCCGCCCAGATTATTTACTGTTACGCTGGTGACTGTGCCGTTTGCAACGGCGATGGCGGGAGTACGTTTCGGCGCGAAGATATCCACCCCTTCGTGCTTGCGGCCGCCTTCATCGCGCCCGTCGCCCCAAAAACTGCCAATGCGGGGCTTTCCTGATGCCGCTACGGGGAAGCCCAGCGTTGGCCCGGCAGTAATGGTAAGCGTGTATTCGCCGCTGCGTAAAAGCTCCGGCTGCAGGCGCAGGATGTATTTGCCTGCCTGTTTTACCTCAAACTCTAGCATGGCACCAAGCGTATCTGCAGATGCTGCCAACTTTGGCGGCTGGGGTAATTGCTCCTGGAAAATATCGAGGTATATAGTAAAATTAGCAACAGGCTTTTTGCTGATGGCAATGCGTAGTTTTTGCCCGCGTTTGGCGTCGAAACGCAAGGCGGTGCCGGCTGGTTTTTCGGCGGGGAAGTAGCCGGTTTCTTTGTAAGGGATATTGATGTTGAGTGGGTTGTTTAAGGTTTCATCCGCCTGCCGAAGCCAGGCTGCGCCCATGGCTGTATTGCCAAGCCCGGCATCCTGTAGCTTTTGCGCGTAAGCATCGTGCGGGGAAAGCTTTTTAAACAGAGCTAACGGCCCGCGTTTGCTACAGGAGGTAATGGCTATCGCGAGAAAAGTAAATAGCAATAATTTGTATGTTGGTTTTAGCATATCGGCTTCTTTATCTTAAAGAAACCTGCGGGGGATGGGAAAGTTTTTTCTATTTAAGTCCTTGTTTAATAATCATTATTCAAAATGAAATCAATGTTGAAAAGGAAGCGGCGGCGAACTACCTTCAACTTTTATTTTGATAGTTTTAAACGCTTTTAAAGCCAATTCTTGTTGCTCTTTCGGCAGGTCTTCACCACTCATTTGCAGGTTTAAGCTTGTTTTGCGGCTCTGCATGTAAATTCCTGTCATTCCCTTACCAGCTGCTTTTGGCCAGATGGTTTTAATGATGTACAGTTCGGTGCTATCAACAACAATGTTATGCGTTTTGATTTCTGCTGGAATTTCTATAGGAATTTGGAAAACACTATCCACATGGGTAACATATGCCATCAAATCAGCCTTGGGAAACTGTAATTTTTGCGCGGCAGTTGGTTCCGCGAACGTTTTTTTATCTGTCTGGAAATGATCTGCCAAATCAACCCGCGTAGATAACCGCTGGTCAAAATACCATTCCCCTCTATTTAAATATTGTTGTTGGCTCGATATTAAATGATTGGCGTAACCCATTGTACTAAAATCGAAAGAAAGCGAAACCTTTGGCCCTTCTATAGAGCCGATAAGAGAATCTTTCTGGTCTTTGGGAATGTTTGCCTTCCAATTTGCGGGCGCGTTGATGGTGAATGGGCCAACGTTCAATTCGTTGCCTTTTGCACCAGTCGAATGTCTTTCTTTTGCCGATTGGCAAGAAAGGGATAGTGGGATAATCAAAAGCAAGAATTTGAACTTTTTCATACATCCGAATCTGAATGCTATTCCCTCTCCCGGAAGCCGGAGAGCCTAAAACAACCCGTTTATTTCCCGCTCTATCTTCTCCACAATGGTGGCCATATCTTCGGTGTTGTTGGCAAAATCGAGGTTGTCTTTATCCAATACCAGTAATTTGCCCAGTTTATAGCCTTTTATCCATTTATCATACTTCTCGTTTAGTTTTGAGAGGTAATCTATCCTGATGCCTATTTCATATTCGCGGCCGCGGCGTTGGATGTTGTTTACCAGGGTAGGTACCGATGCTTTAAGATACACCAGCAAATCCGGCGGTTTGATAAACTCGGTAATGTTATCAAACATGCTTTCATAGTTCTGGTAATCGCGCGTGGTCATCAGGCCCATATCGTGCAGGTTCTCGGCAAATATGTAGGCATCCTCGTAAATGGTACGATCCTGAATAATGTTGCGCCCGCTGCTCTGTATTTCGCGTATCTGGCGGTAGCGGCTGTTGAGGAAGTATATCTGCAGGTTAAAACTCCAGCGTTTCATTTCGCTGTAAAAATCTTCCAGGTAGGGGTTGTTATCAACCGCTTCGTAAAGCGGCTCCCAGCCGTAATTTTTCGCCAGCATTTCTGTGAGGGTGGTTTTACCCGCGCCAATATTTCCTACAATAGCTATGTGCATGTTTATGAGTTTGTCTGAATCAGAATTTCCCTAATTTACAGAATTAACAGAATGTTTCTAGACCGAAATCAGAATTCTGAAAATTTTAAAATTCTGTCAATTCTGATTCAGATAATTAAAACTTCCTGAAACCGATAATTTCCCTTACCTCCCTGATGGTCTTTGAAGCGCTTTCGCGGGCCTTTTCTTCGCCCATTTTGGCAACCTTCCTCAGGTATTCGGCATCGTTGGCTATATCGTTTATCTTTTCGCGGATGGGCGCGGTGGCTATAGTCATGTCTTCGGCAAGCTGCTTTTTCAGGTCGCCGTAGCGGATGGCCATGGTATTGTATAGGTTATCAAAGTGTGCCAGCGTATCGGGCGTAGATACTACTTTCATCAAATCGAACAGGTTTTGTATCTCCTGTGGTTTTGTTTGATTTTCAACGGTTGGGCCACCATCGGTTACCGCACGCATCACTTTTTTGCGGATAGCCTCGGGTGTGTCTGACAGGAATATAGCGTTGCCTTCGCCCTCGCTTTTGCCCATTTTGCCTTTGCCATCCAGTCCGGGTATCTTCACCAAACTTTCGCCGAAGCTGAATGCAAAAGGCTCGGGGAAGTAATCGTTATTATAAAGGCGGTTAAAGCGGTTGCCAAAGGTGCGGGCCATCTCCAGGTGTTGTTCCTGGTCTTTACCCACCGGTACTTTGGTAGCCTTGTGTATAATGATATCCGCAGCCATTAAAACCGGGTAGGTTAAAAGGCCAGCGTTCACGTTATCGGGGTTGGCACGCACTTTATCTTTAAAAGAAGTAGCGCGTTCCAGTTCGCCCATGTAGGCGTTCATGTTGAGATACAGATATAATTCCGTAACTTCAGGCACATCGCTTTGTACGTAAATGGTTGATTTTTCAGGGTCGATACCTGATGCCAGGTACTCTACCAAAACCTGCTTCACGTTACCATGCAGGTTGGCAGGGGTAGGGTGGGTGGTTAAGGAGTGCAGGTCGGCAATAAAAAAATAGCAGTTATATTCGTCCTGCATCTTCACGAAGTTTTGTACAGCCCCGTAATAATTGCCCAAATGCAGGTTCCCGGTAGATCTTATGCCACTAACAACAGTTTCCATATAGGGGGCGAAAGTAAGGATTTTTTATATTTTTGAGGGCGATGAAAATGATATTGAAGAAAGTGCACGTGTACCTTTACGCTTTTAGCGTGGGGTTTTCGTACCTGTTGTTGTTCCCCTTCTTCTATTACTTTTCGCGCAAAACATCCCGCTATAAGTATATGAATGCGCTGCGGCGTTTTTGGGGGCACATCAGTTCGTTGGTAGTAGGCATACTGTATAGCTTTGATGTAGAGCAACCTATAGACTGGAGCAAAACCTATATCATTTGCCCTAACCACACCAGCAACCTGGATATTACCGCCATGAGCATCTTCGTTAAGACTAACGACTACTGTTTTATGGGCAAACAGGAACTGGCAGATTTCTTCGTGACGAGCTTGTTTTTCCGAACGGTAGACATACCTGTTGACCGCCAAAGCAAAATCGCCTCTTTCCGTGCGTTTAAAAAGGTAATGGAACGTTTACAAAGCGGCGTTACCACCATCATCTTCCCCGAAGCCACTATACCCGACCATTACCCGCCCCAGCTGAAAGATTTCAAGAACGGCCCCTTCCGCATGGCCATAGAGCTTAAGTTGCCCATAATACCCGTAACATCTTTAAACACCTGGGAAATTTTATGGGACGACGGGCTGAAATATGGCTCGAGGCCGGGGATATGTAATATATTTGTACATAAGCCGATTGAAACGGCGCATTTAACCATTGACGATGCCGATGCCCTGCGCGACGAGGTACACGCCATCATCAGCCAAAAATTAGCAGACTATGACCATAGACGAACAGACAGTTGATAAGATAGCCCACCTTGCCCGCCTGGAACTTGCCCCAGGCGAAAAAGCAGAAATGATAGCCGATATGAACAAGATACTAGGCTTTATGGATAAGCTGAACGAGGTGGATACCACCGGCGTTGAGCCCCTGGTGTACATGACGGATGAGCCTAACATCCTACGTGAAGATGTGGTGAAGCAGGTTATCACTACCGCCGAAGCATTGGAAAACGCGCCGAATCATGACAACGCCCACTTTTTGGTAGCGAAGGTGATAAAGTAAGTCTTGAGTGGAAAGTTCGAAGTTATAGTTCTGATTGTCAGATCAGCGTTTTAAAAATTAGTAAAACAATCGTAAATTTGTTTAAGATGACAACTCTAACCGTAAATATCGATAACAAGAAATCTGAAAAGGCTATTAAAGCCGTTTTGGAGGCTTTGGGTTTGGATTATAGTGTAGCGCCGACTACTGACAAAATGCGTCCGCTGAATAAAGCCGAGCAGCGTATTTTTGATAATATGAAAAGCACTTTAGAATATGTTAAACTTTACGAGAAAGGGGAGGTTAAATTAAAGACTGCGAGGGAATTGCTGGATGAGTTATGAAATCGTAACAACGCCGGAGTTTGACAGAGAGGTTAAAAGGATTGCCAAGAAACACAAAGCAATTAAAGCTGATATTGCCAAGTTGATTACCGCCCTTGAATTGAATCCGACAAAGGGGATAGATTTGGGCGGGGATTTTTATAAGATAAGATTATCTATTTCGGGTACCAACAAAGGTAAATCCGGTGGTGCTCGGGTAATTACATTTGTAGTGTTTGTAAAAGAACTTGTTTTCCTGTCGGATATATATTTAAAAAGCGAGGTTGACAGCATCGATACAAGCATAATCGGTAAACGGCTAAGCGACCAAGGCCTGATATAACCATTTTAACTTCCCCCCCCCCCCCGACTGCTTAAAATCTTTTGTCCTTCCCTCTGTAACATTTCGCCCTGCGCTATTGTCAAAGAAAGAAAAACGGATGATACCACTAGCTAAAGCCAAGGAAGAGCCACTAATCATTTTAAAGGATATTGGGCGTAAATACGTTATCGGCGCGGAGATTATACACGCTATCAAGTCGGTTTCGCTTACCATCAATAAAGGCGAGTTCGTTGCGCTGATGGGGCCCTCAGGTTCGGGTAAATCCACATTGATGAACATTCTGGGCTGTCTGGATACGCCAACCAAAGGCGTGTACATCCTGAACGGACTGGACGTAAGCCACATGACAGATAACGAGTTGGCCGAAGTGCGTAACTCGGAAATCGGCTTCGTATTTCAAACTTTCAACCTTTTGCCGCGTAACAGCGCTTTAGATAATGTTGCCTTGCCGCTGGTTTATGCCGGTATCAGCAAAGAGAAAAGACGCGACCGTGCCAAAGCAGCCCTGGAAAATGTAGGCCTAGGCAACCGTACCGATCACCGCCCCAACGAATTATCTGGTGGGCAACGCCAACGCGTAGCCGTGGCCCGTGCCTTAATCAACAATCCATCCATCATATTGGCCGATGAGCCTACCGGTAACCTGGATACCAAAACATCTATCGAAATTATGGGGCTTATTGAGGATATCCACTCCAAAGGTAATACCATTATATTGGTAACGCACGAGGAAGATATTGCTTTGCACGCCCACCGTATTGTACGCATGCGCGATGGTTTGGTAGAGAACGATTACCAAAACACCAATATCCAAACCGTACGCCAGCATAGTGCTGCTGCCGGGATTGATTTGGGTAAGTAAGTTGTTTCAAGTTATTTTTTTACACCCTCTTTGCGCAGCATAGAGGGTCGACAAGCGAAGCAATGTCGGGGTGAGTCCACTCTCCGCGAAGTGTACCAATAGACCATGCATCTGTGGAGAATCTGAAAACCGGCCGCTTTTACGGGCAAACTAACAGCACCATCCACCTGGATTTTGCTACCATTACCGATACCGAATATACCCACGATAAGGTAGATTGGCACTACCACGATAATGCTTACTTCACCTTTATCCTCGATGGCAAAGTAATAGAGGGCAATAAAAAGGAAGTATATAACTGCACTGCGGGCAGTCTGCTGTTTCATAACTGGCAGGATGCGCACTACAACATCAAACCCAAAGGCTTCACACGCGGCTTCCACATCGAATTGAACCAAAGCTGGTTTGATAGCTTCAAAGTTTATCGCGATCATTTGCAGGGCAGCTTTGCGGTGGCTAACCCCGACGTTAAATTTCTGTTCTACAAAATATTCCGCGAGACCAAAGTGCAGGATGGCCTCACCGCGCTTTCTACCGAAGCCTTGCTGCTACAGGCATTGGCCCGTATGCAGGGCGACCATGCAGCGGCTACCAAACAAACACCGCTGTGGGTGGGGAGGTTAAAGGAAATACTGAACGACAACGTTGCCGTAAAATTTACCCTTGCCGAAGTATCAGCGTTGTTGAACATCCACCCGGTGCACCTTTCCCGAGATTTCTCAAAGTACTTCCATTGTAACATGGGCGAATACATCCGCAAGCTGCGCATAGAAAAAGCCTTCGGCTTATTGCCCGATAGTAATTTGTCGTTGACGGATATCGCCTTAACCTGCGGTTTTGCCGACCAAAGTCATTTCCTGCGTAGCTTTAAAAGCTTTAATCAGGCAAACCCTACCGCTTACCGTAAACTTTTAATGCGGGCATGTTAATCCTGTTCTATTTTGCGGGCCTAACTTATCGGAGATTTGCTTGCATCATCATAAAACAGAAAACATGTCTATCAACATAAAACACCTGCTACTTGCCGCGCTTTGCTTCATCGCTTTTAAAGCATCGGCACAAATCACCAACATCGTAGCACCTGCGCCCATTACCGCGCCAATCCATCATGCTAACATCGGCCGTATTGTTTTTTTGAACGATACTATCCCAGTTACACAGATCACAGATACTGATCTTGTAAAAGAACTGGTACTGAACCCTAAGAATAACCTCAGTATGTGCGCCTTCATGGGTAACTCGCTTACCAATTACCAGCACCAGATGGCCCCGGAGCTCACTGTAGAGCAACTGAACCAGGGCAATTTTCAGTTTTCTTTTTTTATAGATGATAAGCTCATTTACCAGGAAAACCTGAATAAAGGCGCAGGGTATGCTTATCTGAAAAATAGCCGTACCGCCCTCCGCATCAAACTCATCAGCACCCTGCACGAAGATATGTGGAGCCGTTACCTGTTTGCCCGCATGATGGTGCGCGGCGGGGAGGATGCCTTAACTACCGGTACACACACTTTGCGGATGGAGTTACGCCCCTACATTACTATCCCCGCATTGAAGGTGGGCGATATCATATCCAAAGGCGATTTGAAAATAATCGTACAGCCTGCCGAGGTTAAGGACAAAGAGATACAAGCAATAAGGCCCGGCAGTGGATGGCCGTTATCTACAGAGTTATATGATAAAAAACTCATCATGGCCATGAACGAGAAGATTGCCCAGAATAAATTCAAGAATATCAGCAGTGTAGTGGTCATTAAAAACGGCAAGCTGCTGATAGAAGAATATTTTAACGGCGAAGGCCGTGATACCCTGCACGATCCACGCTCCGTTGGCAAAACATTCGCCGGGGCGGTGATGGGAATCGCTATAAAGGACGGTTACATCAAATCGGAACAGCAAACATTAGGCGATTTTTATAGCCTGAAAAATTACCAAAACTACTCGCCCAAAAAAGACAGCATCACCATCAAAAGCCTGCTCACCATGAGTTCGGTCTTCGATGCGAACGATAATGACGACGACTCGCCAGGCAACGAAAACAATATGTACCCCATGGAAAATTGGGTCAAATTCGCGCTGGACTTAAAGGTAGATAGCAGCAAGCGAGCCTACAAAAGCTGGAATTATTTTACAGCAGGAATCGTAGTGGTAGGGGATATCCTCAACCAAAAAGTACCGGGCGGCCTGGATAAATATGCCGATGTAAAACTGTTCAAGCCCCTTGGCATCAGTAAGTATAAATGGCCATACACCCCGCAGCATGTGCCCAGCACGGCAGGCGGCGTCAGGCTAAGAGCACTGGATTTTGCCAAATTCGGGCAGTTATACAAGAACAACGGCGTATGGAAAGGCAAGCAGGTAATTCCGAAGGAATGGGTAGCAAAATCTCTCACCAAGCAAATGGCTTTACCTGCCGATGTAGTTGGCCCCGGCAATTATGGCTACCTGTTCTGGAACAAAACCTACACCATTGGCGATACAGCTTACGAAACCTGGTACTGTACCGGCAACGGCGGCAATAAGATCTTTATTTTTAAAGATCAGCCGCTGGTGGTAATCATCACCGCAACCGCTTATAACGAAAGCTATGCACACCCGCAAGCTGATAAAATGATGCAGCAATATATATTGCCGGCGGTGGGGAAGTAGCGCATCAATTACATTAACCGTCATGTTGGACTTGTTTCAACACCCCATCATTAAAGTCGCGACAGTGAAAGGCCGCTTTGCATATCGTTTACCTGCCGTGTGGGGTGCCGAAAAGATTTCGGCATGACGTTTTTATATTTGCCGCGAGCAATTAACTCTTAGCACACCTCCGCCAGTTTACAAACAAACTCCGCCATATAAATTGCCCGGGTGGGTGTGATGGGTTTTTTGTTGCCCACGATGAGGGTATGGTTTACGATCTCTATTACGAAATCGTCTTCACGGATATCCATAACCGCGTTGCGGAAGTGGCGGTCCATACAGCTGATGGCTTTAGCGTGGTCGTTCACCATCACGTAGAAAGTATCGCTAAAGGCTTTGTCTTCCTTAAAGTCCAGTTCCAGTGGGTGTATCAGTTCGGCTAATTTATCGCGCAGGGTTTCGGGGCGTATTTTCACCCGGCCAAAATCGCGCTTTAAGTAAGCCAAGGCCCAGGTTTGGTATTCAAAATGGTCGGTTATGAGGCCCTCGTGGGCTTTTTTTGAATGGGTATCTACAAACAATACGTAGCAATCGCTATGACCGTTCTTGATCACGTAGGAGCCAAGCAGGTTATAATCATGATACTGGTTAAACGCATCAAAATCTTCGAGATGGAAGTTGATGTGCCCGGTGAGCTGCATATTGAAACGCGCCCGCAACTCATCGTAGGTAGCCTGGAAACTGTCTATCGTATCTTGCGAAAGGCCCTTGGTATCGAATAAAAAACTGCTCATTGCTTAAATTTCTAACACCCTAAAGATAACAACAACGGGCCATATGCATCGCGGTATTTTGAAAGTGCGGTGAATTGTGATGGCTGGCTCAGGCTACACGTAGACACGGTAGAAAGGAGCGACAACTACGAATAAGATTACGAAACGCTTTCTGCTTTTTGGGCTATTTTTTATCGGCAGGCCAGGGAGCGTTTAGGTCTTCCCATCCAAAACGCAAGTATTTCTCGTTTGGTGAAAAATCGCCAGCTCCAATATCTAAATCTTTGGAATTAGGGATCCGGTAATCGCCTCAATTGCAGGTTTTTATGGTCTTTTTGTCGTAGCTAACCCATTGCCCCATAAATTGGTTATTTGCAAAACTATCGGAGTTTATGTCGATGTCATCATATTGCACAACGTTGTTTTTGTCGATATAAACCTTCGCAGTAACTATGCCCTTAAACACGCCCGAATGCTCATCATTACCGGTTTCTGAAAGCACATAGGCCCCCCACAATGTGTATCGGACTTTGATGCCTTTGTCTTTATATTCATCGTCAAGCCCGTAAAATTCAGGGGACGAAATGCTTGCAACGTTTAATGTTATCCGACCGGTAAAACTCCGGATGTTGTTTTTTACCAACGATTTCCCGGTAACGATATAAGTATCCGGCTTTGCAGGGTCTTTGCGTACCGACTGGAATTTTATCCGCAAACGTTGAAAGTTATCGCCGATAAAGCCGAATACTTGTTTGTTATCGGTATGTGTAAATATGCCCGATAGGTCATATTTCAGCAATTCTTTCTTGGCTGCTATTCGTTTTTCTAATGTGTTGTAAGGCGGCGGGTCAGCTTGTGCCGAGGCAGTCCCGTGATAAGCTATGAGACAAAATAACAGCAGTATTTGTAGTGATATTTTCATGATGGTTTAGCTGCCAGCAAAATAGCGATTATTTATGCAAAACGCCATCCTGTACCCACCACCGCAGCCAATTGCCGCCACTGGCTTTGCTTAAATCGAACTTTGCCAAATCGAAATGGCCTGCACCGGTTTCAGAGCCTTGTATCTCGTAAACCTTTAAGGCCTGCTGGTTTTGATTCCAGGTTAACGCCGTGCCGGGGGCTAGGGTTTCGGGCGGTTTCTTAGCATCGGGCAATATAAAATAAGCTTTGCTGCTACCGAAGACCACGGCTTGCCCATCCTCATACATGCAAACGGCGGTGCGTTCATCGGCGGCTATGCCTTTGATGTTGGCCTGCCAGTCTTTTGCAATGCGGGCCAGGAATACCACGTGGCGACCCTGACGGTTGCGGGTGAGGTAGTGCTGGTCGGTTATTACATTTTGCAGGTAGGGGGCATGCACAAAATCGTTGTCATATAGCTTTACCAAATTGTGGTAGGGGTTAGCCAAAGCAGTATCGGCTGTTAGACTGGCAATTTCGCCGCTGTAGTAGAAGCCGCCCAGGATGGCGCAGCCGGCGCTGGTGCCGCCAACGGGTACGTGTTTTTTATTGAGCAGGTAGTTGATGGCAGCCATGGTTTTGGTGCCACGCCAATACTTCATGTAATTGCTTTGGTCGCCGCCGGCAATGAACAGCATCTCGGCATTGCGTATGATATTTGCCACAGTATCATTATCAGCCAGCTCGCGCGAATCTATCTTTAGCGTTTCCACCGAGTTTACTTTACCCAGCTCAAAAATATAGGGATTATACGCCGCCGTGCCCGAGGCGCGGATAATCACCACATCTCCGCCGCCGCTGCGGCTAATCATCCATTTAAAGGCCGCATCTACATCTTTACCGCCACCCATCATGACTACGCCAAGTTTAGTTGCCGTTTTTACATCGGCAGTATCGCCGATGATGCCTAGGGAGGCAGGGCGGTTGGGATATCTTTTGGTGGTATCGAGGATTGGGGCAGCATTAGACACGTGACTATAGATTGACAGACAAGTAATCAAAAGTGCTTTAAATAGATTCATCAAGTGCGTTTTAAGCAATATTATTGAGCATTTTTCCTCGTAGTCTGTAATTTGTTCTCGCGCAAAGCCGCTAAGGCCGCAAAAGGTCTTGCGTGATAGCTTGGCGTTCTTTGCGTCTTTGCGTGAAATATAACCGCATCAATACTTATAAGCAGCCATATTACCGCAACTACAAGCGCAATTAGGGTCAGTTATACCCAGTTTCTTTAAAAAGAACTGGTAAAAGCCAATGCGGTCGTTCATGCTGTAGTTGTCCTCGCCTTTATTGCACTCCAATTCGCCGTTCACGATCACAATGGTCATCCCGAAGCCGGGGGTGCGGCCTGCGGCTTTATCTTTGGCGTTCGGCTGCCACCGGCCTACCATTACATCATGTGCGCTTGGTTTATGGGTTTCGGGTGTCATCCAAAAATAGATAGCGGTTTTAAAGGCCACAACAGGGTCGGTTTCTACTAATGCGGGGTTATCCAGAAGTATGTGTTTGTTGCCAAAGATGCAATCAGACGCGTAGCCGTAGTTGCCATTATAACTCAATTGTATAGGGCCGCGGCCATAATACTTCTGTCCTTTAACGGGCGGGTACTCGTCGCTGTCGCTTACATAGGTGCGGGTTGTATCGGCCTCTCGTTTTAGCATCAGGCCATCGGTATAGCTGCCGTTAATGCCGTGGCGAGTTTCGTGGGAAATTTGAGCGAAGAATGCGGCTAACTCGCGTTTGTTTGTTATGGCATCTTTGTCTGTACAAAAGCTGCCATAATCAACCGTAAAAGTGCTGTCGGGTTTTACTTTGGCCCACTCTTCGTTCCAGTCGCCGTCCTGTCGCACAATACTGTCTTTGCCGGTGCGTTTATCGGTACGGATGAACTGGTAAACCGATACCGCACGCCGGGTTACCTTTACTTTTACCTGCGCCATATCATCAACGGCTTTAATAAATGCGTGGTAGGTATAGAATTGATCGCGCTGCGGGAAAAGATCGTTATACTCCTTCTCGCTCAGAAATTTACTGAAAGAGGGGAGTGGCGGTGGAGTGGATGCCACCTCCGTGCTTTTGCCACTATTGCATTTAAAGCTGAACAATGGGATAGCAAGCAAACAAATTAAAGTAAGCTTAGCGGATGATATGATGAGTTTCATGGCAGCAATGATATATATTTGAACAAACACCACGCTGGTATTTAAGTTCGGATTGTTTTACCACAAAGAACACAAAGATGTGCCGCTTTATTATCACAAAGTGCACAAAGTTTTTTAAAACCGATAATAAGCAAACAAAAAAATCTTTGTGAGCTTTGTGTTTTTATCTTAGCGGCCTTTGTGGTTAATCATAAACATGAGATGAAGATATATACTAAAACCGGCGATAAAGGCTACACTTCTTTAATTGGCGGTACCCGTGTGCCCAAGCACCACCTCCGCATAGAAAGCTACGGCACTGTGGATGAGCTGAACAGTTGGATAGGCCTCATACGCGATCAGTCCCTGGCAACGCATGATAAGGACATACTGAAAGAAATACAGGACAGGTTATTCACCATCGGCTCCTCGCTGGCGGCCGACCAGGAGAAATCGCGCATGATAACGCCCGACCTAAAACCCGGCGACGTGGAGCTGTTGGAGCAGGAAATGGACCGTATGAACGAAACTTTGCCCGAATTGCGCCATTTTATTTTGCCGGGCGGAAATAATGTTATATCTTACTGCCACATAGCCCGCTGTGTTTGCCGTCGCGCCGAGCGTTTAAGTGTGCACCTGGCGGAGGAAAGTACAGTTGATGAACTGGTGAATATTTATCTTAACCGGTTGAGCGACTACCTATTTACGCTGGGGCGGATGGTAGGGTTTAATGCAAAAGTTACTGAAAATCAGTGGTTACCAAGGTTGTAAAAAAAATTACAAAAAAATAGTAAAAATCAATTTAAAAATATTATACTTTTGCGAAAAAGGAAATTTACCCAACTAATATAAAAACATGTATTGGACACTTGAATTAGCATCGCACTTAGAAGATGCGCCATGGCCGGCAACAAAAGATGAATTAATTGATTATGCAATCCGTTCTGGCGCGCCGGTAGAGGTTATAGAGAACCTGCAGGCGTTGGAAGACGATGGCGAACCGTATGAGAACATAGAGGAGATTTGGCCGGATTACCCTACTAAAGACGATTTCTTTTTTAACGAAGACGAGTATTAACTATACTTGTATAATACTTAGGGCCTCTGCATTTTGCGGGGGCTTTTTTGTTTTAAGCCTGTTGCGAACGATTTTGGAGTTGCTGTCTATTTATACTTGTATGCGTATCTGTCAAAAACAAAGCATTGCGAGAGGTTATCGGTTACTATAACCGTTATCCCGGGTAATTGGAAATCTATCGGGGTTTTTCCATACCGCCCCTCTGCTTTATGATACATGAGGATACATTAATGCATCAAATTTTTATGTCCATCACTTTTTGGAATGATTTTGGTATTAGGCCAAATACAATCTACTGAAGTATTAACATATAAAAACACTACAACATGAGAAGCTTATTGTACCTTATCGCAGTTATCCTGGTCGTTATCTGGATTTTTGGCGCGTTCGTTAGCCCCTTCGGCGGCAATATTATCCACGTATTATTGGTAATTGCTATTATCGCTTTATTGCTTGGCGTTATCAGGAGAGCCTGATTAGTCTACCTGTAAGTAAAATAATTAACCATCGGCTTATCGGGCCGGTGGTTTTTTGTTTATAAGCGTTTCTGCGATAGCAATATCATCAGGGAAAGTTATTTTAATATTGCTGTAGTTGCCCTCAATAAGCTGTATTTCAAAGCCAAGCTGTTCTACTACCGATGCATCATCGGTAAACTTAGGATCGAAAGGTTGTTGGTAGGCTTCCCTTAGCAATGCCGAGCGGAACGTTTGCGGGGTTTGTACCAGGTATATGTCATCGCGGTTTAAGCTTTGCGAGGTATCCCCACGCAACTGCCGTACGGAGTCGCGACTTTTAACCGCCACCACAGCGCTGCCTTGTGCCTCGGCGCAGTTGTAGGCCTCATCTATCACCGCAGGGCTTATCAGCGGTCTAACGGCATCGTGTACAGCAATTAGCACATTTTTATCGGTAATCTGGTCAATGGCATTCTTTACGGAATGAAAGCGTGTTTCGCCGCCCGCAATTAATGTATGTATTATTGCGAAGTTATGCACAGCGCAGAGCTCTTTCCATAGTTCATGATAGCTCGCATGTAGTACCACAACCAGCTGCGGTTGCAAAGTGCTGCCGGCAAAAGCCTCCAGGGTATGCATCAACACCGGCTTGCCGTTCAACTCAATGAATTGCTTCGGCAAAACCGACTGCATCCGCGTACCCGAACCACCGGCTACGATGACAGCGTAATATTTAGATTTTAGATTAGAGATTTTAGATGAGGGATTGGAAGCCATGTAACTGTAGATATGAGATGTCAGATTTAAGATGTGAGACACTGTGTTATCAGTTAACTCCCTCGTTGCTTGTCCATCTGGTTTTTCTGTAATTAATAGTGATGCCAAATATTGTAGTACTGGTGGTATAAATCTCACCGTGTATCCAACGGTCGTATTTGTCATTAGGGTTAATGCATACCGTTATTTCATCACCCACGTTGGGCTGGGTGCCGTTTAAAAAGGATTGCGTTACCATTACCGTCTTCGATGTTCCCTGGGCTTCAGGTATTTCTACCTTAAAGTCAAATTGCCGCTCGTTATTGATATGTATACCTGTAGCGGTAACATCTAATACCATAGTTTTTACTTTAATTGCCGCAGCATCTCGTTTGGTTCTGCGCTTTGCTATCCAATTGTTAACGAGGCGGACCACTGCAATTACGGCAGCTATTTCTAAAATAAAGAAAAGTAGCGATAATATAATGTGGAACACGCTCATAGGTTACCAAAGCTATAAAACAAAAATGAGATATAAACTTTCGTCCATACCTCATTCGTATTTCTAGCGAGATTGAGCTTCCTGTCTCAAATCTCATATCTAATGTCTCAAATCTAATTAGATTATCAGCATCGCATCGCCGTAGCTGTAAAAGCGGTATTTCTCTTTCACGGCAACTTCGTAGGCATTCATTACGTGCTCGTAACCGCCAAATGCGCTTATCATCATCAATAAGGTAGATTCCGGCGTGTGGAAGTTGGTGATCATGCTGTTGGCTATGCTGAATTCGTACGGCGGGAAGATGAACTTGCTGGTCCAATCGTTTGCTGCTTTAAGCGTTTTGTTGGCCGATACAGCCGACTCAATAGTACGCATAGAAGTAGTACCTACGGCGCAAATACGGCTTTTACGCTCTATGCCGCGGTTTACGATATCAGCTTGTTTCTGCTCGATAATGAATTGTTCGCTATCCATCTTGTGTTTGGTCAGATCCTCCACCTCAACCGGGCGGAAAGTACCTAAACCAACATGCAGGGTAACCTCGGCAAATTCAACGCCTTTTAGTTCCAGGCGTTTCATCAGCTCGCGGCTAAAGTGCAGGCCTGCGGTAGGGGCAGCAACTGCACCTTCGTGCTTGGCAAATATGGTTTGGTAGCGTTCTTTATCGTCGGCAGTGGCTTTGCGTTTGATGTATTTTGGCAGCGGTGTCTCGCCCAGTATCTCTACGTTACGGCGGAATTCTTCGTCGGTACCATCGAATAAAAAGCGGATGGTGCGGCCACGCGATGTGGTGTTATCCACAACCTCTGCTATCAGCAAGTCGTCGTCGCCAAAATATAACTTGTTGCCTACGCGTATTTTACGAGCCGGGTCAACCAAAACGTCCCAAAGGCGTAGTTCTTTATTAAGTTCGCGCAGCAGGAAAACTTCGATGGTGGCACCGGTTTTTTCTTTGTTGCCATACATGCGCGCAGGGAATACTTTGGTGTTGTTCAGGATCATTACATCCTTATCGTCAAAATAATCCAATATATCCTTGAATATTTTATGCTCAATTTTGCCCGAATCGCGGTGAAGCACCATTAAGCGCGATTGATCGCGTATATCTGATGGCGAATGAGCGATAAGTGACTCGGGTAAATTGAATTTAAACTGGGATAATTTCATGCTTTATATATGAATTTTCAGGGCGCAAATGTACGGATTTTTTATTAGTTTAACCGATTTTTCTAACATTTCGTTTTGATTATTAGAAAAATACTTTTATGTAGATTGCTGTAACTTAAAGCCGCAGCCGCAGTCTAAAACCCATATCGCCCGGCACAGCTATAAAAGCGCGGGGCGGATTGCTTGTTACTATAAAGATACCGATATGATCATATTAAAACTTATCCGCGAGAGCTTCCTGTTTGCATACGATGCGCTTAGGCAAAACAAGCTGCGCACGTTGCTGTCCCTGTTGGGCGTGACCATTGGTATATTTACCATTATAGCGGTTCGTTCTGCTGTTGATACCTTGCGGAATAACTTGCAGGCAAGCGTAAATAAGCTGGGCAACAACAGTATTTACGTAGAGAAATGGCCTTGGGTAGGCGAAGATAACTTCCCCTGGTGGAAGTATATGCAGCGTCCGGTGCCCAAACTGCGCGATTTCGAGCAGATGCGCCGCCGCAGCCAAACTGCCAAGGCTATTACCTACGAAATAAGTATCGATAACCGAACCGTAAAATACGGGAGCAACACGGTAGATGGTGCACAGATCGGTGCCGTGTCGCACGAGCATGATAAGGTAATCAGCTTCGATTTTCAGGACGGGCGTTATTTTACGGATATGGAATCGCGCACGGGTTCCCCAATTACTATCATAGGCTATGATATTGCCGATAACCTTTTTCCTGCAGGCGATGCCGTGGGCAAGCAAATAAAACTGATGGGCCGTAAGGTTACCATAGTGGGCGTTTTTAGCAAGCAAGGCGACGATATGCTGGGGATCTCTACCGATAAGCAAGTGTTGGTGCCTTTGAATTTTGCCAAGAACGTTATCGATATAGAAAACGAAAAATATTCGCCATCACTCGTAATACGGGGTGCGGATAACCTTTCGGAAACGGAGGTGGAGAGCGAAGTGCGCGGGCTGATGCGCTCTATCCGGAGCATTCGCCCCGGCGATGAAGATAACTTCGCGCTCAATAAATCAAGCGTTATCTCCAACCAGCTGGATAGCGTCTTCGGCTTCGTGAACGTGGCTGGCGCCATCATAGGCGGCTTTAGCGTATTGGTTGGCGGTTTCGGTATTGCCAATATCATGTTCGTATCGGTAAAAGAGCGTACCAACATCATTGGCATACAAAAATCATTGGGTGCCAAAAATTACTTCATCTTATTACAGTTCCTTATCGAATCTGTTGTGCTTTGCTTGATGGGGGGGCTTATCGGGCTGGGGCTGGTGTACCTGGGTACCATAGGGGCCAAGGCAGCTTCGGGGCTCCAGATTGTTTTAGACGCAACCAATATTATCAGAGGGCTAAGTATCTCGGTAATCATCGGCATTATCGCAGGCATTGTGCCGGCCTGGTTTGCATCCCGTATGGACCCTGTTGAGGCTATACGTACCAATTAATAAGCACCAGGCGGGCAATGCAAAAGCATTTTAAACTACTGCCGCCTGTTGCTTCAGACCATTTCACGTATGCCATCAGTTTTGCGCTGGTGTTCGATTTTGTGTATTTGCCGCAGATTCAGGATGCAGCCAAACGAGGGGCATGTTCCTGCTCGTCTCGGTACTGATGGCCCTGGGCTTTCTTGCCTGTTCTTTCTTATTCTATTATTTCGCTGCAAACAAGCTCAAGCACATCGCAGCCTATTGCATCATGATGTACCTGCTATCAGAACTGTTTGCAGCTTTTGTATTGGGCAGGCTTTGCGTGTTCGGGCTATTTATCGCGCCGGTGTGTCGTGGAAATCGCTTTTAAATTTTTGATTCCCCTCTCGAGAGGGGGCGTGCGGGGCTGTGCGAGAGCAGGGGTGTGTTAGCCGCAATGCATAACGTACAAACACACCCCTCCACCCTCTAGAGGGGAATCGCGCAATCCGTCGCGCGCATTATTTAAAAAAGCGATTTCCCTGGCCGGTGGTGTACAATGGCACGCCATATCCGGATATCTATATTTTCCAGAAACATACAGCCTTTGGCTTATCTATGTCGTTTATAATAGCGGCAGCAATCTGTTTTTCCCGTAAAGCCCTCGTTTCTTACAGATCAAAGGTATAAGCATCAAACCACTATTAAATATTCTCAGGTATTACCGGTTTGCAGTGCTTTGATATCATCTCGAAGAGCACCTCGGGCACGAAGGGCTTAGTCAGGAAATCTGTCATGCCGTGCTCAAAAGCCTTAGTATGAGTTTCTGGCATGGCATCGGCCGTAAATGCTATTATCGGCAGCGAAGGTTGTTTTTCTTTGATGATAGCCGAAGCCTCAAAGCCATCCATCACGGGCATTTGGAGGTCCATAATAATTAAGTCGTAAGCCTTTTCGCTTGCCATTTGCACGGCTATTAGTCCGTTGGCAGCATCATCTACATTAGCCTGCCATTTTTTGAGAAATTTGGCGGCTATCATAATATTCATCTTATTATCATCTACCACCAAAATATTCATCCCATACAGGTTGGGCGGCAATGGGGTAGCGGCAGGTTTTTCGGGCACCGCAAGGGCCTGCTCTGCCACTTGGAACCATACCGAAAAAATAAACTGGGTTCCCTTACCCAGCTCGCTGGTAACGTGTATGCTGCTTTTGTAAAGCTCTACCAACCTTTTGGTTATGGCCAACCCAAGCCCGGTACCTCCATAATCTGCATTGATAACCTGGTCTTCCTGTATAAAAGGGTCGAATATGATCCCGAAGTTTTCGGCTGCTATGCCAATGCCCGTATCGGTAACTTTAAATGTGATAAGTATCTCTTTATCGGTAGCCTGTTCTTGTTGCAGCACTATACCTACCTTGCCATGTTTGGTAAATTTCACGGCGTTGTTCACCAGGTTAATCAATATCTGGCTAAGGCGGGTTTGGTCGCCTATGATATACTCGGGGATGTTTGAGTCTGCAATGAGCTCTATTTCCAGGTTTTTCTCTACCGCCCGGGCGTAGAACGATTGCCTGATGTTTTGCGCCAGGTGATGAATGTTGAAAGGCGTGTTATTGAGCACCAGTTTGCCGGCTTCGATCTTATTATAATCTAATATATCGTTAATGATAGCCAGCAGGTTCTCTCCGCTGAATTTGAGCGTGTTGAGGTATTCCAGCTGTTCGGGTCGCGGGTCTTCGGCCAGCAGCAGGTTAGTGGTGCCTATCACCGCATTCATGGGTGTGCGTATCTCATGGCTCATGATAGAAAGGAACTCCGATTTAAAGCGCGAGGCGCGTTCGGCCTGTTCTTTTGCCGTAATTAACTCTTGCCGGGCAATTTGCTGCCGGGTAATATCTTCGCCAATGCTGGTTGTGCCTTTAAGGTTGCCATCGTCATCATAACTGATGGTGTTTTGCCAGCTGATGGTGCGCTGCTCGCCGTTGCGGCAGATAACCGGGTTTACATAATGCGCTTTTACACTATTGTTTTTAAACCAGCCGGTCATCATTTCGCGCAGATCTTCGGGCACAAACTTTTGCATCCAGTTCATACCCAAAATTTCTTCCTGCTGGTAGCCCAGCAAATGGGCTAAATAGTTGTTGCAAAATATCACGTGCCCCTTTTCGTCCAGCGAAATAGCGGCCAGGTTAATGGTTTGCAGTACCTGGCGAAATTTATTTTCGGTGCTTTTGTGTTCTATTTCGGCCTGTTTGCGCTGGGTAATATCCTGCAGGGTGCCTACGATCTTGCGCAGGCTACCATCATCGCGCAGTATCAAATTGCCGGTATTTACGCTGATGTACTTTAAAGTGCCCCTTGGCGTAATGATGCGGTATTCCACAGCGATATCTGAAGCGGGGCTAAACAAGTTGCGTATAACATACCGGTCGTCGGGGTGGATGTATTTGATTAAGGCGCGGCCCGCGTGCGAGAGCGATGCCTCGTGCTCCTCCAACTCATAAATGGCGTTTACCTCATCGCTCCAGCTGAGCAGCTTGGTTGCGTTATCAAATTTCCAGTTGCCTATCTTGGCTATCTTTTGTGCTTCTAAAAGCTCTATCTGGCTCACTTTGATGGCTTTTTCGGCAAGGCGGGCTTCGGTAACATCTTGTATAATGCCTATAATTCGCTTCAACAGACCGTTTTCATCGTATTGCAAATCGCCGCGCAGTACTTTGATGTACTTGAGATTGCCTTTTGGGGTAACCATTTTATGCTCATGCGCCGGATTGGTAACCTGGGTGATATTGTTAAAATATTCAGTAGTGCGCTCCAAATCGTCCGGGTGTACCATGCTCATATAATATTGAAACATGGTGAGTGTGCCAGGTATAGCGTCAACCTCTAGTACATTAAATAAGTTGTCCGACCAATAGCTCTCCCGTGTCAGGGCGTCAAACCACCAGTTACCGGTTTTGGCAATGCTATGCGCCTGTTGCAACAGTTGCTCGTTCTCTTTCAAGGCATCAGCACGCTTTTTTTCCTCGGTAATATCGGTAACCGATACCGATATACGGTGTAGATAGTTGCCGTTTACGTCGAACACGGGTGCGGCCTTGGCCATAAACCATTTGGGCTGCCCATACAGAGAGGGAAACTCAATGGTGTACGGTTCGCGGTATTTCATTACGTAATCATATGCCCTTGCAAATGGTTCGGCCTGGGTTGGGCCCATTGCATCGAACAGATGTTTATGCAGGAATTGTTCGCGTGTGAGGTAAGGCGGGCTGTGCGGGCCAAACCACACGTTGAGGCATATGATGTTCTCGTCGAGCTCGAAAATGGTATCGTTCATTGAACTGATGAGCGCGTGGAGTTGCTGGCGGCTTTCCCGCAGCGTAATGTCGTTGGCTACCAGGGTTTCGTTCAATAGCAATACATCGTTTATGGCCTTCCTGAACTGCTGCTGATAGCTGATCATCACAAAGAACGATACATAGGCAATCAAGGTAAATATTACCATCAACACCACGAGTACGGTGCCCGAAATAAACAGCTTTGGCGCGGTATAATAGGCGCTAAGGATAACCGCAAGGTTCAAAACGCTGATGGTGATGAACTCCCAACGTTTGTTACAAAAGAAAGTAAGCGAGATAAATATGGTAACAGAGCTGAACAGGTACACATGCTCAAATCCATTTCTGCTCAGCAGTATGCCATTGTTGATGGCCAGGTAGCCTATTATAGTTGCATAAACCGCGTATTTGTAGGCCGTTTTATAGTTACTGAACGACAGCGCAAGCGCTACCGCACAAAACAGGCAGTTAATAGCCCTTAGCCAAATAGGATCGTAAGAGTTGTAATAACACAAATAGTGTAGCGATGGGCCTGCTATAAGCAAACCCAGCAGAAGCAGGCGGTAAACCGTATGGTCATTATCTATCTTCAGCAGGGGTTTTTCTTTAAACGCCATGCAAGGAGTATTTTTTTAACATTAGCAAACTAATATACGGCAAAAATGTATGCACAGGCATAAGAATTTTACAATTAGTAAATTGTATCTTACAGCCTGTTTATACGCATATTTACTTACATTTGTTGCAAATACTATATTTTCCATGTCTAATACCGCACAACTAAAAATTGGTGATAAAACATACGAACTGCCTGTTATTGAAGGCACCGAGGGCGAAAAGGCGATAGATATTTCTAAACTGCGCGACTTAAGCGGCTACGTTACCCTGGATGTAGGGTATAAAAATACCGGCGCCACCAAAAGCGCCATTACATTTTTAGATGGCGAGGTAGGCATATTGAAATACCGCGGTTATCCAATAGAAGAGCTGGCCGAAAAATCGACTTTTATAGAGGTGGCCTACCTGCTGATATATGGCGATTTGCCCACTACGGAGCAATTGGAAAACTTTGGCCGCGAAATTAGCCGGCATACCCTGGTGCACGAGGATATGAAGAAGTTCTTCGATGGCTTCCCGTCCGGTTCGCACCCTATGGGGCAGTTGTCGTCGTTAATTGGCGCTTTGGCGGCTTTCAACCCGGCATCGCTTAAGCAGGGCCAAACTGCCGAAGAAGTAAACCTGGAAATTATCAAGCTGATTGCCAAGATGAGCACCATCGTATCGTGGATATACAAAAAATCGTTGGGCCATCCCATGATGTATCCGCAGAATAAGCTGGATTATGTAACCAACTTTTTGCACATGACCTTTGGGCAACTTACCGAAGATGTGGTAATAGACCCGGTTGTGGTAAGCGCTATGAATAAGTTGCTGATACTGCATGCAGATCATGAGCAAAACTGCTCGGCCTCAACTGTTCGCATCGTAGGTTCTTCAGATGCTAACCTCTATGCGTCTATTTCGGCAGGTATATCTGCGCTTTGGGGACCGCTACATGGCGGCGCCAACCAGGCGGTGATAGAGATGCTGCAGCAGATAAAAGAAGATGGCGGCGATACCGATAAATGGATAAAGAAAGCCAAAGATAAAAACGACCCTTTCCGTTTGATGGGTTTTGGTCACCGTGTTTACAAAAACTTCGACCCGAGGGCAAAGATCATCAAAAAAGCCTGCGACGATATATTAGAAAAACTGCACATACAGGACGAAACCCTGGAGATTGCCAAAAAGCTGGAAGAAGTTGCCCTTAGCGACCCATACTTTGTAGAGCGCAAATTATACCCTAACGTAGATTTTTACTCGGGCATTATTTATACTGCTTTGGGCTTCCCTACAGAAATGTTTACGGTGTTGTTTGCCCTTGGCCGCTTGCCGGGATGGATAGCCCAGTGGAAAGAAATGAAAGCTAACAAAGAACCTATCGGTCGCCCGCGCCAGATATACGTTGGTGCAACGGATAGGGAATATACCGATATTGAGGGAAGGTAGATAAGCCTTTTTGCATCATAGCGATGGGTTTAAAACCCTTCGCTATGATGCAAATCCCAAACCACGTCATGCCGAACTTGTTTCGGCACCCCACTTGCAAGGCTCGCGAACATGCAACGCGTTTTAGCATAGTGGCTGCTTTTATGATGGGGTACCGAAACAAGTTCGGCATGACGGTTGATTTCTTTCTAACAGATTGAACACCGCGATAAATACTATAAAAGCCCGCCATTTGCCGGGCTTTTTTTATAACCAGCCAGATGACCACACGCGAACTGCTTAAGCAATATTGGGGGCACGATACCTTCCGGCCAATGCAGGAAGAGATCATTGCGTCGGTATTGCAGGGGCACGATACGCTGGCCTTGCTACCTACAGGAGGGGGAAAATCCGTATGTTTCCAAATACCCGCATTGGCGAAGGACGGCATCTGTATCGTGGTATCGCCACTCATCGCGCTGATGAAAGACCAGGTGGAGAACCTGAAGGAAAAGGGCATCGATGCGGTTTCTATCGTATCGGGCATGAGCCGCCGCGAGGTGGATATCGCGCTGGATAATTGCATTTACGGCTATACCAAGTTCCTGTACCTCTCGCCCGAGCGTTTGTTATCCGAACTGGTTCGCGAGCGCATCAAGTACATGAAGGTGAACCTTTTTGCGGTAGATGAAGCGCATTGCATATCGCAATGGGGTTATGATTTCCGTCCGCCCTATCTTCATATTGCCGAACTGCGCGATCTGCACCCCAATGTACCTGTATTGGCCCTCACAGCAACGGCCACCGCCGATGTTCGCGTAGATATTCAGGAGAAGCTATTGTTTAAGCCAGGCAGCGCGCTTTATCAGCAAAGCTTTGCCCGTAAAAATATAAGTTATGTGGTGCGCCACGCCGAAAATAAGAGCCGCGCCCTGATGGATATCGTTAGCGGGGTAAAAGGTAGCGGCATTGTTTATGTGCGCACACGGAAAGGCACTGCCGATGTGGCCAAATTCCTGAACGAACACAACTACAAGGCTGATTATTACCACGGCGGCCTTAGTGCCGATGAGCGCAGCGAAAAACAAGAGGCTTGGAAAAACAACCGCACCCGCATCATTGTAGCTACCAATGCTTTCGGCATGGGGATAGATAAGCCGGATGTGCGTTTCGTGGTACACCTGGAGGCTCCCGACAGTCTGGAGGCCTATTACCAGGAAGCTGGTAGGGCGGGGCGCGATGAGCAAAAGGCTTATGGGGTTTTACTTTACGATGGTATAGACAGGCTGCGCCGCGAGAAAGTGTTTCTGCAGAGTTTTCCCTCGGTTAACGAAATTAAACAAACCTACCATTACCTGGCCAATTACTGCCGGGTGGCTTACGAGAGTGGCGAGGGCATGAGCTTCGACCTTGATCTCGGCGATTTTTGCGGTACCTATAAGCTCGATGCCATCAAAACCCTGAACGCGCTGAAGTTTTTGGAGCAAAACGAATATGTGGCCTTTAACGAGAGTGTGTTCCTGCCCTCGCGTTTCAGGTTCGAGGTGGCGAACGAAGAACTTTATAACTTTCAGATACAGAATCCCGGCTGGGACACATTCATCAAAACGCTGCTGCGCTCGTACGGCGGCTCGTTCGAGAATTATGTGCGGCTGAAAGAGTTCGATCTGGCGCGTCGTACGGGCATGAGCGTGCAGCAAGTGGTAAATGGGTTGACCCAACTAAGCGGCTACCAGTTGTTAAGCTACCTGCCCCAAACAGATAAGCCGCAGATAACCTGGCTAATGCCACGACAGCACAACGATAATGTATTTATCAACAAGGCCGATATAGATGCCCGCAAGGCTACCTACCGCAACAAGATGGAAGCTGTTTTCGCTTATGCCGAGCACAAGCGTTGCCGCAGCCAGATGCTGCTGGCCTATTTCGACGAAACCAACGCAGCTAAATGCGGCATATGCGATGTATGCCTGACCGAAAAGCGGCAAAAGAACGCTTCGGAGATATTCGAGGACATCACCAACGAAATAGTAGAACTGTTAAGCGCAGATGCACACAACATCGGCCAGCTGATAACCAGCCTGAAGCGCGGCACCGAAAAAGAAAAGATAGAAACCTTAAGGCTGCTGCTGGATGCCGGCAAGATAAAAACAGACGGGGAGAAGTATTATTTGTAGGAGGGGGGCTAAATTGCTAATGCCAATTCCTTCAATTCCTTTTGTTCTACTTTGTCGGATGGGTAATATTTATTGATCATTAATTTTATCAAAGAAAAGCTCTCAACAGATTGAAAAGGCGGTTTTGCCAACTCGTCAATAAATTCAGCAACTTGCTTTGCTTTTAAAATTTCGTATTGAGCAGACATCAAACCAAGGTCATCCTGCCTGTGCAAGGAAATCATCTCTTCAGTTTTTTTGATATTTTCAATCAATTCTTTTAAATGATGAATGCGCCTCATAATTCAAATTTAAACATTTATTTCTAAAAAACCTTTTGGCACTCTTTTTCGCTGCGCGGTTGGTTTTGTTTTACCAAAATGGTCTAATCAGTATGCCTTGTCGGCTTCGGTGATATAAAACAACTTGCTTTCGGAAGAATGCACAACCACAATATAGCCATCAATTCCATAACCATGCACGCTATTTGGATAGATGAATTGTTTTAACGCTTTTTCTTTAGCTTTTACGATGTCGTAATCTATAAAGGAAACGATATCAATATCCAGTGGATTTTTATTTTTGGTAACGTAGGATCCATCTATCCATTGTTTTATATCGCTATTACCGCAAACAACTTTCAAATCGTTGCAATACAATTTGTACTGTTCAAATAAATAGCGGCGCTTTTCAATATTTGGTCTAATAACAAATTCCGCTTCAAACGCTGCCAAACTGCACGCTATCGTGGTTTCGGGAATAAGAAGGCCACGCTGATTAAAATCAAACATTTTTATAACACTTGGTTCGTAAATATATATCATTTCTGAGTACCGCTAATCAGCTAGTTCGCCATGTAGATTTCTTTTCTAAAAGTCACGAATCGAGCCGAATCTTCATGTTCGTTTTATCTGCACATCTGAAATCTGCACACCTGCACATCACTATTCTTTTTCGCCGACCATTTTCCAGCGTTCACCGATGTAATAGCCCCGTACGTCTATTTGGCTATATTTTGCTGTAACGTTTCCTCGATGGGGGCGTCATATGGGTGTATTTAATAAAACGAAAAAACACAAAACATACTCACCATCAAAATATTAGGAATCATGAAAGCGAAATTTTTAACCATAGCAACCATCGTAACTTTAGCCTTAGGTACCGTAACAACAACCTTTGCCGCTACCAATAACAACGAAGAAGTAGCCACCGTTTTAACAAACGTTAGCCAGATAAACAAAATCGAAATCCGTGGTAACGTGCAGCTGTTCGTATCAGATGGCAGTGCCGACCAGGTGAAAGTTTACAACCGTTACTACGCCGAAAGCGCCCTGGTACAAAATGATAACGGTGTATTGCGCATTGCATCTTACAATGCAAAAACACTGGTAGTTTGGGTGACTGCTGCCGACCTGCGCACCATCTCTGCTTACGATAACGCGGAAGTAAAATCATTCGGCAACCTGTCTAAAATAGACCTGGACGTTAACCTGTACAATAACGCCTCAGCACAGTTGAGTCTGGATGCCTTTAAAGCAAACATCACTGTGAACGACCGCGCTAAAGCCAACCTTACCGGTAACGTAACCGATTACAGCTTAACGCACGACCAAAGCGCAAGCGTAAACCAAACTAACTTGGTAGCAGTAAACAAAGCCGATAAAACTACCAACAAGCATATCCAGGCTAAAGACGACGTAGCCGCCCTGTAAGCACTACTTTTGCAAAAGTTCAACATATATTCTTAGGAGCCATCGCGTAAGCGGTGGCTTTTTTATTGTTTGATAGGAGGGATGGCTGCCCGGTGCCGGAAAAGAGTTAGAGAAAATTGCGTGCTTTTGGCCACATATCGCCCCAAAAATGTGTTTTGAACGATAAGCCCGGATTTTTGAAGAAAAACACCGATTTTTTTAGGGAAAATTGAGGCTGCACGCCGTTCTTTTCTGAACCCGAATTATACGAATTTTAAAAATGGGCAGGATGTAAAAAGACATTGAGGGAATTCTGCACATTCATTTAATTCCCCTAAAATTCGGGTTCAGACAACCCCGCAATCTGCGCATCTGCATTCGCCGACCCTTTTCCACCATTCACCGATATAAACCCGCACTGTGTCTAATTTACACTAATGCGCTGTAACGTTTCGGCGTTGGGGTCGTCTTATTAGTGTATTAAGTTACTAAACAACATAAGGTTCTAACAATCAAAATATTAAATATCATGAAAACAACAATATTCACCATCTTAGCTATCGTAGTATTAGCTTTGGGTAACACAAATTCAAGCTTCGCTTCCGTAAAAAACGATAACAAAGAAGTAAGCACCATCTTAACAAACGTAAGCCACATCAGCAAAATAGAAGTACACGGAAACGTGGAGCTTTACGTATCAGACGGCAATGCCGACCAGGTAAAGGTTTACAACCAGTACTACGCTGAAAGCGCTTTGGTGCAAAGCCAGAACGGCGTGTTGCGTATATCATCCTATAAAACTGAAAAATTGGTAGTATGGGTTACCGCCGCAGATTTGCGCGAGATTGCCGCTTACGATAACGCAGCCATCAAATCATTCGGCAGCTTATCTAAGATAGACCTGGACGTTAACCTTTACAACAACGCTACCGCCCAGTTGAATTTGGAAGCTTACCGCGCAACCTTAATGGTAAATGATAATGCCAAAGTAACCTTAACCGGCAGCGTTACCGAGTACTGCTTAAAATACGCCGACTCTGCCACCGTGGTAAACGATAACTTCATCACCGTAAACGAAAGCAAAATACAAATCGATGCCAGAAGAGATATCGCCGGCTTATAATCAGCATCTTAAACAACCCTACATATACCAAAAAAGCTGTTGCCTGGCAACGGCTTTTTTTATTTAGTTTTTAATGTAACTTCAAGCCATATAAAGGCGTCAAAAAAACAAAACACACAAACCATGAAAAATACCTTTACCAAAATATTCATTTTAGCCGTGCTTTCGGTTAGTTTGCTCACTTCATCATGCAGGCGGTTCAGGCCCGTGCATGGCTCGGGCGTAGCAGGTACCGAAAAGCGTACGGTGGTTAGCTTCAGTAAAATTGATGTATCAGGCGGGTTAAAGGTTATCCTTACGCAGGATAGTTCCTCTACCGTAAGTGTTACTGCAGACGATAATCTGCTTAAATACATCAAAACCGTTATTGAAGGCAACAAGTTGCGTATTTACACCACCCGCAATATCCAAAGCCAAACACAGGTGCTGGTTACCATCGGCCTTAAGCAACTGGAATCGCTGGAAGCATCGGGCGCGGTAGAAATATCTTCTATCGGTCGCATCACCACTAAAGACCTCGACCTTGATTTTTCAGGGTCTACCCATGTAGACCTGGACATCAGCGCCGCCGACGTGCATACCGAGGGCAGCGGTAGCACCGAACTGAAGCTGAAGGGCCAGGCGGCATCGCACCATGTAAATTTAAGTGGCAGTAGCGATATAGATGCGCTTGATTTTGTAGTAGGCAAATACGATATCGAAACTTCCGGCGCCAGCCATTGCCGCATTAACGTGCTCAAAGACCTTGGCGTACACAGTAGCGGCTCGTCAGAGATTGAGTACCGTGGCAGCCCATCGAACGTAAGCAGCGATAAATCGGGGGCGGCATCGATAACGAAGATTAATTAATATTATAGAATATTAAACGATTTTAAAGGAAGTGGATGTAATTATACATCCGCTTTTCTTTTTTATAAAGATGAATACCCGGAGAAATAGGATGTATATCGTAATGGCTATTGTGGCTATTCTGTTCGTAAAAAACTACAAGAGCTTTTTCAGGAGTTTTTATATGAGCGAACCATGCCAATTGGAGGCTAAAGCAAAAGATCTAACTTTAGACGGCTTAGTACTGAAAAAATATACTCATCAGTACCGAACTATTGAAATAAAAGGTAGGTGGTTTAACGATGTGTTTTATATTAGTAACCTCGAAGATTCCCTGTTGTGGAAGTCTGTTCGTGTCAATGATTCCATCCTAAAGAAACCCAATAGCCTGGCTTTTTACCTTACACGGCACGGTAAAAAGATTGAAATAGAAACACGCTATAATTGCAAATAGCTCTTCTTGAACGGCGATAGGAAAGAAACCTATTTGGCCGACATGTATGCCTATCCACGCACTGGTAAGCCCGTAAGCAGCAAGCTGGTAAAATTCCAAATCGAGCCCGATGCTAAATAATCTTTCAAAATAAATTCATACTTTTGCGCCTCTAAAAAGCTGCCATGCGTTGTAATTATCCGCATGGCTGTTTTTGCATTAAACACAATCCGGTAAAAAAGATGAATATATCACAGGAAAAAATCGATAGCCTGAACACGGTCGTAAAAATCAACTTGGCGCCGGCTGATTACCAGCCACGCGTTGAAAAACTAATTAAAGAACAAGCCAAAAAAGCCAAGATACCTGGTTTCCGCCCGGGTATGGTGCCTGCCGCGCATATCAAGAAAATGTATGGCAAAAGCATCCTGGTTGAAGAGATCAACAACCTGCTAAGCGATACTTTGAACAAATACCTCGAAGATGAAAAACTGGAAGTATTGGGCCAGCCTTTGCCAAAACGCGAAGACGACCACAAAGAATACAACTGGGATTTTGCCGACGATTTTGAGTTTAATTACGAAATTGGTTTGGCACCTGCCTTCGATATCGACTTTACATCTAAAGACCAGATAACGCAATACATCATCAAAGCCGACGAGGAAACTTTGGCCCAAAGGGTTAAAAGCATCCGTCGTGCTTATGGCAAAATGACAAATCCTGACGTATCGGCAGATGGTGACGTGCTTTATTCCGAATTGGTGCAGCTTTCTCCGGATGGTAGCATTTTTGAGGATGGCATTAGCAACACTGCATCCGTACGTTTAGATTTGATGACCGATGAAGCCATAAAAGCATCATTAATAGGTTTGAAAAAAGGCGACGAAGCAGTGATTGACTTGCAGGCAGCATTTAATAATGATGCAGCTAAAATTGCCGGTTTATTGAAGATTGACGAGGAAACAGCAGCTGAGCTGAAATCGAGTTTTAAGTTAACGGTTAAAAACGTAAACCGTTTAGATGAAGCCGATTTGAACCAGGAGTTCTTTGACAAATTATTTGGTGAAGGTACCGTAACTACCGAAGAAGGTTTTAGGGAAAAAATTACCGAGGAAGTGGAGACCATGATGCAGCAGGATAGCGAACGCAAACTGCAGAACGATATCTACAACTACAGCCTCAATAAAGTGCAGTTTAACCTGCCCGACGATTTCCTGAAACGCTGGTTGCAGGCCACTAATGAAAAACTTAGTGCCGAAGAACTGGAAGGCGGTTACGACGATTTCGCAAAAAACCTGAAGTGGACGCTGATTGCTAATAAACTGGTACGCGATGCAAACATAGATATCAAATACGAGGAAGTGTTTAATTATGCAAAAGCAAGCTTAGATCAGCAGTTCCGCGCGTATAGCCAGCAGTCGTTGCCTGATGAGCAATTGTCGCAATACACTGTGCAATACCTGCAAAACAAAGAACAGGCCAACAAGATATTCGAGGAAGTAAAAGCCGTAAAGGTTTTCGATTACGTAAAAAGCGTAATTACCCTGGATAAAAAAGAGATACTGTTTACAGATTTTAACAAACTGGAAGATTAAGCAGCTCCCGATTTTAAACATCCTTTACCAAAAGCATTTGCCCAACAGCAGATGCTTTTGGCGTTTAAGAAGACAATGGCCAACCCCCTCTAAATCTCCCCCGGTAGGGGAGACTTGAGCCGGGTTTTTAAAGCCCTCCCTTCCGGGGAGGGTTTGGGTGGGGCTTCTTTTTTTACTTTACACAAACTTTATATCGCCAAATCTATTCAACTAAAAACTATATTTAGCCCTGTAACAAAAACGAATTAAAATATAACACATATATATCATGAGCAGTAATATCGATAAGAACGAATTCCGTAAATACGCTGTTAAGCATCACCGCTTAAACGGCCTAACCGTAGATAAATACCTTTCCACCTTCGATCGCAACAACCAGCCGGCCGGCATTTACAACCCAACCGGAATGACACCTTATATCATCGAAGAACGCCAGATGAACGTTGCCCAGATGGACGTATTCTCGCGTTTGATGATGGACCGCATCATTTTTCTGGGCGATGCTATTTATGATCAAAACGCAAACATTATTCAGGCTCAATTGCTTTTCTTGCAGTCGGCAGATGCTAAGCGCGATATTCAAATTTACATTAACTCGCCGGGCGGCTCGGTTTATGCGGGTTTGGGTATTTATGATACCATGCAATTCATCTCTAACGACGTTGCCACCATCTGTACAGGTATGGCAGCATCAATGGGCGCCGTATTATTATGCGCAGGTACAGCAGGCAAAAGGGCGGCGTTGCCACACTCGAGGGTGATGATACACCAGCCATCGGGCGGTGCGCAAGGCCAGCAAAGCGATATCGAAATCACGTATCACGAAATCACTAAACTGAAAAAAGAACTGTACCAGATTATTGCCGACCATAGCGGTGCATCGTACGAGAAGGTTTGGGAAGCATCAGACCGCGACTACTGGATGATTGCCGATGAAGCCAAAGAATTTGGTATGGTTGATGAAGTTTTAAAAGGTAACAATAATAAAGTAAAATAATCAAACAAAGCTGCGCAACGTGGGCGTTGTGCAGCTTTGCAATTAAATATTTAATTGATTATTTTTGATAAACCAATTAACAAATGAACAAGAACAGCAAGGAGATCAGGTGCTCGTTTTGCGGGGCAGGTAAGCAGGATTCGCTGATGCTGATAGCCGGGCTAGACGCGCATATTTGCGATAAGTGCGTTAACCAGGCTAACGAGATACTGGCGGAAGAGCTTAAAGTGCGGAAGGTAAAGGCATCGCCATCATCGCCCGCTGTTTTAAAACCGGCAGAAATAAAGAGCCACCTCGACCAATACATTATCGGCCAGGACGACGCCAAAAAAGTGCTGGCGGTATCGGTCTATAACCACTACAAACGCCTTAACCAGCGTGTGGATAAGGATGAGGTAGAGATAGAGAAATCGAACATCATTATGGTGGGCGAAACCGGTACAGGCAAAACCCTGCTGGCCAAAACCCTCGCCAAGGTACTGAACGTCCCTTTCTGCATTTGCGATGCTACGGTACTTACCGAAGCAGGCTATGTGGGTGAAGATGTGGAAAGCATCCTTACCCGTTTATTACAAAGCGCAGATTACGATGTGACCGCTGCTGAACGCGGCATTGTTTACATTGATGAAGTAGATAAAATTGCCCGTAAGAGCGATAACGCTTCTATCACACGCGATGTAAGCGGCGAAGGCGTACAGCAGGCATTATTAAAAATTTTGGAAGGAACCATGGTTAACGTACCACCACAAGGCGGCCGTAAACACCCCGACCAAAAGATGATTACCGTAAACACCAGTAACATCTTATTTATATGCGGCGGTGCTTTTGATGGTATAGACAGGAAGATAGCCAACAGGCTGCGTACCCAAACTGTAGGTTATAAAATGAAGCGCGACGACGGTGAGGTAGATATGAAGAACCTGTACAAATACATTACCCCGCAGGATCTGAAGTCGTTTGGGTTGATACCTGAGTTGATTGGCCGTTTGCCGGTGCTTACGTACCTTAATCCATTGGATAGGGAAGCCCTGCATAATATACTTACCGAGCCGAAGAACTCGCTGCTGAAACAGTACAAAAAACTGTTTGAGTACGAAGGCGTGAAGCTGGAGTTTGATGTAGATGTGCTCGACTTTATTGTGGATAAGGCGATGGAGTTTAAATTAGGTGCCCGCGGCCTGCGTTCTATCTGCGAAGCCATCATGATAGATGCGATGTTCGAGTTCCCGTCGCAGAAGGATGTTAAGCGTTTAAACGTAACATTAGAATATGCCCGGGAGAAGTTCGAAAAGTCAGATCTGAAAAAATTAAAGGTGGCATAACAATAATTTAGCTTTAAATAGCTATCTTTGTAGTATAATACAACGCAGCCCTGGCTATAACCCGCCGGGGTTTGCTGTATAAAAAGGTTTTTAAACGCCCCCAAAGGAATTCGCCAATGGGATAAATAATAGGAGAACTCAAAAATGAACGAACAATTAGATGTTAAAAAAGACGAAACAACATCAGACGCCAAGAAGATTAAAGAAGTACAATCGCCCGTGAAATCGGGGCTGAAAACCAAGGACGCTATTGTAGCCAACTGGCTGCCGCGTTACACCGGCAGGCCGCTTGATGGTTTCGGCAAATACATCATCCTTACCAATTTTTCTAAATACCTGCAGCTGTTTTCGGAGTGGAACGAGAATGCACCCATCATGGGCCTGGATAAACCCATGCAAAGCGTAACCGCCAATGGTATTACCATTATCAACTTCGGTATGGGTAGCTCAGTAGCTGCAACCGTAATGGACCTGCTCACAGCCATACAGCCCGAAGCAGTAATATTTTTAGGCAAATGCGGTGGCTTGAAAAAGAAGAACAACGTAGGCGACCTGATACTGCCCATAGCGGCCATACGAGGGGAGGGTACGTCTAACGATTACCTGCCTGCCGAAGTACCCGCATTGCCCGCCTTTGCCCTGCAGAAAGCGATCTCTACCACCATACGCGATTTTGGACGCGATTATTGGACAGGTACCTGCTATACCACCAATCGCCGCGTGTGGGAGCACGATAAAGAATTTAAGAAATACCTGAAAGATTTGCGTGCTATGGCCATAGATATGGAAACTGCAACCATCTTCACCACCGGTTTCGCTAACAAGATCCCGACTGGCGCACTGCTGCTGGTATCTGATCAGCCGATGATACCGGAAGGCGTGAAAACCGCCGAAAGCGACTCAACTGTCACCGAGCAATACGTAGAGACCCACCTGCGTGTCGGTATCGAATCGTTGAAACAACTCATCAACGGCGGGTTGACGGTTAAGCACCTGAAATTTTAATTGGCTTAGTTCATTGGTGCAAAGCTGTCAGTGTTAATGCCGCGACCAAGGACGAATAGAATATTTAGCCTACAGAATAAAACAAAAATGCCCTCCAACGTGGGCATTTTTTTTGTTTTATTCCATCTTCAATTTCCTGTTGAATACCTTTTTGTTGCTTTAAGGCAATCGATTAATAGTGGCTCGTTCCTTGGGTCGTTTAGATGAGGGATATCATCGTAGTCTGGCAGCTTTCTTAAAATTTTAATTGTATTTCCATATGCAAAGGCGGTTATCCAATCGCTGCCGAACGATGAGACAATGTTCCAAAAATAACCCGTGTACGACACGTTGCCGTTTACGACTATAACAAACTGCCGCCCGCAGCATAGGGGGATATTGAGGTTGTATATTCGTTTAACAACGGCTTCTGGTACAGTGAACCAATATTCCTCTTGTATAAGTTGATTATTTGCTGGGTTTCGTAGAGTATCCGTTTTTGTCATCAATTTTAATTCGGAATCTTTGATAAAGGCTGTGTCTTCGAGGTTGGCTGGTTCTATTTTAAACAAGTCTTCTATGGCGCTTGTTGCTCTGCTTACGTTTGGTACGTGACGTTTTAATAAATAAAATTCAATCCGGCCTAAACCCGTACTATTTTGCGCATAGCAGGGGCAGTAAGCCATCATAAAAACAAATGTCAAAACTTTATACATACTGTTAAAATTATCAAAAATTTTCATACCGACTAATTCCCAACCACCACCTTCTTCATCCCTTCCCTGCCATAAAACACGGGGAAATACATCTGCTCTGCTTTGGCGGGGTTTAGGTTGTATTTGCCGCTGTAGCGGGGCATCAGATTTACGGTAAACGTGTAGGTGCCTTGTTTCAGCTTGCGGCAAAATATGCTTACCTTTTCTTTGAAGAATTCGCGGTGTGCCTCGTTGTTGCCCCATTGCTGGTCCTTGCTTTCGTAAGAACAGCCGGCGGGGATGGGTATTTCTACCATTACAAAATCTGCATCTCCGCGCACGGTTACTTCGGCTTTAAGCTGCACTCCTTCGCCTCCTTTTAACCGGGTAAGCTTGCCGCCTTTTTTCTCGAACCAGGTATCTACCGAGAAATCTTTGCTTACCTTCTCGGGTTTGCTGTTCCAAAACTGCTGGTAGCCGGTGATGTAAACGGGCAGGCTGCCTGTTTTGCTGATGCTGATGGCATTATCTTTAAGTGATGTGGCAAAAGGGAAGGTTGTAACTGAATCTGTCGAAGTGCCTTTTATGGTCAATACTGATGGTTTCAACGCTTTGCCGTTTTGCAGCAGGTCGGGAAGGATGGTTTCCAATATCAATGCCGATTCGTAGGTATTGCGCCATTGGCCAAGTTTGCGCTGCTCTAAAAAGTAACCTCGGATCTTAGCAAGCAACTCGGGGTGCTTACCTTCTGCCTGGATGATCTTGTAAGCAAGCACGCTTAGCTGAACAGAATTATCGAAGAAGCGGTAATTTTCCTCACCCCAATACCTGTTACCAAACATGGTTTTGTGGCCGGTATTGACCAGGCTATCGGTTTTTACAATTTGCCCGGTTTCCTGTTTCAGTAGCATCAGTCGCAAACGGTTATAGTTCGATACTTCCTTTTGTGCTTTATATTCTTTTTCAATCACCCCGAAGTATTTTTCATAATCTACTTTGGCGCCCAGCTTATGAAGCAATTGCAGGCAGGCCAGTTTTTCTTCACAGCCGTAACTTTCCATTTGGTACACCAGGTAATCGGTTAGTTTTTGCTTGTCGACTTGCACCGTGTAGCCCATGTTTTGTGCGTCCGTAAGTGCTTCTACGGCATGCAAGCTTATCCATAACTCTTCGTCGCTGTCCTTCCACCATCCCCATATTCCCGTTGCGCGGCGGTTTTCCTGTAGTTTTTTTATGACGTCTAAAATATTCCGCTCGTATTTAAACGGTTCGCCCAGGAAGGTGTTGATACGTTTCTCTGCTAACAGCCCTTTAAGTTTAGATGCCAGTTGTTCGTTGCAGAGATATTTGTACTCGCGCAGGCGTTTGGCTTCTTCGGCCATTGCGGGCAGGGCAGAAGCCTCTGCCCTGAAGGTAACAGGCCCCATCGCGGGGTCGAATTTGAGGCTGATGGTGGTATCCCGATCCAAGGCTTCAAAAATGCCTTTGGTTTCCAGCAGGCCTTGCTTTACTACGGGTATCTTGCGTTGCTCGCCATCGAAGTAACCGTCGTCGCGTTTAATACTGTATTCGAATTCCAGGCTATCGGTAGCCGACGCGGTAATACCCAGCGTATCTATTTTGGCATTGCTTACCTCCAGATTGCCCTGGGTTTGTACCTTGCCATTATAGCTAAAGGTGCGGTTCACCTTCGCCAGGGTAGAATTGTAATTCATTACCTTGCCTATTAAATTCATTTCATCGCCCTCCACGGCAAATTGCGGCGCAATAAAGTTGGCACTAAGTGGCTTAAAAGATTTGATTTGGTTCTCTGCAAAGCCGCTTTGGCGCTGCCCGTTTATGCCCACCACAAAGGTGCGCCAATTGGTGATATCATCCGGAAAGGTGCTGGTAAAGCTTGCTTTGCCGTTTTCGTCGGTTGTAAGTTTGGGTTGCCAGTAGGCGTAATCGGAGAAATTTTTGCGGAGGGTTTTGGCATCGCCTTGTGGTATGCCGGCAGGTAATGCTGTATCTTTTTTCGTTTTGGTTGTAATGATGATCACGCCATTGGCGGCTTGGGAGCCATACAGTGCCGTTGCGGCGTTGCTCTTTAATACGGTTGTTTCGGCGATAGTAGCGGGGTCTATTCCTTTTAAACTTTCAACTATAACACCATCTACAACTATTAAAGCCGTTTTGTCTCCATTTAGGGAGCGATTTCCTCTCAATGTAATTCGCAAATTAGAATCTAATACCCCATCTACATGGAGTACAGCAAGCCCGGCAACTTTTCCGGAAAGACCGTTTGCAAATGTAATACTACTCACCGAACCTGTCATATTCATACGCCGTTGACTACCGTACCCAACAACCACAACCTCCTGCAAAAGATTCTTTTGAGGCGTTAATTTAACCGTAAGGGTAGCGCCCGGCGTGTACGCCAACTCCTGCGTAAGATAGCCGATGTACGATATGATGATTTTGCCTTGTGACGCAACCTGGAGCCGGAAATTTCCATGAATGTCTGTTTGGGTTCCAACGGTAGTACCCTTAACTTTTACCATCACACCAATTAGCGGCTGTTTATCGTCGCCACCCAGAACTTTTCCGCTCAGGATTTGGCTAAATTCATCGGTGCTAAAGTATTTTTGGTTAAAGGCCTCTTTTAATTTTAGCGCATCGTTCTCTATTTCATCATCCGCGTTGAGATATTGCCCGCTTTTGCGGCCATTAATTATTCGCCCGATTTTAATACTTACCGAATCCCTGCCATGCTTGGGCGAGATACCGAACCGATAAAAATTTACGCCATTCATTTTTACTTCAATGCTATCTTTTATATCGTATCGGTCGCCCTGCAGTAAAAAGAACATCCTGTATTTGCCGGGTTCTATCAGGCCGAGGTCGGTGGTATTGCCAGCATAAACCCTGATGTAATCGGGATTATTGTAGCGATACAGGATAACGTTTTTAATAAGGGCCATTTTTTCGTCCTGTATCGGCAGCCGGTCTATTTTTAGCCGCCCCACATTGCGCCCGTTTACCAGTGCATTGGTAAACAATTGCGTAGTGTTGGCGCGTTTATCCAGGTAATCTTGCCAAAGGCTGTCTACGGCGTTGTTGGTTAATACATATTGCTTGTAATTGTCTGTGCCGCTGATATTGCCCAGCCAGCGGCCAAACGGATATTTTGCCGATATGCTTTTTTGCTTGATGAGACCCGGTTCAAAAAGATAGGTATAATTCGGCTCGGCTAAAAACACCTGAGGCTTATCGTCCTGGTGATCGTACTCCATATAGTTTGGAGAAAGTGGGCCAGTAAGTACAGTGCTGCCGGATGCAGCGGAAGGGTTTAAAAAGAATATCCTGTCGGTTTGTGCAATCACAGCCCGCCGCCCGTCGAAATTGTTTACAACACTTACCAGGTACTTGTTAACGTTGTTTGCTTCGGCCAACGACAAGCTATCGGGCACGTCCTGTACGCTATACTTATCGGCATCTATACTGATGATGAGCTTTTTATTGCGCTCTACCTTAACGCTATCCAATTCTATAATTCGCCGCTCGGTACGCATCATCAGCGAATGGTAGCCGGGGGAAACTTTAAAGCTGTAAGGCTGCATCTGCTGTGCCTGGCTAAAATAAACCGGCAGGTGGTCGATATATAAAATATGTATAGGTATAATGTCGCCTTGCCTTACTACAAATGGTGCTATTTGCGTTACCGTATCTATGCCCGTTTCTTCTACGCGGTAGATGTTGTTTTGGGGATGCGTAAACTGGTAATAGGCAATGCTATCCAGCCCAATTTCCCGGCTCCAGCGCTGCCAGTTCAGCTTTGAGTTGCCCCGCAGGTCGGGATCACCCAGTTTAAACTCATTTTTTGGTTTGATGTACCGCCCCCGTTTGCCGAGGTAGGGTATGCTGGGCACATTGTAATTGAATTTTTTGGTGAGCGCCCAGGCAGTAACATCGGTATTGGCCACGGGTTTGCCGGCAGCGTCGGTAACCACGATATCTGTTTTTACTTTTTGCCCCGGGTAAACCGATATGGGTTGCTTGATGGCAATACTCAACATATCGGGCCGATAGGTAGGGTACACGCTCTCTGTTTTAACCTCGCCTGCCCATACATAATTTACCACCAAAGCAAAGGGTGTCTCCGGGTTGCTGGCTTTCCGGTAGAATAGCTTATCGGCCTGCCCATGGTCTATTAATCTGCCGCCCGCGAAAATTGAGTAAAAAAAGAGCAGCTTTCGGGGATTGTCCACATTCACGAATACAGAATCGGCAGTACGTTCTGATGAAAGCGAGATGTTGCCCTCAAAATCTTTCATCTCCAGGTCGGTATCGGTGCTGTCGGTTTCAATGGTGTATTCGCTTGCGTTTGGGTTGATCAGTACCAAACCGGGCAGGGTAATTTTTTGCTGTGTAAGTGTGTCGCCATCGGCATTTAAAGCGCTAACAATACCCATCGCCCCAGCAGGTTTCCCATATTCCTGGTTACTTATTTTTAATGAATCGTTAACTACATCTGTAATTAAATGGAACCGCTCGTATTTGAACTTACCTTCAGCCTCGCTGTTCTGCTGCTCATTAATAGCATTTAAAAACTGCGCATTTATATCATAGTTACCATCCGCTTTCGGGAAAATAGAATCAGGGATGGTAATCTTTGTTTCGCCGACAGCGTCCAGCGGAAATTTATGCGTCCAAAGGGTATCCGGTACAAACTGGTGGTTAGTTTTATAATCGTTTATTTTACTCGCCGTCACCGTTAAAACCACTCGGCCATCGGCTACAGGGAGGTCGTTCTCATCGGTGGTTTTTAAGTAAACCACCTGCGCGTTACCAGGCCAATGTTCTTTTTTATCGGCCCGCATAACAAAATGTATCGACTTTAGCTCGTATTCTTCAAACCGGAACCTGCCCGAGTAAATAACCTGGCTGCTATTCAGTTCGTCGTCATCATCATCGTCGTCATCGTCACCTGTCTTTTTCTTTGGTTCTATGGATGGGTCGGTAAGCAAAACAGAATAGTCTTCATCCAGATCGAGGTGAAGGCTATCTGTTAAAACAAAACTATATTCAAAACCACCTTCGCGGTAGCTACTTACGGTCCCCAGTTTCTTGTTGCTATCACTAGTGGCCAATTTTACCAGCAAGTTTTTGTTGGCAATGGGTTTTTTGCTTTTCGCGTTTAATATAAACGCCTTAAATTTTACGGTATCGCCCGGTTTGTAAACAGGCTTATTTAATGCCATAAAGCCGATGTAGGGTGTGGGTTTATATCGATAGTTGTTGTTGGGCCTAAAAATATTTTTTACCGATGCCCACAGGTTTCCCCACCAGCCTTTTTCATAGTTGTAGTAATCATTCGGGCTAACCTGGAAAAAGTTGCTTACCCCGGCATGGTCCACCTGTAAAACGCTGGCAGCTTTGGCGCGTTTAAAATGCCAGGTACCAGTTGCTATATCATGCGATACTTTTTTGCCGTTTAGCAGCACCGTGGCATCATTTATATAATTCCCTTTTTTATCCGTAAGAGCAAAACGGTGTTCGTACTTGCCGGTAAAAAGTTTCAAAAAGGCCGAATGATTTTCAATGACTTTGTATTGTAGCTTATTCTGTTCGGCATGCACCTTTAGGTAGTTCCCCGGCGGAAGAACATTCTCCCAATATTTATCGGTCGGGAAAGAATCTACCGGGTTGCGTAGCGCCTTATCGTCAAAAGGTTTTTCAGGCGATTTGTAAAAAGCCAGCACCTCCTCCGCTCTTAATTTATATATGTACGTATAATAACTGCTTTGTCTGCTATTGGTGAGCGGCCGTTGGGCAAAAACGGTTTCACAAACAACCAATAACATGAATACGATGATAATTCTGGTAAATAATTGCGGCATATAGCTGTTATTGTGGGATGGTGCCCCGGGTTTTAAATATACATTTTCTGCTTATGTCGTTTAGATGCATATTCATCAACTATTCCATAAAAAAATTTAAGAAGCTTTTTTTTACGGCGGTTTCGGCTGTTTTTTTGCTCAACGGGGCGGCAGCAGGTAGGGCAGAAGCTTAGCTGCCAACATTTGAAATTGTTGTTCGGCAACACAAACGACTGACATCCTTTAATCTGCCGAATTTTAATAATCTATAGCTGTTTTGTAGTAATTTTACATTTTTCATAAAAATATTGTAGAAAATATATAATTTCAGCCACCAATTTTAAAAAGTGCTGATAATATATGAAACGTTACCTTCCTTTCTTCATCATCCTTGTAATTCTTGCGCTCACTTTTGCTTTTCCTTCTATAGAATATGATAAATCGGTAAAGGCAAATTTCAATACAGGCGATATTGCCTGGATGCTGATGTCTACCGCCCTGGTTTTGATCATGACACCCGGTTTGGCTTTTTTTTACGGCGGTATGGTGAATAAAAAGAACGTGATATCTACCATGCTGCAAAGCATCGTGTGTATGGTTATCATCACGGTAATGTGGGGCATATGCGGTTTCAGCCTGGCCTTTGGCGATAGCATTGGCGGTATTATAGGCAACCCGGCTACTTATTTTATGATGAAAGGCATGTTGGGTAATACCAGTTGGCCCTTAGCGCCGACTATCCCCTTGCTGTTGTTTGCTATGTACCAGCTAAAATTTGCCATTATTACTCCGGCACTCATCACCGGAGCCTTCGCCGAACGTATCCGCTTTAACTCTTACATCATCTTTTTGGTGCTATTTTCCATATTTATTTTCTCGCCCCTGGCGCATGCAACCTGGCATCCCGATGGCTTGCTTGCCAAACTGGGCGTTCTTGATTTCGCGGGCGGTACCGTGGTACATATGAGTGCAGGCTGGGCGGCATTGGCGTCGGCTTTATACTTAAAAAGCCGCAACGAAGCCAACCACTCCCCGGCGCGTATCACTTATGTAATGATTGGCACGGGTTTGTTATGGTTCGGCTGGTTTGGTTTTAATGCAGGCTCTGCGTTCGGGGCCAATCATTTGGCGGTTACCGCGCTGGCAACCAGCACAACCGCCAGTGCGGCAGCAGGTGTTACCTGGATATTTTTCGATATGCTGCGCGGGCGCAAGCCATCGGCCATGGGCACCTGTATCGGTGCAGTGGTTGGTTTGGTAGCCATTACCCCGGCGGCTGGTTTCGTGAGCGTGCCGCATTCGCTGGCAATCGGCATCATATCCGCAGTGGTAAGTAATTTGGTAGTAGAGTGGCGTACCCGCACCACTATTGATGATACGCTGGATGTATTCCCCTGCCACGGGGTAGGCGGTATGGTGGGCATGCTGTTAACCGGTGTATTCGCCAACCAAAACGTTAATGCTGCTAACCTAACCGGCAATGGTTTGTTTTTTGGGCAAACACATTTGTTTTTGATACAACTGCTGGCGTTGGTTGCTACCTCTATATTCGCGTTCTTTGGCTCTTTGTTGTTGCTGAAGATTACCGATATGATATCGCCGCTGCGGGTGTCTAAGGAAGAAGAAGAATTAGGTCTGGATATCAGCCAGCATGGCGAGAAACTGTAGGCTTGATATCAAATAATGAGATTCGAATATTGAACGCCAAAGGGAAACCTTTGGCGTTTGATGTTTATTGCGTTAGTAGATTTGTCAACTTTTAAAAAGTTGACAAATCTTGAGGGTTCGTGACGGCTATAAGACTATCATCCATCAAAATAGCCGTTTAATTTATTTCGATAGTACTAGCACTAGTTTAAATTTGAAGCTACAGACAATCAAATTTAAACCGCCATGCCCAAAACCATGCTGTACCGTATTATCGGTGTTTCTCTTTTTATCGTTATCGCTTGCGCGTTTGGCGCGCGGGCACAACGCAAGGCCTTGTCGGGCTATGCCATTGCTGAAAAGCATCCCATTATCTATAATAAACCTGCCCCCGGTTTTTTTGAGGGAGCCCTGCTCGGCAACGGCGGCATGGGCGTAAACGTAACTACCCGGCCCGATGGCATCGTGCTGTACTTTGGGCACAACAATGTATGGGATATCCGGCTTGCCGAAAACCATAAAGACGAGTTGGGGACTTTTGCGCAGGTATTTGATAAGGTTAAGAATATACCCGCAAGCTATAATAATTTAAGCGACGATGCCTGGTACAACCAATACAGCAACATGGCCGGCGAAAACTACCGCCAGCCATACCCGCGCCCGTTCCCTTGTGGTTCTGTTTTGCTGGGGTTCGATAGGCGCAAAGTACAGGTGCTGGGGCATATGCTGGATATCTCCAACGGGCTGTGCACTGTAAAACTACTGACAGCGGACAAGCAGCATTTATCCCTCCTGATCTTAACCGATATGGCTGCCGACCGCCTGCTGATGCAGCTGGTTGATGATAAAGGCAAATCTGCAAGCAACGTTTTCGATAGGATAAAGGTAATGCCCGACCCCTCCACGCCCAACAATATCCCCCAGCCACAGATCCAGGAAGATTTAACCGACGGGACGCTCTCTTTCAGGCAAATATTACCATTCGAGGAACCTGCCAAACGTAAGGCAGATATGAAGCACCCAAAGGACAAAGCCTTCAGGCTAACGGTAAAAGTAAACGGCCCGTTAACTAAAACCAGCCGGATAAACTGGAACGGCACAACTGAAAATATGGCAACGCTTGAAGCTGCCCTCCCTGCTGCACCCTTTTATGTTTCGGTTAACCTGCAGGAGGGCCTGGCCACGTCAGTAAGCGTAGAGGTTCCATCAATTAGCAAACCTGGGGTGACCCAATTTGATAGCGTAAGGCTGAACAATGAGGTTGTTTGGAAAGCTTATTGGGCAAAATCTGCGGTGCGTTTATCGGATACTTTTTTGGAGCAAACCTGGTACCGTAACTTGTACTTTTTTAATTGTGCCGCAAAGGCCGGGGTTACCTGCCCGGGCTTGTTTGCCAACTGGAGCTATAACAATATCGGCACCGCGTGGCACGGCGATTACCACATGAACTATAATACCCAGCAGCCGTTTTGGGTAACCTTCAGCAGCAACCATTTGGAGAAGAACCTGCCATATGTCAGCCTCATCCAAAAGCTGATGCCGTTGAGCCGCAAATGGGCGCAGGAATATTACAACCTGCCGGGTGCCTATTTCCCGCACTCGGCGTATCCTGTAGAGATGAGCATTAACCCATACCCGCTGCCCGATTGGGGTTGGGAGGTGAGCGAAACGCCATGGGCGGTGCAGGGGCTTTGGTGGCATTATTTGTACTCGGGCGACACTACTTTTCTGCGCGAGCAGGCATACGAGCCGATAAAAGCAGCTGTACAATTCCTTGCAGCTTACATGAAACGCCCGGATGCCCACGGCGGCGAACGCTGGAAGGACGATAAGTACCATATCTTCCCCACGGTGCCGCCGGAACTATACGGGCTGCGGCCGGGCTTCAAATTCAACTACGATTGCGGGGTAGACTTGTCCCTAACTAAATTCATCTTCAAGGCTTTTTCTCAGGCAACCAAAGTACTGGATACACAGACAGAAGAACAGCAGCTTTTGGCTGATGTTAACGAAATACTGGCGCACTTTCCCGATTATCCCAAAGCTTCTACAGCATCCGGTGATAAAGTGTTGGTCGCCGTCCCCGGCGAAGGGGCCAATACGGTATATAATGTGCCAAACCCGCTTTTTGCGGCTTTTCCGGGGGAGGACTACGGTTTGCATTCCGATGCGGCAACGCAACTGTTATTAAAGCATACTTATCAAAACCAGCAGAACGAAGGCGGCAATGATTTGGTATTTATTAACCTGCAGGCAGCCAGGATTGGCATGCTTAACCTGGATGAATTTAAGCGGCAGATAAACTATTCCCTGTTGCCCAATGGCACCTCTACCGACATGGTAATGCAAACCAAAGGCCGCTACAGCGACCAAACCGAATATGGCTATATGGCTGGCATGGGTATCTGGTTCGAGAATTTTGCATTGCCCGCTGTAATCAACGAATGCCTGATGCAAAGCTATAACGGCACCATCCGCCTGTTCCCCAACTGGCCAAAAGAAAAGGATGCCCGGTTTGAAAACCTGCGTGCGGCGGGTGCATTCTTAGTGAGCGCAATGCAGGTTAAGCGGAAAGTGAGCGCCGTTAGTATATTGAGCGAAAAGGGGCAAACGCTCCGGTTGATCTCGCCATGGGGTAACGGTGCTACAGTCACTACATCCGCAGGAAAAAAGCGGGTAAGCGGTAGGCTTATCGTGTTGGAGACTTTGCCGGGGCAGCGAATTGTGATAAGTCCGAAGTAAGATATATTTTTTAGCGGGGGCCTTATTTCTGAATGGCATAAGCTTATATTTGGGATATCAGATCCCAAGCCACCATGAAAAATCTATTGTCGTTATTCCTTTTGTCTTTTATCGCCGCAACGCTGCAGGCCCAGGATATGCCTGCCGATAGCGGCACCTTTTTGCTGCATAAGTTTGAGCAGCGCATAGGGAAGGAAACCTACAAGGTTTACAATTACAAAGATTCTAAAAAGTATGTTGTCGATTTTAAGTTTGTGGATAGAGGTAGCCCTGTGCCGTTAAAAGCCACCATCAAAGTAAACCCGGTAACCGATCCGCTGGAACTGGTGATCAAAGGCAGCACCTCGCGCTTTTCTGACGTAAACGACTCTATCAAGATAAACGGTAACACGGCTGTCATCCGCGTAAATGATTCTACCTATACTAAAAAGCTTTTGCCTTTATCGTTCCCTATTACAGGTTATTCGCCGGCTACGGTGCAAATGCTGCTGTTGAAATACTGGAACAACAAAAAGCAGCCTGCAAGTATCAACACCCTGCCTTTCGGCTCCCTGCAGATAAAAAAGGCGGGTACGGATATACTCACCTTTAATGGCATGCCGCTGCCGCTTATCCGCTATACCATCAGCGGCTTGATTTGGGGCGACGAAACACTGTGGACCAACAATGCAGGCAAGCTGATGTGCATACTCACCATTGATGCCGAGGGTGATAAAACCGAAATGATGAGCGAACCCTACGAGGCGCTATTACCCGAACTGATCAAACGCGCCGCGGGTTATGGTATGGCGGCTTTCGCCAGATCTACCGCGTTGCCGACTTCCGGAAATCGAATCGTAGCAATTACCGACGGCAACATTCTTGATGTAGAAAGGGGAACGATAATGGAAAATGGGGTGCTTATTATTAAAGATGGAAAAATAAGCGGCATCTATAAAAGTTCCATGGCAGCTATACCAAAAGGGGCGCAGGTGATAAATGCTAAGGGTAAAACCATATTGCCCGGCCTATGGGATATGCACGCCCACTTTGAACAAACCGAATGGGGACCGGCCTACTTGGCAGCAGGCGTAACCACCGTACGCGATTGCGGCAACGAACTGGGTTTTATTGATGCCATTCAACGCGCGATAGATAGCGGCAAGGGTATTGGTCCCAAGATATTGATGGCCGGGATTATTGATGGCAAGGGGCCTATGGCCCTAGGCATTATCCAGGCGGATAGCAAAGAAGAGGCCATCAAGGCGGTAGATACCTACAAAGCCCTTGGTTTCGACCAGATAAAGATTTACAGCTCCATGAAACCGGCCATCGTAAAGGCCGTTTGCGATGAGGCACACAAGCTTGGCCTAACCGTAACCGGGCACATCCCCAATGGTATGACGCTGAAGGGAGGCGTAGATTCGGGCATGAATATGGTGAACCACATGCAATACGTGTACAGCATGATGAAACGCAATAAGGACCGCTCGGTAAATTTTGAAGATTCGATAAGTGTAGCGGCCATTAAATTTTTAGCCGACCGCAAGGTGGTTATCGACCCTACGATTGGCGTTTATGATATGTCCTACCGCAATGTAAAAGATGATGTTACCAAAATGGAGCCGGCTTTTTATACACTGCCCTTACCGCTGCAGATACAATTTAAAAATACGGGAGAGGATTCGGCAACTGTCGCACGCTTTAGGCCGCTGCTGGAAAGCCTGAAACAATTGGTAAAACGCCTGTATGATGCGGGCGTGCCCGTTGTTGCGGGTACAGATATGGGCTTCCCCGGCTTTAGCGTAGACCGCGAACTGGAAATATATGTGGCGGCAGGTTTAACACCGGCACAGGCGCTCAAAACCGCTACCATCACCCCCGCACAGGTAATGGGCCTCGATAAAAAGACAGGCAGCATAGCTATTGGCAAAAACGCCGACATCATTATTGTAGATGGTAACCCGCTGAACAATATCAGCGATATACGCAATGTGAAAGTGGTGATAAAGGGCGGCAAGGTTTATAGCCCAACGGTGTTGCACAAGATGGTAGGTTTTAGTAAGTAAATTTTGATTACACCGATTTTTTTGATTGCACCGATTTTTGCTTTAACAATTAATAGAACGTTGTCATTCCGAGCGAGCCGGGGGCGGCATTGTGTGGTGGCGCGACGAGGAATCTTGTTGGATTTGCAAAGCGACGATGCAGGGCGGTTGTGCTTTAACGTATAAGTTTTCTCCCTCGCTATCGTTTGGTTCGAAATGACAAAATCTGATAAGTTTATTGGGCAGTAGCTATTTACGCCTCCTTAGTTAACGTGTCTACATAGGGCCTGGTGAATATCGTATATATAATTGATTGTTAGTATATTATATAATAAATTCCTTTTAAAAGTGCAAAGGTTTTAGTATTTTAGGGTCATAATCCTTGCACTAATGATCAAGTAC
>NZ_SOZE01000019.1 GCF_004519315.1 Mucilaginibacter psychrotolerans
TTTATCGCTAATATCGTGGCTGGATTAATCGCATACTCATTTTTTCCTAAAAAACCGTCCATCTCTTATCAATCGACCTATTCTAATCAGATGGCCGCCTTTTGATTAATCGAACTCAGGTTATAAGGTCGGCGATAATTTCCAGGACTTTTCGTTTTACAGCGAAGGGCCTAAGGGAAGGATAAAAAAGATTGTTATATACTCTAAAATCCAAGACTATCCTACAATTTATAATTTGGCTTTTGGTGATGAATGTTCGGTCAACGGAGGTGTTAACGATAAGGTTGTAACTGATAACAATGATAGGGATATTGTTCTGGCCACTGTCGCGAAGACAATTAGCAATTTTTGTGACTATTATGGTAATCATCTCATTTACGCCAGAGGAAGCACGCCATCCCGGACAAGGCTATATCAAATCAGCATTGGTCGGTTATATCACGAAATTTGTACTGATTTTGAGGTGCTTGGTATAATAGGGGATCAAGTGTACGCGTTTCAAATCAACGTTAACTATGATGCTTTTTTGATTAAGAGAAAATAAACCAATATATTTGATATAAATGAAAGGAGTTAGGATGCCAGCAGCAAAAAAGACAAAAGCAGAAAAAGGATACGGCAAAATGACGATTGATCCTAATATTAAGAGTCATGCGAACGACCCCTTTGTTTTGAAGAAAGTAGAAGAAGCAAGGGAAACCCTCAGCAAGTTAAAACTGCCCGAATATTTAAAGTAGTAGAGTCACGTATACACAAAAAGCGATTGGTAACTCCAATCGCTTTTTTGCTAAAATATCCATTTTACAGCTTTTTTACGAAGCTATCGTATGTTTATTGCATTTGATATCCAGGCTTTGTACTTTGGTAACAATGGCTGCGGCATCGTAACCGCATTCGGCCCAAAGTTCGGGCTGTTCGCCGTGTTCGATATACCTATCGGGGATACCCAGGCGGATAACTTGGGTGGCCTGGTAATTATTATCGGCCATAAACTCTAACAGCGCCGTGCCCATTCCGCCTTCTATACAGCCATCTTCCACCGTAATTACACAGCGGAACTTTCTGAAAACCTCGTGTAGCATGGCTGCATCAAGCGGCTTTACGAAACGGAGGTCGTAATGCGCAGGGTAATAACCTAATTCGTTTAGCCGGGTGGTAGCTTTCACCACTTCGTTGCCAATGGTGCCTATGGACACGATTGCTACATCCTCGCCATCAGATATTTTGCGGCCCTTGCCAACAGGGATAGCTTTGAATGGTTTGCGCCAGTCTACCATCACGCCGTTACCACGCGGGTAGCGGATACTAAAAGGCCCCATATTTTCCTGCTGTGCGGTGTACATCAGGTTGCGCAGTTCCTCCTCGTTCATGGGCGCAGATACAGTCATATTGGGGATGCAACGCATGTAGGCAAGGTCGTAAGCGCCATGATGGGTTGGCCCATCGGCACCTGCAATACCTGCACGATCCAGGCAGAATATTACATTGAGTTTTTGTATCGCTACGTCATGTATCACCTGATCGTAAGCGCGCTGCATAAAGCTGCTGTAGATGTTGCAGAAAGGCACCAGGCCTTGAGTAGCCAATCCGGCAGAAAACGTAACCGCGTGCTGCTCGGCAATACCTACGTCAAACGCACGGTTAGGCATGGCCTTCATCATCAGGTTAAGAGAACTGCCCGATGGCATAGCCGGGGTGATGCCCATTATCTTCGGGTTTGCCTCGGCCAGTTCTATTATGGTATGGCCAAACACATCCTGATATTTAGGCGGTTGCGGCTTATCGTATTTTGTCTTTTTTATTTCGCCGGTTATCTTATCAAACAAGCCCGGTGCGTGCCATTTGGTTTGGTCTTTTTCGGCCAGAGCATAGCCTTTACCCTTTACAGTAATGCAATGTAATAGCTTAGGTCCGGGAATATCGCGCAGATCTTTAAGTACTTTTACCAAATGCTCCACATCGTGACCGTCGATAGGGCCGAAATAGCGGAACTTGAGCGCCTCGAAGAAGTTGCTGCGTTTGAGCAAGGTGCCTTTGATGCTTTTCTCAATCTTCTTGGCAATTTTAAATGCATCCGGGCCAATGGCCGATAACTTGGAAAGCACGGTCGCTATATCGTCCCTAAACCTGTTGTAGGGTTTAGAGGTAGTAATATCGGTAAGATATTCTTTCAGCGCGCCCACGTTGGGGTCAATCGCCATGTTATTATCGTTCAGTATCACCAGCAAGTTGCTGTTTTCTATACCTGCATGGTTTAGCGCCTCAAAGGCAAGCCCGGCTGTCATAGCACCATCGCCTATTACGGCCACGTGCTGCCTGTCGGTTTCGCCTTTGTATTGTGAAGCTACCGCCATACCCAATGCTGCCGAAATAGAGGTAGAAGAGTGCCCAACGCCAAAGGTATCGTAAACGCTTTCGCTGCGTTTTGGGAAACCGCTAATGCCATGGTACAAACGGTTGGTGTGGAATTGCTCGCGGCGGCCGGTGAGTATCTTATGGCCATATGCCTGGTGACCTACGTCCCAAACCAGTTGATCGTATGGGGTGTTTAATACATATTGCAGGGCAACGGTGAGCTCTACCGTACCCAAACTGGCAGCAAAGTGCCCCCCGTTTACCGATACTACATCGATAATATAGTGGCGCAGCTCATCGCACACCTGTTTAAGTTCGTCTTCCTTAAATTGCTTTAAATCAGATGGATTGATAATCCTTTTTAACAAATCACCGGCGGGTACCTGCATGGACATTCTTTAGAAGTATTTAACTTACAAAGTAAGCGATATTATGCGATAAAATTAGAATAGTATAAAGGTAAATAATAGTTTGCGAAAAACATTTATAATTGTTTACCGCGTTTTAACTGTATTTTTGAACTTATGACCGATGATAGCTTCGCGATAAGGCTTCCCCAGTTTGAGGGACCGTTCGATTTGCTCTTGTTTTTTATAGAGCGCGACGAACTGGATATACACGATATCCCTATTGCTAAAATTACCGACGATTTCCTGCAATACATTCACCACATGACGGTGCTGAACATGGAACTGGCGAGCGAATTTATATTTATAGCCGCCACCCTTATGCGCATCAAAGCTAAAATGTTGCTACCCCGCTATAATAGCGGCGAGGAAGAGAACGAACTGGATACCAAAGAAGGCTTGATACGCAAGCTTATTGAATACAAGAAATTTAAAGAGCTTTGCGAAGAGATACGCCCTTATGAAGATGAGCGTTTTAAACAGGAAAAGCGAGGCAACATTAAGCAGGATCTGGAACAGGTAGAGAAAGTTTCCCTACCCGGCGAAGAACTATCTGAACTTAACCTGTATAAGCTAATGGTGGTTTATAACCGCCTGATGAAGCAATACCTCACCCGCACCGAAACCGTTACACACACGGTGGTGCAATACCCCTACACCATAGAAAAGCAAAAACAGGCGATACAAAACCTGCTGCAGATAAACAAACGGCTAGACTTTGGCAGCATTGCCGCCGGCAGCGAAAACAAAGTACACTTTGTTTACAACTTTTTAGCCGTGCTGGAAATGCTGCAGCAGGAAATGATCGATATACAAATTGGCCTGGGCTTCAATAACTTTTGGATAGCGCCAAGAGGAGAGATGTTAGCCCCTGATGGAGATTAGTGGTTAACTATCCCGGCCAGTTCGCTCACATCCGTTTTTAATTTTCTGGCTTTTTTCTCCTGCCTTTTCAGGTAATCTTTGGCATGTTCTTTCAGTTCCGCGGCCGCCGCGTCTATATCGGTTTTGCGTTTGATATACAGGTAAGTAATTGCACCTGCAAAAATTGCCCCTAAAGTTAGGCCGGCTACCAGTAATTTGCTGTTATCGTGTTTTTTGAATGGATTTTTCATGGTATTGTTTTTTTTAGACAACGCACCGATGAGCCTTTTAGTTCTTAGCAATGTTAAAAAAACGCGTAAAGGATTGATATCGACAGGCTGTTACCTCGTGACAAGCTATTATTGGCTATGCGCAACTTTTGTACGGACGGGCTGCACACCGGCTTGCGATTGTTGGTTGCATTTGCCTAATAGCACCCAAATAATGATGAATATGATAATGGTAGAGAAGCACCCGCCTCCCAGTTTTTTTGCGCCCCATGCGGCGATAAGCCCCCTAAAGAAATTATTCATTTGATTTTTTTTGTAGATAAACAACGTTCGTGCTGTATGGTTTGACGGCGTACTGATTTATGGAAAGATGGCTTCAACAACCGATATAGCTCGTTGGCGCAAATTTTTACCCAGACTTATACTTCTCCTATCGTTTTTTTGCATATTTAGATTTTCAAATAAACCTAAAAAACATATGGGCCTATTCAGCAAACTGCTCAACGAGTTGATAGATGTAATAGAGTGGGTAGATACCACCCAGGATACGTTGGTATGGAAGTTTCCGCGCAACGATAACGCCATAAAAATGGGTGCGAAGCTTACCGTGCGCGAATCGCAGGCTGCCGTCTTTATGAACGAGGGCCGCATTGCCGACGTGTTTTTGCCCGGCATGTACGAACTGCATACCGAAAATATGCCCATACTCACCACCCTGCAAAGCTGGAAGTACGGTTTTAACAGTCCGTTTAAAGCCGATGTATATTTTGTGAGCATGCGCCAGTTTGTAAACCAGAAATGGGGCACCAAAAACCCGGTTATGCTGCGCGATGCTGAGTTTGGCCCCGTAAGGCTGCGAGCTTTTGGTTCGTTTAACTTTAAGGTTCAGGATCCGAAGGTTTTCCTTACCGAGGTATCGGCAACCAACCCCGATTTTGTGATAGAGTATATTGAAGAGCAATTACGTAATACCATCGTGTCGCGGGGCATGGATGCAGTAGCCCAATCAAAAATACCGGTATTAGACCTTGCTGCCAGCTACAACGAGATGGGCCAGCTAATAGCCCAAACCATACAGCCCGATTTTGCCGAGCTTGGCCTTAACCTTACCAAAATACTGGTGGAGAATATCTCATTACCACCCGAGGTAGAAGAGGTGCTTGATAAACGCAGCTCGATGGGCATATTGGGCAACCTTGGTGCTTATGCGCAGTTCCAGGCAGCAAACGCTATGGAGAAAGCCGCAGAGAATACCATAGGCGGCAACCTTGGCGCCGCAGGCATGGGCTTGGGCGTAGGCGCTGCTATGATGGGCCAGGTAGGCAACGTTTTTAAGCCCGGCAACTTCGATGGCAACAACCCATCCGGGGCGGATGGACCGCCGCCATTGCCATCTACGCAATACCATATTGCTATTGACGGTAAATCTGACGGGCCGCACAGCCTCGCAAATATCGGCGCGATGGTGGCATCCAAAGCCATTACTAAAGATACTGTGGTTTGGAAGAAAGGTATGGCCGGATGGGCCGCCGCAGGCACCGTTGCCGAACTTGCCGGTTTCTTTGACAACGAACCGCCACCATTACCTTAAGTATCACCCTAAAACCATTAATAAATGAGCGGACCAGCAAAGCCGGCCGATAGCATCAGCAAATCATTAAAATGCGGGGGATGCGGAGCCCTGTTGCACTTTGTACCCGGCACACGTACCCTTAAATGCAGTTATTGCGGCGAAAGTAATACCATAGCCGATGCGGGGGACAATGATGTGATTGAGCCTGTTGACTATGATGAATTTGTTGCAGGCATCGATGTTAATAAGCAAATCGACGACATCAAGGTAGTCGACTGCAAGAACTGCGGCTCGCAAACGGTGCTTGATGCATCGGTAACAGCCGACAAATGCCCTTTTTGCACAGCGCCATTAGTGTTGAACCTGCAGGCAGGCAAGGAATATTTGCCGCCGCATTATATTTTACCCTTCGAGGTTAGCCAAAAGGAAGGCGTAGAGTTTTTTAGGAAATGGCTTAAGGGATTGTGGTGGTCACCTAACGATCTGGCGCAAAAGGCCGGGGGTAGCACATCAACTTTAAATGGCGTGTACCTGCCTTATTGGGCCTACGATACCGATACTGTAACCGATTATACCGGCGAGCGCGGCGACTATTACTACACCACCGAAACTTACACCGAAACGGTGGACGGCAAAACCCAAACCCGTACCCGGCAGGTGAGGCACACCCGCTGGTCGTATGCTTCGGGTACGGTTGAATGCAGCTTCCGCGACCTTTTGGTGGCCGCCAGTAAATCGCTCCCGGAGAAAACACTGAACAAACTTACGCCCTGGAAACTGCAGATGCTGGCCCGGTTTGATGAGCGTTATACCAGCGGTTTCCGATCAGAAACCTACCAGCTGAGCCCGGAACTGGGTTTGCTAAAAGCCCAGGAACAGACCGTTTCGGAAATTGAATCGGCTATTCGCGATGATATTGGCGGCGATGAGCAGCGCATCGACAACAGGGACACCGATTACCAAAACAAGGCCATCAAATACATTATGCTACCGGTGTGGGTGAGTGCTTACAATTACAACAATAAAGTTTACCAGTTTACCGTAAACGCCAGCACTGGCGAAGTTATTGGCGAACGGCCGCTAAGCGCTATCAAGATTACGCTGGCGATATTATTGGGTTTGGCTTTGATTGCCTTGGCTGGGTTCCTGTATATGCAGAATGCGAACAGATAGGAATGGTTACAGTTAAATATTAGTTAAATAAGCCTCCAATCTTCCTGCCGTTTGCGCAAACCCGTCGCTGGCTTTTTTGCGGTAATTGTTAGTCGTCTAGCCCTTTGCCTGCCAGTATCCGGGGTATGCATTTCTCCACCCTTGCCTCACGTGTTTTGGCTTGCTTAGGCTGCGCAATATGCAGTAGGTAGCCACGTTGCCTACCGGGCGTTAGTGCCTCAAAGGCGGTTTTAAGGGCAGGAAGTTCCTCTAATTTAAGCTGAAATTCTTCTGCCATTTCAAATTCCTTTGTCTTTTTCAACTCTACCTTCAAGTCGGCTTGTTCCACTTCTATGGCTTCGTGGATGTAAGCTTTTAATGCCGGTTCGAGCTCGGCTATTGCCGTAGTACCCGTAAACCTTATCTGCCGTGCGGCCTGCACATTCTCAGTCTGTTGGATAAGGATGCCATTCGCATCATTCAATAACGCACCTTTGAAGAACAGGTAAGCGCAATATTCTTTAAATACATGTATCAATACAATATTACTTTGCTTGTAGGTATAGCAGGGGCATCCCCACTTTAACTCTTCCTCCAATCCGCAATCCAGTGCGATACGCCTGAGTAAGGCAATCTCCTGCTGCCATTTGCCGGGCTTGGCGAAATAAAAATCTACTTTGGGGTTCATGATATCGGTTTTGATATGACTAAGTTACAAAACCTATCCACACCATAATACATACCCGGAAAACTTTACACAGTGTAATACCGTCCTGGTTTGTCTTGGTGACAGACCACCTGAACCCCCGCCAATACCAGCCAGTTTTGTGCAGATTTTGTTTTATAGAAATTTGGAAAATAGATGCGCAAAGCGGGCATGCATAGCGGCGGGCTTTGCCTCAACAACAAGATATCTCCTCGCTATCGCTCGTTCGATAGGACAAGTTTTATTAAAGTCCGCCGCTAATTGATCTGTTTGATAGCCTAATCCCTTTTATAGGCATTCATTTTGGGGTATTTTTCATCTTCGTACCAAGGCTTTTGCGGCCGGTTGGCAGCAAAGCCATGTTGTTCGCGGTAGGCCTTACGTTCGGCTGTAAAATGCCACCAGCGTTTGCTATCGTCACGGGTTTCGATGTAATGCACCAGCAGTCTGTAGGAATCTTCCACACAGGGGTCGGCCCAGGTACCACAATGATTTTCAAAGGCATCAAAGAGTTCTACCGCGTCTTTCCCTTTAAGCTGGGCTAAGGAATAATACCCCTGGCCGATAAGTTCTTCTGCGAAATTGATGCCCAACGAGGGGATACTTTGAAACTCCGCAAGCGCTTGTAATTCTTTGGCGCGATGCGGCGATGCATTCAGTAGTACAGCAACTTCATCCGGAGCATGATCCTGTAACATCTTTTGGCTGATTTTTTGGGCTTTCAGCGTTTGCTTTTCTGTTTCGGTTAACCGGTAATTGATATTCTTTTTCATAGCACCTCCACATAGTTGATAATGAATTTCGCTACCTGTTCCTGCTCAATAACATTTAGGTCGTCGCCATCGTATATCCAATAACCATCCGAATCAAATAAAACCCTGCCCAGGTTTTCGCCGGTTTGATCATAAGCGGTATATAGTTCGTAACACTGGTGCCCAACAGGTGCATAAGATGGCACTACCCTGATTACCTCACTGCCACCGTTATGCCGGTTAAGCCAGGCTTTCGCCTCATCCCGCAGAAATATTTTCGACTTGAGCTGCTGCATCATTCAAAGCTTTTTTTCAAAGATAAATGAAAAGCTAATATTTTTAGTATAAAACCCGCCCGAAATATCAAAAAAAAATGACTGATGGTTCTGCCGGACGGTTTCCGCCAGTGAAATTGTCCTTGCAAATTGAATATTTAATGTTATGATTGCAAGGATGATGACAAGATTTGCAGAAGTCGAAATAGCATTATTGATGCAGGAGTTTCCTGCCGTGGGCTTATTGGGCCCGCGCCAAATTGGTAAAGCTACCCTGGCGGAGCATATTGCGCTTAATTTTGATTCGTCGCTCTATTTAGATTTAGAAAGCCCGGCCGACCTGGCCAAGTTAAGCGAGCCGGAAGATTATTTTGAACGGCATAAAGGCAAGTTGATTATACTGGATGAAGTACAGCGGGTGCCTGAATTGTTCGGGATATTGCGGGGAGTAATCGACAGGCGGCGAAAGGATGGTTTAAAAAAGGCCCAGTTTGTGATATTAGGTTCTGCATCGCTCGAACTTTTAAAGCAATCTGAAACGCTAGCTGGGCGCATTGCTTATATAAACCTTGCCGGGATAAACGTAAAAGAGCTTTTAGCAACAACCATTCCGCAACACCAATTATGGTTGCGCGGAGGTTTCCCGGACAGCCTGTTGGCAAATAGCGATGATGCGAGTTTACGCTGGCGGTTGAATTTCATCACCACTTACCTGGAACGCGATGTGCCTCAATTCGGGCCGAGGATACCTTCGGTTACACTAAGAAGGCTGTGGACGATGCTGGCACATAACCACGGCGGCCAACTTAATATTGCCCAGCTTGGGGCTAACCTCGATTTGTCGGGCCCTACCGTAAAACGGTATATCGAGCTATTGGAAGATCTATTGCTCATCCGCTCTATCCGCCCATGGTTCGGTAATGTTGGCAAGCGCCTGGTGAAAGCGCCAAAGGTTTACATCCGCGATAGCGGGCTGGTGCATGCCCTGCTCAACCTGAAAACATTAGACGAGGTGCTGAGCCATCCCGTAATTGGTGCCAGCTGGGAGGGTTTTGTAATAGAGAATATCATCTCATGCCTGCCGCAGGGCGTAACCTACTGGTTTTATCGTACATCGGCCGGTGCCGAAATTGATTTGGTAGTAGAGAAAAGCAACACCAACAAATTCGCCATAGAAATAAAACGTTCGTTAACCCCAACAGTATCCAAGGGCTTTTACCTGGCGTGCGAGGATATAGCGGCAACGCATCGTTTTGTGGTTTATCCGGGCGGTGAAAAATTCCTGTTAAGCAAAGGCGTTTATGCCATCTCTCTTATAGAGATGATGGATTTGTTGACGCAGATATAATCTAAACGGTATTTTCCCCCTTTGCCATCCTGAGCGATAGCGAAGGATCTTACACCCCCCTTCTACAAGCTTAGCTACGTGCCTGTTATCTACAGGTCAGCGCGTCGCTCTACAGCTCCGCTACCACTAATCAACCTGTATTTCGCGGGTTCTTAATTCTTCTTTGTGGTATCCCTAAACCGGCAATCGGTTTCTGATCCGGGGTGCGCGTTGTTTTCGCGGGCCTCAAAGGCGCGGAACTCGTCATAAGTTTTATCGCACACTATATAGCTAGTATCGCGCCCCGGGCGGTTGACGGCGTACCGGCGATCGCAGCGTGCGCAGTGCGGTACCTGGTCGTCATAGCAACCGGCCAGCATGGCCAGTAGTAGGATGATAGATAATTTTTTCATATGGTAGTTGTTAATTTTCTTTTCAAAAAGCCTCCTCACCCTCGCCTGTCGGGTACTTCAACATAAACCTTATCACAATAATCACCTGCCCGGAGGGAGAAATCGAATCTCTCATTAAACCGTTAGTCTAAACAGGCAATACCGGCGTGGCTAACCCACCTAAATTCCCCCCGTGTTCTCGCTATGGTATAAAGAATAAAACCACTGTATTTCAATGCGCCAAATGGCCGAAGGCATCGCTGATATCGATGTGTTTAAATAAGGCATCTATTTTTCCTTCAATCACTTCCATCATGCGGCCTGCCAGTGTTTTTTTAGAAGCAGTCACCAAATGGCCCTTAGCTGCACATCGTATCGCCACAAAAAAGCAGGCCATGCAGATGTTGTGATTTGCTTTCATTTTTTGAACAAGTGATATTTGAAACAACGGATTCGCCGTATAGCAACAAAGCAGATATAGTATGGTGCCCGTCTATAGGCAGCATCATGCCAGTGATGTGGCGGGTATGGTTGCAAGTAATAATGGCCGAATTGTTATATAACAGCGCGGCTATACAGCCATGGGTAATGGTAATTTGCTGATGATTGAGCACTACGATGCCTGTGTCTTCAATCGGTACCGATTTTTTACTTTCCATTTCGCCTAACACTTTCAGTTGCGGGAGATCTATCAGCAACTGGCCTTCCTTTAAACTTAGGTAAGCCGGGTTACTAAAGTGAAGCGTGCGTTTTATCATATTGCCTCATTTAAATGGTGATGGGTTTAGCAATAGGCTGGTGTTTTGAGACTTCACCAACCTACCAAAAGGCCGGTAATTGACGTTTAATTACTTACACAAATATATACTTGGGCGCAACAGGAAAAAAGGGGTGAAAACACGGTATTTTTTGATTTGAAAATAATTGTACCTTGTTTGGCTATAGGGACGAAAATGTGCCTGCATAAAAAAAGACGAGAGTTCCCCCCGCCTTAAATGTTTTCACAACGGAATAATCCTTATTGCGATTTGCTTTCGATGTAAAGAGATACAATTTAGTTGTGATTTGCTTTCATTCTTTGAACAACTGATATTTGGAACAACTATTGGTATAGATACACCGCCCGGCACGTTGTTGTGATTTGCTTTCATTCTTTGAACAACTGATATTTGGAACAACAAGTGGCGCAACGAAAGCATCAAAGGTGGAGTTGTGATTTGCTTTCATTCTTTGAACAACTGATATTTGGAACAACGGGAAGGTAATATCATTCGTTAAGCAGGTTGTTGTGATTTGCTTTCATTCTTTGAACAACTGATATTTGGAACAACCTTCATGGGCGCATACATCAACACGGGAGTGTTGTGATTTGCTTTCATTCTTTGAACAACTGATATTTGGAACAACCTGAAAAGCTTAAAGTATCGCTCGATACTCGTTGTGATTTGCTTTCATTCTTTGAACAACTGATATTTGGAACAACAATTAAGTATAAAGGGGCAGAACCATATTGTTGTGATTTGCTTTCATTCTTTGAACAACTGATATTTGGAACAACGGTAATGGAAGTATAAGCGAAGTAACAGCAGTTGTGATTTGCTTTCATTCTTTGAACAACTGATATTTGGAACAACCACATTCGAAATAGACCTAGACTGCGACATGTTGTGATTTGCTTTCATTCTTTGAACAACTGATATTTGGAACAACGCTGAAAGGAACATTGCAGTTTATGGTACAGTTGTGATTTGCTTTCATTCTTTGAACAACTGATATTTGGAACAACTAAATGCAGGTAAAATGACCATGGGAAGTGGTTGTGATTTGCTTTCATTCTTTGAACAACTGATATTTGGAACAACAAAAAATAGAACAACTACGCGAAGTCCTTAGTTGTGATTTGCTTTCATTCTTTGAACAACTGATATTTGGAACAACTGTAATTATTTGCCGCCGCTACCCGCGCTAGTTGTGATTTGCTTTCATTCTTTGAACAACTGATATTTGGAACAACGGTGTATGCGATTTAGATGCGTGGTTTACCGTTGTGATTTGCTTTCATTCTTTGAACAACTGATATTTGGAACAACGATACTTTCACGGATAAGCCGATTTATGAAGTTGTGATTTGCTTTCATTCTTTGAACAACTGATATTTGGAACAACGCCGTACTTCGCCGGGCGGTCCCATTCAATGTTGTGATTTGCTTTCATTCTTTGAACAACTGATATTTGGAACAACTGTAATTCGTGTTGCCATAGTAGTAAGATAGTTGTGATTTGCTTTCATTCTTTGAACAACTGATATTTGGAACAACAGCAGAGGCTTTAACGCATTATGGCGTATTGTTGTGATTTGCTTTCATTCTTTGAACAACTGATATTTGGAACAACAGACCACGTTACCGATGTGAGCGAGAATGTGTTGTGATTTGCTTTCATTCTTTGAACAACTGATATTTGGAACAACGGCTTTCCCGCAATGCCGCTATTATTGGGAGTTGTGATTTGCTTTCATTCTTTGAACAACTGATATTTGGAACAACCAAACGGTAGCTCATCCTCGGTAAATCGGTGTTGTGATTTGCTTTCATTCTTTGAACAACTGATATTTGGAACAACGGCAACGAGGCCGTTATCGATGATGAGGTTGTTGTGATTTGCTTTCATTCTTTGAACAACTGATATTTGGAACAACATCACCAGCAGCAACGCCGTTACCAAGGTGTTGTGATTTGCTTTCATTCTTTGAACAACTGATATTTGGAACAACGAGGGTGTGCGCCAGGGCGATGATATCTACGTTGTGATTTGCTTTCATTCTTTGAACAACTGATATTTGGAACAACCTCTACGAGCATGGGCTATACCTGATTTGTGTTGTGATTTGCTTTCATTCTTTGAACAACTGATATTTGGAACAACATACCCTGTATTAATTGTCTAAATATCAGTTCATTGCGTTCAAAACCAGGATTAAAAAAACCGGTTGCTTTGGCTTCCGGTTTTTTAATTTTAAAACAATTCCAATTGCTGCGGTGTGTTGGGCAGCTCTTTTTCTTCCTTGCCATAAAATAATTCCATCATGCCAAACTGCTTATCGGTAATGGTCATGATGCCTACATGCCCTTTAGGCGGGAGTATTTTTTTTACGCGTTTAATGTGTACATCGGCGTTTTCGCGGCTGCTGCAATGCCGCAGGTAAATGGAAAATTGGAACATGCCGAAGCCATCTTTCATAATATCCTTACGAAAGCGGCTGGCGATCTGCCTGTCCTTTTTGGTTTCTGTAGGCAGGTCAAAAAATACTAATACCCACAAAATGCGGTATTCATTTAAGCGCATCCATTAAAAAGGTAATTCTTCGTCTTCATCCTCACTGCTTGTCATATTATAAACTCCCTCATCCTCGGCTACTAAGCTTATAGGCCCCTCTTCATCAATTTTATACAGTATTCCACGCTTAGTGCTGAAGTCTTTCATTATCGGGTACGTAATCTTCCTTATTTTGCCTTCATAACACCGCGCTAAAGAAGCGGTAGTATTTTGTACCCCAACCATTAAAGGGCTCCTGCTTTTTTCAAACTGCACGTCTACCGTGGCAATAGCCAATAATTGCGACTTGATGGAAGCACCCAGTTCTAAAAAATTCTCGCCGTTATCAATTATCCGCAAAACAATCAGATCTACATACGGGCGGTAAGGCTCCATAATGTCATCAGCCAGGCAATAAGCATTATATTTATTCCGGTGGTGGATGCCCAAAGTGGGGATGAGGCCCGAGCAAACCAGCCCGCGTGCCACTATGGCCCTCAATATGGCGTAGCCGTAATTCAGCAGGTTGTTAGGCGGGTCGCCCTCCCGGCCCCGAAAGAACGCTACCTTTTTTGGGAAAACATTTTTCCAATAGTAAGCCGCTGCCCGCCCCTCGTAATTATCAGGGTCGCCAGACCGTACGGACTTTGCCCAATGCAGCATATTGTCATAAGCAACACCCCTGTCTGCCAGTACAGCGGCCTGGTTTAATATTTTAGTTTGTATGGTTTGCTGCCAAAGCTGCTTTTTTAAAGGTTGCGAGGCATCTATCTGGTGCCTAAAGCGTTCGCTTTGAGTATGGTGCCCGTCTATAGGCAGCATCATGCCGGTGGGGTGGTGGGTATGATCGCAGGTGATAATGGCCGAATTGTTATACAACAGCGCGGCTATGCAGCCGTGGGTAATGGTAATTTGCTGATGATCCAGCACAACAATCCCTATATCCTCAATAGGTACCGATTTCTTACTTTCTTTTTCGCCCAGCACTTTCAGGTGCGGAAGGTCTATCAGTAACTGGCCTTCCTTTAAGCTTAGGTAAGCCGGGTTACTAAAGTGAAGCGTGCGTTTTATCATACTGGCCCAGTTTAATCGTGATAGGCAAATGGCTACGGGCGGTTGGGGGATACCGCGCCGCCAAATTGGTTGTAATTGGTATTTAGTTACTTAACCAAATATATGCCTGGGAGCAACAAGAAAAAAGGGGTGAAAACACGGTATTTTTTGGGAGGGGAATAATTGTACCTTGTTTGGCTATAAGGACGAAAAGGCGCTTGCATAAAAAAAGACGAGAGTTGCCCCCCGCCTTAAATGTTTTCACAACGGAATAATCCTTATTGTGATTTGCTTTCATTATTCCAAAGTAAAAACTTTAATATTACATTTCCTAATTTTAACCAATCACAAATGAAAACAATTCTTGGCCTCGATCTTGGCACAAATTCTATTGGCTGGGCGCTTATTCAGCAGGATTTTGAAAATAAACAAGGAAAAATATTGGGTTTGGGAAGCCGTATCATCCCAATGTCGCAGGATATTTTAGGCGATTTTGATAAAGGGGTATCTGTTTCTCAAACTAAAGAACGCACCCGCCTAAGAAGCGTTAGGAGATTACGGGAGCGCCATTTGCTGCGCAGGGAAAGGTTACACAGGGTAATAAATGTGCTTGGTTTGTTACCGCAGCATTACGCAGCCAAAATTGACTTTAGCAAACGTTTAGGTAAATTTTTGCCAGAAACAGAAACGAAATTTGTTTACGATGATAACGGAGCTTTCATTTTTAAAAAATCGTTTGAAGAAATGTTGGCTGATTTTAAAAGCCATCAGCCCGAATTGCTAAACCGGAAGAACAGAAAAGGCGACGATGCCAAAATACCATATGACTGGACAGTTTACTATTTGCGGAAAAAAGCGTTAACAGAAAAGATAGAAAATGAAGAATTGGCCTGGTTGCTTTTGCACTTCAATCAAAAGCGGGGATACTACCAATTGCGTGGCGAAGAAGCTGAAGAAAAACCAAACAAACTGGAAGAATTCTATTCGCTAAGAATAGCTGAAGTTACTGCGGACGAACCGCAGCGTGGCAGCGACAAAATATGGTACAACCTGATTTTAGAAAATGGCTGGATTTACCGCAGGGAAAGTAAACAACCATTGTTTGATTGGAAAGGTAAAGTGCGCGATTTCATTGTAACTTCAGATTTGAACGATGATGGCAGCGTAAGAAAAGATAAGGAGGGTAATGAGAAAAGGAGTTTCCGTTCTCCCAAAGAAGATGACTGGAAATTACTCAAGAAAAAGACAGAGAGCGAAATAGAGAAGTCAGATAAAACTGTTGGCGAATTTATATATGATGCACTTTTACAAAAACCGGATCAGAAGATAAGAGGAAAACTGGTGCGTACGATTGAAAGGAAGTTTTATAAGGAAGAATTAATACGCCTTTTAGCAAAGCAAATTGAGTTAAATACAAGTTTGCAGGATAATAACATGTATGAAAAATGTGTAGAAGAGTTATACCCGCACAATTTGCAGCATCAGGCTACCCTGCTTGGAAAAGGATTCTTGCATCTTTTTGTTGACGATATTTTATACTATCAACGTCCTTTACGCAGCCAGAAAGGCACCATCAGTAATTGCCCTTTGGAATCTCGCTCTTTTATGGTAAACGGCATTAAAAAAACTGAGCCATTAAAGTGCATTTCAAAATCACATCCCCTTTATCAAGAATTTAGGTTATGGCAATGGATAAGTAACCTGCGTATCATTAATAAAGAGAAGGATATCGACGAAACAGTGAAAAACCTTCAGTTAACCGAAGGTGTAGAAGCGCTGTTTGATTTTTTGAGCCAGCGAAAGGAAATCGACCAGAAAGCTTTACTTAAACATTTTAAGCTAAAAGAAAGCACTTATCGATGGAACTATGTGGAAGATAAAAGCTATCCATGCAATGAAACGCATGTACAGATTGCGGGGCGTTTGGCAAAAGTAACAGATATATCACAGGGATTTTTGACAAAAGAAAAGGAAGAAAAACTGTGGCACATCATTTACTCGGTAACTGATAAAATAGAGTATGAAAAAGCACTGCGGTCTTTTGCTGCAAAAAACAATCTCAATATCGAAAGTTTTTATGACGCGTTCAAGAAATTCCCGCCGTTCCCGGCTAACTATGGTTCATATTCAGAAAAAGCAATCAAAAAGTTATTGCCGTTAATGCGAATAGGAAAATATTGGGACTGGGATAGCATTGATGCCAAAACAAAAGATAGGATAGGGAAATTTATCAACGCTGAATTTGACGAAGAAATAAAAGAAAAAGTTCGCGAGAAAATAGGGAAGCAAGCATTCACGAACGAAAATGATTACCAGGGCTTGCCTGAATGGCTGGCAAAGTATGTGGTTTACGATCGTCATTCAGAGCGAAGCGAAACAGGCAAATGGAATACTGTTGCTGATCTTGAAGGATATCTGCAATCTTTTAGGCAACATTCTTTAAAAAACCCCATAGTAGAGCAGGTGATGACCGAAACGCTTAGAACCGTTAAGGATATATGGCAATGCTATGGAAACGGTGCGGAGAATTTTTTTGACGAGATACATATAGAACTGGGGCGGGAAATGAAAAATCCGGCAGATAAAAGGAAAAGCCTTACTGAGCAAATAACAAAGAATGAGAATACCAATTTGCGTATAAAGGCCATGTTGATGGAATTGCTAAATAATGGTGTAGAAAATGTACGTCCTCACTCGCCCATGCAACAGGATATATTGAAAATATACGAAGACGCGGTTTTGAATGGTAGTATTGAAATACCGGAAGATATTGAAAAGATAAGCAAACTCGCCCTGCCGACAAATTCCCAATTACAACGCTATAAAATGTGGCTGGATCAAAAGTACAGGTCGCCATATACCGGAGCTGTCATTCCGCTGAATAAGCTTTTTACGCCGGCTTATGAAATTGAGCATATCATTCCGCAAAGCCGCTATTACGACGATAGCTTTAATAATAAAGTTATTTGCGAAGCAGCGGTAAATAAATTAAAAGACAATCAGACCGGGTTAGAATTTATCCGTAATCATTATGGCCAAATTGTTGAATTGGGGATGGGTATGACCGCAAGAATATTCACTGAAGTAGAGTACACGGATTTTGTAAAACAACACTACGCTAAAAGCTATTCGAAGAGAAATAATCTAATGGCCTTAGATGTACCTGAAAAAATGATTGAGCGGCAGTTGAATGATACGAGGTACATCAGTAAGTTTATCATGCAAGCCTTATCAAACATTGTTCGTGCTGAAAAAGATGACGATGGTGCTAATTCAAAAAATGTATTGGCAAGCAACGGTAAGATCACATCTGATTTAAAGCAGGATTGGGGAATGGATGCCATTTGGAATGAATTAGTGTTGCCACGTTTTGAAAGGTTGAATCAAATAACTAACAGTACAAACTTCACAGCTTATAACGAGAGGTATCAGAAGCATTTGCCGGTTGTACCATTAGAACTGCAAAAAGGGTATCAAAAGAAACGCATCGATCATCGCCATCACGCTATGGACGCGTTGATAATTGCTTGTGCTACGCGCAGCCATATTAATTACATGAACAACAGGCATGCATTGGACAAAAACAAGTCGGCGGATGAAAAGAAAAAGGAGCGTTTTGATCTGAAAGCAAAATTATGTGATAAAAAGTACAACGATGGCTCAAGTGAGCACTATGAGTGGATATTTAAACAGCCTTGGGCAACTTTTGTACCGGATGCCAAAGAGAAACTACAGCGAGTGGTAGTGAGTTTTAAACAAAACCTGCGTGTAATTAATAAAACGGTAAACCAGCATAGTATTTTCCGAGATGGGAAAAAGGTGCTTTTTAAACAAGAAAAGGGGGAAAGCTGGGCAATTCGAAAATCACTACATACGCCTATGCCTTACGGAAAGAAAGATTACGAATTTGAAGTTTTGAAATTATCAGAAAGTTTAGGGAAGGCCCATTTGATCATTGATGATAATATTAAAGAAGTCGTTAAAAAAATATTAAACCAGTTCAATAATAAAATATCAGATGCCCAAAAGTTTATAAAATCTAATCCAATAAAAGATCGACACGGTAACGACGTTCTTGATACCGCTTTTAAAATTAACATAGAAAAATTTAGAAGGCGTCAACCGATAACGAAATTGTCAAACCGAGGACAGGGCGGCCTAAAAACAATTGATGATGTGACTAAATTTATTAATAAGGTTGCTGATTACAAACTTCAGCAGGATTTATTCACTCACTTAAAGGACAATCAAAACGACATAGACAAAGCATTTAGCGCCGAAGCAATTGAAACCTTTAACCAAAAAAGGGAAATGCCTGTGTATAAATTACCAATTGCCGAAAGTGGCACAGGGCGGTTTGTCGTTGGGCAAAAACATACTACAAAGCATAAATGGGTTGAAGCCGATACAGGCACAAATCTTTTTTTTGCAGTTTATGCCGATCCTAAAGGCAAGCGTAGCTATGAAACGATTCCGCTAAATATCGTTATTGAACGGCAGAAGCAAGGGGTTGTTCCAGTGCCGGAAATTAATGGGGCCGGGCATGATTTGTTAATGTATTTGTCGCCAAATGATTTGGTGTTTATTCCCGCTTTTGAGGATGACGGTAATATTGAGGGTGCTATAAGTTTTACAAACAGGGGTGAAAAAATATATAAAATGGTTAGCTGTACAACCAACAGATGCTTTTTTATAAGGCAGGATATCGCCACTCCGATTGTAAATAAAGTAGAGTTTTCCGCATTGAACAAAATGGAAAGATCTATCGACGGGAAAATGATAAAAGACTGTTGTATTAAGCTTAAAGTGGATAGATTGGGAAATGTTAGTTTGGCGACCTTATAAGGGAATAGATGCCAATTCATTAACGGCTTCTTTAGCTTGAGCCTGCGGTTGGTATTATCACAAAACCGCCCGTAGGCAAGGTAGCGTTCATGCATGTCTGGTTAACTTCGCATTTTTCACCCATTCAAAAGCATCACCCGGCTACAAGCGGGGACGCGATGCGGCAGCGATTAAAAAAAAATCGCATTCCACCTTCTTCGCGTTAGCGATTGCAGCGGAAAACCCACAGCCGCGGGCGAGGATGTGGGGCGGCAAGGGCGAGGATTTGTAGCGTAAAGCGCGGGCCGAAGGCAACGCCCATAATATTGGCTACTTTGCATGCGAGCCACAAGTCTGCGGACGCTTACGGCAGCGGGCATGCATAGTCGCGAACTTTGCATCAACAACAAGATATCTCCTCGCTATCGCTCGTTCGATAGGTCAAGTTTTTATTTTTTCCCTTTGTCATCCTGAGCGATAGCGAAGGATCTTGTTAGATGTGCAAAGCGGTCATGCAAGGCCGGTATGCATAGTCGCGAACTTTGCATCAACAACAAGGTATCTCCTCGCTATCGCTCGTTCGATATGACAATTTTTTTAGTATGTCATTCCGAGGGAAGCGCAGCGACGAGGAATCTTGTTAGTTGTGCAAAGCGGTCATGCAAGGCCGGCATGCATAGTGGTGAGCCTTGCATCAATAACAAGATATCTCCTCGCTATCGCTCGTTCGATATGACAATTTTTTTAGTATGTCATTCCGAGGGAAGCGCAGCGACGAGGAATCTTGTTAGATGTGCAAAGCGGTCATGCAAGGCCGGTATGCATAGTCGCGAACTTTGCATCAACAACAAGGTATCTCCTCGCTATCGCTCGTTCGATAGGTCAATTTTTTTAGTATGTCATTCCGAGGGAAGCGCAGCGACGAGGAATCTTGTTAGTTGTGCAAAGCGGTCATGCATAGTCGCGAACTTTGCATCACCAACAAGATATCTCCTCGCTATCGCTCGTTCGATATGACAAGTTTTTAGTGTAGACCGTTGCATCAACAACAAGATATCTCCTCGCTATCGCTTGTTCGATATGACAAGTTTTTATTTTTGTTAATCGTCGTTGATTTCTTTATTCAGGAATCGCCACTCGGGGTTTGTTGATGCTATGAGCGCATCTTTCTTTTCTCTTCGCCACTTTTTTATTTGCTTCTCCCGTTCTATTGCATGTTCTATATGAGTGTAGTGTTCATAATAAACTAAATAATAGCAATGGTATTTTCCGGTAAATGAAGATTTAGCGTCTGTATTATGGCGATGCTCGTCAAGCCTTCTTGTTAAATCATTAGTGACCCCAACGTATAGTACGCTTTTATCACGATTTGTGGTTATGTACACGTAAAAATTATAATTCCACATGTTGCGTTTTTGGTTTAGATTCCTTTCTGCAAAATAGCATACTTTTAGAACATAAGCAATCCAGAATATAGTCAGAAAGAAGCATTAACCACTTTGTCATTCCGAGGGAAGCGAAGCGACGAGGAACCTTGTTAGATGTGCAAAGCAGTCATGCAAAGCAGTCATGCAAAGCAGATGTGCATAGTGGCGAGCATTACATCAATAACAAGATATCTCCTCGCTATCGCTCGTTCGATAGGTCAAGTTTTTTAGTATGTCATTCCGAGGGAAGCGCAGCGACGAGGAATCTTGTTAGATGTGCAAAGCGGTCATGCAAGGCCGGCATGCATAGTCGCGAACTTTGCATCAACAACAAGATATCTCCTCGCTATCGCTCGTTCGATAGGTCAAATTTTTTATTTGAATTACCTGGAACGTTTGAATAAATACGCTAACGCCCCGGTACTCCAGAGGGCCCATAGGATGAGTACGGGTTGGAAAAACAGCCGGGTTAACCTGGCTTTATCGGTATCGAGCCCGAATGCCGAGGTATGATTGAGGTATTGCGCTATGTTGCCGGGGAAGATCAATACATAAAATATGGCCAGCACCAGGCCAACCCGTATGCGTTGTTGTTTCCAAAAAATCATGCTCAGGCCCAGTGCCAGTTCTACAATGCCGGATAGGATCACCACCAGGTCCTTATTCATGGGTAGCCAGTTAGGTACCTGCGCCTGGAAAGCCTCCCGCTGGAAGGTAACATGCCCAATAGCAGCCAGTACCATAAACGTACCTAAAAGTATTCTCAGGATTTTTTGGAGCAGATTTGTTTGGTTGTGTGGTGTCATGGTAATAAAATTTACTGGCAGCTTAAATCCAAACCGTATGGATAATTTGGGCTTCGGGTGGTAAGGTACGTCTTCTTTTTGATTGCGAGCGGCTTGCAGGGTGTTCTCCGTCGGTGAGATTAGCCCGCAGGTCGATTAGTTATTGATGCCCGTCTATCGGTTTTTTTTCTGTGTTTAAATTTGCTTTTAATTTGTATTGTCGGCTTCTGCATAACAAACGTATTTGAAAGCAGTTTGCCGTACAAACAATAATTAACCAAAAGCAAACGTCTTTACTTTAACTTCGCTACATATTATATGAAATTCCTGAAAATACTTCCTTCCGCATTGTTATTACTGCTGGTATTAAGCACCGCGGCCAATACGCCACCCAAAGCCAATAAGGTATATGTTGGCAATTATGAAAATGTACTGGGTACATCCTTAGAAATTAAAATTGCAGCTACCAATAACACCAATGCCGGTAAAGCAGAAGATGCTGCACTGGCAGAGATAGACCGGCTGAACAAAATATTGAGCGGTTATGATGCCGGCAGCGAGTTTAGCCAATGGATGAAAGCGGGCAATAAAGCCACCGTAGTATCGCCCCAACTTTTTGAAGTGCTATCGCTTTTTGAGCAATGGCGCAGTAAAAGTAATGGCGCGCTGGATGCTTCGGCAGAAACGATCAATAAAGTATGGCGCAGTGCTGCGGGGCAAAACAGGCTGCCCTCAACAACCGAAATTGCAGCTGCGCTCAATCTGGTACACCAGCAACATTATATTTTGAACGCGCAAAACCACACCGCGCAGCGCATTAGCAATGCACCTTTAATACTCAACTCATTCGCTAAAAGCTATATTATGGATAAGGCTGCCACGGCTGCGCTAAAAGCGCCGGGAGTAAGCGGTGTATTGGTAAACATTGGCGGCGATATATTGGCCCGCGGCCAACATACCGAGCAAATACTGGTGAGTAACCCCAAAGCCGACGCCGAAAATGATGCGCCGATAGCCCGCGTGCAGATCACTAACAAAACCATTGCCACCAGCGGCAATTACCGCCGGGGCGAATTGATAGCCGGTAAATGGTACTCGCATATTGTTGACCCGCGCACCGGGCAGCCCGCAGGCGGCGTAATAAGCGCCACAGTTGTTGCGGATAATGCTACAGATGCAGGTGCCTTGGCCACTGCGTTGAATGTACTGAGTCCCGAAGAAGGGAGGCAGTTGGTTGCATCGGTACCCGGTGCCGAATTTATGCTGGTAACTGCCGATGGCAGGCAATTAAAAAGCGATGGCTGGAAGGATATGGAAGTTGCCCTGCCAAAAACGCAGGCTGTTATACCAGCGGTTAATGTAAAGGATAAATTATGGGATGTAAACTACGAGTTGGCCATCAATATAGAACTGGCCACTATTGAAGGTATGCGGGTGCACCGCCCTTTTGTGGCTGTTTGGGTAGTTGATGCCAATAAAAAGCCTGTGAGGCAAATAGCCTTGTGGTACAATAAGCCACGCTATCTGCACGATATGCGTTCATGGTATGATACCTATTACGATAGTTTCGCTGCCGCTGAGGGTAATATCAGCTCAACCACCAGCGCAACGCGGTCGCCGGGCAAGTACACGCTTAAATGGGATGGTAAAGATGATAAAGGCAATTTGGTAAAGCTAGGCACTTATACGGTTTATATAGAGGTGGCGCGCGAACACGGTACCTACCAGCTCATAAACCAGGAGCTTACCTTCAAATCAGCACAACACATCGAACTTCCGGCCAATACCGAAGTTGCTTCCGCATCTTTAGACTACCGTAAAAAAACGAATGACAATTAATACAGCGCCTCAGCAAAAACCGGCAAAACAGCCAAAGAAACCAAAGCCGGCCTGGGAAAAACAAACGGCTTCGGTATCGCGCTGGCTGCACATTTATCTTTCGATGCTTTGTTTTATCGTGGTGTTGTTTTTTGCGGTAACTGGTATCACCTTAAACCATGCAGAATGGTTCGACGGTAAAGAGGTAGAAAATAAGCTAACAGGCACTGTGCCCCTTGCATGGGTAAATACGCCCGATACTACGCTCATCAGGAAAATGGAGATTGTGGAGTTGCTGCGTAAAAAGTACAGTGTAAAAGGCTACGTAAGCGATTTCCTGATAGAGGATAACCGCTGTTCACTTTCGTTTAAAGGCCCCGGCTATAGCGCTGATGTTTTTATTGATCGTAACGACGGCAAATTTAAACTCACCGAACTCAAGCTTGGGCTAGTGGCCGTACTAAACGATCTGCACAAAGGCCGCGACACCGGCAAAGGCTGGAGCTGGTTTATAGACGCATCGGCGGGGTTTTTAACCCTGGTATCCTTAACCGGGCTGGTGATGTTGTTTTTTCTTAAAAAAAGGCGGTTAAGCGGCCTGCTGGTGCTTATTATCGGCGGTGTTGCTGCCTATATTATTTACTGCATTTGGGTGCCTTAATGCGTTATTGATTTTAACCGGCCCTGTGGCATTGCGCTTGCGCGTAGCGCTGCAAGAAAAGCTTTCTTTCTGCTGTCTCAAATCTCATATCTCAAATCTATGTTCTCCTCAGCTGCATATCTACACGCAATATTATTTCGCGGGAGTAATGTTTTGCGTCAAATGCAAATCCAAATATCTCAATTCTAATTTTATAGCTAACTTAGCGCACATTACACATAACAATGAAAAGAGATAAATTAATATTTAAATTACTGGACGAGGAACAGCAACGCCAGGAAGAAGGCATAGAGCTGATCGCATCAGAAAACTTTGTAAGCAAGCAGGTAATGGAAGCTGCAGGCTCTGTGGCAACCAATAAATATGCCGAAGGCCTGCCGGGCAAACGCTACTACGGCGGCTGCGAGGTGGTTGACGAGATTGAGACTATAGCCATTGAGCGTGCCAAGCAATTGTTTAATGCCGAGTGGGCAAACGTGCAGCCGCATAGCGGCGCGCAGGCCAACGCAGCGGTTATGCTGGCTGTTTTAAATCCGGGCGATAAAATATTAGGGTTCGATCTTTCACATGGCGGCCACTTAACACATGGTTCGGCTGTAAACTTTTCGGGCAAATTATACGAGCCTCATTTTTATGGGGTAAAAAAAGATACCGGTTATGTAGATTACGAGCAGCTGAAAGAAGTTGCCCTGCGCGAAAAACCGAAACTGATCATCTGCGGTGCTTCGGCTTATTCGCGCGATTGGGACTACGAGTTTATCCGCGCCGTTGCCGATGAGGTTGGCGCCTTGGTGCTGGCCGATATTTCGCACCCGGCAGGCTTAATTGCCCGCGGTTTACTTACCGATCCGCTGCCGCATTGCCATATTGTTACTACTACTACGCACAAAACGCTGCGTGGTCCGCGTGGTGGTCTGATCCTGTTGGGTAAAGATTTTGAGAACCCATGGGGCTTAAAAACACCAAAGGGCGAGGTACGGATGATGTCGGCCTTGTTGGATATGGCTGTTTTTCCGGGTACGCAGGGTGGTCCGCTGGAGCATATCATCGCCGCTAAGGCCATTGCTTTTGGCGAGGCTTTAAGCGATAGCTACATGAAATACATTGTGCAGGTGAAACAGAACGCTGCGGCTATGGCAAAGGCGTTTGTAGACAGAGGGTATGATATCATTTCGGGCGGTACCGATAACCACCTGATGCTGATTGATCTGCGCAACAAGAACATCAGCGGTAAAGCTGCCGAAAAAGCACTGGTAAGTGCCGATATCACGGCCAACAAAAACATGGTTCCTTATGATGATAAATCGCCATTTGTAACCTCGGGCATCCGTGTGGGTACTGCGGCTATCACTACCCGTGGTTTAAAAGAGAAACACATGGATACCATTGTTGAACTAATAGATATGGTAATTAACGACCCCGAAAACGAAACAACTTTAAAGAAAGTGCGTAAAAGGGTGCACAAGCTAATGGAAGACCACCCTCTATACCGGGATAAACACCTGGCGTAATAAATGAATACCGAGCATCATACCCCTTCGGAGCTGGAAAGCAGGCGTGTAAGCGCTTTGCTTTCTTATGATATCTTAGATACCCTGCCCGAGAAGGAGTATGATGCTATTACACGCCTGGCTTCCTATATTTGCCAGGTACCCATCGCCTTTATTTCTTTTATCGACGATTCGCGGCAGTGGATGAAATCGTCCATCGGGCTGGATATTTCTGAAATGGCCATTGAGGATACCTTTTGCCAGTACACCCTTAGACAGGGCGAACTGGTTGCCATTCCGGATGTTTCAAAAGAAGAAGTTTTTCGCGATCATGAGATGGTTACCGGCGAGTTTGGGCTACGTTTTTACGCCAGCGCTCCGCTGATAGACCCCGACGGATACCGCATAGGTACCCTCTGCGTGCTGGATAAAAACCCCCATGATATAACCGACGAGCAGCAGGATGCCCTTAAAGTATTGGCCAGCGAGGTAATAAGTCACCTGGTGCTGCGCAAGCAAAAGAAAGCGCTGGAGCAAAGCCTGCAGGTACACAAAGATTTTTATACGCTTTTTAATAATTCATCAGAGATACATATGATTGCCGGGGCCGATTCTAATATCGAGCTCATCAACAACTGTATCCTGGATATTTTGGGCTATACACAGGAAGAAGCGGTTGGCCGCAGTTTATGGAGCTTTGTGGCCGGGCAAAACCGCGAGCAGTATGTGCCTGTTATTGAAAAAGCAATTGCTACAGAAAAACCCTTCGAAATAGAAACCCAAACGGTAACCCGTACGGGCGAAATTAAATGGTTAAGCTGGACAGCCGTACACAAAGCCGGCAAATGGTATTGCAGCGGTCGCGATATGACCCTGCAGAAACAACTGGTAACGGAAACGGAGCAGCTATCGCTGGTGGCCAGCAAAATAAAGAACGGCGTAGTGATAAGCGATGCCAACGATAATGTTGTTTGGACCAACGCCGCTTTCGAAAAAATTACCGGTTACAGCCAGCACGATGTGGAGGGCAAGTTTTTGGGCGAAGTTTTAAAGGGCAAGCCTAAGGATGAGGCGGCCGAGTTGGAACTGCTGGATGCGGTAAACAACCGGAGGTCGTATGAGGTGGAGTTATCAATGTTCACTAAGGAAGGGACACCCATTTGGATATCGGTAACCAACACCATCATCTTCGCCAACGATGGCTCGATAGAGAAATCTATCCGCATTATTATTGATATAACCTTGCGCAAACGGGCCGAGCAGGATGTGGAGATACTTTCGTTCGCGGCACGTAAATCGCCAAGCGGTATCATGATACGCGATGCCAAAGGGAAGATCATCTGGATGAACGAATCGCAGGAGCGCATTATTGGCTACACGCTGGACGAATTGAAAGGGCAAACCGTAGGCACTAAGCTGGTAGGCGAAGAAACCGACCAAACGGTTTTTCAGGAGGCGGTGCAGAAAGTAAAAGAAAACAAGCCTTACGAGATTGAGATAAAAATATACAAGAAAGATGGCAGTACCGCCTGGGTGTTCATATCCAACAGTCCCTTATTTAACGAGGTGGGCAGCGTGGAGCGGCAGATAGGCGTAATGGTGGATATCAGCAGCCGCAAAAAGGCCGAAGAAGAACTTACCATGCTATCGTTGGTGGCCAGCAAAACTACCAGTGGCGTAGTCATCAACAACAGCGAGGGGAAAGTGGAGTGGGTGAACGATGCCTTTGAGTATATTACGGGCTATACACTGGATGATGTAAAAGATAAGCACCTGGGCGATTCGTTGAAGGGTGAGCTTACCGATGTAGCGATCATAACCAAGGCGCGCGAATTATCAGAAAAGAAGCAATCTTTCGAGGTGGATCTGCTTATTTACCGTAAGGATGGCAGGCCGGTGTGGATATCGGTCATCAATTCGGTTATTACTGATGATGCAGGGAAGGTTGATAAGTACATTGAAGTAATTATTGATATCACCGCCAAAAAGAAAGCCGAGCAGGAACTGATAGCCGCCAAAGAAGAGGCCCTGCAATTAAGTCGCGCTAAGGACATGTTCATAGGCGTAATGAGCCATGAGATACGCACGCCACTGAATGCCGTGATAGGCATGAGCCATTTGCTGCTGGATGATAACCCGCTGGATTCACAAAAGGAGAACCTGAACATCCTCAAATTCTCGGCAGAGAACCTGATGACCCTGATAAACGACGTGCTTGATTTTACCAAGATAGAAACAGGCAACGTAGTGCTGGAACTTGCCCGGGTAGACATACGCGACATGATACAGGGTGTTACCGCCTCTATGCAATACAAAGTGCTGGAAAAAGGTATTTACCTGAAGAGCGAAGTGGAAGAGGCTATACCTGAACTGGTGCTTGGCGACAGGGCCCGTTTGGTGCAGATTTTACTGAACCTGGTGAGCAATGCCGTTAAATTTACCTCCACAGGCGGCGTAACTATCGATTTAAAGGTTATTGAGGAAAATAATAAATCTGTAAGGCTGCGTTTTGCCGTATCTGATACCGGAATTGGTATTGCAAAAAACAAATTAAATACCATCTTTGAATCCTTTAAGCAAGCTGAAGATAATACCACCCGAGAATATGGCGGCACAGGTCTGGGGTTGGCAATCAGCAAACGCCTGATAGAGCTGCACGACTCGCGGATAAATGTTGAAAGCACGCCGGGGCAGGGTTCTACATTTTGGTTTACAATAACTTTCAAAAAGATAGAAGACCATATTAAAAACAACGATAATAAAGTGGAAACAGGGCTAAATATCAATGTGCTGGTGGTTGATGATAACCAGATAAACAGGTTGCTGATAAACAAAGTACTCAAAAAATGGGGCGCAACTGCCGATTTTGCAGAGAACGGTCAGGAAGCCATAGACAAGCTGGAGCAGCACAAGAACTTTGATGTAGTACTGATGGATATTCACATGCCTATTATGGGCGGCCTGGAAGCAACCGGCGTTATCCGCTCGAAAACTGAACCATATTTCCAGAACTTGCCCATCATTGCACTTACTGCTTCTATGCTGAACAATCAGATGGGTGAGATAGAAGGCGCGGGAATGAATGATTATATCCTGAAACCCTTTGACCCGACAACTCTGCACATGAAACTGAGTAAGTATCAGAAACAGTAGGTTGGTGAGCAGTGAATAGGGCGTGGTGAGCGGTTGGAATATCGAACACTCGATGCTGAAGTTTGGCTGCGGTTCAAAATAACACCAGGCGTTCCAAAGGGACGCTTTTTTGTTTATGCAGATTTTGCTATCCTTGAGATGTGTCGATGGCACCTGGGCGTTTATTCAGAAGCACACTGGCACTAATAGACATGCAAATCAATCGGTGAAATCAATCTTCCAAATCGGTGTAATCCTATACCGCATAAGCGATAGTAGCGATACTCAGCTTCAGCCCCGGTACTTTAAGCAATTCTATGCCGCAGGCTTCCAGCGTAGAGCCGGTGGTAACAATGTCATCTACCAACAGGATATGCTTGTTTGCTAATCTCCCCGGGTTGGCGATAGCGAAAACCTCCTGCATGTTCTCGAACCTGGCAAAGCGCGATTTGTGCGTTTGCGTTTTGGTGGCCACCGTACGGATAAGGTTATCCAATTCTACTTTGGCGTTCAGCTTTTCGGCCAATCCCTCGGCAAAGCAGGCACTTTGATTGTAGCCACGCTCTTTTAGCCGTTTTTTGTGCAGCGGTACTGGGATAATATAATCTACCGTTTTGAATGTTTCGTTCTCTGCCAGCTGGCTGCCTGCAATTTTGCCCATTATATTGCCTATTCGATGCATGCCATCATACTTAAAATGGTGCATCATTTGTTGCACCTTGCCGCCCTTGTTGAATAAATAAAGTGCGTATGCCGCTTCTACAGGTAATTTGCCCCAAAACTGTTGTGCTACAATATTATCCGGCTGCTGGTGAAAGTTGGTGTAAGGCAGGTTGTACAGGCAATCGGTACATATCGTATCCTCGCCCAAAACCAGGCTGGCATGGCAAGCCGCGCACAGCTGCGGGAATATCAGCGAGATAAAGTCTGAAAGGTAGGTGCGGATAAGGCCCATGCCATGAAGATACCAGAATGCCCGCTAATTCAAAAAACTATTCTTCCTGCTCCAGTATTTTAATATGCCTGATAAGGTTATCTGCCTCAAACGCTATACTGCCATTGTATATGCCCCGTATGTGCTTATGCTGATCAACTAATATGAAGTTTTCGGTATGCAGAAAATCAAAGGCACCCGTGGGTTTGGCTTTTGCCTCTGTATCGGCAAAGTATCCGGTGCGTGCAATGGCGTAAATAGTTGCTTTGTCGCCGGTAAGTAGGTGCCAGTTAGGATTGCTGATGCCTTTTTCAAGGGCATATCGCTTTAAAACTGCGGTATTATCATAGGAGGGCGTTACGCTGTGCGATAAAATTTGCACGCGTTGGTCATTCCGGAATGCCTGTGCAACGCGGTTCATATTTCCCATTGTTTTGGGGCAAATAATGCTGCAGCGGGTAAAGAAAAAGTTAACCACGCATATGCTGCCTTTGGTTGTTTGGCCTGTTACCAATTTTCCGTTTTGATCTTCAAAACAAAACGGAGGCACTTGATGCAACTTGCTGTACCCGGCATCCGTTTTTACTAGCCACTCTGGGGTAAAATCTGCAGTGTTGAAGTAAGGCAATGTATTTTGAGGCCGTCTGTTAGAACAGCCGTTTATCGTTAAAAACAGCAAGCCCAGCAGCATGCCCTTTTTTTGTTTAGTTAACATCTTTATTGATACATATTTTTTGGCCAAGCATGCCAAATTTCTCACCATCTTTAATTACATAATTTGCCCGTATCCGCCCATCGGGCCACCACATTTTTTGGCTGCCTTGCTCCTTGCCATTTTGGTAATGAAAAATTCTCTCGGGCTTACCATCGGGGTGCCAGGTTTTAAAGTAGCCGGTGTTCTCATCATGGCTTACCTCAAACATAAATTGCAGCTTGCCATTGGGCCACCAGCCTTTGTGAATACCTTCTTTTTTGCCGGCAATGTAAAGGCGCTCCTCGCGCTTTTGCTTATTGGGGTACCATAGCCGGCTGATGCCTTCCTGCAAGCCATTGGTGTAGCCCAATATGGCAGCGGTATCGTTATTTGCAAACAGAGTAAATACATAACCGGTGTACCGCTGGCCTTTAAACAATAGGGTGTCTTGTCGAAAACTTAAAGCGGGGTTAGTGCCGTTAATATACCTTGCCGGAATTGCAGCAGCATGTTTGGCGCTAAGCCAACTCAGGTTGAGTTGGCTTAGCGTTATCCCCAGGGTTAAAAATAAAACGGGCACCCAAACTGTTTTATAACCGTATTTCATAATGCCGGTTGCTTATTGCGATATGGTACCTGCTGTACCATAAAAACCTGCGCCGTTTAAATAGGGGGCATCCAGCGTAAAATGGTAATGATAAATACCGCCTGGATAGTCGGCTGTGGCGGCGGTATGGCCGTGGTAAGTGTCCAGATCTGCACTGGTTAATGTTTTGCCGTTCTCCTCGGGGCCGTAAACAGGGAAGCCATCTAACAGGAAGCCCAGTAAGGCCGATTTGCTTAATTTGGTTTGGGTGAGGAACTTCGGTTCAACATGATAATGGTACTGCCCGCTTTGCTGCGGATGCCCCCAGTATTGATCGAGGCCCTGTATTTCGTTTGTTAAAGGCGCCTGCATAGCTGCATACTGGTTAAAAAAGGTTACGCCGTTTAAGGCGATGCCAATAGGCCCCATAGGTGTAGATTGATGCGATGCCGCTACTTTTGGGTTGAGCGGTATTTTAAAAGTAAGCGATTGGCTTTGTATGGTGTTTGGGTTTTTCGAAAAAGTAACACCGGTATAGGTAGTGCCAGTAAAAGCTTCGTACAATGCATTTGAGGTTGTCCAGTAGGCGCTTTTATGATCGGGCAGGTTGGTGGTTTTTATGGTTAGATAGGTGCCATCAGATGTGATGCTACTGGCTCCGTATATTTTCTTATAAATATCGGGTACTGTTTCGCTGGTAGCCGTGGTGCTGTTGCTGTCTTTTTTACAGGCACAGCAATAGATCAATACACTTGTGGCCACAAAAATAGTTACGGCTAAATTACGAGGTTTCATAATCATGAGGGGTTTAATTTGTTTATGAGTGATTAGACGCCCTTGCGCGCAACTTCCTGCTATGCATTCATATCTATTTTTACACTCCGGGCGGCGGTGGTGGCGGCCCGTTTGGGCTGGCAGGTGGCATAGGCCCATCGTGCTGTGGCCCTTGCGGCCATCGCGGTGCTTGCCGCGACATCATCTTGAGTACATCGCCAATAATATTGTCAAAAATGGATTGCTGTCCGGGGTTTAGCATTGCCCGGAATTGCGAAAAATGCGTAAATGTAGCTTTGTCTGCCGCTGCCGAAGCGTTGCCTATTTTTACCGTTAAAGCGTCAATCGTTCTGTTATCTGTGCTAGGGTTGCGCAGGAGGGTAAAAAGGCTGTCTTTTAGTTCGTGGCTGCGTTTATTCAGGCTGTCAATTGCCCGTCGGTGCACTTGGCGCAGGCCATCAAATTTGCTTTGCTGGGGGGCGGTAAGTGCCAGTTTTTTAATCAGGAAATCTTTGGGTTGCAAGGGTGGCCCCATCAAAGGGCCAAAGTTGCCCTGGCGCCACATGAGTGCCAGCGTACCAAGGTTAAGTAACAGTAACACAAAAACGGCGATGGTCCAGGGGGTTATTTTTTTCATGGCTTTGAATTAATAAGCGTAAAAGTTGTCTTCTAAATGGTATTCGTTGGCGAAAGCAGCTTTCACGTCGCTGCCAGGTTTACTACCCGGTGCTTTAAGCGCAGCCTGATAGCTAATGATATTGATGAACAGGATACAAATCAATACTGCCGCAAGGCGATACATGGATACACGGTTTTGTATGATCGCAGCTTCGTTTTTTCGTGCTATTCGGCTTTGTATGCGCGTAAATAAAAAAGGCTCAGGCTCAATTGTTTGCAGGTTATCCAAACTGTTCAGCGTTTCTTCTGCTAATCGTTCTGTTTCTTTTGCGTTTTTCATGCCTGATAATAATTAATCAAAAGTTTTTTAAGTGTGGCTTTCGCCCTAAATAAATGCGATTCAACGGCCCCCTCGGTAAGCTGCATAATAGCGGCTATTTTTTGCTGACTGCAACCATCTATTTTTTGCAGCAGAAACGCGGTTTTCTGGCTTTGCGGCAATTGCGCAATAGCTTTGAATAGCACGGTAGCTTGCTCTTTGTTTTCTAACACCACGCCGGGGTGGCAAAAATCCGGTGGTTGGTGTATAAGTTCATCGGCTTTATTAAACATTGATGTAATGATGGCAAAGCGTTTTTTTCGTTTAGTATGTCTTATAAAATCGAGCGATTGGTTCACCGCAATACGGTACACCCAAGTGCTTAATTTTGCATCCTGTTTAAAACCTGCAATGGTCTCAAAAACTTTTATAAATACCTCCTGCGTAACTTCTTCGGCGTTTTCCTTTTGCTGCACAAAACCTAAGGCGATATTGAAAACGCTTTTTTGATAACGATCAACCAGAAACCTGAAAGCATTTTCGTTGTTATGGCGCAAAGCGGTTATAAGGTCGTTTTCGTTCAAGTTTGAGGTGTTAATGATGCTTAAGACGACGGCACAATGAATTTCCTGCTAAATAAAATAAATTCAGGGGCACAAAGAAACAACCGCGCAGGTAAGTGCATGTAGCGTTTGTTAAATACGAAATTGGATGAAGAAATATTAACCGGGCGGGAGCAGATATTTAGGCCTCTGCGGCAACAGCCTTGTCCTTTTCTTTTATAGCCAGTTGGCCGCATGCGGCATCAATATCCTTACCACGGCTACGTCGCAGGTAGGTGTTAACACCCTGGCTGTGCAGATATTCGGCAAAGGCAGCTACTTTATCCTCGCCGGCGTTGATGTAGCTGGCAAAGGCAATAGGGTTATATTCAATGATGTTTACTTTGCAGGGCACGTGCTTGCAAAATGCAGCAAGTTCTTTGGCATCTTGTATGCCATCGTTTACGCCATCGAAAATAATGTATTCGTACGTTACGGGGTTCTTGGTTTTGGCGAAGTAGTATTTCAATGCATCAGCAAGGGCCTTTAACGAGTTTTGCTCGTTTATGGGCATAATGGCGTTGCGCTTCTCGTCATTAGCGGCGTGCAACGAAAGTGCCAGTTTAAATTTCACCTCATCGTCGCCAAGTTTGCGTATCATTTTGGCAATGCCGGCAGTAGAAACCGTAATGCGGCGCGCAGCCATATTCAATCCATCGGGGGCGGTAAGTTTTTCTATAGATTTAAGCACATTAGCATAGTTGAGCAAAGGCTCGCCCATACCCATGTAAACTACGTTTGATAGCGGGATGCCGTAATTTTCGCGTGCTTGCTTATCTATCAGCACAACCTGATCGTATATCTCGTCGGGATTAAGGTTGCGTTTGCGCTCCATGTACCCGGTTGCGCAGAATTTACAGGTCAAGCTACAGCCCACTTGCGACGATACGCAAGCTGTCATCCGCTCAGGAGTTGGTATTAAAACACCCTCAATTAAATGAGTATCGTGTAAAATAAAAGAATTTTTTATAGTTTTATCAGCACTAACCTGTGAGGTGTTTATTTTAACATTATTGATAATAAATTTCTCTTCCAGTTTAGCGCGTAGTTCTTTTGAAATGTTGCTCATGTCATCAAAAGATGTGGAAGATTTTTTCCATAGCCATTCGTATACCTGTTTAGCTCTGAAAGCCTTTTCATCCATTTGGATAAAATGCTGTTGCAGAACCTCTGGGCTTAGGCTGCGGATGTCTATCTTATCTTTTTTTGAGTTCACGTTGCAAAAGTACTTATTTTTAAAATTTCCGATGCTTTTTTAAAGTCATTCTTTTGTAGCATATAAAACAATAACTAAAAGTTAATTGTATTTTACTAAATTGGATTGGGTTTAAATTTTTTAGAAGATGCCATTTTTACTTTAATGAAAAGTTTTAGAGCCGATTACATTTACCCCGTTCATGCCGATCCAATAAAAAATGGAATAGTAACTGTTGACGATGCCGGAAAGATAATTGCAATCTCCGATGTTCAACAATCTGATTTTCAAAATATTCCTATCGAAAGGCTTAGCGGCATTATTGTACCGGGCTTTATAAACACGCATTGTCATACCGAACTTTCGCACTTAAGGGATAAAATTGAGCCAGGCAAAGGCCTTGTAGATTTTATAAAAAGTGTGCAAGGCGTGCGGCACGCCGATATAGGAGAAATTACTGCTGCCGCAGAAAAGGCCGACGCAGAAATGCAGGAAAATGGCATCGTCGCGGTTGCTGATATAAGTAACAGTAATTTTACAATAGGGTTAAAAGCCCAAAGTAAATTATATTACCACACCTTTGTAGAAGTATTCGGTTTCTTGCCCGAAAGTGCCGAAGTTATTTTTGCCAACGCCCTTGCGCTGGCGGATGAATTCAGGCCACAATCGGTATCAATTACAGCGCATGCCCCGTATTCGGTATCTAAAGATTTATTCAAGCTGATCAAACGCTACAGCGATTCAGGCAATAATCCCTTGAGCATTCATAACCAGGAGTGCGAAGATGAAAACAAGTTTTACCGCTATAAATTAGGTGGTTTTGTTGATCTGTACAAACACCTGGGTATTGATATCGATTATTTCCGCCCGCAGGCGCGTAATTCGTTGCAGTCTGTCATCCCGCTGCTTACCAACCGGCAAAAAATACTGATGGTACACAACACTTGTACTAACCTTAAGGATATCTACTTCATCAAACGCTTCGACCGCAATATTAACTGGTGCTTTTGCCCCAACGCTAATCTGTACATAGAAAAACGCCTGCCAAAGGTAGAACTGTTTGTGAACCAGGGGCTCAACATCACCCTCGGAACCGATAGCCTGGCCTCGAATAATAAATTGTGCATACTTAGCGAGATGCGTACCCTGCAACAGCATTTGCCGTCCCTCAGCCTGGATACCCTGCTGGAATGGGGTACCATTAATGGCGCAAAGTTTATGGGAATAGATAGCACCAAGGGTAGTATAGAAGTAGGCAAAACGCCCGGACTAAACCTGCTTACCGGGCTTAATGGCAGCACCATTACGCCGGAAACCGCCGTGAGGAAGCTGGTTTAGTGATTATTGAGCCGTAGAAGCAATGGGGGCGTACGCCAGTCAGGAGAAATTCAATATTGATAAACAAGCTGCCGTAAAATGCGTAAAGCTCCGCAGCCCAATCCCGCAAATTACGGAGCTACAGTAATTAGCTTCTTCTTAGCCTCGGTGCCATAAACCGGCATGGTGTAAAACCCGCCTATCTTTTTTATGGGCATGTTCGATTTTCCGCTAAGTACTGCCACTGGCATGAGATACTCATCCATCTGTCTTATCAGTTTAGTTTCAGTTAGCGGGGTTTGGTTAAATTTATCCAAGGTGGCCAATTTCCTCAGCATACCGGCATCCGGTTTTTGGGTGAGTTGCTTGAGCGTGGGCGATTGCAAAGTAGTATCAACCGTTATGGATAACAAGGGCAGGGCTGTTGCGCCGGGCAGTTTCAAATCGTTTTGAGCCATTAAGCGGCCTGCGCCAGCCAGTAGTAGAGCAAGTAAAAATGCCTTTTTCATATCGGTTTGGTTTAATGATACTAAGATAGCGAAATTGCTTTTTAAGTAAATGTTAAAAGTGGTTAAAAAGTGTTAAAATAAAAAGCCGCCCCACAATTGCAGGGCGGCTTACGGTAACGATTTTTGATACGCTATTATTTCAACGCCTCAGCAGCTTTGTCGGCAGCTGCGGCAGATGCTGTATCGCCCAGTTTGGTGCGGGCATCTTTAACGTTGGTAAGCAGGGTAGCTATTTGTGGCGCTACGCCGTATTGCTTGTATTTAAGGCCGAAATCGCCAATGAATTTAATGCCTGCCTGCGCATCGTCAGGGCTTTTTACCCTGCCGGTAAAGTCTGCAAATTTACGCAGCAAGCCAAACTGGGTTTGCGGGTCGCCTTCGCTAATAGCCTTAAGCACGTATGGCCATTCGGCATCAGTTCCGCTGGTAGCATATAAGCTAAGGATAGCTTGCGCTAATGCGCCATTGCTTTCTTTTTCATATTGTTTTGCCAAGGCAATAGCGTCAGCAGGGTTAAGCATGCCTATGGCGTTTAAGGCTGCGCCCTGTATAGCGTAGCTCTGGCTGGCCAGGGCCTGTTTAAACAGGTTCATATTGCCCGATGCCTTAAGCTTGCCTAAAGCATTGATGGCGGCTGCACGCACCAGGTTATTATCATCTGTTTGGGCAAGCCTGGCTATGATAGGCACGCCTGCATTGCGCACGTCGTCGTAGCTGGTTAAGGCCGCTGCATTGATGGCTTTGATACGCAACTGGTAGAATTTATCGGTAAGCGCGGCAATGATAATCTTCTGCGCTGCCTTGTCGCTCTGGCGTGTTTTGGCGAATTCAATGGCCTCATAACGATCCAGGAACAACGGGGCGTTGAAGTATTGGAACGCGAATTCATCCAGCGTTTTGCTGTCGGTTTTCTTGGTTAATAAGATTTTGTCGCCATCAACATTTACCAGATCAGGCTTAGATGCTACATCGAAGGTGAGTGTATCGGCTTTATCGCGCATCCAGATGGTGTGGCGTTCTTTTTTGCCACCGGCATAAATATCTATAGCTATAGGTAGCGTGAATACATTACCATCCTGGGTTTGCTGCAGGTAAACGGTTTGTTTTTTGGTGGCACTATCCCATTTGTAGCTGATGTTAAGCACCGGGTGACCGGCACCGTAGTACCATTGGTTAAAGAACCAGTTAAGATCGCGGCCGCTGGCTTCTTCCATAGCTAAACGCAATTGCTGCGCTTCGCCATTTTTAAAGGCATTGGTTTTAAGGTAAATGTTGAGGCCTTTGTAGAAAGCCGCGTTGCCCAGGTAGTTTCGCAGCATGTACAATATGCGGCCGCCTTTTTGGTAGGTAACCAAATCAAATACATCTTCCTTATCGTTGTAATGGAAACGTACCAAATCTTTCTTTTTAGCATCCGGCTGGTTAAGGTAGCTTTGCATGGCATCGAAACTGTGCGCGTCGCCTGCATCCTTGCCGTATTTGTATTCGGCCCAAATGCTTTCGCTGAAATCGGCAAACGATTCGTTAACCGTAAGGTTGCTCCAGCTTTCGGCGGTTACGTAATCGCCAAACCATTGGTGGAACAATTCATGTACGATGGTGCTACGGCCGCCATCGTAATAACGGTCGTCAAGTTCGCGCTTGGTGCCTTGTACATACACGCCGTGCAGGGTGGCCGAGGTGTTTTCCATAGCGCCGCTCACGTAATCGCGCACTACTATCTGCGAGTATTTGTACCATGGGTAATCAACACCCAGCGTTTTGGAGTAAAACTCCATTACTTCGGGCGTAAAGCCGAAGATATCTTTGGCATACGGTGCATACTTTGGTTCCAGGTAATAACTTACTTCTTTGTTGCGCCATTTATCTTTGTAGATCTTAAAATCGCCCACGGCCATCATAAACAAGTATGGTGAGTGCGGCAATTCCTGTTTCCAGGTATCGGTGCGGGTACCATCCTTGTTTACTTTGGATAATGCCAACCGGCCGTTACTCAGCGTAACATACTGTTTCGGCACGGTCATGATAATTTCTTCGGTAGTTTTCTGGTTCGGCTTATCAATGGTAGGGAACCAGCACGACGAACCTTCGGTTTCGCCTTGTGTCCATATCTGAATAGGCTTGTCTTTTTCAGTACCATCGGGGTTGATAAAATACAGACCCTTTGCGTCGTTGATGGCCGCGCTGCCCTTAACATGCAGTTCGTTCGGCTTGGCTGTATAATCTATATAGATGGTGTAGCTTTCGGTGTTGGTATAGGTTTTATCCAGCTTTATGGCTACGGTAAGGCTATCGTAGGTAAAGGTAAGTGGAGTAGTTTTGCCATTTTTAACGATGGCGATGGTTTTCAGGTCCATGCCTTTCGCATCAAGGCGAAGGCTATCTGTTGGATACATGTGGGGTTTTAAAGTTACCCACTCTTTGCCATACATATAGCGTTTTTTGTAGTCGAACCTAACATCGAGCTTGGTGTGTACCAGATCGTTGATCTTGGTTGTGGTAGCCCGGTACAATTTGTAGGCGGGAGTTTCGGTTTGGGGTGCCTGTGCCTTGACGGTGCTGATGGCGCAAACGCTGATGCTGCCAGCCAGTAGGGCAGCGTAGATTGTTTTCATATATTCAGTTAAGGGTTTGATTAATATGCAAGCATAATAAAAGCTAAAGTATTAGTTTTTGCTGTAAGTTATGACGCTTTTTTTAGGTTTATGTTACAGCACGAAGTGAGGCATGCGCTAAATAAACATGGCAATGGCAGCTAGCGCCGGATAAGCTTTGAGGGTGATAGACTGTTTAAAGCAAACCCAAAAGGACTGAAACGATGTGCATCAACAAAATCTCTATAGTTCCCGGTCCCTTTCACGTCCTGGTCGCTTTTTAAGCTTATCTTCAAGCGCTACACTGCGAAACTATTGGTTGGGTGTTATTTGTTATAATTGATACAATTTTACATCAATTATACAATTATGGTACATGATTGTACTATGTTTGTTTCGGGAATTTAAATAATCCGATTTCACTCCAACCCCAAATGTTAAAGTCAGATACTGTTGAGCATATTCTTCACGATGAAAAAACTACCGTTGCGGTTATCGGATCTGGATTCTCCGGTTTAAGTGCAGCTGCGTATTTAGCCAAAGCCGGGTGCAGTGTTCATGTTTACGAAAAAAATAATGAAATAGGTGGCCGTTCACGTCAACTGGTTGGCAATGGTTACACTTTTGATATGGGACCAAGCTGGTACTGGATGCCTGAGGTATTTGAAAACTTTTTCAATGATTTTGGTTACAAAGCATCGGATTTTTATGAACTGGAGCAGCTTGATCCCGGTTTTACGGTGGTTTTCGGTAAGAAGGATGTGTTACACATCCCGGCAGATTATGCTGCGCTGGAGGCCCTGTTCGAATCCATTGAACCGGGAAGTGCGAGGCAGCTAACACTATTTTTAGAAGAAGCAGCCTTTAAATACCGAACAGGCATGAACAAACTGGTTCACAAGCCGGGTTTATCATTACTTGAGTTTGCAGATTGGGATTTGATCAGAGGTGCATTCAAGCTCCAGGTGTTTACTTCGTTTAGCAAACATGTAAGGCGTTTTTTTAAGGATGAACGCTTAATAACCCTGATGGAATTTCCGGTGCTTTTTTTGGGTGCCATGCCCGAGGATACCCCTGCCTTGTACAGCCTGATGAACTATGCCGGATTAAAACTAGGCACCTGGTACCCAAAAGGGGGCTTTGGTAAAGTGATAGAAGGCATGCAAAAAGTATGCGAAGCGCAAGGTGTTGTTTTTCATACCAATTCAGCGGTTAGCAGTTTCAGGGTGACGGGTAAACACGTAAAGACGATTGGTACAAAATATAGCGAAAGTAAGTGCGATGGGGTCATTGCGTCGGCTGATTATCACCACGTAGAGGAACAATTGCTTGATGAGGCTTACAGAAATTACGATACAGCATATTGGACCAAACGCGTCATGGCACCTTCGAGCCTGATATTTTATTTAGGTGTAACCAGTAGAATTGAAAAGCTGGAACATCATACCTTGTTTTTTGATGCAGACTTAAAGCTGCACGCTTCAGAAATATATAAAAATCCTAAATGGCCAACAAAACCTCTGTTTTATGTGTGTTGTCCCTCAAAATCCGATAATACCGTAGCACCGCTCGGTCACGAAAACCTATTCATACTAATGCCGCTGGCACCTGGTATTGAAGATACGGAAGCATTAAGGAAGGAATACTTTAATTTAATTATGGATCGGCTGGAAGATTATACCGGCGTACCGATCAGGACCGCGCTCGACTTTAATGAAAGTTATTGTGCAAAGGATTTTAAGGCAGATTACAATTCTTTTAAAGGGAATGCCTATGGTCTTGCCAATACGCTCATGCAAACCGCCCATCTTAAGCCATCCATCAAAAACAAAAAAATAAAGAACCTCTTTTATGCGGGACAGCTTACGGTACCCGGGCCGGGAGTTCCACCTTCCATTATATCCGGTAAGGTTTCTGCTGAACTACTTATTCAATACCTCAATCATAAATGAAAGAACGCTTTGATACCTTATCTGCAACATGCAGCAAGGAGACAACCCGATTATACAGTACCAGCTTTTCCCTTGGGATATTGTTTTTCAATAAGGAAGTCCGCCGCCCTATACATGCGATATATGGTTTTGTGAGGTTGGCCGACGAGATTGTGGATAGCTTTCATAATTACCCTAAATCGGTGATGCTGGCCGAATTAAAGGCAGATACCTTTAGGGCTATCGAGCGCGGCATCAGTATTAACCCGGTAATTAATTCATTTCAGCAGGTGGTTAACCAATACGGTATACAGCATGACCTGATTACGCAGTTTCTGAATAGTATGGAAATGGACCTGGGCGAACAATCCTACGATGCGGAAAAATATGAGCAATACATTATGGGTTCTGCACAGGTAGTGGGATTAATGTGTTTGCACGTGTTCACCAATGGCAACGAAGCTGAATTTGAGCGGTTAAGGAAACCGGCTATGAAGTTGGGTTCGGCTTTTCAAAAGGTGAATTTCCTTCGGGATGTTAATGCAGACTACCAGGAACTGAACCGCACTTACTTCCCCAACGTAAACTTGTCTGCTTTCTCTGATGAAAACAAACGGGTTATCGAAGAGGATATCCTTTCGGAACTTAATGAAGCCTTAAGCGGTATCAGGCAGTTGCCGCGCTCCTGCCGCAAAGGGGTTTACCTGGCTTATGTGTACTATAAGCAGTTATTCCGGAAGATTACAAAGGTGCCTGCGGAAAGAGTAATGTCAGAACGGATCAGGGTGTCTAACGGCCATAAATTTTACTTAATGTTCGATTCACTGATCAGGTACAAACTGAATGTTCTATAAAATACGATTAGGGCTTTACCAAACAACACTAATACAAGTAAAGACACTAAATTACAAGAAATACATTTTAACAATTTTTCCGGCTTAACGATTATTGAACCGGACGAACAAAACAATACCAAAATTGAACGATAGTGTAATGATAGTAGATGCTGATGGTCAAACCAGAGGCACAATGGAAAAGATGGCCGCTCACCGTACCGGAACGATGCACCGCGCGTTCTCTGTGTTTATATTTAACAGCAAAGGGCAGTTACTGCTTCAGCAAAGGGCACTAGATAAATACCATTCCGGCGGGTTGTGGACAAATACCTGCTGCAGCCATCCGCGTTTAGGCGAATCTACGCCTAATGCTGCCCACCGCCGTTTGCAGGAAGAAATGGGAATGGATTGTGAACTTACCGAGTTATTTCAATTCAGTTACCGCCATGAATTTGAGAATGGATTGATCGAGAACGAATACGACCATGTTTTTATGGGAATAAGTGATGACTTACCCGTACCAAATGAAGCCGAAGTTGCCGGCATTAGGTATATGGATACCGATTTGTTGCTTTTTGACTTAATAGAGCAACCGGATAAATACACGCCATGGTTTAAAATATGCCTTGAGCAGGTATTGGAAATATATTATCAAAACTGTTTAAAATAATTTACTATCGAATATTACTATCGTATCAGTTGCATTTGAACGACGCCTATCCGGGGGGCTTTTAATGAGATGGGGAGATATTGCACGATATGATGATCTAAACGGCTTTAAGCGCAAGGGTTTATCGCTGCCGTAAAAATCAACCAAGGGCGATATACAGTAAACGCCATGTGATTTAAAGTAAACCCAACTTAATTTATGCTAACACAATTTCATGATAAAGAACAACGCTAATAATGCCTTAACCCTGGAGCAAGTGGTGACTGAACTGGAGCAGGATCATTACAATTCTGCTTTTGATACGCCGCTAAGGCCCGACGCATTTGAACTGGACGACGATACCAAAATAGAGCGTATTACTAAGCACTTCACCGCGATAATGGAAACTTTGGGGATGGATCTGGAAGACGACAGTTTAAAAGACACGCCAAAACGGGTTGCTAAAATGTATGTGAAAGAAATATTCAGCGGATTAAATCCGGCGAATAAACCAAAACCCACTTTGTTCAAAAATCCGTTCAACTATAACCAAATGCTGGTGGAACGTAATATTGCAGTGTTTAGCAACTGTGAGCATCATTTTGTGCCAATAGTGGGTAAGGCCCACGTGGCTTACATCAGCAATGGGCAGGTTATCGGCTTATCTAAGTTGAACAGGATCGTTCAATATTGTTCGCAACGGCCGCAGGTGCAGGAAAGGCTTACTATGCAAATAGCCAATATGCTTAAAGAGGCACTAGGTACAGATGATGTGGCCGTTGTTATAGATGCCCACCACCATTGTGTATCCAGCCGCGGCATCAGGGATGCGGGTAGCACTACACTTACCGCCGAATACAGCGGGCAATTTTTAAACGCTGAAACAAAGAATGAATTTTTAAAATATATCAGCTAATGGATTTTAGTGGAAAAAATATAATGGTGGTTGGTGGCAGTTCAGGCATTGGATTGTCGCTGGTTAAATTGCTTCACGGGCAGCATGCCAATGTTTATGTGGTGTCAAGGTCCGTTTCTGACGAATGGCCTGAGGATGTGCATTATTTAAAGGCTGATGTAACCGGTAGTCTGGATGCTGTTGAAACGTTCCTGCCGCAGCAGTTGCACGGGCTGGTTTATGCTGTAGGCAGCATTAATCTCAAACCGTTTACGCGGTTAACAGCCGAAGACTTCCTGAACGATTTTCAGCTGAATGTTTTAGGCGCAGCGCTTATAATACAGCAGGCCATTAAACCCATCAAAAACGCCGCCGGATCGTCCATCGTTTTAATTAGTTCGGTTGCTGCCAAAACAGGGATGCCTTATCATGCCAGTGTAGCCGCTGCTAAGAGCGCAGTGGAGGGAATGGCCCTTTCTTTAGCAGCCGAATTAGCTGCCCAGCAAATACGGGTAAACGTTGTGGCACCATCTTTAACCGATACGCCTTTGGCGCAAAACCTGCTAAGTTCGCCAGAAAAACGGGAAGCTTCGGCCAAACGCCATCCCTTAGGTAAAATAGGCCGACCTGAAGATATCAGCCAGATGATTGCTTTTCTATTATCAGCCGAAAGCAGCTGGATGACCGGGCAGGTGATTGGCATAGATGGAGGTTTAGGTAAATTAAAAACAAGCTAAGATGATAAACATCAACAGTGACCAGATTTCTCAACTGGAAAAACATTACCGCATCAGCCTGATCAATAGTTTGATTGGCTATCGGGCGTTGAATTTGTTAGGTACAATAAGTAATGATGGCGTTACCAACTTGTGCATCATCAGTTCGGTATTTCATTTGGGTGCAAACCCGCCATTAATAGGCTTGGTGATAAGGCCCGAGCGCGAGCATAACGATACGCTACGCAATATTAAAGCTACGGGTCAGTACACCCTTAATAATGTATTGCCCGAATGGTACATGCAGGCGCATCAAACCAGTGCAAGTTATCCTTCGGGGGTTTCTGAGTTCGACGCCTGCGGTTTTCATAAACACTATGTTAAAGATTTTAAAGCACCATTTGTTAAAGAAGCTAATGTGCATGTCGGTTTAGAGCTTAGGGAAGTTATTGATATGGAAATTAATGGCACCACCATCGTCGTCGGCGAGATTGTTCACATTTTAACCGAAGATCATTTGATAGATACGGATGGCACAATAAAACACAGTGCAGCAAAAACGTTGACGGTGGCGGGGTTGGATACTTACTATCTGCCTTATCCAATAGGGCAAATGGCGTATGCCAAGCCGGGCGTTGAACCTCATTTACAAGAAAATGATATTAAGGCTTAGGCGTAAATTATGAAGAAAGATGCAGACGTAATTATCATTGGGGCGGGTTTAGCCGGCTTAACGGCTGCCAAATTATTGAAGGCGGCCGGAAAATCTGTTTTGGTATTAGAAGCTTCTGATGGAGTGGGGGGCAGGGTACGCACAGATGAGAAAGATGGCTTTCTGCTCGACCGGGGCTTTCAGGTTTTTTTGACGGCTTATCCTGAAGCTAAAAACCTGCTGGATTATGCTGCACTCGACCTCAGAACCTTTGATCCCGGTGCCTTGATCATGAGCAGGGACGGGATTACAAAATTGGGCGACCCGCTTAGGCAGCCAGCTACACTGTTAAGCACTTTATTTTCATCTGCTGCTACATTCTCCGATAAAATGAGGATGCTGCGTTTAAAGCTAAAGCTAGGCAAAAAAAGCATCGAGGAGATTTTTAGGGACGAGGAAATTACGACCACCGAGTATTTGAAAAGAGCGGGTTTCAGCGGAACCATTATGAACCGGTTCTTCCGGCCTTTTATGACGGGTATATTTTTGGAAGAGCAGTTAAGCACATCCAGCCGGATGTTTGAATTTGTATTTAAAATGTTTAGCGAAGGTGATGCAGCTATACCTGCTAAAGGAATGGGCATGATTCCAAAGCAATTGGCAGAATGCCTTTCTGCTAATGAACTCTTGTTTTATCAAAATGTATCCGCAGTTGATGAGGGTTTGGTAACAACGGCTTCCGGGGCCACCTATCAGGCCGATTTTGTGTTAATTGCAACCGATCCTTTACGTTCACCTATAAGGTATGGAAACACTGCCGTCAAGTTTCATTCTGTCAGCAATATGTATTTTACAGCAAAGCAACGGCCTTTTGAAGAGCGATTGATTGCTTTAAACGCTTTAGCAGGAAAGTTAGTAAACAACGTTGCGGTGATGGATAGCATATCCTCGGCGTATTCAAAAAATGGGGATGCTTTAATATCCCTATCCCTCATCGGTGATCATTCCGAAGCCAATGAAAAAGACTTACAGGAGGAGGTAATTGCCGAATTGAAATTCTGGTATCCCGATGCGGTTAACTGGAAGCATTTGAAAACTTATCATATTAATTATGCGTTGCCCAATGATGATCATGTAAGCAATGAGCCGGAGCCTAACGCCATAAGGTTAAATGCACAATGTTTTGTTTGCGGCGATTATTTAATGAATGGCTCGATTAATGCAGCCATGAAAAGCGGAAGGCTGGCTGCGGAAGCTATTATTAATACCATGCGGTAATGACGGATCATAATTTATATAGCAACCAATTGTTAGACCAAAAACGGCTTTCTGGCGACCCACAGGCTGACGAATTTATACATTATGTTTTTGGTGACCCGGCAAGGAGACAGCTATTACAGCAATGGATGGCTGGTGTATCTGGTGCAGCACATTTAAAGATATTGCAGGATGCCTTTCCCGGCTTTGCTTTTATAGACAAAGCCACAGACTTGCCTGATTGGGCTCAACTGCGGTTGATGAAAGCGGGGGCTATTTTCTATGCCCGGCACTCAGAGATCATCATGAGCTTGCTCGGCCTGTTATCGTTGCCCTACTGCTATAATGCAGCAAACGGGGCGATGGTTTTATACCTGTCTGAACTCATCCGTAAGCAAACCACCAAAAGGCTTTATGATACAGCTGTTTTTGTTTGGGAAGTTATGGGGCCCGATGCCTTTGGCAAGGATGGAAACGCTTTTGAAGAAATTTTAAAAGTGCGCATCATGCACGCGGCGGTCCGATATTATACGCTTCAGAGCGGCAAGTGGAATGATAGTTGGGGATTGCCCATCAATCAGGAAGATATGGCCGGCACCAACCTGTCATTTTCATTGATTGTTATTCGTGGGTTGAGGATGCTTGGCTATAACGTTAGCCAGGAAGACCAGGCTGCATTTATGCATATATGGGCAGTAGTGGGCTGTTTATCTGGTTTAGACGAAGACCTTATCCCCGAAAATTCTAAAAAAGCACAGCAACTCGATATCATAATTAAGCAACGGCAATTTTCTGTATCTGCACATGGGCAAGAATTGACTAAATCTTTGACTGCTCATATCCTTTCCGTTAATAAAAGCAAGGCAACAGCCAACGATATTCTGGGCTTGATGCGTTACCTGCTGGGAAAGGAAATTGCGGATATGCTGGCGATTGAGGCCCCTGAATTGCCTGCTTATAAGCTCACGTTGATAAAAACGCTAAACTTGCTGAAAAGCTTTAAACCGCAGGGTGACCCAAAGCAAAATTACCGTACTGCTTACGCCACATTCAAAACACAAAACCCCGAACTCTCTAAAAGAAACTAAATTTGAACCGTTAGCTGTTACTTGTAATTTCGCAAACTATGAAATCATACCAACTCATTCATCAATTAATAAACCTTGTAGCAGAGCTGGAAGAAGAAAACCAGGGCCGTGAAGCGTCTATTCAGGATTTTACAGGTTTTCTGCTGAATAAAGTTGGTGACCCCACCAGTAATCATCATAGCAATGAAGTACGGTTCGGCGATAGCGATAGTGCCGCTTTAGATATTGCCTACCAGTTGGATAATAATATCGGGCGCTTGTTTGTTTTCATGAGCCGCTACGCAAAATCATACATCAAAAAAGCGCTGGAAGGTACCCCCCTGCAAACTGCCGAGGATTTTTCGGCATTGGCAATTTTGTTAACGCACCACCATTTGTCAAAAAGTGAATTGATCAGCCATAATTTACAGGAGAAAACATCTGGTACAGAAGTGATCAGGCGTTTGATTGCCTCGGGACTGGTGCGGCAATGGGACGATGAAAAGGATAAAAGGAGTAAACATATCGCCATTACCGATGACGGGAAACAGCTATTATTCCAGGTATTTGAGCACACCAGTTATGTTGGTAAGATTATCACGGGCAGACTAACAACAGCTGAAAAATTTACCCTGCAATACCTGTTGCAAAAGCTGGAGGCCTTTCACCTGGAACATTATGAGAAAAAGACCATTCTCCATAAAGCTGACCTGAAAAAGCTTGCAGAAGAACGCTACTTATAGGTGAATTTTCGTTTCATTTGACTAATTTGGGTTGGTATTTAAACATGGCATGGTTGACTAAATACAGAATAAAAACATAATTACTGTAAATGCTAAAAATGTCATTCGTTGTTGTTTCATCAAGTTGGTTATGGCTGGTTTGTAATTTTAAAATGTTTAACTTCGTTTAAAATTCATCTTACCAGAAGACGATTACTTCATGAACCTGTTATGAGAGCAACTTTGTTCTTCGCCTTTGTTTTATTACCGTCAATATTATTCGCTGCTACCAATACAAGCGATTCGTTTGGAGATTTGGTAAAGGAATTTGGCAAGAAAAATGTCTACGACCATCAAAAGGAAGTACGTATTGCTGCTTTGAAGAAGCAGCTTAAACAATCGGCTGTTGCAGATATGCAGGGCCAGTTCAATATTTCCAATAAGCTTTATGATGAATATAAATCCTATCAGTACGATTCGGCTTATGTTTATGCTACCAAGCTGCTGACGATCAGTCAAACCCTTCACGATAAGTCTAAAGAAGATTTTAGCAAGATAAAAATGGGCTTTATCTTGCTTTCATCGGGCATGTTTAAAGAAACGTTTGATAGTATGCAGGGAATCCATGTGCAAACTCTGGATTCAACGGTAAGGATGGAATATTATTCCATAAAAATGCGGGCGTATTATGATCTCGCTACCTATAACAACGACCGCCATTACACACCGGTTTATACCGCTACGGCAAACAAATACATAGATTCTGCCATAGCACTTACTAAGCCCAATTCTTACGACAATCTATATCTATCGGGGTACAAGGATTTCAAAAACGGCTTAAACGACACAGCTGCAGTAATTTTTAAAAGGTTGCTTAATTCAAAAACGCTAACCGAGCATCAAAACGCTATCGTAGAATCAACGCTGAGCAATGTATACCAAAATATTCAACAGCCGGAAAAGAGTATTGAGCTGCTTATCAGGGCAACAATCAGCGATATCCGCTCATCAACAAAAGAAACCATTGCACTATTTTGGCTGGCCGAGATTTTATACAAGCAAGGCGATATCAAAAATGCATACGTTGCGCTGGAACATGCCCTGGCCGATGCAGAGTTTTATGGTGCAAGGCAGCGTAAAGTACAGATTGGTTCGCTGTTACCCGTTGTAGCCTCGGAAAAACTGCTGTTTATTGAACGAGAAGAAAAGCTCTATATCCGAAGCTTAAGCCTCATTACAGTGTTAGCAGCAGCGGTAATAGGGGTCTCGATTTTACTTTTTAAGCGCAACAAAAAGCTAAAAGCGAAGGAAAAAATTATTGAAAAGGTAAACCAAAGGCTAATTGAAGGGACTAAGATCAAGGAAGATTACATTGGTTATTTTTTCAATGTGATATCCGGATACATACTTCAGCTGGAGCGAATCAAGAGATCTATTGATACCAAAATCCCGGCGCGCAAGTATGATGACATTCAATTAATGGCCAACAACATTAATATTAAAAAAGAGCGGCAAACGCTGTTTAATACTTTCGACCAGGTGTTCCTGAAGATATTCCCAAACTTTGTGGAAGAATTTAACACCCTGTTTAAGAAAGAGAATCAAATTTGGCCCAAAGAGCATGAGGTGCTAACTACAGACCTCCGCATATTTGCATTAATGCGTATGGGTATAACCGATACCGAAGCCATTGCCAAGATACTGGAGTATTCTGAAAAAACCATCTACGTTTACAAGATGCGCATCAAAGCGAAAGCAATTATTCATGGTGACGAATTCGACCAGCGCATCATGGCTATTAAAGCGGTTGATATCAATGCCAGGCCCTAACATTTAAACTGTACTGTCTTCGCAGCTACAGTCAGTATTATACTACTTCCTCTCCTGAGCTTATCGTAATGTAGCGAGTGCGTGTATCGTGTTCATGAGCACCGTATTCTACTGCATTGCCCTACACGTTTGGCTGGTTAACAACAGGGCCAATCCGAAAGGCTGTTTTTATGGTCTTTTTTTGTTGTCAGAAGCTATAATAACTGGCCTGACTCTTGTCAAAAACGTGCTACACCCGTTAAATTTTTCGATTTTAAATTATTTTAATAAGCTGATTATCAGTTATTAAATTTTAAACAAAAAGCTATTCCATTAAATTTTTTGTAAATAAATAGCTACTCGAAATTTACCTCCCTTACTTTGTGTTGTTGCAATGCCCCGAGCCTGTCTGTCATGGTAGGGTCTTGCTGTTTTACCAATTATAACTTCGTATTAGCAAATATTTATGCGTTTGTGTTGCTGGCTGGAAATGTCCCCAACCACAATTCAAAACCTGAACCGACACGTAATCGCGATACGTTGCTATATGCTGTTTTTGAAAATTTTTAAGCGCTAATTGTTACTGATGATTAATCAATATTTAAACTTAAACGAGCCCGAAACCAATGTTAGGAAAGGCTAATGAACAGAAGAACTTTAGAAACCAACCACTGAATTCAAACTATTAACCAATTAAATTAAATGAGAAACAATTACCTAAAGAAGTTTATGCTCCTTTTTACTGTGCTGATAATATCGCATGCGGTATTTGCACAAACAGGAGGCATCACCGGTAAAGTGGTAGATGAGAATAATCAACCCCTACCTGGCGCAACCGTTTTAGTATCGGGCACCACTATTGCAGGTGCTGCTGATGCCACGGGAGTTTACAAAATCAGCGGTTTAAAAGCCGGGAATTATACCCTCACCGCTAGCTTTATTGGCTACACGGCAGACCCCCAAACCGTTTCTGTTGGCGCAGCAATGGTAACCGTTAATTTCAAGTTACAGCCATCATCAAAATCGCTTAACGAGGTTGTGGTGATTGGATACGGTACCGTTAAAAAGAAAGATCTTACCGGTTCTGTTACTACAGTAAGTTCAAAAGATTTTCAAACAGGTAACATTACTTCGCCAGAGCAACTAATTGCGGGTAAGGTTGCGGGTGTGTCTATCACGCCAAACGGCGGTGCCCCGGGTGCTGGTAGTACCATTCGCGTGCGTGGCGGTGCATCAATAAGTGCCAGTAACGACCCACTTATAGTAGTTGATGGCGTGCAGTTAAGCAACGATGGCATAGCCGGCGCACCAAATGCACTTACCCTGATCAACCCTAACGATATTGAAACTTTTACAGTATTGAAGGATGCTTCGGCAACCGCTATCTATGGTTCAAGAGCTTCTAATGGTGTAATTATCATTACTACTAAGAGGGGAGTAAGTGGCAAACCGGTAATCAATGTAAATACCCAGGTATCCTCTTCAACGCTTACCAAAGAAGTTAGCGTATTGTCTGCAGATCAGTTGCGTGCGTATGTAAAAGCTAACGGAAATGCTACCTATCAGGGGCTTTTAGGCACCGAGAATACCGATTGGCAAAAAGAGATTTATCAAACGGCTATCAGTAACGATAACAACTTAAGCGTGTCGGGCGGGTTAAAAAACATGCCTTACCGCGTTTCGGTTGGTTATTTAGATCAAAAAGGTATTCTTCGCACCGGTTATCTCAACAGGGCGTCGGCATCGATTAACATATCTCCTAAGTTGTTTGATAACCATTTAAAGATCGATCTGAACGTTAGGGGCTCGGCAAGCAAAGCACGTTTTGCCAATCAGGGAGCCATCGGGGCCGCCATCAGTTTCGATCCCACAAAGCCGGTTTTGTCTGGCAACAGCAATTATGGCGGCTATTTTGAATACCTGGATAGCGACCCATCATCGGCAACCGGCCTTAAACAACTTGCCCCGCGTAACCCGGTGGGTTTGTTGGAAGAGCGCGAGGATAAAAGCGATGTGAAAAGAAGTATCGGTAACCTGCAACTCGATTATAAACTCCATTTCCTGCCAGATTTGCATGCCAACGTTAACTTCGGTTACGATGCATCACAGGGTAAGGGTACCATTGTTCAGCCGGATTACGCTGCATCAAGTTTCAGGAGATATAAAGATGCCAACAATGTTTTGCATAGTGGCGTTAACAACCAGTACAACTCCAAGGTGCTAAACACCACGTTCGAAGGTTATTTAAACTACGTTAAAGAAGTTACCGCCATTGATACCCGTATTGATGCGGTTGCAGGTTATGCTTATTACGATTACAAAACAACGGTAACTAATTTCCCCGACCTTACAACAGACGGCACTGTAGTATCCAGCCCTACCTATCCGTTTGATATTCCGCGCAACAGGTTATTGTCTTACTACGGTCGTTTAAATTTAACCGTATCAAACAAATATCTGTTAACGGGAACTATCCGTCGCGATGGCTCATCAAGGTTTAGCCCGCTTAACCGTTTTGCCGTGTTCCCTTCAGGTGCATTTGCATGGAAGATAAAAGAAGAATCGTTCCTGAAAGATAATACCGTATTATCAGATTTGAAATTGCGTGTTGGTTACGGGTTAACTGGCCAGCAGGATGGCTTATCTAACTATGGTTATACCTCGTATTATGCGCTAAGTTCGCAAACAGCATCCTACCAGTTCGGTAACACTTTTTACCAGTTGTACCGCCCTGCTGCTTATGACCCTAAACGTAAATGGGAGCAAAGCGCAACCACTAACGCAGGTATCGATTTCGGTTTTCTTAACGGGCGCTTAACCGGTAGTATTGATGCTTACTATAAAGAAACTAAAGACCTTTTGGCACCTGTTAACCAAGCAGCCGGTGCAGGTTTCTCAAACACATTTGTTACCAATGTAGGCACTATGACTAATAAAGGTATCGAGTTATCATTAAGCGCACAGGTAATCAGAAGCAAAGACGTGAACTGGGAAGTTGCCGTAAATGCTACGTACAATCAAAACAAGGTTACTAAATTAACATTTGTAGATGATCCTAATGGTATAGGTATAGCAACCGGCGGCGTATCCGGCGGAACGGGCTCAAGTGTGCAACGTTTTATTGTTGGCCAACCGCGCGGTACTTATTATGTGTACCAGCAGGTTTATGGTACCGATGGCAAGCCTTTGGATAACGTTTACGTTGACCGTAACGGCGATGGCTCTGTTAACGATAAAGACCTTTACCTGTACAAACAGCCCGATCCAAAATACATATTCGGTTTCTCCAGTAACGTTAGCTATAAAAACTTCAACCTTAGCGTAGTGATGCGTGCTAACGTGGGGAATTATGCATACAACAATGTGTTTTCCAGCACCGGTGTACAGCGCAGTATACTTAACCCGCTTGGTTATTTGAACAATGGTTCAACCAATTTATTGGAAAGTGGCTTGATAGGTGGCAATGATAAAAATGTTTTATCTGACTACTATATTCAAAACGCCTCTTTCCTAAAAATGGATAACGCAAGCCTTGGCTATAACTTTGGTAAAGTGTTGGGCGGTTCAACGCAGCTTAGCCTGAGCGGTAACGTGCAAAACGTATTTACCATTACCAAATATAAAGGTGTTGACCCCGAAGTGAATGGCGGTATTGATAACAATATTTATCCCCGCCCGCGCACCTACGTGTTAGGCTTGAATCTTAAGTTTTAATCATTAGTATAGTAAGCTATACCGCTAATAATAAGCAATATGAAAAAGAAATTTTTAAAAGTATTTGCCATTGCAATACTAACCGGCAGCATGTTTTCGTGTACAAATAAACTCGATCTGCTGCCAACTAACGAAATTACATCAGCCACCGTTTATGCTACGCCTGCGGGTTACAAACAAGCATTTGCCAAAGTTTATGGTTCTTTTGCCTTAACAGGCAACCAGGGCCCTGCGGGCAATGGCGACGTACAAGGCATTGATGAAGGCACATCTGATTTTTTACGCCTTTTTTGGAAAGCGCAGGAGTTGAGTACAGATGAGGCCGTTATTGCCTGGGGAGATGTAGGTATTCAGGATTTTCACAACATGAACTGGTCTGCCGCTAACCCTTTTTTAAAAGGCTTGTACTACCGCAGTTTATACCAGGTTACGCTGGCCAATGATTTCATCAGGCAGTCTGCAGATGATCAGTTGAGCAGTCGTGGTATTTCGGGCGCAGATGCAGATAAAATTCGCCAGTATCGCGCAGAGGCTCGTTTTTTAAGGGCTTTTCAGTACTGGGTGATGATGGATATTTACGGAAGCACACCATTGGTTACCGAAACTGACCTTATTGGTGTAACAGTACCAAAACAAGCCGACCGCAAAGCACTGTTCAACTATGTTGAATCGGAATTAAAAGCAATCGAACCTACTTTGGCACCGCCAAAAGCTAATGAGTACGGTCGCGCCGATCAGGCAGCAGCCTGGGCCCTGTTAGCGCGCTTATACTTAAATGCCGAAGTGTACACCGGCACCAAGCACTATGATGATGCAATTACGTATTCAAGCAAAGTAATTAATGCTGGCTACTCATTAATCAGCAATTATCAATGGATAATGCTTGCCGACAACAATCAAAACACTAGCGAAAATATCTTTACCATAAACTACGATGGTTTACGCACACAAAGCTATGGAGGCACTACGTTTTTAACGCACGCCCCTGTCGGCGGGTCAGAGTCTGCAAGTAATTTTGGTATCAGTGGCGGATGGGGCGGTGCGCGCACTACTAAAAACCTGCCAAACTTGTTCCCCGATTATACAGGTGCCGCAGATAAGCGCGCCCAGTTTTATACCAATGGCCAAAACCTCGAGATTAAAGATCAAAGTGCATTTACTGATGGATTTGCCGTTACCAAATACCGCAATGTAAACCGCTCAGGTGCAGCAGGTCAGAGCCTCGATTTCTCTGATGTGGATTTCCCTTTATTCAGGCTATCAGAAATGTACTTAATTTATGCAGAAGCAGTACTAAGGGGTGGTGCTGGTGGTGATTTGGTTACCGCAGTAAACTACGTAAACAAAATCCGTACCCGTGCCTATGGCAATACCAGCGGCAATGTTACAACTATCTCGCTTGATTTTATCTTAGACGAAAGGGCACGTGAGCTTTACTGGGAAGGCTTCCGCCGTACAGATTTGGTTCGTTACGGCAGGTTTACAACCGCATCTTATCTGTGGCCATTTAAGGGTGGTGTTGCCGGTGGTAAAAGTGTTGAGGATTTCAGGAATATTTACCCTATCCCTACAGACGATATTACAGCCAACCCTACATTAAAACAAAACCCGGGCTATTAAGGGCTTACTCAGGCCCGGCTATACCGGGCCTGCGCTACTGTTATTTATAAATACATTTAAATAAGTATAAAAAAATGAAAACATTAATTACCAGATTTTTAGCTTTTAGCTGCATGGCCATTTTGGTACTGGCTTCCTGCAAAAAAGACGAAGTGCGCACCGTAGCTCAGCCTGCAACAGGCGGTGCTTTAACCGCTTCTACAACAACGCCGGTATTGTCAAAATCTAATTTAACGGCTACGGCTATTACCATTACCGCTACTGCGCAAAAGTATGGCTATAATTCGGCGGCCACTAATTCCCTGCAAATAGCCGTTAAAGGCACGGCCTTCGCTTCACCTACTGAGGTAGCTCTGCCGACAGGAGCGCTTAGCAAGAGTTATACAGTTAAGGATTTCAATAATTTATTGCTATCTTTCAATTTACCAACCGGTACACCGGCGCAATTAGAGATGCGTGTCAAATCAGCTCTTAGTTCAACAGCAACCGAAGGATTGGCTTACTCAAATGTTGTTACCGTTACTGCTACGCCATTTGCACTGGTTTCTTACATTTATGTACCCGGCGCATACCAAGGCTGGAACCCACCAACAGCAGACAGCTTGCAGTCGCCAACAGGTAACGGCATTTATACCGGTATCATCAATTTCACACCGGGTAATTTGGGCTTTAAGGTTACGCCTCAAAAGAAATGGGACGTAGCATACGGCACAGCGGGCGGCAACAAAATAAGCACCAGCGGCAGCGACTTTGCAGCACCGGGTGCCGGCCAGTACCAGTTGACCGTTGATTTAAATGCAAACACCATCACCATTGAACCGGTGGCGGCTTACTATAGTGTTATTGGCGATGCTACAGCCGGCGGCTGGGGTACCGATACCGACATGAAATACAACAACGGCACCAATACCTGGGAGATTCTTATCCCGCTGGTGTCTACAGGGCATTTTAAAGTGAGGAAAAACCACGACTGGGGTACCAGCTACGGTGTGCCAAAAGTAGGCGCAGACGGTGCAACCTTAGCATCAAGCGATTCAAATGATATCCCCGTTGCGGCAACCGGAACGTATAAATTTACTTTTACGCCAATTGGCACAGATAACAAAACTGCCGCGTACACCTTAGTGAAACAATAAAAAATACAATGGCCGGTGTACAAATAAGCACCGGCCATTTTGTTTTTTAACAATTTTTTGGGTTTACCCGGGTATATAATTAGTCGATATATGAAATTAAGGTTACAAATAACACTGGCATTTTCACTGCTGTCGGGCAGCCTGCTCGCGCAAATTCCGGCTCTGGAAAGGGTGGAGCCCGCTTTTTGGTGGGTAGGTTTTAAAAACCCTAAAGTACAGCTTATTGTGCATGGTAATCAGATATCCGGTAAAACGGTCAGTTTGAATTATCCGGGCGTGAAGCTATCAGCCGTGCATAAAGTAGAGAATGCCAATTACCTGTTTCTCGACCTTTCAGTTAACGCGGCTACCAGGCCTGGTAAATTTCCGATCGTGTTTAAACAAGCAGGGAAAAAAGATCTCGTTTATACCTACGAGCTTAAACAACGTAATAAAGGTACCGATTGGGCGCAGGGCGTAACCAATAAAGACCTGATATACCTGTTGATGCCAGATCGTTTTTCTAATGGCGACCAAACAAACGATGTGGTACCCGGAATGCTGGAGACAGGCCTGCATCGCGATTCGATGTATTCCAGGCACGGCGGAGATATACAGGGATTAATTAACCACTTGGGCTATCTGAAAGATTTGGGTGTAACAGCCCTTTGGATGACTCCGGAAATAGAGAACGACGAACCGCATGCATCATACCATGGTTATGCCGTAACCGATTATTACCATATCGACCGCCGCTTCGGTACAAACGATTTGTTTAAAACCTATGTGGCAAAAAGCCATCAATTGGGCTTAAAGGTTATAAAGGACCTGGTGCACAATCATATTGGCACAGAAAGCTGGCTGATACAGGATATGCCGATGAAAAGCTGGGTGCATCAATGGCCAAAATATACCAACTCAAACTTCAGAGATGCTGCCGTGATGGACCCGCATGGTTCCGCTGCAGACAGAAAGCAAATGCTGGATGGCTGGTTTGATAAGCGGATGGCCGATGTAAACCAAACAAATCCTTATGTGCAAAATTACCTTACCCAAAACCATATCTGGTGGGTAGAATATGCCGGAATAGATGGGCTTCGTTTAGATACATACCCATATAACGACCCGGTTTACATGGCGGATTGGGCGAAAAAATTAAAATCTGAGTTTCCGCACCTTTCCATATTTGGCGAAACACTGGTATGGTCGGTAGCTAATCAGGCATATTTTACACAAGGCAATACGGTAAACCGCGGTTTTGACACACAACTGCCGGGCATTACTGATGCACAAATAAAAGATGCGATTACGGAGGCACTGAACGGTAAAGAGGGTTGGACAGATGGTGTAAACCGGCTTTACAATATCGTAGCGCAGGATTTTATGTACCAGGACGCTACCCGCAATACTATCTTTTTAGACAACCACGATATGAGCCGTTTTTACTCGGTGGTTGGCGAAGACTTCACAAAGTTTAAATCTGGCATTGCCATGTTGCTCACCATGCGCGGCGTGCCGCAAATGTATTATGGCGACGAAATATTGATGAAGGGTTACTCAAACCCGGATGGTTTGGTGCGCGAGGATTTCCCGGGTGGTTGGGCTGGTGACAAGAAAGATAAATTTACCGCAGAGGGTCGTAACGCACAAGAGAACGAAGCTTTTAACTACGTGCGCACGCTGGCTAACTATCGCAAAAATACCGCAGCCCTGCAAACCGGTAAACTCCAGCAGTACATCCCGCGTAACGGTATCTACACGTATTTTAGGTACGATGCACAGAAAACCGTAATGATTGCCTACAACGGCAACGAAAAGGAGGCTGTGCTGAACACCGATTATTTTACAGAACGCATGGCCGGGTTCAATACCGGCATCAATGTCATAACTAACGAGGAAATAGCCACTTTAAAGCAGTTATCTATACCGGCTAAAACCACACTAATTATCGAACTAAGCAAATGACAGCTTTAAAAGAAACTATTATGGAACAGCCAATTGTAAATGCGCAAAAGGCTGTAGAACGCCCGCAATTATCTTTCTGGCAAATCTTCAATATGAGCTTCGGTTTTTTGGGGATCCAGTTTGGTTTTGCGCTTCAAAACGGTAACGCATCGCGTATATTACAAAGCTTTGGTGCCAACGTAGAGCACTTATCGCTTTTTTGGCTGGCAGCGCCTGTTACGGGCATGATTGTACAGCCCATTATTGGCCATTATAGCGATCGTACCTGGAACCGCCTGGGCCGGCGTAAACCGTATTTTTTAACCGGCGGTATCCTATCGGCACTTGCCCTGCTATTTATGCCCAACGCCGCGCTGCTGATGTTTCTTCCGCCGGTAATGGTGGGAGCGGGCATCCTGATGATCATGGATGCTTCTTTTAACGTTGCCATGGAGCCTTTCAGAGCACTTATAGGCGATAACTTGCCCGATAATCAGCGCAGTTTAGGCTTTTCTATCCAAACTTTTTTAATTGGCTTGGGTGCCGTTACCGGCTCTGTACTTCCATGGGCAATCAGCCATTTCATGGGCACTCAAACGGCAGCTGCCGGTCATGTACAGCCAAACGTAATCTATTCTTTTTACGTTGGTGCTGTGGTAATGATCGTTTGCCTGCTTTGGACAGTACTTCGCACAAAAGAATACTCACCCGCCGAGTATGCCAAATTCCATCCGGAAGGGACAGAAGTAGAACAAAAGCAGGGCCTGGGCGAAATCGTCAAAGATTTTAAAAATATGCCCGTTGCCATGCGCCAATTAGGATTGGTGCAGTTCTTCTCGTGGTTTGCTTTGTTCTCCATGTGGGTGTTTGCCTCACCGGCTATCGCCTCGCACGTTTTCCACGTCGACCTGAAAGACACCACTTCTGTAAATGCAGCCAAAGCCGGCGATTGGGTAACCCTGATGTTCGGCGTTTATAACGGCGTTTCTGCGCTATACGCTTTGTGCCTTCCGGCTATTGCACGTGCAACAAGCCGCAAATTGGCACATTCCCTGTCGCTTACGGCTGGGGGGCTGGGGCTTATCTCCATTTTTTTTGTACAAAATCAATACATGCTCATCATTAGTATGGTAGGTATAGGCCTGGCATGGGCAAGTATTTTAGCAATGCCGTATGCCATACTTTCCGGCTCTATTCCGGCTAAAAAGATGGGGGTTTATATGGGCATCTTTAACTTTTTTATCACTTTCCCGCAGATAATAAACGGTTTTTTTGGCGGATGGATCGTTAAAAACCTTTTCGGTGGACAATCTATCTACGCACTGGTGCTGGCCGGCATTATTATGCTTTGCGCAGCAATTTCGGTTATTTACGTGCAGGACGGGAAAGACATTAAGTACGCTAAAAAGTAATAACAGATGAAGCAATTGAAGTTTTATGGCGCGTTTGCATTGCTGATTTTTACCACTGCATTTAAAGATCCCGACCCTGTTTATCCGGTTTACAACGGTACCGATCTGGGCGTTATCTACTCGCCCGCAAAAACCACTTTTAAAGTTTGGGCTCCACAAGCTACAGCTGTAAAATTGCGTTTATATGCCCATGGGCAAGGCGGTGAAGTTCTGCAAACCATAAACCTGGAAAAAAAAGGTAATGGCACCTGGGCTACAAGCATAACAAAAGATATCAGGAACCGCTACTATACCTTCCAGGTTATGCAGGATGGCCACTGGCTGTTAGAAGTTCCGGATATGTATGCCAAAGCGGTAGGTGTTAACGGTAAGCGAGGCATGGTTGTTGATTTACGTGAGACCAACCCCGCCGACTGGGCAAACGATAAGCGGCCCCCATTGAAGAACTTTACCGACATTATACTTTACGAAACACACGTACGCGATATTTCAGTCGACCCTAACTCGGGCATCAAGAATAAAGGCAAGTTTTTAGGCCTTGCGGAGGTTGGTACTAAAAGCCCCGATGGATTAGCTACCGGGCTTAGCCATATGAAGGAATTGGGCGTAACCCATGTGCATTTGCTGCCTTCTTTTGATTTTGCTACGGTAGATGAAACTAAGCCAGCCAGTGCCCAGTACAATTGGGGATACGATCCGCAAAATTATAACGTGCCCGAAGGAAGTTACGCTACTGACCCTTATAACGGCAATGTACGTATCCGCGAGTTTAAGCAAATGGTGAAAGCTATGCACGCGAACGGCCTGCGGGTGGTGTTGGATGTGGTGTACAATCATACCAACGATACCGAACACTCGGTTTTTAACCAGTTTGCTCCTGGCTACTACTATCGCAAAACAGCATCTGGCCAATATTCTAACGGCACCGGCTGTGGTAACGAAACCGCATCCGAGCGGCCCATGATGCGTAAATTCATGATCGAATCTGTGTTATACTGGGCCAAAGAATACCATCTGGATGGTTTCAGGTTCGATCTTATGGGCGTGCATGATATTGCGACGATGAATGAATTAAGCGATGCGCTGCACAAATACGATCCATCAATATTTATTTATGGCGAAGGCTGGACTGCTGGCGACAGCGTTTTGCCCGACAGCCTGCGTGCAACCAAGGCCCATACGGCGCAGCTGCACCAGATTGCCGCCTTTGGCGACGATATGCGCGACGGGTTGAAAGGCGGTTTCAGCGATGTAAAAGCCAAGGGTTTTGTGAGTGGCCAGGCAGGTACCGCCGAGAGTGTTAAATTTGGCATTGCAGGGGCAGTACAACACCCTCAGCTCAATTACCAGGCGGTAAATTATTCCAAATCACCATGGGCGGCGCAACCCGGGCAAGCAATCAGTTATGCATCCTGCCATGATGATAATACATTATTTGACCGGTTGAAGATTGGCAATCCGGGTAGCAGCGAAGCACAGCTCATTAAAATGGACAAACTTAGCAATACCGCCGTATTAACTGCGCAAGCGGTAACTTTCCTTCATTCCGGAGCGGAATTTTTGCGCACAAAATATGGCGTAGCCAACTCCTATAAATCGCCCGACAGTATTAACCGGATAGACTGGCACCGAAAAGCTATATATAAATCTGTTTTCAACTATTACAGCGGCTTGGTGGCGCTGCGAAAAAGTCACCCGGCTTTTCGGATGCCAACGGCGCAAATGATACGCAAGCATTTGAATTTCGAAAGCACTTCTAACGAGAGCTTGATCGCCTACACCTTAAATGATAATGCCAATGGTGATAGTTGGAGATCTATCCTGGTAGCACTTAATGGAGGTGCAACCGAACAAGTATTAACCTTGCCCGCCGGTAACTGGGTAATAGTTGCCAACGGCGAGCGGGTGAACGAGCGCGGACTGGGTAAGGCGTCCGGTTCCGTTAGCATTCCGGCAACTACAGCATATATTTTATACAGGCAATAATAAACATTTACTACCCGGCTAAGCGGTTGGCAAAAACACATAACTATGAGAAGGATTATTTTATTAACGGGGATTATTGGGTTGCTATTTAGCACCGTAAGTTGCAGTAAGAAAAATGTAGGCCCTACTCCGCCGGGCGGTGGGGGCGTGGTTAACCCGCCGGTTACAAACGGCAAAGACTTGCCCGCAGGCGCAGGCGATGGAGTAACCTACATCAATTCGGGCACATCGGCCATATTTAATATTTATGCACCCGGCAAAACATCAATGGCGGTAATAGGTGAGTTTAATAATTGGGCTCCCACAACCATGTCTGTTACCCCCGATGGTAACAACTGGTGGGTACAAATTGATAACCTGGATGCCAGCAAGGAATATGCTTACCAGTACCTGGTTGATGGCAACCTTAAAGTAGCCGACCCATATTGTGAGAAAGTATTGGATCCGGATAATGACAAGTACATCCCTGCAACAGTATATCCCGGTTTAAAGGCCTATCCGGCAGGGCAAACCGGCATAGTGAGTGTAATGCAAGCCAACCAGCCGTCTTATACCTGGAAAAACAACACTTTCACCCGCCCCGACAAAAACAAACTGGTAATTTATGAATTACACGTGCGCGATTTTGTGGGCACCCATAGCTATAAAACCATAAAAGATACGTTGAATTACTTGAGCAACCTGGGCGTAAACGCAATTGAGTTGATGCCGGTGAACGAGTTTGAAGGCAATTTATCCTGGGGATATAATCCCTCGTTTTATTTTGCTGTCGACAAATATTACGGCACTAAAAATGACCTTAAGGCATTGATAGACGAATGCCACTCGCGCGGTATGGCCGTTATTTTGGATATGGTGCTCAACCATTCCTTCGGGCAGTCGCCAATGGTGCAGCTTTACTTTGATAAAGCAACAAATAAGCCAACAAGCAACAGCCCATGGTTCAATGTGAACCCAACCCACCCCTACAATGTTGGGTACGATTTTAACCATGAAAGTGCTGCCACAAAATACTTCGCTAAAAATGTAATTAAGTTTTACATGCAGCAATATAAGATTGATGGCTACCGCTTTGACCTGGCGAAAGGTTTTACCGAAAGGGTAAGCAGCGATGATGCTTCATTTGCGGCTTACGATGCTTCGCGCGTTGCCATCTGGAACGAATACAACAACTACATTAAAAGCATCGACAACAATAACTTTTATAATATTCTGGAATTTTTTGGAAGCGACCGCGAGGAGAAAGAGTTAGCCGATAACGGCATGATGTTTTGGAGCAATCTCAATTATAACTTCAACGAAGCTACAATGGGGTATGTACCAACCTCTAACTTTGCAAGGTTATATTATAGTAACCATACCGGCTTTACCCAACCGGATAATATAGTGAGCTACATGGAAAGCCACGATGAAGAACGCCTGATGTACAAAAACCTGCAGTATGGTAATTCATCGGGAAGTTATAATGTAAAAAACTTAGCAACAGCCTTAGCTCGGCAGGAAGCCGCTGCTGCCTTTTTATTTACTGCTCCGGGTCCAAAAATGGTTTGGCAATTTGGCGAGGTGGGCTACGATGTCAGTATCGATCAAAACGGTCGCACCGGTGAAAAGCCCATTCATTGGGAATATAACAATGATCCTTTGCGCCATAAACTGTATGCAACATTTGCAAAGCTGATTAAAATGAAGATCAAAAATTCCGTATTCGCCACTTCCACCATCAGCTATAATGCCGCAGGCTCTGTTAAAACGGCCTATTTAACGGGCACAGGCGGCCTTAATGTAGTTGTAGCCGGAAATTTCGATGTAAACACCCAGTCAGCTACATTGGCGTTCCCCAGTGCAGGTACCTGGTATGATTATATGACAGGAGCCACCATCAATGTTACTTTGCCTTATACAATAGACATGGCCCCGGGCGAGTACCATATTTATAGTAATGCCGTGTTAAATTAACGCGGTTTATTAAAACTCGGAAAAATATTTGAGATCCTTTCAAGCGGGTATAGCAGCTGGTTTGTTAGTTGTCGAACAAAAAACTTTCGGAGCGAATGGGCTTAGTATTTTGGGTGACTTGTCACAATTGATGTTTAATAGGTCACCAGAAGAATGTAATTTATTGAATATTTTGGATGTTCCAAGAAACAAAAACGCCTTAAATGCATCATTTAAGGCGTTTTTCGTATGAATTCGCGGAGAGGGAGGGATTCGAACCCTCGATACACTTTTGGCGTATACACACTTTCCAGGCGTGCTCTTTCGACCACTCAGACACCTCTCCGTATCTTTTTTAGGATTGCAAAAGTAGTAAACTTCTGCGCAAACCGCTAAATATATTTACGTGGGATTATTTACGCTGCTAAATCGTGCTGAAAGCGGTAACACTGCCTGTTTTTTAACATTATTTGTATAAAACAATCAAATACTGCCATTGGCGCATCGGCTCATGCGCTAATTTTACGGTGGCGGCTAATGACCATATCCCGCCCATCCCAGGTTATTATGAAAATCAAGTTTGTACTCCTCGCGGCGGGCATCTTTTGCGTTGCCTTCAACCCTATTGCTAACGCGCAAACCGCAAAAAAAGTCGGCATGGTACTCAACAATCAGGAATACCTGGAGTACGGCAGCGTAAACGTAATGCTGGCGCACGATTTTTACCCCGAAGGGCATCAAGGCGGCGTCGGCATTATCCAGAACGGGCAGCGCGTGGCCACCAACGGCGATTTGCGGCTTGAACCTACGCCGGGCCAATGGTCGCCTACGCCCAAAGTGGGCAAGCGGGTAATCAATAAAGCCACGCAGGAAATTAGCGTGCGCATGGAATACCCCAACAACGATATTAACCGCAAAGGGTTCAATCCCATCATCTATCCCGACCTTAACTTCGCTTACAACATTCGCGTGCTGCCTGTGGGTAATGCCTTCAAGATAATCGTAGACCTGGATAAACCCCTGCCCGATGCCTGGATTGGCAAGGTGGGTTTCAATATCGAGTTGTTCCCGGGGATATTGTTCGGCAAATCGTACTATGCCGATAGCCAGTTCGGCATTTTCCCGCTGCAATCGAACAGCCAGATGGTGAAAGATAATGATGGCGATTATCAAACGGCGCCCATCGCCAGCGGCAAAAAACTCATCATAGCGCCTGAGGCGGATGCCCAGCGTATGGTGATCCAAAGCCTTAACGGCGATAAACTGCAACTGTTGGATGGCCGCAGCAAGCACAACAACGGCTGGTTTGTGGTGCGGTCGCTCATAGCTAAAGGTGCCACTAAAGGCGCTATAGAGTGGCTGGTTACGCCGAATGCCATCAAAAACTGGCTTTCGCCTCCGGTGGTGCAGGTATCACAGGTGGGCTACCATCCCAATCAGCAGAAAATTGCGGTGATAGAATTGGATAAGCACGATACCCAAAAACAACCCGTATCGCTGCTTCGCGTAAGCGAAAACGGTGGTCTGGTGGCCGTGCTTAAGCAGTCGGCCACCGAGTGGGGCAACTTTTTACGCTACCACTACCTCCGTTTCGATTTCAGTTCGGTAAAAAATCCGGGTATGTATGTGGTGAAGTATGGCAATTACCAAAGCGAGCCTTTCCAGATAAGCAGCACGGTTTTCACCAATGATGTTTGGCAGCCTACGCTGGAGTATTTTTTGCCAGCCCAGATGTGCCATATGCGTGTGAACGATAAATACCGCGTGTGGCATGGCCTGTGCCATATGGATGATGCCCGCATGGCGCCAATCGATTCTAACCATTTCGATGGCTACATACAGGGGCACTCTACCCTTACCAAATTCAAGCCGGGCGATAACGTGCCGTTTCTTAACCAAGGTGCCTGGCATGATGCCGGCGACTTCGATATCCGCGTAGAATCGCAAGCCGAAACCGTGCACGGGCTTACGCTGGCTTACGAGGAGTTTCACGTTGATTACGATAACACTACGATCGACCAAAACAACCATATCGTAGAGATACAGCAGCCCGATGGCAAGCCCGACGTTCTGCAGCAAATTGAGCATGGCCTGCTGAGTATTACCGGCGGCTACAAGGCCATGGGCAGGTTTTACCGCGGCATTATAGAGCCCACCATCCGCCAGTACGTTTTGCTGGGCGATGCAGCCAGCCTTACCGATAACGTTGCCTACAAAACCAATGGCACCAACACGAATGCCATATTGAACAAGCCGGCCCCGGCAGATGACCGCTGGGTTTTCACCGAAGAAAATACCGGCCGCACGTTGCAAACCGCCGTTGCATTGGCAGCAGCCAGCCGCGTAATGAAAGGCTATAATGATACCCTGGCAACTCAATGCCTGCAAATTGCAACCGAGGTTTGGAACAAAACCGAGGATAAAAACATTGGCCGCTTTGTACCCCTGGCAGTGGAGCTATTACTGACCACCGGCGACCGGAAATATGCCGACTTTTTGGTGAAGAATAAAGACATGATCACGCAGCGAATCGGCAACACCGGCTGGATGGTGGGTCGTACGCTAAAGGCCGTTAACAACGCCGGCTACACCGAAGCCATTACCGCTGCCGTTAAAAAAATGTATGCCGATATACAGCTGCAAGGCAAGAAGACACCTTATGGCGTGCCTTACGAACCCAATATCTGGGGCGCAGGCTGGGGCATCCAAAACTTTGGATACAGGCAATATTTCCTTTGCGCCAATTTCCCGTCGGTGTTCAGCGACGAATACATGCTCAATTCCATCAACTTTATTTTAGGCTGCCACCCGGGCTCCAACACCTCGTCGTTCATTTCGGGTGTAGGCGCAAGATCTATGACTACGGCGTATGGCTTCAATCGGGCAGATTGGTCGTACATACCAGGCGGCAGTGCATCGGGCACCGCCCTTATCCGCCCCGATTTCCCGGAATTGCTGAAATGGCCCTACTTGTGGCAACAGGGCGAATACGTGTTGGGCGGCGGCACCTCTGATTATTTATTCCTGGTACTGGCTGCCGACCATCTGCTGAACAAGAAATAAGCGTATGGCATCTGTTAATTTTAAAAAAATCGCCTGCGCCACACTTGGCTTGATGCTGATAGGCAAGGTTGCCAACGCACAAACCACTGCCGGCACTAGTCGCCCGCAGGTTTACCGCGAGATGAAAAAGTCGATGGTAAACGAACTGCTGAAGCCATGGTACCCTGCCGCTATCGATACACTTTACGGCGGCTTCCTGAGTAGCTTTACTTATGATTTTAAACCGACGGGCAACCAGGATAAAATGATAGTAACCCAGGCCCGCCATGTATGGAGCAACGCCAGGGCGGCAGAGCTATATCCATCGGTAAAATACTACCATGAAGGCGCGGCGCAAGGCTATAAATTCCTGCGGGATGTTTTGTGGGATAAGCAGTACGGCGGCTTTTACACTTATACCGATAGGCAAGGGAAGCCCAAGCCCGGCAGCTTTGCACCTAAGGAGGCGTATGGCAACTCCTTCGCGCTCTATGCTATTGCCGCTTACTATCGCCAAAGCGGCGATACCAGTGCATTAAACCTCGCCATAAAGCAGTTCCATTGGTTGGAGCAGCATAGCCACGACCCAATATATAAGGGCTACTACCAGCATATGGAACGCGATGGTACGCCAATCGTCCGCACGGCAGCAACCCCATCGCGGGCCGAAACAGGGTACAAGGATCAGAATACGTCTATCCATCTGCTCGAATCGTTCAGCGAGCTTTACCGGGTATGGCCCGACAGATTGCTTAGGGTACGTTTACAGGAGATGTTGCTATTGATTCGCGACAAGATTGTAACCCCAAAAGGCAACCTTACGCTTTTCTTCCTACCCGACTGGACACCCGTAAACAACCGCGATTCATCGGAAGCTTATATCCTAAGCCACCGCGGGCTTGACCATGTTTCCTTCGGCCACGATGTGGAAACGGCCTATCTCATGCTGGAAGCATCGCACCTCCTCGGCCTTAAAAACGACCAAACGACCATGGCCGTGGCCAAGCGTATGGTTGACCATGCCCTGAAAAACGGCTGGGACGATAGCGTAGGCGGTTTTTACGATGAGAGCTACAATTTTAAGGATAAGCCTGGCATCACCATCATAGCCGATACCAAAAACTGGTGGGCACAAGCCGAGGGGCTGAATACTTTACTGATGTTCGATGACCTGTACCCGAAGGATAGCCTGCAATACGGTCAGAAATTCTACAAGCTTTGGACCTACACCCAAACCTACCTGATAGACCACGAGCACGGCGACTGGTACCAGGGCGGCCTGGATAAACAACCGGAATACAAGCTTGCCCTCAAGGGGCAGATTTGGAAAGGTACCTACCATGTACTGCGTGCGTTCATCAACTGCACTAATCGACTCAACCCGGATAAGCAGCCGCCCACTGGACCGAAAAGCCTGAAGCTGACCGGTAGCGGCAATAAAAAGCATTTAAGCTGGATTGCCGCCCACGATAACAAAAACATCCTGGGCTACGATATCTATTGCAAAGGGCAGCGCATAGCTTTTACGCCTCTAACCACCTGGCAACCCATTGAGGGGCAAGCCTGGCCTAAGGTCAGATTGACCGTTAGGGCTGTTGATTTAGAGGAGAATGAATCGACCGCTGCAATCGTAAAACGGTAGTTGGAGCACCCCATCTTTACGATTCATCCGCATATATGTAATTTGCATACCTGCACAACAATTAGTCGCCCTTTACCAGCTTTTGCAATTTTGTATTGCGCAAATAGATTCCCGCCCAGGTTAGCGCGCCAAATATAAATGGGAACAAATAAGGCTGTCCTGATGTACGCATCATAACAGCAACCGCGCCGCCCAGGTATCCTGTAATTAATACTGCGCCTAAAACGGAGGTGCGTGGTATAGCGTAAAGAATGGTGCAGGCCAAAAGTATAATCCCAATGGTGGGGATATGTTCTGCCGGCCAGCCAAGTGCAACGCTGGCGTCTACCGAATGCTTTTCTTTAACTATTTTGCTAATGGCATCAAACAGGTAAAAGGCTGTAATCAGTCCGCTGATAATCCAGCCAGCAATTAAGGCTCCTTTGGAGCTTGGTTTTGTTTCGGTCATGTTTTTAAGTTTTTTGTTGCTTAAAATTACCAACCTAAAACCACATAGCAAAGGTATCATTGCGACATAATAAGGGTGTAGAATGCAAATCCTACATCCTTATTCCCCATTCCAGCCAAACACTAATTATTTTGGAACGGATTGCCCCATTTTTTATTGGTATAAACATCCTTGCCGCTAAGCGTAGCTAAAAAAGCCACAATGGCTGTTTGCTGATCGGCGCTCAGGCGTAGGTTTTGTCCGCGGCCACCGCCATTAAGGCGCGGATCGAGGTTGGTGTTTGCCGGGTTTACCGTAATTTGGTTGTAGTGCGCCACTACCGCCTGCAAGGTAGTAAGGCTACCATTGTGCATAAACATGCCATTTGCGGCCCCGGTTGCGTTAAGCACATTGCGCAGGCTTGGCGCCTTGGTATTGCTGATATCTATGGCCGTGCTGCCTGCCACGCCGATGATGCCATTATTGAGGGCTTTCGGGTCGATATCGAATTCCGGCGCGCGGTGGCAGCCCTGGCAACCTGCGCCGTTAACCACGGTGCCGGGAGGCGAAGGTGGATTGATGAACAAGGATTTTCCCAAGTTTTCCTGCGCCGTAAAGTTGGGGAAATCCTGGTTGAGGTTGCGTGTGGCGGCTAACCCCGCATCGAATTTAGAATCGAACGATTGTATGCTGCGGATAAAAGCAGAGAGCGCCGTTTGCATCCTTGCCTGCGTAACGGTTGCATCGCCATATACAAATTTGAAAAGCTCCTGATAATAACCAATGGCCTGTAATTTGGTAATGAGCGCTGCAATACCAGGGTCGCCGTTGGTGCCGCTAAAACCCATCTCGTTGTGGTTTTGTATAGGCTGCACGGTTTGGTCTTCCAGCGTTGCGGCGCGTTTATCCCAAAAGAAACGTACCTCCTGCGTAAAGCGGCTGTTGGCCAAACGCATAGAGTGGCGGGTGGTTGCGCCGTTTACGCCCAGGCTCAGCAAGGCATCATCGCCAAAGGCCAGGCTTTGTTTGTGGCAACTGCTACAAGCTACGCTGTTATTAACCGATAAGGCCTTATCGTAAAACAAAACCCTGCCCAAAGTAGCCGCAGTATTGGTAATGGGGTTTGGGCCGCAGTTATCTTTAGTGATGTAAGCCGGGATGTTTTGAGCGGCGTAATTCTCCAGGCTGGCCAGGTTAATGTTGGTCCCAAAGACTAGCTCTACCGCGGTGTTAGCAGTCCCGGTGGACATGGTGGTAGTTGTGGTGTTTGTTGTAGCGGTTGAGGGTTCTGCGGTATCGCTTTTTTTGCAGGCATCGATAAGGCTAATGCAGACCGCAGCACCAGCGATCAGCATTAGTATTTTTTGGGGACTCATTGTTGCAGGGTTTATTGGTGATGTAAAGATGTTTATACTTTACGCCCGCTACCCGGTTGTGCCGACCAATGACCTTTATGTGCCGATGAAAGCCTGTTTTTTTAAGGTATTAATTATGTCTATATGTAAAATAATATTTAAATTTGAATTCATACGGTCTGCCGCCCTGCCAGATTATACAATCCTTCACCATAATCTACATGAAACTTAAATATTTCATCATTTTATCTTTGTTGATCTTTTGTGCAAAAGCATCGGCGCAAACGGGCTCAGATACGTCGGCAGCAATAGATGGGACAATAGCCAAGCCAATTCCAAGCCCTGCGCCTGCACGAGTGAAGCCCCCTATAAGTGGGATAACTCAAGGCACGAAGCATGTATCAGGGAAGGCACGCAAGCGCTTGCAATACTCAACAACCGATAAAAAAAGCCAGGTTATTACGGATGATGATGATAACTCATTAGAGGACTCCGTAATATTGGCGGCGTATCGTAAAGCCCAGGTAGCATACTACCTTGCTATGGAAAAAAGAAATATTGATAATCAAAGGACTTATGATGCTGTTAGCGCACATTACCTTTGGGCACTAAGCAACCGACAGGCGGTGATGAACAGGCAACAAAGTAATGGGGTGGTGATTTTTGTACTGGTGTTAATTTTGGTATCGAGCGGCCTGGTGTTCTCGGCCATACAATTTTACATTACGCTAAAAAGTGTAAAAGAAAGAGCGGCAGTAAAACGCCGGTTGAAGGGGGAAAGCAATGCAGAACCAGCCCCCGAAGATAAATTGCTATCAAATTCAGGTTTCGACCAGGCAACATTCAAAGCCTCCTTAACTGGCGTGGAGGTTTCATCCTCTGTTTTAGGTGTTATAATATTAACCATCTCTTTAGCCTTTTTTTACTTATACCTTACTAACGTTTTCAAAATAGTTAACCTCGACCAGGTTAAAATAGAAACCTCAGCCCCCCAATAATAAATAGCGTTTTCGCGATGTTAAACTTACCAGTTTGCCAAACCGGGCGGTACGCTTCGCCTACTTAAATCAATATATCGAAAGGGTGCCTCTTATAACCATGCCGAATACCTGCAATTGCTCTGTTCCGCACCGGTTTTTATCTCTATCGTCAGGAATTTGACGCCTACTATCAGTAGCCAGATCAACCAAAGCGTGCTGCCAATAAAGCCTGCGGGGCTCGAAACCAGAAAGTTTGGCATAACTGTGGCAAACAGATCCGCCTGTGCCAGCAGGTAAATGGCCGAGCTGATGTACCCCATCCAGGTTAGCCATTTAGGTACCAACATCAATTTGGCGAATGCGTAGGATATCAATACCGTCCACACGATGGTGCACAACTGGCCCAGGTGTTCGCCCAAAATAACGCCCGCAAACTGGTGAATGGTTTTGAAGCTCATGATGGCGGCGGCCTTGGTGACCTCGTCGGCAGCGTTAGCGAAGGCGTTGGCCAACACAGGCACCACGAAGGTCCAGCGGAGAAGACCCACCATTTGCAGTGTCAACCCTATAAGCCCTACGGTGGTGGCCAGGCGCACTACTCTAATACGGTTCTCCAGCTTCTGCCCGATGAAAACGTAGGCGGGTATCAGCGGTACGCCTGTTACGCCGAAGGCGAACCATGTCCATATCAACGGGCTGCCACCTTGCTTAAATTTGGTGAGAATGATGGCCGTTTCTTGCCTCAGGATGCTGGGGTAATCGAAGATTACGGTTAGGATAGTGTAAGGGATAAATAAGGCTATCGCACCACTAATCAACAATATGCCTATCAATTTTTCGGTATTCATGCGGATTCAGCTTAAAGGGTAATCGAATAACTGATGCCCGGGGTTGGGTTCACTTTAAAGCTTTGCCCCTTGGCCGATACGCCTATAGCGCCTATGCGCAAATTGAGGCCTTTCCATACCACCCAGCGGTAGCCCACTTCCGTGCCCAGCGCGTTCTTGCCTTCGTAGTTGCGGTTTAAGCCGCGCATATAAGATGAGCCTGCATAAAAAGATGATGGGATAGGGCCATTACCCGATGGGAAGAACCAAAAGGTATAACCCACTTTTACAAAATTGCTGAACTCGCCCCTTTTAAAGGCAGTGGTGTAATAGCCGACATTTGCCGAATACTGATTGTGGCGGTATTCAAAACCGATGGATGGGTTACGGAAACCGTTGATGCTTAATTCATTTTGTTTTAAATCGCTCTGCGCGAAAGCGGTGCCCGATGCTAATAGCAGGAATGCAGAAATTAAATGTTTCATATCGTTTGTTTGTTTTAACGATACAAAGTTGCGGGATACAAAACCGGCTACGCCGGACATTTGTCTATAAATGCAGTTAGCTGATATTGTTACGAATACGGCTTAAATGGCGCGGGGTAATACCCAATATGGAAGCAAGGTATTGCAGGGGAATTTGCTGTAGCAATTTGGGTTCGTTTTTTAATAATTCGGCGTAGCGCTCGTCGGCGGTGAGCATAATGAGGTTGGTTTTGCTTTCGTCGATACCGATGGCGAGGTTCTCCAGCGCCGAAATATAAAAGCTGCGGAAAGCCTGGTTCTCTGTTTTTAGTTTGGCCAGTTCGGTATAGCTTACCTGCAATACTTCCGAATCGGCAAGGGCCCGCACGTATTCTTTACTGGGCTTTTGCGAAAAAAAGCTGGCAATAGATGCCAGGAAGGTTTTTTCGCCCGTTACGTAGGTGGTCACTTCCTTGCCATCCCTTAAATGATAATACTGGAAAATACCCTCGTTAATGAATGCCAGGTGCTTGCTGGTTCTGCCCTCCTCTATAAAATGTTCACCTTTGGCAAATTTCTTCACTTTAAAGGCAGCCACAATCTGCGCGGCCTCTGCCTCCGGGATGCCTTTGCCAAGAAAATGGGACAATAGTTTTTCCAATGTTAAGCTTTTTTAAAAATCAGCTACAGTATAAATATAAGCACAGTATGGAAAATAAGCCAAGGCGGCCAAAATAAAATGCATTTGCGCAATTAAATACTTGCATATTAAAAAATGCAAGCATATACTTGCATATGATTGTCAGAAGAGACGTTTTCCAGGCCATTGCCGATCCTACCCGCCGTCGGATCATCAGTCGCATTGCCGGCGGTGCCATGAACCTGAACGCTGTGGCCGATTCCTTCGATATGAGCCGGCAGGCGGTAGCTAACCACATTAAAATACTGACCGAATGCGGACTGGTAACCATAAGGCAGCAGGGCCGCGAGCGCTTCTGCGAGGCTAAACTTGACCAGCTTGCAGAGGTGACGGATTGGGTGGAAGAATCGAAAAAGTTATGGGCAGGCAGGTTCAACGCATTGGATAATTTTTTAGCAGAAATACAAGCAAAACCAGCAGAAAATGGAAACCAATAAAACCGACGCCAAGGAAAAAGAAGTTTGGATGAGCCACCTGTGCGATGCACCGCGCGAGGTGGTATTCAAAGCCTGGACTGACCCTGAACAACTGAGGCATTGGTACGCGCCCGATGGCTGCACCATTGATATCCTGTGGATGGACGTGCGGCCCGGCGGCAGCTTCCAAACCTGTATACATAACCCCGTTTATGGCGATTGCTGGTGCAAAGGCGAGTATCTGGAAGTGCTTGCGCCCGAACGGCTGGTGTTTTCCATTTATATTACCGACCCACAAGGCAATCGCCTTGCCGACAGCGGCAAAGATGATAAATGGCCGGGTATCATCATCACTACCGTTGTGTTTAAAACGCTAGGGGATAAGTGTAGCTTTACGCTGCACCAAACCGTGGCCGAAGAACTGGCCAAGCAAACCGGTGCCTACCAAAGCTGGCTGCAGATGTTTGCCAACCTGGATAAAACCATAGCTTAAACCCATAAAATGAGAAAACAACTTTGGCAGGCAATTACCCTTATCTGTATGGCCTTGTTTGTACAGGCTTGCTCAGCAAACCATAAGATATTAACTCAAACCAACACAGCCATGAAACCCGATAGCATCAGCGGATACAAGCAAGTGAACGGCATAAAAATGTATTACGAAATACACGGCAAGGGCATGCCGCTGGTATTGATTCATGGCGGCGGCTCTACCATCCGCACCAGCTTTGGGCGCATCCTCCCATTCCTGGCACAGCACCGGCAGGTAATAGCCGTAGAACTGCAAGGCAATGGCCACACCAGCGACCGCAATGCACCCTTTACCTTTAAACAGGATGCCGCCGATGTAGCTGAATTATTGCGCCAACTGGGCATAAGTAATGCCGATTTTATGGGTTTCAGTAACGGTGGGCAAACTACCTTGCAAATTGCTATGAGCTACCCCCAACTTACGCGTAAAATAATAGTAGCATCGGCGTTTACCAAACGCAGTGGCGCACAGCCCTGGTTTTGGGATTTTATGAGCAAAGCCAGCTTTAAAGATATGCCCCAGCAATATAAAGACGAGTTCCTGTCTATACCGGGCAATACGCAGCAAGGCTTGCAGGCCATGCACGATAAATCACTCTACCGCATGCAGCATTTTGAGGGCTGGACCGACGACGAAATCCAAACCATAAAAGTGCCCGCCCTTATCATAACAGGCGATGCCGACGTTGCTCCGCCAGAACATGCCGTGGAAATAACGCACTACATCACCAATTCCAAACTGGCTATCTTCCCGGGCGGCCATGGCGAGTATCTGGGCGAATTGCTAACTGGCAAAAAAAACAGCAGAATGCCAGAGCTTGTAGCAGCTTTGGTTGATGAGTTTTTAGGCGAGTAACACCGCCATTATTGAACCCTAAATAAATGTGACAAGTATCACTTTTATTTAGGGTGTATTTTGCTGTAAATCAATGTTTAATCGTTAATATTATAACGGCAACAAAACGCACTCCCCATGCGTACAATAGCTGACAATTATAACGGGTATTACAAGCCGTATAATGCCCCTGATTAAACTTAGATGCCCCGATTAAAAATACTACATCTGGAAAGCGTAGCTGCTGATGCAGCAGCGGTACGTTTTGCACTTAGCGAAGCCGGACTAGATTTCGATAAGGCAGGTGTATGTAACCGGGATGCTTATATCCATCAGTTAGCAAATTTTTCGCCCGACATTGTCCTCGCTGCTTACTCCAGCTGCGATATCAACTGCCTGGAAGGTTTAAATTTACTAAAGCAGGCAGCGCCCGGTGTGCCGATGATTTTATTAGTGCAGCCTGCCCAGGAGCAATTGGCGATAGATGCTTTGCAGCAAGGTGTTGCAGACTACCTGCTTAAGGGCTCGCTTGGCCGCCTGCCACATGCTATTGCCAATGCCCTTCAAAAAGCAAAGCTCGAAGCCTGTAATGCGCAACTTACCCAAAAAGTAAATTCAATAGAATCGTTTATAGGTACTGCAGAATTGATAGCGGGAACAGGCAGTCTGCAGATAGACCTTGTAACTCAGGAACGGAGATGGTCGGCGGGGATGTATCGTATTCTGGGCTACTCACCCGGTCAGGTAACAGCTTCATTGGAATTGTTTACGCGCCATTTACACCCGGAAGATGTCGGTATACTCCCAAAAATGTTTGATGATGCCATCGGGACGCAGGATAACGTTGAATTTAAATTCAGAATAGTAGCGGTAGACGGCACTGTAAAATACCTGTATTCCAAAATAATAGTAACCAGGGATGAAGGCGGGTCGCCGCAAATGGTGACCGGTTTTATACAGGATATATCCAAGCTTGAGCTATCGCAGCAACAGCTAACGCAGGCCAACTACGAGCTGAACCGGATACTTGGCACTATAGACGAGGTGATTTTTGCCCGTGATATAATCAACAGCAGACAAATACATATATCTGCTGCTTGCGAAAAAATATTTGGTTACAAACCAGAAGCGTTTATGGCCGACCCAACGCTTTGGCATAGCATACTGCACCCAGACAATGCAACTATGAGGGCTGATAATTTTGTTGAGCTGCTGCAAGGTAAAGCGGTGAGCGTACGATACAAAATTATGCACAAACATCTTGGTAGCCGGTGGGTGGAAACAAGGGTAGTGCCTACGCTGAACAGCCAGGGAATACTGGCGCGCGTTGACGGGGTAACGCGCGACATTACCGGGCAAATAAAAATAGAAGAAGATCTGAAGGCAAGTGAGCTGCGTCTTCGGCTTTTAATTGAAAACAGCAACGAAATCATAAGCGTAGCCAGCGTGGATGATAAAGTGCTTTTTATAAGCGACAATGTGAGCAGGATTTTGGGGTACACAGCCAATGAATTTAAACTGCGAAGGTTTACACAAGGCTATATTCACCCGGCAGATCAGCAGATGCATGATGAAATTGTTGCTAAAACCAAAGCCAGCCCGGGTGAAATACAACCCTTCACCTGGCGGGTAATGCATGCCGACGGCCACTGGGTTTGGGTTGCAGGCAAAGTAACCAATCTGCTGCACCTGCCACCCATAAACGGAATTGTTGCCAATTACAGGGATGTTACCGGGCATAAAGCTGCCGACGAGAAACTTGTTTTAAGCGAACAACGCTATCGCAATATTGTAGAAACAGCGCAGGAAGGCATTTGGATGATTGACGAAAACATGGTTACTGTTTTTGTGAATAAGAAAATGTGCGACATGATAGGGTATAGCCCCGAAGAAATATTAGGAAGGCACAATTACGATTTTAAAGAAAAAAACGAAAGGGAAGCGACTATAAAAAGGATAAGAAGTCGCGCACCCGGCGTTGTACAAACGCATGAGTCGGTATTTATTACCAAAAGCGGCAAACGCATCATCTGCAGGGTATCTATCAATGGGGTTTTCGATCAGCACGGATGTTATAAAGCCACGCTTGGAATGGTAACAGATATAACCGAGTATAAAGCGCAACAGGACGCGCTGAAAAAATCGGAGGCTAACCTGCTGGCAATTATAGAAAACACTAGCGACCTGGTTTACTCACTGGATAGGGAGCTCAACTTCATCACCTTTAACCAACAGTTCAGTCAAACTATAAAGCAGGTGTACGGTATACAGGTTACGCAGGGTAGTAATTCCCTTGAGCTATTGGCCGGATTTGACGCCCAGGTAGCAGAAAAATGGAAAGTGATATACAATAAAGCACTGGATGGCATACCCCAGCAATTTGTTAACGAGTACCCTGCCGGCACAGAAAAAGTTTACCTAAGTTATTCAGTAAACCCCATTTGGGAAAGCGGCGAAGTTATCGGTTTATCGTGTTTTTCGCGAGACATTACCCGCCAAAAGGCCGATGAACTGGCCCTGGTGCAATCTGAAGCCAACCTCCGCTCGGTTTTTGAAAATACCGATCTGGGCATTATCCTGTACGATCAGAACCTCCGCATTGTTTCGTATAATAAAATAGCTGCCGGGCAAACCCGCTATATACTAGGAAAAGTACCCAAGTTAGGCAAAAATACGTTCGACTATTTCCCCAAAAAGCGCTGGCCCGAGGTTAAACAGATTATAGCACGGGTAATGGCCCACGAAACCGTTTGTTACGAAGTGGCATACGATCTACCCAAAGGCGGACAGGCATGGGTTGAGGCCAGATGGTTTGGGGTAACCAACAAACAGAAACAAGTGGTTGGCATTATACTTACATTGAAAGACATAAACGATCGGAAGCATGCAGAGCTGGAACGCGAAAAGATGACTGCCGACCTGATACGCCGCAACCAGGAACTGGAACAGTTTACCTATATTATATCACATAACTTAAGAGCACCTGTTGCCAACATTATGGGGCTATCTGCTTTGCTTGATACGGAAACGGTTCCCGGGCAGGATACCGAAACCTTGCATGCCCTATCTTCATCGGTAGATCATTTGGATAAGGTTATCCTGGATCTTAACCAGATCATGGAGGTTAACAAACAGCTTGGCGAAAACAAGGAGCTAATTAATTTGACCAGCCTGGTTGACGAAATAAAAGAAGAACTGACCTTAGATATACAAAAATACCATGCTGTGATTACCTGCGGCTTTAACAATGCACCCGGGCTTTTCACGGTGAGGAGCTATTTATACAGCATCTTCCAAAACCTGATTACCAATAGTATTAAATACCGTAAGATTGATATCGCCCCTCAAATCCAAATCGTATCTTTTATAGCCGATAACCAAATCACCATCAGTTTTACCGACAACTGCATCGGCATAGACACCAAGCGTTATGGAACCGAATTATTTGGGCTTTATAAGCGATTTAGTTTCAACGTAGAGGGTAAGGGCATGGGGCTTTTTATGGTTAAAAAGCAAGTAGAAAGCCTGGGCGGAACGATAAGTGTTGAAAGCGAACCCGGCAATGGCGCAAAATTCGTGGTGCAACTTCCTGTTTAGACGATGCTAATAGCTCCTCCACTTTCGCAGAGGAGCTTTTTTAGAAAAAGTTTAGGTAAATATTATTTGTAAATGCTGCTTTGGTAACCGTCTAACGCGCGTTGCGGGGCGCGGTTCACGTAAAATTGCCTGTCTTGCGGAGCCCAGGTAGCCAGGCCATCTACATAACGGTTAAACATGCAGAAGGCTGCGGCAATCAGCACAGTATCATGTATCTCCTTGTCGGTTGCATTTTCGGCGCGGGCCGCAGCAACCTGCTCTTCGGTTACGGCTTTGCCGCCTTTTTGCACGCTGGCCGCAATGGCCAATAAGGCTTTCATCTTGGGCGTAATAGCTGCCGAAGTAAAATCGCTTTTGATGGCATCAATCTCGTGGATATTGCAGCCCAGGTAATGCCCGGCCAAAGCGCCATGCACGTTCTGGCAAAAAAAGCAATCGTTAAGATACGATACGTAGGCGCCAATCAGCTCGCGGTCGCCGCGAGTTAGGGTGTTATCGTCATCGCGCAGCAAAACTTCGGCAAGCGCATTCAGGGGAGCTTCGGTTTTGGGGCTGTAGGCCATCAGGCCGCGTATGCCGGGTAGTTCGTTTTCTAAATTGATGTGTGCCATAGGTGTAATTTAATTTATCGTTAAACGCACCTGCTTCCCGATTGGACTCACCCGGTCTTTGCTTCGCTCGACCACCCTCTCTCCGCAAGCGGAAAGAGGGTAGCTCCATTTTTTCACCCCCTTTACCGCAGGTAGAGAGGGTCGACAAGCGGTAGCGATGTCGGGGTGAGTCAATCGTGCCGCGATACTTTAACTATCCACCGGTTTCTGTGGCAGCGCATAGCCCTGCACCATCCGCTTGCCCATTTCCTTGTAGGCTTCCGGGTCGGTAGGGGTTAGGCTCGCAAGGCCATCTACATAACGGTTGAACATACTGAAGGCAGCTGCGATCAGTACCGCATCGTGTATTTCCTTGTCGGTAGCATCTAACGCTTTCGCAGCGTCTATGTCTTCCTGCTTTACCTCCTTGCCTAATATCTGCACCTTGCCGGCAATGTTCAGCAGAGTTTTTAGTTTTGGACTGATGTTGGCCGCATTCATATCTTTCAAAACAACATCTACTGTAGTGTCGTCTTCGCCGTAAAGGCATCTTGCGGCGGCGGCGTGGCTGCTGCTGCAAAACACGCATTCGTTGCGTCGCGATACGTAGGCAGCTATCAACTCGCGGTCGGCCTGCGCTATGGGCGATTCTCCGCGAAGCAAAACCTCCGCTAAATCATATAAATATTTGCCGGTTTCGGGCCTGAACATGACCAGCGACCTGATGCCCGGAACGCCCTCGGGGACTTGTATGTGTGCCATAATTTTGTCTTTTATTATTATCTGTTAATATTCATTTCTACCACCTGCGCCTCTTTGGCTTTATCCTTCACCACAAACAGCGTTATAATCAGCCCTACTACAAATACCAGCGAGAAGATGAAGATAGCATTACCATAACCACCCAAGCTGGATACCAGGACACCGATGAACAACACCGCAGTGGCGGTAAACAACCTGCCCACATTAAAGCAAAAGCCCGTTGCCGTAGCCCGTATACCGGTATGGAAAAGCTGAGGGATATAAGCCGATAACACACCCTGGCTCGCGCCAAAGAAGAGGGCCATTACGGCAATCTCGGCATAAACTGCACCTGTTACCGAGCTGTTGGTTTTAAACAGCACGAAGGATAATACCGTGCAAACCGTGAAACAAAGCAGCATAGATTTGCGCAGGCCCAACAGGTTCACCAGCCAGCCCGAGAAGAAGCCGCCGGTTAAGCCGCCCATGCCTAAAAACATCATGCTCATGCCGCGTTGTTTTGGCGCATCGGTAGCAATTAGGCTTTGTATCCAGGTGGGCAACCAGGAGAAGATAGCCCAAAGCCCTATAAGCATGGTGCCGAACAGCAGCGAACCTACTATTACCTCCCTGCGGTTTGCCGGAGAAAAAAGCGCGTTTGATGCGAGGGTTGAAGGTTTTTGCTTGTGGTTGAGCCATTGCTCAGATTCTTTCATCACAAAAAGGCCTATGAGGCCCATTGCCAAAGGCACGGCACCTATGAAAAAGCCCTGCCGCCATTCGGGTATTTTGGTATTGATGGCCCCTGCGGCAAAGATGCCAATAGGGAATGCAATGGAAAGGATACCGATAAATACGGCCTTGCTTTTATGTGGCCATATCTCGCTGATAAAAGTCATGGCGATAACCATCTCGCCGCCAACGCCAAAACCACTCAAGAAGCGGCAAAGCACCAGGCCCTCCCACTTGGGCATCAAGCCCGTTAAAATAGTGAATATGCCGTAGCAGGCTATCGAATAAATAAGCGCCTTTTTACGCCCGATTTTATCGCTTACCATGCCCCAGGTAAAGCCACCTATGGCCCAGCCGAAGATGAACATGGCGTTGATAAACCCGCTTATGCTGTCTAACTGGCCTGCGGCAACACCTCCCTGTAAGTCTTTTACAACTACAGGGAGATAAACCGACATCAGGGTAGATACCGAGCCGCCCAGCACGCTGCTTACGAAGCAGAGTACAAATACAATGGCCAGGTATGCCGTGCTTTTTTTTGTTTGTGCGCTTTCCATTTCTATCGTTATCGCATTCATGTGATGATTATTTTAAAGGGCTATCAAATACCAGCGCTACGTAATAGATACCGCCAATTGCCGGCGAGCCATACGATTGCGAGATATGTTTGTTGAAGATATTGCTTGCTCCCAGTTTGACGATGGTATTTTGCTTAGGCAGCTTTTTGTTTATCTGCGCATCAAACAGCGAATAAGCCGCTATACGGCCCGGGCGGTTACCATTGAAGGTGCCGTACCAATCAAACTGGCTTTGCCAGTGCCAGTTGATGTTGAAACCAAAACCATTGTTTACGTTGGGGTTGCCAAAGTTCATGTTGGTGCTGTACTCGGGTGTATTGTATTGCGCAATGTTGTTGGCATTTGCGCTGCCCAGGTTAAAGTTTGATTTGGTTACGTTACCGCCCAGCACATAGCCTCTATCCAACAGGTAGGTTAAGCCAAGGCTAACACCATGTGCCGATACCTTATCTGATGCGTTGGTATAAAGCTGGAACGCTTTTACCGCGCGGTTAGCTACCTCGCCGGCTGCTGCCATGTTTGGCTTGCCATCGGCGCCCAGTACAGGGCTGGTTGGCTGGATAACTACGGTGTTCAGGATGAAATCGGTATAAGAGCTATGGTAGTAGTTTAAGTCAACCAAAAGCTTTTCGTTCACTACGCCTTTGTAGCCAATTTCAAAAGCTTTTTGCTGCTCGGGTTTGATGTAAGCCACATTCGATTTTACCAGCAAATCTTTATTTTTGGCAATTGCTGTCGCCGGCGGCGTTCCTGCACCAATAGCAGCACCAACTGCTGCACCGAATGCGTTTGCCGATGCCGAAGTGTATGTATTTTCGTAAACGTTTAAGCCTTTGCTGTTATTTGGCGCGCCACCCAGTATGGTAATAGGGCCAACATTAAGGTGGATAAACTGATCTACCGGGGTTGGGTTACGGAAACCGGTTTGGTACGATGCCCTGAAGTTATGCATTGGCGTTACCGAATACACGCCCGAGAAACGCGGCGTAAAGCTGCCCTTAAAGTTCTCGTTCTTATCGTAACGGATAGAAGCTGTCAGTTTAAGTTTATCGTCGAATAATTTTTTGCCGGCTTGTAAAAAACTGCCCCACTCGTTGATACTGATGCGGTTGGTTTTGTCATCGAATAAACTGCCATTGGTGAACATTTTGTACTCGCGGATGCTGCCACCTGCAAGCAATTCGAACACTTTGATATACTTGCTAAAATCGTATTGGCCATCGGTATGGTAAAATTTGCTATTGCTGAATACGCCTGCGCCGCTTAGTCCATAGTTGTGTATAGAAGCATCCTTAGCGGCATCGAACGCTGCCGTGCCGGGTAAAAACCTGCCCTTATCTGCAAATGTGCGGGCTGTAGTGTGGTCGTTTGCACTAACACCGCTTACGTTGCCCTTGTAGGCGGCTTCGTAACGGGTAAACCACATATTATCAGCATCGGCCGGGCTTACCACCTGGCCACTCAAATCCTGCACCCAATCGCGGTTGATGAATTGACCGAGGGAGCGGGTGTTGTACGAGTCGTGCGAGTTCTCTACAACGGAGTAACCACGGATAAAGAAGTTGCTGCCTTTCAGTTCCAGCCGGTGCGTTTGCAGCACGAAGTTGTTCAGATCGAAACGGCTGCTGCCGGTGTAGCTGGCAGTGCCCCTGCCATAGTTGTATTGGTAAATGGCTTCCAGGTTATTGCTGATGCGGTATTGCAGCGCGCCATTCAGCTTAAGGCTATAAACGCCGTAGTTCATCAGGTCGCGTTCTTCGTAACCGGTACGGTTTACCACACCAACGCCGGTAATATTCTTGGTTATCTCGTCGCCGTAGATATTCAAGGCATCGCGGGCGGGGTTGTTAGGGCCGCGGTTTGCTGCGGGTATGGAGGCATTGATGTCGGTATAGTCATTAGCAATCCAATCAGAACCGGTTAGGTAAGATGCGTTCAACTTAAAGGCAAATTTATCGTTGAATGATTTTGCGAAGCGCAGGGCGAAATCATACAGCCCCTTGGTGTCGGAAAAAGTTTCGCCAACGTGATTGATGCCCGATTTTACCGATACTGCAAGTCCCTGGTATCTAAAGGGGTCTTTGGTTTTGATAGACAACAAGCCGTTGAACGCCACCGGGCCGTATAATGCCGAAGCCGCGCCGGGGATGATCTCCACCGATTCTACATCCAGATCCGAAGCACCGAATTGGTTACCTACCGAGAAGTTAAGGCCCGGCGTTTGGTTATCTACACCATCTACCAATTGCAAAAAACGCGAGTTGCCGGTGGTGTTGAAACCGCGGGTATTTACCTGCTTGTAGGTGATGCTGCTGGTAACGGCTTCTACGCCTTTCAGGTTTACCAAAGCATCATAAAAAGTGAACGATGGGTTCTCTTTGATAGCTTTGGTGGTAAGCTTCTCTATACTCACCGGCGATTGCAATATGCTTTGGTTCACGCGCGTAGCCGATGTTACCACCTCGTTAAGCTGGGTGGTACGTACAGCTAGTTGGGTACTTACCGTTTGGTTGGCCGAGGTGATCGAAATTTCCTGCTGATCGTACCCTATTGCCGTAATTACGATGGTGAAAGGCAATTTTATTTTGCCTGCCGATAGTGTGAACTGTCCTTTTGAATTGGTGGTGGTACCCAAAATCTTTTCTTTTACGTTGATGGTGGCGCCGCTAAGCGGTTCGTTGCTTCCGGCGGCCGTTACGGTGCCCGATATTTTTACATCCTGCGCAAACACGCGAACAGACGATAACAGGAATATGATGAGTAAAAACTTTTTCATTGATGGTAATAGTTTAAGGGGTTAGGTTTTTATGGACAAACCATGAGCATAGCACACCCTCTCCCGAAGATGGCTAGCCCATAACGTTCCATTTGATTTTGGTTTGTTGGATAATTAAACTGCCTTTTTTAAGTGGTCATAACCTTGCGGAAGCCGGGTGTAGCCATGGTTTACCAATCGCCCGGCCAGCACATCGTAATAACCGGCTTCGGCTGGTAATGATGTTGCGAGGCCATCCACATAGCGGTTGTACAAGCAAAACAGGGCTGCGATTAGCACGGTATCGTGTATCTCTACATCGCTTGCTCCGGCAGCTTTGGCGCGTTCTACGGCTTCGGTAGTTACGGCCCTGCCGCTTTCGCGCGTTTGCGATGCAATGGTTAAAAGCGCTTTCATCTTCTCGCTCACGGGGGCGGTTTCAATGTTTTGTTTTACGCTTGCGGCAGTTTCAGTTTCTCCGGCCAGCAAGTCGGCAGCGGCGGTGTGGGCTGTGGTGCAAAAGGCGCATTGGTTGCCGTAGGATACTACGGTGGCTATTAGTTCGCGTTCGGCCTCGGTAAGGGTTGATGGGCCGCGCAGTAAAAATTGGGTAAGCTCGCGTATAGGTTGTGCTGTACCCTTGCTGTATTCCAGCAGGCCGGTAATACCGGGCAGGTGGTCTTCGAGTGCTATGTAAGGCATAAAAATATCCGTATTAAAAATAAACTGAACAGGGAATGGGCACCATACCGCAGCAATAGCATAAGTATGGTTACGCCGGGAAACATGCAGGTGCAGTAAGCCGCAGGCATATCAATCCCCAATTAAAAATCTGTTTATGCTAATAGGCCTTGAAGCTCGGGTGGTTGGGCAGGGGTAGGCAGGCTGGTACTTGGAATAATTTGGACAAGATCAGTAAAAGCAGGCATTTGGGTAGATGTATCTACTGCAAGGTTGTACAAGGCAAGCGGATAATTGTAGTTACCATCAGTGCCTGATTTCTTCTCTACCGGCAGGTGATTTTTTTTGGCCAGCGGCAAATCACTTATGTTCTTGGCGGTGATGATATTTTGGCCGATGAGCCTGGTTTTTTCGTAGTTGGGAATGCACATCAGATACATGGTATCGCGGGTCATCTTCATGGCTACGTAGTTGTAGTCATTCTCGGCTAGCTTTACCTGGCCTGATATGGCCTGGAAATCTTCTTGAACCTGTGCTGTAGGCACGTGCACAGGTATCTTTATTTCTACCAGTTCATCGGGTTTATAAAGGCCTTTGCTTATCTGCTCGTTGGCAAAATCGTCGGAGTGTTTGATGAAATATTGGAACAATAGCATGTAACCGCCCATGTTGAACATAAGCACGGCAAGCATTACTATTGCAAATACCTTTTTCAAGAAGCAGGTTTATAATGAGGTTTGGATAAAAGTATCAAAAAAAATACAATTGCAAATATTATTTCCGTTTTGGCAGGTATTTTTTGCTAAACGGCAAAATTATAAGCCTTTTTGCCCGTTTGCCGCAGGTACATATTGATAAACCACCTCGTAGGGTTGGCTCTTAAGCTTTTTGGGTAGCTGCCCCATACGCAGATCATCCAGCTGAGGCGTGGGCTCGCAAACAGTATAGGCGTTGCCTTTGTACAAAATGGGGCTACCTCCCGGCTTGCTAAACTGCACCGCCATGGTAATATGCGTTGGGTACAGCAGCGCTATCATGGGCAGGTTGTAAATTTCTTTTACCAGGTAAAAGAACAGCGCGGCGCGGTCGTCGCAATCGCTGTAACGGGCAAAAAGTGTTTCTTCTGGCGATAGGCGTTTTTCGCGGCCATAATTCTCTTCGTCGTCCTCATATAAAAAGGCATAGCGGGTAAAGTGCATCAGGTAGTCTACGCCCTTTTTTTGGCTCATGCCTTTTATATTTTGTTTAAGCAGCGGGATGAGCGAACCGTAGGTTTCTTTGCTGAGCGGGATATTGAAATAGGTTTCGAAATCTACCCCAGGGTAGTTCATGAAGATGGTTTCTACGTTGGGGTTAAGTTTAATGTTAAAGTAATACGCTTTATGATGGTAGGTGAACTGTAGGTCCTTTTCCTGGTAGTCGGCAGCTTTAAAATCAGGCATGCGCGTAACCTTGTAGGAGAACGCCTTTTTGGCTTCGGGGATAGCGACAACTACGGGTATGGGCGGATCGAGATTGAGGTCGGCCCTGGCATAATCGTGATAGTTTAGGCACATGTATTTTTTTGAATTCACCGTAAAAGCCGGGATGTCTGATATATCCTCATCATTCAACACGTAAAATATCACCTTGCTTCGTGTAAGGGCCAGGCGTACATCGTAGCCGCTTTTGGCCATCAGGAACCATTTGTATAGGGTATAGCGGCCATAGTTATCAGCCTTGGGGCTTATCTGCTGCGCCGTTTTGCGAACGAGCTGGTAATATAGCCAGTCGTTAAGTTGATAGCGGTTTTTGTAAGCCGTAAGTGAGTCTATAACCGGCTGGTAATTGCCTGCATTTATTTTATCATAAAAGCCTTGTACCGATGCCTGCGAAAGCTGAATGGGCACATCGAGTACCAAAGACTGATTTATCTGGCTGTTGAAGGTGCCGTTATAAAAATCGATACATATCCTCTTCTCCTGTGCCTTTGCCCACGTAAACGATAGCAATAGCCCCAGCAAGCAAATTGAATATGTTTTAACAAAACGGAACACTTATAGATTTATAATTGGTGGGATAAATTTACAAATAATTAACTTAATGGTAACAATTAATTAACCAAATAATTATGCGGCTTATCAAGATTTCTGCAATAGTTGTAGGCCGACTTAATAGTACCGATACCTTCGGTTAATACCCGTTACATACCTTTACGTTTTATCTCAAATCAAATGCCGGCTATTTCCAAAGCAGATTTTTCTAAAGCAGCAGGCATCAATGGCCAGCCGTTACTCGTGTCATTTTTAATGAACGTGTTGAAGATAGATGCCTTTAACACAATGATGGAAAACGCAGAAGCTTTAAAGGGTGTAGCCTTTGCCGACCATTTGTTTAAAACATTAGGTGTAACGCTGGTTATAGACCAGGAAAGCCTGGGCAACATACCGGCCAATGGTGCATTTATTACCGTGGCCAACCATCCCTATGGGGCCATAGAATCATTGGCTTTGTTGAGTATCCTTGTGAAAAAGCGGCCCGAGACCATGTTTATGGGCAACTTTCTGTTGAAGAAAGTGCCTAACCTGGCAGATCATATCATCGCCGTAAACCCCTTCGAAAATATAAAGGACGCATCCAGCATCAGCGGCTTAAAGACGACGCTCAAAGTTTTGAAGGATGGGGTGCCCGTGGCTATTTTCCCGGCTGGGGAGGTGTCTTCATTTTGCCTTAAAAGGCGGCAGATAACAGATAAGGAATGGCACCCGGTGGTGGGTAAGATCATCGCCAAAGCTAATCAACCCATAGTGCCGGTTTATTTTCACGGTAACAATGGCCTGCTTTTTAGCCTTGCCAGGTATATACACCCGTCGTTGCAAACTATTATGCTTTTCTCGCAATTGTTCAATAAACGCGGGCACAAATTATATGTAAAGATAGGCCAGCCGATAATGCCCGGCGATGTGCCGCAGCAAGGCGATAAATGCAATATGCTACCCTACCTGCGCGAGAAAACCTATGAAATGGCTGCCGGCTTAAGATAAACCGGCAGCCCAGTATTTTATTTGCCCAGCGTTGTCGTGAGCGTAGCGGTAATACCCGTTGCTGCCGGTACAAAACGGCAAATACCCCCTACGCAAAATAGCCCCGCCCGCTGCCGCCCGTAGCTAAGCGAAAACCTGCTACCACCTTTGCGGTAGCTGCCGCCAAAATTTGGGTAATGTATTTTAGTTACGCCGTAGTTGTAAAGGTCGCTTAGGTAAAAAGCATATTTAGGCGCAAAGCCAAATTCTACCACCGATGCAAACCAATTGCCATCATCTTGTTTGGTGAATAGGTTTTGTATTTCGTACCGGATGGAGTTCCTTTTAGAATATTTATATTGCGCGCTCAGCACCACAATATTTGCTTTCACATTATCGTGCAGGCCTCCTTCCACAACACTTTTGTACCGGACCATGGATACCAACCATTATAGTTGATGTGTTGGCCGCTGTGTAGTTATCCAGCGGGATGAGTGTGCCCGGGCAGATGCCGCACCAGGTTCCCGTAAAAAACTCGGCTATTGTTTTTTGCGTGAATACCGATTTTGCGCCATTTTCGGCAATAATGTTAATGGTTGCCGAAACAAAATTGCCGTTTTGGGCTTTAACCTGGTAGCTGCCAGGTAAGTTGGTTGCAAAAACATTCACCAGTATTTCTTCTCCGTTGATAAGGAAGCTGGTGAACGAGGTAACATCAACGTTATTGGCATCCTTTACGGTAAATGTTACATGGTCTACGCCGTCGGCGGTAATGCGGTTTTATCTACCGAAATGGTGAGCGATTGAGGTACTGAACCTGACGTGCTTACCGCGTCGTTAGAACTGTTGTATTTTCCGCAGGAAGCCAAAACAATGATGGCGCACAAAACCAGGCAGCCTACTATTATCTCTTTCATCATTAATTGGTGTTTGAGCTGTTTGTCGGCATTGCACCAAAACCTTACAAGTTGTTGGGTTTTAATTTTTACAATATGAATTTTGAGCCGAAGAGTGCTCACGGGAACGAAGAATGTGTGGTATTGCTATACGCATTAGTTATTTACTTTACTCCTAAATAAAAGGTAACTATATACGCCGTAGCCCCCGCAGCAATATTGCCTTTACATTTTATTGAAATGCCCGTCCCCCTGTGCATTTGTTCATCTTAATTTTCAGCCGATACAAAAATGGATATCAAAAAAGCGACTTATGAATTATTGATAGCAACCAAAGAACTGGCCTTTCAAAACAAAGAGAAAAAAAAGCGCGCAGCAGAATTGCTTGCCGCAAATAAAGAGTTGGCTTTTCAGAACAACGAGAAGGACGCACGCGCGGCAGAGTTGGCCATAGCCAACAAAGAACTTGCTTACCAAAACGATGAAAAAGAAGCCCGCGCCGCCGAGCTCGTTATAGCTAATAAAGAACTCGCCTATCAGCGTGATGAAAAAAGCAAACGGGCTGAAGAACTCATTCTTGCAAACAAAGAACTTATTTTTCAGAATGATGAGAAAGAAGCAAGGGCAGCAGAATTAATTGTTGCCAATAAGGAGTTGGCCTTTCAAAACAAGGAAAAGGAAAAACGGGCAGGTGAACTGGTGGCCGCTTACCGGGAGTTAAAGAATACCGAAGAATACTTACAGCAGTATGTAAAAAGCATGGAGGAGATGATGTTCATCACTTCGCATAAGGTGCGCTTGCCGGTGGCCAATATATTGGGTATAACCAGTATTATCGGCGGATTTCTTAATTCGCCTGTGCAGCTGCGCGAGATGATTATTTATCTTAAGCGGTCGGCAACCTCACTGGACGAATTTATACATGAACTAACCGAATTTATAAACGACAAGGAAGAAAAAAGGAAAGCCCCCTGATCTGTGTTAACAGACATGTATCAATATAAAAAGCTGAAGAACTAATCAACAATCAAGGACAATGAAAATTAGGGGCTATCCTTTCAGTCTTCTGTAACGTTAACATACTTTTAACTGGTGCGTACCTAATTACTACTTTTTTAATTTTTTGAGCATTGCCACCTCTTTTTTGAGACTCTGAATTAATGCCTCTATGGAATTATGTGCACCTGCCCAATTAGTACTAATTGGCTGAATTTTAGTTGAATATTTTTCTACAGCAACCCAAATTTCTTGTATATCACTTGTGTGTAATTGAAATTTAGGGCGCAATAGTTGGTCAGTTCTGCAATTGAGCATCGAAGCTTCTGCGGATATATCGTTGATATAGCAGAGTAATATATCAACATGTGTTACAATGATATAGATCTGATCGGGTGCTATCTCATCATAATTTTCAACTGCCCGCCCAACTATAATATCATCAGGAAAAACATAGTTAAGCATTTGCTTTTTAAAAGAGAATGCCCTATAAAGTCCGTCATTCCCGGCCATAGTTGATGGCCTTTCAAAAGGTGATAGATTTTCCAAATACTGCAACGACCGGCAATTCTTTATATAAATAGTATTTTCATCTACCAACACGGTTTTAGTTGATAGCGGCTGAGAAATAGTATATGCTTCTTTTGGGGCGAAAGAAGTGGTCGCAGATTGGTTGCTATCTATTCCGTGAATAAACCAATCGAAACTTTTGCTATAAAAACTGGCAATTATACTTAGTGATTGAAACGTGGGATACTGATTTCCAATCTCAATCTGGGAGTAGTTACTTCGTGATATGCCGAGCTTTTCTGCCATAAATTCCTGAGAATGAGATTCTTTTTCCCTTAGTGATTTAATGCGCAACCCAATTTCTTTTTTTGACAGTATTTCTTGCATTTGCAATAAACTATTACTTATTTTACGTGTGTTAAAACGAAAGCTGATTTCGTAAGCTGATACCACTAAAGTGTTAATTAAATTAATTATTCAATAAGAATACCGAAACCAGCGTTTATGCAGGATTACGTTAAAGGTAATAGTGATAATGTATCATATTTTGTAGTTAATAAGCTTAAAAATATTGTTTCTTTTCACTTCAACACCCCAAGTCGCTTTTCGTACTTTATGAAGGACATTCCACAAATTGGGCAAAATATCGTAGAAATATTTTCACCTGTGTTAGCCTTATATGTTTCGGAAGTAATAGATAAATGGTTAATCAGCAATATAGATAATACTGACACAATTGTTGTTAACAAAAATCTCGTAAACTCGTCAAAAATCAGTGTACTGCTTTCTCCGATTTATACAAACGAAGAAATTTGCTACGTGGTTTTCATGATCTCATCAGATTTAATTTCACCTCAAAATGAATACCTCAAAAGCTATTCCAAATTCACATCGCACGAATTAAGGGCCCCTATCAGCAACATTCTCAGTTTAGCAAATTTTGAGAATCACGCGGGCTTAAATTCTAAATCTGAACTTAACATAAAAGAGTTATTAGGTAATATTTATTCAGAAGCAGAGAAATTAAATAATATTATCCTGTTACTTAATGGCATGATTAGTCCAAAAATAGATTTGGATGAAGCTTTTATTTATAAAAAAGTTACCGCAGAGCATATCGTAATAGTTGATGATGATTTAATTGTCAATAAGTTACATAAAATGATGCTGTCAAGGTATAAAAAAAATGCGGCTATTTATGATTTTCATGATCCGCAAAAGGCTTTGGATTATATCTATTTAAATAAGCCTGATTTAATATTTCTTGATATTAATATGCCCGAAATTGATGCCTGGTCGTTTCTCAGGGAGTTGGAAACATATCCATTTGATTCAAGTGTTATTATTGTTTCTTCCTCCATAGATACAAATGAAAAGAATAAAGCGCGGGCGCATCCATTCGTAAAAGAATTTGTTACTAAACCCCTTACTTGGGATAAACTTAAATCCCTGTTTTGATCTACATAATGGAAATTGTACAACAATCGAATATAAAAACTCGTAGAATCAGAGAATTAACCGGAAAATGTACTTATTGTCAATCAGCAGATGTAGACCGTACTCCGCGAGGCGGTATTGTCAGGTCTGTTTTGTTTTGGCTGCCTTTAAAGCGTTTTATTTGTTATAAATGCAATAAGCGATTTTACCGACTTGAAAAATGAAGTGCTGATTGATTTACAAGGACGCTACAGCGATAGAAGTGTTCGCATTTTAACATAGAATTCCTTTCCTTCAATGCCCGTTAGAAACAGAAAATACGAAAATGCGCTCCAATTTTTTTTTGGCGCTATTATGCTTGCTGCTATTATTTTCGAGCTTGTTAGAAGGATATTAAAGTATTGGGGATTATAACTGCGGTGAGGCGATGGATCTGTAAAACCTAATGAGCTATTACAAGCTACTCATTGAGCGATAAAATGATCATAGTTCCCAGTTTCCTGGGGGGCTGGCAATGATTGAAGAGCCATAAGTCGCTAAAAAGGATATGAGCCCAGGTTTAAGTAGATTTCAAATTTTTATTAAAACCTACTTAAACATTTTAAAGATAGATTTCCAAAACCAGTTCTCTTCGGCCTTTAGCATCGTTTCCAAAGTTTTATCTACGTTTTTGGCTAGCTTATTGATATCCGTAACCGATTTATTGAAGGTTTTAAAGGCCTCATCTTTGCTGTCGCCTTCTACTTTGCTCAGTTCATCCAGTATTTTAATAATGGGATCCAGCTCGCGTTTGCGGCGTTCTTTGGCTACCTGGCGGGCTATGTTCCAGGTGTCTTTGTCAGCAAAAAAGTATTCTTTGCGTTCGCCTGCTTTGTGCTGTTTCTCTACCAGGCCCCAATTGATCAGATCGCGTAGGGTCATGTTGGCGTTGCCGCGCGATATCTTCAACTCCTCCATAATCTCTTCCGTAGTGAGCGCGGCGGGGCTAACCAGCAGCAAGGCATGTACTTGCGCCATGGTACGGTTAATGCCCCATTCAGAACCTAACTTGCCCCATGCTTCAATAAATTTGCCTTTTGCCTCAGGTAATTGCATATACAAATATAAACATGTTTTTTAACTTTCAAAATTTCATGAAAGTTTATTTCGCCGCCGGGTAACAATAGAAAAGCCGCCCCGTTTGGAACGATGGCGGCTTGTTGCTTATGCTTTAGGTAAAGCTTAGTTAGAAGCGGTAGAGCTCCAGCCGTCGCTCCAGCCGGTGCTGGCTTTATCCTTGCCGCTTACCATTTTTTCGTATTTGGCAGCCTGGGCGGTTGTTAATACTGCTTTTATTTTTTTAACAGTAGCAGCGCGCAGCGGGCGTATAGCCACCAGCATTTTATCATTGTTGCCTTTTTGCTCGGTTTTTATCTTATCGAATTTCTCTGCCGAATCGGTGTAGATAGCGGCAATCTGAGCGGTTTGCTTATCGGTAAGCTTCAACTGCTGTTGCAATTCTTTCGCTTTTTCAACAGGGTCGGATGTTCCCGGGCGGCTCTGTGCGCTTGCCGCGATGCTTACGCCTAAAAACAGGCAGCAGATTAACATAATTTTTTTCATGATATTATGGATTTTGCAGGTTTATAATTTTATAAAATTAAGATTGTTTTTTGAAAAAAAATAGCAGACTGTTACTTTAACAATCTTGCTATTAATGTGTTAGTCTTGTTTTGAGCCCGCCATGGCAGGCATGCATACGGCCACTCCTTTCTTGTTTTTATAAGTGAGTTTTGTAAGTTGTTTAGGCTTTAACAGGTCTATCCCCTCGGTTATATCCAAAAACTGGTTAGGGTTAATGTTCTTAAAACGCTGCACGGTTTTGCTGCCTGCCCAGGTTATCTCCAATTCGTCTATAACGGTGGCCTGGCCTATGCCGATTTCCTGTTGTAGGGGCGATGATCCGAAGCTGCCTCCCGAGTTTACATCGCGGTAAACACGGCGTTTGATGCCGTTTTCGGTAAAGGTTAGTTTAATGTGGCTGCCGATAGCCGCTTTGTTGGCTTTTACGCCCTCCAACTTCAGACTTATCCAGTTATTGTCGCTCTGGCCGGGGTTCATGTATAACGAACTGGTGTACGAGTCGCCTTTGTAGGCCCCGCCCATTTCGGCATAAATATCCTGTATGCCGGTGTTGCGGAAATCGGCAAAGGCGATGCCATGCCCTTTTTGCAGGTTGCCCAGGCGCGAGGAGGTAGTTACGTCGGCAAAACGCTTGCCGCCTACATTCCTGAACAGCTTATTGGGTACGAGCGATTTAAAATCGGGGTTACCGGTGCCGAAGTACATATCCGGGTAGCCATCGTTATCAATGTCGCCAAAATTGCCGCCCATGCTAAACACTACCTTATCTAAACCAGCCTCAACTGTAACATCAGTAAACTTACCATTGTGGTTGTTATGGTATAGGAACACGTTACCCGCATGCGGCACAGGTTTACCCATAGCAGCAGCTGCGGAATAATAGCCCAGGCTGGTGGTGAAATTATAATCGCTTACCACAATATCCTGCCAGCCATCGTTATCGTAATCGAAAAACCAGGTGGTAAAGCTGCGTTCGTGGTTATCGGCGAGGCCTGCTTCGGCGCTAACATCCTTAAAATCTACCATGCCTCCGGGCTTAGTTATATTTTTTAACAGGTGCTTGTTGCCGTTCATGGTAGACAGGAACACGTCCGGCAGCCCGTCATGGTCATAATCGGCAGACGTAACGCCTTTTACAAACTCGGCGACATCGCAATGTGCTTTGGCGGCAATATTGGTAAACGTGCCGTTTTGGTTGTTGATGTATAGCATGCACCGATGCTGGCCGCCTTCGATAGCCGTGGGCAGGTTTTCTGCACCGATGAACACATCTACCCAGCCATCGTTGTTGAAATCGGCCCAGGTTGCGGTTTGGGTAGGGTGGAAGTAAAGCAGCCCGGCTTCGGTGGTAACATCGGTAAAGGTGCCATCGCCATTATTGCGCAGCAGCGATGATGGTTGATTGCCGAAACCGTTGGTAAGCCAGGCCCCGCGTAGTACGAAAATATCCAGCTTGCCGTCGTTATTGTAATCGGTTTGCTGAATGTTGAGGCCGCCGGTAATGCCGGTGAGCCCGCTGCTCTCGGTAAGGTTGCTAAAAGTCCCGTCTTTATTATTTTGGAAATAATGCATCGGGTCCTGCAAATCCCAACCAGAGGTTACGATATCGATATAGCCATCGTTGTTGAAGTCGTCGGCAATAACACCGCCGGCCCGGCCATTGATATTAAGATCGAGCCCACTTGCCACGTCGACAAAAGGTTTCAGGCGTTGGCCCTCGTCAGCATCAAGCCCAGATATCAGGAACTGTTTGGGCACTGCTTGTGGGTATTGCCCCAGCGTCATGTAAGCGATGTTGAGCAGCCAGCGCGATTGCAGGTCGCTTGGGTTGGCTTTCAGCACGGCCTGGTAGGTATCGATGGCTTTTTTGGACCCGGTTTGCTGTATGTGCACACCATCGCCCTTAATGGGAAATATGCACGATGAGCCCGTGTGGTTGAGCATGCAGTTGGTCCGCTCTCCCAGGCGCATAAAAGCGATGCCCACATCGGGCATAATCTGGTTAAGCGCCATGTAATCTACGTGGTTTACCAAATAATTGTAGGCATCTACGGATTCCTGTTCCTTGCCTACTTCTAAAGCCAGCTCGGCTTTGGAGTACAGTACGTCAAGGTTCCTGTCAAGTCCTCCGGCTTTCAGTATGGAATCAAGCGCGGCGTATTTCACCTCGGGGCAAAACGAATTTTTTTGGTTATAGTTCTCTTTAGATAGTTGGCTCAGTAAATTCACCATCTCCTGGTGCGAGCCCGATTTTCGGCTAAAGGATATCATGCCTATGGCTACGCCTATTAAAAGCACAGCCGCTACGGCACATTTTATAATGTTTTTCATGTTGGGTAATGTTGCTAAGCTGCCGGCTGATAGATAGCAGCAAACAGCTTAAGGTTTATCTGTAACATATTACGGATATGCCAAAGCAAAGCACGGAGGTATGTTTAAGTTACCGCCACGCAGGACTACCATGAAAAAAGGGATACATCAAATGCTTTATTTATTCAGCATAATAGGAAATAGCCCCTTACAGGCGCCCCCCGGGCAAGAAAATTGGATTGGGTAAGGCTGGTAAATGCAACCGATGGATGCATAAGGCCTTTAATTGGGTGGGTTAATATATTTGACTGTACATCAACATGTACAAATTTTTGCGGAACAATTGAGCAGGCAACAAAAGGCCCACTACCCACAGCGGCAAACAACCGCTCGCCCATCAATAAGGCAGCGGTAAGCAAAAGGAATATAGTAAAAGAGTTTGCCAAAGCTTTGGTTTACAGTTAGTAATTATAAAAGTGGGACTTATTTACGGCATTTCAAAATAAAAAGCAAAAAATACCTAACTCGCAATTAAAAACCGCCGAAAAGTTTAGCAAGGGTTAAATATTGATGCGTGTGCCAATGATATCCGTAGGGCTTGCCGCGTTGCCTTTGAGGAACTGAATGTGCGATAAAAGGACTGTTAAATATCGTCTGTTTTTAATCCATTCATTTTATCCAGTTTAGTCAGAAAAGCTTCGGCATTGTCAAGGTGAGTTTGTTTTTTCTCTTCCGGCATCTTATCAAACATTTTCACCAGCATGCCCAGCCTGGGGTTGGCCAGGAAAAAGTTGCGGTGCTTGTGCATAAAACGCCAGAAAAGGCCGTCCCAGGTATCTTGCCATGGCCCTTTAGGCCAATTGCCCATTTTTAGCAGGTAGTTGCTCCCGCTAATATAGGGCTTGGTGGTCATCAGTCCGCCGTCGGCAAATTGGGTCATGCCGTAGGTATTGGGTACCATTACCCAATCGTAGGCATCTATATACATTTCCATAAACCAGCGGTAAACGTGGTTTGGGTCGAACTCGCAAAGCAGCATAAAATTGCCCATCACCATCAACCTTTCGATATGATGTGAATACCCCGTATGGAGCACGCGTTTGATAACAGTATCAACCGGGGCAATACCCGTTTCGCCTTTCCAGAAAGCCTCGGGTATTTTGCGCGTAAAACCCCAATAATTGCGCGTGCGCTGCTTTACATGCTCGCGTTGGTAAACGATATGGATAAATTCGCGCCAGCCCATTATTTGCCTGATGAAACCTTCGAGCGAATTCAGCGGAACATCGTATTCCACTGCGGCCTGCAAGGCCTTATCTATTACTTGCTGCGGGTTCAGTAAACCGATATTGAGCATGGGCGTAAGTACCGAATGGTACAGGAAGCATTCGCCCGATACCATGGCATCCTCGTAAATGCCAAAGCCGGCGAACCGCTGCATCAAAAAGTTATCCAACCACTCTTCTGCCTCGTTAAAATCAATCGGGTAAAAGCCGCCCAGGTTACCAAAGGGCGATGCTGTGTTGCCATAATTATCAGGGTAATGTTTATTTACCCACGCGGCAGCATCAGTAACGTATTTATTTTCCGCGGGTACCTTTAGCAAGGGTGCCGTTTCGCCTTTCGGAAACTTTTGGCGGTTGTCGCTATCGTAGGTCCACTTACCACCTATAGGTTTGCCGTTACCTTCCAGCAATATGTTGCGTTGCTTTCGCTGGGCCACATAAAAATCGGTTTGGAAGTACGTTTTCCGGCCATCAAAATAATCGGCAACATCCTCTGCCTGGTTGAGCCAGTTAGGGCTGCGGTATATTACCGGTTGAATGCCATGCTCTCCACAACTGCTATTGAGCCGTTTTTCCAGCCAGTCGTCGGCCACATGGGCGTAATGGACAGTTTCTACGCCCTGCTGCGCCAGGTGAGGGATAAGCTTGCGGATGTCGCACAGTGGATTGGTTGCTTCGATATAATTCACCGTAATACCCTCGCCGTCCAGGTAATTAGCATACTGTTGCATAGATGCCCTGTGCAGTACCAGCTTTTTTTTATGGAAGCTGTACTGATTAAAAAACAGCCATTCTTCTACAAGGTAAACGGTCTGCTGCTGCTTAACAGCGGGGTGTTGTTTGAATAGCTGGTGCGGAAATATGAGCGTAACCTGCATGCCTTAAAAAAAGATAGGTTGCTAATGTCGTATAAAAATTTGTGGTATGGGCATAGGGGTACCCACTACGGTTATTGTATTAGCTGTATGACGAAGATATTAATTACCGGCGCTACGGGTTTTATAGGGCGCGAGCTTAGCCTGGCCCTGGCCAATAAAGGTTACCGGGTAATGGCACTTTGCCGCAACACCGCCCACCCTTATTTGATAAAGCATAAAAATATAGAACCCGTTACGGGCGATATTTTGTACCCTGATACCCTTAAACAGGCTATAAAGGGTTGTACACAGGTGTACCATACCGCTGCCCTGGCCAAAATGTGGAGCCGCAACCCCGATGCTTTTTATGATGCCAATGTTACCGGCACCCGTAATGTGCTTGCAGCAGCGGCGGATGCCGGCGTGCAAAAGATTGTTTATACCAGTACCTGCGGGGTTTGGGGCCCCACTTTAAACTTCCCCCTAACCGAGGATGAGCCGCGTATAGTAGGTTTCCCCATAGCCTACGAACGCACCAAGTACCTGGCCGAGCTGGAGGTGCAACAATTTGTGGCCTGCGGGCTGGATGTTGTTACCGTGAACCCCTCGCGTGTATTTGGCGAGGGGCCGGTAACCGATAGCAATACGGTAGGCAAAATGGTGAGTGGTTACCTGAGGGGTAAATGGCGTATCATCCCCGGTGATGGCGGGCAAATTTCCAATTATGCCTACCTGCACGATGTTGTGGCCGGGCACCTTGCCGCCATGGATAAAGGCATAAGTGGCAACCGGTACATCCTCGGCGGCGAAGATATCAGCTTCAACCAGTTCTTCGACACCCTTGGCAAGGCATCGGGCATAAAGCATGGTATGCTGCGGGTGCCGCAAAAAGCGATTAAGTTTTACAGCCGCGTAGAATGGCTGAAAACCAGACTCACCGGCCTGCCGCCATTCTTTTTACCCGAATTTGCCGACCGCCTCAATTTCAACCAGAAATACAGTAGCCAAAAAGCGGCCGACCAGTTGGGTTACCGCATTACCCCATTTGACCAAGCCATGCAAAAAACTGTAGACTACCTAAAACAAGCCTGATATATGCCACAATTAACCGCCATTGTAACCGGTGCCAGCGAGGGGCTGGGTAAATCATTTGCTATTGAACTGGCACGCCGCAATTATAACTTAGTATTGATTTCGTTGCCCGGGTCGGGACTGCCGCAGTTGGCAAGCTACCTCCGTAAGAATTTCAATATCCGGGTTGATGAGATAGAAACTGATCTTACCAACGCCGAAAGTTACCCCGGGATATTCAATCACCTGGGGTTGAAGAGCATTACGGCGCATATGCTTATCAACAATGCAGGGCTGGGCAATTGGTCGTGGTTTGAGGATAAGGGTACTGCATTTTATAAAAAGCAGATAGAACTTAACGTGATTACACCTGTGCTGCTTACCCGTTTATTTTTAGAGCAGGCCAATACCGATACAACATCTTATATCCTCAACGTAGGCAGCCTTGGTGGCTTATTTGTGGTGCCTAAAAAACAGGTTTACGGGGCCACCAAATCGTTTATACGTTATTTCACCAAATGCCTGCAGCTGGAACTTTCGGGAAGCAAGGTGCGCATCAGCTTATTGAGCCCGGGCGGCATCAACACCAAACCCGAATTGCTGGTGATGAACAACCGCCTCAAAGGTCTATCGAAAGCTACCATTATGGAGGCCGAAGATGTGGCCCGGATTGCTATTGATGGGTTACTGAAAGGAAAAAAAGAAATCATCCCCGGCCTGATGAACCGCTTTTTGGTGGTATTGAACGGCCTGCTCCCCGCATTTGCAAAAGAAGCCATCATCCGTAGTCGCTTAAAGTTAATACTAAAAAGCTGATGATAAGATCAATGCACGCTCACCGGCATATCAAAGGCCTGTGTAGTTTTTTGCGTATCATGCGCACAACTTTCGAGGTGTTGGATGGTGACACCATTGTGGTAACATCGGGCCGCTTCGGTGGGTTAAGGTTCGATTTTGAACCGGGCTGTTGCAGCGTTAGCTATGGTTATTGCAGCACCTGTTTCGATATTGCAGGAGATTTCACCGCAGAAGCATTGATTAGTGCGCTGGTAAATCAACGGATTATGAAGGATGTGTATTGGGATATTTAACGGTTTAGATGCAATATTTGCTTCTCCACAAGCGCGGATGCTCATTAATAGGGAGACGCAAAATATTGCGCCTCTACGGTCAATTTAAAAGATATTCAACCCCACATTCCATCCCATAAACCAATTGGCATTTTTACCGGGATTGAATTTTGGGTGCAGATCTTGTAGCAGGGCATAGCCCGGGATAGCATTATGCTGACCCGTGTAGTATAAGTTTGCCGAAGGCCCGCCTATGAGCGTGATGCCTTTGCCCAGCCTGATATTGAGGTTAGCATCAAAACGGTTAAGCAGGTTGGTATAATGCCAGGTGCCCTGGTAAAGGTAGCGGCTGCTAAGCTCTGGGTTAAAATTAAGCCATTTGCTTAGGCCTAGCACCGTTCCGAAGCCCATTCCCATGCCGTATATCTTAGCATTTTGTCGCAGCCTTGCGCCACCTGTGTAAAGGGTATAGAATTTCTCGCTGCCCGATTTTAAAGTGAGGTTGGCATCCAGCGTTTCGTTGGTGCTAAGGGTAACTTTGTGGTACCCGTTACGCACAATGTTGAGGAGGCCTACACTGAAACCGCGGGAGGTATCGGCAATGTTGATTAGCCCCAACTGTAAGCCGCGCAGGTTTTTGGCGTAATTGAACAAACCGCCCAATTGTATGCCCTCGAATTTGCTACCCGCCACATTGCCTATAGCAGCCACCTGTATGCCATTTACGTTTTTAATGGCGATATTGCCTAACGGCGCCACCTGCACGCCCGATACCCTGCCGCGTACGCTGTTTAACAAACTTACCTGCACGCCATTTAAATTTTGCTTTACACGGTTGCGAATTATGGCTAACTGCACCGCGTTTACGCTGCCCAATACGTTATTGTATAGTCCCGCTATTTGTACGCCGCCCACGTTGCCGCCAACTACATTAAATGCGCCTGCAAACTGAAAGCTGCGTACATTACCCTGATCCAAATTAAATATGATGCCTATCTCGGCACCGTTTACGCCGGCGTTGTAACCGCCTACGGCATTTAGAGATACCGTGTTCACTATCTGGCCATTCATGGCACCGTGCGTACTTACGTTGGGTATGGCCGATGCCTGGAACGGTGCATTGGCGATGAGCCCTTTTAAATTGGCAGCCTGTATCTTTTGTTTGGTAGATAGGAACAGCTTACCAAGTGAGGTGGTCTCTATCCCATCGGGGTCATCATTCAAAGCATAATACAATACGCTTTTGCCGGTAACGCGGTGTATGTCTACATCGCGCAGGAAAGTAATGGTGGTATCTTTATACAGTTCCTTGCTTATAGTGACCTGCACCTGGCTTCCTGCATCCCGTAACTTCAATTCAAAAAAACCATTGGCATCGGTAAGGGTACTCTGTAATAGGTTGCGCTCGTACACGCTGGCGTTAGGTAGCTTTTTGCCGCTATGCTCGTCGACTATAAAACCATTGATCACAAATTCTTCACCCTCGGTTGCAGTTTTTTCCGTGAGCAGGTTAAGCTGTAATGGCGCATAGCGCAATATAATGAAGTCCGTTGCTTCTTTGTATTCGAATCGGCGCATCAACAACTTGTCCAGCACTTCCTTTATCGTCCAGTTATCCGCATCCAGGCTCACCAGGCTATCGGCTTTGAGCAGGTTGCTATTGTAAGAAAAGTAGAATTTTCCCTTTTCTTCGATGGTTTTCAGCATCAAACCAACGGGCCTGTTTTTGATATGGATGGAGATGCTACGCCCCAGCAATGATTGTGCGCAGAGCCGCTGGCTCAGGGCCATGGATAATGCAAAGGAAATAAACAACAGCAAACGCTTTTGTAGCAGCATGTATAAGGTGATAGATGATATTTATTTGAGGATGATCTGCCCGTTTGTACGCTCTACCTTTATCTTGAATGTTTCCTGCACCACCATCAGTACCTGCTCCAGCGATTGATCCCTGAACACCGTAGTGATAGGCAATTGCGCCAGTGCCTTATTCCCGATGATGATATGGACGTTGTAGACAGTATTAAGCACAGGCACCAACTCGGCAAGCGGCGTTTGGTCGCATACCAGCTCATGGTTCACATAATAGCTGTATAGATTCCCTTTGATGCTTTGCTTGCTCAAAATGCCCCTGCTGCCCGCAACTTCCGTTTTCTCTCCGGGATTAAGGTTAATGCTGTCGCGGCTCCTGGCCACATTGACTATACCCGTAGCTACGATTACTTCGGTTTTGCCATCCCTGCTTTTTATATTGAAAGACGTACCAACAACCCTAATCGTTACATCGTTTACCTTAATTATAAATGGCTTGGTTTTATCGGGCGTAACGTTAAAAAAGGCCTCGCCCTGCAAGCTTACGGTACGCTGCCCGCCGCTGAATTTTTTTGGATACGATAGCTGCGACGACTTGTTCAGGGTAACCACCGTTCCTTCAGACAGGGTATCTGCCAGCACCTGGTTGTTGCTGGCAACCGTTACCAGTTTCGAACCATCGTTAAGATAATTAAGCGCAATGTAACCAATGGAACAAAGCACTATTATGGATGCTGCAATGGCCAGCCAGTTGGTTTTTTTTGGCTGAAGGGTAACAACCTGCGCCTCGCCGTCTACAGTCATATTTTTGATGCGCTTTTGCAGGCGGTTGTAAGCGGCATCTTCATCTACGCTGCTGTTGGCTGCAAGGTTAAGGCTCTCGTCCCACACGCGTTTTAGTTGAGCGTAGTACAGGGCGTTTGCAGCATCGGCCGCCAGCCAGGCGTCTACTTCAGCCGTTTCACCGGGCGTGGCTTCGCCAACCAGGTATTTCACCAGCAAATCGTCGTTTATAGGGCTTTTTTGCTCACTCATTTGCTATCGGTTTATCCATATAAAAAATAGCAGCGTTAAAAATTCGGCCAGCTTAAGGCGCATCAGTTTAAGGGCTTTGCCCATTTGGTTTTCGATGGTTTTTACCGAGAGGCCCATCTGATCGGCTATCTGCTGGTATTTCAAAGCCTCGAACCTGCTCATCTGGAAAATAATGCGGCATTGCTGCGGTAGCTCCAGCATGGCCTGCCTTATACGGGTTTCCAGTTCGCCGGCCATAACTTTGTCTGATGCATAATCGTTTTGCTCGTCCATCTGCCCGCTATAATAGGTCTCGAAATTCACCTTAACCTTTTGGTGTTTGAGGTAGTTGAGGCTTTCGTTATGTACGGCCCTATATAGGTATGCCTTTATAGAGCCATCAGTTTTCAGCTGATCCCGTTTTTCCCATACGCGGCAAAATATGTTCTGCACCACCTCCTCGGCCAGTTCGTCATCCTTCAAAAAAGTATAAGCATAAGCGTGCAGGCTTTTAAAATGGGTTTTAAACACCCATTCAAACACCTTTTCGCTGCCTTCCTTTAATAAAGCTATAACCGTGCTGTCGCTGTATTCCACCCTTAGCGGCTTATTATTTTGCGCTAAAGATAGGAGTTGTGCGGATTGTCTGAACTCGAATTTTAAGGAATTAACGAATTTTACAGAATTACTTTCGCGAACACGCTGACTTCTGTAAATTCAGGCGCAGAGCAAAAAGTTTAAGGGACGCAGCAAATTCTCTTGATACTTAGATTTTGTTGTTGGACACATTCTGCGTAAAAGTAATTTCTGTATTTGGCATAGCTATATGGTGTATATTTTTAGGCATTGGCAAGGTGTAAGAGCAATTTTTTCCCTACAAGAGCGGTTGCATAAAAGGTGGCACGGATAACAAAAAAGGCCACCCAAGGGCAGCCTGTGATTATTTTTCAGATAGGTATCGGCAGGTGTGGTGCTTATTGTTTCAGCGCAAGCAAAATATCGGGCGCGGCTGCAGGTAGTTTTACTTTATATCGGTGCATCCCATTAAAGCTATCCTCTTCTTTAATAAACTCGTGGCCCTTTTTACTTATCCAAAAAATCTGCGTAGCATGTGTTCCTTTGTGGTCACTTTCGTTAACCAATTTCCAGCAATCAATCTTTTCCTGGTTAAGGGTGCCAACTATCTCGCTGCCTGTAACCTTGTAAAGCGCATACTCGGGCGTATTGCTTACGGCATCGTAAAAGTTAATAGCAAACTGTTTGCCTGCTGCTAAAGGGAGCATTTCAAAGGTTTCTATATCCAGGTTCCAGTTAAAATACGGTTCGGCAGGGCTTGCTTTAAAGCCTTTTAAAGTGTTTGCGGCAACAGTATCGGCACTTACTACCTCCTGGGCCGACCAGTTGAACGATTTGTTTTTTCCGTTGACGGTTTCTGAATGGTAAACGGGCGCAAAATCGCTTACACGGTTAAGCGAGTAAGCCGTTCTGTACCCGGTAGTATCGCCGGTGTACCAATGCTGGCTGGTAGCAAAAACCTGCTGGCCGTTACGGTCAATAATTTCCGTGTTGCGCATCCAAAGCGATAGGCGCAATTGTTTTGGCGATTTTGGCATCTGAAAATACACCAGGTATTGGCGCATGCCGGGTTTTAGTGCCGAAGTATTAAGGCGTTTATCGCTAAGCCGGATAGTATCGATTTTTTGCGCTGAAGCAGCCTTGGGCTGTACCGAGAGTACCAACGCGGCAAATGCCGCAATAATTGTTGTGACTGGGATATTTACTTTCATGTTTTTAGAAATTGTTTGGATTTTGCTTTTATTAACTGGCGTAAAATTGAACCCCAGGGCAACGCTTCCAAAATCGGTTCAACTACTACCCATAAATATTTAGCAACTAGCGCCGATGCTTCAATAACAAGCCCAAAGACGCTTATAATACCCGGTGCCTTCAATTATTGAATTTTATATACGATTGATTGAAAAAATGCAGGCATCTGTTGAATAGCGTGGCGCATCCTTAAAAAGCTTCGTATTTTTAAGGATGAAATTATTTAGCGGCAAGCTCAGTATTGTGCAGCTCCAATGGTTGGTATGGGTGTTCTTCTTTATCATCATTATACTATCGCTGATGCAGAACGACGGCTTTTTACAGGCGCTTACCTATGCTTTTCTAAACAGCAGTTTTTACGCAGTAATTATTTATGGTAATATACTTTGGTTGTTTCCACGCCTTTACCAACGAGGCAAGGTGGTATTATACGTATTGGCGGTAATCGTTTTTTTAGGCGGGATTGGCGTGGTACGCGGTTACATTACCATGAGCATATACAATGCCTTATTTGCCCAAAAGCCCGAAACGATGAGCATGAAGGCCATGAGTAGTTTTGTGGTAAGTAGCCTGGTTATTTTCCTGCTCAGCTTTATCTTCCGCATTGCTATTGCTTATTTCGAGCTGAAAAGGCAGTCGGATGAAATCATCGCCAAAAAAACACAGGCCGAGCTCAACCTGCTCAAATCGCAGGTGCAGCCGCACTTCCTCTTCAATACGCTCAACAATATTTATTACGAGGCCTACCTGGAAGCCCCAAGAACGGCCGGACTCATCGAACAATTATCCAACATCATGCGCTATTTTGTAGATGAGAGTCCAAAGCAGGTGGTAGCAATAGGTACCGAGATACAATTCATAGAAAACTATATCGAACTGGAAAAGATCCGTATCCGCTACGATATAGGTATTATGTTCGACAAGCGATGTGATATCAGCCTAAGCATCCCGCCGATGTTGTTGATGACTTTCGTGGAGAATATATTTAAGCACGGCATCGATAAAAGCAGCACCGACAACAAAATTAATATCTCGCTATTGCAGGACGATGGTCGGCTGGTATTCGCTACCGAAAACACCGTTCCCCAGGTGCCGCAACATGCTGCTTCTACAGGCTTTGGCCTTGCCAACCTGCGCAAACGGCTGGAATTGTTGTACAAGGATGATTTTGAATTATCGACTCAAAATAATGGCGATATTTACCTTGCCCGCTTAAATATACCGCTGATATGAATTTACGCTGCTTGATTATAGACGATGAACCTAACGCCGTAAACTTGCTGGAGGTGCTTATTGGCCAAACCACGCAATGGCAGCTAGTGGGCAAGTGCTATAATGCGCTGGAAGCGATAGCATTTCTGAAAGGCCATAAGGTAGATTTTATCTTCCTGGATATCAACATGCCGCACCTTACCGGTATGGAGCTGGCCGGGCTGCTGCCCAAGGATACCAAAATCGTATTCACAACGGCCTACGCCGAGCATGCCGCCGAAAGCTACGCTTACCAAACGATAGATTACCTGCTGAAACCTATTACCCTGAAACGCTTTTTGGCTGCCACCCAGAAAATAGAGGCTAGTTTTGGAAAAACGGCAGCGCAGCCTGCAGAAATAGCGGCGATAAAGCCGGAGCCCGACTACTTCTTTTTTAAAAGCGGCAAAACCCTGCGAAAGATATTGTTGGATGATATACTATACTTTGAAGGTGAAAAAGAGTACGTGCGCCTGTTAACAGGTGCCGAAGAATTGCTGATATATCGCCGCCTAAAAGATATCGAGGAGCAGTTGCCGCCGCCCTTTGTGCGGGTACATAACTCCTACATCGTAAATACCAAACAGCTCAACAAAATTCAGGATAACCACATCTACATCGGCGGTAAGCAAATCCCCGTGAGCGATAAATTCCGGGATGGGTTTATGGAGGTGATAAAGCAGAGGATTTTTTGACCCAGAAATGCTGCCGCAAGATTAGCGCCGGATATTTCGTAGCGGCGCAATGATTTTTCGCGGAAAAACACCGATTTTTCGAAGATTTTTAAAGGTTTTTTGCGGTGTTTTTGGCAATATTACGACTCTGTCAATTCACCCCTTAAATCTTTTTCCAAACAGCGCTTCACCTCCAGTGGATCGTCTATTTCGCCGAGGAGGTACATCATTTTTGTAACAGCGGCCTCAAAGGTCATATCATAACCGCAGGCTACGCCCATATCTTTTAACTCTTTGCTGGTTTCGTAACGGCCAAGCTCCACAGTACCCACCTTACATTGCGAGATATCCAGAATCACCTTACCCGCCTCTATAGCCTTTTTCAGTAAATCGGTGAACCACTGGTCGGTAGTGGTATTGCCCGCGCCAAAGGTTTCCATTACGATACCGCGCACATCCGCGTTCAGGATGGTTTCTACCACCTTTGGCCCAATGCCGGGGTAAAGTTTAAGCACAGCCACATCGCTGACGAGGTTGTTGTGTACTTTTAAAGGCCCTTCGCCCGGCTGGCGTATGTCGTTGGCGCTGAAACGCAGGTGCACGCCCGATTCGGCCAGGATTGGGTAATTGGGCGAGCGGAAGGCCTCGAATTTTGAGGAGTTGTATTTGAAAGCGCGGTTACCGCGGAATAGTTTATAGTCAAAGTAGATACAAACCTCCGGCACGCGACTTTTATCGTTCTTTTTGGCTTTGGCAATTTCTATGGCGGTCATCAGATTTTCCTTGGCATCCGTACGTACGGCGCTTATAGGCAACTGCGACCCCGTGAATATCACCGGCTTATCTAAATTTTGCAGCATAAAGCTCAGTGCCGATGCTGTGTAGGCCATGGTATCAGAGCCGTGCAATATCACGTAACCATCTACCTCGTCGTAATTGGCTTCTATCAGCGCAGCAAGTTCGCTCCAAACTGCTGGGTTCATGTTTGATGAATCGATGATCTGCTCAAACGAGTGTACTTTTATCTTACAATTCAGTTTCTCCAACTCGGGCACATTATCCATAATCTGCTCGAAATTGATGGGTACAAGTGTTTTGGTAACCGGGTCAGTCATCATACCTATGGTGCCGCCGGTATAGATGATCAGTATTTGGCTCATGCGTTTGATTTATGCTTTAATAAAATAATTACACCCCAAAAACTTTCCTTGAGTTTTCGGTGGTGGTGATTGCCACTTCTTCTACGCTAATTTGATGTAGTTCCGCAACCTTTTGGGCTATGTATGTTAAATAAGCGCTTTCGTTAGGTTTACCACGGTAGGGAACAGGCGTAAGATACGGAGAATCGGTTTCTAAAACGATATGCTGCAAAGGAATTTGGGGTACGATTTTGTCTAACCCAGAATTTTTGTAGGTTATCACGCCGCCTATCCCCAGATAAAAACCCAGCTCAATTACTTTTTGTGCTTGCTCCAGCGTGCCGCTAAAGCAGTGGAATATCCCGCGCAGCAGCTCGTCATGCTCCTGCTGTAATACCTCAAAAACCTCGTTGAAAGCGTCGCGGCAGTGTATTACAATGGGCAGCTTTAATTGCTTGGCCCATTTTATCTGGAGTTTAAAAGCCTGTATTTGTTCTGTGAGGAAGGTTTTGTCCCAATAGAGGTCTATGCCTATCTCGCCGATAGCGTATATGGGGTGCTTGTGCAATTCTGGCTGCATCAGCATCAGTTCGTGTTCCCAATCAGTCTTTACCGAGCAGGGGTGCAGCCCCAGCATGGCAAAGCAATTATCGGGGTAAGCATCCAGCAAGGCATCTATCAGGGGCATCGAAGCTGCATCTACATTGGGTAGGAACAGCCGCTGCACGCCGTTATCCAGGCAACGCTGCATTAGGGCCTGCCGCTTTGCATCGTCGGTCTCGTAGTATAAATGGGTGTGCGTATCTGTTAATACCATGCTGCAAAAATAAAAAAGCCTCCGTTGCGGGAGGCCTTTTGTGCGTATTAAATTCAATTTTTACCCTTAGCTGCTTTTTGGCGGCGTTTTGGCCATATTAAACAGCCCGGGAAGCTACTTCTTGTCTTTGCCCGGCACTACATCTAACACCTCTACATCAAATATTAGGGTACTGTAAGGCGCTATGCTGCCATTGCCCTGCTCCCGGTAACCAAGTGAAGATGGTATTACAAAGGTAGCCTTAGCGCCTTTGTTGAGCAATTGCAAGCCTTCTACCCAGCCCTGTATAAGTGGCTGTACGCCCAGGCGGAACATGAGCGGCTGGTAAGGATTGCCCTCCTGATAGGTGCCTGCTGCCCTGGCTACAGATTCGATGCTGGTATCGAACACGCTCTCGTTAGTGAGGCGGCCGGCATAATGTATTACGAGAGAATCGCCGGGCATGGCGTTTGGCCCTGTGCCCGGTTTGGTGATTACATAACGCAGGCCCGAGGCGGTGCTTTGCAATACCAGGCCATGTTTAGCTACGTAAGCGTCGGCATCGGCTGCTTCGGCGGCTTTTATTTTGAGGAGGCCGGCATTACGTTCGGCCATAGCATCAGCGATAGATTGTATCTTAACGATTTTAATGGTGCACAAAATATTGCCGCCTTTGGCCAAAAATGCAGGGCGTTGGGCTTCCATTCCTTTAAAAACAGAATCGACAGGCACTTTTACGAAGGCGCTATCGTTTGCGGCCAGCAGGGGCAAAATGTCCATCAAATCGCCTATGTTGCGCGATGGCTGTGCCTGCACTTTTACGGGCTGCCCCATTTTATAACTGCTGAACAGCACCGAATCTTTATCGGTACGTTGGGTGACGTGGAAGGTAACCACATCAGTCAGTTTGATTTTCGGTCCGGTATTTTTCTGGATGACCTTATAAAGTACGCCATTGGGCAGTTTGGTAAAACCGCCGGCAACCAATACCGGGCCTTTTACTGCCGGGCCTTTTTTGGCCGTTTGACTTTTTGCTGTTGTAGCCTTGCCTTTAGCAGCGGGCTTTTTTTTCACCTGGGCGTAGCCGGTAAAAACGCTTAGGATTAAAATGATGGAGAGGAGTTTCTTCATGGGTATATAGGTATTATCAGTTAGTACCGGGAGCGGCTTTATCCGAAAAAAATTGTCATAAAAAAGCCCTCCGGTTACACACGGAAGGCTTTTATTGTGGTTAAATATTATCTGCTTGTTGGTGGCTGTGGTGCTTCAACTTTGGGTGCATTAGGGTTTGGATGAACAATATCCATTACCTCAACCGTGAATATGGTAATGGCAAATGGTGGGATCATCGGTGGCGCACCTTGCTCGCCCCAGCCTAATGTTGAGGGGATTACAAAGGTTGCTTTTGAACCTTTCTTTAACAGCAATAAGCCTTCGTCCCAGCCTTTTATCACTTTGCCCTGGCCTACGGCTATGCGTAACGGGGAAAATGGGCGGCGTGGATCAATCGGTTGTTTGTTGGCCTTTGCGGCTTTTTCAGCATCTTCTTTGATGCTGCTATCGAAGATTTTGCCATTAATCAATTTACCTGTGTAGTTTACTACTGCCGTATCGCCAATGGCGATGTTAGCGCCACTACCCGGTGCGCTAATTTCATAAACCAGTCCCGATGCGGTGGTGGTGGTTTTTAGTTTATTGTCGTCTGCGTATTTCTTAAGCTTAGCTGGCTCGGCTTTAGCAACTGCATCGGCCTGGGCTTTCATATACTCAGATATACGGCCCTGAAAAACTACTTCGCTTAAGTTGCCTCTTGGTATAACTTTTTCAACCTTAACATTGTAAATCAGGTATTTGCCTTTAATGCCCGGCGGCTTTGGCTGGCCTTTTTTGAAAACCGAATCGATATTCATTTTAAAGGTAGCGCTATCGCCTTCGCTAAGGAGGGCAAATCCGCTGATGATATCGCCTTTTTGCTGCGCTTTGGGCATAGCATTTATTACCGGACGGCCCTGTTCATAAGTACTGTAAATTACCGAGTCGCCATCGGTTTTAAGCACTAGGTTCAGGCTCATGAAATCGCCTGTTTTAATGGTTTCACCAGGTTTATCTACGTTTATATCATAAAGCAAGCCGCCTTCAGCCTGTTTAAACCCACCTTTACAGCTTGCCAACCCTATAGCTGCAAGTGCAATTAACATTACATTTTTCCTCATTTTAGTTTTTACTGTATTAATAGTTTTTTATATTCAGGTAATATTGTTTTGAATTTTGCCACCGTTGCATCCAAGCTTTCGTTAGATTGCCCGCCCGCAGCGTTGCGGTGCCCGCCACCATTGAAATACTTTTTGCATATTTCGTTGGCCGGAAACTCGTCTTTGCTCCTCAACGATAGTTTTACCATATCGGTACGCTCCACAATAAAGGCGGCTAATTTAATGCTGGCCATTGATAAGGCATAATTTACGATGCCTTCGGTATCGCCGGTATTTACGCCAAACTTATCCAGATCTGCTTTACTAACGGAAATCAGAGCCGTATTGTATTCGGGCAGTATCTCCAGCCGGTTGGCCAGGCAGTGTCCCAAAAACCGCAAACGGTTTTCAGATGCGCTGTTGTATATCAGTTCGTGTATGCGCCAGTTTACAGCGCCGCAATCTATCAGTTCGGCCGCTATGCGGTGCACATCTGATGTGGTATTGGGTAGGCGGAAGGATGCAGAATCGGTAAGGATACCGGCGTAAAGGCAGGTGGCCACGTCTTTATCTATTAAATCCTTGCGGCCAAGCTCGTTTACGATGAAGGTATAAACCAATTGTGCCGTTGCGCAGGCCTTGATATCCCAATAACGGTAGTCGTCAAAATCCTGCGGCTCCAGGTGATGGTCTATCATTACCTTAACGGCATTGCTGGCACCCACCAGTTCACCCATTTGGTTGATGCGGCTGAGGTGGTTAAAATCCAGGCAAAAGATGATAGCAGCATCGGCTATCAGTGCGGCGGCTTCTTCGGTATGTTCGGTGTAGATAATTACTTCTTCGTTGCCGGGAAGCCAGGCTAAAAAATCGGGGTAGTCTGTAGGGGCTATAACCTTTGCATGGTGGCCAAGCTGTATCAAATAATTATACAAACCTAACGACGAACCCATAGCATCTCCATCGGGTTTATGATGCGTGGTGATCACTATTTTTTGGGGCTGACCTAAAAGTTCTGCAAGCGAGGCTAAATCCAACATCAATTTTTAAAAAGAAGTTGCAAAGCTAAATAAATTAATCAAATACAAATAGGTTATTTAATAGTAAAAGCTTTATGTTTCAGATGTAAAAGCCTACTTTTGCGGCAATTTTAATAATCTATAATAAAAAGATTAACCCTAAGAAATGAAAACTAACCGCACATTTACCATGATAAAGCCCGATGCAGTAGCAAACGGCCATATCGGCGCTATTTTAGACCATATTACCAAAGCGGGCTTTAAAATAGTAGCCCTTAAATACACCGCACTAAGTGCACAAAAAGCAGGCGAATTTTATGCTGTGCATGCAGAGCGCGGTTTCTATGCCGACCTGGTAGCCTTTATGTCATCAGGCCCTATTGTAGCTGCTATTTTGGAAAAAGATAATGCCATTGCAGATTTCCGTGCTTTGATTGGCGCAACCGATCCATCTAAAGCCGAAGCGGGCACTATCCGCCAGCTTTTTGCTAAATCTATAGAAGCAAACGCGGTACACGGTTCAGACTCTGACGAGAACGCCGACATAGAAGGCAACTTCTTTTTCTCTGCTTTCGAAAGGTTCTAATAACCAATACACAACAAAGGGCCTGCAATAAATTGCGGGCCCTTTGTTATTAAATTCCTCTTGCATTTTATAATATTGCTTGTTAGCTTTACGTTATAATTACTTTGCAATAAGTCCAGATAAGAATCATGAAAGCCCTGTTTAAATACGTCGTTTATTCTGTTATAATCGTCACTATTTTATTGGTGTCTTTAGATATCTTCCGCTATCACCCCGAGGCCCAGTTTGCTTTTATCTTCCCCGGCATATTTTTGTTGGCGTTTTCGCACATTATGGATGATGCCCTTCGAGGTATTACGGCCCGCATACGCTTAGGTCGCCGGTAATTACAAAAACACTATTTCTTCTACCAATACGGTGTGTGCCTCGTCGTTTATTTTGGCGATAATTTGGCTGCGCATGTTTACGAGCTCGTTTTTCACTACCGACGATTCTATGCGCAAAAACAGCTTCCTATCCCGTATGAATAATTCTTTGGTACGGTTGGCCATGGGCTTGCCCACAATATCAGACCAATTGGCTACCACGTGGGTTTCATCGAAACGGCGTTTTATTTTGTACACATTAAGCATCTGCTCAATGGCTTCCTTAATGGATTTATCGTTTGCTTTACGCATCTATATTGCCCTCCGTTACCTTAAATAATTTTACGTCGACTTTTATTGCCTCAAATACCTGTTGTACCCTGCTTATGCTGGTATCGGTAATGAACACCTGCCCAAAATCGTTGTTGCTTACCATCTGCATCAGCTTGGTTACGCGGCCATCATCTAGCTTATCAAAAATATCATCCAGCAACAACAAAGGCTTAAAGCCATTTTTTTGCGTGAGGAAGGTGTACTGCGCCAGCTTCAAAGCAATCAGAAACGATTTCTGCTGCCCCTGCGAGCCGAACTTTTTCATGGGCATGCCATGTATGTTGAATTGCAGGTCGTCCTTATGAATGCCGCTGGTGGTACGCTCCAGTATGCGATCTCGCTCGATGTTCTTTTTTAGCAGGGTTGCCAGGCTATCGGCAAGTAATTGCGATTCGTAAACCAATTCTACCTGCTCGGCACCGTTGCTAATAAAGCTGTAGTGCTGGTTGAAGATGGGGGTGAACGCTTCCATAAATGCCCTGCGCTTTTGAAACAGACGGGTGCCCGATGCCGTGAGCTGTTCATCCATTACGGCCAGTAGCTCCGGGTCGTACCGGCCGGTGTCGGCAATCTGTTTCAGCATCGCGTTGCGGTTGGCCAGGAATTTGTTGTAGGCAATCAGTTCATCCAGATACTGGTTATCTGTTTGCGATATTACATTATCTATGAATTTGCGGCGTTCTTCGCTGCCCTCAATGATGATACTGATGTCGTACGGTGATACCATTACCAGCGGCAGCAGCCCTATATGGTCGGCCAGGCGCTGGTAATCTTTCTTATTGCGTTTGAATTGTTTTTTTTGATTGCGCTTTACGCCGCAGGCCACCACTTCTTTATTGCCGTTTTTCTCGAACACGCCGTTCACCATAAAAAAGTCGGCTCCTTGCTTTATCTGCTGGCTATCTATGGGGTTAAAATAACTTTTACAGAGGCTGAGGTAGTGCACCGCATCCAGCAGGTTGGTTTTGCCTGCGCCATTATTTCCTACAAAAGCATTTACGCCCGGGCTGAGGGTGAGCTCGGCTTCGGTATAATTCTTAAAATTTAAAAAGGAGAGCTGCTGCAGGTACATGGGATGGCAAATTTAGGGATTTAGGTTGATTGGTGAGTGGTGAATGGTTGATTAAGTTAATCCGCCTCTTCGTTAAATGTTTTTAATCAAAGAAAATAAGGGTTAATAGAAAAAAGCGTTAGCGATTGCAGTGGAAACCCCGGAATGGAGCAGCACTTCTATCAGCGCTGTGGAATGAGGAGTTGTAACGGAAAGCGCGGGCCGAAGGCAACGCCATAATAATTGTCTGAATCAGAATTTTTCGCTGTTGTTGATATTAAAGGTGCTCAAGAGATTCTGTGTTAATAATCAAATATTTTTTAATTTTGATTTATTAAAGGCGGCTTAAGTCAGCCTGTTTAGGGCAGTTCATCATTTAATGGCTGCCCTAACCCTTTTAAACCGC
>NZ_SOZE01000001.1 GCF_004519315.1 Mucilaginibacter psychrotolerans
TCAAAAAAGAAAAAAATATGAGCGCAAAAATACATAGTTTGCCTTTATGGCAAACTACGCCCTGTTTAATTTACAAAAATTAAAAAGATTTTTAACCCATTACCCTTAAGTTGACGGCTATGCCTCTCAAGAGGGGAGTCAAAGAAGCTATGAGCTATGAGATACGCTATCGCTAATCTCGCGATAGCGAAACCTTGCTCTTGTGTCAAAAAAAATGAATGTGAGGGTAAAACATAGCGCATTTCTTACGGTGGTTTTAATTACTTTGCACAACGATTATTACCGTTACACAACATATGAAAAGAAGGCAATTTTTAGGCAGCACGGCTTTGCTGGGAGCAGGCGTATTCATGAACAAGCTATCCTTTGCGGCCGAGGCTTACCCCGTAGTGCGGGTACCTGCAGCGCAACGCAAATTTACCAGCAAGGCGGTAGAAGCGGCGATAAAGGAATTTAAGGCAAAAGTGAAGAACCCCGAGCTGGGCTGGCTGTTCGAGAACTGTTTCCCCAATACGCTGGATACTACAGTAACCTATAAAACCATTAGCGGAAGGCCCGATACCTACGTAATAACAGGCGACATTGATGCCATGTGGCTGCGCGATAGCAGCGCTCAGGTTTGGCCCTATATTGCTTTTATTAACAAGGATGCCGAGCTGAAAAGCCTGGTAGCAGGCGTTATCAACCGCCAGACTACCTGTATACTGCGCGACCCATACGCCAACGCTTTTTACGACGACCCCAACAAGGTAGGCGAATGGAAAGATGACGTAACCAAAATGAAACCCGGTCTGCACGAACGTAAATGGGAGATTGATTCGCTTTGTTACCCTATCCGTTTAGCGTATAAATACTGGAAACTTACCGGCGATACCTCTCCATTCGATGCCAACTGGAAGCTAGCCATCCAAAACACGCTGAAGACTTTTAAAGAACAGCAACGCAAGGATAACGATGGACCCTATTCGTTCCAGCGTAACACTTCCTGGGCTACAGATGGCGTGCCGATGAATGGTTACGGCTACCCCGTAAAGCCTGTTGGGCTTATCTGCTCTTCCTTCCGCCCAAGCGATGATGCTACGGTTTATTCTTACCTTATTCCGTCGAACTTTTTTGCAGTGGTTAGCCTGAAGCAGTCTTCAGAAATGGTGAAGACCATATTGAAAGACGAAGCACTTTCGGCTGAATTACTGGCCCTGGCAAACGAAGTGGATGCAGCCCTAAAGGTGCATGCCGTAATAGATACCCCGCAATACGGTAAAGTTTACGCTTACGAGGTAAACGGTTTCGGCAGCTTTAACCTGATGGACGATGCTAATGTGCCGAGTCTGTTGGCTATGCCTTATTTAAACGCGATAGAGAATACCGACCCGGTTTATATCAATACCCGCAAAATGCTCTGGTCGCTCAATAATCCGTTCTTCTTCAAAGGCGCAGCAGGCGAAGGTATTGGCGGCCCGCACGCCGGCAAGGATATGATATGGCCGATAAGCATTACCGTACTGGCATTAACCAGCAGCGATGATGCCGAGATAAAAGCAGCTATAGAGCAATTGCGCAAAACGCACGGCGGCACGGGCTTTATGCACGAATCATTTAATAAAGACGACGCAAAGAAATTCACCCGTAAATGGTTTGCCTGGGCCAACACCTTATTTGGTGAGCTGCTTTGGGAAACTTACACAACCAAGCCCCAGTTATTGGCTTAACAATTAGAAACATACCTATGAAAAAAATATCATTATTAATGGTACTTGGCTGCGCCATGGCCTTTAGTGCGGTAGCCTTATCATCATTTAGGGCTGCGTCGCGAGTTGACTCACCCCGGGTACGCTACGCTGCCCGACCCTCTCTACCTACGGTAAAGAGGGTTAGGAGCACTACAACCACCATGTCTCCCCCTCTTTCCGCAGGAGAGAGGGGGCGGGGGGTGAGTCGAATAGCGCAGGCTCCCAACTACCGCGAGCGCATCAGCTTTATCCATAAAAACATCTATCAAACTTTTTACGATAAAGGCGCAAACCTGTATCTCGAAACCAATAATGTCGAAGCCAACAAAGGAAACCACTCTTTTCTGTGGCCCTTAACTGCGTTGTTGCAAGCCGCTAACGAGCTGGAGGCACTGGAACCGGGCAAAGAATACATTGCCCCGGTAATGAAAGCGATACAGCAATATTACTCCGACAGAGCACCATCTCCCGCATACCAGGCCATGGTGGTAAAGGAAAAGGTAGATGCCCGCTTTTACGATGATAACGAATGGATAGCTATTGCGCTGATGGATGCTTATGCACGCACCCATAAAAAGGAATATTTGGAGACCTCTAAACTGATTTACCGTTTCCTACTTACCGGGCGCGACCAGGTTGCCGGTGGTGGCTTTTATTGGGAGGAAGGGAATTTAAAAGGAAAGAATACCTGCTCCAATGGTCCGGGCGTGTTGGTAGCCCTACGCCTTTACCAGGCCACTAAGGACAAGGCTTATTTAGATACCGCCATATCCGTTTACAATTGGACGAAGAAGAACCTGTTATCGCCAAAGGGTGTTTATTATGATAACATCAGGCTGCCTTCGCTCAAAATTGATTCTGCGCTTTATACCTACAATGCCGGCACGATGCTGCAGTCGGGCGTTATCCTGTACAACATCACCCACGAAAAAAAATACCTGACCGATGCAGTGAACGTAGCCAACGGTGCCGAGAAGGTTTTCTTCCGCAATGGCAAATTACCCGGCAACTATTGGTTCAACGCCGTGTTGGTAAGAGGCTATATCGAACTGTACAAAGTGGAGAAAAATAAAGCGCGGCTGAACTTCATTATCGCCGATGCAGAACACGTTTGGAATAACGAAAAAGACACGCAAAACTTGTTGGGCAAGCAAAAGATAAAAAGCCTGATAGACCAATCGGCTATGCTGGAGACTTATGCAAGGCTAGCAGTGTTAAAGTAGGAGAAAATTACTTGTTGAATGGTTGTAATGCCCTGGTTGAATGGCCGGGGCATTTTTTAAAGATATTTGGACCTTAACTTTTAACGGCTTCCAGCTTTTTGGTAGTATTCATCACGCTGGCATTACGCAAATGAGCATTAACGGGGGATATCAGTTTATAGGGGCGGTTAAAAGCTTCCTGCTTTACTTTAAAATAATCAGCCAATTTTCGGATAACTTCTTTTGAGAGTCCTTTTTTATAATGCAGGATATCCGATACATAACCCTTGCTAATGCCTAATATCATAACCATATCCTGAGGTATTAACTGGTGGTCGTCCATTAATGAGCGTAGCAATTTAATTGGGTCGGTTTCCGCAAATGAGTTATGCTCTTCATCGTACTTTTCTATTAATAATGTTAACAAATCCACTTCATCCTGGAGCGTTTCTACTTTCTCCTGCGTCAATAGAACTTCCAGTTGATCGCAATAATCCTTGTACTGGCTCTCGTTTTTAATAATAGTGTATTTTATTGCCGCTTCCATTTAGTAGAGATTAATCGTGTACTGATTTCCTAGTTTACAAACCTTATCGTATTCAGCGTGTGTTCCTATCCAGCAAACAAAAAGATGAACTTGTTTTGCCCCGAAAATAAATTTACAAATCATCCTGTAATTGTTCCCACCAATATCAAAAACAATCCGGCTGCTGCTTTTGCCTAAAATATCAGCGGTGTTGAATGTGTATTTTATATCGCCCGGCTCTTCCCAATCGGCAAACTTTAGTTTCTCAAGCCAATCCTCCAAAGAAGTTCTACTTCTCGGATGCTGGGCCGCGAAATTTTCTAACGTTTGTTTTTTGATAAGGTGGACTTTCATTCCTTAAACAAATATAATCAGAAAGGTTCACAAAAAGAGAACCTTTTAAAACTTCATATACTCTGTAAACACTTCCTGTAAAAAGGCCTTCCCTAAAAGCAATGTTTCATCCGTCTCCGCTTTAGGTGCCGCGGGGTTTTTGATGTAATTTACGCGTTGGCCCGCGTTGTCGTAAGATACGGCTTGATTGGGCGTCATAAAGCCCATACCGTTATCCCAGTCGAAAAATGCAAACTCCTTGCTGTAAGGGTTCAGCAGGTTTTTAGACCATTTGAACTCTTTGTGCGGCAGGCCCATTTGGGTTAGCAGGGTAGTTGCAATATCCACCTGGTTACCCAGTTTGGTAATATGCTTGCCACGGTATTCGGGTTTTATAGCATCGCCAAAAAATAGTAAGGGGATGTGGTATTTGCGCGGCTCGTAAGGTTCAGAATGGTTTAGGGGCAGGCGGTGGCCATGGTCGGCAACCAAAATGAACAGGGTGTTTTTATACCAGGGCTGTTTCTTTGCTTCATCAAAATATTCTTTCAAACTAGCATCGGTATAATAAGCCGTGCTGCGGAATTTGTTGGGCAGATCCTCGCCGGGGAAGTGCGGTTGGGTAGGCACTTCAAAAGGTTCGTGGTTGCTAAGCGTTTGTATATAGCTAAAGAATGGCTCTTTTTGTTGGCTGAGGTATATTACATTGCGTTTCAGTACGATATCGTCATGCGCACCCCATTTGGAGTTCATCTCCTTTTCGTCAAAGCTGAATTTATCAATCATGCCATCGATATTATGGCTCAGCAGATAGGCTTTAAAATTCATGAAATTGGCATCTCCACCGTAAAAATAGGAGGTGTGATAGCCATGGTTGATCAGTGAGTTGCTGATCGCCGGAAGGTGTTCCTGCTTGGAGTTGTCGATAACCATGGTGCGCGAGGCCTGCGAAGGGAAGGCGCTTAAAATAGCCACAATGCCCTTATCGGTGCGGTCGCTGGCAGCATAAATGCTATCGAACAATACGCCGTTTTTGATGAAGTCTTCAAAGTTTGGTGCATCGCCTTTTTCGCCGCCGAGTGATTGGATAACATCTGCAGTAAAGCTTTCCAGTTGTATAATCACCACGTTGGGGCGCGGAGTAGTCAGGATATTGATCGTGGTATCCTTATTCACCGCATACATGCTATCTACCAGGGCGGTAGCGCGGGCAGCGGGCATAAAAAGATAGGGATTATCCTGCGTTTTTACGCTCTCGAAAGTGTTTTGCATCAGGTTCCACTCGGTATTCAATGCCCCCTGGTTAAGGATGGGCCTGTCGGAAAAGTAAACCGTGCTTTGGCTCATGGGCACTAATTGCAGGCCACTGCGCACGATTACAAAGTTTACGCCGAACAACAACAGGAAGATAAGTGGTTTGGTCCATAGGGGCACCTTTGGTTTCCTGAAATTATAGTCGATAATAAAATGAGAGAGCAGGATGCCAACGGTAAGTAGCACCGCGCCAATGGACAAGCTGATGCCGATAGGCGAGGAGCCGGTAGATGCCATGGCCTCCGACGGAGAATTATACACGTTTGCAAAAACCCTGAAGTTCACCTTGGTGCCCCATTCGCGGAAGATGTTGAAGTTGAGGATAGCGATGAAGCAGACCAAAAAAAGCATGAAGTAAACGTATCCGCAGAGCCAAATGGGTTTGATGTGGTATTTGGTAAACCAGTTAAACCCGAACACCAATAGGGGGATCAACGCGATATACCCGGCCATAGAGGCATCCATGCGGGCACCGTAAATGAAAGTCTGGATGATATCCCATGCCGTGCTGCCCTCAAATTTCTCATGGAAGTAAACCTCGAATACCGCCCGGGTAATAAAGGCGAATACAATCCAAAAAATCAGGAATCGGCAGAAACTAAAAACGGTTTTTAACATCGGGCCTCAAAAATAGTTATTTAAAGCGGATGTTAAAAAACCGTTAAGTTAACGCCAGGTCAAATCGCACCTGATTCTTCAGCAGGCACATTTAATGGCCAGGCCGGCACTTGCCTGCGTGCCCTCGGTTTCGTAACCGTCGAACTTCCACCACTCTATACCGCCAACCAACTCTCTTACGTTGAATCCCAGCTTCGCCAGGTTCAACGCTCCACGCGTAGATGCATTGCAACCGATGCCGTCGCAATAAGTGATATATAATTTTGTTTTATCGAAGCCTTCGGTGGTGTCTGCACTCATTTCGCGGTGTGGCAGGTTGATGGCTCCGGGGATGCGTTCGCGCTCGTAGGCGAAGCTTTTGCGGGCATCGATTACGACGACTGGCTGCCCGACCTCCAGGGCATCGAAAAGGTCTGATGGGTCCATCTCGTAAGCTAATTTGTTTTGATAGTGGTCAATTGCTGTCATGTTTCCTTTGTTTTGATGATTCAAAAGTAGTGCGGCGCGGCGATGTATTTGTATGAGGATTGGCGCAAGTGCACATGAGCAATCCGCATGTTTGATATGCCCCGCAAATGGGTAACTTTACTCTATGGACGTGAGGCATCTTAAACTGATAAAAACCATTGCCGATGAAAAGGGCATCAGCAAATCCTTGCCAAAATTATTCCTTACGCAGTCGGCGGTGAGCCACCAGCTTAAGGATATAGAGGAGCGCATGGGGGTAAAAATATTTTATCGTACCAAAAATCAATGGATACTGACTGATGAGGGTAGGATTTTGTACGATACCGCCACGCGTGTTTTAGACGAGATAGAACAAGCCAACGCCAAACTGAACGACCTGCGCATGGGCCACACCGGCGATATCCGCATCAGCACAGAATGCTACACCAGCTACCATTGGCTGCCCGCTTTTATGGTGAAGATGAAACTACTTTATCCACGGCTTAACGTAAAGATTGTAATGGAGGCCACGCACCGGCCCTTGCAAAAACTGCTGGATAACGAGCTGGACGTAGGCATCACTTCCGACCCGCTCAACGATAAGAGTATTCGCTATATCGAACTGTTTAAAGACGAGGTAATGGCGGTTGTGCCCGCCGGGCATACTTTAAGTTCAAAAAAACACCTTACTGCGGAAGACATAGCCAAAGAAGTTTTGATCATCCATTCCTACCCGCTGGAAACGGTTACCGTGTATCAGCATTTTTTAAAGGAGGCAAAAGTGCAGCCCGGTGAAATCATGGCTATCCCGCTAACCGAAGTTGCCCTGGAAATGGTAAAGGCCGGCATGGGTATCATGACCATGCCCGTTTGGGCGTTGAAGCCCTTTGCCACATCTGATGCTTTCAATTTGGTGCGCATCGGCAGCAAGGGGCTTATCCGCACCCATTATGCCGCCATACGGCACGAGGACAGCCACAAAAAACATATACTCGAGTTTATAGATAACGTGAAACAGGAATTGATAAAGTAATCATGGAATACAAAATACGCGAAGCACAACCTACGGACATACCCCAACTGATGCCTTTGATAGCCGCCCATGCCGAGTATGAAAAGGCTGCTTTTAAGCCGGATGGGAAAGCCGAACGGCTGGCCGAAGCCCTGTTCGTAAGCAAACGCCTGCATGGCTTGGTCGTTAAGCAAGGCGGCGAGCTTATCGGCTACGCCACCTACACCTATGATTATGCTACCTGGGATGCTGCCGAGTTTATGTACCTCGATTGCCTTTTCCTGGTAGAGGAAGCCAGGGGGCAAAAAATAGGCGAGCAAATCATCAACCTGCTAAAAGATATTGCCACAGCACGCGGCTGCATCAATATACAATGGCAAACCCCCGATTTTAACGAACCGGCGATTCGTTTTTACAAAAGGAATATGGCTAAAGGATTGAATAAGGTAAGGTTCACGCTGAACCTTGGAGAATCTAAAACAATAATCGGCTAAAAAACAGTTAAGATGAAGGCTTGTTTAAAAAAATAACGTTTTAACTGATAACTACTCCCATCTATCAAAGAAGCCCTTGCCACTCACCCTGTAGTCACCCGAACTGTATCCAAATCTAAGTACTATTGCAATAACAAAAGCAATTAAAGAAGAAATACTTACATACCAATCTATCTGACTGAAGCCTTCTCTTGATTTAATTAATTCATAATTTTGCGCATATTGTATCAATAGCGCTATCCAAACACCGGTAACCGTTAGCGCAATTACCTCATTTAGTTTAGAAACTGAATAAAATCTTCTTCCCGAATAATAGACTGTTTTATAGATAGGGCCGGAAATATAATTTTCGAGCCTGTCAACATGAGCCTCCCAATTTTGCTGCCACACCTTGCTGCCTAGTAAAACTAAATACCATGTAATGGAAAACAATAAACCCAACAACAACAGATATAAATCTAAATGTAGCTTAATCGCTTTTTCTGGATGTGCACTGGTTAAAAGCGAAAAATAAGCTCCAAATATCAGCACAATAAATCCCCAGAAATAAGCGGCCCGTGTCCAAAGTTTATTTATTTCAAAATCTCTATTTTCCCATGCTTTCAAATAAGCTCTTTCTAATAATTTCTCATTTTCAACAGGCTTTCCAACATCCTCAATTTTAATTCCAAACCTCTTGTAATATTCAGCATCTGACAGCGGTGTGTAGTCTATTTGCTTTAGATAAAACGTGCCAAAGATTTTTATAAAGAAATCTTTGGCCCAATTAATTTTCATGAATTTTCTCGGATTAAATGTTGTGTACTTGCTTTTTTAAAGATAATACAACAATTAGTATTTCGAAGGGGGTAAAGATTGAAAATAATCAGTCTGTTAATGCCGATAGCATGCTCCGCAACACCTCGCACATCGCCTCAATTTCCTCCTCGGTATTGTAATAATGTACTGATGCACGCACGATGCCTTCCAGATGGTTCTTGTTCATGTAAATAAGGGTGGAGATGGCCTTGGCTAAGGATACGTTGATGCCCTGTTCTTTCAGTTTGCTTTTCACGGCTGCGCCATCTAATTCTGCTACAGAAAAAGTGACTATTCCGCATTGCTCAGGCCCAAAATCGTGCACGTTCACGCCTCCTATTTGGCGAAGACTGTTGCGCATGGTATCGGCCAGGTATTGGATGCGTTTCCATATCCGGTCGATGCCGATATTCAGCGCGTATTCTATAGCCTTACCCAGGCCTAAAGTCAAGCCGCGGTTTTTCTCGTATAGCTCAAAGCGGCGGGCATCGTTGCGTGGCTTAAATTCGGTTTCGCTTACCCAATCGGCGCTATGGCTATCTATCAATATCAGTTTTAGCTGATCCTGCACGGTTTTGCGTACATACAAAAAGCCGGTGCCACGTGGCGCACGCAGGTATTTACGCCCGGTTACCGATAGCATATCGCAGCCAATCTCCTCCACGTCTACCGGTAATTGCCCTGCGCTTTGGCAGGCATCAACCAGATAGAGTATCCCATGCGCCCGGGCTACCTTGCCAATTTCTGCTACGGGTATCATCCCCCCGGCGGTTGATGGGACCTGCGTAATGGCAATCAGTTTGGTTTTTGGCGTAATGGCATCCTCCAGCCCTTGCATCGAAAAGTTACCTTCGTCGTCATTCGGTACCACTTTAAATATTACGTCGTGGTTCTTTTTGGCATTTAAAAACCCCATCAGGTTGGTAACGTACTCCATTTCCGAGGTAATGATTTCATCGCCCGGCTTAAAATCGATGCCGTTAAACACCAGTCCCCATCCCACGCTGGCACTTTCTACAATGGCCACCTCATCGCGATGAGCGTTTATCAGGCGGGCAATTAAATCGTAGGTATTATCCAGTTGCCGCTGGTATTTGGCTTCGGTTTCGTAACCGCCGTAAGTGGCTTCCTCCTGTAGGTAGGCTATAACGGTATTGGTTACCACATCAGGCGGCAGGGACGAGCCTGCATTATTAAAGTGTATCACTTTGGCCGTGCCGTTTGTCTCGGCGCGGTGTTGCTGTATCTCGGCAGGGCTCAATATTGTTGTTGTCATGTATTTGCTTAAAATTAACCTTTGAAATTGATTTCCATCATAATGTCTGATCGTTGATAGGTGCCGGGTACAACAGGTATCTCCACAAAGTTTGCCTTGCGGTAAATGTGTATGGCATTCTCCAGTATCCGGTTCGAGTACAGGATAAGTTTCTTCGCACCCAGCTCCCGTGCCTTTTCAATGGCAGACTTGCACAGGAAGTGCCCTGCGCCACCTCCACGGTAAGTTTTATCTACCGCCATCTTGGTCATCTCTAGAACACCATCTTCAATAACCCGCAACGCCACCGTGCCCACGATTGTTTCGCCAACTGCGGCAAAATAGACCGCGCCTCCAGGGTCAATAATGGCTTCTTCGGGGTGCTCCAGCACCCATTTATCCAACTCTTCTACCGTAAAATATTCCTCGAGCCATGCCTTATTGAATTTTTCGAAGTAAGGCTGATACCCGGGCCGGTAATTGATCAATTCCAGTTCCATTGTTTAAATAAAGATTACACCACAAAATAACGCCATCTATATTTGATAAAACAGATGCAGATTTATTAATTTTGAGCATAACAGATTTTGAAATGAAAGCCGTTGCAACTATCCACGATGACGATTTTTTGTATGAACAGATAGCAGCGCGTTTTGAGCGGCAGGTTAAGGAAGGTTTGCTAAAGCCCGGCGACAAGCTGCTATCCGTTCGGGCACTTAGCCGCGAGCAGGGCATCAGCATCAGTACAGCTTATAAAGCCTATGTGGAACTGGAGAATATGGGTATCATCGAAGCGCGACCAAAATCGGGTTATTATGTTAAGTTTTCGCCATCGCGGTTCAGCAAATCGCCTGCTGTAAAGCCACCGCTGACAAGCACCGGCCAAACGACCATTGCCGAAATGATAGCTACCGTGTACCAGCACATGCCCGAAGAAAGCGTGCTGAAACTCTCGCGGGCTTCACCGGCTATGGAGCTGATCCCACTGGCCAAGCTCAATAAATCCATGATAGAAGCAATCCGCAAGAGCCCCAGCGGAAACAGTAATTACGAGCATCTGCAAGGCAACATCTCGCTACGTAACCAAATAGCTAAAAACGCTTTTAATTGGGGCGGAAATATAACCGGCGATGATGTGGTAACCACACAGGGCTGCATGGAGGCCCTGGTTTTTTGCCTGCGGGCAGTTACCAAACCTGGCGATACCATTGCCATTGAAAGCCCTACCTACTTTGGTATATTCAATGTAATGCTCAGCCTCGATTTGAAAGTGTTGGAAATACCCGTATCACCAGAGATAGGTTTAGATATTGACTATCTTGAGCAGGCGATGGACAAAGTGGATGTTAAAGCCTGCCTTTTTGTTACCAATTTTAGCAATCCCGTGGGTAGTTGCCTGCCCGATGAACGCAAAAAGCAATTAGTCACCTTGCTTACCCAAAAGCAGGTGCCATTGATAGAGGATGATATTTACGGGGAGATATACTTTGGCAAAACCAGGCCGCATACCTGCAAAAGCTTCGATAGGGAAGGATGGGTGATGTTGTGCTCCTCGGTTTCCAAATCGCTGGCACCGGGTTACCGGGTGGGCTGGTGCATTCCCGGTAGGTTTAAGGAGCAAATCCTCAATGTCAAAATGATGCACACCATCAGTTCGGCCACACCTACGCAGGCAGCCATAGCGCACTTTTTTGAGGCGGGTAGATATGATCTGCACATGCGCAACCTGCGCCGTGCGTTATACACCCAATGCCTGCGGTATATGCAGGGCATTGCCGCGCATTTTCCGCCCGATGCCAAAGTAAGTCGCCCTCAGGGTGGTTATGCTTTATGGATAGAATTGGATAAGAGTATCAACGCATTCGAACTATACAAGGCGGCCATGCAACACAACATCAGCATTGCGCCGGGGCAGATATTTAGTACAGACGGGCGTTTCACCAACTTTATCCGCATCAGTTTCGGTATGCCGTATGATGACCTGGTGGATAAGAGTTTTATGGTGTTGGGTGGGTTGATAAAGGCGCTTCAATTTTGTGCTGAGATTTAGACGCTGAGCCTGTGGTATATGGCCAGTTAATCGATACAAAACATGGATTGGCCGTTACATAATGAAGTAAGCAACCGTAATGTGTTTTATTTACCACTTAAAACGCACATTACTGCAACTCATGAAAAGCAAATTTACCCTCCCCTCTATTTTTTCTATTATCCTTATCACCATGTTGAGTGCTTGCCTTAAAAGCAGCGATACGGATACGGCACCTACTATAGTTACCAGCCCCGTAATTGTAAACGCTGCCGGTACCGGTGCTTTTAGTGGCGGCTTTATCACAAGTGGCACTGCTACGGCTTATGGTGTTTGCTATAGCAGCAGTAACCAGGTACCCACGGTTTCAGATACCAAAACTTCCGAAACCGTTAACTATGGCACTTACGCCAGCAGCATTACCGATCTTACGCCAAATACTACTTATTACTTACGGGCTTATGCCACCTACCTGGGTACCACCGCCTATGGGGCCGTAGTACAGTTTAACACTGGTAGCGATCAAAGCACCACAACCGGCCAGGTAAGCACGTTTGCCGGCGCAATAGCCGGAGGCTTTTTAGACGGGATAGGCACCGCAGCCTTGTTTCAGAACCCAATGGGTATTGCTACCGATGCGGCGGGCACTGTTTACGTAGCCGATTCGTTTAACTCCGCAATTCGCAAAATAACTACAGACGGGCATGTGACAACGCTGGCCGGTAACGGCAGCCTGGGTTTTATTGACGGTACCGCAGAAACAGCAAAATTCTATTCGCCATCGGGCCTGGCGGTTGATGCAGCGGGCAATGTTTACGTGGCCGACCTCGGGAACAATGCCATTCGCAAGGTAACCCCAACTGGTACAGTAACCACCCTTGCCGGCAGCGGAGATGCAGGCTATGCCGATGGTACCGGCTCAGCAGCAACATTCAACACGCCACGCGGTGTTGCTGTTGATGCAAATGGCAACGTTTACGTGGCCGATTATGGCAACAACCTCATTCGCAAAATTACAGCGGCTGGCGTGGTTACTACCATAGCGGGTAGTCGCACAACCGGTTACGCAAATGGCACGGGCACCGATGCCAACTTTAACAAACCAACCGGCATAACGCTTGATGCTACAGGCAATATCTACGTGGCCGAGCCACTTAATAATGCCATCCGTAAAATTGATGCCGATATGCTGGTAACTACTTTCGCGGGCGGCTCAACAAGTGGTACTACTATAACGGCATTGTTAGGCGCGCCAAATTCGCTGAGTATAGATGGTTCGGGTAATTTCTGGATATGCGATGGCAACAGGCGCATCATCAAAATTGGTACGGATAAAAAGCTTATCGTTATGGCCGGCGCATCAGGTGGCTCCGGATATACCGATGGCGCGGGTACGGCAGCCTTATTTAATGGCCCTACGGGTATTGCGGTAGGTACAGGCGGCAACATTTACGTAGCCGATTTTGGCAACAACGTTATCCGTAAGATAAACTAAAAAAATCGAGAAACATATTTTAGCCCAAACAGTCGGTAGGCTGTTTGGGCTTTTTTATTTGGCGGTGCAAAGGCTGCTGGTAAGGTACAGCATCATAAAACCGGTTTATATTTAGCAGTGCATTTGCGGGTAGCGGTATCCGCGCTTATCTTTAAAGCCCAGCAAACACAAACAGCTTATGCAAGATAAAGCCACCGCAAATAAATTATTTACAAAAGCTAACCTCATCAACGGGTTAATCATCATCGCTCTGGCGGTAATGGTTTTCGTACCAGCGGCTAAGGCAATGCTGATGCGCGGCTTAATGGGCGTGGGGCTTTTCAGGGCCGATGTAAGTGCGGCTGCAACGGTACCTGTTAAAAGCACTATCAATATCTCGTTCCGCGATGCATCGGGCAAAGACATCAGCTTAAAACAAATAAAGGGCAAAGTGGTGCTGCTTAACTTTTGGGCTACCTGGTGCCCGCCTTGCCGTGCCGAAATGCCCTCTCTCAATAGCCTGCACCAAAAACTTAAGGCTGATACCAATATTGTTTTCATTGCGGTAGATGCCGATAGCAAGTTGAAAGAAGCCGCTCAATTTATGGCGAAGTATGATTATCATTTGCCGTTGTACCAGGTAATGAGCGATGTGCCGGAAAGCGTTTATGGCGGCAACCTGCCCACTACCGTGATATTTGATAAGGAAGGAACCATGGTGTTTAGGCACGAGGGCATGGCTAACTATGATACCGATAAGGTGAGAGGCTTTTTGCAGAAATTGGCGATGGCGAAATAATAGACAGAAAATGTTTATAAATAGCATTACCTGAATTTCTTTCAATAATTTATCTTAGTGTTTTAAACAATTTAAACACGGAGTGCGCAAAGTAGGCACAGAGTTAACAGCGTATGCAATTTGAAAACTACCTGGCTACTGAGGTTATAGGTGCAGCAATTAATGTCCACAAAACACTTGGTCCTGGGTTATTAGAATCTGCTTACAAGGAGTGCCTGTTTTATGAAATAGCAAAAAAAGGTATCTATGTTGAAAAAGAAAAGCCTTTGCCGCTTATTTACGAAGAAATTAAGTTAGAATGCGGATATAGATTAGATTTGCTTGTTGAAAATAAACTAATAGTCGAACTAAAAGCTATTGAAGCCTTAAACGAGGTGCATGTGGCCCAGGTTTTAACTTATTTAAAGGTATCGGGTTGCAAACTCGGGCTGTTAATAAACTTTAACGTTTTATTGTTAAAAGACGGCATTCGTCGAATTATAAAAACTTAGTGCACTCTGTGCCTTCTTAGTATCTCTGTGTTAAAAAAATGTCAGAAACTCCTGCAAATAACGAAGACAAGCTTCATAACATCACCACCCTCGACGGGCTCTACGAAAACTGGTTCCTCGATTATGCATCTTATGTAATCCTCGATCGTGCGGTACCGCACATTAACGACGGTTTGAAACCTGTACAGCGCCGCATACTACACTCGCTGAAGGAAATGGACGACGGTCGTTTCAATAAAGGCGCCAACGTGATAGGTAACACCATGAAGTACCATCCGCATGGCGATGCCTCCATAGGCGATGCCATGGTACAGATTGGCCAAAAGGAACTGCTGATAGATACCCAGGGTAACTGGGGCCGCCCGGTTACCGGAGATTCGGCTGCTGCCCCGCGTTATATCGAGGCGCGCCTGAGCAAATTTGCGCTGGATGTGGTATTCAACCCCGATACCACCGTTTGGCAGGCCAGTTACGATGGCCGTAACCGCGAGCCCATTACGTTGCCGGTAAAATTCCCATTGCTGCTGGCCCAAGGCGCAGAAGGTATTGCTGTGGGTTTGGCCACCAAGGTATTGCCGCATAATTTTATTGAACTGCTGGATGCTTCCATCGCATCACTTAAAGGCATCCGCCCAAATCTGCTGCCCGATTTCCCTACCGGCGGTATGGCCGATGCATCTGCCTATAACGAAGGGCAGCGTGGCGGAAGGGTGCGCGTACGTGCAAAAATTGAAGAGCGGGATAAGAAAACCCTGGTTATAACCGAGGTGCCGTTCTCTACCACCACCGTCAGCCTAATTGAAAGCATTATATCTGCCAATGATAAGGGCAAGATCAAAATAAAGAAAATAGACGACCACACCTCGCAAAACGTAGAAATTATTGTGCACCTGGCACCTGGCATATCGCCCGATGTAACTATAGATGCGCTATATGCCTTCACCGATTGCGAGGTATCCGTATCGCCCAATACCTGCGTAATACAGGATGATAAGCCACGCTTCATGAGCGTGAACGATATGCTGGTAGAGAGTACTAATTACACCCGCGAGTTGCTGAAGATGGAACTGGATATCAGGCTTAAGGAACTGATGGAAAAGATATTCTTCAGCTCGCTGCTCAAAATATTCATACAGGAAGGGATGTACAAACACCCGGATTACGAGGGCTCGTCAACCTTCGAACTGGTGGTAGAGACGCTGACCCGTTTGTTCACGCCCTTCTTCCCCTTGTTTTACCGCGAGATATTGCCCGAGGATTACAAGAAGCTGATTGATAAGCCGATGAGTAGTATCACCCGCTTCGATTTCAAAAAGACCGACGAGCAGATAAAAAACCTCGAAAATGAAATTAAACAGGTAAAACACCACCTGAAACACCTTACCGATTATACTATCGCCTGGTTTGAGAAGCTGAGAGACAAATACGGTAAAGGCCGCGAGCGCAAAACGGAGCTGCGCACATTTGATAAGGTAGAAGCCGCACAGGTGGCTCTGGCCAATATCAAACTATTTGTAAACCGCGTAGATGGCTTCATTGGCTCGGGCCTTAAAAAGGATGATAACGTAGAATTGGTTGGCGAATGCTCGGATATCGACGACATTATAGTGTTTCGCGAGGACGGGAAATTCGTGGTGAACCGTGTGCAGGATAAAGTTTTCGTGGGCAAAGATATATTGCATGTGGCGGTGTTCAAGAAAAACGACGAGCGCACCGTTTACAACATGATTTATAAAGACGGGCAAAGCGGCGTAAGTTATATCAAGCGGTTCTCGGTAACGGGCATTACGCGCGATAAAGAGTACGACCTTACCAAAGGCACCAAGGGCAGCAAGGTGCTGTATTTTACCGCTAACCCCAACGGCGAGGCCGAGATTGTAAATGTGCAGCTTAAACCGCATGCCAAGCTCAAGAAGCTAAACTTCGATGAGGATTTTGCGCAACTGGCCATTAAGGGGCGTGGATCGATGGGTAATATGGTAACCAAGTACCCGGTGAAGAAAGTCGTGCTCAAAAGTAAGGGTGTATCCACCCTGGCCGGGCGTAAGATTTGGTACGACGAGATATTGAAACGCCTCAATGCCGATGGTCGTGGTAAATACCTTGGCGAATTTGATGGTGATGACCGCATCCTTAATTTCTTCGGCAACGGTAGTTACGAGCTCACCAGCTTCGATCTGAATAACCACTTCGACGATAAGATGATCATCATTGAAAAATACAACCCTGCGAAAGTGTTTGCGGTTGTGCATTACGATGGTAAATCGAAGAACTACCTGGTGAAACGTTTCACCTTCGAGAATACAGTGATAGGCAAGCAAACCAGTGTAATCAGCGACGAGCCTGGCTCTAAGCTAACCCTCATCAGCGGTGCTAAACAGCCTATGATTAAGGTTGAATTGCTGAAAGGCAAAGCACTGGTGCCCGAAACCGCCGAACTGAACCTCACCGAACTGATAGATGTAAAAGGCATGAAAGCCATGGGCAACCGTGTATCTATTCACCAGGTAAAATCAATTGAGCCGATCATTACCGACGAAGAGGATGATACCGACGAGGATGCTACTAGCCAACCCGATGGTCCGGAGGATCCGGATAATACCCCGACAAATGGCGGCAACCCGGCAGATGATGTGCCCGAAGAACAACAATCGCCCGGAACCCCTGTTAAAGCAGACGGCGCATCGAAACCGACAGAATCGGTGAAATCGGTTGACGAAAAATCGGTGGAATCACTCGCCAAATCGGTGGAATTACCAAAGAAGAAAATAGATTTAGAGATAACCAATCCCAACGATATCGACATAGACGATACCGGCCAACTGGGTTTATTTTAATTTGTGATAAAAATGTTAAAGAAGATTTTACTTTGCTGCACGCTGTTACTTAACGGCGCGTTATTAAGCCAGGCTCAAACAGATAGTCATACTTTCGCCCTGGGCGATAGCACCTTTATGTTGGATGGTAAGCCCCTGCAGATTATCTCGGGCGAGATGCATTATACCCGCATCCCAGAGGATATGTGGCGCGAGCGCATCAGACTGGCAAAAGCCATGGGCCTAAATACCATTGGTATGTATGTGTTTTGGAACGCACACGAAATGGTGCAGGGGCAATACGATTTTAGCGGGAACAAAAATATTGCACAATTTGCGCAGATAGCCAAAGAGGAAGGCATGTGGGTGGTAATGCGCCCAAGCCCCTACGCCTGTGCCGAATGGGAGTTTGGCGGCTACCCCTGGTGGTTATTGAAAGATAAAACCTTGAAGGTGCGCAGCCTGGACCCTAAGTTTATGGATGCCTACCGTAACTATGTGCTGCAATTGGGTAAGCAGCTTACGCCTTTATTGGTTACCCATGGCGGCAATATCATTATGGTGCAGATAGAGAACGAATACGGCTCGTACAGTAACGATAAGCAATACCTTGCCCAAAACGAAAAGATATTCCGCGAGGCGGGCTTTGATGGCGTTTTGTTTACATGCGATGGTCCCTCTCAAATGCCTGCGGGCTACCTGCCCGGTTTTTTACCTGCGGTGAACGGCGAAGATGACCCTAAGAAAGTAAAAGAACTCATCAATAAACATCACGGCGGCAAAGGGCCCTATTATGTGGCCGAGTGGTATCCGGGTTGGTTTGATAGCTGGGGTAAGCCCCATAGCGGCAGCAACGCCGATGCCGATGCAAAAAAACTGGATGAGGTACTTGGCGCTGGTATATCTATCAATATGTATATGTTCCATGGTGGTACCACGCGCGATTTTATGAACGGCGCCAATATGAGCCGTACTGAGGCTTATTCGCCGCAAACCTCCAGCTACGATTATGATGCGCCGCTGGACGAAGCAGGCAATCCCACCGCGAAGTATTACAAATTCCGCGAGGTAATTGCCAAACACCTGCCACCCGGCGAGGTATTGCCCGATGTGCCCGGTAAAAAGCGAATGACATTTGCACTGAACGTAATCAAACTAACAGGTAAAGCAAGCTTGTTCAGTAATTTAGGTACACCCGTAGAATCTGAAAAGCCGCTGAGCTTTGAGGATATAGACCAGGGCTATGGCTTTGTAATGTACCGAACCACTTTGAAAGATGCCGCGAGCGGCTTGTTGAAGATAAAAGAAATGCGTGATTTTGCCACGGTGTACCTCAATGGCAAACGCATCAGCGTTTTAGACAGGCGGCTTAAGCAGGATTCGCTGCAGTTGACCAGCCCGACTGCTAATGCTGTTCTGGATATTTTGGTGGAGAACAACGGTCGCATCAATTATGGCACGTACTTAACCGACAACCGCCAGGGCATTACCGAAAAAGTAACCCTTAACGGACAGGAATTGCTTGGCTGGAAGATGTATAAGTTTCCGTTTACTACCCTTGCCGGGCTAAAATATGCGCCGGCAGGCGATGATGTTGAGCAGCCTGCTCTATATCGCGGCACATTCTCATTGCGTGGAATTGGTGATACGTATTTGGACATGCACGGTTTCGGCAAGGGATTCGTGTTCCTCAACGGGCATAATTTAGGTAAATACTGGAACATAGGTCCACAGCAAACATTATACGTGCCTGCTGTTTGGTTAAAGAAAGGTGTTAACGAAGTGGTGGTGTTTGATGAGCTGAAAGGCGGCCACAAAGAGTTATCTACACTTAACCACCCCGTGCTTAGTGAGCTGGTAAAAGAATAACGAAAAAATGCCGCTAAATGCGGCTTTTTTTTTATTTTCGGTAACCTAATCGCGCGTGTCATGATGCCCTCATTCCTAAACTTAAACTACTATTACGTATCGTTTGCGTTACAGGGCTTTTGCCTGTTTCACAGCTTTAAGCGCGGCACGCAGCAAAAATGGATGTGGATAATCGTATTCCTGCCCTATATCGGCAGCCTGATATACCTTTATACCGAAGTTTGGGGCAACCGCCGCATTAATACTTCGGCTATAGATGTAAAAGGCATCATCAACCCCGGCAGCAAGCTAAAAAAGCTGGAAGATGAGCTAAAGTTTACCGATACTTTCAATAACCGTATTAAACTGGCCGATGCCTACCTGGATGCCGGGCTTACCGATAAGGCCATAGATTTGTACAAGGCAAGCCTCACAGGAGCCTTTGCGGAGAACGAACACGCCCTGGCGCAACTGATGCAGGCTTATTACACGCAGGGCCGCTATGCCGAAGTATTGCCCATAGCCCGCCAGATTTATAAGATACCGCAATTTGCCCGCTCCAAGGCCCATATTGTTTACGCCATGGCGCTTGAGCAGGTTGGGCAGATAGATGCAGCCGAAGCCGAATTCAAAGGTATGAAAGGCCGCTACGCTTATTTTGAGCAGCGTTACCAATACGGCCTGTTCCTGATCCGGCAGGATAGGATAGAAGATGCCGAACAGCTATTTACCGATATGCTTGAAGAACAACCCCACCTGAGCGCCGTAGAAAAGAAGAGCAACCGCCAATGGTTTGCAAAAGCTAAAGAAGAGTTGAAAAAAGTGTATCAATAGTTTTTGTGAGGCAGGAGTGCTTGCTCCTAAACGCCAATATACAATTTATCCATGTAAATTTGTTATTAAATGCTAAATTTGCATGGATGATTAAGAGGAGAATAGAAGAAAAGATACGAGAAGCTTTGCAGCGCATTGCTTCCGTAGCTTTAGTGGGTCCGCGGCAGGTAGGTAAAACTACAACTGCATTAGCCATTGGCGATGCAACTGATGCGGTTTACCTTGATTTGGAAGATCAACTTGATCGGAGTAAAATCGCTGATATAATTGCTTTCCATTCGGCAAACCAGGACCGGCTCATTATTATGGATGAAGTGCAGCGGGTGCCGGAAATATTTGCATCCTTACGCGGAATAATAGACAAGGAACGTAGGAGGGGCCATAAGTACGGTCAGTTTTTATTTTTGGGTTCTGCTGCCATAGCCCTATTGCAACAATCAAGCGAATCATTAGCCGGTCGTATTGCTTACCTGGAACTTGGCGGTATAGATGTACTGGAATTTGATGCCGATACACCCGAAAAGATAAATCAACTTTGGTTACGTGGCGGCTTTCCCGAGAGCTTACTTGCAGCGAATGATAAGAATAGTTTGGCATGGCGTCGCGATTTTATCCGTACTTACCTGGAAAGAGATATCCCGCAATTAGGGCCAAGAATACCCGCAGTTACCCTTGAACGTTTTTGGACTATGTTGGCGCACATTCAAAGCGGGATGGTTAATGTATCGCAGTTGGCTAAAGGCCTTGACGTAAATTCAACTACAATTTCGAGGTATCTGGATTTGATGACTGATCTGCTATTAATCCGCCGTTTACAACCCTGGACACAAAACGTGGGTAAGCGGCTTGTTAAAGCTCCGAAGGTTTACCTGAGGGATAGCGGGATTACGCATGCCTTGCTCAATATTGGCAGTTTTAACGACTTACTTGGGCACCCCGTAGCAGGCGGTAGCTGGGAAGGTTTTGTGATTGAAAATATCTTATCCGTAGCACCCTCGGAGGTAATCCCGTATTTTTATAGGACTTCTAATGGTGCCGAAATTGATTTAATATTAGAGTTTTCGGGCAAAGCAAAGTGGGCTATCGAAATAAAACGCAGTTCGGTCCCCGTGCTTTCTAAAGGGTTTTACTTGGCTTGTGAAGATATTAAACCCGACAAAAGTTTCGTTGTTTATGCCGGTAAAGATAAATTCCCGATGAATAACCAGGTTACTGCGATACCACTGCACGAGTTGATGATGGAATTGCTATCAGCCTGATCCGCCCAATAACTTTTAAACAAACAGTATGCATACGAAAAATGCCCCTCACTGAGGGGCATTTTTCGTATGCTAGATATCTTCTGGCCTGTAATTACAGAATCAGAATCAATACCAGGACGATGATAATGATAGCACCTACAGAAAGGTAAACGCCACCGCCACCCATAGCCTGTGCTTCGTGCTTAAGGCTTTTCAGCTCGGCTTTCAATTCTTGTTTGTCGGCTTTGTTCAGGTTCGATTTATCCATCGCTTTAATTTCCTGTACGCGCGACTTGATTTCTTCTATACGAGCGTGTTTCTGGTCGTCAGTCATGCGTGATGCTGCTTCTTTGAACGCTTTCTTGTCGTCGGTGAAGGTTGCGGCATTTGAATTGAATGATGCTACCATAAGTAACATAGTAACTGCGATTAAATAAACTTTCTTTTTCATATCGTTTAAATTTGAGTGTTTTTTATTGATAAGCGCAAAAACGATTTTAATGTTTTATTAATTTAAAAAAAACTTTAATTTATTATACGCTCACGTAAAAAGAGGCTTCAAAAACGTGCCCAACGGCTACCTTTTGTATGGCTTCTTTGGTTTTGATGTCTTTCGGTTCGCCTTCAGAATCTGCGCAGCCCAACCAGGGTTCTATGCACAGGAAATCGGCACCGGGTTTTGCCCACAGGCCAAGATAATTGAAATGCGGGTACTCTACCGAAAGGCTATGCTCGTGCTTATCGCTTTTAATAGTTACCATGCGTGATTTGAGGTTCTTGAAAACCAGGGCATCTTTGGCGAACAAGTCTCGGGTAAGGTATAGCTTTTTTTCCTCGATGGCTACCGGCTCTGTTTGGCCGTTGAACAGGCCTGCTGCCGACAGCAGATGTGTGTCCGGCTCTTCTAATGATTCAAACTCCACGTAATAGTCCTCATAGTTTTCGCCAGGGCCGAAGGGTACGTTGAAGGCCGGATGGCCGCCTACCGAAAAATAAACTGGTTTTTTATCGCGGTTAATTACCTTATAGGTTATCCGCAGAGCGTTATCTATCAGTGTGTATAACACCTGGAAATCGAATTTGTAGGGGTAAACAGCAAGGGTGTTTTCGCTATTGGGCAACGAGAATGCTGCCGATATGTCGCTATGCTCCAGTGTGATAAATTCCGATTGGCGTGCAAAGCCGTGCCTTTTCATCGGGTATTTCTCACCGTCTACCAGCAATTCATCATTCATTAACTGCCCAACAATAGGGAACAGGTTGGGCGCGTGCCAGGGCCATACTGCTGCATCGGCCTGCCACATATGTTCAACGCCGGTTGCTTTGTTGCGGAAAGAACTGAGCTGTGCGCCCTTGGTATCGATGGCTACTTTAAGGAATTCGTTTTCGAGGATTGTCATGTTGCTGCGATGTTTCTAAGGTAAATATATCAACAAATCAATCATCATCCAGTTTCTTTTTCTTCTGCATAATTACAAAAGCACTGCGTTTTGGCGCGGGCATGGTAGCGGTTTCGCCCTTCACGAATTTCCAGATAACCTCGTTGAGGTCCAGATCGGGAGCGGCATCTTCTTCGGCCAGGTTAAATGATTCTGAGCGTATGCTGCTTTGGTTTATAGCCACGTTGCGCTGGTCAATATCTATTAACGCGGTTTGGTTGGTGTAGGGCCGTAAATCGGGCGTGGCGGTAAAGCATTCGTATAATGGCATGGCGGCGGCATCGTACTGGCTCATCGGCGGCAGGCCCAGAATAAGCTCCATAGTACGCAACACGCCCGAAGTGGAGTACATATTGTGTATTACGGCGTTCCGCTTTGCGTAGGGGCTTACCATAAACACTGGTGAACGGTGCGCATCAATATGGTCGGGCCCGTTTTGCGCATCATCCTCCAAAATAAACACTACCGATTCTTTCCAGATAGCGCTTTGCGACAGATGCTCCAGAAAGCGACCGACGGCCTGGTCATTATCAGCAACTGCAGCAAGCGGACTGTAGGCACCCTTGCGTTGCCCGCTGGTATGGTCGTTGCCAAATCTTACGCTATTAAATTGCGGTACCTTATTAATCGTAAGCAAGGAGTCGAAATCGTGCTCCCATATCACTTCACGGGTAACATCTTGTATGCTCAGGTCGAAATCGGGAAACTTCAGGCAGAAATGGCCCTCCAGTGCTTTGAGGTTAGCCTTTGGCTTGTCGCCGCCCTCGGCAAATTCGCCATAGGTGCGGTAGCTAACGCCAGCACGTTTGCAGTAATCCCATATAAATCCATCACGCGGGTAGGCGGCTTTGCGAGATCCTTCAAAATCGTAGTTGCCGCCGCGGCCGCCGTAGCTGGTGGGCCAGGTTTTCTCCACAAAATCGGTACCGTAGGCGGCTGTGCTCCAGTTGTGCCCATCGGCGCTCACTTCGGCATCCACGTAAAAATTATCCATCAGGGCATACTGACTGGCTATGGCATGCAGGTTAGGTGTTATTTTTTGGCCGAAGATGCACAGCGATGTATCACCGTTGCCGGCGGGCATATCGCCCAGCACCTGGTCGTAAGTGCGGTTTTCTTTGATGATGTAGAACACATATTTTATTGGCGATTTATCGCCGGGTTTGCGGGGGATGGGGTTGCCTGCCTGGCCCTTGGCCGTCGCGGCTATTTTATCGGTAAAAGGCGTGTTGGCATAAACCTGTTTGGTGTAAGCCTTCATTTTAAGTTCGTTAGGTACGTCGATAAATGATAAGGTGCCTTTAAACAAGCCGCCGATATATTGGTCTTTGGTGTTGGTGGCTCCCTTTTGATAGCCGCTATTATCCACCTTTTTTACCGGTTGGGGCCCGTTAGGGTTAGCCATAGAAGTAAAGCCCTTGCCATTGCTCACCAATATTTTATTGCCCAGCATTTTTACGTTGGTAGGATACCAGCCTACGGGGATAAAGCCGCGGCTTTGGCTGCTGCCCGGCTTAGATACATCGAAAACGGCAAGGCAGTTGTTATCGGCGTTGGCAATGTAAAGCGTTTTTTCGTTGGCCGATAGCGCAAAGCCATTGGTTGTAGAGCCGGTTAGCTTGGTAGGATATAAAGCGGTTGATACCGTTTCGATGGTTTTATGGGTAGCTGTGTTGATGATGGATACCGAGTTATCGTTGGCGTTCGCCACGAAAAGCAGGCTGCCTTTTTTGTTCAGCAACAATTCGTTGGGGTGGCTGCCTGCCGGGGTAGTGCTTAGTTTTTGGGTAGCGATATCATAAAATGCCAGCCTGTCGCCGCCCCAGAGGGATATGTAAAGCGTCTTTTCATCAGGCGAGAGGATGCAGCTGTAGGCCTCTGCACTTAACTTTACTTTACTGAGGATGTTACCCTGTACAGGGTTAATGACGTACAGCGTACTATCCTCTTTGGTAACCGTATAGAGGCGGGTATTGGCTTTGTTTACGGCGATGCCGGTGGGGCATATCTTGTTTTTTGGCCAGGGTGCGCCCAGCTTGATGGTGTCGGGATTGCCGAGTTTGTTATTAGTGATAGAGAAGGTGAGGATGACGTTGTCGTTGCCGCCAGAGGCGTATAGCTTTTTCTCGTCGCGGCTGAAAGCGATGCCGTACCAGGATTTCCCCAGCACTTGCTCATCCAATAGTTTCTCGCTGCGCGGGTCAATCAATTGCAGCGATTGGGTGCTTTGGCCATTGTTGGTTACCGCCAGGTATTTGCCCGAAGAGGATAATTGCATATTCAGCGGCAAATCGCCCAGGGGCAGCGACCGACCGGCGGGACTCAGCTTCCAGCCATTGGGCAGCAGTACCTGCCCGGTTTTGGCTATTTTACCTGGCGTTTGCGCCGAAGCAGAATAGGCAAAGGCAATAGTTGCGGCAATACAGATGATCAGTTTTTGTTTCATGAGATGAGCAGTATGCCCAAAACTACACATTGTATTGATGGATGTGCTCTTCTTAACAAAAACTTAATAGACACGTGTTATGGCTTGCTCACCTTCAGTTTGGCCCGCATGGTTGAATCGCGCTGCTGGTTCTTTAGCTTTTTATTATCGAACAATACACTCTCCCAATCGCCATAAGCCGGATTAGGGATAATGATATACCTGTTGCCGAACTCCTTTTTCAACCTATCGGTAACAGCGGCACGGGTTTGCTCTGTTTGGGGTTTATCTTCGGTATTATCGTACAGGGCATCAAAATCGGGCAGGTTATCACCGCAAAGCAGCACGATATTATAGGTGGATAGTACGCTTTGGCGGCGGCCCTCTTTGCTCGATAGCTTGCCTTGTTTCATCAGCACATGCTCGTCGTCGGTATTTGGGAGGCCGTAGAGTTGCAGGTTTTTGATGGTGGCGGCTTTTTCGTCTTCGCCGCGGTTGGTGATGTAGAATACCGCTACGCCTTTAGAGGCCGCGTATTTGAAGAAGGCCGGTGCGCCGGGCACGGTATCGGCAATGGCTTTGTCGGTCCAGGCTTTCCAGGTTTCTTTGCTATATTCCAGGTTCGAATCCGCCCGCATGGTATCGTAGGGGCTGTTATCCAGCAGGGTTTCGTCAATATCCGTAACTACGGCAAAGGGTTTATTTCCCGCTGTGCGTATAGCCTCGTTGAGGCGCAGTTTGGCCAGGTTATACGCCTGGAAACACAACGCTTTATACTCTGCCGAGCGTTGCTGCCATAGCGAACTCCATACCTTGCCGCCATTGGCCATAGAAAGGGGTTGCGTTTTCTTTGGAACAGAACAGGCAGCTATTAGCATAGCGCCTGCCAGCAATGTGGCGAGGGCTTTTTTCATACCGCAATATACGATTATGCCGGTGTGAGCGCCGCGAAATTCTTTCCGTTTTTTTAGTAAACCGCATCATTTTTGTTGTTTTCTGCCCGATAATCTGCCTTTTTTTGCCTGTTTTTCCTTATCAAAACGCACTTTATAGTGGTGTTTTAACGTCTAAGCACAAGTTGACGCACACATGATGAGAAGATATATTAGCGTTTGCAGCCCTTAAACCCATATTTCTCATGGTGTTCCGCTTTGAATGTGGAACATTACTCTTTTTAATTTATGCTGATTATCAATTATTTGTGTTTTATGTGGAACACTTTGGAACACCCCGCTTGAGCAATTGCCGCAATTGTCTGGTATTTATATCGAACAATTTCCTGTACTCTTTCGACCCTGAAAGATATCGTGCCCTGTGCACTTGCCCAAAGGCCACTTATATAACCACAACAAGCTGACGCTAACTAACTGTAAAATTGGCCATTGTGGTTCCGCGGTCAATGCACAAACCCGTTTACAGCTTTTATCACGCATTATTTTATCCTTTTGATGTGTGAATGATGTAATTAATGCAAAGAATTACATAATACCCCATCTGTTAAAAGTAGGCAGTTTTGCATCGATGAGATTGTAGTCTCCATAGCAGAATAATTCCGCGTGCTTAAATCTTTATAGCAGGAAGCATTCACGGCGGCAGTCAAATCTTAAAACAAGCGATCATTAGTTATCTATAAAACAGAAATAACATGCCACTAAATTCATTTGTAACGCTCGGTCGTTCGGGTCTTCATGCCATCAAGCGTCTGGATGAGATCTCAAAACCAACGCTCAATTTCCCCTACGATTTCCTTGGTAATACCATCAATCTTTCTCAAGCCGGCACTACGGTTAATGGTATCACATCACAAATTACACCGATGACGCCGGCAAATGATGCCGAGCGGCATTAATAAATATCCACACAAATAATTCACATCTACAATCTATTTAAAATGAAAAAAATCTTCATCACTTTAGTGACTATCCTAAGCACGGGCCTTTTAGCAAGTGCACAAATTCAAAAAGGTAATGTAATGGTTGGCGGCAATTTCGCCAATATTAATCTCGGCCTCAACGATCCGAAAATATTTAGCCTTGACATTACCCCCAAAGCCGCCTGGTTTATTCAGGATAATGTTGCATTAGGCGGATATGTAAATTTAGGCATCCAAACGGCCAAAGGTTCTAACACCACCACCAGTTACGGTGCCGGCGCTTTGGGCAGATATTATACCGGTTCGGATGTTTCGGTACTGAAACACGGGCGCATTTTTGCCGAAGCTACGGTAGGTATCGGCGGTGTTAATGTAAGTAATGGTGGCGGAAACACTAACGGACTAAACCTTAGTGCTGGGCCAGGTTTTGCCTACTTTATAACGCCCAATATAGGCCTGGAAGCACTATTGAAATACAACGGACTTGTTGGCTTTGGCAGCCAGGCTTATCAGAGCAATCTGAATTTTTCGTTCGGTTTACAGATATATCTTCCGGGTAGTTCAACAGCAAGAAAAATAAAAGGTGATATGAATTAGTATTCCTTTCAGACGGCATATTACCCGGGAAAAATTTAGCCTGTGGCCGGTGTTTTCACCGCGCCACTCCCGGGTTTTACCAGGTTGTTGTGGCTATAGCTCTGCTTCGGCAAGTAGCTGAATTTGACGAAAAAACGCTATGCAACGCGCCTGCGGGTTTAGCGTTTGGGCAAACGTAAGCGTGGACGCTTACCGACGTTATTGCACCAAGTGCGGACACATGGTGCGGCGGGGATTGTTAGGGTTGAAAAGCGACGCTGCTCTGCCAGATAGCCGCAAGTGGGCATGCGGCAGCGGAGTACGGGTCTTTTACTGTATTAAAAATGCCTTGTTTTTTGTAATATTAAAGAATGAATAATGGCATTGTTAAAAACTGTTTTAGGCCTAACTGTAATAGCCAAATGCTGCTCCTCTTTCTTGTATTATTTATCAGCTCTTGTAACAATAACTTAAAAAAAACAGCGCCTACACAGCTCCCCGATACAACCCCAAAAACAATCAATCATAAAATGACGGGTAAAGAATTGGTGTACAACCTTGAAAAGGCAGGATATTTCAAATACACAGACAACGACAAATTAGCATTTGTTCAGGATTCTATAATCAAACATTTTGAAACCGATAAAGTATTCATAACGGAGTTTAATAGCAAACCTCCGTTTAAATCTTATGATCTAAGGTTTTATGATTGTGGAGATGGTGAAGAGTTGTATGAAGAAGGAGGGGTGATTGATTTATTAAAAGAAATGCAACCGTTTTTTGATAAAAATCGAGTCAAACTACATTACTCAGATGACAATTACATTAATGATTTTCATAGCATTAAGATAAATGGCAGAACATATGTTATGGCCAAAGGCAGCTTGTTAATGTGGGGCGAAACTATGGCTCAATTTGTTGAAATGGTAAACTTCGAATTACAAGATCAGCATTCTTCTGAAAGGCTATATTTAATGACCAATGAAAATGAATATATGATGTTCTTAACGCAAGAACAATATGATATTTTAACCGCTAATCTTGCTTTTGACAAGCGGCCGCAGACGGTAAATGAATGGGTGAAAAACAAAACCGATGAAATGCAAAGAATGATGAATAGGTAGCTGCTCCTGCGGCAGCGGGGTAAGATAAATGTCGCATAATACCCCTCTTAAGTCGGTTTTACACAGCGCGAAATCTATATCAGCTGCCTATATTCGTATGGTCAACACACTCAGCACAAATTAACGCACACATCATGAAAAAGGTCTTTAAAGCATCTACAGCCCTCAAACCCATATTAGTAATTGCTATGCTGTTTTTTACCATATTTCAGTCCGCAGGGCAAAAGTTGAAACCTGCCGCCAGCGGCTATGCGCCGGTTAATGGCATTAAGGTTTATTACGAGGTTTACGGCCAGGGCAAGCCCATCGTTTTGCTGCATGGTGCTTTTTATACCATTGAGATGAACTGGGCGGAGCTGATTCCCGAACTATCCAAAACACGGAAAGTAATTGCCCTCGAAATGCAGGGCCACGGGCACTCACCATACTCGGATAGGAAATTAGACATCGTTTCCCTGGCAAGCGATGTGGCGGGTGTGATGGATTATTTAAAGGTTGACAGTGCCGATGTTGCCGGATATAGCATGGGTGGCTCTATAGCTTACCAGTTTGCCGTGCAATTCCCCAAAAAGTTAAATAAATTGATCATCATTTCTTCTACCTATAAAAGCAGTGGCTGGTTGCCGGTAATAAACAAGGCGTTTGAAGGTTTTAAGCCTGAATTTTTTGATAATACCCCACTGCACACCGGCTACGATGCGGTAGCACCCGATAAAACAAAATGGCGGAAATTTGTGGAACAGATGATTATTTTTTCCGGCGAATCCTTCGACGTAGGCGACAGTAACATCGCCAAAATCACCGCGCCGGTATTGCTCATCTCGGGCGACAATGACGGCCTGGATAAAGTGGAGCTGATGAAAACCTACCAGTTACTGGGCGGCGGTGTAGTTGCCGATATGGTACCGATGCCCAAATCGCACCTGGCCATTGTACCATCGCAGGGCCACGTCAGCCTCATGATGCAGACGAAGATGATATTGGGTTATTTGGATGGGTTTTTGAAGTAAAGCATCATTACTATCGCCGCTGCCGCAAGCCTCCCGGCTTGTGGCCCGTATGCAAGGTAGCCATTATGTAATTGGCAGGGTTGAAAAGCGATGCTGCTCTGCCAGGTGGCCACAAGTGAGGATACTTGCGGCAGCGGGGGGCGGTCATGGGATAACGAAGCTTCCCCTAATTTCGCGTCGAACTTGCACCGGGTTTAACTTTTCCATCGAGGATGTCTAATACGCTTTTCTTTAGGTCCTCGTATTTAAAATTGTCGTTAAAGCCGATATTATAAGTAAAATGGGTATCTCCCTTAGTGCGGCATAATAAATATTTGGTGCTGCCCAGTTCAACCGATATAGGCGAATACTCTGTTTGTACCCTATCTTCTATGTTATTACCCTCGCCCACCACATAAAAAAGGTGTTTGTTGAAGACATCGGTCGATGTATCCTCGTATCGTTCAAATGCCTGGATTAATTTACCGTTCCATTTAAATTGGTCGAAACAGAACATATCTTTCATGTTATCTTTTAAAAGTCCGTTTTTATGGGCCTCGTACAATTTATCACGGTAAGGCTTTGCCTTGGCATAATCTTTTTGATGATAGTAAATCTGAATGAGCTTTGCATAGCTATGGTAATCATTGGGGTCTAAGGTCAGCAACTCCAGGTAGGCAGGTTCCGCTTTATCATAATTGCCGTTTTGCGCTTCAAAGAGCCCGATATTAAATAGTGCATTGGTGTAGGAGCTGCTGCGTTTATTTATTTTTTGCTTAGCGATATAAAAAGCTTCTAAAGCTTTGTCGACTTTTTTTTGATCCGAATAAATTTGCGCAATCATTGAATAGGGCCTATCGGGGCAAGGCGTAAGCCCTGTTGCCGTTTTATACGCCAGCAAGGCCGAATCTGGTTTTTCCAGGTTGTAGTACGAGTCGCCAAGCCCGCTATAGAATACGGCATCAGTTGTTTTTAACTTAATGGCCAGCCGGAAATTTGTAACGGCTTCCGGGTACTTCTGCATATAATTTAAGGTAGATGCCTTGATGTAGTAGGGTGCCGGGTCTGTTGCGTCTTTTGCTAAGGAGAGGTTCATCAGCTTAAGGCAATTGGCATCGTCTTCCTTCATGTAATAGGCCATCCCAATGTAGTACAAGGATTTTGCTGAATAGTTGTTAGCCTTAGATCCATACCGCTCAATTATTTTGTCGTATTTGTTGCTGTCGGTCAATGCTTTTAGTTCGGCTGTCACATTGTCCTGAGCAAAAATGGACAGGCTAAAAAGAAACAGGATGATAGTTGCTAAAAGATGTTTCATGACCCTAAATTAAAGATTTTAGATGGTTTGTAAGCTGGTTAAATTATTAACCGCCAACCTTTTTTCTTGTTGAATACTTTGCGATTGCGGCACCAATTAAACCGCATAGAGCGGCAAATGCGGTCACTATTATTATCGTTAATATCCAGGCAACCACGGTTGGGTCGTTCTTAATGTGCCCTGTATTCGCTTTTAATAACATCGAGATTTTCCAGCCGACTGTCGAGTCGAAAAATCCAATAACTGCTGCGGTTAGTACCCCCGCTTTGAGGTTTATTTTTTTTGTAGCCCAAAAACCGAAGAAGCAATAGATGATGAATGAACCCACCGCGAAATAGGCGGAGTTAAAATTAAGCTGACGGGAAGCTATTGCTGTTAAAGCATCAAATGCACCAATAGTGAAGCATCCAATTAAATATAATTTGTATTTAAGGCTCATATTTTGTTGATGAGGTTGAGGGTTTAAGTTTAAACCAAAGTAGCAAAAAAAATCCCCGCCTCGGCAAGTGTCCGCACTTGACGAAAAAATTTGGCAAGCGTCCAAGCATGTGGGTTTAGCATTTGGGTTAAGGTAAGCAATGCCGCTTGCGGTGGCGGCGATATTTTGTTAACTTAGAACTTCGTTAAGGCAAATTTAAAAAACAACAATGAAAACAATTCCGGGACTAACAATCAATGAATCACACTACGATTTGGCTGATAACAAGAAAGGAACAATTGCTGTATTCATTTTTTCGGGCGACGGCGATCCAGCAAAAGTATTGGATTACGCAGTCAGAGAGTATGTTGAAAGCAACGGATATCATGAGCTAATTGATGCAAATTTGGATAACCCATGGATGCGAGTTGTTATGAGCGATATCAATGATATGAGACAAGCAAGCTTTGATCTTGATACGCACAAATTAGTCAAGCAATAACAGCACGGCATGTCAAACAGAGTAGTAGAGGATAAGTACACCTCAATAATAGACGCAGTAGGTTATTGGTTAGGATATCAATTTAAGATAGGGCGTGAGCAATTAATACACGAAGCAAGTCTTAGGTATCCGATAGCTGATACAATTACAGCTAAGGGAATATCAGTTAACCGAATAATTCTTGAAAAACTTCATCCTTTATTTAAAAGTAAAAAAATAGACTTAGTTATATTTGATGAAACCGTTGATGAACCTGCAACGGAAAATGATGACACAAAATTAAAGGAGGTATATGAGTTTAAACTTGCAAAAAGCGACATGGCTAAAGAGCAAAGCGATGAGCATCAACGGATATTCGACGATGTAGTGAGGCTAGGATATTATAATAAATGGGGTAAGAAGGAGTGTTATTTTTTGATGTGCGGTAGATACGAGGAGTTTAAAACTTATTTTGTCGGGCAGGAAAGGGTAATGAAAAATGAAGCTGGTAAAAACATTGTGCCGGTTCGTAGAAAGGCAAAGCAAGAAAATTTAGCTCAACAGATACTTGATGACCCATGGAAACCAGATGGACTGTATAAAGATTGGTTTGGTTTTAAGATTGGAGAAAGTAAAACAATCGAGTTTACAATTAATCAATCAATGCCAACGGGGACATGGGGATTGAAAAGGTTTCAGGAAGAATATAAAATAAGGAACGAGGATAAACATTTTTTTTCAAACAGTATAAAGATTACAACAACGTGTTTGGCAATTACGCCTCCAGGGGAGAAGAACCGAACTCATGCTGCGGGTATTTGGAAGGTGGAATCAATAAATTGAATCTCCCCCCTACACCCACCTACTCAAAAACGCCCCGAAAGCATCCTTATACTGATCCCCAACCGTAATGTTGATTTTGCCGATTTGCATGGCGTTGCGGGTGATGGAGTTGATTTTATCCAGCGATACGATGTAGGAGCGGTGCACGCGCATGAAGCGTTTGGCGGGTAGTTTTTCTTCCAGGGCCTTCAGGCTGCTGAGGGTGAGGATGGCTTTATCGGTGTTCTTCAGGAAAATCTTGACGTAGTCTTTCAGGCTCTCGAGGTACAGGATATCGCTCAGCGCAATGCGCACCAATTGGTACTCTACCTTTACGAAGAGGTAATCGTCTTCCACCCGTTCTGAAACAGGCGGCGCTGCCTCTGCTGCTGCCACTGCAACTGTGGTTGCGGGATTGTTGGATTTGTGGAGCAGTTCGGCGTAGGCCAGGGCCTTGTTGGCCGCGTGCAGGAACTCTTCGTAATTGAATGGTTTCAGCAGGTAATCCAGCGCATCTACGCGGTAGCCTTCCAGCGCAAACTGGTTATAGGCGGTGGTGAAGATGATGCGGGGTTTGCTTGGTCCGCGGGCATCCAGCACCCGGGCCAGTTCGATGCCGTTGAGGTTGGGCATCTGTATATCCAAAAAAATGAGGTCTACCTTGTGCTGCTGCAAGCCACCCAAGGCCTCTACCGCGCTGCCGTATTTGCCCACCAGGGTAAGGAAGGGGGTTTGTTCAATAAAGGCGCATACCAGCCCAAGGGCCAGCGGCTCATCGTCAACAGCAATGCAGTTTATGGTCATGGTTTATAATGAAAGCGTTAAGTTAACGGTATAAACATTCGTTTCCAAATTGTTATCTACCTCCAGTATATGCTTGCCGGGGTACAGCAAATCTAACCGGCGGATGGTATTGGCCAGTCCGATGCCTTTGTTGTCCTCCAGATCCGCACCCTGTTTTTTGTAATTGGTGTTCTGCACGTGCAGCTTTACCTGGTTTTCGTCCTGGGTAATACGCACTGCTATGGTGCTGGGTAGGGTATCGCTTACGCCATGCTTAAAGGCATTCTCCACAAAGGGCAAAAACAGCATAGGTGCTACAGGGTACTCTTTTAGCGCGCCCGGCGAGGTGTAGTTTACCGTTACCTTATCGGTAAGGCGCAGCTGCATCAGGCTGATATAGTCTTTGATGAAGGCAATTTCCTGGCTTAGCAGGGCGGTGCTGTTTTGGGTATCGTACAACACATACCGCATCATGCGCGAAAGCTGGTGCAGCGCTGTGCGCGAGGTTTCTACGTTTACCAAAGTAAGTGCGTATATGTTATTGAGTGTATTGAAGAAGAAATGCGGGTTTATCTGCGCTTTTAAAAAGGAAAGTTCGGAGCTTATTTTATCGGCCTCCATCTGCTGCTGCAGTTCTTTATTCTTTTGCCAGCTTTGTATAGTAGCCACGCTGGTACTGATACCCAGCACAAGGGAAGTAATAGTGATGGTAAACGTATCGAAGTTGCCGTGCTTGCCAAAGCCGCGCCTGATAGGGCCGCGTTTATGAAAAGCTTCTTCCAGCAATTCGCGGATGTTAAAAAACTTGTCGGCAAATCCGGTTAAATACACAATGGCTATAATAATGGCCGCAAGCAGCAGAAAGTAAATACCGTTGCGCTTTTTCAGCAAAAACATAGGTACCAAAACGTGCGCGTTTAAATAGTACGCGCCGATGAGCAAAGCAAATATAAAGGTTTGCTTTACCCAAAACTGGTAGGGCACCTCTATATCGCGCAAAAAGGGCTGGTAAAACAGCAGTATGTTACCCAACACTATCCATATCAGCGCCTGGATAAGGATGCTGCCAAAAGAACTTTTAAACCGTTGAAGTATCATTTAATTAACAGGTTTGTAAACAGGATGTTACAATATTACATATCCCCGGTCCATATCCCCAACCACAATCTGCGGGGAGGGCGTTTTTACCGATGAACACGTAAAACAAACCGCCGAAAGTCCGCTTATATGCCTTTTGGCTATTGCGGGCTTTTTATCGGTTAAAATGGGTTATCCGTCTACACATTGCCCTTATCGGTCTATCCCGTTTTTTCAGCCGCATCCAAAACTATTGTTTTGTGTATCATCAAAAAATATATGAAACAAAAATACTTATTCGTAGTCCTTTTCTTACTGCTCAATGTAAAGGTATTTGCCCAGGCAGGCAGGGATGTAAAGGGGGTGGTGAAAGATACCGCCGGTGTTACCTTGCCCGGTACCACCATCAAAATGTTAACGGGCAAAGATAGCAGCGCTATCATTACCGATGCTAACGGCACCTTTGTTTTCCATAACGTTACCGTGAAGGAGTTTAGCCTGGTAGTGCTGTCTTTGGGCTATCAGCCTGTAAAACGCCGTTTTACGCTCGATGATAAAACAACCCCTTTTACGCTGCTGCCCATCATATTGAAATCAGACACGCGCATGCTGGGTGTAGTAACCGTTACCGATGTTAACGCCGTAAAACTTAAAGAGGATACGGTTGAATACAACGCCGCCGCCTATAAGGTACGCGACGGTGCGCCGGTAGAGGATATGATCAAAAAAATGCCTGGCCTGGATGTGGATAAAGACGGTAACGTAACCGCACAAGGCAAAAGCGTTACCAAAGTACGCGTAAATGGCAAGGATTTTTTTGGGGGCGACGTGAAAACCGCCACGCGCAACCTACCCGCAGATATCATACAAAGCATACAGGTGATTGATGACTACGGCGACCAGGCCAACATTACCGGCGTAAAAACCGGCGAGCCGGATAAGGTATTGAACATTAACATTAAACCCAGTAAAAACTATGGCTACTTTGGCCAGGCCAGCGTTGGCGGCGGGCAGGATATGTTACCCAATGCAGATGAGAAAGGCCGCTATGTAGCATCGGGCAATCTCTTCAGGTTTGATGGCGACAGGCAACTGGCCGTTTTGGGTAACCTTAACAATACCAATACCAACCTGTTCAGTTTCGGGGGGGCTCCCGGAGGTGGTGGCGGCGCGCGTGGCGGAGGCCCTCCGGGCGGCAATGCCAGTAGCGGCAATGGTATCACCACCGCGCGCAGCATAGGTTTCAATTATCGCGATAGCTGGAGCAAAAAAACAACCGCATACGGCAGCTATAGTTTTGCCAACAACACGGTGAATACTACCAGCACTACCATACAGAACAACATATCTATTAATAACCCAAGCACCAACAATCAAAGCAGCGTACAGGAAACCAGCAACCTTAACCACCGTTTCAACTTTAACATAGAGTACAAGCCCGATACGGTTAACTACCTGAAGATATCGCCCAGCTTTGCCTTTGCCGGTATCACTACCGATCAAACTGCGGCCAACCAGCTGATCAATGCCACGCAAACCATATCCGATTATACCTTCAGTTCGTACCTGCATTCTACCGCGCCAAACTACGGCGCTAATGTGCTGTACAACCACCGGTTCGCCAAAAAGGGGCGTAACTTTAGCCTGAATTTGGGGGCAGGCTCCTACAATATCGATCAGTACCAAAACCCTGTTTACACCTACATTGCTGGTAGACGCAATGCGCCGGCCAACCAGTTGATCAATACCGAAAGCCGCACCGATAGCGTGGGCGTAAACGTATCGTACCTGGAGCCATTGGCCAAAAAGTCGTACCTGGAGTTTACCTACGGTTATAAATACCAAAACACCACTGCCGACAGGAACACCGATACCCTTACCGATGCCGGTGTGCGCAACAACTATGCGCTGCTTACCAATAACTACGAGTATAATTTTACCACCAACCGCTTTGGGCTTAACTTTCGCTTTGTAGATAAAAAGTACAACTACACTTTAGGTGTGGTAGCGCAGCCATCGGTGCTGCAGGGCAATTCGCCGGGCTATGCGGTAAACCGTAAGGAGGAGTTCAACGTAGCACCAACCGGCAGGTTCATCTACAATTTCTCGCGCAGCCAATCGGTTAGTATCAACTATAACGGCAGCAGTCAGCAACCTTCTTACACGCAGCTACAACCCGTTACCGATTATTCTACGGCATCATACCCCGTGAAGGGTAACCCCGATCTGAAGCCGGAGTTTAACAACGTGCTTTCGATACGGTATAATAAGTTCGATTTTGCCTCTGGCAACGTGTTTTTCAGTAACCTGAGCTTTACGCAGAGTAACAACAAAATTGTATCTACCACCATCAACTACCCGGTAAACGCATCAGATCCTAACCTGGCAGGTACTATCTTAACCACCTACCAAAATGCTGATGGTTACTACGCCGGCAACGCGTTCTATGTGTTTGCCAAGCCATGGGCCAAACGCAAGTACAACCTGTTTTTTCAGGGTAATGCCAACTACAACAACAATATATCGTACATAGGCGGTTTCGGTTCCGATGGTTTATCGCTGGAAAAGAACATCGCCAAAAACCTTGTACTATCACAAGGGGTAAGGTTTAGGGTGAACGTTACGGATATTATTGATGCGGAAGCCAATACCACCTACGCTGTTAACCGCACCACTAACACACTAAGCGCGGCCAACGTGAACACCAAATTCAGTACCCTTACACTGGGATTGAACGGCAAGAACTACTTCTTTAAGGATTGGACACTGAGCTACGATTTCAGCAAGCAGATATATTACGGCTACACGGGCTCAACCAACCCCAATATCCTGAATACTTATGTAGAACGCCGCTTTTTAAAAGGCAACGTAGGTACCCTGCGCTTTGCGGTAAACGATGTGTTTAACCAGAACACCGGCTACAGCACCACCAGCAGCGGTAGTAACATTACGCAAACCAATTCCAATAAATTGGGCCGTTATTTCCTGATGACGTTTACGCTTAGGCTGCAGAAATTCGCCGGTGCCAAACCATCTGGTCCGGGTGGCCCTGGCGGCCCGGGTATGGGTGGACCAGGCATGGGCGGCCCGCCACCGTTTTAATCTAAAGCTTTTTACTGATCTGTTTCTATATTCAAAAATTCGAGGAGGCACCTGTGAGGGGTGCCTTTCGCATTTAACACGAATTATTCGAATGGAGACGAATGTCACGAATGCCTAGCGACGTGGCTCTTTTTTAGTTCGTGAAATTCGTCTCAGTTTGAAAAGATAGGATCTGTAAAATAAACTGTGTCAAGCCAGGTAAGGGGCCATGGCTCCCGAGATTATTACCGGCCAAAAATGCTATCCTTTTAACCCATATTTGTCAATTATTGGCTGCCTTTTTTCAGGGAAGGTGGTTACTCCAAAGCGCTTATCAAGGCTTTTCAGCCGCTGAGCAATTTGTGGGTCTTTCGGCGTCAGCTGGTTCTTCATCATATCCGGGAAAATCTGATGGAAGAGTTCTTCCAGGAAATCTTCAAAGTTTTGATTAAAGTACATGTCGATAAACCGGAGTGGCTTTTCAGAATTATTCCAAAAAGTATGCTCAAGTTTTCTAGGTCTGAAATGCCAGCCGCCTGCTTCAATTTCCTCTACCTTGCCATCTACCATCACTGTAGCCGTCCCTTCCAGCACCAACATAAGTTCATCGAGGTTTTTGTGTAAATGTGGTGCGGGCCCCATTGTACGGGCTGCAACTGCAGTTTCAACACAGGAAAATTGCAGGTTGGTTTTAGAACTTCTTACCAGGGTACGGATATCAATTCCGCCTGGCCCGGGTTGCAAAGGTTTTTGCGGCGGAACGTAAAAAGGTAAAAGCGGTTTCATCACCTTATGTTCATTTTCCTTGCCGGATGCCAACTGCGACAACCCAATACCCACTGTGGCCAATGCCAGATTCTGAACGAGGGTACGCCGCGAAATAGTAGAATTACTTTTCATTTTTTTTGATCATTTAGGTGCTTGTTGCGTTAATCAGAAAATAAAAATACAGTTAACAAAAACAGCAAACAAGGGCGTTACCTGAAGGTAATTAGCTTACCTTTAGGTAATAAAAAAAATAGCATGTCTCAAAAAGATCTTTACACCGGTTGCCCTGTACAGCATGCCCGAAAATATATAAGCGGAAAATGGCAAATTCCCATCCTTTGGTATTTGAAAAAGCAACCGTCGAGGTTTGTGGAATTGAAAAACATTTTGCCGGGGATAAGTGAAAAGGTATTGACACAAGAATTGCGATTTTTTGAAGCAAGCGGTATTATCGAAAAAGAAGTTTATACCTGTATTCCGCCCAAGGTAGAATACCGGTTGACATCGCAAGGCTTAACCCTTATCCCGGTGATACAAAATATTATTCAATGGGGATATTCTCATTTGCAGGAGGAGAAGGCGAACCGTTCGATGCGTTCAACTCCGGTTAGTATTATCACCGAACTTGAAGCCATAAATAATGCCTGAACATTATGCCCGGCCTTTTTCTGTTGGTGGCATACCGCAAAAATTATAAAGGCCTCTTTGCTTTTCAGCCTGCGGTATAATTGTATATTTGACACTAAATATCTAAACGCCACTTTCATGAAACCTCACCAGAAGGGCCTTGCCCTGCTCTTATTTTTTGTTGCCGCCATGGGTTATGCGCAGGCACAATCTGCCCGTACTGTGGCCGATTTTGATAAAGGATGGAAATTCCATTTAGGGGATGTAAAGGACGCCGATCAGGCTTCAGCCGCCGATAAAGATTGGCGCAGCCTGAACCTGCCGCACGATTGGAGCATAGAGGGCACTTTCAACAAAGATAACCCGGCAACGCCCGAGGGTGGCGCACTGCCAGGCGGCATAGGCTGGTACCGTAAAACTTTTACGGTTCCGCTGGCATCGAAAGGTAAACAAGTTTATATCGATTTCGACGGTGTTTATCAGCATAGCGATGTTTGGGTAAACGGACATCACCTGGGTTTCAGGCCCAACGGGTATATTTCTTTCTGGTACGAGCTGACCAAATACCTTAACTACGGCGGCGTAAACGTTATTGCCGTAAAGGTAGATAATTCGCAGCAACCCAACTCGCGCTGGTATTCGGGCAGTGGGATATACCGCAATGTTTGGCTGGTAACCACGAACCCGGTAGCAATTGACCATTGGGGTACTTATGTAACTACGCCGAATGTGAGCACTAAAAGTGCAGTGGTTAATATCGATATAAAAGTTAAGGGCGAACCCGACCCCCGCTACTATAAATTGATTACCACTTTATATGATGCACAGGGAAAGCCGGTAAAAACAGCCTCGGCCGATGTTAAGTTTACGAAGGACAGCACAGTTTCTGTCAATCAAAAGTTGCTGATAGCAAATCCTAAATTATGGTCGGTTACTACGCCGTACCTCTATAAAGCGGTTTCGAAATTATACCGTATAAGTATGCTTGCGAACGAGCCTTTAGCTTATATAGACACCTACACCACCCCGCTAGGCATCCGAACCTTCGAATTTGATGCGGATAAAGGCTTTATATTAAATGGCAAACCCATGAAAATATTAGGCGTTTGCGATCATCACGACCTCGGTAGCCTCGGCTCCGCCATCAATACCCGCGCTCTCGAAAGGCAATTGCAGATACTGAAAGGCATGGGCGTAAACGGTATCCGTACCTCGCATAACCCGCCTGCGCCTGAACTGCTGGACCTTTGCGACAAGATGGGCTTCATTGTGATGGACGAGGCCTTCGATATGTGGAAGCAGGAAAAAACCAAATACGATTATCACCTCTTTTGGGACGAATGGCATAGAAAAGATCTGGAAGACCAGATCCTGCGCGACCGCAACCACCCATCGGTATTCATCTGGAGCATCGGTAATGAAATTGGCGAGCAATACAGCAAAACCGATACCGTTGGCCGTGTAATAGCCCGCGAACTGGCCGGTATAGTTAGGTCGCTGGATAAAACCCGGCCTATTACCTCTGCCAATAACGACCCGAGCGTAACCAGTAATATCATTGCTTCCGGTGCGCTGGATCTGATTGGTTATAACTATCACGAAAACGAGTATGCCGGTTTCCATAAACGCTATCCCGGTAAAAAGTTCATCGCTACAGAAACTACCTCGGGCCTTGAAACACGGGGCTACTACGATATGCCGTCAGACAGCATCCGGATATGGCCCTCACAATGGGATAAGCCGTTTGTACGCGAAGGCAACAACGTTTCGGCTTATGATAACGTGCGACCACCATGGGGCTCTACCCACGAAGCTACCTGGAAGGTGATGAAAAAGTACGATATGCTATCGGGCATGTTCGTGTGGACCGGCTTTGATTACCTGGGCGAACCAACGCCGTACAGCTGGCCATCGCGCAGTTCGTATTTTGGTATTGTAGATCTGGCGGGCTTTCCTAAGGATATTTACTACATGTACCAAAGCGAGTGGACCAATAAAACGGTGCTGCACATCTTCCCGCATTGGAACTGGGAAGCAGGCAAAACCGTTGATGTTTGGGCCTATTACAACAATGCCGATGAGGTAGAGCTTTACCTCAATGGCAAATCGGTAGGCATCAAAAAGAAAACCGGCGACGACCTGCACGTAATGTGGCGGCTGAAATACGAGCCGGGTACGCTAAAGGCAGTATCGCGTAAGAACGGCAAGGTAGTTTTAACCAAAGAAATACATACAGCAGGCACCCCCGCAAAAATTGAGCTGACTGCCGACAGGAGCAATATCAAAGCTGATGGCAAAGACTTATCGTTTGTTACCGTAAGGATATTGGATAAAGACGGCAACGTAGTACCCGATGCCGATAACCTGGTAAACTTTAAACTAACAGGTGTGGGCACTATAGCCAGCGTTGATAACGGCGACCCGGTAAGCCACGACCCATTTAAAGCCCATTACCGCAAAGCCTTCCACGGGTTGGCATTGGCGATAGTGCAGGGCAAAGAGTTGAGAGGTACGATAACCTTAACGGCAACATCGGCAGGGTTGGCACCGGCAACGGTGGTGATAAAAGCGAAATAATACAACCTTGTCATTTCGAACCGAGGAACGAGGGAGAAATCTTGTTAGAGCGAAAGGTAGCAGGCTCTACATCACGAGCAAGGTCACGAACTTTGCATGATTAACAAGATTTCTCCCTCCTTATCGCTTACTCGGAATGACAATGTTCTTTTTCCTACTCAGTCAGCGGTTTCAACCCCATCTTTACCGCCAGCTCATTTAAATCTTTGGCAACGGCATCCACCAGTGGGATGCCGTTTTGCATTCGGTCCAGTTCGGCTTCCAGTTCGGGTTCGCCGGGGATGATGACCTTTTGGTTGGGGTCTATAGTGGAGGCTGATTTAAAGCGTTCGATCCAGATATCCATATCGGACTTGAACGCATCCGCAGGCCGGAAACCGTCAACCCGCATTGCACCCAAAAAATGTCCTATGCCCTGGCCGGGCGGGTTTACCGGCGACTCCAGGAACGATACAAAGGGTGGTACCCACGGCCCGAAGCCTGCGCCAGATAACACGCCCGACAAAATATCCACCGTAGCGCTCAGTCCGAAGCCTTTGTGGCTTCCGTGTTCGCGGTCGCTGCCGAGGGGGAGCAGCGCACCGCCTGCTTTAAGGGCGTGCGGGTCGGTAGTAGGGTTGCCCTGTTGGTCCTGTATCCATCCTTCGGGTACCTGCTTGCCGCTGCGCTGGGCTATTTCCAACTTGCCATTGGCCGCAGCAGAGGTGGCCATATCTACGATTACCGGCGGGTATTTGCCTGCCGGGAAGGCGTAACACATGGGGTTGGTGCCCAGCAACCGCTCGCCCGAAAAGGTGGGTGCAACCAGCGGACTGGCATTGGTCATGGCGAAGCCGATCATATCCTGCTCCACGGCCATCAAGGCATGATAACCCGCAATACCGAAATGGTTGGAATTGCGCACCGAAACCCAGCCCGAACCATAAACTTTTGCTTTGTCTATAGCCACCTGCATGGCAAATGGGGCAATCACCAGACCAAGCCCGGCGTCGCCATCAATTGTGGCTGTGGTGGCCGTTTCATGGATAATGCGGATGTTGGGCGTGGGGTTGATGCGTTGCTTCTCCCAAAGGCGTATATAGCCGCTAAGGCGGGCTACGCCGTGGGAATCTATTCCCCTCAGGTCGGATTTAAGCAATACGTCCGCAGCCAGTGAGGCGTGTACTTCGCTGCAGCCCATGGCGAGGAAGATATTTTGGGTGAAGAGGCGGAGTTGGGGTTCGGAGATGAGCATGGGGCAAAGATAAGCGGCCCCCTCTAAATCTCCCCCGGCAGGGGAGACTTTATTATTTTGTTGCCCCGCGTAAACTACACCCGGTAGCAGCGAATACTGGCCATTGTGGTTAAGGCCTGCGCAGTATAAGCGGAGGACGGGGCTACCCGCCGATAGCAGTAAAGGTAGTGCTTTACTAACTATTATATGCCTATATTGCAGTACATCAAAGTGATACCCAATGAAATCGCGCAACTCCCTTATCGTCTACGCCATTATAGCGGCTTCTTCACTATTAAATGTTTCCACCTATGCCCAAAAGCCTCGCGCCCGTGATATCGGCATTCCCTTTGAAGGCATGCCCGGGCCGTTTAACGCTATTACGGATGTAAAGGGCGTGGAGGTGGGTTACTCTACCATTATCAGCGGAAGCGGAAAAAACATTAGGGGCAAGGGGCCGGTGCGTACGGGTGTTACGGCCATACTGCCGCGGGGCCGCAACAACAGCCCGGTGTTTGCCAACTGGTACAGCCTTAACGGCAACGGTGAAATGACGGGCACCACCTGGGTTACCGAGTCGGGTTTTTTGGAGACACCCATCATGATTACCAATACCAACAGCGTAGGCGTGGTGCGCGATGCGGTGCTGAAATGGTTTGTGCAAACCGGCTGGTACCACGACGATTTTTGGTACACCTATCCCGTAGTGGCTGAAACCTACGACGGCTTTTTGAACGATATATACGGTTTCCATGTTAAAGAAAGCAACGCTTTTGAGGCATTAAATACCGCGAAAAGCGGGCCTTTGCAGGAAGGAAACGTTGGCGGCGGTACGGGCATGATGTGCCTGGGCTTTAAAGGCGGCACGGGAACTTCATCGCGCGTATTCACTATCGGCAAGCAGAAATATACTTTGGGCGTGTTGGTGCAAAGTAATTTTGGCGCGCGCAAAAATCTCACCATTGCCGGTGTACCCGTAGGCCGCGAACTGAAGGATACGCTGAAAGCTAAATTCATGGCATCGCCCGATTTTAAATACCAGGAGGGGCAGGGCTCTATCATCGTTGTGGTAGCTACCGATGCGCCTTTGTTGCCGCACCAGCTGAAACGGATAGCGGAGCGCGTAGCATTGGGCGTGGGCATTGTTGGCGGCCGTGGCGAAAACAGCTCGGGCGATATCTTCCTGGCGTTTTCTACCGCCAACCCAGCGGCTTTTAAGCGTGAGGGGAATGCACAAGTAGAGATGTTATCTAACGATCAGATAAACCCTTTATATGAGGCCACCGTTGAAGCCGTACAGGAGGCCGTACTGAACGCCATGGTTGCCGCCGATACCATGGAAGGCATTAATGGGAATACATCCTACGCACTGCCGCATGATGCGGTGATGCGGTTGTTGAAGAAGTATGGAGCGGTGAAGTAAAAAAATAGTGAGAGGATTGTACGTGGAAAAACTAGCCCTTTAAATGATATAGGCCAAAATGAAAATAATACGAACAGCTATTCCGTTGAATGGATTTAATATCGATGAATTAACCCAACCGTTTACATTTAATGATTTCGATATAATCAAAAATCCTGTATTCTTACAACGAGAATTCGGATTTCCCATACTGGTTAAATATTTGGGACTTCACGAGTTTAATATTTTAGTCGATTCAATCTGTTTTTATGCAGCGATTGGATGCCCAGATGAAATTTGCGAAAACCCGATGCTCTTATCAATTCCGGCTTTTGATAAAATTGACATATTTTTAACTTGCTTATGGTTTGTAAAAGACAATAGCTGCAATGCACCGAATTTGTTTTCCTACGTGCTAGAAAGCGGAGTGTATAGCTTCCTTAATTCACATTCTTTATATACCACTTGTATAGGTTCCCACGTAGAAACAAAGTTTACTGACGAAGAACTAAACAGGACAGTCGAAATAGTTCAAAAATTACTGAACATTGCAGAAAATGATACATTCAATAAGTCAATCTATACAGATGCAATAGTAAGTATACCAAAAAATGGAATTCATTTGGGCATAATGAATCAGGTGGACTACAACCTGAGAAACAGAATCGAACGCGCGTTTTTATTTCTGAAGTCGGCGAGAAGCTCAAGCTTCATTCTCATGAAGATTTCATTGTATATGAATATTTATGAGTGTTTATTCACCACAGATGCTACGGAGATAGTACATAAGATGGCTGAAAGAGTCGCTTGTTATTACACTAAGGATAAATCGGAGAGACTGCTTACTTTTCGCCTAATTAAAGACGCGTATAAAATTAGGTCGAGATACTTTCATGGTAAAGAACTTGAAAAGAAGACAACATTTACGAGCACTCCAGACCTTTTGCAGCGGCTTGACAATCTTACAAGGATTGTTTTAACAAAGATAATCATTGAAGATTCATCAGTTTTTTTAAGAAAAGATTTGGAACCATATTTTGAGGAGTTGATTTTTTCCTGATAGGCTTATTGTGATTTTTGAGAGTAAATTCGCCATGGTTGCTGCCGACACCATGGAAGGCATCTACGGCAATACCTCATATGCCTTGCCGCACGATGCGGTGAAGAGGTTGTTGAAGAAGTATTGAGTGGTGAAGCAAGATTTGGGATGGTAATGATGCTAGCCATAGGTTAAAATCGGGAAGAGTGCTATACCGAAGTTTGGGAACTTGGCGCTGTGTAAAACCCCAACTCGTCATTTACTTTTGTTAAAATCAACGTATTTATTTTTGAGCGATCATCCAAAAGTTCAACTGGATAATATGTTTGCACTCTTAAGTAGTTTTGCACTCCGCCGCCTTTTAGCGATTTATTTAATGAGCGAAACCAAATTGCGTAGTCGATTCCCTTTAAGTTTAAAAAGATAAATTGTTTATTAAAATATTGACAATCAATCGATTTTGAATAAGTTTCAAGAATAAAGAAAACTTCCTTTGGAATGTTTCTAAAATCAACGGCCGTGTTTCTATGGTATGTTTTTCCGGGGCGGTTGAATTTAACAGATTCTGCAAAATGTCCGAAGAGGGTGTGTATGTAAACGAAGCTGTCGATTACAACCAAATTACCACAAAGATTTAACCTTTCTTCTAAAGCGTTGCCCTCCTCGTAATATTCTTTAATTTGGAGATAAAGATATTTACTATGTAAAACGAGTGCTTTTTTAATGTATTTATGTCTATTTGAACCTTCGCCTGAATCTCTTGAATATTTTACAAGTTCTTTAATCAGTCGGTTTGTTTCGCTTGAGATTGTTTGTAAAATTTCGGAAGCAAATTTTTGCCCTTCTATTATATTTAACCATTGCTCAAAATGTGTATGTAAAAAATCGGAATCGATGCGTTTTTGGGAGGGTGGTATTATAGTGTTCGCTTCCCGGATTACACCCCAACCGTCGTGATCCTGCCAATAAAGCAAATATTTTTGCCAAAATAAAAAGTCAGAACATTGATCAAAACCCTCAGCAGTCAATTTGGGGGCATTTGGATCATAAGCGTGCAAGCCTCTAAGCCCCAAGCAAATAAATTTGGATTCGGCTAGTGTCAAAACTTCTTTTGCAACAAGTTTATTGATAAGCGTTTGGGTTATTTCCTGGAATCTTCCCTTTGGTAAGCTATGTGCTTTTAAAAGTTCCTCTCTCGTATATGTCATATTTCTTCTTCCGTCAATACAGTAAACTTAAACTCCAACGGCTCAAAGTTACGGATGAATTAATCTCTGAACATCCCAACCTGCTCCATTATTTGGGGGGGGGGACGCGAAAGGATGAGAGCCCGTACATGAAGAGGAGTGGGGCGTTTATTTCAAAAAAACACACCGTAAATAATCCCCAACAAAGTAATCGCCTGAAACAGGTAGCAGAACCTGGTGAATATCTTACCCATTCGTACACCTGTAATAAACTGCCCGATAAGCAACAGGAACAGTGCGCAAAAAACGCCCGTCACTATACCTGCGCCTACTGTTGCGGCCCCAAGTTTGCCGGCATGGTGTTGAGGTGCGAAGTAGTTATAAATGTAGAGGGCCAGGCACAAGGCCCAATACATCCAAAAACTCCTATCGGGTATAGATGACATACGCGCTGCCGGATGCGGGGTTAATTCTTCCTCTATTATTTGATTACCAATTAGTTATTGATATTTTCTTTAATGATTCTATGCTATAAAAATCTACCGAACTTCTTTTTTTTGAATTATTATAAAATAGGATATCACTTTTAGTTCTGCCTATATAGTAATAACTCTGTGTCGACTTGATAGTATCTGAAGCTGTAGCTACATACGTGCCAGTATATGCGTCGCCAAATCTAACATCAACGTTTTTCTTCAATCCCATATATCCATTATTGAAGAATAAAATAGTTGAGACAAAAAATAGCACTCTAAACTTATCTGAAATGGTCGGGTAAATCGTCTTAATTAGCCATGAAACAATAAGGCAAATAAACACCGACATTACACAAACTATTGCCGAGAAATAATAATTCATGAAATAAATTAAATCGAAAGAGCTAAAATAAATTATAGTCAAAGACACACAAATTATGACAAACCCAATAATTAACTCTCGCGTTGAATGATAAAAAAAACGGTCTTTGTACTTAAGTATTTTACAAGGTTTCTTCCGCTCGCGCGGTTTCGGCCGAGTGAGTTTAAGAATAAATATAATAAAGAGAATAATTAGCAATTCTAATAAAACATCAATAGTGTCAGAAAGCGATAAAGGCAATAGTTCACCTATATCTAAATGTGCCAGTATATTAATCCCGAAAAGCCTATAATAAATGAAGATGTTAAGCGTACCGGAACCCAATACTATTATTGTGATTAAAGGCAGCAATCCTATAATTTTTGAAGTTATATCATCCTGATTATCTTCTTTATTCATTGTGATTAGGTTACACCTAAATATCAGAAGAATTACAAATAAATCATATAATATTATTGGTATTCTTTTACAAAAGAACACGCATTATAATTATTCAAGAACAATTGTTGTAAAATATTATCCTACTCCGTCAACACCGTAAACTTAAAATCCAACGGCTCAAAATTACGGATGAGTTCATCAATGAATAGCTGCCCCCATTTTACGTAGGATAAGCCGAAGTTCTCCTGCCGTTCCTGCAGACTGTTTTTGGGGAAGAGATCGATTTTGATGTGTTCTATCTGTTCCAGCCGGGTTTGGTAGTTGCGTTTCTCGGCCTTTACCAGTTTCTTTTGGAAGCTATCCATCGCATGTTTCAGCCGGGCCTGTACGGCGGCGGCAGAAGGGGCAAGGGTAGGGTCGATCTTGTGCGAGCGGAGTTTGATCTTTTCGAAGGTGCGTTCAATTTCGCGCCATTCTTCGGTAAGGGTAAGGTCGTGATTGCTGTGCTTTTTTACCCAGCCGTTCTTTATCTCGTCGGTGCTTTTGAATAGTTCGGCAGGTGCAAGCTCCATGCTCTTTATTTTGGTTGCGGTGTCCTTCGGGATAACCAGTGCCGAATTGCGGAGGATAAGGATGGGGAAATCGACACCGTAATAATCAAAATTCGATTTCAGTTCCAGCCAGTAAACTACCTCGGCACCACCGCCAATGTAGGCGATGTTGGGCAAAATGCACTCCTGGTAAAGCGGGCGCATCACCACATTGGGGCTAAAGCGTTCGGGCGCGGAGGCTATTTCCTTTTTTAGTTCTTCTTCAGTAAAGCTGATGTCGGTGTTGTTTACCTTATAAAGCCCATCTTCAAATACAAGGCGTTCGCGCAGCTGCTCCTTCAGGTAAAAGAAATTGATTTCGCGCGGGTTTACCTGTATGTGCACGCCAAGTGCCTGCAACTTTTCGTTTACGGCGCTGATGTTCTTAAAACTATTCTGTTCGATGACATCCCGCTCGATGACAGGGGCGAAAGATTGTTTGAGGCGATGATCGTCGGCATCGATGATAACCAACCCGTAACGGCCAAACAGGGCGTTTACCAAATAACGGGTAGCATCGGCCAGTTTATCGAAGGCCGTATAGGCCGTTTCTACCATTTCGCCCAGTTCTGCGGAATGCCCGTCTATACCCAATACGCCTTTATATTGGTTGAGTGCCTGGCGCATGGTATCGGGGTTGATGCGGCCAGTTGCGCCGGATGCCTCGTACCACCAATGCACTTTCTTGCCGCCAATATTGGTGTAGTTGATCTCCGCAAAATCATGATCTTCTGATGCCATCCAGTAAACCGGTACGAAGTCTTTATCGGGATGCGCTTCTTTCAGTTCGCTGCAAAGCTTAATGGCGGTTACTATCTTATAAATAAAATAAAGCGGACCGGTAAAAATATTGAGCTGATGCCCGGTGGTGATGGTATAAGTGTTAGGAGCAGCAAGCGATTCAATCTTTTTACGCACGATCTCTACGGCTTCTAATTCAGGCGCGCCGTTTTGGGCGTTTTTAAAATACTGTTCGGTTAAAACTTCCACCAAGAGCTGGCGGTCGGCAATAACTTTTTTGTGTTCGAATAGTTCGGCGAAGCCTTTCAGCGTGGGGCGGTGACTGTAAAATGATCTTAACTCCGGCAAATCGTCGAGGTAGTCGATAACGGTTTGGGAAAAGTATCCGGTTTCTTTATAGTCAATACAGGCAGCGTCCATTTGATTTACGATTTTAGATTTACGATTTTAGATTTGATACCGCTTGTGGAGATTGGTGTCTCGCAAAGGCGCTAAGATCGCAAAGGTTAGCCGCTTAATTTCTTTGCGCCTTTGCGTCTTTGCGCGAAAACTTCGGTATGTACCTAATTGAGCGTAAATATATTGTCGTCGAATTTAGATTTTAAAATTCTAATTCAAACATCGTGCTGCAAAAATGGTCTTATTTTACAATTTGTCCATAAAGGTCAAAGTCCTCAGCGGTATTGATTTTTACGTTAACAAAGCTGCCAACGGCTGCATAATCAATGCTGGCATCTATCAGCACCTCGTTATCCACCTCGGGCGAATCGTATTCGGTACGGCCAACGAAATAGCCGCCGTCTTTCTTGTCGATCAGTACTTTATAGGTATTGCCAATTTTTTCCTGATTTTTTTCCCAGCTGATGCCCTGCTGAATTTCCATAATGGCATCGGCGCGTTCCTGTTTTACTTCTTCGGGCACATCGTCTATCAAAGAATGCGCGTGTGTTTTTTCTTCGTGCGAATAGGTGAAGCAACCCAGGCGGTCGAACTTTGTCTCGGCAACCCATTGCTGCATTTCTTCAAAATCGCGCTCGGTTTCGCCGGGGTAACCGGTGATGAGTGTGGTACGCATGGCGATGTTGGGTACACGGTCGCGAATCTCGTTCACCACATCGATGGTTTTCTGTTTGGTTAAACCGCGACGCATGGATTTTAGCATGTTATCGGTAATGTGCTGCAGCGGCATATCCAGGTATTTACAGATATTGTCGCGCTCGTTCATTACGTCTAAAACTTCCATCGGGAAGCCTGCCGGGTAGGCATATTGCATGCGTATCCACTCCACGCCGTTCACATCGCTCAAGCGGCGCAACAGTTCGTCGAGGTTGCGTTTGCCGTATATATCCAGGCCGTAGTAAGTAAGGTCCTGGGCAATCAGTATCAATTCTTTGGTGCCATTCTTTACCAGGCTTTCGGCGTTCTTTACCAGTTGGTCTATCGGCGTGCTCACGTGCTTGCCGCGCATCAAAGGGATGGCGCAGAAGGAACATGGGCGGTTACAGCCTTCGGCAATTTTAAAATAGGCAAAATGCGAAGGGGTGGTCAACAGGCGCTCGCCAATCAGTTCGTGGCGGTAATCGGCACCGATGTTGGTCAATATATTCTGTAGATCGTTGGTGCCGAAGTAGGCATCAACGTTGGTGATCTCGGCTTCCAGCTCAGGTTTGTAGCGTTCGCTAAGGCAACCGGTAACGATTACTTTGCCAACCTTGCCTTGTTCCTTCAATTCGCTGTATTGCAGGATGGTATCGATAGATTCCTGCTTGGCATTATCGATAAAGCCACAGGTATTGATAACGATAATATCGTTGCTACGCAGCTTTTCGGCTTCGTGCACTACATCATAGGCATTGCCCTTTAGCTGGCCCATCAGTACTTCGCTATCGTAAATATTTTTTGAACAGCCGAGGGTAACCACGTTTACACGGGGTTTAGCGGTTAGTATCGGCTTGCTTATTGTTTTCGTCCTCATTGCATTTCCCAACCCGTCATTGCGAGGAACGAAGCAATCTCTGAACTATGCATAATGGACATGCTAATCGAGAGATTGCTTCGTTCCTCGCAATGACGTTTTTTTTTATTATTAGCGCTGCTACGCAGCTTATCATTATGATTTAAACAGGCTATTAACAAAGGATGTCCTGTCAAACAACTGCAGATGTTCAACCCCCTCGCCTACGCCTATATATTTTACCGGTATCTTAAACTGATCGGATATCCCTATCACTACACCGCCTTTTGCGGTGCCGTCCAACTTGGTTAGGGCCAGGGCGTTTACGTTGGTAGCCTCGGTAAATTGCTTGCATTGCTCAATGGCATTTTGCCCGGTCGATGCATCCAGCACCAGCAATATCTCGTGCGGCGCACCGGGGATAACCTTTTGCATTACATTTTTGATCTTGGTGAGCTCATTCATCAGGCCTACCTTATTATGTAAACGGCCGGCGGTATCAATTATGGCCACATCGTCGCCATTAGCTACTGCCGAACGGAGGGTGTCGTAGGCTACAGAAGCCGGATCGCTGCCCATGGCTTGTGCTACAACCTTTACCCCAACACGCTCGCCCCAAAGCTTTATCTGGTCTACTGCTGCCGCGCGGAAGGTATCGGCAGCGCCAAGTACTACCTGGTTGCCGGCCTGTTTTAGTTTATGGGCCAGCTTGCCTATGGTGGTGGTTTTACCCACGCCATTTACGCCAACCACCATAATTACATAGGGCTTATGGTTGCCGTATTCAAAATTTTGGAAATCGTTGCTGTTATTTTCGGCAAGGAGCTTTTGTATCTCATCCTTCAATATGCCGTTTAGCTCATTGGTGCCAACGTATTTATCGCGGGCAACACGGGCTTGTATGCGGTCGATAATTTTGAGGGTGGTGCTTACGCCAACATCAGAGGTTACCAGCACTTCTTCCAGATCATCCAGCACGTCATCATCAACGGTAGATTTACCGGCAACAACCTTGGTTAATTTGGAGAAGAAATTATCCTTGGTTTTTTCCAGCCCGGTATCAAGCGCCTGCTGTTCCTGCTGCGTGCTTTCCTTTTTCTTAAAAAAATCAAATAATCCCATAGATGATCAGAATTTTAGAATTTTCAGAATGTTCTTTTGCTTCACAGAATAACAAGGTAAAAGAAATTTGCATTCTGTTAATTCTTCAATCCTGTTAATTCTGATTCAGACAATCAACAAAAAAAGCCCTCTCGTTATATACAAGACGGCTTTTAATATTTTAGCAAAAGTTTTACCGGGTATTATTTACCGGCAATTGCATCCTTAACGTTATCGTTAGGTACAATTTGCTCTTTGAATGAGTAAGCACCAGTGCGTGGCGACTTAACCATTGTAATAACTTTTGAATATTCTTTGCCTTTACCTGCTACTTTCAGTGTTGCAACTACTTTCTTTGCCATGTCTTTTTAATTATTGAATTATTAAATTAGTGAATGAGTGAGCCGACCGCCTGAACCTAATCAACCAATCAACTTAATCAACCAATTACTTAATCTCTTTGTGAACGGTTACTTTACGTAAAACCGGGTTGAATTTTTTCAATTCCAAACGCTCGGTTGTGTTCTTTTTGTTTTTGGTGGTAATGTAGCGAGACATACCCGGCATGCCGCTGGTTTTATGCTCTGTGCATTCTAAAATTACCTGAACCCTGTTGCCTTTCTTAGCCATTTTCTTATCTTGTTAAACGTAATACGTGGTACGTTTTACGTTGATTATTGCTTGATGATTATTATAGTGGAAGCGCTAAACGTATGCCGTTAAACGTACAAACTACTAAATAGAACCTTTTTTTACGAACTTGTTGATACAAGCAGTAATACCGAGTTTGCTGATAGTTTTAACAGCAGAAGTAGATACTTTTAAAGTAATCCATTTATCTTCTTCAGGGATGTAAAACTTTTTCAACTGTAAGTTTGGATAGAACTTACGTTTGGTTTTAGCGTTCGAGTTTGATACGCTGTTACCGTTCATGTAGCCTTTTCCTGTTAGATCACAAATTCTTGACATGACAAATATTTTTTTTAATTCTCGCTCTTCTCCTAAAAAGAGTTTGCAAATATCAGGTTTTTCAAACACATAAGCAATAGTGTTTTGCAAAATATTTTAAAAAGAATTTAGGGGTGTGGGATGGGGTTAATAGTAGGTGATTTTGAAACCGTTAGCTGACTATTTTTTACCACAGAGTGCGCAGAGAAGGCACAGAGCAACACAGAGACAAAATTAAAACTTTGCACCTTCCCGCCTTTGCGAGAAAAACGCTCTATATAAACTATCTAAGCTCCGCGCCTCTCTGCGGATAGCTACCGCAAATCTCCGCGCCCTCTGCGGTTAAATTCACCTCGATGCTAAATCGGTTAATCCAATCAAGCCTTACTTTTTAAAATATTTTAAAAAGCCTTAAATTTATTATCCGCTTAACACAAAAATTACTAATTTACGCCACCATTTATATATCGCTATGCAAGTAAAGTCGTTTGAAGAATACCAGCAGGCCTATAGCCTGAGTGTTGAACAGCCTGAACAATTCTGGGCAGGCATTGCCAATAATTTTTTATGGAAAAAGAAGTGGGATAAGGTTTTAGATTGGAACTTTAAAGAACCCAAAATAAAATGGTTTGAGGGTGCCAAGCTGAACATTACCGAGAACTGCCTGGACCGCCACCTGGAAAAAAATGGCGATACCACAGCCATTATTTGGGAACCAAACGACCCGACAGAAGACCACCGCATTATTACCTATAAACAACTGCACGATAAAGTTTGCCAGTTTGCCAACGTGCTTAAAAACAACGGCGCTAAAAAAGGCGACCGGATTTGTATATACATGCCCATGGTGCCCGAGCTGGCTATTGCTGTTTTAGCTTGTGCCCGTATAGGTGCTATCCATTCGGTAGTGTTCGGCGGTTTCTCGGCGCAATCTATAGCCGATAGGATAAAAGATGCCGAATGCAATATCGTGATCACAGCCGATGGTGGTTTCCGCGGAACCAAGGAAGTGCCTTTGAAAAATATTATCGACGATGCGCTGGTGCAGTGCCCATCGATTAAAAAAGTGATCGTATTAACCCGTAGCCGCACGCCGGTATCCATGATTAAAGGCCGCGACGTATGGTGGGAAGATGAAATAAAAAAGGTGGAAACCCAGGGCAACCCGGATTGCCCCGCCGAAGAAATGGATGCCGAGGATATGTTGTTTATCCTTTACACATCGGGTTCTACCGGCAAGCCGAAGGGCGTTGTACACACTTGTGGCGGCTACATGGTTTATACGGGATATACCTTTAGCAACGCATTCCAGTACCAGCCGGGTGAAGTGTATTTTTGTACCGCAGATATCGGCTGGATAACCGGCCACTCTTATATCGCTTACGGTCCGCTTACGCAAGGGGCAACGTCGGTAATGTTTGAGGGTGTACCTACCTGGCCTGATGCGGGCAGGCTTTGGGATATCGTAGAGAAATTCAAAGTAAATATTTTATATACGGCCCCAACCGCCATCCGCTCGCTGATGAGTTTTGGCGATGATGTGGTAAAGGGCCGCGATTTCAGTTCGCTGAAAAAGCTGGGTTCGGTAGGCGAGCCGCTGAATGAGGAGGCCTGGCACTGGTTCGACGAGAAGATTGGCCAGGGCAAATGCCCTATTGTGGATACCTGGTGGCAAACCGAAACCGGTGGTTTCATGATATCGCCGATTGCCAACGTTACCCCGCTAAAACCGGGTTATGCAACCCTGCCTTTGCCGGGCGTGCAGCCTATACTGGTCGACGAGAACGGCAAGGAAATACATGGCAACGGCGTAAGCGGGAACTTGTGCATCAAATTCCCATGGCCGGGCATGCTGCGCACTACCTATGGCGACCATGAGCGCTGCCGCACCACCTATTTTGCTACTTACGAAAACCTGTATTTTACCGGCGATGGCTGCCTGCGCGATGAAGACGGTTACTACCGTATAACCGGTCGCGTAGATGATGTGCTGAACGTATCGGGCCACCGTATTGGTACGGCCGAGGTAGAGAATGCCATTAACATGCACGCCACCGTGGTAGAGAGTGCTGTGGTTGGCTATCCGCACGATATAAAAGGGCAGGGCGTGTACGCCTTTGTGGTATGTCCTAATCAGCATGGCGACCAGGAACTTACCCGCAAGGATATTATGATGACCGTAGCCCGCATTATTGGCGCTATTGCCAAACCCGATAAAATTCAATTCGTACCCGGCTTGCCAAAAACGCGTTCGGGCAAAATCATGCGCAGGATATTGCGCAAGATTGCCGAAGGCGATACCAGTAACCTGGGCGATACATCGACTTTGTTGGATCCTGCTGTAGTGGAGGAGATAAAGGCGGGAGCATTGTAGCTTAGATAAAAAAGTTTGCTGGAGAAAAAGCCCTTGACAAATCTGTTTGTTAGGGGCTTTTTTCTTACACAAGAATATCTTAAATTTGATTATGGAACTTGTGTTGAAAAACGTTCAAAAAAAGCATTTGCCTCTAATTGCAGAGTTAGCTAAAACGCTTAAAATAGAATTATCGGAGCCTGCCGAAGATGACAAATATTATTTAGCGGCAATGGAAGAGGGACGAAAGTCTCCGCTTTTGAACGAGCAGGAAAAATTGGATTTTATTTCGTCGCTGAAATCTAAATAATGCAATTAGATATCCGGGCAACTTTTACAAAGGACAGTAAAAAGCTGTCGGATACGCTGAAGGAAAGCCTTGCTGATGCAATCGCTGTAATTCTCAGCGCAGAAAAGTTGTCGGATATTCCAAATGTTAAATCATTAAAAGGTGGCAAAAAAGCAGTAAATGCTTATCGCATGCGTCTTAAAGACCATCGTATTTGCTTTTTCTTCCAAAACGAGGTTGTTGAGTTGGTTCGGGTACTGCCACGAAAAGATGTTTATAAAGTGTTCCCCTAAGCTTTATGACCGATACCCCTATCACCACCGACAATAAGCAATATATTTCCATTCGCGGCGAGAACCAACGCGATAATCCGGTGTTGCTGTACCTGCATGGCGGGCCGGGCACACCGGATTTTTGTTTTACAGCAGATGTGCTGAAACCGCTGGAAAAGATATTTACCATTTGTTATTGGGAACAGCCTGGCGCAGGCAGGTCTTACACCCGGCCTGAGGATAAGAGCGCGATAACGGTAGAACGGATGATTGCAAGTGCTAAGGAGATTGCCGAACTCCTCATTTGGAAGCTCAAGCAAAAACAGATATACGTGCTCGGGCAATCATGGGGTACCTTTTTAGGTTCGTTACTGGTATAGCGGCATCCCGAACTTTTCCATGCTTACCTAAGCGTAGGGCAGGTGACGAATCAATACTTGTCTGAACTGGAATCTTACGATTTCGTGAAACAGCAGGCCACAATCCGCAAAGATAGTAGCGTACTCCGTAAATTGAAAAAGTGGCCCGTGCCCTCCCGGGATGCGGGTGCAAAGGCCTGGTTCAGGTATTTTAACTTTCAGCGTTGGCAGGTGGCGCGGTATAGGGGCAGCATGCGGCAAAAGAATATCTTTTTATTTGCGATTTGGAAACTGCTCACCTGCAAAGAATATGCCTTTAAAGATAAGCTTAACTACATGAAAGGCTCCTCGCTTAGTTTTAACCAGCTGTGGGATGCAATCATCAATACCAATATCAATGAGGTGGTAACCGAATATAAAATGCCGGTTTACTTCTTCCACGGCGAGCATGACCATCATACGTATTATCAGGGCGCAAAGGATTACTTCGAAAAGCTGAATGCCCCCAAAAAGCAATACTATACCTTTCCGGATGCTGCGCATTTTCCACATACGGAGTGCTTTGAGGAATTTGAAAGGATAGTCAGAAAAGATATTTTGGGAGCTTAGCAAGGCAATTATCGTTTTTATCTTCAGTTAGAATACCTTAAATTTGTTATAGTTAGTTTTTGAAAATATGTCAGTACTTACCGTCCGCCCCAAGAATGAAGAACAGGAAAAGGCTTTGAAAACTATTTTCGATGCTTTTGATGTTGTGTACGAAAAGGAACTTGATGAGACAGAATATTTGATGTCGACTAAAGCCAACGAAAAAGAACTTGATGAAAGTATCCAGGAATTGGAAGCCGGAAAAGGGGTGAAAATCTCTCTGGAAGATTTATGGAAGTAACTTTTTCGCCAAAAGCTCAAGCCCATTTGCAATACTGGAAGAAGAGTGGGAATAAGCAAATTATGGAAAAGATAAGCTTGTTGCTGGCTGATATACAAATTACTCCTTTCGAAGGTATTGGTAAACCAGAGCCACTAAAACATAAATGGGCGGGTTATTGGTCGCGATGGATAACAAGCGAACATCGACTGGTTTATAAAGAGAAGACGATACTGTTTTTATCGCTCAACTACGTTTCCATTACTAATGGACGTCAGAATATCGTAAATACCAGGAATAAAATCTAACTTGCTGCATTGATTCTTAAACCTATATCTATGAAAAAAGTAACCGGCATCGGCGGCGTGTTTTTTAAAAGTGCCGATCCAAAAGCCATGAACGATTGGTACACCAAAAACCTGGGATTGCCCGTTGGCCAATACGGCACCACTTTTGAGTGGCTGCACGAGGACGATGCCACAAAAAAAGGATCAACCAGTTGGTGCGCTTTCCCTGCCGATACCAAATACTTTAACCCTTCCGAAAAGCCCTTTATGATCAATTACCGCGTAGCGGATTTAGCGGCATTGGTTGAGGAACTAAAAAGCGAAAACGTAACCATTGTAGATGAGATAGCCGAGTATGATTATGGCAAATTCGTGCATATCCTGGATCCCGAAGGCAACATCATTGAGCTTTGGGAACCGGGCGATGAATCGGTACTGTAATTTACAGTCCCAAATAAAAAACTAATTACGCCCCGGCCTGTTCTCTTTATACATCTAAATAAGGAGGAACAAACCATGGATAAGTTAGAAATAAAAGGCGGCTGGAACGAGCTGAAAGGAAAGATTAAACAAGCTTACGGCGACCTGACAGACGATGATTTGGCGCACGAAGAAGGCAAAGACGATGAAACGCTTGGCCGCATCCAGCAAAAAACCGGCAAAACCCGCGAGCAGCTGGTGGACTGGATAAACAGCTTGTAGTGACTTGAGGTTGAAGGTTAGCGATTCGCCCGACCTGAATGATTTTAATTGCCCTGCATAGCGGGGCTTTTTTATTTTGTAGCGGAAGCAACGTTCGGCTTAAACAGGTGTCGATTAACTAAACTATTAATGCCTTATGAAGCAAATTTACCTGCTGCTGTTATTGCTTGCGCCCGTTTGCCTGTCGGCCCAAACCAAACTGGCCGTGCTGCCTCAATCCAACGATCTATCGCTCGAAATCAAAAGGATTAGGGTCGATCCGAAAATCGATGCTGATTCTGCCGCGAAATTACTCTCCCGCTGGCAGCGTTACCACGAAGTCAAAGCAAAAGGTATCAACTACCTGTTTTATTATAACGATGAGCGTATCGGTGCCATTCCGCTGCGGGTGTTTGTTCCGCCGACGTATAACACCAGCAAGCCCAATGCCTGTGTATTGGTGCTGCATGGAGCGGTCGGTATCAGCCATTTTACAGACATCGACACCCTGGGCAATACCGATGAAGATATTTTGGTGGACCCATTGAAGACGCAGGGGTACATCATCATACAACCTATTGCCGATAAGCCTAAGGGCTTTACATGGGGCGGCAGGATGCAACCGAGGAACCAGCCTTACCAGCCTAACCGGGCTTTCGGGGTTTTGGCCCAAATCATCATCCAATTGAAGCAGGTGCTTAATATAGATGATAACCGCGTATTTGCATTCGGCCATTCCGATGGTGCCGATGGTTCAATCGGCATGGGCGTTTACAAGCCAGACCAATTTGCCGGCGTGGTTGCTTATAACACCATGTTTTATAATTTATTCGCGCATGATTATTACATCCGTAATATTCAAAACCTACCCCTTTACGAGGTGCATTCTGATAAAGACAAATTGCGGCGCATCGCAATTACCAGGCAAATTGTAGATTCTTTAAAGCGGTTGAGCAAGCAGATTACTTACAAAGAATATGCAGGTTATGAGCACTACGATAGACATCTCAGTATTGACGAACCTTTTGCGAATGAATTTATGAAAGGATTGTCGCGTAACCCTTATCAGACAAACCTTTACTGGGAAACTATGCAAAATAGCCCCTATAACGCTATCCATTGGCTATCAATCGTGGCCGATACGGCATTAAACGCTGCGGCATGGCATCAGCCGTTTGCTGTAAAGGATAAGTATTATTTTGAGCGGGATCAGATATGGGTAAGCAACCTGATTTACAATCCGCTGAAAAGCGCCGCCGTTAAAGCCACTTACAGCGACAATGTATTCACCCTGCAAAAATCCGGCGTTACCGAAGTAGAATTGAAGATAAGCCCAAATATGATAGACCTTAAGAAGCCCGTAACCGTAATAGCCAATGGTATTCAGGTATTTAAAGGCATGGTAACGGCCGATAAAGCTTATCTGCTTAATGAGTTTTCAAAAAGCTTAGACCGCGCTGCACTTTGGGTTAACAGCATTAAGGTGAGAATAGATTAAAGTTCGTATTTTACGCGCACCAAAATCTTCATCAAATGCCCGGAACGCACTCCGCCAATACGCCCGAACAAAGCAAAGGCAAAATACTTTATATCGACCACCTTAAGGTAGTGCTAACCGTTTTGGTGATTTTGCACCATGCTTGCGTAACTTATGGCGCACCGGGTGGCTGGTATTACAGCGAAAAAACAACCCTAATGGGGGCCCTTTTACCCATGACGGTTTTTGTTGCCGTTAACCAGGCTTTTTTTATGGGTTTCTTCTTTTTCTTGTCGGCATTGTTTATCCCTTCATCTTTCGATAAAAAGGGACCGGCTAAATTCCTTGTCGATAAGTTGATCAGGCTGGGGTTGCCGCTGGTGTTTTACGCCTTGGTGTTGTCGCCATTCCTCAGTTTTATGGTGTACAACTATACCGGCACGCATCCGCAGATAACTTATGCGCAATACCTCAGCGGGTTCGATGGTTGGATAAATTTCGGCGTGTTATGGTTTGTGGCCGCCCTGTTGATATTTACGTTAGCCTACGCCCTGTTCCGCATGTTTATGGATGACAGGCACATGTCCAAACCCTTACCCTCGGTAGCAAAGTTGCTCCTGTTCGCCGGCGTCATCGGCCTGATAAGTTATGCTGTGCGTATCGTTTTCCCGGTAGGGTGGGTGCTAAAGCCACTTGGCTTTCAGTTGGGGCATTTTCCGCAGTACATCGCCATGTTTATATTGGGCCTCATCGCATCGCGCAGCAAATGGATAGCCAATGCCGATTATCAAACAGGCAAAACCATGCGCACAATCGCCCTCCGTTTGGTATATATAGGTTTCCCGGCTTTTTTTGTGGCGCAAAAGATGTTAGACTTCCCAACTGATGCCTTCAATATCGGCGGGCATTGGCAAAGTTTGTGGTACGCCGTATGGGAGCAACTGGTAGGCTTCAGTATCGTAACCGCATTGCTCTGCATCGGTAAAGAACGTTGGAATAAGCCATCCCAATTTCTAAGCCTGCTATCGCGAAGCACCTTCGCGGTTTACATTTTCCATCCGCTGATACTGATTGCCCTTTCGGTAGCTTTGCATAACTGGGTTGTAGAACCTGCTTTAAAGTTATTGGTGGTAGCGCGGTTGGCGGTTATCGGCAGCTTTTTGTTGGGGTTGCTGGTGGTGAGGATACCGTGGGTGAATAGGGTGGTTTAACGAAAGATTTTATTCAAATCGAAACTAAAGCCCGGCAATACAACAGAATGTAAGGTATCGGTTTTTTGTGCCTTTTGATGCAATACATAAACATCATCCTTTATTATATGCACTTCTGCATTCTCCTGTATAGGATCAATAATGATATATTCTTTCACACCATATTTCTCGTAGATATCCTTTTTTTGGCGAAGGTCGTAGTAAGCAGTTGAGGGTGATAATATTTCAACAACCAAATCAGGCGCACCTTCTACTCTTGTTGTTACCATTTCAGCGGCTCGCGATTCGGTAATATAAAGTATATCGGGTTGAAGTACGTTTCCTTCATCAAACTTTACGTCCATAGGGGCCGCTACAATAAACCCGTTATCTCCAATAGCATCTAAGAAGTTTACTAAAGCATTGGAGAATCTAATAGATATTACCTGATGCAAAGGGATTGGCGAAGGCGACATAACTAAATCGTAATTGATAAGCTGAAAAGGCGCACCCTCCTCCAGAAGCATGTAGTCTTCTACTGTGTATTTCTTTTTCTTCTCAGCGGTAAGCATCAACCAAATATAACTAATTTTGTGCCAAATGACAAAACCCACCAAACCCACTATACTGGTTGTAAACGACGATGGCGTAACCGCCCCGGGCATCAAAAGCCTGATGCATGTGATGAAAGAGCTGGGCCGCGTAGTGGTGGTAGCGCCGGATAGTCCGCAATCGGGCATGGGGCATGCGATCACTATTGGCAAGCCGCTCCGTTTAGATAAGGTTGACCTTTACGAGGGCATCGAAATATATAGCTGCAGCGGCACGCCGGTTGATTGCGTGAAGCTGGCCGTTACCAAAGTATTCAAGGGGCAGAAACCCGACCTTTGCGTGTCGGGTATCAACCACGGGTTGAATAATTCTATTAATGTGCTATACTCCGGCACCATGTCGGCAGCGGTGGAGGGGGCAATAGAAAGTATCCCGTCTATCGGTTTCTCGCTGGATGACTACGCTTTGCAGGCTAATTTTAGCCATTGCGAAAAATTCATCAAAGAGATTGCCATGCAGGTATTACAGAATGGCTTGCCGGTTGGCACGCTGCTCAACGTAAACTTCCCCAATACGAACGATATCAAAGGCATCAAGATATGCCGCCAGGCCAATGCCAAATGGGCCGAGGAATTCGACCAGCGGCTGGACCCCTACAAACGCCCTTATTACTGGCTTACCGGCGTTTTCCATAATAACGATCACGGAGAGGACACCGACGTTTGGGCACTGGAGCATAACTATGCCTCGGTAGTGCCCGTACAGTTTGATATGACGGCGCACCACGCCATACCTGTTTTAAACACCTGGAATTTTAATGTTTGAAAAGAATAGCATAGGCACCGGCCTTGTGCTGGGCGGTATATTACCTGCAATAAGCTGGGTAGTTTTTGAGTATATACTGCACAACGATGCCTTTATTATGGATAAACCTGCGGTACCTTACCTTATCGCCGTAGGCCTGAATTTAGTGCTCCTGCGTTATTGCCTCAAGAATCAACTGGAAGATACAGGTAAAGGCGTAATGATGTTTACCTTTGCGTTTATGCTGGTGGTTTTTTTGTTTAAGATACACATCCGATGATTTAATCAGGAATGTAACCTTCGGTAAATTTTAAAAGCAGTTCACGAATTTCGGGTTCAGAAAAACCATCACTTGCATTTAAACATACTATCTTATCAATTTCAATAGGGTCGTTGCAGGCAGCATAGATTGCAAACCACAACCCTTCTTGTATAGTGTTGTGCCATGTGGTTATGATATCGAAAGGCGGTAAATAATTATACTCGTAATCGATGTCGACTTCTCTATAGACAATATCTTCATCCACAATGTCGTGCATCAATTCACTTTGCTCACCTGTTGCACAAACATAACAAGCATTTCGACCGATCAACTTATTAGAAATCTCGAATAACTTCGTTTTAGGTTGATTGTCTACTAATACGAAAGCCAGCCAGTTCTCCGTTGGAAAGTTTGTACTCCATGGAGTTTCTGTGTCGTAGCGTTGGTAAAAAACTTTACGGTTATTAACTGTTGCTAAATCAATCATCGTGAAAACTAAATTAGCTATTCAATCGTCGACAAACAATAAATTACTTATTATCATTGTAGCATGAAATATTACCTGGTTGCGGGCGAAGCCTCGGGCGATTTGCATGGCGCAAACTTGATGAAGGCATTGAAGCAGGAAGACCCCAAGGCGGAGTTTCGTTATTTTGGCGGCGATTTGATGCAGGCCGAGGGTGGCACCCTGGTAAAACACTACGAGGATATGGCCTTTATGGGCTTTGTAGAGGTAGTGGCCAACCTGCGCACCATCCTCAAAAACATGAGCCTTTGCAAAAAGGACATCCTCGCCAATCAGCCGGATGTGTTGGTACTGATAGATTTCCCCGGCTTTAACCTCAAGATTGCCGAGTTCGCCAGGAAGAAAGGCCTGCTGGTTTGCTACTATATCTCCCCAAAAGTTTGGGCCTGGAACCAGAAACGCGTCCTCAGGATAAAAAAATCTGTAGATCACCTGTTTTGTATCCTTCCCTTCGAGGTGGAGTTTTACAAAACCTGGGGCATGGATATCGATTACGTGGGTAACCCGCTGCTGGATGCTGTGGCCGCTTTTACGCCCAATCCCGATTTCCTGAAAAATAATATGCTGCTTTCGGGCAAAAAGATCATCGCCTTGCTGCCCGGCAGCCGCAAGCAAGAGATTAGCCGCCTGCTGCCCGATATGGCCAAAGTTGCCGGGCGCTTCACCAACTTCCAATTCGTAATTGCGGGCGCACCCACATTCGATGCGCAGTATTATGCACCTTATATCGGCGGCATACACATCCCCGTGGTGTTCAACGCTACTTACGATTTGCTGGCCAATGCCGAAGCGGCCATCGTAGCCTCGGGCACCGCCACTTTAGAAACCGCCCTGCTCAACGTACCGCAGGTGGTGGTTTATAAAGGCAACGCACTAACCATCGGCATTGCCAAAATGCTGGTAAAGATCAAGTTTATATCGCTGGTGAATTTGATTATGGATAGGGCAGTGGTGAAAGAACTGATACAGCAGGACTGCGATTACCACAACATCTCCAACGAACTGGATAAGCTGGTTGGGCTTGATGATTACCGCAAACAGATGCTGGCCAACTACGATCTGCTCGACCAGCGGATGGGCACACCCGGCGCATCGGCAAAAACGGCGGCGCTTATTGTGAAATATGCCTCAAAAAAATAAGGCCCTGCATTGCTGCCGGGCCCTATCTTTCTCAAAATACTGTTTTAAAATAGATATAGAATATATGTAGATCAGGCGGCCGACAAAGTTTGTTGTGCAGCCTGGTTGTTGCGGGTGGTAAATAGGCCTTTCTCCCTTAAAGCCTTCAGGTCTTCCATTAATAAGTTCTTCAGTTCGTTATCAAAACGTGCAAAAAGCTTGCTGGTAGCGGGTTTTTGGTAGGTTTTCATAGGTAGATGCTTTATCAGGTGTTTACAAGGTTCGTGTTGCTTAGGCTATGCTTAAACGGTTAGCGTTAATCTGCATCATTTGATCTCTTACGGCCTTGATGGCTTTCAGGTCGTTCATTAAAATCACTTTCAATTCCCTGTCGAAACGGGTTACCAATTTGCTTGTCGATGTGTTTTGTGTTGCAGTTTTCATAATCAATATCTTTATTGTTAGTTTTCTGTTTCCTTCTCTGTTGCTTCGTCCTGGTTTTCTTCAAGGTTATCGTGCCTGCGCTTCGCTTCCCTCATTTGCCTTTCCAGTTGTTCTTCTTCCCGGTGATCGGCTGGTTTTTCTGGGGCTACCGGGTTTTCCCATTCTTTCTGTTCAGCCGGGGCTTCTGGTTTCTTTTCGGTTTCCATGATGTCTCCGTTTGATAGTACTTATTCCAACTTTGTGCCAAAAAAACCGGCAGGGCGAAAAAAAATGACAGCAAGCGATATCTTTTTTTACGTTGCGTACAAAAAGCAGGGAAAGTGTACCTTTTTTAAGGGTTTTAAAGGGAAAACCTACGGCTACTGTACAAAAAACAAGTACGGCCCGTGGTAAATGGTAGTCAGCAAGTGTTCGGTAAAAGTGTACGGTGTCCGTTTTCAGACACTCCGCTGCATGGTTTTGCGCGTTGCCAGGTGTATAACAATAGCAATGGCCGATAGCACGATGCCGATAGCGCATACGCCCGGCCAGCCGTAAACACCCCAAACACGCGTAGCCAGGAAGGTGCCTGCTGCGCCGCCTACAAAATAGGTTACCATATAAACGGTGTTGATACGGTTGCGCGCCGCCGGGTTTAATGAAAAGATGATGGCCTGGTTAGAAATATGCGTAGCCTGCACGCCCATATCCATAACAATAACGCCGATAATTAAGCCCGCTATGCTATAGGCCGAAAACCAGAAGATGATAAACGATACCAAAACCAGCGCAAGCGTAATGGTGGATAATTTATAAGCGTCCATTTTATCGCTCAGGCGGCCCATCAGTCCAGCTGCTATGGCGCCAAAGGCACCCGCAAGCCCAAAGGCTCCGGCCACATCGCTGCCCTCGTTAAAGTTCTGTTTGAGCATAAATACCAGGGTGGTCCAAAACGCGCTGAAAGCCGCAAAGCAAAGCCCGCCGCGCAGGGCAGCCAGGCGCAGTTTGGGTTCGTGCTTTACCAAATCGGCCAGCGATTGCATCAGCTGGCGGTAGTTGCCTTTGTACTCAGGCTCTATCTCGGGCAACATCAGGTAAATCAGCAGCCACATCAGTAGCATAATACCCGCAGCAATAAAATACATGCTGCGCCAGCCAAAATGGGCACCCACAAAACCGCTAAGCGTGCGCGATAGCAGGATGCCTATTAAAAGCCCGCTCATGATAAAGCCGATTTTTTTGCCCCGCTCGGCCGGACTGGCCAAATGTGCGGCCATAGGTACCAGCAGCATGCCCATAACGGATGCCGCGCCTAACAGAAAGCCCGACAGTAATAATATATGTATGTTGGGCGCAAAGGCCGTCAACAGCAGCGCCGAAACGATAAATGCAAATTCAATGAGCATCAAACGCTTGCGCTTCACCATATCGGCCAGGGGGATCACAAAAAAGATACCCGCAGCGTAGCCCAACTGGGTAAGCATGGATAATTGGCCCACTTTACCATTGCTAACGTGGAAGGTTTGGGCCATATCTTCTAACAATGGCTGGTTGTAATACAGGTTGGCTACAACTAGCCCGGTGGTAATGGTCATCACCCAAAGGGTAGTGGTAGTTAATTCGGGTTTATGTGTTGTAACGGCCATTTTTTAAGATATTAACAAAAGTGTAAACAATTTTTTACAAGATGGTCAGTAAAAATTCATAAAAAATTGAAAATATGTCAAACAATTTGAGTTATCTTTGTTAATACAATAACGAAAAAAGTACATTGATATAAGGATGACAAAAAAATTACAAATAAATTCTTTGTAATTCAAAAGTTAGTGTTACTTTTACACCATCAACAAGGACATACAGGTTGATACATAAAATAGTCTTCTCATAATTTAGGTTTATAATTGGTTAGTAAAGGCCCCTGCCCATCAGGGGCTTTACTTTTTTACAAGAATTTGGACCGTGGATATTTCGCTGATAATTTGTTTTTAAAAGGTACTCAAGAGGGCTACGCCGTTTATTTGATTTTAGGATTTCGTTGATTGTCTGAACCTTGATTTGTAGGATTTGGAGATGGCCTTGATTAATGCCTAACGAACGGCGCTATGACTTCTAGCTTGTCGCTAGGGATTTAGCAATTTAAATTACATATAAACAGCTAAATATTTGCGTTTCATACAAAATGCCGTCTCCTGAATTTTAAAAAAATCCTAATATCATATTTTTTATGTATTATTGAATGACCGATAACCAATGATACGATGTGAATGCGTCGGCTTATCACGCTTTTACTGGCAGAAAAAAAACCGAGTTTAAACAATAATTATCCCCATCTCGTCGCCAATATGACTTACGAAAAAGCATTGGCCCTGTATCAAAATGATAAAACGCTGCAAATTCTACGTGCGGACCATTTTCCATTGCTGATTAGTTTTTTCCATTTAGCTTTTAAGCAGCAAGATAAAATTTCTTATCTGCAATCCGGTTTGGCGGGTTTATTGGGAGATTTCCTTTTTTCCCTGGAAAGGCAAGGAATAACTGATTATACGCATCCACCCTTAGATTACCTGCAAAAATGGGCTCAGCAAGGTTTTGTAAGGAGGTATTATGAAACGGAAGATGAACCGATATTTGAACTTTCTCCCGCTACAGAGAATGCGCTGAAATGGTTGGATGACCTGAACAAACAGCAATTTATTGGGACGCACAGCCGCTTATTGCAGTTCTTTTCATTATTGCAACAAATTGTTAACAGGACTGCGGGACCGTATGATCGGATACAGCAATTGCAGGAAGAACGAAAAAAGCTGGACATAGAAATCGAAAAGATAAAAAAAGGAAATTATGTACAGCCCAGCGATACCCAGCTAAAGGAAGATTATTTTCTGGCCGAGGAGACAGCTAAACGTTTGCTGGCAGATTTTAGGCAGGTGGAAGAAAACTTCAGGGAATTGGATATCAATACTCGGCAAACGATTATTAAGAGCACTCTTTCAAAAGGCATTTTGCTGGATGAAATTTTTGAGCAACAGAATCATTTGTGGAATACCGACCAGGGAAAGAGCTTCAAAGCATTCTGGGAATTTTTGATGAGCGAGGGCATGCAGCGGGAATTGGAAGAGCTTATCGGAAAGCTGAACAATATACCCGCCATCAAACTGGTAAAACAGGAACAGATTGTTGACCGGATCAAAACCAACCTGGTGGACGCTGGAGATAAGGTTAACCGAAGCAACGACGGATTAATCGAACAGTTGCGGAAATATGTTGAACAAAAAAATCTTTCCGAAAGCAAGCATATCCTCCATAGTATAGAAGCTATCGAACAGCTATTGATTACGCATCGCGATCAGCTGGAGCCGTATCAGATTTTAATGGAGGTGGATGGTTTATTCCGCCCAAGCTTCCTGATGCAGCGGCCTCTGTTTAAACCGCCTGTAAAAATCATTTTCGAACAAACTTCGGTTGAAGATGGCGCTGCTGATGCAAATACCGATGCACTGTTTGAACAGTTTTATGTGGATATAGAATTATTGCGAAGCAACGTGCATTCACTACTGCGTAACAAGTCACAAGTCTCCTTAACGGAAGTGTTGGACTATTATGTACCTACTAAGGGCGTCGCAGAAGTTTTAGGATATATGCAAATTGCATCCGCTGATAGTCGGCACTTGGTCAACAGCGAGCATACAGAAAAATTAATCGTACAAAACAAGGACGCCGGAACGGAATATCAATTGGAGGCACCTTTAATTATTTTTAACCGATAATCATGATACGTGAATATTCGCTAAGCTTGGTGGCACTGCTCAAAGGTATTTTATATGATAGCCAGAAGGATGCCTGGGAAGGCCTGCTTCAATATGAAAAAGATGTAAGAAAATATTTTTCTACTATCGACCTGGAGGTGTATCTCGATAAAAGTGAAGGCTATGCTTATCTACAGCAAAAAGAACAGGGCGAAGAATCAGAAATCCCAAGGCTGGCTGAAAAACGGCAATTAAACTTCTTTGCTTCCTTATTATGTATTGTGTTGCGAAAATATTTACTGGAACACGATGCCCAGGGCGGTACAGTCCGAGCAATCATTACCCAGCAGGAAATTATTAATCGAACGAAATTATTCCTGCCCACCGTTTCGGACGAAGCCCGGCAGCAGGAGCGTATCATCACCACCATTAATAAAGTGATTGATATCGGGTTTTTAAGAAAGCTGGATGACAACAGTAGCAATTATGAGATACATCGGATTATCAAGGGATTCGTCAATGCGGATGTGATTGATGATATGCTCGAAAAACTTCAATTGTATGCTGCGGAAAAAAACATAACACATTAAATGTCATACATGGAAGAATTAATAGCAGATACAGTCTCAAATATTGCTGGTTTTCGTCTACAATATCTCGAAGTATTGAATTGGGGTACATTTAATAAAGTACGTTGGCAAATTCATCCAGGGGGATACAACGCTTTGCTAACAGGAGATATTGGCTCAGGCAAGTCTACTTTGGTCGATGCGCTTACCTGTCTGCTAGTACCCCACAATAAAATTGTTTTTAATAAAGCTGCTGGTGCTGAAGGGAAAGAGCGGAATTTACTGAGCTATGTAAAAGGTGAGTATAAAAAGGAAAAGGAAGAAATCACCAAGGTAGCAAAGCGTATTTATTTACGCCCGGATGATAATACCTATACTGTAATCACCGGTAATTTCTACAATAGTGGCTATGATGAAAATATATGTTTGTCTCAGGTATTCTGGATTGGTAAGGAAGGTAAAGTAGAAAAATTACTAATCATCGGAACATTACCTTTGACGATTGCTCGTCATTTTAGTGGATTTACTGATATAACGGATCTCCGGAAAAGGTTACGCAATACCGAGGGTATTCAATTATTTGATGATAACTTCAGTAAGTACAGTGAGCATTTTCGGCGTCTGTTTGGTATGAACAGCGACAAGGCGATAGATCTTTTCTACCAAACAGTATCTATGAAATCAGTAAGTAGCTTAACTGATTTTGTCAGGGAACAAATGCTGGAACGAACCGATGTCAAAGAACAAATCGCTGCTTTGCTGAAGCGTTTTGACGACTTAAATAAGGCCCACGCTGCGGTTGTCAATTCAAGAGAGCAATTTCAGATATTAAAGCCCCTGACCGAATCATCCATCGAATATGGTAACGTCAATAGAGATATCGAAAATATCGAAGCAATGTTGGAAGTGATACCCGCCTGGTTTGCGTTGCAGAAGCAGGAACTATTGAAGACGGCAATCGAAGAAAAAGGTGAAGAATTGCAGAAAGCCACTAGGGTGCAAAGAATATTGGCCGACGAAAAGGAGGAATTAGAAAACCGGAAATTAGGGATTTTGCAGGATATTGATAATAATGGAGGCAAACGGCTGGAGCAAATAGCCACTGAAATCAAGCAGTTGGAAAAAGAAAAGACCGACCGGAGAAATGATTTTGACGACTATGCAAGGTTGGCCAACCAATGCGGCTTAGGCGAAGTACTTGATGAAAAAGACTTTCATGATAATATAAGGCAGGCTAAGGCCATGCAGGATTCAAGTGAAAAAAAGGAAGCCGAGCTCCAGCAGCAGAGAGATAACGTCATGAGCGAACTGCGTAAGCATGAAACCGATTTACAGGTGGAACAAAAAGAATTGCAATCGCTGAAGGCTAGACAAACACAAATTCCCGGATGGCTTGTAGGCTTCAGAACACAATTGTGCGAAGATTTAAGGATAAGTGAAGAGGACATTCCTTTTATAGGCGAGCTTTTACAGGTTAACGAAAATGAGGGGGAATGGGAGGGGGCGATTGAGAAACTGCTGCACGAAACAGGTATCAGTATGCTGGTGCCCAAGCAGCATTACCGGAGTACAAGTAAATATGTAAATGATAATTTTTTGCGGAGCCGGGATGGCCGGGGAATCAAGCTGACTTACCTCGAAGCTGACATCGAAAACTTTAACCGGCTGACCAGGCAGTTGGATAATAGTAGCATCGTTTATAAAGTTGATATCAAACCTGACACAGCATTTTACGACTGGCTGGAAAACTACCTTCGCCGTATGTTCGGGGACTATAGCTGCGTGGATGTCACCGAATTACAGCATGTGTCCTATGGCATTACCCAGCAGGGGTTAATCAAGAGTGGAAAAATAAGGCATACCAAAGACGACCGAAGCAAAATAAACGACCGCCGCAATTATATCTTGGGTTGGAGCAATGTGGAAAAAATCAAGGCACTGGAAGAAGTGATCAGTGGCTTGGAGCGTGAAATCCACTCGCTTAAATCCCAACGGTACGCTATCGAAAAGGCGCAACAGGAATCTTCTGATTTGAAGGCGGTAATCAGTCAGCTGCTTTTTCTGAAAGAATACAGTCGCATCAACTGGCAGTATCCAGCGTTAAAAATACACCAACTGGAAGAAGAACGTCACGAATTGCTGAATAATAACAATACACTAGCTCTGCTTCAGCAAAAGAAAGAAGAAGTAATAGCCCTAATCGACCAGGCCAAACAGAAGGAAACAGACAAGAATCAGGAAATTGGAAGACTACAGGAAGTCATCAAAGGCCATGAAAGGACATTGCAGGATACCGACGAACTTATCAGCCAGCTTGAAAACCGGCAACGAGAACTTTACTTTCCCGTTATTGAAGAAAAACTTCTTGATAAGGCTTTACGTTTGTCGACGATTGACAGGCAACAGGATCAATTTAAAAAACTGTTCGAAGGAGACACGGGCGAATTGAAAAAGATGCGTCATAAATTGAGTACGTTGCGTTCCGGCATTGAAAGAAGGATGCGCGAGATCAAGGAGCACTCTAAAGCAGAGTACAGTGAAATCGGTGAGAGTATTGAAGCCCGGGCCGAGTATATCGGTAAGTTTGAAAAACTGGTATCCGAAGATTTAAAACGTCACGAAGACCGGTTCAAGGAAGAATTAAATAAAAACACTATCAACAGCATCGCCGTTTTTGACAGCCAGTTGGAAAAACATGAAAAAGATATCCGGCAAAAAATAAAAACCATTAATCAGCACCTTCGGGAGATTGTTTACAATACCGCCCAGGGAACTTATATCGAGATATTGATGGACAGTACACCTAATAAGGATGTCCGTTTATTTAAAGAGGAATTGAAAAAGTGTTATATCCATTCTTTCAGCAACAATGCGGATCTGTACACAGAAGATAAATACGAACAGGTGAAGAGGATTTTAGATCGTTTTGCGAGTGCCGACGGCAGCGATAAAGAATGGACTAGTATGGTCACCGATGTGAGGGAATGGTTCGAGTTTAATGCCAGTGAAAAATATTTGGAAGATGATTCGGAAAAGGAATTTTATGAAGGTTCGGGCGGTAAAAGCGGCGGTCAGAAGGAAAAGTTGGCATACACGATATTAGCTAGTGCCCTTGCCTATCAGTTCGGATTACAATTCGGAGAAAGCAAGAGCCGCAGCTTCCGATTTGTGGTTATTGATGAGGCTTTTGGAAGGGGAAGCGATGAAAGCACACGCTACGGTCTGGAGCTTTTCAAGAAGTTGAACCTGCAATTACTCATTGTGACCCCACTACAAAAGATACACATCATTGAAGGTCATGCAAATTCTTTTCACTTTATCAGCAACAAGGACGGCAACAACTCGCAGGTCCGCAATTTTACTAAAGAGGAATACTTGTTGGAAAAGGCAAAACATAATAGTTTGTTTCAAACTTTAGCTAATCAAGCATCTTAAATGATCAGCCCGGAAGAAATAAAACTGCAAGCCCTCAAGTGGTGGAAGCCTTTTTTACAAAGTTATATTGCCAACGAGAATTTCTTTCCTAGACAAATAGATCGGATTGGAAAGGTAAAGCCCGGACAGATTACCCGTCAATTTGAAACCCTCCAACAGGAAATAGAATTGCTATATAGGGAGTCGAAAAATGAAATAGGTAACGGTTATCTTATCAAAACAGCGGGCCGAAATTTTCGGAGAAGTGGGCCACATGATTTGCCGGACAGCATTGAATTTGAAACTGCGGACGATTACTTACACTTTATTGCAAAAAAAAAGGAATGGAAACTATTTCAGCGGAATTATGAATTGCTTTCTGGAAGCTTTCCTCACTTAAAGGGGTGGATAGTAAATCATGTAACGCTGTTAACCGTCGCTGATAAAAACTGGCTGGATATAATCCAAGTTTGCAAATATTTTTTAATCAGTCCCCGACCTAATCTTTACCTACGACAATTACCAATCCAGGTACATACCAAATTCATTGAAGATAACACGGCCGTTGTTCAATCCCTGCTTGACTTTCTTATCCCGGACCATATTCGGAACAAAGATCAAAAGCGGTTTGCCGAACGCTACTTTCTAAAGCATGATGAGCCGTTGGTCCGTATCCGGATACTGGACGAAAGATTAGCACTTCATAAAGATATAATGGATGTCAGCATTCGATTATCCGATTTTGAAAAAACGGTATTTGATTGCGATTATGTTCTAATTGCCGAGAACAAAATGAACTTCCTGACCTTGCCGTTTTTGAAGTCAACTATCGCTGTATGGAGCGGAGGCGGTTTTAATGTGAGCTATTTGAAGAACAGTGAATGGCTCGCCGGTAAAAATATCTATTACTGGGGAGACATTGACGAGCATGGCTTTCAGATATTGCACCAACTGCGCAGCTATTATCCATCCACGAAGAGCGTGATGATGGACAGATTAACATATGACACTTTCGAGCCATATGCAGCACAAGGCGAACGAAATACATCGGAACGATTAAGCCTTTTAAGTACTGCTGAAGCTGAATTATATGCCTTTATCAAATTGCAGCCAGATAAGAACAGATTGGAGCAGGAAAAAATAACGCAGTATTATATCGACCAGGAATTGAGGAAAATCATTCTGTAAATAAGGTTAGATATTGCAAATTTATGTTCCCCCATTAAATTGATATACTGATTATTAATATAACTAATACAGCCACTGACGGTCTTTGGCCGGTTCCGGGAGCATGTTTACGGCGGCAACAAATACCTATGCCATTACCCCTATTGCCCCCGCTACCCCGCCAATGCCCATTTTTCCAGCTTACTCACCAGGTCATCGAGTTTGAATGGTTTGCTGATATAATCGTCCATGCCGGCATCCATACAGGTTTGTAAGTCGGTTTGCAGGGCGTTGGCTGTCATGGCAATGATGTAGGGCCGGGTAGGGAAACGTTTTTTGATGATTTGGGTGGCCTCCAGCCCGTCCATTTTGGGCATTTGCACATCCATTAAAATCACGTCGAACGTTTTTTTATTCACCTTTTCCAGGGCTTCGAGGCCGTCTGTTGCCAAATCGGCTTCGTATCCTAACTTGCTCAATACCTTCAAAATTAGCTTTTGGTTCATCTGGTTATCCTCTGCAACCAGAATACGCAGCGGGTGCTTTTCAGAAAAATTATCGGGCAGTTTTGGCTTCTGCAGGTCGGCCTGCAGGTTTTCATTAGTGGCAGTACCTGTTTGCCGGCTAAGTTCTTTTAAAATGTGTGTGTATAAATTACGTTGTTTGGCGGGTTTGGTTAATATGGCACAAAAAAGGCCCGGATTATCTTTATGCAAAATATAGCCTATCGAGCTTAAAAGCATAATGGGTAAAGCGGGGTATTGATGCCGTATTAAAGTGGCCAGTTCAATGCCATCCATAGAGGGCATTTGCATATCGGTAATAACCAGCTTAAAATCGTTATGCTGTGCTAACAGGCTAAGTGCCTCTTCGCCCGAGTTTACTACCACGGGGCTTAGCTGCCAATGCTCCAGCTGGCCTTTTAAAATTTTGCTGTTGGTGGCGTTATCATCAACAATCAAAATTTTGCTGTTTTCGAAACCACTCATTGTGGTGTTTCCATTGGTTTGATCTGCCTGAAGGCTTTGTTGCACAAAAATGGAAAAGCGGAAGGTGCTGCCTTTGCCAATTTCGCTTTCAACATTAATTTTGCCGCCCATTAATTTCACCAGCTGTTCGCTTATCACCAGGCCAAGCCCGGTGCCGCCATATTGCCGTGTGGTAGATGAATCTACCTGCGAAAACGCCTTAAACAAACGGTGCAGCTTATCGGCAGAAATGCCAATGCCGGTATCCTTTATCTCGAAGCCTATTTCGATGCGGCCATCCGCTGCAATGCCCGTTAGATGTACTGCTACGTAGATTTCGCCCTTTTGGGTAAACTTGATAGCGTTACTTATTAAATTGATCAGGATTTGGCGAAGCCTTAAACCATCGCCGATAATTTGTGGCGGCACATCGTAGTCTATCTGATAAACCAGGTCGAGGTTGGAGCCCGCTGCTTTTAAAGCAAAAACATCAAAAACTTCCTCGATACAGGTGCGCAGGCTAAAGTCTTTCTCCTCCAGATCCATATTGCCCGATTCTATCTTAGAAAAATCCAGGATATCATTGATCACCTTAAGCAGGTCTTCGCCACAGGTTTGTATAGATTCGGTAAAGGTTAGCTGTTCTTCATTTAAAGGCGTCTCGGCAAGCAGGGAAGCCATCCCTATCACGCCGTTCATGGGCGTGCGGATCTCGTGGCTCATGGTAGCGAGGAATATACTTTTAGCACGGTTGGCTTCTTCGGCAGCGAGCACCGATTTTTTTTCAACTTCGATAGCGCGCGCCAACTGTTCTGTACGTAGTTTAACCTGTTGCTCCAGTACGCTTTTTTGTTTTTTGATGGTATTTGTACGAAAAAAATAAAACGCGGGACCGCTAAAAACAAAAAGTAAACCTGCGGCTAACTTAAACCACCAGGTGAGCCAAAACGGTGGTTTAATGTAGATATCGATTGCAGTGCCCTGGTCGTTCCATTTGCCATCGTTATTGGAAGCCTTGACCCTGAACGTGTAGTAGCCGGGGTCGAGGTTGGTGTAAGTAGCTGTGCGCTTGGTACCCACATGGTTCCAGTCTTTATCGAAGTTTTCCAGCTTATAGGCGTATTGGTTTTTTTCGGGGTGGTTATAATTAAGGGCTGCAAATGCAAAGGTGAATACAGATTGTTTGTAAGACAGGTTGAGCGTTTCTGTTTCGGCAATATCCTGCTGAAGCGGTGAGTTTTTACCGCCCGCAATTACGTCTTTATTAAATATCTGCAAGCCGGTTACATATACCGGTGGGATAAAGTTATTGTCTTGCAGGCTGTCGGGATAAAAAGTGCTGAATCCGTTTACGCCGCCAAAAAATATTTCTCCATCCCTGGTTTGAAAGCTCGAGTGGCCTTTAAATTCATCGCCCTGCAAACCATCAGACATGCCATAATTACGAACAGATTTGGTTTGCGGGTTAAACCGGGCAACGCCCTTATTGGTGCTTAGCCATAAATTGCCTGTGCGATCTTTTAAAATATTAAAGATCACATTATTGGGTAAGCCATCTTTTTCGGTGTACACGGTAAAGGTTTGGGTACGCCTGTTTAAATAGTTAAGCCCGCCACCGTTGGTGCCCACCCACATATCGCCGTTGCCCGCCTCGGCAATAGACTCTACGGTATTGTTTGATAGGCTGCGCTTATTGCCCTCATCGTGTTCATAGTGGGTAAAACGGCCGGTTTTGGGGTTCAGCATATCCACACCCTTATCTGTACCCACCCATACATTGCCCCGCGTATCCTCAAATATGGTATTACTGATATCGCTGGCTATGCTGTTTTTATCTCCGGGCTTATTTTGATAGCGCGTAAATACACCGGTTTTAACATTGTAATGGTTAATGCCCCCTTTCCAGGTACCTATCCATAAATTGCCATCGCGACTTTTGCAAATGTTACTCACATCAGACAGCGACAGGCTTTGCGGATTATTTGGCTGCGGCATATGGTGCGTAAACGTGCCCCTTTTTTTATCAAACAGATCAAACCCGCCATTGTGATAGCCAATGCCCATCAGGTTTTTATCAATAGGGACTATAGCCGTTACAAAATTATTGCTAATAGTATTTGGGTTATTGTTGTTATGCGCGTAACGCACAAAGGTTTTTTTCCTGCGGTTAAATAAGTTGAGCCCGCCACCATCGGTACCGATCCAAATGTTGTCGTCAGTTTCATCCCCGGAGATGGAGAGCACATTGTTATTACTTAAACTATTTGCATTGTTTGGGTTTTGGCTGTAGGAGATGAATTTATCGCCAAACCGTGGCAAAAAATTTACGCCGCCGGCGTAAGTGCCAATCCAGGTATTGCCGCTGTTATCTTTATATAAAGAATAAACGGAGTTGTTGCTGAGGCTGGAACGGTCATTTGCATCGAACTTATAAGTGACAAACTTATTGGCCGGATAATCAAACACGCTCAGCCCGCCGTTCTCGGTGCCAACCCATAGTTTACCGTCGGTGCCTTCCATTAGGGTAAGGATATCGTTAAAGCCGATGCTGTTGCTGTTATTGGGGTTGTGCTTAAAATTGATAAACGAATTGGTTTTTGGCTGATATAATGCAAGCCCGGCGCCATGCGTACCAGCCCAGATATTGCCTTTGCTATCTTTGTAAACGGCCTTTATCCAACTGGAGCCAATACTGTTTTGGTCTGCATCATCATGCGCATAGCGAATGGATTTACCGTTCTGCGGATTGAAATGGTATAAGCCATCATCAGTTGCTATCCACAGCCAGCCGGTATTATCCTGGGTGATTTGAGAGATAAAAACATGGGCTAAGCCATTTGCTTGTTTATCGGCTTGGGTGAATTGCTTAAATGAGTCATTCGCCGCATTTAACAGGTACAGGCCTTGGCTGGCACCCAGCCAGATTCGTTTTTTGTGATCTAAAAAGATAGACTGGACGGCGAAGGTTAAATGGTTGGTGTAGTGGGTAAAGGTGTTTTTAGCCCGGTTAAATCTATCCAGGCCGCTTGCTGTGCCTATCCATAAATTATGGTCTCCATCCTCCATTAAAGATAATACATAATTGTCGATAATGGAGGCTTTGTTGCTTTGGTCGTGCTTGTAATGAGTGAATTGATAACCATCATATTTGTTCAAACCATCTTCGGTTCCAAACCACATAAAGCCACGGCTATCTTTAATAATGGTGCACACATGGCTTTGCGAAAGGCCATCGTTGGTGCCAAGTTGTTTAAATTTGAACCCTGCAGCTTGCGCGAATGCCAAACCGGGAACAAGCAGGCATAAGTACATTATAAAGAGAAATATACGCTGCATTTTTTCTTACTAGTTTAGTGATTTGCTTGCAAATTATTTTAAATGTAACACCGCAAGCAATAGCCAAAACAACTTACATCAACAAAATAAAAATACCGGTTATGGGGGAGATAATTGGTTTTTTTTCAGGATCTTCCTAATTTTTATTGGTATAGCCTGATATGCATTGATACGGCGACAGCGTAAATTTGTTGCAATTAATATTCCAGTGCGGAGTATGTTGCTTTTTTACATCCCTTATCAATACCCAGGTTTATATACTACTACGATATACTACCGCTTCATCAAAATAGCAGCCTCCAATGGTTCCAGGTGCAGCATACCGCTGATGGCGCTATCATTTAATAAGGTCTTATATACCGTGCCTTCGCGCAGCGGAAAGTTGATTGCCCCCTCCTCCAGGTTAAAAAATACCAGCACTTCGTTTAGCTCGTCGTATCTCCTGTATACCAGGGTATGGCCTTCGGCCACAATAAATTCTATTTTGCCGTTTACCAGCACCTGGTTATCCTTGCGTATGGCTATGAGCTTTTTATACCAATCGAATTGTTGCTGGTTAAAACCTACCTGGTCGTACTGCTTGTCGCCAGGCTGCAGGTTGTTGCGTGTTTCGTCTGCAAATTGGTAATCGGCCCACCAGAGGGGTTTGCGCGGGTCGGGGTCGTCGGCACCCCACATGCCCATTTCTTCGCCGTTCCAAATTTGTGGGGCGCCAATGCTGGTAAACAGGTGCACCAGGTACAGGCGCAGGCGCTTATAGGTCTCCTCGTCGGGCTTGCCGGTGCGGTAATAAGGGTTTTCGCGCGGGTTTGCCTGGAACTTATACTTATTGGCGTTGTAAAAATCGGTGAGCAGGCGTGGGGTATCATGCGTGCTGGATACGTTCATCATGGCGTATCGCTTATCTTCTGGGAGGCGGCTCCATTCATGTTCCAATTCGTTCCTCAACTGCGCGGCATCCAGCGGGAAATCGGTTTTGGCAAAGAAGTATCGTGCCGGGCGGTAGGCGTGGTAAAACATCACGGCATCAAATACGTCGCCCTGTGTGTAGGGCGTTGCGTCCATCAGTTTATCGGGCCAGTTGTCCCACCAAATTTCGCCCACTAAATAAGCATCGGGTTTTATGCTGCGCACTTTCTTGCGAAAATCCCGCCAAAAACCAAGCCCTATTTGGTCGGCAACATCCAGGCGGAAGCCATCGATACCATCGGCGGCCTTGCCGTTAGGTGCCAACCAGCGCTGCGTTACCGCGAAGATGTGTTTTTTGGCCCCTTCGTTGATGTTCCCCTCGTAAGGCTGGCCGTTTTGGCGATGGGTGGTAATATCAACCTTGCGTATCTCGGGCAGGCTGGCAACACCCACCCAGCCCGTATAAGCAAATTCATTCCCGGGATTATTGGCATCATCAAAGGAGCGTATCTCGTACCAATCCTTATAGGCCGACTGCGATTGGTTCTTCAGCACATGCTGCCAGGCCCAAAACATTACGCCGGTGTGGTTCCATGAGTAATCCATAATCAAACGCATACCGCGGCGGTGCACCTCGCGCACCAATTTCAGGAACAGCTTATCGGCAGCAGTCCATTTCCAGGTTGCGGGGTCGGCGGGGTTTTCAGTAGCGATGAGTTTGATGTCGCCGTCCGGGTCGGGTCCAAAGTTAACGTCGATATGGTGATAATTGCGGGCATCATATTTATGTGCCGAGGGCGCATCGTTCAGCGGATTCATGAAGAGGGCCGTCACGCCGAGGTTTTGCAGGTAGTCCAGTTTATCCAAAACACCCTGCAGGTCGCCACCGTATCGGCGATAGTACATGTTGTCGTTAAAGCTGCGGTTCAATTCCCAGCCTTGCTGCCCGTACCAGTCCTCTGTCCACTGGTTTACGGCCCAACCCTCCGGGGCGATTTGCCCCATGGGTGGGATGCTGATATCCTGCGGCCTCGGGTTGTTCCTGCTACCGCCGTTGCGGAAACGTTCGGGGAATATCTGGTACCAGATAGCACTCTTGCTCCATTCGGGCGCTTTATCAAAAGGCGTTGCAGGGTTTTGTCCCTCTGAGGCAAAAGCGGCGAACAGGCAGATGAGCATAATAGTGGTTTTGTTCATGACGGGCATGAACGGGTTAATAATTGCCGGGCGGTGCCCGTTTCAAATATAAGTAATATTGTTGCCCGCCCAATTAGTCATAAAAAAAGCCGCCAGAATAATCTGACGGCTTTTGATGGAGAATCTCCGAAAAAATCCGGTTATTTTACGCTCTTGTTTACATTGTCGCCCTGATGGTTTTAACAGGGTTTCCCCGCTCTAAAGCGTTATGTTCCTGCCACTGGCTTTGTTGTTGTTCTATAAGTTGCTCGGTGTGCCAAACCATTACTTTAGCTTGCAGCCTGGCTAAACATAGCTTTTTGTTTTCCAACTGTGAGCGCGTATCCATGGCCATAACATGCAATCCCGAAGGGAGGTGAACGCCGCGCACAGCAGTTTCAACCTTATTTACGTTTTGTCCACCCGGTCCCGATGAGCGGCAGGTTTCCAGTTTTACATCTTTAGGGTTCCATTGCATCAATTCTTTCACATCAAAAACGGCCACGCCTACAAACCAGTTCTTGCGTTTATAATATTTACGATAGGGGCTTTGCGCTATCCATTGTATAGTGCCGGTCCATTCCTTTACAAATGCATCCACGTTATCGCCCGTGGCCATCATTGTTGCAGATAGTAAGGTGCCGTTTAATTCGCCGGCTTTATTTTCCAGTACTTCAATTTGAATGCCCTGTTGCCTGGCCTGTTTCATCATCAGGCTTTGTACACAGGCTACAACCCGGCAGCATTCTGCCGGGCCTTTGCCTGAGGTGATTTGTATCATCTTTTTCATCATTACTCCTTATTCATTCTAACGATGCGTGGATAAAACTTGCCCTGAATTTCGACCAGATCATGCTGCGCAGCAATCACTGTTTCAATATCCTTATAGGCTAAGGGGTTCTCTTCAACCGTGCCGCCAATTAAGGTTACACCCGCATTGGTCAGCATTTTTTTCATAGCCGATACCGTCATACTATCCTTGGCCTTTTGCCTGCTTATGGCCCTGCCCGCCCCGTGCGACGCGGAGTACAAAGCATCACCGATACCTTTGCCCGATACCAGGTAAGCGGGCGTAGTCATACTGCCGGGAATAATACCCAATTCACCTTTATGTGCCGGTGTAGCACCTTTACGGTGGATAATTACATTCCGGCCATCAGCCAACTGATCTTTCCAGGCAAAGTTGTGGTGGTTCTCTACCACGTGCAGCGCCTTCAAGCCTAAAGCCTGTAACAGGTTATCGTGTATGCGCTCGTGACAGGCTTTGGCATAATCACCCGCCAGATTCATCGTTAACCAGTATTCCTGGCCAGTCTCGCTGTTCATATCCAGCCAGGCCAATTGCTGTGCGTGGCGCGGAAGTTTACAGGTATTCATGGCTATTTGCGTGTAATGCCTGGCTATGGCCGAACCTAATCCACGGCTGCCTGAATGCGTTAACAAAGCCGTGTATTTTTTAGCAGGTAAGCCTAATGTATTACCGGCCAAAAGTTCTATCTCGCCAAATTCCACAAAGTGGTTGCCATTACCCGATGTGCCCAACTGCCTTACGGCCTTACTACGCAACGGTTTCAAAAATGAGATCTCATTAAATACCGGACTATCCAGCACCTCATGCTCCTGTCTTACATCCAAGCCGCCTTCCATACCAAAATGGGTATGATTTTTTAACGCTTGTTTAATCTGGTATTCAAACCGTTTCAAAAAACCATCGCTTTCGTCGATAACGGATAGCGCCATGCGGCAGCCAATATCCATACCTACTGCGTAAGGAATTATCGCGTTATCTGTAGCAAGCACGCCACCAATGGGCAAACCAAAACCCATGTGTGCATCAGGCATTAAAGCACCCTGCACACTCACGGGAAGCAGGTTGGCCAGCTCCATTTGCTTTTTGGCCGATTGTTCAATGCCCTTTGCGCCATAAGTTTTACAATACACCGGTTCATCGCGCAATTCAAATGTTTTAAACAACGGTGCATCCGTTTTACCGATTACCTTTTCGGCTATTTTACTTGTTAATTCATCATCCAGAAATGCTTCCGGGTTGTTCATAATATTCACCAGCAAATCCAGCAATTGCTGCTTACTGTGGTGCTTGAAATTTTTAGAGGCAATACCGATAACCAGGCTTCGCAGCTGATCGTTATGGTAACCTATTTTACTTAAATCTTTTGTTCTTAAATTGCCCATGTGGGTTATGTTTCTAATTCCAGGTATGCTTCTTTATGAGCATACTTTGGTATGTTTTTAAATTTGTTAATGTATTTGGCGGGCTCTTTAAAATCATCCCTGCAGCGAAAACATCGACCGCGGGTTAAGCGATTTAGACGTGGTTCGAGATAATTGCTATCGATACGATCAGCTATATATGCCAGCTCCGCTTCTATATCTACATCAAGCGCTTTTTTGTGCGTTATGATATACGGGGCTATTTTAAGCACGTAACGCCAGGGTTCAGTAAACACATATCTGACCTGTAAACTACGCGCCTTAACATTATAGCTCTCTACGCGGATAAAGCAAACTCTTTCACGTTCTGTTAGTATTGGTTTTGAATGATACCAATCATATAGATCAAGTTCACGTAGCTTTTGTTCCTTCGCTTTGTAAATGTATCGCCCCTTGCGCCGCTTTTTCCGTTTGAACGATTTATCATGATGACATTCAACGGTGTTTATCTTCGCCAGCAAAGTCTCATAAAACTCAGCCTTCGGGCCGCGCTTAATGTCATCGCGCAACACGAAAAAGCGCATCCACCCGCTCTGATAAGGCTCTGCAAGCGCTACCGGGGGTAGTTGTGCGCGTTGTAGCCACAATGCCCAGCGCCTTTTGTAAAGCTGTATCAGTTGTTTATCCCTGTCGGTTTTTACGAGCCGCCTTTTTTGCCGCGCCGATTTAATACAGCGCGGCCATTCCTGTGTGTTCATCACACTTGCAGTTAATGGTGTTTTGAAATGTTATTGGATCTCTATTTCGTCCTTGAGTAAGGATATACCCTCTTGAGTGCGCTCAATAAAAACCCAATAAATTAATTCGGCAGGCAAAAACAATAAGCATAGCCAAAAAAGGGCATAACTTAATTCAATAAAAAAGCATATTGTTTGCCTACCTAATGGGCAATGAGCGAAAGGGGCGATATGTAGCGTTGCTCTGTCATGATTCCTTGATATTTAAAAGGTTAACAAATCAGGAATTGGGTGCAAATATAGAATTTTATTTGATTATCAAAAAAAAGTGTAGTCATGGAGTTCTAAAACCGGTAAAAATATTTACCGGAACATCATGCCTGTTCCCGGTTTCCAGTTGGCGTGCCCGCCGTTCAATATCATGGTTAATGTTTACATCGATCAATAGTGACGTGTGTCATTTTTTTTACTGATAGTCAGCATCTTAAATAAAAAGATTAATAGCAGGTTTGTAGTTATCAGCACAGCGTTAATACCAGAAACATGAAAGCATTAGTTTACCATGGGCCAGGTCAAAAATCCTGGGAAGAAAAACCCAAACCAACTATCGTATCACCGGGTGATGCCATCATCAAAATCCTAAAAACTACAATCTGCGGTACCGACCTGCACATTATGAAAGGCGATGTTCCGGAGGTGACTGATGGCAGGATCATCGGGCATGAAGGTGTGGGTATTGTTGAAGAAGTGGGCACCGGGGTTGCCAATTTTAAACCAGGCGATCACGTAATTATATCCTGCATAACCTCCTGCGGCAAATGTAATTATTGTAAAAAAGGCATGTATTCTCATTGTACGGATGGTGGATGGATATTGGGTCATTTGATTGATGGTACCCAGGCTGAATATGTAAGGATCCCCCATGCTGATAATAGTCTTTACCCTATCCCGGCCGGTGCTGATGAAGAAGCTTTAGTTATGTTGAGCGATATTTTACCAACCGGCTTTGAATGCGGTGTGTTGAACGGGCAAGTGAAACCAGGCGACATCGTTGCCATTGTAGGTGCAGGGCCCATTGGCATTGCCACTTTACTTACTGCACAATTTTATACGCCCGCAGAAATAATAATGATAGACCAGGATGAAAATCGCCTGGAGGTGGCTGAAAAATTCGGTGCTACACATACGATCAATAGCATTGCCGAAAATGTAGTTGAAAAGGTGATGCAATTAACTGATCATATCGGGGTTGATGTAGCCATTGAAGCGGTAGGTATTCCGGAAACGTTTGAGTTATGCCAGGAAATTATAGCCCCGGGTGGTCACATTGCTAATATTGGCGTTCATGGGAAGAGTGTGTGTTTGCACCTGGAAAGCTTATGGTCGAAAAACATTACGATCACGACTAGGCTGGTTGACACCGTAACTTCACCAATGTTATTGAAAACAATACAATCGAAAAAAATAGAACCCGCTAAATTGATCACGCATCATTTCAGGTTAGACCAAATTGTGGATGCATACGATACGTTTGGCAATGCAGCCAAAGAGAAAGCATTGAAAGTGATTTTGAGTTCCTGATCACCAGCCCTGTAATTATTGTAGTCCTATAACGATTTAAGCACCAGTCATATTATGGAAAAGATACTTGTTACAACAGATCAGTCTACCAATTCAAAAGCCGCCATCCGTTTTGCCATTAAACTGGCCAAACTGCGTAAAGCGGAATTGATCATTCTTCACGTGTATCATCTTTTAAAACCGTTCACGTGGACCGAGCATGCATTTGCGGAGTATGGCGATAGCTTTAGAGAAAAAACAACGGAAGAACTATCGTCTTTTATTGCCGGTATCTATCATGATATTGATGAACCCGAAATTAACCACCAATTAGCGCTGGTATCTAATATCGACGTGGTAGATGGGGTCATAGATTACGCCGGAAAGCACAATTGTTCTTATATCTGTATCAGTACACGGGGTGCCGGTGCCCTTACAAAAATGTTTGGCACGCATACCGCTAAATTGATCAGCAGTTCTCCCGTACCTGTTTTATGCATACCAAGCGGCTACCATTTAAAGGAGTTAAAACACGTTCTGTACGCATCGGATATGACGGATTATGAAAACGAACTTAAAAAGGTTGTAGATTTTGCCCGGCCTATTCATGCTACTGTAGAGATGATGCATATTGCCTATCCCTCGGAATTTGCTTTTGACAAGGAATTGGTAGAGGCGACACTACAGAAAAAAACGGATTATAAAGTGACTATACTAAATCCTCAAAGGGATATTACCAATGCCTTGCTTCAGGATATAGATCATGCTGTTAAAATTAGCAAACCCTCTGTTTTGGTTCTGTTCACTCATCAGTCAAGATCTATGTTTGAAAAATTATTTTTTCCTTCCAATGCCGAAGAATACTCTTTTTACGGAAAAATTCCTTTACTCACCTTCAATAAAAATAAGGCGAGTAAAAGCTAATTATTTCTGTTTCCTTGATTGCAGGTAATAAAACCAATTTCAACATGCTGATGAAATACCCTTTAAAAAAGCCTTTTTCATTAGCTGTTGAAGAAGTTGTAAAGCTGATACAAACCAATACTGTTGAAGGCATCTCCCATCATGAGGCCGAAAAGCGGGGCCGTGCCTACGGCCCTAATAGCTACAAAACTCAAAAACAAAAAAGCTTGTGGCTGATACTGCTCTTACAGTTCAAAAGCCCTATTGTTTACCTGCTGATAGTTGGGGCTGCTGTTTCACTTTACTTCAAGGATATTTTAGAAACGACAGCCATTTTGGCCGTCATCTTGATTAACGCCCTGATCGGTTTTTTTATGGAGTTTCAGGCACGCAGTTCCATGAATGCATTAAAAAAAATGGATGTCATCCTGGCAAAGGTTATCCGTGGTGGCAAATCCAGATCGATCCCGTCAGAACAACTAGTCCCCGGCGATCTCATTCCGCTGGAAGCCGGAGATATTATCCCTGCAGACGGCCGCTTGGTTGCGGTCAACCGCTTACAATGCGATGAATCGTCACTTACCGGCGAATCTCTTCCTTCGGATAAAACTATTGCAGCATTAAAAGCAGATACCGTTGTTGGCGACCAGCATAACATGGTTTTTAAAGGCACATCGGTTATTAACGGGAACGGCAAAATGGTGATTACGGGTATTGCAGCCAATACGCAATTAGGTACCATTACCTCCCTGGTAGAAAGTTCTGCCGATACATCAACACCTCTGGATAAGAAGCTCAACAGATTGACCCGGAAACTGATCTGGATCACTCTTGTAATGACCGCCATATTTGCGGTAACCGGCTTTATTCAGGGCAAAGCTTTACTAACTATCATAGAAACATCCATTGCGTTGGCAGTAGCCGCTATACCCGAAGGATTGCCTATTGTTGCAACGATTGCGTTGTCCTACGGCATGTTATTGATGGCCAGGCGTAACGCTGTAGTAAAAAATCTGTCTGCTGTTGAAACGCTGGGCAGCACCGGGGTTATCCTGACGGACAAAACGGGCACCCTAACCGAGAACAAGATACATGCAGATACGTTGGCGTTTCCGGATGAAACAATCAAAGTACAAGTAGAAAAGAATCATTTAAACTTCCCCGACGGAGCAGTTAAGCTAAGCGCCGAAAATTTTGATAAGCTATTATTAGCCGGTATTTTATGCAACGATGCCGTTGTTGAAACGGAAGACAAAAGTGCTAAACAAGCCCTGTTTAGTGGTGACCCGGTAGAAGTTGCGTTAATACAAATGGCCATTGCTGCCGGTTTAGATACACGCGCTTTAATAAAGCAGTATGTGCGTGTTGCAGAAGTACCCTTTAGTTCGGAGATCATGATGATGGGCACCTTGCATCAAATACCGTCGGGCTATTTTGTGGCGGCCAAAGGCTCTGTTGAAAACTTGCTGGAGAAATGCACCAAATTACAGTCGGGGGCGCTCATCAAAAAACTTGATAGCGAATCTCGCAAAGCCATCTTGCTGAAATCGGAAAAAATGGCCGCCGGCGGGCTGCGGGTATTGGCATTTGCTTACCGGATGGGTGAAGGGTTTGATACGCATAATTATTTGAATGAGCTGGTGTATATTGGAATGGCCGGCTTTCTTGACCCACCCCGGTTGGACATCAAAGGAGCTATCCTGAGTTGTAGAAAAGCGGGCATTAAAGTGGTGATGATCACCGGCGACCATCCGCAAACAGCATTAAATATTGCCCGAAAGGTAGGCTTGATAGATGAGGGCGACGATGCGGTGATTACCGGAAAGGAGCTGCCCCAAACAGAACTATTAACAAAAGCATGGCGGCAACGTATTTTGGAAACAGCTGTTTTTGCCAGGGCCTCCCCCAAACAAAAACTGGAAATAGCGGATGTTTTTCAAAAGGCGGGATCAATAGTTGCCATGACGGGCGACGGTGTAAACGATGCACCGGCATTAAAGAAAGCAGATGTGGGTATTGCCATGGGCATTAGGGGAACGCAGGTAGCCAAAGAAACCGCGAGTATTATTTTGAAAGATGATTCTTTTACATCCATTGCCCAGGCGGTGGCCCATGGTCGGGAGATTTTTCAGAACATCCAAAAGTTTGTCGTGTACCTGGTATCGTGCAATCTGAGCGAGATATTTATTGTGACGATATTGGGCGTAGCAATACCGGGCGCTACCTTGTTGCCGTTACAGATATTGTTCCTTAACATGGTTACTGACATCTTCCCGGCATTGGCCTTAGGCTTGGGTACAGGCGATAAAACGGTGATGTTGAGACCGCCAAGAGCCCCCGAAAAGAATATCATCACCAACAAAAAATGGCTGATTATCGCCTTATACTCGGCTTCTATCACCTCGGCGGTGGTCATTGCAGTTGTTTATTGCAAAGAAGTACTGCATAGCGATGATCGTATCTGCAACAATATCGCTTTTATCACGCTAACCTTCGCCCAGTTATTTCATGTGTTCAACATGTCATCGGATGGCGAAGGTTTTATAAATAATGAAATTACCCGGAACAAATGGGTATGGATAGCTATGTTGATCTGCAGTGGGCTTACAATAATGGTATTCGCTGTGCCCGGTATGCGTTTAGTTTTAGGGCTATCGGTACTTTCATTTACATTATGGGCAGTCGCTACAGTTGCCAGCCTGCTGCCATTGCTTGTCTTCCAGGCCGTCAAAGCCGTTCAGAAAATGAAGAGCCGAAGGGGCTAAACCTGCATCTCGTTTTTTACCGGCCGTTCATCGCCCAGCAACACGCCCCATTGCTTATAATTTTCGCTACGATCAAACACGATCTTCAAAATAGACAGCACCGGCATAGCGAGAAACATGCCCGAAAGCCCCGCCATAACCCCGCCAATGATTATACCCACAATGGATACAAGCGGGTTGATTTTTACCTGCGAACCTACGATCCGCGGCATCAGGATATTATTGTCGAGAAACTGCACCGCCGTAATAGCTCCCAACACAATCAGTACATCTGCCATGCTATCTGATGAAGCAAGGGTGAGCAACACGCCCAGGATATTGCCTATGAGGGCACCCAGGTAAGGGATAAGGTTTAGAAAAGCGAAGATGATGCCGATGAGTAAGGCATTTTGGATGCCGAAAAGCCACAAGGCACCGCCTAACAGGATAATGATATACGTAATCTGTATCAGCAAGCCCAGCAGGTAGCTCTTAATCATTTTTTCAGTTTGCCTTACAGCTTGCTCCACATTTTGATAGTCCTCTTTTTTAAACCACATCAACAGGAATTTTAAAAAAAGGTTCCTGTACAGCATTATCAGGTAGATGTAAATGGGCAATAATCCTATAAAGATGGCAACGCCCGACAATGACCCCGCTGCGCCGCTCAAAACTCCGCCGAGTGAACTGAATAGTTTCTTGCTCTGCACGTTAATAAATTTCACCTGTTCTGCCGGCGAGTATCCAAACGACTTGCTGATCCAGATGCTTAAATTGTCCAAATGTTTGGCAACAGTGCGTTGAATCTGCGGAAAATCATCTAACAGAGCACCAATCTGGCTGGAGAACAGCCAAATGATCAACGCCAGGATAATCGCCAATAATAATATCGGTAAAAAAACCGCAATCGCTTCAGGTACTTTTAATTTCCTGAAAAAGCGAAAGACGGGTAAAAGTACCAGGCTGAAGAAAAATGCCATCAACAACGGCATGATGACCGTGTTTCCCGCCACTATGATGGTTCCTAAAACAAACAGACCTATGAGTTCAATGGACCGCTTTACGGTCGCCGGCATTTCTTTTACCATGGGGTACAGTTTTTATGCTTTTTGTAATGCACGTTTTTTAATTACCCAATATAGGCCTTTTATATCGGTTTCCCATTTGGGGATAATAAGGACGAGCGCGATCTCCTCCAATAAGTCGAGGATGGTTAACGCTGATACCCAATAAAACAGTACATAAACAGGTGCGGGCAGCCAATAAAAAAGTACCAGGAATATGCCCTGGAAAACAGTAACAAATTTGGCCAGGTAGGTATGAAAACTACTGATTTTACGATAACGGATCAATGCAAAACAGATTTGGGTTATAAAAAGCAATACTTGTACTACTATCAACACCAATTCTTTCCGCAGAAAATCCGGGTTCACTAAAGTTATACCGAAAATTGCCACCGCGATGGTCAGGTCGTCTGAAACAGAATCCAGGATGGAACCGAAGACGCTGGTAACTTTATATCGGCGGGCAAGGTAGCCGTCAATGGCATCTGTAAGGAAGCTAACCGCCAGCAGCCATTTAAAAACGGCCAGATGGTTACGGAATAATAATGTCAGAAGTACCGGTGCTGCTAATAACCTGTAAAAGGTGATCGCATTGACCATGTAGTAACTTGGTTTATGGGTGGGGTTGATCAGCATGGTTACGGTTAATCATTATCCTTACCGGTTCCATCTTTAACCGGCGATGTCGTATTCGTTCCAATTTCTGTATGCCTGATCTGTCCGCCTAAATAACCTGTCCTAGCAATCAGCCCGAAGCCAATTAATGATGCCATAAGCGTAAGCAATGCCAAAGGCCTGGTTAGAGAAGGACTTTTCAGTGTAACAAAAATCCCGGTTAAGGCTGCCACACCTGTAACCATTAAGCTAATTAACGAAATCAAGGCCGACTCCGCATGTTCTTCTATCGCATCTTTGGATATGCCCTGTAAATGTTCTACCGTTTCTTCTGCACCTTCGCCGGTTGCATAAGCTATACCAGCTCCTATAGCAGATATGATCAAAACATTATAGGCGGCAATTAAAGTAGCATTGCTTTTTGTCCATATCCCATGGATTAAAACAAATGCACCCAGCGCAGCGCCAACGATTGGCAGGTGGGTGATCAGCAGGTGAATGTGCGTCTCGTTCATGACTTTTTTTCTCCAAGTTCACTATTTAAATACACTATTTAAGTAATTGCTATCAAGCGTTTTAGTGATACCTGTCATTTATTTTTGATAAACAAAGTATCAATTTTATATGTTAGAAAAGATGCCGTCATGCATATGTATGGCGGCAGCTTCCCGGTGTTTCAATTAGCACTTTACCTCCGGTAGCGACATCATCTAGCAGGCCCACAAATCATCATTGATCAATCAAAAAAAATGGCAGTAAATAATTTTAACATAACCGGGTTAAGTGAAAAGGAGGTACTTGCCGCAAGGCTGAAACATGGGGCTAACAGCTTGTCGTTTAAAAAGGAAAACGGATTTATTGATGCACTCAAAGGGCTTGCAAAAGAGCCGATGGTGATACTGCTTTTAGTCACTTCGAGTATCTACTTTGTTAGCGGAAAAACCGGCGACGGCATTTTTCTTGCTTCAGCAATTCTGCTTGTTGCGGGTATTTCTTTATACCAGGACTCGCGAAGCCGCAACGCGCTGGAAAAATTGAAGGATTTTTCGCAACCGAAATGTAAGGTGATCAGAAACGGAGAAGTTTTAGAAATAAAAAGCGAAGAACTTGTGCTTGGCGACAGCCTGATGGTAGAAGAAGGAACATCGATAACCGCAGATGGGATTATTGTACAATCTAATGATTTTTCGGTTAACGAAAGTATCCTCACTGGCGAATCCATGCCGGTATATAAAGATAAAGCCGCTGATGACAATTTAATTTTTCATGGTACCACGGTAGCAAGCGGTTTGGCTATCGCTACTATAACCGCCATAGGCAATCAAACCCGGCTTGGAAAAATAGGTAAAAGCCTGGAATCTATTACAGAAGAGAAAACCCCGCTGGAACTACAGATCAACAATTTTGTAAAAAAGATGGTGATTGCCGGCGTGATTGTATTCCTGATTGTGTGGGGTATTAACTATCTGCATTCGGCTAATGTTTTAGACAGTCTTATTAAAGCACTCACCCTGGCCATGAGCATTTTGCCCGAGGAGATCCCGGTTGCCTTTACCACCTTTATGGCACTTGGTGCCTGGCGGCTAATGAAAATGGGTATCGTGGTGAAGCAAATGAAAACAGTGGAGACCCTGGGCAGTGCGTCTGTAATATGCACGGATAAAACCGGCACCTTAACCGAGAATAAGATGAGCCTGGCGAAAGTGTACACCTTGCCAGATAATAGAATCGCTGACGCAGCGGAAAAGATAACGGGTAGTACTGAGCAAGAACTGATAGCATTGGCCATGTGGGCCAGCGAACCAATCCCTTTCGATCCGATGGAAATTGCCCTGCACGAAGCCTATTCCAAAACAGGCCTTGCGGATGAGCGTCCGGCATATAAAATGATCCACGAATATCCATTAGGGGGGAAGCCGCCTATGATGACCCACCTGTTTGAAGATGCAAAGGGGCATCGCATCATCGCGGCTAAAGGCGCAGCCGAAGCGCTGATAAGCATTAGCCATTTAAGCAGCACGCAAAAGGAACAGGTAGCTGGCGCAATTGAGGTACTTGCCTCAGCTGGTTACCGGATATTGGCTGTGGGCGAAGCGAGTTTTACAGGTAATGACTTCCCTGGTACCCAGCAGGAATTTACTTTTGCATTTAAAGGACTCGTCGCCTTTTATGACCCGCCTAAGAAAAACATAAACGCGGTGTTGGAGGGGTTTTATCAGGCGGGTATCTCGGTTAAGATCATTACCGGCGATAATGCGGAAACCACCGGCGCTATTGCCCGGCAAATTGATTTTCAAGGAGCGGAGCAATGTATTAACGGAGATGAACTCATGAAGCTTTCAGAAAAGGCGCTTGGAGAGAAAGTAGAAACCGTGAATATTTTTACCCGCATGTTTCCGGATGCCAAGCTAAAGATTATTAATGCCTTAAAAGCCAAGCATGAAATAGTAGCGATGACGGGTGATGGTGTAAACGACGGGCCTGCTTTAAAAGCTGCCCATATTGGCATTGCCATGGGCAAAAAAGGCACCGAAATTGCCAAGCAGGCGGCCTCATTGATCTTGCTGGAAGATGATCTATCAAAAATGGTTGATGCCATAGCCATGGGTCGGCGCATCTACACCAACCTGAAAAAGGCCATACAGTACATCATTTCCATCCATATCCCTATCGTATTAACCGTGTTTATCCCGCTGGCGCTGGGTTGGATATACCCTAATATTTTTTCTCCTGTACATATCATTTTCCTGGAATTGATCATGGGGCCCACCTGTTCCATTATTTATGAGAATGAGCCCATGGAAAAGAATACCATGCTGCAAAAGCCGCGTCCGTTCAGTACCACTTTCTTTAATTGGAAAGAGCTCACCACCAGTATTATACAAGGGCTAATAATCACTATCGGCACGCTGGCAACCTACCAATACGCCGTAAGCAAAGGCGCGGATGAGCAATTGACCCGTACCATGGTTTTTGCCTGCTTGATAGCGGCTAACATTTTTCTAACCCTGGTCAACCGTTCATTCTACTATTCGCTGTTTACAACCATCAGGTATAAAAACAACCTGGTGTTGCTAATCATTGGCATCACGCTGTTGATTACAGCTTCGCTTATCTATCTTAAACCGTTAGCCGGTTTCTTTGGTTTCGAGCCGTTGACCTTATCCGAACTTTTAATAAGCGTGGCTATAGGCATTGTGTCTGTGATATGGTTTGAACTTTTTAAATGGCGAAAACGAATGGCTGGCGGCAATACGCTTAAAAATCGTAAGTAACCATGAACTACTTTTTAAGTACAATACCGATAATGTCAACCAAAATAGTGTATAATCAACCTCACTTATTTTGAATGCATTGGTATTAAATATTTAACATCAATAACATATTCGTTTCTTACTTTACCAAAATGAATAAGTTCATAATAAAATACTTAACGTGCTTATTTGTCGTCCTGTTCATTTCTTGCAGTAATGCAAACAAATCTATCAAAGTTAAGGGTTCCGACACCGAAGTTAACTTGGCTGTAAGCCTGGCCGAGAATTTTTACAAGGTCCACCAGGATTTTAGTGTGGCTATCTCTGGCGGTGGCTCGGGCTTAGGTATTGCCTCGCTGCTTAACGGGCAAACCGATATTGCTAATTCTTCCCGCCCCTTAAATGCTGAAGAAGTTTCCCTTTTAAAAGCTAAAGGAATCCCAATACGAACAGTAGTTTTCGCAGAGGATGCTACAGCCTTTATCGTTCATAAAAACTTCCCACTTGATTCAATCGATGTGGTGACATTAACTAAAGTATTAAAGGGGGAATACAAAACATGGAAACCGGTTACCGGGCAGGATATACTGATTAATATTTACGGACGGCAAAGTAATTCGGGAACGCATTCCTTTATAGGTAAAAAACTGAAGATTCAATTTAGCCGGGATGCCAAGGAAATGAATGGTAGTGCCCAGATAGTGGAAGGCATTAAGCGCGATAAATCAGGCATCGGCTATGTAGGGGCGGGTTATATACTTAATAACGGAAGCGAACAGCCTGTTAAAGTTTTAAAGATTATGGAAAAACCGGGAAGCCGTGCGATATCGCCTTTAGATGTAAAAGCGATTGCAGCACGCCGGTACTATTTTCAGCGCCCCTTATACCAGTTCATACCGGTTAAGTCATGGAATAAGGTGGCCGCATTTATTCAGTTTGAAAAAAGCCCGGCGGGGCAAAAGATCATTACTACATCCGGTTACTATATTATCCCTAAATAAGCCATGAAATTAGCGATCAGAGAAAAAACGGATAAAGCTGCCAGGTTAATATTCAGGATGACCGGCCTCATGGTTATTGCAATTTTGGCAGGGATATTTTTAATGCTGCTTTGGAATACGGTTGCTTTCTTTTTGAAAGTGAGGGCTTTTGATTTTATTACCGGCTCCCAATGGGATCCATCGGGTAACCCGGCCAACTACGGTATGCTGCCGCTTTTGATGAGCACCACGCTGGTCACTTTCGGGGCAATGGGTATAGCCATCCCCTTAGGCATCGGAACCGCTTCTTTCCTGTCTGACTATGCTGGTAAAAAGCTTAAAAGTGTTTTAAAACCAGCTATTGAGATGCTGGCATCTGTTCCTTCCGTGGCTATTGGCTTCTTAGGCATTGTGGTATTAGGCCCAGGCATCGCTGGGATTACCGGTCAATCAAACGGATTAAACGCGTTAAACGGGGCGGTGTTACTCGCCATTATGTCTTTGCCTACCATCATTACCGTTACCCAGGATGCACTGGAAGGAGTGCCGAACACATACAAAGAGGCCAGTTACAGTGTAGGCGCCAACCGGTGGCAAACGTTAATCCAGGTAACTATACCGGCCGCAGCTCCCGGCATACTGGCCGCTGTTATGCTGGGTGTGGGCCGCGCCATCGGAGAAACCATGACCGTGCTGATGGCTACCGGTAATACATCTGCTTTTCCAAAGGGTTTTTTTCATTCTGTGCGGACCATGACGGCCACCATCGCCATAGAAATGGGCGAAGTGCCTTATCAAACCACCCATTACTATGCGCTATTCGCCGTGGCGGCGGTGCTGTTTTTGATGACGTTGCTGGTTAATATCGTAGGTGAACATTTTGTAAACAAATACCGCAAATACCAGGCTTCATGAACAAAAAAATCACAGCCATTATTGAATGGGGCACCTTGCTGGTCAGCACCGGCTTGGTCTGTTTCTTCCTGATTGCCATCCTTTGGGATTTAATCAGTAAAGGAGCGCCGTCCTTATCCTGGCAATTCATCAGTACCTCACCTACAAATGGCATGACCAAAGGCGGTATCCTGCCTGCAATTATAGGCACCATATTACTCACGCTGATAACCGCCCTGGTGGCGGCGCCCTTTGGCATTTGCTGTGCTATTTATTTGAATGAATACGCAGTTGATAACTGGTTAACCCGAATCATCAGAGCTTCTATCCGGAATTTGGCAGGTGTGCCTTCCATAATTTATGGCTTATTCGGGCTGGCACTGTTTGTTCAGGGCCTGCAAATGGGTACTTCGCTTTTGGCTGCGGGATTAACGCTGGGCCTTTTGTCGTTGCCCTACATTATCATCACAACAGAAGAAGCATTACGCCGTATTCCCAACCGGATGCGCGAGGCCGCATTGGCCGTTGGGGCTACCAAATTTGAATCTATCCGCGATGTGGTGCTACCGTCTGCCATTCCGGGCATGCTCACCGGCCTGGTGCTAACACTGTCCAGAGCTGCCGGTGAAACGGCGCCTATTTTGTTTACCGGCGTAGCTTTTTATATCAATAAACCGGCTGGCTATTTAAACCAGGAGTTTATGGCGCTGCCATATCATCTATACATGTTATCCACCCAACATCAGGCTATAGAACAGGTAAGGCCATTAGCTTACGGTACGGCTTTGGTATTGATCATTGTGGTATTCCTTTTAAATCTTTCCGCTTTTTATATCCGATATCAACATAGTAAGCATGAATGAAGAACAAATTAAACTGGCGGCGACAGCTGCAAACTTATGGTTTGGCCGTAAGCAGGTATTGAAAAACGTTAGCGTTGCTTTCCCGAAAAATAAAATAACCGCGCTCATTGGCCCTTCGGGTTGTGGTAAAAGCACCCTGCTCAGGTGTTTTAACCGGATGCATGACCTTTCAAACGATGTAACAATTGAGGGCAAGTTTTTGCTGGAAGGTGAGGATCTATACAAAGGATCTCTTTCGGCAACGGAAGTCCGCAGGCGCATTGGTATGGTATTCCAACAAGCTAACCCTTTCCCTAAAAGTATTTATGAAAATATCAATTATGGCTTAAAGATCAATGATATCCCGAAAGAAGAGCGCCAGGAAATTATAGAGCACGCCTTGAAAGAAAGCTATATATGGGATGAAGTAAAAGATGACCTGCAGAAACCCGCCACCAGGTTATCCGGAGGGCAGCAACAGCGGCTATGCATTGCACGGGCGGTAGCGCTGCGCCCCGAAGTGATCCTGATGGACGAACCCTGTTCGGCATTAGACCCTATAAGCACCTCGAAGATAGAGGAGCTGATATTGAAATTGAAAAAAGACTATACCATCGTAATCGTAACGCATAATATGCAGCAGGCGCAACGTGTGGCGGATCAGACGGTTTTTATGTACCTCGGAGAAATTATTGAAGCGGGCGATACGAGCCAGATATTTGATGAACCTGGTATGGAATTAACAAAAAATTATGTGCAGGGTCATTTCGGGTAGCATTATACGTATTAGTTAACGCATCGAAAACTATCTGATTTTAATGCTTAAAATATTCAGATTTAAAACAGAATGAAATGATTATCGATTGACAATCAGCTGTTATTAAAACGAAAAGTGAATCATAATTATTCCTATTTTTGTCAGTATTGAAAAAGTTCGCAGCCATATTTTTATTAACAGCTTACCTGTTTTCAACAACTGAACTCCACCAGTTGCTGAGGCTGCCTGTGGTTTTTGAACACTTTGCAGCACATCAGCAAAAAAATAAAAACATCTCTTTTCTTCAGTTCCTGGACATTCATTATATGCATGGCAGCCCGAAAGACAAAGATTACAGTGAAGACATGAAACTGCCTTTTAAAACAGCAGACAATTGTGCGTCCATGGTATCGCCGGTAGTTATCCCGCCTGTGGCACATCTATTAGAGAATCATATTGTACATATCCCTGAAAAGGAATTGTACATACCAAAGGATGAGTTGATCCCATCTTCTTACTTATCCCGCGTGTGGCAGCCGCCAAAATCTTGTTAATTAGTCTTGCATCTAATTTTACTGACCGTGCTTAGCATGGCTATTTTTGCTATACGGTACTTTTTGAATTACTAATTTCTCGAAATCTAATTTTATGTTAAATCATATTATCGCTTTTTCCGTGCGGAATAAGCTGATCATCGGGCTTTTTATGATCGCCCTGATCGGCTATGGCAGCTTCCAATTCACCAAACTGCCTATTGATGCCGTACCCGATATTACCAACAACCAGGTACAGGTCATTACCATCGCTCCATCGTTTGGGGCCACAGACATTGAACGTTTAGTTACTTATCCTATAGAACAGGCCAATAGCAATATTTCGGGCTTAAAAGAGATCCGAAGTTTTTCCCGTTTTGGTCTTTCACTCGTGACCATTGTTTTTGACGACGCCACGGATGTTTACTGGGCAAGGCAACAGGTTGCCGAACGTTTGCAAAAAGTGCAAACGCAGATACCCGCCGGTATCGGAACCCCAGAGCTGGGACCGGTAAGTACCGGCCTGGGCGAAATTTACCAGTACGTAGTGCGCCCTAAAAAAGGCTACGCCGGTAAATACAACGAAACCGACCTGCGTACCATGCAGGATTGGATCGTTCGCCGCCAGTTGCTTGGTGTTAAAGGCGTTGCCGAAGTGAGCAGCTTCGGTGGAAAGCTGAAGCAGTACTCCATAGAAGTTGATCCTAATAAACTGCTTTCGCATAATATTAATATAACTGATGTTTTCAAGGCACTGGAAAATAACAACCAGAATACCGGTGGTGCTTACATTGAAAAGGGGCCTACCGTTTTGTATATAAGAAGCGAAGGATTGATTGGTAGTATTGACGATATCAATAACACGGTCATTAAAAATACTGCTGACGGTTCGCCGCTTTTTATAAAAGATGTAGCCGATGTAAAAATAGGATACGCTACCCGCTATGGAGCGATGTGCTATAACGATGAAGGCGAGGTTGCGGGTGCGGTGGTAATGATGCTTAAGGGTGCTAACAGCAGCGAGGTAATTAAAAATGTAAAGGAGCGTATTGTACAGATACAGAAAACCCTGCCCGAAGGGGTGGTGATAGAACCGTTTCTGGACCGCACCAAGATGGTGAATAATGCTATTGGTACCGTAGAACATAATTTACTGGAAGGTGCGCTCATCGTGGTTTTCGTGCTGGTGTTATTCCTCGGCAATTTCAGGGCGGGATTATTGGTAGCATCCGTAATTCCGCTGGCTATGTTGTTCGCCATAATTATGATGAACCTTTTCGGCGTAAGCGGTAACCTCATGAGCCTTGGCGCGCTCGACTTTGGTTTGATAGTAGATGGGGCAGTAATTATTGTAGAAGCCGTCATGCACACGCTTAGCCATAGTAAGCATTTTACCAAGGTTGGTGTATTGGGTCAGGAAGATATGGATAGGGAGGTGAACAGTTCTGCCAGCAAAATGATGAATAGTGCCGTTTTTGGGCAGATTATTATACTAGTGGTGTATCTGCCCATCTTCACTTTGCAAGGCATTGAGGGTAAAATGTTTAAGCCTATGGCGCAAACCGTAGCTTTTGCTTTATTAGGAGCTTTTATATTATCACTCACGTATATCCCTATGATGAGCGCAGTGTTTCTGAGCAAGAAGATCAAGCACCAGCCTAACTTTTCGGACCGGTTGATGGCCAGGGTTGAAAGAGCGTATCAGTCGGCGCTTAACCGGGTAATTGCTTTCCCGAAAGTGGTATTGCTGGCGGTTGTGGGGCTGTTTATATTTTCGGCTTTTATATTAACTACGTTGGGCGGTGAGTTCATTCCCGCGCTGGAAGAAGGGGATTTTGCGGTGGACACCCGGGTGTTAACGGGCAGCAGCCTGAATACAACCATTGCCAATACGCAAAAAGCCGCGCATATTTTAAAAACACAGTTTCCTGAAGTAGAAAAGGTGGTAACCAAAATAGGCAGCGGCGAAGTACCGACAGACCCCATGCCCATGGATGCCAGCGATATGATGGTAATTTTAAAGCCTAAAAACGAATGGACATCAGCCAAAACCTTTAATGAACTGTCTGAAAAAATGGGGAATGCCTTACAGGCCGTGCCCGGTGTTACCGCGGGTTTCCAGTTTCCGGTGCAAATGCGTTTTAACGAACTGATGACCGGCGCACGCCAGGATGTGGTTTGTAAAATATTTGGTGAAGATCTGGATACCCTTGCAGCTTACGCGAATAAGCTGGGCAAGATCATTAATACTGTAGATGGTGCAAAAAACCTGTATGTAGAAGCAGTTGCAGGCATGCCGCAGATCATCATCAATTATAACCGCAGTGCCATTGCACAGTACAACCTCAACATAACCGACATTAATAAAGTGGTGAATACCGCTCTTGCCGGGCAAAGCACAGGTACGCTGTTTGAAGGCGAAAAACGCTTTGAGGTAGTGGTGAGAATAAGCGGAGAGCAGAAGAGAGATCTGAAGGATATTCAAAACTTACTGATCCCGACCCCGCAGGGTACGCAAATTCCATTGTACCAGCTTGCAGATGTGCAGATAAAAAACGGCCCTAACCAGATACAGCGGGAGGATGCCAAACGGCGCATTGTAGTGGGCTTTAACGTACGCGGCAGGGATGTACAAACCATTGTAAACGAGTTACAAGCCAAGGTAGATAAACAGCTTAAATTCCCGACCGGGTATTATGTTACCTATGGCGGCGCATTTGAAAACCTGAATGCCGCAAAGCAACGCCTGATGATAGCGGTGCCTGTTTCATTGCTGCTCATCTTTCTGTTGCTTTATTTCGCATTTAACTCTATTAAGCATGGCTTATTGATCTACTCTGCAATTCCCTTATCCGCTATCGGGGGCATCCTTTTCCTGGCGTTGCGTGGTATGCCCTTCAGTATTAGTGCTGGTGTGGGTTTTATAGCACTGTTTGGGGTGGCGGTACTCAACGGTATTGTATTGATCTCGGAGTTTAATCAACTAAAAAAAGAAGGTATGACAGATCTGAAAAGAATTGTTTTAATGGGTACCAAGGTAAGGTTAAGACCCGTTCTGATGACCGCATTTGTGGCTTCACTGGGTTTCTTCCCTATGGCTATCAGTAATGGTGCAGGTGCCGAAGTACAAAGGCCTTTGGCCACGGTAGTTATAGGTGGCTTATTGATAGCAACCTTTCTTACGTTGTTTGTATTGCCTGTTTTGTATATCATGTTTGAAAAAGGTTTCAAAACCGGGCTTAGCAAAACAACAACAACTTTAGTTTCCATCGTCTTATTGACCGTACTTAGCCAGGCTTCAAATGCTCAAACACCCATTACGCTTAAAGCCGCAATTGATACTGCTTTAAAAAATAATTTGCAGGTAAAACACGAACAGTTAAAGGCAAAATATCAGCAAATGCTGATCGGTACTTCGGCAAACATCTCCCAGGCAACGCTTTTTGGCGAAGTTGGGCAGATAAACAGCAGTTATAGCGATACTAAATTCGGTATCTCGCAATCCTTCAACTTCCCCACGGTTTATAGCAGGCAAAAGGAATTGCTTAAAGCGGAATGGAGCAGCAGTGTTTTAAATGTTTCGGTAAACCAGGCCATGTTAAAAAAACAGGTTACGCAAGCATTTTACACACTAGTATATTTAAAAGAGAAGAGGTTATTACTGCAACATACCGATAGTTTATACCTCGGCTTCTATAGAAAAGCCGAGCTACGCCTCGCGAAAGGAGAGACCAATATATTGGAGAAAACCAGTGCCGAAACCTTACTCGGCCAGGTGCAAATGCAGCTCAATCAACTAAAAGAAGATGTAAGCATCGTGCGGTTACAATTCCAGCTGCTGCTCAACACCACAGCGCAGTTCACGCTCGATAATTCCGATCATCAATTGGCCCTTGCAACCGCCGTAGACACGCTTAATTTAACCGAACACCCGGCGATAAAGTTGATTGCGCAGCAACAACAGGTTGCAGATGCCGCAATCCGTTTAGAAAAAAGCAAGCTTTTGCCCGATCTTTCCATCGGGTATAACAACACCAGTATTAAAGGTATCGGTGCAGATAATAAGCTTTACAATGGTTCAAAACGGTTTAATTCCGTACAGGTGGGCATAGGTATCCCCATTTTTGCCGGCGCGCAAAAAGCCCGCATCAATAGTGCCCGTGTGAACAAGCAGGTAGCGGATAGTAACCTTGCGGCAGAGGTACAAAGTATGACCGCCAATTATCAGGCTGCCCTTTTCCAATACCGCAAATACCTGCAAACGGTTCGGTACTTTGAAAGTAAACCCTTAAAAAATGCCGTGTTGATTGCCAATACCGCCAACCAACAAATTGCCGCCGGAAACATCAACTATCTGGAATGGACGCAGTTGGTAAACCAGGCTACAACCATTAAAAATGATTATCTGGAAGCAGTACGTAACCTCAATGAGGCCATCATCCAACTTAACTATCTTTCAAACAACTAAAATTCAGATCATGAAATCCATCATATATTTATCAGCAATTATATTAACGTTATCCGCTTGCGGCGGTAAAAAAACGGCAGTAGAAACTAAAGACGAAGCCGTCAACCCCAATATCGTTATCTTAACAGATGCACAGCTAAAAAATGCAGCCATAACCACTGGTAAAATCGCGCAACAGGAAATATCTTCCATTTTAAAACTCAACGGTAAAATTGATGTTCCGCCGCAAAACATGGTTTCTATTAGTGTACCGCTTGGAGGGTATTTGAAGTCGACAAAGTTGCTCCCCGGCATGCATGTTAATAAAGGTGAGGCTATTGCCGTGATAGAAGACCAGCAATACATTCAGCTACAACAAGATTACCTTACAGCGAAGGCCCGCATCGGCTACCTGGAGAATGAATACAACCGTCAAAAAGACCTTAACCAAAGCAAAGCCAGCAGCGATAAGGTTTATCAGCAGGCCGAAGCAGAGTTTCGAAGCCAACAAGTGCTGATCAGTTCATTAGCAGAGAAATTGCAGCTTATTGGTATTAACGTGCGAAATATCAGCGTGTCAAAAATATCCCGGAGCGTAAATATCTACTCGCCCATCAGTGGTTTTGTATCAAAAGTAAATGTCAATATCGGCAAATACGTGTCACCAACGGAGGTGTTGTTTGAGTTGGTTAACCCAACAGATATCCACCTGGCACTAAAAGTATATGAGAAGGATCTGGAAAAATTATATATCGGTCAAAAGCTGGTGGCCTATACCAACAATGAGCCTGCAAAAAAACACGAGGCCGAGATATTGCTCATAGCCAGGGACCTCTCGGCCGACAGGAACGCAGATGTGCATTGCCATTTCGAGATCTACGATAAAACGCTCGTTCCGGGCACTTACATGAATGCCGAAATACAGGTAAAAAACTCCAGGGCTTTTGCCATTCCCAACGAAGCGATCGTTCAGTTTGAAGGCAAACAGTATATCTACAAAGTTACAGGGCCCCGGCAATTTGAGATGACGCCGGTAAACACGGGCGAAAGTGAAAATGGCTTTACAGAAATCCTTTCCCCAACAAAGGATATGACGTCCAATGCGGTTTTTGTTACTAAGGGCGCTTATTCGCTGTTAATGATGATGAAGAATAAAGCTGAATAGTTTGCGTTGTGCCATTTTTTGCAACAGGCGTAAAGCGAGGGCTCGCTGTTTTCTGTACTTTACTACTGGTGCAAAGATGCCCGTTATATGCTATCTAAATTAAAAATCAATGAGCGGGGCGGAGAAGTTGGATTCAGCGACTCTGCCCATGCTTGATTTTCAGCCTGTTCCTAGGATATTTTGTAAAGCCCTGTTTGTCGATGTGGAGAATATCGGAGAAAAACCGATACCCTTCCCGACGAGGCCGGGACGCTCGAAGTTATTGGCGGGCCACTGCCGCTCGTGAGAAATATTTTTTATAATTTTAAAATCCTGCACAATATAATATATTTGCAGCCCCAATGGGAAACTATGGGGGATTAGCTCAGCTGGCTAGAGCGCTTGCATGGCATGCAAGAGGTCATCGGTTCGACTCCGATATTCTCCACCAAAACAAACAGGCCTTACGGAATACCGTGAGGCCTGTTTCATATCGAACCGCTGCATCCGCAGCCCAAACCATTTACCCACACCGCTTGTTGCTCCATATCAAACCCGATGGCTATGGCACTGGAGAAATATGTAAAAAAACGCGATTTCAGCAAAACCCGCGAACCTAAGGCGGGCACCAGTAAGAATAAAGAGCAACTGGTCTTCGTGATACAAAAACACGATGCCACGCGGCTGCATTACGATTTCAGGCTGGAAATGGATGGCGTACTCAAGAGCTGGGCCGTACCCAAGGGGCCGTCGACCGACCCAAAGAACAAACGCCTGGCCATGATGGTAGAAGACCATCCCTTCGATTACCGCAGTTTCGAGGGCCTCATCCCCAAAGGCGAATATGGCGGCGGCACGGTTATCGTATGGGACGAGGGTACTTATGAGCCGATAGAAGCGATCAAAGGCAAAAAAGCCCAGGAAAAACACTTGTTGAAACAGCTTGCCGAAGGTTCGTTGAAGATAAAGCTTCATGGCGAAAAGTTGCAGGGTGAGTATGCCCTGGTGAAGACCCACGGCATGGGCGAGAATGGCTGGCTGCTGATTAAACATAAGGACGAATTCGCGTCGGCAACGGATATCACCAAAAAGGATAAATCGGTGATATCGGGCAAAACCATCGAAAAGATGGAGAAAACCAGTGATGCCGTATGGCAGCACGGCCATGAAGAAGCATTAGAAAAACCGAAGAAGGGCGCAAAGAAAAAGGCTACGCCCGATGTTGAAGAGGGACTGGCCGATGCGGTGGAAACACCCGATGCAGCGAAAGTGGACGTTGCCGCGCTACTGAAAAAAGTGCCAAAGGGCAGCATCCCTCAAAATATCAAACCAATGAAAGCCACGTTGGTTGATGAGCCATTTGACGAACCCGGCTGGTTGTACGAGGTGAAATGGGACGGCTACCGTGCGCTGGCCACCATCCAAAAAGGCGAAGCGGAACTCCTCTCGCGCAATAACCTGCCGTTCGATAAATATTACCCAATCAACAAACAACTCCAAACCTGGAAAGCAGATGCGGTAATAGACGGCGAACTTGTGGTGCTAAACGATAAAGGTATATCCGATTTCGGCGCGCTGCAGAACTGGCGCAGCGAGGCTGATGGCAGCCTGGTTTACTACGTTTTTGATATATTATGGTACAATGGTAAAAACCTGATGGATTTACCGCTTACCCAACGACAGGCAATATTAAAGGAGGTGTTGCCAAAGGATAATGATAGCATACGCCAAAGCCAGGTGTTTGATACCGGCGGTATTGCGTTCTTCGACGCTGCCGGGCGGATGGGGCTGGAGGGCATCATCGCAAAGAAGGCAGATAGCATCTACACCTCCGACCTGCGCTCTAAAGAATGGCTGAAGATAAAAGTAAGCAGGCGGCAGGAAGCCGTAATTGCCGGGTTTACTAAAAATGAAGGTACGGCAAAATCTTTCAGTGCACTGGTACTGGGCGTGTACAGTAAAGGCAAATTGCAATATGTGGGTAAAGTGGGTACCGGCTTTTCTGATAAGCTGCAAAAGGAGATGATGGAGCAGTTTAAGCCGCTCATTACCAAAACAAGTGCTTTTGAGCAGGAGCCTGATGTAGACAAGCCATCGCGTTTCCGCCCGCAGCGTATGGGTGCCAAACCCACCTGGCTAAAACCTGAGCTGGTTTGCGAGGTTGCCTTTGCAGAAGTTACCAGCGACGGGGTGTTTAGGCAAGCTTCCTTTAAAGGTATGCGTACCGATAAGCCCGCCAAAGATGTTATTTTAGAAACGCCCGCAGATACCGAAGCGATAGTTGACCATGAGGATGAAAAAAAATCTGAAAGCAGCCATGCTAAAGCGATTACGCCACCCGGCGATAAAACCCGTAAAACGCTGCTGAACCCAAAAGACGAAACACAGGTGCGCAAAATTTGCGGGCACGACCTGAAGTTTACCCACCTGAGCAAAGTGTACTGGCCCGAAGACGGTATCACCAAGCGCGATATGTTCAACTACTACTACCAGGTAGCCGAATATATTTTGCCTTATCTGAAGGATAGGCCAATGTCGCTAAACCGTTTCCCAAATGGCATACACGGCCCCAGTTTTTATCAGAAGGATATCAAAGGAAAGGCGCCCGATTGGATAACCAAAACCTTCCCCTACACCAATGGCGAGGGCGAACACAAGGAATACCTGGTGGGCTCGGATGAAGCTTACCTGCTGTGGATGGCCTCGCTGGGATGTATAGAAATGAACCCCTGGTTCAGCCGGGTGCAATCACCCGATAACCCCGACTATTGCGTTATAGACCTCGATCCCGATAAAAACACCTTCGACCAGGTAATCGAAGCTGCTTTAGAAGTGAAGAAGGTGCTCGACGCTATCGATGTGCCCTCGTACTGCAAAACCTCGGGCTCTACAGGCATGCATATCTATATTCCGTTATCTGCTAAATACACGTATGAGCAATCGCAGATGTTTGCCCGCATCATCGTCAACATCGTACACAAACAAATACCAGATTATACCAGCCTGGAGCGCAAAATAGCTGCGCGAAACGGCAAAATGTACCTCGATTTTTTACAGAACCGGCCGGGAGCAACTATCGCTGGTCCGTATTCTTTGCGGCCCAAACCCGGCGCAACGGTATCCATGCCAGTGTTGTGGGACGAGGTAAAGCCCGGCTTAACCATGAAGCACTTTACCATAAACAACGCAGTCGACAGGCTTAAAGAAACCGGCGACCTTTTCAAAGGTGTATTGGGCAAAGGCATCGAGCTGGACAAAGTGCTTAAAAAAGCGAAAAGTATTTTTGGATAAAACCGTTTGGGCCGCGTAGGGTTGTTGTTAAACAATTAAATATAAGGAACATGAGAGCAATATGGACAGGTTCGATAGGGTTTGGGTTGGTGAACATCCCCATAAAATTATATTCGGCAACGCAAACCAGTAGCCTGGATTTTGATATGCTTGATTCGCGCGACCATGAACGCATCCGTTTCCAACGCATAAACGAGCGCACCAAGAAAGAAGTGCCTTACGATAAAATAGTAAAGGGCTACAAACTCGACGATGATTACGTGATATTGGATGAGCAAGACTTCGCCGATGCCGCCCCCGAAAAAAGCCGGGAGATAGCCATAGAAAACTTTGTGGATATAGCCGAAGTGAACCCCATGTTTTACGAAACATCGTACTACGTAGAACCCGAGGGTAAAAACAGCAAGGCCTATGCGCTATTGGTAAAAGCATTGCAGGAAACCAAGAAAGCGGGCCTGGCCAGGTTTGTGCTGCGCAGCAGCGAAAGCCTTTGCATTGTTCACCCGGTGGGCGATGTTTTGGTGGTAACGCGCATCCGCTTTGCGCAGGAGATACGGCCGGCTGATGAAGTTACCGTGCCCGATAACGCCACCGTAGCCAAAAAAGAACTGGATATGGGCATAACGCTTATCAACCAGTACGCAGGTAAGTTCGACGTATCAGAATTCAAGAACCAGTATTCCGACGAATTACTGAAAATTATCAAACTGAAGGCAAAAGGCAAACGGCCTACAGTGAAAAAACTTAAACCCCAAAAAGCCAGCAGCGACGATTTATTCGAACAGTTGCAGCGCAGTTTGAAAAAGGTATCGTAAAATTACGAGCTGCCGTTTTTACTTCATAGCAATCCGCTATTCTCCACCAAAAGCCTTCAGATCAATTTTCTGAGGGCTTTTTTGTTTCAGATGCTTTCTTTTTAATGATTGTACTGCGATTTTTTTTTGCGTTTTTATACCCCTGCAATACAGTGTTTTAACGGTGTTTGCGTAATGATAGATTGGTTAAATTGTGCTGCTTAACCAATGCACCTATAACCCTAAATAATATCATTATGGCTTTAATTTATGATGCTAAACTTCGCTCGGAGTATCAACGCGTTTTTGATACCTGTATAATTAAACCGGATAAATATGCTACCGTTGACGCGATTATAAAAAAGATACTACCCGGCCGGCCACAATATGAAGACGTGGGCAAACAGCTAAATATCCCCTGGTATTTTATTGCCATAGTGCATTATATGGAGGGCAGCAGTAAGTTTACCACCCACTTGCACAACGGCGACCCGCTTACCGCGCGTACCGTACAAGTGCCCAAGGGAAGGCCCGTTAAGGGCTCGCCGCCCTTTACCTGGCGCGACAGTGCCGTTGATGCGCTTACTTACCAGGGCCTTACTACCTGGCCAGATTGGGATATCCCCGGCATATTGTACAAACTGGAGGGGTATAATGGTTATGGCTACCGCAGGCTTGCTGTACCTATCAACAGCCCCTACCTCTGGAGTTTTTCTAACCAGTACACCAAAGGCAAGTATGTGGCCGACGGGCATTACGACCCGGAAGCCATTTCGCTGCAATGCGGGGCAGCGGTATTACTACGCCGCTTTTATGAACAGCAAATAGTGGTGAACACCTCCAGTATTTTAACATTAATAAAGCAATTGGGTGCCCTGGTTACTTATTCGGCTAACTACGCCGTAAAGGCAGAAGAACTGCAAAAATTGCTGGTACACAACGGTGCTATTATCAAAATAGATGGCAAGGCCGGCAAAAACACCAGCGATGCCTACAAGGCCATTACCGGCAGCTTTTTAAACGGCGACCCAAGGTTATAATTCACAGATCATTATATAGTACCCTTAAAACATAAATCTTATGGAACTAAAACTTATCCGCTCGGTATTTAACGCCGACAGCACTTTTGGTAAACTTTACATCAACGGCGCCTTTTACGCTTACACCTGCGAGGATAAGGTGCGCGACCTGAGCGGTGGCTGCGGCAACAAAATAAAAAATGAAACGGCTATTGATTTTGGCAAATATGAAGTGGCTTTAACTTTTAGTAACCATTTTCAAAAATATCTGCCCTTGCTACTCAACGTAAAATGCTTTGAAGGCATACGCATCCATGGCGGTAACACCGCTGCAGATTCGGAAGGCTGTATTTTAGTAGGTGCCGAAAGCGATATGAAATCCAAAATATGGAACTGCGCCAGCAAAGTGGCTAACCTGGTAGCTTTGCTAAAATCTATAGAAAAGAAGGAAAAGATATTTATAGAAATAGTGAAGGACTGATAGCAAAGCCAGTTAGGCAATCAACTTTGGTTTTACATCTTCATCTTATGGCTGTTTAGCTTAAAAAAAGGCCGGCCTTCAGTTTTACCTGAGGGCCGGCCTTTTTAGTAGATAATGTTATTGCCGCTTATTTTACCGGTACGATATCAATAATAACGGTACGGTTGTAAAAACGTTCTTCGGGTAGATTATTATCGAAAGGTGCATTGCCTGCATCTTCACCAAAGCCAAGCGTTTCGAATTTTACATTCGTTTTGCCTGCTTTGTTTAAAGCTGCTTCTATAACCCGTTGTACATCATGTGCGCGGTCTCGTGATAACTGCATATTATATGCATCGTTACCAATAACATCCGTATGCCCATGTATAATTACGGTAGACCCATCTGCTATCGATGCCGCTACGATATCCGTAAGGAATTTGTCATAGGCATTAGTAGCGTCGGATTTGTTGAAATCATACAGGATGCTGTAACGCAGGCCAACGGTAGGTGCTTCCTCCTGGCGTACCAGTTGCAGCGTGCTTTCTTTGCGTATCGGGAAACCTTTACGTGTTTCGCCGGTCATCACCAGTTTGTAATTGCCCGATGCATTGCTGCCTAATATACTTGCAGCCGGGATACTCTCCTGATCGCGGGTGTATGGCCCGTAATGTTGCGCGATACCTTTATCGTCTGTAACATCAACCGACCATGATTTAAGCAATTGGCTTGCGCTATCGATGTTCATTACCACCTGGCTATCCATTGGGTTTGTTTGCGTGGTGTTTATCTGCACTGGCCTCATCATGCCTCCGCCAACTTCCATCAGCAATTGTGGCGATTCGCTGGTGATATCAACCCTGCGGTCGCCTGCACGCAGCAATACCAGTTCTTTAGTGCCGCCTGGTTGCTCAGATGGGATAACCGGTTTGGTACGGCCCACAGTAGTAATCCTTGCGCCATCTATACCGAATGCGGTAACTAAGTATTGTTTAACATTTTCGGCCAGTAAGGTACCTTCCGAACGTCCGGCACGAGATGCACCGGTAAGCGTAATGGTAGCCTCGGGGTTGGCACGTAGCCTGTCGCCCGTAATGTTCAATAAGTTATGGTAAACGTTCAATTGCCTTGCGCTACGGCCCGTCATATCAGTGGTTGCGTCCTGCAATTGGGTTTCTTTAAAGCTGGCCGCCTGCTCGCTTGTTAAGGTAATATAACGCGGCGACAGTTGGGTGGAGCCTTCATCAAAGAACACCGATGCGCGCAACGGCAATGTTTCGCTTACCCTGCGTTTCAACGGCGCGGCTAATGGTGCCCTCACGTTGAATACAAAATCGTGCTGCGCGGCAGGGGGAGGGGTTACTTCGGTGATGATTTTTGTTGCCTTGCCAAATTTAAGCGCTATGCCTGCACGTACGGTGCTGATGTTCCAGCTTTCAATACTGCGTGGATCTTGCCCGAAGTAGGGGTGGTAAGAAACAAAGGGAGATATACTCACTTTATTAACGTTTGCTGCCGACGAGGTCATGATATCGTAACCAAGCCCTACCTGGCCCGAAACAAGCGATTTACGTATAGCGCTGAACTGGCTGTTGGTATTGGGTTGTTTAAGCTGGGTGTAAGCAAAATCGCTGTTTACGTTAAAGGCAACACGCGGGCCTGCAAAAAAGTATAAACCCGAAGCGCCGCCTAAGCGTAGGCTGGGCTCTATGGCTATATAGCTGGCACCTGTGCCCAGGGTAGCGGGGCAGTTGCAGGGGGCAACCACATCTTTAAACTTACCACCGCGGCCATCATAGGCTACATTCAGCATAAGGCCTACAACACTTTTGGGGCGGTATTCCATCAGTATAGAACCGTATGGCCGCACACCATTGCCTTTATGAAAAGCGGTAGGCGTTGTTAAAGTATTGGTTAAGTGCTGGGTTGTGCCGTTATAAATGTTAAAGTTGGCTGCGCCCGATACGCCAAACCACCAGGTAGGTTGCGTGGTTTGCGCCTTAGCCGTTGTGCCGGCCATGATTACCACCAGCAAAAAAATGATGGCTTTTGGGATGATTTTATTTATGGGTAACATAAGATTTCTTTTTAAAGGTTATTACGTACGGTTTGGTAGTGCCCCCGAAGGGGCTGATACCTATTGTTTTGTTGATTAATTAGACGGAACGTTTATGGTAGTGTTTACCATGGTAACCGACGCTACCAATGATATTGCACGGCCATTCAATACCGTTTGTACCGCATTACCAGCCGTAGAGAAAGTAACACCTGCCGATGAGATGATGGTACCCGTCATGATACCGCCGCCAGCTGCGTTAATAGTAGCTGCGCTGCCAACGTACCAGAACACGTTTTTAGCCTGGCCGCCGTTAATCAGGCTTACACTGCGCGCACCTTCCGGGCCCGCTATGCCAACCGTAAGCCCTGCTGCCGTTTGGAATATCCAGGTAGCGTTAGGGTCGCCTTTGGCATCAAGCACCAGGTTGCCATTGGTTATTTTGAAGGTACCGGCGGCCGATTTGTAAACGCCTGGTGCCAGGGTTAAACCACCCAGCTCGCCGGCGCCGGGGTCTATGCCGCCCGGTTTTGAGGCTGGTGATATGCTGTTATAAGCTACCGTTGCATCTAAAAGCCCTTGTTGGGCAATGGCAAAAGAAGTTGCCGTGCCAGGTGCTGGTGGTGCAGTATAAATTCTGCCGGTAACGTTCCCTGTATTAAGGGGCGTTTCGGTATAAATATCACCCGAAGTACCATCATGGAAACCTGTTATTAATGTTGCAGCGGCGGTTGTTCCAATGCTACCATTGTTAATTACCGTATTTAAGCCCTGGTTGGTAATGCCCGCATTACCTCCAAATGCACCAAACAAAGCTGCCGTGCCTAATGCCGGTGGTATGATAACCACTATTGGCGCAAAATTCGCCGTGATGTTTTTATTGGCGTTCATGGTAACGGTCAATGGGTTGTTTGAACCTGATGCATCGCCGCTCCATGAGGTAAAGCTGTAACCCGGATTAGCAGTTGCGGTTACCGATACATTGGTGCCCGAGTTATATGCGCCCGAACCTGTAGTTGACCCACCCGCTGCGGGGCTGGAGTTCAGTACCAGCGCAAACTGCGATGCCGGTATGGCCAGGAAGTGCGCGATAAGCGTGCGGTTAGCCGTTAATACAAATTGATAGCTGGAGCTTGTAGATGCTACGTTGCCGTTATCCGTCCAGTTTACAAAGGTGTAGCCGTTGTTAGGATTGGCACTCACGGTTACCGTGCTACCCGCATTAAAAGCACCGGAGCCGTTGGTGGTGCCTCCTGCTACCGGTAACGATGATAATACAATTGCAAACTGGGCCGGGGGTATCAGCATAAAGTTGGCAACTAAAGTTTTGTTGCCCGCCATAGTAAACTGGTAGCTGGAACTTGTAGAAACCACGTTACCGTTTTCGGTAAAGTTTGTAAAGGCATACCCTGTACTTGGCAAAGCTGCAACCGTTACCGTAGAGCCCTGTGCAAATACACCGGCACCCGTAACTGTACCGCCAATGGCCGGGTTAACAGATAAGGTTGTCTGGGGGATGGTGGTAAAGCTCCATACATAATCTGCTACCATGGCAGTACGCAGCGTATCGGTAACGCCGGTGGTAACTGTGCCGTTATAAACCGTAAACGGCAATAAGGGCTGCGCAGGTGTAAATGTATAAACCTTGTTATCAGCGGTGGCCGCAACAGTACCCGTTATCACTGTGGCGCCCTGTTTTATGATGAGGGTTTTATCAGTAATGGTCGACGGTGCCATAGCGGTATTAAATGTTACCGTTATCACTTTTGCCAATACAACGTCTACAGCTTTGTCGGCTGGGTCTGTACTTACTACCACGGGGCAGTCGCCAATAATTTCGCCCTTATAATCGTCTTTTTTGCAGGCTGTAAAAAAGGTAAGGGCTAAAGCCAGCACACCGATCGCCTTGAATATGCCGCAGGAGTTTTTACGCTGAGGCAGTAAAATGCCACCAGCGGTGAAAGTAATTTTTTTGTTCATGTAACTATGTTTATTAGAAATGAGTGCCAGGGTTTTTTTAGCAAAACGCCGGGACGTTACAAACCTACACCAGGCATGGGGCCGGGCTGTTACATAACTTTTTTAAAATGTTCTATAATTCACACATTTGGGGCAATGTATTACTAGTTCAGCACGTCTGTTTGTAGTTAGACGGGGTAACTCCAGTCACTTTTTTAAACTGGGTGGAAAGGTGTGCTACACTACTGTAATGCATCCTCCATGATATTTCTGTTAGGCTGAGCCCTTTATCACAAATGAGTTGTTTTACCCGCTGTATTTTATGATGGATAATAAATTGTTCTATCGTAGTATCCTTTGCTTCAGAGAATACATTGGCCAGATAGGTATAATCATGGCCTAGCTTCTCGCTCAAATGATGAGAGAAATTTATTTTTAGTTCGTCGTGGCGATAATTTATCATTTCTGTTATCGCGTTTACGATATTTTCAACTAAAATGTTCTTCTTATTATCAATTAGTTCTAACCCCGAGCGCATTAGTGCCAGTTTAAATGTTTGGATTTGCTCATCAGAAATCGGCTCGAGTATTTCAACTTTTCCGTGTTCAACCTTGTGCTGGTTTAAGCCGAGTTTTTCCAACTCATACGCTACTACTACCTGGCAGCTCATGCATACCATATTTTTTATGTAAAATATCATTCGGTAGCAGCGTTACAATATAAGTGCCCCGAATAGCGTTTTGCACACCCCGCCTTAGTGCGCTTCTTGCATTAATTTAATATTAAATTAAAAGTGCCCTATCTCTGTCAAAACAAGTATTCCAATTAGGAGTATCTTTAAAGGAATAAAAATTAACTATTAATTTTTTGAAGGAAAATTAATCCAACGATATTTTATTAATAAAAAAAATAATTATGGATAGTATTTAGGATTGCATTAGCGCTTTAACGAATGTACGCCACCTGGCAGAAAGCGCTATCTTCCGATAAAAATCCTTATTTTTAGCCAGTCCCCAATACAAATATTCATGGCAAAACTACACGGCAAAAGTTTAATCGCAACCTTCATTACCCTGCTTATTTTGGCCTCATCGGCCTATGCCCAAAAGCCCAAACCCGATACCGTGACGGCGGGCGTGTACATCACCAGCATCCACGATATTAATTTTAAGGACAAAGAGTATAGTGTAAACCTGTGGTTGTGGCTTAAATACAAAAACAAGAAGTTCGATTTTTTGCATAACCTGGAGGTGCCGCAGGCCAAATCGTACACCACCTCGTTCTCTACCATTGATACCACCGGCGGGCGCGTGTATTTGCTAATGAAGCTGCAATGCGTAATGAAAGATTCCTGGGCGATAGATAACTTTCCATTCGATAAGCAAAAGCTGCGTTTCTCTATCGAAAATTCGCAGTTCGATTCGCACTCGCTGGCATTTAAAGCAGATACGCTGGGCAAGCATTTCGACCCGCGTTTTACCCTGCGGGGTTGGCGCGTTGACAGCCTGGATGTAAAAACGGGTGTAAAAAAATACGAAACCGGATTTGGCGACGAGAGCCTGGCCAAACCACATACCGAGTACAGCAACTTCAGGGTGCGCCTGCAGATTGACCGCGATGCCATGGGCCTGTTCTGGAAAATGTTCCTGGGTATGTACGTGGCTTTTCTTATATCATATATGTGTTTTTACATCCATACGGATAGTATCGATTCGCGTTTTGGCCTTAGTGTAGGCGCGTTGTTCGCAGTAATCGGTAATAAGTATATTATCGATTCTACGCTGCCCGAATCTACTACGTTTACGCTGGTGGATAGCCTGCACGGCGTGACCCTCGGTTTTATCCTAACGGTTATCATCTGCACATCCTACTCCTTGCGGCTGGTAAAGTTGGAGAAACTCGCCCAGGCCAAAAAATTCGATTTCCTTTGCGCGCAGGTTTTGTTGGTAGCTTATCTGTTGATAAATGGCTGGTTGATTTATGGCGCAAACCATGTACCCGTATTAGCCACTATACCTCAGTAAAGGCATCTTCTTTCAACAGAAAGTTTGCAATTTCAAAATAGAACGTGTGTAATTTCAAAATAGAAGTCATGCAATTTCAAAATAAAATGTAACTTTGAATTGAAAAACAGCTGACTATGAATAAATTTATTCAGCGGGAATTGGCCCCTGTAATAAAGACGCAGCAATCTAAATTCCCGGTGCTTGCAATCACCGGCCCCAGGCAGTCGGGTAAAACCACGTTGTTGAAGGAGCTATTCGGCGATTATAAATACCTTTCGTTAGAAAATCCGGATACACGCGCATTTGCGTCAGAAGATCCGGTTGGTTTTTTGAATCAATACAACAGCCAGGTAATATTCGATGAAGTGCAACGCGTGCCTTCCTTATTCTCCTATATACAGGCACGGGTAGATGAATCCGGCCAAATGGGGCAGTTTATATTATCAGGCTCGCAAAACTTCCACCTGCTAACCAGCATAACTCAAACCCTGGCAGGCAGGGTGGCTCTTTTTAAGTTGCTCCCGCTCGATTTTAAAGAACTGAATTCGAATGAGATGCTTGAGAATGATCATCTATCGGCTGCGTTTAAAGGGTTTTATCCCGCCATTTTCGACCGTGATATTAATCCGGTTGTATTTTATGCTAACTACGTTCAAACCTATTTAGAAAAAGACGTTACCGAATTGTTGAATATACGGGATATGCGGCAGTTCCGCACCTTTTTAAGCCTATGTGCAGGTCGGGCAGGCCAATTACTCAATATCAGTGCCCTGGCCAATGAATGCGATATCGCCCAACCCACGGCGAAGGCGTGGTTATCCATATTAGAAAGCAGTTATATCATTTTCCGGTTACAGCCTTATCATCAAAATTTTAACAAACGCCTCGTTAAAACCCCCAAACTTTATTTTTATGATACCGGGCTGCTTTGTCATCTTTTAGGAGTTCGGTCTGCTGATGAACTTGCCGGGAACAGGCTTAAAGGCAATATCTTTGAGAACATGGTGCTCGCCGAATACCAAAAAAAGAACCAGCATCTGTACCTGCACCAGGAATACTTTTTTTGGCAGGATAGTAGCGGGCACGAAGTGGATATGCTGATGAAAAACAGCAACGGGTTTGATGTTTACGAGGTTAAAGCAACGCAAACCGTCACTTCCGCTTTGTTTAAAGAGCTCGACCGTTTTGCTGGTTTGGTTTCGCCTGAAGAAGTAAATAAAACGCTGATTTACGGCGGCTCGGAAAACCAGCAGCGCAGCAACTACCGGGTACTAAGCTGGAAGGATATTAATGATTAACAAGTATATGCAAGCCGGCAAAACATTGTCTAAATTTATAGCTGCTTAGCCTGCATTTTCCGTATATCGTTTAATCAAACAAACATCAATGCCAGTTAACAATAGCCAGTTTTATACTCAATTGCCCGCCAGGCGGATGCCCCTGGGCAATTTGCTTACGAACGAGGCATTGTTTGCAGATGTGCCCGATGACTGGCATATCGTAATTACGGATATCAAAAACTCTACCCGAGCGGTGATGAGTGGCGCGCACGAAAACGTTAATCTTATTGCCACGGGCAGTATCATTGCGGTGCTTAACATCGCCTTTAGCATGAACGTTACGGTGCCTTTCTTTTTCGGCGGCGATGGCGCAACGGTGCTGGTGCCGCCCGATATTATTGACAAGGTGATGCAGGCGCTGGCTGCTTATAAGGTAAGCACGCAGCAGAATTTCGGACTGGAACTTCGTACCGGTACCCTGCCCGTAGCCAAAATATACGCCGATGGCCGTAAACTGCATATTGCCAAATACAGTAGCTCTGCCGTGTTCTCCATCCCCGTGGTGTTGGGCAACGGCATCAACTACGCCGAGCAGATTATTAAAGGTGATGATTATATGCTCTCGAAGGTGATGATTATATGCTCTCGGGCGTAAATACCGATTATGAAGAACCCGACCTTACCGGCATGCAATGCCGCTGGGACCGCATAGCTCCGCCCGAAGATAAAGAAGAGGTAATAAGCCTGCTGGTAGTTGCCCAAGACGGGCACAAGCAATCGGAAGTGTTTAAAGAAGTAATGGAAACCCTGGATAAGCTATACGGCCCGCCCCAAAAACGGCAGCCTATCTCCGTTGCTAAGCTGCAGTTCAAAAGCACCTTCTCTAAACTAAGTACCGAAATGCTGGCCACCATAGGCAAGGTAAAATGGCTGCAACTGCTATGGAAATGGGGGATAGGCTTGTATGGTTACATCTATTTTCGTACCGATAACGGCAAACGCTATCTGCAAAGCCTGGTAGAAATGGCCGATACGCTGGTGATTGATGGCAAGATAAATACGGTGATATCGGGTACGGCTAAGCAGCGTGTGGCCCTGCAAAAAGTTTTAGATAAAATGGAGGCGGATGGTAAACTCATCTACGGGCTGCACATCAGCAGGGCCTCGGTAATGTCGTGTTACGTACGCGATTTAAAAGACGGCCATATCCATTTCGTTGATGGCTCGGAAGGTGGCTACACCCAGGCGGCCAAAATGTTGAAGCGGAAGATTGCGGGGTAACGTCAAACGAAGTGTTTCACTTTCGGCCCAAAAAAGTGTTTCGCTTATTTTTGAAGATATGCCATTAAGTATTTAACTGTAAGTAGTTTAAGTATTTTTCCTAAATGATAGGTGCTGTTTCGCCTGTTTTTTTTAACTAGCTGATTATCAGTTAAAAATTATAAAAAAGTGTTTCATGTGTCTCACGCCCGAGAAGCGAAACACCTGACGTATTTTGCTGATTAACACTGTGATAGGTTTACACTATTGCTCCATCATCTTCATTGCTTCCTTTGCCGCTATCTGCCCGGATATCAATGCCGGTGGTACGCCTGGTCCCGGTACGGTAAGCTGCCCGGTGTATAGCATATTCTTAATATGCTTTGCCCGCATAGCTGGTTTAAAAAAAGCCGTTTGCGATAATGTATTAGCCAGCCCGTAGGCATTGCCTTTAAAGGAATGATAATCGGCTTTAAAATCTTCCATGGCGTAGCTCCGTTTCAGGATGATGGCATTGCGAAGCGGTTGGCCGGTTACTTGCTCAAACCTATCCACCATGATATTAAAGTATTTTTCGCGCAAGGCATCGCTATCTTCCAACCCTGGTGCAAGGGGCATCAGGAAGAAGAGGTTCTCACAACCTTCGGGTGCCGCATCAGCGTCGGTTTTGGAGCTGCAGCACACGTAGAACAGCGGCTTGCTGGGCCATTGCGGGTCGGTATATATCTCTTTGGCGTGCTGTTCAAAGTCTTCGTCAAAAAACAAATTATGATGCTCAATGCCCGGTATTATTTTATTCGTGCCGATATAAAATAACAGGCTCGATGGCGACATGGTGCGGGTATCCCAGTATTTTTCGGTGTAGTTACGGTGGGGCTTGTCTAAGAGATGCTGGTCGGCGTGCTCGTAGTCGGCACCGGTTATCACAAAGTCAGCTTTAAAATCTCCATGCGTGGTTTGGATATTGCTTACTTGTTGATTTATAACTTCAATTTTGGTTACTTCGGTATTAAGCTTGATTTCTACACCATAGCTTTCGGCAATGTTTACCATCGCCTTTACAATCTCGTTCATGCCGCCTATAGGGTACCAGGTGCCAAGAGCCAGATCGGCATAATTCATCATGCTGTACATGGCGGGTGTATCCTTAGGGCGTGCACCTAAAAATAACACGGGGAACTCCAGCAGTTTGATAAGCTTGGGGTTTTTGAAATACTTGCGTACATGGCTGCTCATGCTGGTGAGTAATTGCATGCTGAAGCTTTTGCGTATAAGGTTCCAGTCGATAAACTCGGTGATGGAATGCGAGGGGCGGAAAACATATTCGCCCATGCCCACTTTGTACTTATAGGCGGCCTGTTCTAAAAATAATTTTAACCCTTGGCTGCTGCCGGGTTCTATAGAATCGAAGAGCGACTCCAATTCGCCCATATCAGCGGGCACATCAAGTATGTCATTTTTGCCATAATAAACGCGGTAGCCTGGGTCGAGGCGTTTTAAATCATAGAAATCGGCCGGATTTTTACCGAAAAGCGCGAAGAAATCTTCGAAAACATCGGGCATCCAATACCAGCTTGGGCCCATATCGAATTTAAAGCCATCTTTCTCCCAAACGCGGGCACGGCCGCCGGGCTGGCTGTTTTTTTCTAAGACTGTTACCCGATAACCCTCCTTAGCCAGCACACATGCCGAAGCTAAACCAGCAAAACCTGCCCCTATAATGATAACATGTTTACTTTTCATTCCCATCAAAAGTAAACATTGTGTCAGTCAAAAAAACAATGCAACAATGAATTTGTACTTTTGGACAAGATACAACGTAAATGAACTTATTCGACGAAACGTGTTTTGAATGCAGCAAGCTGATTACCGAGAAATACAGCACCTCGTTCAGCCTTGGTATAAAGGCTTTCGAGAAGCATCTACGCTATCCGGTTTACGCCATATACGGCTTCGTGCGCTATGCCGATGAAATTGTAGATACTTTTTACGAGCATGATCAGCGCCAGCTTATAGCAGATTTCCGAACTGAAACCTTCAAGGCTATCAATGCGGGCATCAGCACCAACCCCGTGCTGCAATCTTTTCAGCAGGTGGTAAACCAATACGGAATAGAACGTGAACTGATAGACGCTTTTCTTACATCCATGATAATGGACCTGGATAAAACTGCGTATGATGAAGGCGGCTATAAAGTGTACATCTACGGCTCAGCCGAAGTGGTGGGTCTAATGTGTCTGCGCGTGTTTTGCGCCAGTGATGGCGGGTTGTACAACCAGCTCATTACCAAGGCTCGCAGTCTCGGCTCAGCTTTTCAGAAGATAAATTTCCTGCGGGATATCAAGGCCGATTACGAAGACCGTGGCCGCACTTATTTCCCCGGCGTAGATTTTGGTAACTTTACCGCGCAGGATAAAACCAATATAGAAGCCGATATCAAAAAAGATTTTGATGAAGCTCTGTTAGGCATAAAGCTCTTGCCTAAATCCGCGCGCCTGGGTGTATATGTGGCCTATGTGTATTATCTGCAATTGTTCAAGAAAATACGTAGCACCCCCGCGGGCATCATCATGCAGAAGCGGGTGCGAATTTCCAATGCACGGAAACTTAGTCTTTTCCTAAAGGCCCGGTTGCACCAAAAAATGAACGTAATATAATGTCGGCAACGTTTATATATAACCCCGTTAAATACTTGCTATTAGTGATGCTGGCGGGGATGCTGATGTCGTTCGGCCCGATGAAAAACGCCGTTGACACACCGCCTGACCTACCTGTTATACGCAAACTGCTGGTAACTGCCCTGGAGAGCAAAAAAACTACCGACTCGCTTTACAACAGCCTTGGCGAAATAAAGGAGCGTTCGGCGCTCATTAACGCCTATATGGGTACACTGGAGGCCCTTAAAGCCAAGCACGCCTGGAACCCGTACAACAAGTTCAAATACCTTAACGATTGCGAAAAGACGTTCAAAAGTGCCGTGACGGCCGACCCACATAATATAGAGATACGCTTTATGCGCTTTTCTATAGAGCATAACGTGCCCAAGTTTTTGGGCTATAACAAAAACCTGGTTGTCGATAGATTAGAGATGGTTAAACAGATAGATGCAAAATACTATGCTTCGGCAGATAAAGTGCTGGTTAAAACCATCATCAAGTTCATGCTCGAATCTAAACGCTGCACCGCCGACGAGCAGAAACGCCTTCACCAACATTTAGCTGCCCTATAGCGTGAAATATACTTACCTCATCATCAATTTGCTTACCGTAATATTCCCCGTGGCCTTGTCTTTCGATAAGCGGGTAGCGTTCGCCAAAAGCTGGAAATATCTTTGGCCGGGGATGGCCATCACCGGGCTGGTGTTTTTGTTTTGGGATGTGCTGTTTACCGTTTATGGCGTGTGGAGTTTCAACGATGCCTACATTACGGGTATTAAATTCATAGGCTTGCCGCTGGAGGAGATATTGTTCTTCCTTACGGTGCCCTTTTCCTGCTTGTTTATCTACGCCTGCCTCAATTATTATGTAAAATGGGAGCCGCCGTTTGTGCTGACTAGGATGATATCCAATCTGCTGATTGGCGCATCGGTATCGTTGCTAGCCTATAACTACACCCGGTTGTACACTGCGGTAACCTTTGGCTTGCTGATTGTTTTGCTGGTAGCCCTGGTTTATTTTTTTAAAGCAGATTGGCTGGGCAGGTTTTACATGGCGTTCTTGGTATCGCTTATCCCTTTCTACATCGTCAACGGCGTACTGACAGCCTGGCCGGTAGTACTATATAACAATGCGCAAAACATGAGCCTGCGCGTGGGCACCATTCCCTTTGAGGATCATTTTTACAGTATGGCCCTGCTGCTGATGAATGTTGCTTTTTTTGAATATTTCAAGTCTCGAAAGACAGCATGAGCGAATTGCCGGTATATACCAAATCGCAACTTGCTTTGCGCAACGGACAGGATAAGCCCCAGATATGGGTGGCATTTAAAGGTGTAATTTACGATGTTACCGAAAGCCGACTTTGGCGCAATGGTAAGCATTACGAGCATTGGGCCGGGCAGGATCTTACCGAAGAACTGGCCGATGCCCCGCATACCGAAACCGTATTCGAGAAGTTTGTGGTAGTGGGGAGATTGGAGTAGGCCCCAACGAAACCACATCGTCATTGCAATGACAAGAGGGCTGGTTGGGTTAGCTAAATATCTTTCGTTATTAACCTACCCCATCAACACAAATATCACCAAACTCCTCGGCCCGTGGGCGCCAAGCACTAAGGATTGCTCAATATCAGCGGTTTTGGATGGGCCGGCGATGAATGCGGCGAAGCCATGGTCGCTGCCCTGTGTGCGTAGGTAAGCAGCATGCATATCGGGTACAATGTCGGTAGATTTAACCACCAGCGCCAGATGTTGGCAGATAAAAGGCAGCACGCGGGTGCCCATTTGTTTTTCGGTAAGCCAAAGGGCGCTATTCTCGGCAACGCCGAATTCCGCCTGCAAAATGGCCAACTCCACATTTTCCATTTCGTGCGGGGCCTTGTTGGCAAACTGGGCCGCATCTTTGGCGATATCCAGCAGTTGGGGCATAGAAGTTAACACCCGCGAGCCGGGGGTAATTACCAGATGTGCTTTCAGCTTGTCGATAGAATCAACCAACACCACCCTGCTACCTACGTTACCGGCAACGGTTGCGAAAGTCTCCAGCAAAGCGCCTTTAGCCTTCGCCTTATCTTCCCAAACGGCAATATCCGGCGCAGCCACCAAAGGCGGCTGGTTACGGCGTACATCGGCTAATATTTTATCGCGGGTGGTCATTTCGATTTCGGATTTATTTTGATTTCGGATTTCTTATCGCTCGCATATTTTACTCACCCTGTCTGCCGACAGGTAGGCGCGACGGCCCGCCATTCGCGGGCGTCGACCCTCTCTGCTGCGCAAAGAGGGTGAGGAAAGAATATCTACGGTAGCGATGGGTTTCAAACCCATCGCTACTTGCTCAACCGTCATGTTGAACTTTTTTCAACACCCCATCATAAAAGTTGCCATCATGCCAAGCCGCTTTGCATGCGGATTACCTGCCGTGTGGGGTGCCGAAATAAATTCGGCATGACGGTTTTTCTCTCTTACTTCTTATATCTTGTTTCTTGATTCTTGCCTCTTGATTCTATTTCCTGTTCTTCCTATACCACTCCCCGAATGATTCCTTCGGTGCATCCGGCATATCGCGGTGCTTGTACCAGGGGTTCAGCGGATTGTTTACAGCGAATGGCACATGCTTAATAACCCAGCGACCTGCTTTGCCTGCCAGCCGGTAAACCTTTGGCGAGGAAAGCGTATAAGCCATAGCCTGCATGGCAGCGGCTTTCTTTTTATCGCCGTAACCTTCTTTGATGATTACCTGTCGCCATTTATACAGCTGCTCGTGAATATCGATCTTTACCGGACAAACATTACTACACGATCCGCAAAGCGTGGACGCGAATGGCAAATCGGCGTATTGTTTCATATCCAGGTTTGGAGCCAGGATAGAACCTATTGGCCCTGCCACTGCTGTATGGTAGCTGTGGCCGCCGCTGCGGCGGTAAACCGGACAGGTGTTCATGCAGGCCCCGCAACGGATGCATTTGAGCGAGTTGCGGAAATCTTCACGACCTAACTGTACACTGCGGCCGTTATCCACCAGTATGATATGCATCTCCTGCCCCGGCCTTGGTCGTTTAAAGTGACTGCTGTAAGTAGTTATGGGCTGGCCCGTTGCACTGCGGGTAAGCAGGCGCAGAAACACCCCAAGATCTTTACGCTTGGGTATCAGCTTTTCAATCCCCATGCTGGCGATGTGCACATCAGAAAGGTGCGCGCCCATATCTGCATTACCCTCGTTGGTGCACACCACAAATTCACCGGTTTCTGCTACCGCGAAGTTGACGCCGGTAAGCGCTGCTCTGCGCGATAAAAAGGTATTGCGTAAATGGATACGGGCCGTTTCGGTGAGTACCTGCGGGTCGGCTTCGCCTTTGACGCTGCCCAAATGTTCGTGGAATATATCGCCGATCTCTTCTTTTTTCTTGTGGATGCAAGGCAGTACAATATGGCTAGGCGGTTCTTTAGCTAATTGCACAATGAGTTCGCCCAGGTCAGAATCCACTACGCTGATGCCTTGTTCTTCCAGGTAATGGTTCAGGTGGCATTCCTCGGTCAGCATCGACTTGCTTTTCACCATCTGGCTGATGCCATGGCGCTTGAGGATACCGTGGACTATTTTGTTATGCTCCAGGGCATCCGCCGCCCAATGTACACGAATACCATTGTTGCTGGCCTGCTGCTCAAACTGCTCCAGATAGTCGGCCAGGTTGGATAGCACGTTATGCTTTATTTGCGAGGCAGCTTCGCGGAGTTCCTCCCAATCGGGTATCTGGTGCGATGCTTTATCGCGTTTCTGGCGCACAAACCAAAGGGTTTCGTCGTGCCAGTTTACCCGCTGCTCGTCTTCATTAAATACTTCGGAGAGTTCGGCGTGGTCTTTCATGCTACAGACTCCTTCACACCATTTAATATCTCGGCAATGTGTATCACCTTTACAGCGCTTTTTTGCCTTTTCAGGATGCCTTCCATATGCATCAGGCAACTAAGGTCGGCAGCGGTGATGTATTCCGCGCCGGCCTGGATATGGTCGGCCACGCGGTCTTTCCCCATCTTGGCCGAAACCGCTTCCTCCGCCACGCAAAAGGTACCGCCGAAGCCGCAGCATTCGTCGGCCCGTTTCAGGGGCACCAGTTCCACACCTTCCACCATATTCAACAAGCTGCCGGGTTTGGAGAATGGCGAGGCGGTCAATTCCGTCATTTGCGCCAGTTTAAGTCCGCGCTGCCCGTGGCAACTTTGATGCAAGCCTACACGGTAGGGGAATTTGGCATCCAGTTTCTCTACCTTTAAAACATCGGTCAGGAATTCGGTCAACTCGTATATTTTCTTTCGGATGCCGGTTGCTGCCTCCTCGTTATCATGCGTGTGCAGATGTTCCTTAATATGCAAAGCGCAACTGCCAGACGGCGAAACGATGTAATCGTATTCTGCAAAATTAGCTACAAATAAGTCGTTACATCCACCGGTTAAATGTTCGTAGCCAGAGTTGGCCATGGGCTGGCCGCAACAGGTTTGCTGTGCCGGATACCCTACCTCTACCCCAAGCTTTTCCAGCAACTCCAGGGTAGCAATTGCCGCATTGGGGTAAAACTGGTCGACGTAACAGGGGATAAACAAGCCTACTCTCATATTACAAATCTGCAGTATGTATCTAAATTAACCGTCCTCTACTGTATGCTTAAGCTTTAGTATAAGCCACCAATTCCTGGCGGGAGGTGCCCAAACCATCTATGCCCAGCTCCACCACGTCGCCGGGTTTCAGATAAACAGGCGGTTTAAAACCGAGACCAACGCCGGCAGGTGTGCCGGTAGAGATCACGTCGCCCGGCAGCAGGGTCATAAACCGGCTCACATAAGCTATCACGAAAGGCACTTTGAAGATGAAGTTAGCCGTATTGCCATCCTGCATTTTCTGACCGTTTACGGTTAGCCAAAGGCGCAAGTTATCGGGGTCGGCCACTTCATCGGGCGTTACCAGGTATGGACCCATCGGCGCAAAAGTATCGCAGCCTTTTCCTTTATCCCAGGTACCGTTGCGCTCCAATTGGAACTCACGCTCGGATACATCATTGTGCAGCACGTAACCAGCTATATAATCCGCCGCTTCGGCTTCCTCTACATAGGATGCTTTTTTACCGATAACCACAGCCAACTCAACCTCCCAATCGGTTTTTACCGAATTTTTAGGGATAACGATATTATCATTCGGCCCAACCAGCGAGGTGCTGCTTTTCATGAATATCACCGGCTCGGGCGGTATTGGTGCGTTGGTTTCGCGGGCATGGTCGGCATAGTTCAAGCCGATGCAAACGATTTTTGATGGCCTGGCTATAGGGCTGCCTAAACGGCTGCCTTCGGGTATTGGGGTCAATTCGCTTTGGTGCGCTTTTACGTAAGCTTCCAGTTCGGCAATGCCGCCACGTTCAAAGAATTTCTCGTCGTAATCACTGTTCAAAAAAGAGGCATCGTAGTTAACGCCATCAATATGCACGCCTGCTTTCTCTTCGCCGGCGTTGCCAAATCTTATTAGTTTCATCTTGCTTAGTTGTTTAATGTAATAAAGCCGCCATCTATAGGGTAATCGGTCCCCGTGATAAACCCGGCTTCGTCCGAACATAAGTACAAGGCCAGCGAAGCAACTTCATCCGGCTTGCCCATACGCCCGATGGGCTGGCTTTTGGATAGTTTCTCGAATATCTCGTCCTCTCTGCCAGGATAATTTTTTGCGATAAAGCCATCTACAAATGGTGTATGCACCCTTGCCGGCGAGATACTGTTGCAGCGGATATTATCGGCCATATAATCGCGTGCTACGGATAAGGTCATGGCAAAGATGGCGCCTTTGCTCATAGAGTAGGCAAACCTGTCGGTAATACCCACTTGCGCCGCTATGGATGCCATGTTGAGGATAACCCCACCGCCATGCAGCTTCATGCCTGGCACCGCCGCAAAAAGGCAGTTATAGGCACCTTTTACGTTTACGTTGTAGATGCGGTCCAAATCTGCTTCGCTGGTGTTCAGCAGGCTACCTACATGGGCAATGCCCGCATTGTTTACCAAAATATCCACCTTGCCTATCTTATCGAATACAGCTAATACCGCCTGCTGATCGGCCACGTTGGCAGCATGTGCTTCTGCTTTACCGCCTGTGGCGCTAATTTCTTCTACAACACCGCTTGCTGCATCGGCATTTAGTTCTATGATGTGTACCGTTGCGCCTTGTTGGGCAAACAGCAAGGCTATGGCCCGGCCTATGCCGCTGCCACCGCCGGTAATAACGGCTATTTTATTTACTAAGCTAAACATGCTTTTACTTAAGTTTATAATGAAACGCCTCTCTTCCAGGGAATAAAATCGTCCTGCCCCAATTGCACAGCTTTGGGTTTGATATTGCCACTGGCTACCTCTACCACGTAATCCAACAAGCGGTGCGTGGCTTGTTCTATCGTTTCTTCTCCCTCTATAATAGTACCGCAGTTAAAATCGATGATATCGGGCATGCGGTTATATAGTTTGGTGTTGGTTGATAGTTTTACTACCGGCGTAATGGGGTTGCCCGTTGGGGTGCCTAATCCTGTAGTAAACAATACAATATTACTGCCCGAGCCTACTACCGCCGTGGTGCTTTCTACATCGCTGCCTGGCGTACACAGCAGGTTAAGGCCCGGCTTAGTCACTTTCTCCGGATAATCCAGTACCGCTGCCACGGGCGATGTGCCGCCTTTTTTGGCTGCACCTGCCGATTTGATAGCATCAGTAATCAACCCGTCGCGGATGTTGCCCGGCGATGGATTGGCGTAAAAGCCCGAGCCATCGGCCTCGGCCCTGGCGGCGTAAGTGGTCATCAGGTTCATGAATTTCTGCGCCGTTGGCTCGTCTATGCAGCGGTCGCTCAGTTCCTGTTCCACGCCGCAAAGTTCGGGGAACTCGGCCAGTACCACGCTACCGCCTAGCGTCACCAAAATATCCGACAGATAACCCAATACCGGGTTGGCCGATATGCCGGAGAATCCATCAGACCCTCCGCATTCCAGGCCTATATTCAGCTTGTTCAAAGGAGCAGGCTCGCGCTGCTGCTTATTTGCTTCTATCAGTCCGGCGAAGGTTTGCTTCAACGCCTCGTGCAGCAGGCGGCTTTCGGTACCCAGCTTTTGCTGCTCTAAAATCATTAAGGGTTTGGAGAAATTGGGGTCGCGTTTTTTGATCTCTTCCTGTAAAATGCTGGCCTGCGCATGCTGGCAGCCCAGGCTTAATACGGTTGCGCCTGCCACATTGGGATGGGTGATATATCCGGCCAACAAGCCGCAAAGCGCATCAGAATCGGTACGCGTGCCGCCGCAGCCCATATCGTGGTTCAGAAATTTGATGCCATCAACGTTAGCGAATACCTTCCGCGATGATTCGCCCTCGGGTGTCATCTTCAAATCGGCCTGCAAAATCTCCTGTACGGATTTGCCCGTTTGCAGCATCTCTATCAGTTGATCCACCTCGTCTTCATAACCGCGGGGCTTCGCAAAACCCAGTTTCTCCAGCATAGCCTCCTTTAACACGTTGATGTTGCGGTTCTCGCAAAACACCAGCGGTATCACCAGCCAGTAATTGGCCGTGCCCACGCTGCCATCAGTACGGGGATAGCCCATAAAAGTCCTCTCCGCGTAAGCGCTAACATCGGGCCGGTGCCATTGCGTTTTGCGGCTGCCCAGCTTAAAACCGTCGGCGGCATGCAAGATGTTCTCGGTTGTAATTGCCCCGCCCTGCGGTATGTACTGACTGGCTTTGCCTACCAATACGCCATACATATGTATCTCGTCGCCCGGCTGAAGCGCCTCAAGAGTAAATTTATGTTTGCCCGCTACATCGTCGGCCAGCACCAGGTTGGTGCCGCCATGTTGTATGGGCGTACCTTTGGGTAAATCGGTAAGGGCCACCAATACGTTATCGGCAGGGTGAATCTGTAAAAAAGTAAGTTTATCTTTTGCTACCATGGTAGTATTTTTGATTTGCTCCTGTCGGATGCTCGGTTTTATTATCGGTTCGTAAAATTAAACACCAATCGCGTGTTCAAAATGGATAATATCCAAAAAAAGATGGATAATAACGTTATCCGGCGGCAATAAAAAACTAAAGGTCTTTATTATAATTGCTTAACTCAGTTTAAAATGGCGGGCTTCAGCCGGTCTGCGGGTCCATATTCACAAAATAAACTCTCCCTAAAAACACACCTATACTGCGCTTTAATCTTTCTATTGCAAGGCAAGAAATCGGCGCACACTTCAATATGTATAACTACGCAGGGTAGCATACAAAGGAAAGGTATGCCCCTAAAGAATGCTTAACCATTATATGCCAACTATTAAGCGATATTGGGATAGTTATTAAGCGAAATATCCCTACTGTATTTGTGCGCTCAAGTTAAAACAAATCCACGTGTTTCTCATTTATTATCAGGCCACTTAAGGCCATACAGCATTTTGATGAACAAAAAACGCATCGCAATAATTGGTGGCGGCCCCAGCGGGCTGTTTATGTTTAAACGATTGGTTGATACCGGCGATGCCGAAATCAGCATAACCATTTTCGAACGCAAAAAACAACTTGGCGCGGGCATGCCATACAGCCCCGAAGGCGCAAACGACGAACACATCACCAATGTATCGGGCAATGAGATACCTGAACTGGTAACATCTGTTGCCGACTGGATTGCCGCCGCGCCAAAGGAACTATTGGCTCATTATCAAATCACCTCCCAAAGCTATAACGACTACAAAGTGCTCCCGCGCCTGCTTTTCGGGCAATACCTATCGGCACAGTTCGATTTGTTGATGCAACAGGCCCGGAAGCATGGCATCAGGGTAGATGTGCATTTTGAAAGCACAGTTAGCGATATTATCGACAAGCCTGATGACAAACAGGTTGCAGTAGAAGTGAATGTCAACAACCTGCAACATTTCGACACGGTAATTATCTGCACCGGGCACAACTGGCCCAAAAAATACGAAGGCAAAGTACCGGGATATTTCGATTCGCCATATCCCCCTGCTAAGCTTTGCATTAAAACAAACCACACGGTTGCTATAAAAGGTTCGTCGCTTACCGCCGTAGATGCGATACGCACACTGGGACGGGGGAATGGGAAATTTTCTATAGAGAAAGATGGTAAACGTGTTTATCATTTGGGCATAGATAGTCCCGACTTTAAAATCATCCTGCATTCGCGCAACGGGTTGCTGCCAGCAGTGCGCTTTCATTTGGATAACCCGCACCTGGAGAACGACACGATATTAAGCGAGGAAGAAGTAGATGAGCACATCAAAAACAACGACGGCTTTTTGTCGCTAGATTATATTTTCGAGAAGGACTTTAAAGAACCCATCCGCGAAAGGCAGCCCGATTTTTATGCCCACATCAAGGATATGAGCATGGAAGCATTCGTAGAAGAGATGATGGGAAAGCGCGAGCGACAAGATGCATTTGCGTTGCTGAAAGCGGAATATGCAGAAGCTGAACGGTCCATAAAAGCACATAAATCCGTTTACTGGAAGGAAATGCTGGGCGTATTGAGCTTTGCCATGAATTACCCTGCCAAGCATTTATCTGCAGAGGATATGCAAAGATTGCAAAAAGTGTTGCAGCCGCTCATCTCGGTGGTGATCGCTTATATTCCGCAAAGCTCCTGCGAAGAACTAATGGCTATGCACGACGCAGGAATATTGGAAATTGTTTCCGTTGGAGAAGATAGCGAGGTAAAACCAGGCCAACCCGGTGGTGCGGTATATGCGTACACCGATGATGCCGGTAAAAAACACGCCGACCATTTTGAAACATTTGTAGATTCTGTAGGGCAGCCGCACTTAGCCTATGACGACCTGCCTTATCCAAGCCTCATCAAAAATAAATCGGTAACACCTGCCACGCTGAAATTCAGGGATGCGGAAAAGGGCAAGCAGGCAATAGAAAAAGACGCAGAGAAAGTTAAAACCGATGGAAAAGGCAATTATCGTTTGATTGTACCGGGCATTGCTATCAACGATAATTTCCAGATAATAGATGAGCTTGGCGCATACAACAATCGCATTTATATGATGGCCGTACCGTATATTGGCGGCTACAATCCCGATTACTCGGGACTTGACTTTTGTGAACAAGCATCAGGACTAATTATGGAAGCCTTGCTTAAAAACAACGCATGAGCGAACAAACATCCACCGAAGTAAAACTGTACATGTTACTGCTTGGCTCTAAAGCCCCCGGCAGGCATGTAGAGCAGCACGACGTGTTCTTTGGGATAGCGGCATCGTTAAAGGACCTGGTGCCCGACATCAAAGCCTTTTGGAAAAACACCGGTAGCACCCTGCACATCGACGGCTGGCGCGAGGTAAACCGGGTGGATGGCTACCGAATCAGCGTTATTTTAAAGGAAAAAGCGGTTATACCGACTGACAATCGCCTCTTCTTCATCAACCTTGGCGGCTACCAGTCGGGCAAACTGGAAGAGCAACATTACACCGTGCTAACTGTACAAACCGATCGTGCTGCTGCCATACAGCAATCCAAGAAAACGGTATTCTTCCGCAACAATACCATCGCCGGCATGAAGGGAGCTAACTCCCATATCGATGACAAGTACGGGATTGATGTGGATGATATCTACAATATTGAGGATATGCTATCCCCCGGATTAAAAGAGAAGTATCACATCGAAATAACGCCCGGAGTAGATTTACCCGAGGATGAGGTACATTTAGGATATTTTAGGTTGGAGAAATTGGTGTGAGTTTTAAATCTGTGAGTTAAATTAGTCGGTATGAAAATTTTGCTCGAAGTTAAAGAGAGTAAAGCCGCAGCCCTTCTCGAAGTGCTGAACGATTTGCCATACGTTAAAATTGATGTGCTTACGCCTGTGAGAGCCAAAGTTCTGCAAGACTTAAAAATTGCGGTTAAGGAACTTAATTTGGTTCTGTCGGGCAAACTCGAGGCACGCGATGCCCATGAACTCCTCAACGAACTTTAACATGACCCGTCCCGCCACCCCTACCGACGCCCCAATTGTCGCCCAACTAATTATCCTGGCTATGGGGCAAATCCTTGCCGGCAAATTCGCCAATAGTAACGACCCTGAAGTTATTCACGCTTTGTTCACCCGTTTTGCAGGACTGAAAGGCAATCAATACAGCTATGAGAACATCATACTCTGGGAAGAAGACAGCGCCGTATGCGGCATGATAATCGCCTATGATGGCGCGGAGTTGGATACCTTGCGGGACCCCTTCTTAAATTACACCCGCGCAGAGTTAGGTTTTACCGGAACGCTTGAAGATGAAACTCAAAGCGGCGAATATTATATCGACTGCCTGGCGGTGTTACCGCAGTATCAGGGCAAGGGCATAGCCAAAGGTTTAATAAAAGCTTTGTTTGATACAGCAGCAAAGTTGGGGCACCATACCGTGGGCCTGCTGGTAAGCAAGGGGAATGATAAGGCGCAAAAACTATATACAGGGCTGGGTTTTCAGGTTGTTGGCGAGAAAGGATTGCTTGGTGGCAGGCACTATCATTTGCAGAAGCAATTGTAAAAGGGTAATGTTTTCCTTTGCCTGATAGCGATGTGTTTAAAACCCATCGCTATCAGGCAGCAGGGTCTATTACATACTTATCATCGCTTTTATCACTCCGTTCTCCGGTTTCAACCAGCTTTCAAAATTATCAACCACTTCATCAAAATCAACCCGATGGGTAATGTACACATTGGGGTCTACCAGGCCTTTCTTCATCGAAGCTATCACATGCTCAAAATCGGCGCGGGTGGCGTTTCGGCTACTCATTAGCGTGCCTTCCCGTTTATGAAATTCGGGGTGACTTACCATCAATTCACCTTTCTGCAGACCAACCAGCACGTAACGCGCGCCATGCGCCATATAATAAAAGGCATTATTAATGGCCTTTTGATTACCCGTGGCATCTATTACTACCGTTGGCATATCGCCGCCGGTTATCGCCATCAGTTGTTCTTTTACATCGGCATCGAGGGCGTTAACCGTGTGGTTTACACCAAGCTTATCCTTACAAAAAGCCAGGCGTTGCGGGTTCACGTCCATGGCAATTACCTGCCCGCCCGCAATGCGGGCAAACTCCATAATGCCCAGGCCTATCGGCCCCGCACCTACCACCAACACATATTCTCCCGGCGATACATCGGCACGGCGCACGCCATGTGCGCCTATGGCCAAGGGCTCTATCAGGGCCAGTTCGTCAAGGCTCAAACCATCGCCATGTACCAATAAATCTGTACGTACGTGTAAATACTCGCGCATCCCGCCATCGGTATGTACGCCGCAAACCTGCAGGTTTACGCAACAATTGGGCTTTTGGCTGCGGCAGGCAATGCAATGCCCGCAATTGTAATAAGGTATAAAGGTTACCTTTTCGCCAATTTCAAAACTTTCGGCATTGCCGGTATCGGTTAGCTCGCCTGCAAGCTCGTGCCCCAATATGCGTGGATAGCTAAAAAATGGCTGTGTGCCCTCAAAGGCATGCAAATCTGTGCCGCAAACGCCAATGCGGCGGATACGTAGCGTGGCATAGCCTTCCTTTGGTTCGGGTATATCCGCTGTGCCATAGTGCAACGTACCAGGCTCCATACAAACCAGTGTTTTCATCATATTTATTTAGCAGCCAGTATTTGGTACGTGGCACCTTTTTTAGTTGTAAAAGTAAGTAGATAACTGCTTCCATCGGGTTTTGATGTACCTACACCTGCAATTTTCACCGGCCAATTGCTGCGCAATTGGCATTGCCCGCCTACTACCGATGTGATTGTTGCAGCCGTAAGTTTATGCGCTTTCCAGCTGATGCCCACCTCAAAGTTGCCACGTGCTTTAAGGCCTTTTACGGTGCCGCTCTCCCAGGCATCGGGCAGGGCAGGCAGCAGGTAAACTTCACCGGTTTGGCTTTGCAGCAGCATTTCGGCAATGCCCGCTGTGGCTCCAAAGTTGCCGTCGATTTGAAACGGCGGGTGCGCATCAAACAAATTGGCATAGGTACCGCCGCCCTGGGCGTAATCGGTTCCTTCTTCGCCAGTAAGGTGCAGCAGGTCGCGCACCAATTTATAAGCATGGTTGCCATCCTGCAAGCGGGCCCAGAAGTTTATTTTCCAGGCCTTGCTCCAGCCGGTGCCTTCGTCGCCACGCAGTTCCAGTGTTTTACGGGCAGCGGCCGCCAGGTCGGGTGTGGTATTGGGCGATATCTGCTCGCCCGGGAAAAGTCCGTACAGGTGCGATACATGGCGGTGGTGCGGATCGGTTTCGTCCCAATCTTTATACCACTCTACTAAATTACCTTTTTTGCCCACATGAAAAGGTAACAGCTTTGCCTGCCTGGCTATCACGGTATCGCGCAACGCCTTGTCTAAATTCAACTTTTCTGATGCGGTAATAAAATGGGCAAACAAATCGCGGATGATCGACATATCCATGGTGCTGCCCAATGCAATGGTACCTTCATTGCCATGCTCATCTTTAAAGGCGTTCTCGGGCGATCCGCTCGGTGCGGTAACCCAATAGCCATCTTTATCTTTCACCAGCCAGCCGAGGGTAAAATCAATAGCACCTTTCATCAGCGGATAGGCTTTGTCGCGTAGAAAAGCTTCGTCTTTTGTGAACAGGTAATGATCCCAAAGGTGGCGGCACAGCCAATCGCCACCCATGGCCCAATTGGCCCACATCGGGTCGCCAGAGCCATCACCAACGGGATTTGATAATGCCCATATATCGCTGTTGTGGTGCACCACCCAGCCGTTCAAATTATAAAATTCCTTAGCGGTTTTTTTGCCGGTAACCGCCAAATCGGCGGTAAGGTGCAGCAGAGGTTGATGCAACTCGCTCAGGTTGGTTATCTCGGCGGGCCAATAGTTCATTTGTGCGTTGATGTTGGTGGTATAATTCGAACTCCAGGGTGGGCGCAATTCGTTGTTCCATATCCCCTGCAGGTTGGCCGCAGTACCACCCGGGCGCGAGCTGGAGATAAGCAAGTACCGCCCAAACTGAAAGTACAGCGTCTCCAAGCCCACATCTTTATCGCCCTTGGTATAGGCCAGCAAGCGTTGGTCGGTAGGCAGGGTAACGGTATCGGGCCGGCTGCCGGTAAGCCTTAATGAAAGGCGGTTGAAATAATGATGATAATCATCCAAATGGGCGGCCAATAATGCTGTGTATGGCCTCAGATTAGCAGCTGCCAGGTATTTTTTGCTGATGGCCAGTTCATCTTTACCCTGCATAACAGGGCTTTTATCGAAACCATTGTAACTGGTTGCTGCGGATAGATATATCGTAACCTCCGTAGCATGGCTGATGCTGATGCCCGAGGTATCTGCCGATACGGTGCCCCCTTTGTTTACCACTTTGGTAAACCAGGCGTAACGCACCCCCTTGGTGAGGGAGTCGTCGTACCGTAGCGGGTCGCGTTGCAGGTTGAGATAGTTGGGGTCTACATGGGTTGGCGCTTTACCTGCGATAAGCAGGGTGTTTAGCGACACGACGGTTTTCTTATTCTTTAGTAGTGTATTGGCCAGTACCTTCAGGCTCAACTGCCCGGGCTTATCGGCAGTTAGCCTTATGACCATCACCTGCGCCGGGGCCGAAGAAAACATCTCGCGTTTATAGGTAACGCCATTGGCCGTAAACCTGGTAGTGGCTATAGCGTTGCTGATATCCAGGTCGCGGTAGTAGGCGCTAACGGCACCTGTGTTTTGTTTGATGCGGATATCTCCCAACGGCAGATACCCTTCCGAGTAATGGCCCTGCATCTTTTTGCTCAATTCGATGGCCTTTTTATAATCACCCGCGAAAATAGCCTCGCGTACCTGCGGCAGATACGCCGGCGAACCCGGGTTTACCGGCCCTGAGACCGGCCCGCCCGACCATAAACTACTTTCGTTCAACTGGATAAGTTCATCTTCCGGTCTGCCGAATATCATGGCACCTAAACGACCGTTGCCTACGGGCAGGGCCTGTGTCCACCGTTTTGCGGGCTGGTTGTACCAAAGTTTAAGGGGTTGCTGGCATAGGCCGACAAGCGGCGCCCCAAACAGCAGCAATGCAAATAACTTCTTCATAGTTGGCAAGTCGTTTAGTACAATCGATTGTAATAAACCGTCTAAATAACGCTTGTTTTGGCTGGAATCAAAACATTGATGGGGATTTATTTTACGCAAACGTTGCCGCAGAGGTGGCTAGTACGATTTAATGTCCGCTACAATTATTACTAAATCTTATCCAGTTGTATATGCATTTCGCTGCGCCACTGCCCTTTCCATAAATTTCATGTAAAATTCATCCGATAACTTGTATATTACGATGCAAATCCTTTGGTTTGCTTTTGACAGTACGGGATAAAACGGGGAATAAAAGCCGCATGCCGTAATGTCATACCCAAGGGTGACTAATTGCCTTGTTTAAATAAAAAAGCCGGGTTTACAGGCAATGCACTAAACTAATCCGTCGAAAACACATCTCAACAATAGGTTTTTGCCGTATTTATATAAAAATCAAGCGGTTCTAAAGTTAAAAAAACAAAAGGCGCCATTATCTTATTCCGTTTAAGCAGGGTGTTTATCACCGGATTGTCTGTTTACGATTAAGCTAAAAAACTGGCAACATTGTTGATAAAACTAAAAACTATCGCCTTGATTACTTAAAACAATTTTATAGATTAGGACGATCATAATCAGAAAGGTATATATGGAAGCTAAATTTTCGCCGCGTGTAAAGGATGTGATACAGTACAGCAGGGAGGAGGCGTTGCGCCTTGGCCATGATTATATAGGTACAGAGCACCTTTTGCTGGGCCTCATTCGTGATGGCGATGGCGTGGCAATCAAATTATTAAAAGGGCTCACCGTTGATACCGCCAAATTGCGCCGTGCCGTGGAAGATGCCGTAAAAGGCACCATCGGCACTAACGTGCACATAGGCAGTATCCCGCTGACCAAACAAGCCGAAAAAGTATTAAAGATCACTTACCTCGAAGCGAAGATATTCAAGAGCGACGTTATAGGTACAGAGCACCTGCTGCTTTCTATCCTGCGCGATGAAGACAATATAGCTTCACAGATATTGACGCAGTTCAGCGTTAATTACGAGGTATTTAAAGGCGAAGTAGAATCGCACAAAAATGATGTTACCGACGAGATGCCCGGCTCATCTACCGGCGGCGACGACGATTTTAAAGAAGACGACAGCTTTACCCAACCTAAAAAGGTTTCGGATATTAAATCCAAAACCCCCGTATTGGATAACTTTGGCCGCGACCTGACAAAAGCTGCTGAAGAAGGCAAGCTTGACCCGATAGTGGGCCGCGAAAAAGAAATTGAGCGTGTATCTCAGATCCTTTCGCGTCGTAAAAAGAATAACCCAATCCTTATTGGCGAACCCGGTGTAGGTAAAAGCGCCATTGCCGAAGGTTTGGCATTGCGCATAGTACAGCGCAAGGTATCGCGCGTGCTGTTCAACAAACGTGTGGTTACCCTTGATCTTGCCTCTTTAGTGGCAGGCACCAAATATCGCGGCCAGTTTGAAGAGCGCATGAAAGCGGTGATGAACGAGTTGGAAAAATCTCCGGATGTCATCCTGTTTATAGATGAAATACACACCATTGTTGGTGCGGGCGGTGCAAGCGGCTCATTAGATGCATCTAACATGTTCAAACCGGCTTTGGCCCGTGGCGAGATACAATGCATTGGCGCAACCACGCTTGATGAGTACCGCCAGTACATCGAGAAAGATGGTGCTTTAGATCGTCGTTTCCAAAAAGTGATGGTAGAACCTGCCACACCAGATGAAACGGTTGAGATACTGAACCGCATCAAAGAAAAATACGAAGAGCACCACGGTGTAACTTATACCGATGAGGCAATCAACGCTTGCGTTACCCTAACTACCCGCTACATTACTGATAGGTTTTTACCGGACAAGGCTATTGATGCGCTGGATGAATCGGGCTCGCGTGTGCATCTTACCAATATCCACGTACCACAACAGATACTGGATATTGAGCAGAAGATTGAGCAGATCAAAATCGAAAAGAACAAGGTTGTACGCAGCCAGAAATACGAAGAAGCAGCCAAACTGCGCGATACCGAAAAGCACCTGTTAGAGGAGCTTGAGCAGGCTAAAGCCGTTTGGGAAGCCGAAACCAAATCCAAACGCTACACCGTATCTGAAGATAACGTGGCCGAAGTTGTTGCCATGATGACCGGTATCCCTGTTCAACGTGTGGGCCAGGCCGACAGCCTGAAACTGCTGAACATGGGCGACACCATCGCCAACAAGATCATTGGTCAGGACGATGCGATTAAAAAGCTCACCCGTGCTATACAACGTACCCGTGCAGGTTTAAAAGATCCTAAAAAGCCTATCGGCTCGTTCATATTTCTGGGCCCAACCGGTGTTGGTAAAACCGAGCTTGCCAAAGAGCTTGCCCGTTTTATGTTTGACACCGAGGATGCGCTAATACAGATAGACATGAGCGAGTACATGGAAAAATTCGCCGTATCTCGTTTAGTGGGTGCGCCTCCGGGCTATGTAGGTTATGAAGAAGGCGGACAGCTGACCGAAAAGGTACGCCGCAAACCCTACGCCGTTGTGTTGTTGGATGAGATCGAGAAAGCACACCCCGATGTATTCAATATCCTGCTACAAGTGTTGGATGAAGGCCAGCTGACCGACTCACTGGGTCGCAAGGTGGATTTCAGGAACACCATCATCATCATGACCTCAAACATTGGCGCCCGACAGCTGAAAGATTTTGGCCAGGGTGTTGGTTTCACCACCGCTGCCAAAACTACACAGGCAGATTCGCACTCTCGTGGCGTGATAGAAAACGCTTTGAAACGCGCCTTCGCTCCTGAGTTTCTGAACCGTATCGATGATGTTATCGTGTTCAACTCATTGGGTAAAGACGAAATCTTCAAGATAATCGATATCGAACTTGCTGCCTTATTTGGCCGCGTAAATAGCCTTGGTTACAAAATTGAGCTGACATTGGCTGCCAAAGAGTTCATTGCCGAGAAAGGTTACGACTCGCAATTTGGTGCACGTCCGTTGAAACGTGCCATCCAGAAATACCTGGAAGACCCGATTGCCGAAGAGATACTGAAAGGCGAACTCACCGAAGGCGATACCATGGAAGTAGACTACGACAAAGATGCCGACCAGGTGAAAGTGTTAGCCAAAAGCAAAACAGCCGGAGAAGACAAAACGCCCGAAGAAGAGCAACAGCAATAAGCGAAGAGCTTTTGAGATATTGCAAGCCCCCGGAGAGATTCGGGGGCATTTTTGTGAGATAAAACGCTTATTATTTATCCCCCACCGGCTCATAATCTACAGGCAACAGCTCGGCTATGCGGTATCGCCCCCACTCTCCTTCAACTAATAAATAAGCCGGGTTTGCGACAATACCATTCTGATCGAAAAAAGCATAGTTGGCGTTTATAGTTAAAATAGTAGCATCCGACGACTTATTATATTTAATGTAGAAGCAATCCTCAAAGCCGATAGCATACATACCCGGCAGGTCTGTTGGGTGCACAAAAGTGGAGGCCGTAATGGGTGTCTTTATCAGTGTTTGTATATACTTGTCGTTTAAACCATCAAAGGCCGGGTTGGGTTTTCGTATAAGCCGGTAAATTACAAATCCTTCCTGTGCCGTACTATCCACAATAAGCGAACGCAAAAAGTGCATAGAAGAACCAAGATAGGTTTCGCGCCGTCTTTTTTTCCACCGGCGTTTTTGATTTAGCGAACCCGGCATTTCCTCAAACGTAGATGAACCTTCATAATACAACAAGCCCGATTGTTCATTCTTTTCAAACTTATTCAGCAGATACTTTATCCGATAACCCAGGTACTTGTTTTCAATCACCAAAAAATCGTAGGATGAACCCGTTAATATGCGTTTACTTTTATCATAATCGAGCGAGAGGGCGTCCGCGTCGACTATTTTACAATCCCGGGCGGCGGCAGATGTACCTAAAAACTCATCTTTAAATTTCTGAAGGTTGCTCTCCCAATCGTTGTCTATGACTACCTTAACTTCCTTCAACTGGGTGGTTTTTGCTAAAAGTTTGATATCGGTTAGGCTGATAGGTTCATTGGCCGCCCTTACGGTTTCACGGTAAGCATCAAAACCAACCACCGAAACCACAAACTCGTATTGGCCGGGTTTCACATTCCTTAAGCTAAAGCTACCATCCTCGGCGGTTTTATCGCCCACGGTGGCATTACTTAAAAACACGCTGGCATTGGCAATGGGTTTGTTATCGGCAGCATTTATCACCTTGCCGGTAATGGTTATTTGTGCCAGGGTTGCAAAGGGCGCAAGCAGAAAAAGTAAAAAGCAATATCTCATATGGTTTAGCACTCAGACGGTAAAACGAACTACAGTTTATTTGAACGCCCAGGAACAGCAGAAGCAACCAACTTCCCATAGGCGGAGTCTTAAAAGCATTAATTAGCTCCTGTAAACTTCATCAAAATCTTCATCGGGTATGATAACTCTATAGGCCCGGCTTCCGTTTTTTTAATCTGTGCCGTAGCTGAGATATCTTTGGTGATTTGACTTTCGGTAACCCAGCCGGTAGTTTTATCAATCTTCATTCTGGCGGTATACCTACCGGAGGGCTGCATCAGACGTATCAAATAGACTCCCGATTTTTTAAAGGCCGGCACTTTATCAGATGTAATAACAGCAGTACCACTCACATCATAATATTTGTCGGCGATGGCATTTAAGGTGTAAGTTGTTTTTGTTGTTAAGGAAATGGCTGCTGCCTCTGTAGCGTTTACGGTTGTCCAGTTACCTTTAACCGCAAGTGGCACTTTAGGAAATATTACGAAGGTTTCCTGCAAGTTTCCTTTAATGCTTTTCTCTCCAAACGATTGCTTCATTTGCGCTATAACCTGTGCCACTTGCGCATCGCTAATTGGCGGAAAATCTTTTATAACGCCCGCAAACAGGCTGTCGATATTCTTAACCTCTACAATTTTCCCTCGTCTACTCATTACTATACCGAAGGGCTTGTTGATCATACTGCGTACAAATTTCGATATCAGGTCCTCAGATTTAAGGTCGCTGCTGAATTCTATTACCTTACCACCAAATTCCATGTGCATCCCCAGCTTTTTATATATAACTTCCATTTCGTATAAAGTATCCTTTATAGCGATTACCTTATGGGCAGTTGTACCACTGATGGTGGTTTTTACTATCTGGTGTAAACCATTTATCAATTGGTCTATGTCCATATCAGCATTTATGGTAATATTATAAGTGCTGTCTTTTTTGAGGTTTAATTCGAGCCTGGCCGTTTGGGCGTAGCTGTTTATACTGATAAACAGCATTAATAAGGTTAGGCTTTTTTTCATATTTCTATTTGATATCAGTTAAAGATGCAGATAGTTATCAGGAATAGCAAATGGAAAAGGCTAAGATCAGGCGAACAGTCCTTGCGGTAACATCTTCAAAAATGCCATCGCCTTACTGTAGTCTAACACCTCGTACTCAAGGCCCAGAAACCTGATGTTCTTATAACAGGTATCGTGAAAATTATAATAGTGCTTTTCCGATTGCAGGAACCAAGCCTTTTTTCCGAGTTTCTCAGCCAGGAACCATTTTTCTAACAGCCGGGCGCTACGGCCATTACCATCATAAAACGGATGTACTTTAACGAATACAAGATGTATAAGGGAAGCAAAATAGAATGTCTCTGCCACACTTAGCTCAGCATCCAGCAGTATCGCTATATCATCATATAGTTTCGCCAATTCACTTTCTACATGTGGGGGTAAACAGGCAACATATTCTATCTTACCGTCTGTGGTTACCACGAACATGTTATCCATACGCACTTTACCCCTTTGCTCTTTTTGAAGTATGTGCCTGGTAAGCAAAACATGAGCCTGCCTCAGGGCCTCAGCGTTTAGGTTATTGGATTGCGCAAACAGATAAGCATCGTACAAATCATCTATCTTTTGCGTGTAATCGGGCAGGAACTTCGCCCCGGATATTTTATGCTTGACAAACGAATCGAGGTCTATCTGCTCGCCTTCTATCTTAGACGAAAATACTGCAGAAACAGAAGTATAAAAACTGAAAGTATCAGCCGACAATTCACTTTCGATTAGTTGAAGGAACGCAAGCTCAACATCGCTGTCAAAACTTCCGCAATAACTTTGTAACATATCTACGGGCAATATATTTAGGCGGAGATCCATCATACTTATACAATAATAACAAAAATACATACCGAACCAACGTTTAAGAAAACCGCTGTATTACGAGTAACCCAAGTTCTATAAACCCAGTGTTAGCTATAGTCGGTTAGTACCTACGTATCGGCATCTGCACCTAAAAGCCATCTTTGATGATATTATCAGTCCAATAATTTAAATAGATAACAAACATTTCACCATCGTGTTACTCCGCTGCCCCTACGCTCTTCCAATAAACATCCGGGTCGATCTTTATATCAGGGTTATCGGTAAGTTGCTTGCGGTAATTTTTGATTTGCCCGATAAATCCGATTCCATACCCATGGGCAATATTTTCAATATCATCTAAGTCGATAAGGTCATAAATATTTATCCATTCATCATCAATTAAAACTTCCAACACCGGGTTAAGCAAGTACATGCCGTTAGCCAATCTCACAAAAAGTTTTTTGTTGTATTTATCATCTTTATTAACCTCGTTTTTTGCAAGTATGCTTGAGATATATGGTCGTTTCCTTCGGTACTCGGGCACTACTTTAGCGTCAAGATCATCAAAAAAATTCGAAAAGTCTATCGTTTGAAAAGCAAGGCTATTATTTTTCCTTGAAAAATAGGATCGTGCCGACTTATTTATCTGTGTTATCAGGTGCGTACGCAACACTGCTATCATATAATTGAGCATTAAAAATTCCGCCTGGTGGCTATCAATCTTTATCAGCCTGTTGTTTATTTTCACCTTTATGCTTTCCCCTTTTAAAAAGGTGTAAAAGCGATTGACGACTCTTTGCTTGTATCCAGCATCCACATGAGCTTTCAAAAGGGCTAATTGTAGCGGGCTCCTTCCAAAATTATCTGTTACATTAATTTTAGCACCATTGTCAATAAGGTAGCTTACTATTTTTTCGGCCCCGTGCGATATCGCAAGCATGAAAGGCGAAAGATTTATCTCGTTAGGGAAATCAACGCCGTACTTTTGCAGTTTTGGCTGAAGTGCTTTAATATTATCCTGCTGATAATCTGCAATCATTTTTTTCAAAATATGCTTGCCTTCATGTTCCCAGCGCTCCGCAGGCCGGTATTTCAAAAGGGCTAACCTGGTAAAATAACCCTGTTCGCCGTAATAAAGTGCATATTCAAAAAGTCGATCTTTAGCTTTTTTATTAAAAGCATCGGGGTTAAGTGCCTGGGATAGTAAATTTTTCAGCCCCTGCCTGGTAGTTACTTCCCAGGGCACAGGTTGCAAATGTAAAATTTGTAAACGTATGGCGTTAGCTTGCTCCTGCTTACCCTGCATCTCCAATTTCCGCGCTTCTTTTTGCCACTCCTCGTTGCTGGAAGACTGCCCCTTTACCGAAGATTGCTGCTTAAAATTGGTTAAGCCTAACAGGGCCAGCAATTCGTGTTTCTTATTAGTTTCTATTACGTATAAGTTTTTCACAGCCCGGGTTATGCCCACGTAAAGCGAGTTTACATAAAACTTATATTCATCCAGGGATTTATCGGCCTTATCCTTCGCCCTTGAAAACTTCAGGCTATCTTCCTTCAAATCCTCGGCGGTAACACCATTGGTTAACTCCCGGAATTCTTTATCATAACCGGATATGGTATTAAATAAAATTATATTTTCGTACTCGAGGCCTTTAGCCTCCTGTACCGAGAACAGGAGCGGCGTTTGAAAAAAGGCTTTAGCCTGGGGCTTGTCTTCGTTACGCATAACCAAAACTGCAAACCTGGCAGACTGCTTTGTTTTTTGATTCAGATCGGCTTTTATGGTGTTATTATTTTCTAAAAACTCTACTTCGCCGCTATGTTTGGAATTTGGTTTTACAAGGTACGTGCTTTCCTTATCGATAGAGCCAAAACGCGCGTTTTTTATCAACAATAATTGGTTGGCTATTTTGGTAACTTCGGGCGTATTACGGTAATTGGTGGCCAGTATTCGAATGATGTTGGCTTTCAGGTCCTGTTTATAAAACAGCGTTTTAATTTGCGCCCATGAAAAAAAGTTCGGGTGTACTATCTGGTTAGAATCCCCGCAAAGAATAAAATTTGCAGGGTTATTCAACGACTTTAAAATTACCATCAGTTGCACATTGGTAATATCCTGTACCTCATCCACAATTATATAATCATACTTGGGCTCAATTCGCTTAGATAGATCATATGCGACCAGGTTACTGTCAAAAAAACTCCCTGATTTTAGCCAATCCAGGTACTTAGTGAACAAGTCATAAACCAATTGCCGTTCGGCTACAGGGAAAATAGATTGCTTTATGCCAAGAGAAATGTAATCCTGAAGCGTTAAAAACGGCTTATCAACTACGGATCCGGTGATTACGCCTTTAAACTCTTCGAATATTTTGTACACATCTTTTATTTTGTGGCTTTGGCGGTATCTCGAAATCCATTGTTCAAAAGTTCGATAGTCAACTTCAGCACCTTTGGGTACCTCAATAGTTGATAGGTATTCAAAAAACGATAGAAATTCAATTTCCTGTTTCTGATTTTCGTAATCAAAAGAATAATACAAAAGGCTTGCGTTTTCAACCAGGTAAGATGAAAGCGTTATATATAATACTTTACCTACAAGCGTTTTAGCTTTCTCTAACGTGATTGCCGTTTTGCCGCTACCGGCCGAGCCAATAATAATACTCGGTGCCGGTATCTGTAGTATTTCTTCCTGTATTTCATCAAACGACAGGATTTTATCCAATAAATAAAATGATTTCTTACGCGGATTGATGTACCCTATGGAAGTTGTGTCAACCTCGTTTATTTGCTGCTCATTGTTTATAGAAATAAGTTTGCTCTCGTCGATAATAGCACCATTTAAAAACCTTGATTTATCATAAGCATGGTTTAGTATTAATTCTAACACAAAAATGTAACGCTTTGATTCAAATACGCCGATGGTAAACAATAACCGGTTAGTATCGTCAAGCTTTGCTCGATAATAACCGCTGCCCGCCATTTTTTTTACATCGGCAGCACGAAAGTCGCCGATTTTTAAAAAACCTATTACCTTATCAACTTTGTCTCTTAGTTTACCGGTCTCTAAATTATTATACAGCAATACATCCATCAAGAAGATTTAAATCAGTTTAGTTATACCCAGTTTATTACATTACATCCTAACAGCAGCTATTTAGTTAGACAGCGTTATTGCCGTAAAAGTAACAAAACATACAACGCTGATGCAATTTTACACATACAGTTTTTAAACGTGTTACAGTTGCCTGGAGTGAAGTCAAGTAGAATATTATCGGATAAATACATATCAGTCGTCTGCATACCCGTGCATCAAAAAAAATGTTCCTCCACCTCATTTCAGGCAGAATTTCGGCAACTTATTATGCATGCATAAAATACATACCGAATACCGTTTTAAACTTTGGTATAAGTTGTTAAAAATTATATTTTTTAATTTTATATATTTAACAAATTTTATTCTGCTAAAAAAATTAACAAAGTACAATATACTTTTTAAAAATATTTTTTTATTCTGTTGTTAATCGCGGGAGCTATATCTAACTTACAGAAACAGTTTGTAACCTAAATATCCGTCAACAAATTTACTGTTTACGTACATCGTAAAATATAAAAAATGAGTTCATCAGCAGATACTACCGGCGCTATAGAATTAAACAAGTATAGCAAAACCTTTACGCAAGACCCAACCCAACCGGCCGCGCAGGCCATGCTTTACGGTATTGGCCTTACCGACGATGATATGCGTAAGGCGCAAGTGGGTGTGGCCAGCATGGGTTACGATGGCAACACCTGCAACATGCACCTGAACGATTTAGCCAAACTGGTTAAGCAAGGCATCTGGAACGAGGATATGGTGGGCCTGATATTTCATACCATTGGCGTAAGCGATGGCATGAGCAACGGTACCGAAGGTATGCGCTACTCACTGGTGAGCCGCGATATTATTGCCGACTCTATCGAAGCGGTTACCGGCGCGCAGTATTATGATGGCATCATCACCCTGCCGGGTTGCGATAAAAATATGCCTGGCTCTATTATGGCTATGGGCCGTTTAAACCGCCCGTCTATAATGGTGTACGGCGGTACCATTAAACCTGGCCATTGGAAGGGCGAAGACCTGAACATTGTATCGGCATTTGAGGCCCTGGGTAAAAAGATAGCCGGGCAAATTACGCCGGAAGATTTTATGGGCGTGATAAAGAACGCTTGCCCAAGTGCGGGCGCCTGTGGCGGTGTGTACACAGCCAATACCATGGCCGCCGCTATCGAAGCACTGGGCATGAGCTTACCTTACTCCTCATCAAACCCGGCCCTAAGCGAAGATAAAAAAGCAGAATGCCTGGCTGCAGGTGCTGCAATTAAAATATTGTTAGAGAAAGACATCAAACCATCCGATATCATGACCCGCGAAGCATTCGAGAATGCGATGGTGGTGATTATGGTATTGGGCGGAAGTACCAACGCTGTGTTGCACATGATAGCCATGGCCAAAAGCGTAGGTGTAAAGGTAACGCAGGATGATTTCCAAACCGTAAGTAACCGTATCCCGGTACTGGCTGACATGAAGCCAAGCGGTAAATACATGATGGAAGACCTGCACAACGTTGGCGGGGTACCTGCGGTAATGAAATATTGCCTGGCCCAGGGCTGGCTGCATGGCGATTGCCTTACCGTTACCGGGAAAACCATTGCCGAAAACCTTGCAGATGTTCCTGAACTGGATTTCGATACCCAAAAGATCATCTTCCCGGTAGAGAACCCGATAAAGGCTACCGGCCACTTACAGATTTTATACGGAAACATTGCCGAAGGTGGCAGCGTTGCCAAAATCAGCGGTAAAGAAGGAACGCATTTTGAAGGCCCTGCCCGCGTGTTCGATGGCGAGTTTGAACTGATAGCAGGCATCCAGAGCGGCCGCGTACAAAAAGGCGATGTGGTGGTTATCCGCAATGTGGGCCCTAAAGGCGCTCCGGGCATGCCGGAAATGCTGAAACCAACCTCGGCCATATTTGGCGCAGGTTTGGGTAGCTCGGTAGCCTTGATTACTGATGGCCGTTTTAGTGGCGGTACGCATGGTTTTGTAGTAGGCCACATCACCCCTGAAGCTTTCGACGGCGGTGCGATCGGCCTCATTAAAGACGAGGACAAAATTATCATCGATGCCACGACCAATAAAATCAATGTGATCCTGTCCGACGAAGAATTGGCCGCCCGCAAGGCAGCCTGGCAGCAACCGGCGCTTAAGGTGACCAAAGGTTTACTTTACCGCTATGCAAAAACCGTTACATCGGCTGCAGAAGGTTGCGTAACAGATGAGATGTAGAAGCCCCCTAACCCCCTGAAGGGGGAACAGAAGGTCGGATCGTATTAATAACATAAGATTAAAATGAATCGGTGCAATCGTAAAAATCGGTGCAATCGGTGAAAACAAAAAAACAAACAAAATCGGTGTAATCATAAATCATCGGTGTAATCACAAAACAATGGAAACAATCACACAGGAAATCGGTGTAATCGAAGAAAAATCGGTGAAATCACAAGCCGTAGAAGTTTCAGGGTCGGTAGCTTTATTAGAGGCTTTGATTGTGGAAGGTGTGGAAACCATTTTTGGTTACCCCGGCGGCGCTATCATGCCTATTTATGATGCGCTTTACGATTATAAAGAAAAGCTGAACCACATCCTTGTCCGCCATGAACAGGGCGGCATACACGCTGGCCAGGGTTACGCACGTACCTCCGGCAAAGTGGGCGTGGTATTCGCTACAAGCGGCCCCGGTGCTACTAACCTGGTTACCGGCCTGGCCGATGCACAGATAGATAGCACACCGTTGGTTTGTATCACCGGTCAGGTTTTCGCGCACCTTTTAGGTACCGATGCCTTCCAGGAAACAGACGTGATCAACATCACCACCCCGGTTACCAAATGGAACTACCAGGTTACCGATGCTACCGAGATACCGGAAGTAATTGCCAAGGCATTTTACATCGCCAAAAGCGGTCGCCCGGGTCCGGTTTTGATCGATATCACCAAGAACGCGCAGATACAGAAATTCAGCTACGAAGGCTATGTAAAATGTAACCATATCCGTAGCTACAGGCCGAAACCAATCGTCCGTCATCAATACATACAAGAAGCCGCAGAGTTGATCAACAGCGCTAAAAAGCCTTTCATCATCTGGGGACAAGGTGTAATATTAGGCAGCGCCGAGCAGGAATTTAAAGCATTTGTAGAAAAAAGTGGTATCCCCGCAGCCTGGACCGTATTGGGCGCAGGTGCCATCCCAACAGATCATCCACTAAACGTTGGTATGCTAGGCATGCATGGTAACTACGGACCAAACGTGCTGACTAACGATTGCGATGTACTCATCGCTATAGGCATGCGTTTCGATGATCGTGTAACCGGTCGCCTGGATAAATATGCCAAACAGGCTAAAGTGGTGCATTTGGATATCGACCCTGCCGAGATCGACAAAAACGTAAAATCAACCGTACCTGTATGGGGCGATTGTAAAGAAACGCTGCCTTTGCTTACTGCATTGGTTGAAGAAAAACAACATACCGATTGGCTGAAGACCTTTAACGAATACACGGCAAAAGAAGTTGAAGCGGTGATCCATAAAGAGCTGAACCCCGAAACCGGCGAAATGACCATGGGCGAGGTAATCAAACAACTAAACGAAATTACCAAAGGCGATGCCGTTATTGTTACCGACGTAGGCCAGCACCAGATGGTAGCCTGCCGTTACGCCAAACTGAATAAAACCCGCAGCAACGTTACCAGCGGCGGTTTGGGCACCATGGGCTTTGCCCTTCCGGCTGCCATAGGCGCTAAATTCGGTGCGCAGGAGCGCGATGTTATCGCCATCATCGGCGATGGTGGTTTCCAGATGACCTTACAGGAGTTGGGTACCATTATGCAAAGTAAAGTTGATGTAAAGATCATCATCCTCAACAACCGTTTCCTGGGTATGGTACGCCAATGGCAGGAGTTGTTCAACGAACGCCGTTACTCTTTCGTAGATATCCAAAGCCCTGATTTTGTGATGGTGGCCAAAGGTTATGGCATCGATGGCAAATCCATTTCGGAACGCGAGGATCTGATCCCGGCATTGAACGAAATGATGAGCCATAAAGGCGCATTCCTTTTAGAAGTAATGGTAACCAAAGAGAACAACGTGTTCCCGATGGTACCACAAGGATGCAGCGTAAGCGAGATTAGGTTAAAATAGAGGCCAGCCCCTCCCGACCTCCCCGGAAGGGAGGAGTTTAAAAATATTAAAAATGGAAAACACAATAAATGGCACTAAAAAAGTCTCCCCTACCGGGGGAGATTTAGAGGGGGCCGACGAAAAGCAGGAATTCAACATAACGGTTTATACCGAAAATCAGATAGGGTTACTTAACCGTATTGCTATTATATTTACCCGCCGAAAAATAAACATCGATAGCTTAAACACCTCGCCATCGGAGATAGAGAGCATCCACCGTTTCAACATCGTAATTACCGAATCTGAAGATGTAGTGCGCAAGCTTACCCGCCAGATAGAGAAACAGGTGGAGGTACTTAAAGTGTACTACCATACCAACGCGGATGTTGTTTGGCAGGAAATGGCGCTTTATAAAATGAGCACCGATGTTATTGCAGAAAAGGTTAGCGTAGAGCGTTTGCTGCGCGAGAATGGTGCCCGTGCAGTTGTTATCCGTAAGGATTACACCGTGTTTGAAACCACCGGCCACCGCGAGGAGACCGATAACCTGATCAAGATCCTTCAGCCATACGGCTTGATAGAGTTTGTTCGCAGCGCCCGTGTTGCCATCATCAAAAAAAGCGACGGCTTCAACAGTAAGCTCCGCGAATTTGAAAGGCTTGAACCAGGCGAAGATGTGGTAGAGAATGAATATTTGAACAAGGGGCAGAAGGTGTTTACGATGTAAGGTTTAGAGGCAAGAAGTAAGAGCCAAGAATCAAGAAAAGAATCGGTGAAATCATCATAAAATCGGTGAAATCACAAAATCAATTATAAATCACAATAAAAAATCAATCTGTGAAATCACTCGAAATCGGTGAAATCACAAAAATCAAAAATCAATACAATGGCAAAACTAAATTTCGGCGGTAGTGAAGAAAATGTAGTAACCCGCGAGGAGTTCCCTTTATCAAAAGCTCAGGACGTATTAAAAGACGAAGTTGTAGCTGTAATTGGCTACGGTGTTCAAGGCCCGGGCCAGGCGCTCAATCAAAAAGACAACGGTATCAACGTAATAGTTGGTCAGCGTAAAAATTCAAAAACCTGGGATAAAGCTATCGCTGATGGTTTTGTACCCGGCGAAACGCTTTTTGAAATTGAAGAAGCCTTAGAAAGAGGAACCGTTATTTGCTATTTACTAAGCGATGCTGCACAGATAGCTTTATGGCCAACTGTTAAAAAACACTTAACTCCGGGTAAAGCATTATACTTTTCTCATGGTTTCGGTATCACTTTCAATGAGCAAACCGGCATCATCCCTCCTGCAGATGTGGATGTATTTTTGGTTGCCCCTAAAGGTTCGGGTACTTCATTACGCCGCATGTTCTTACAGGGCCGTGGCTTAAACTCAAGCTACGCTATCTTCCAGGATGCTACAGGCAAAGCTTTTGAGCGTGTTATCGCTTTAGGTATTGCTGTTGGCAGTGGTTACCTGTTCGAAACTGATTTCCGTAAAGAAGTATTCAGCGATTTAACCGGCGAGCGCGGTACGCTGATGGGTTGTATCCAGGGTATTTTTGCTGCACAGTACGAAGTATTGCGCTCAAACGGTCACTCACCTTCAGAATCTTTCAACGAAACGGTAGAAGAGTTAACCCAATCGTTAATGCCATTAGTTGCGGAGAACGGTATGGACTGGATGTACGCCAACTGCTCAACCACCGCACAACGCGGCGCGTTAGACTGGTGGAAGAAATTCCGCGACGCTACCAAACCGGTATTTGAAGACCTGTACAAAAGCGTTGCAACTGGTGTTGAATCACAAAAATCAATCGACAGCAACAGCAAGCCTGATTACCGCGAAAAACTTGATGCTGAATTAGCAGAATTACGCGAAAGCGAATTATGGCAGGCTGGCAAAACTGTACGCAGTTTACGCCCTGAAAACCAGGCTGTAGAAGCATAAGCCCCCTAACCCCCTGAAGGGGGAACACAGGTTGACAATAATTAGCGATGGGTTTGAAACCCATCGCTATTGTAAATTATAAGAAACACAATGGGACAGACATTATTCGACAAGATTTGGGATGCGCACGTCGTCAGTAGCAACGAGGGTTTCCCGGATATTTTATACATCGATACACATTTCATACACGAGGTAACCAGTCCGCAGGCATTTGATGGTTTGCGCACGAGAGGCTTACCGGTTTTCAGGCCAAAACAAACCGTTGCCACGGCCGATCACAACGTCCCCACCTGGGACCAGCACCTCCCCATAAAAGAAGAACTTTCCCGCTACCAGGTTGATATGCTCACCAAAAACTGTGCAGAGTTCGGTATCGAGCTTTACGGTTTAGGGCATCCTTTCCAGGGTATCGTACACGTTATCGGCCCCGAGCTGGGCATCACCCGTCCCGGTGGTACCTATGTTTGCGGCGACAGCCACACCTCTACGCATGGTGCATTCGGCGCTATCGCTTTTGGTATAGGCACCTCACAGGTAGAGCAGGTTATGGCTACCCAATGTTTGCTGCAATCGCGCCCTAAAAGGATGAAGATTGAAGTGAACGGCAAACTGCAAAACGGCGTTGGTGCAAAGGACATCATCCTGTACATTATCGCACAAATATCTGCAGCAGGTGGTACAGGCTACGCCGTAGAATATGCCGGCGATACCATTCGTGGTTTAAGCATGGAAGGCCGCATGACCATCTGTAACATGAGCATCGAAATGGGTGCCCGTTGCGGATTGATCGCGCCCGACGAAACCACTATTAATTACGTAAAAGGCCGCGAATTTGCCCCCAAAGGTGAAGCGTGGGACGAGGCAGTAGCTTACTGGCAAACTTTGTATTCTGATGAAGATGCAGATTTCGACAGCGTTTTAAGCTTTAAAGCCGAAGATATTGAGCCGATGATCACCTACGGGACTAACCCTGGCATGGGCATTGGCGTTACACAACACGTACCCGAAACTGCTTCCTTTGAGCAGAAAGAACAGGGTTCGTACAAAAAAGCCCTCGATTACATGGGCCTGCACGATGATGAACAATTGTTGGGCAAGCCAATCGATTATGTATTCATCGGCAGCTGCACCAACAGTCGCATAGAAGACTTGCGCCAGGTGGCAGAATTTGTAAAAGGCAAACACAAAGCCGATAACGTAACCGTATGGGTAGTGCCCGGCAGTAAACAAGTACAGGAACAAGCCATCCGCGAAGGATTAGACAAAATATTTGATGCAGCAGGTTTCCCACTGCGCGAACCAGGTTGCAGCGCCTGCCTGGGCATGAACGAGGATAAGATCCCCGCAGGCAAATACTGCGTATCCACCTCCAACCGCAACTTCGAAGGCAGGCAGGGACCAAACTCCCGCACCTTCCTGGCCAGCCCGTTGACGGCTGCTGCGAGTGCGATAACGGGTGTGGTGACGGATATAAGAGAATTTTTAAAGGAAGAAGAATTGGTATAACTGTCCACCACGTCATTGCGAGTATCCATCAGGGGATAACCCTGAAAAAAAAGGTTATGACGTGTGAAGATGTATACTGATAATCAATAACTTAAAACCATGTCATTATAAGGCACGAAGCAATCTCTAAGCTATGCATAGCCGATATGCAAATCGGGAGATTGCTTCGTTCCTCGCAATGACGGAATGGAAAAAAGAAACGACAATGGCAACCAAAATATTCAAACACATACAAACCAGCGTAGTGCCGCTGCCTATCGAGAACATCGATACCGACCAGATCATACCGGCGAGGTTTTTAAAGGCCACTACCCGCGAGGGCTTTGGTAATAACCTGTTCCGCGATTGGCGCTACGATAACGAAGGCAACCCTAAGGTTGATTTCGTGCTGAACGAGCCTATCTATAGCGGTAAAATATTGGTAGCAGGCAAAAACTTCGGTTGCGGAAGCAGTCGCGAGCATGCTGCCTGGGCCATTGCCGATTACGGTTTTGATGCCGTAGTGAGCAGCTTTTTTGCCGATATATTCAAAGGCAACGCGCTGAACAACGGCCTGCTGCCAGTACAGGTAAGCGATGATTTCCTGGCAAAAATATTTGCCGCCGTGTTTGCCGATCCGCATGCGGTGATTGAAATTGACTTGGTAGATCAGTTCATCAAAATCGTAGCCACCGGCGAGCAGGAAAGCTTTGAGGTAAACCCTTATAAAAAAGCTTGTATGACCAACGGTTACGATGATATTGATTACATCCTCAGCAAAAAAGAACTGATACAGGAATTTGAGGAAGCGAGATAGAGAGTGGTGAATGGAGAGTGGTGAGTGGTTATTATAGTCGCCATCATGCAATAATGACTCAATGACCCAATGACACAATGATACAATGCACCAATGACCCAACAAAAAGAGATAAAACGCGAAGGCAAAGGCACCGCCAAACTATTCGATGAACGTAGTTTGGAGGTAGATTATGCCACCCTGCCTCCCCTGCTGCAACCGGGCTGGAAAGTACTGGATGTGGGCTGCGGAACAGGCGCTATCTCTAAGGGCATTGCTTTGGCAGTTGGTTCAACGGGGCATGTAACGGGTATTGATAACACGGCCTATTTTATCGAAAGCGGTAAAGAAACTTATGCAGCTATCGATAACCTGGAGTTGATCCACACCAGTTTGTTTGATTACGAACCGGCAGAAAAGTTCGATCTGATCACCTCGGCACGAACGCTGCAATGGTTAAGCAACCCGCAGGAAGCAGTGGTGAAGCTCAAATCGATGCTGAAACCGGGTGGTATATTATCCATACTGGATTATAACCATGAGGCTTTAGAATGGCAGCCCGAGCCGCCCGCAAGTATGCGGAAGTTTTATGCTACTTTTTTAAGGTGGCGCGGCGATGCAGGCATGAACAACCACATTGCAGAAGATTTGCCGGAGTACTTTGCCGAAGCCGGTTTAAGTGACGTGGAAGTGCTCGAAGCAAACGAAGTGTACAAAAAAGGCGATGCTAACTTTGCGAACAAGGTGGGCATCTGGTCGTCGGTAGCGCAAATGATGCAAATGGTAGATGAAGGCTACATCAGCAATGAAGACCGCCTGCTAGCCATAGAGGAATACAATAATTGGATAGAAACCGACGCGGAACTGATGGTGATGAAACTAAAAGAAGTACACGGCATAAATAACAAACAGCTATAACAACCACGCGTCATTGCGAGGTACGAAGCAATCTCCCGATAAGCAGGGCGGTAATGCAAAGCTTAGAGATTGCTTCGTACCTCGCAATGACGGGTAGGAATAAATGACGGATAGAAGATAGATATGAGCATCCAAAAACACATATTAGTAATACCCGGTGATGGCATCGGCCCCGAGGTTACTACCTGGGGAAAAGCTGTTTTAGAGAAAATTGCAGCGAACTTCGGTCACGAGTTCACCTTCGACGAGGCGCTGATGGGCCACGCAGGTATCGAGGCTATCGGAAATCCATTGCCCGATGAAACCCTGGAGAAAGCAAAAGCAAGCGATGCTATTCTCTTCGGCGCAATCGGCCATATCAAATATGATAACGACCCATCTGCCAAGGTTCGCCCGGAGCAGGGTTTATTAAAGATACGCAAGGAGCTTGGTTTGTACGCCAACCTGCGCCCTATCATGCTATTTGATGAACTGCTGGATGCATCGAGCCTGAAACCTGAGATACTGAAAGGAACAGATATCCTGTTCTTCCGCGAACTGACCGGTGATGTTTACTTCGGCGAGAAAAAACGCAGCGAAGACCGCAACACCGCATCCGACCTGATGATATACAGCCGTTACGAGGTGGAACGTATCGCCATAAAAGCTTACGAAGCAGCCATGTTGCGTGGTAAAAAGCTTTGCTCGGTAGATAAGGCTAATGTGCTGGAATCATCACGCTTATGGCGCGAAGTGGTGCAGGACATTGCCAAACAATACCCCGAGGTAGAAACCGAGCACATGTTTATTGATAACGCCGCCATGCAACTGGTTAAAAACCCTAAAAAGTTTGATGTGGTATTAACCGCAAACCTGTTCGGCGATATCCTTACCGACGAGGCCTCGCAAATTGCAGGTTCGATGGGGATGCTGGCATCGGCTTCCATAGGTGATGGCACAGGCTTTTTCGAGCCTATCCATGGTTCGGCGCATGATATTGCCGGGCAGGACAAAGCCAACCCGCTGGCCTCTATCCTATCCGTAGCCCTGATGTTGGAAATCAGCTTCGGTCTGAAGGATGAAGCAAAGGCGATTACCGATGCAATCGACAAAACATTGAAAGACGGTTACCGCACCGGCGACATCGCAGATGCGAATACCGACAAAACAAAAATATTGGGCACTAAAGCCATGGGGCAAAAGGTGTTGAGCTACTTATAGGCCAGCCCCCCAGCCCCCTGAAGGGGGAGCTTTTTTTAAAAGCGGGACTAATTAGAAAGAAGAATCCGTGAAATCATCTTAATTCGGTGAAATCGCAAAAAATAAAATCGGTGCAATCGGTGAAATCATCATTGAATCGGTGAAATCATAAAAAAATGAAATGGAACGCTGAATTATACGATGATAAACACTCCTTTGTATTTCAATACGGAGAGAACGTGTTGGAACTATTGGGCATTCAACCTGATGAGCGTATCCTGGATCTGGGTTGCGGCACGGGCTATTTAACCAGCCAGATACAACAAAAAGGTGCGAAGGTTACGGGCATTGATGCCTCGCCGGATATGATAGCCAAAGCAAAGGCAACCTACCCCGAGGTGGATTTTTTTGTGAAAGATGGAACGGATTTTCATTTCGATGAGAAATTTGATGCTGTGTTCTCCAATGCTACGCTGCACTGGATAAAAAATGCCGATGCAGCCATAAAGTGTGTTTACGATGCACTTAAACCCGGCGGCCGTTTTGTAGCCGAAATGGGCGGCAAAGGCAATGTGCAACAACTGATAGCGGCAACCCGCCAGGTATTGCGCAAGCATGGCTACACCCGCCAGGCCGAAACCGAAGTTTGGTATTTCCCATCATTGGGAGATTATACCAGCAGGTTAGAGGCCGCAGGATTCCGCGTGGCGTTCGCTTCGCATTTCGACCGTAAAACGCTCCTACAGGATGGCGATGAGGGCGTGGCCAAGTGGATCACTATGTTTGCCCCGCTGTACTTATTAGGCATCCCGCAAAGCGAAAAACAAGAACTATTAAAAGAAATAACCGCCATACTGAAACCCGTTTATAACCAAAACGGCCAATGGTATGCGGATTATAAGAGATTAAGATTTATTGCTATAAAAGAGATTTGAGTATTGAGATGTGAGATATGAGATTTCGCCCCAAAACTCAAGTAAATTAAAACAATGAAAACCGATGGACGGTACGGAATTTGAAAACTTCAAAAAGTCTCAAATCTCATATCTAACATCTCAAACGGCGCAAGCCCTCTTGAGTGCCATTAAAAAATAATAACTCACGAAAAATCTAAAATTATGTTACACGACCCAAACCGCGTTTATGTTTTTGATACCACGCTTCGCGATGGCGAACAGGTACCGGGCTGCCAATTAACTACCCCTGAGAAGATTGAGATAGCCCGTGAGTTGGAAGCACTGGGCGTGGATATTATTGAAGCAGGTTTCCCCGTATCCAGTCCTGGTGACTTCATGAGCGTAGTAGAAATTTCTAAAGCTGTAAAAGAGCCAACCGTTTGCGCACTTACCCGTGCCAACAAAATGGATATTGATGTAGCGGTAGAATCGTTGAAATACGCCAAACATCCCCGTATCCATACCGGTATCGGTTCATCAGACATGCACATCAAGCATAAATTCAACAGTACACGCGAGGAGATTTTGGAGCGTGCCGTTGATGCTGTTAAATACGCCAAAAAATCGGTTGAGGATATTGAGTTTTATGCCGAAGATGCCGGTCGCGCCGATGTGGTGTACCTGGCGCAAATGGTTGAGGCCGTTATTGCTGCCGGTGCAACCGTAGTAAATATCCCCGATACCAATGGCTATTGCCTGCCCGATCAGTATGGTGCCAAGATCAAATTCCTTAAGGAAAACGTAAAAAATATCGATAAAGCCATTATCTCGGTACATTGCCACAACGACCTTGGTTTGGCCACTGCCAACTCCATTGCCGGTTTGCAAAACGGTGCCCGCCAAATTGAAGGCACCATTAATGGCATCGGCGAACGCGCAGGCAACACCGCTATAGAAGAGGTGGTGATGATTTTGAAAACACACCAGGTGCTTGGCCTGCATACCAACATCGACTCAAAAAAATTCTTCGAACTGAGCCATATGATTCGTACGCAGATGCGTATGCCGGTACAACCCAATAAAGCCATCGTTGGTGCTAATGCATTTGCGCACAGCTCGGGCATACACCAGGATGGTTTCCTGAAGATGCGCGAAAACTATGAGATCATTCGCCCTGAGGATGTGGGCTTCCCGAGCGCAACTATCGTACTCACCGCACGCAGCGGCCGCCACGCCCTTAAATTCCACCTGGAAAGGCTTGGCCATAAGCTGGATAAAGACGAGCTTTACGACGCTTATAAACGCTTTTTAACGCTTGCCGATGCCAAGCTGGATATCAACGATGATGACCTGCAGCAACTGATGGCTTATAAGCTGGTAAAGAACTAAGAGAAAATGGACACAGAAACGGAACATCATTTGGATTTTGAAGCGGCATACGAACGATTAAAGAGCGTTGTAAGGCATACGCCTTTAGAGCATAACGAGCGCCTGTCTGAAAAATACGAATGCGAGATATATTTAAAACGCGAAGACCTGCAGATTGTACGCTCCTATAAATTAAGGGGCGCATACAACATGATCAGCAGGTTGAATACCGAGCAATTAAGCCGCGGTGTGGTTTGCGCCAGTGCAGGTAACCACGCACAGGGGGTAGCATTTTCCTGCAAAAAACTAGGTACCAGAGGTGTTATTTTTATGCCCGAGATTACCCCCAAGCAAAAAGTTAAGCAAACAGAAATGTTTGGTAACGGCAATGTGGAGCTGGTTTTGGTTGGCGACACCTTCGACGATTGCCTGCGCGAAGCTTTGATCTATACCGAGGCCCACGGCATGACGTTCATCCCCCCTTTCGATAATGAACAAATCATTGAAGGCCAGGGAACCGTTGGCGTAGAGATATTTGAAGATTTGCCCGAAGTAGAAGCCGTAATTATGCCCGTTGGCGGCGGCGGATTAGCAGCCGGTGCAGGCACGTACCTGAAACAGCAGAACCCGGATATTTTACTGATAGGCGTTGAGCCCGATGGTGCACCAAGCATGTGGACGGCCATTGAAAAAGGTGAACCTGTTACCCTAAAAACCATCGACCGCTTTGTGGATGGCGCAGCTGTAAAGCGCGTTGGCGAAAAAACCTTTTTGCTTTGCAGAGATGTGCTGGATGATATGCTTACCGTGCCGGAGGGCAAAGTTTGTACCACTATACTCAAGCTATACAACGAAGATGCCATTGTGGTAGAGCCGGCAGGCGCACTATCGGTAACCGCACTGGATGCCGTTAAAGACCAGATAAAAGGCAAGAATGTAGTTTGCGTAATCAGCGGCGGTAATAACGATATTGAGCGCATGCAGGAGATCAAAGAAAAATCGCTGCTTTACGAAGGGCTTAAACACTACTTCATCGTTCGTTTCCCGCAGCGACCGGGTGCGTTGAAACTGTTTGTAAGTAACGTACTGGGCCCCGGCGATGATATCACCCGTTTTGAGTTCATCAAGAAAAACTCCAAAGAGAACGGCCCGGCCCTGGTAGGTATCGAACTAAAAAATGCGGCTGACTATCCGGCTTTACTCGCACGTATGGAGGAACACCGTTTTGAAGTGATCGAAATTAATAAGGACGCTACCTTGTTTGAGTATTTGGTGTAGTTTCGATTGATTTAAAAGATAGATGTAAAGACGCGAAACTCCGCGTCTTTTTTTTTGCCTGATGATTTCCCTCGCCCCGCTGATGATGATGAGCGCATGCAAGGGCGAAGAAGCGAAACAATTATTGGATAGTCCTGAAAAGTTTAAACTTTTGGGGCTTAATACTGTTGTAGGTTTGTAATTGGGGCAAAGCCGCAAGTGATGCGCCGCAGTAACCGTATTGTAAACAATACCGGGGAAGCAGTCATGGCAATTTTAAAGTAAAATTACGTGTAGCACTTTGCAGCGATGCCGCAGCTTGTATATTTGTTATGGCTTACCGCCCATTACCACTCAAAAAAACTCAAAAAATTTATTTAACATGATTGAAACTAAAGCTTATGCGGCCCAGGACGAAAAAACGCCTTTGGCACCCTGGACCTTCGAGCGACGCGATTTGGGCCCGCACGATGTGCAGTTCGATATCCTTTTTTGTGGCGTTTGCCACTCGGATTTGCACCAGATAACAAACGATTGGTTCCCAGGCATATTCCCTATGGTACCCGGCCATGAAATTGTAGGCCGTGTAGTAAAAGTGGGCGACCATGTAACCAAATTTAAAGTTGGCGACCTCGCTGGAACCGGCTGTATGGTTGATAGCTGCCAGGTATGCGAAAACTGCAAGCAGGATTTGGAGCAATATTGCCTGGAAGGCAACACACAAACCTACAACAGCATGGAGCGCGATGGCTCGATGCCTACTTATGGCGGCTACTCCAACACCATAGTAGTGCGCGAAGAATTTGTATTGCAGCTGAAAGAAGGTGTAGACCTTGCAGCAGTTGCGCCATTGCTTTGCGCAGGTATTACCACTTACTCGCCGCTAAAACATTGGGGAGTTGGCAAGGGGCATAAACTGGCCGTGTTAGGCCTTGGCGGCCTTGGCCACATGGGTGTTAAGTTCGGCGTTGCCTTTGGTGCCGAAGTTACCGTGCTAAGCACTTCGGCCAGCAAGGAAGACGATGCCAAAAAACTGGGTGCGCACCACTTTATAGTAACTAAAGATCCTGAGCAAATAAAAGCTGCACTAGGCACCTTCGATTTTATATTGGATACCGTATCTGCACCGCACGATTTTAATATGTACCTGTCGCTGTTGCGCACCAACGGTACTATGATATGCGTGGGTGTGCCAAACGAACCAGCATCTGTAGCAGCGTTCAGCTTATTGGGCGGACGTAAGAGCCTTGCCGGATCGGGCATTGGCGGCATTAAAGAAACCCAGGAAATGCTCGATTACTGCGCCGAGAATAACATCGTATCAGATATCGAGCTTATCGACATCAAAGATATCCAAACTGCTTATGAGCGTATGCAAAAAGGCGATGTGCGTTACAGGTTCGTGATAGATATGGCAACGCTGTAATAATTTAACAGTCGCTCGCATATTTGACTCACCCTCCACAGAGACCTTCGGACCAACTGCCCCCTATGCACGGGTCGTAGAGCCTTTCTGCTTCGCAAAGAGGGTGAAGAAAAAACTGAAGCTCACCCTCTTTCCGCTTGCGGAGAGAGGGTCGGGCAGCAAAGCGAACCCGGGGTGAGTAGACTCTCAGGCCATGCAAGCCACACAACAGCCATCAGCCAAAACTGATGGCTGTTTGTATTTTGTATGGTTTAGCACGCAAACCCGTTATAACAAAAACGCCCCAGAGCTTGCAAGCCCGGGGCGTTTTTGTTATGTTGTAACGAATACGATTAATTAAACTGCGCGTTGGTTTGCACCTTGCCAACCAGCTTTTTAACATCTGTTGCCGATGTAAGCCCCTGCAGCGAAACGGTATATAGCGCATTGCTGTTGAGGGTTACATTTTCTATTGTAGCCAAAACGGTAGCGGTGCCTGTTTGGCGTATTTCGAATGTGTATTTGGCGGTACCGTTTATGGGTAAAAATTTGCTGTAGCCTTTAAAGCTCTTGTTGGCAACTAATACATCACCGCTTTTTATGGCCAAATCTACAGCCGGGGCATCGGGGCTAAGGTTTATGAACCTTATGCCGGCTTTAGTACCATCGGGCCGGGCAATGGTATCGCTAAGCAGCAGCAGTTGCTCGTTGCCAACGGTGTTGGTTAAAAACAGCGAGTAGTATTTGTTTTTACCCAGCGTAAGTGTGTCAGATTTGTAACTGGTTTGAGTACCGCCTACGGTGAAAGTAGCGGTGCGGTGGCCGGCGTAGGCCGCAACATAATCTATACCGCTGCCGTAGCCAAATGCATAGGCGTTGGCCTTATTGGCATCTAAATAAAAATCCAGTGCGGGTGCATCCGGCGAAGCATTAATAACTGTTAGTGCGGCCGTATCAGGCGTAACAGTATTACTGTTTTTTAAGCACGAACTGAGCGTTACGGCCAGCAAACACATTGTCCCAACTATGCCTGCCCACCTCCTTGAATTGTGTTGAACGTTTTTCATTATTTCAGTATTTAGTAAAGTGTAATAATCCCATTACGCGGCTATTGTAAAAAACGCTACTAACACTTAAATATTTTTTAACGCAGGCTTGGCCAATTTATCATTGCGGTCTGGTTGTCAACAATATATCAATTAGAAAAAATTGCGCCGACTTAATTGGGCAGCTTGCTAAGGATTTTCTGCAGGTTATCTACCGTAATGGGTTTGGCAATAAAGTCGCTCACTTCCTTGTATTTTTTGGCCCGTGCGTAATCTTCGGCATCAATGGAAGAACTTACGATGAAGATGTTCGTCTTTTTTGCCAGGCTTGGTGCCAGCTTTACATATTCCTCTAAAAATTGCCACCCGTTAAGTTGGGGCATATTAATATCCAGCAGGATAAGTTCGGGAAGTATATCGCTCTTTTGGGCGTTTGCCTTAAAAAAATCAAGGGCCGAAGCGCCGCTATTGAAAAAGATGCTTTGCTCTGCTATTTCTGCTCGCGCAATAACGCGCTTAACGGTGAAAGTGTATATTTCATCGTCATCAATTATACAAGCTATCTTTATCTTACTATCCATTTACTTATTGAAAATACGAGGCATACCGGTGCATGGTTTTATGGTAACAGCAGCTAACTGCTATAAATGCGTGTGTCTGCTGCGATAAATATAGTTATATAAAATACTCTGCAAAGCAGTGTGTTTGTAATTTAATTACGGTTTTAAGTGCTTTAAAGTATAGGCGCAAGCATATTAATTGATACGCAATTTACGGTGGGCTTTACAGGTTTATGGCCCTTAGGCGAATGTGACAATAGCAGAAAACTCCGGCAACAAAGGCCGGAGTTTTTCTTTGAAAGCGTTTAATGCTTTTACTTTTCTTCGTTATAGCCGCCATTAGGTTGCGCTGCGGTTATCACCTGTTCGGTTTTCTCTTCGGCAAAACGTTTGGCTTTTTCTGCCCAAACCGAAGCCTCATCGGTAATATCATCCAGCATCGATCGCCCGCTGGCATCTTTTTTTATCAGGTAATTAATGCCATAACCAATGGCCGCGCCAACTGCTATAAATTTTAATAAGCCCATGTTTTTATATTTTTAAGGTAAATGTTAACAAGAACTTATGTACAATGATGATGCCAACATGATTAAAAACGATTCAACACGATTAAGGGATTAAGCGATTTGACACGATTCTTTTGATAAATTCCGTTCAATTTTTCCTTCTTTTTTTAATCCTGTTTAATCACTAAATCTTTAAATCCTGTCCAATCGCCCATTGTACTATCGTTTTCTTGTTTGCGCGGTTCTTCCATGCCTGTATCAAAAGGCTCTTCAGCTCTTCCGGATCGGCTTTGGGGAGGTTAACCAACATATAATCGTAGTTGTAGTAGTGCTCGGTTATAAAGTAAACTTTGGGTTTGGCGGCCATACATTTATCGCGCTCTTTGGTGTGCAGCACCAGGGTTTCGCCGTCCTCTCGTATGCGGACAAATATTTTTTTATTCACATAAAAAGCCGGCGTGCCAAAGCACAATTTCTCGGTAACACCAGGCAAGGGTAACACCACGTTGCGCAAAAATTGCAGGTAAATAAATACGCCTGTATCCATATTATGCAAGTTAAATAAAATAACCATTTCTTAAAAAACAAAGCTATCTCATGCTTTTTAAATCATTTTACCACCGCTGTTAAAACCAAATTAAAAATTAAAAGTTGTGTAGGCTGTTTAAATACACAAATAGCCTCTTATGGAAAATTTTACGATGCTGCAGTTTTTCGAATGGTACTACCCTGGCGACGGCAGTTTATACGAACATCTTAAAAACGATGCGGAACGATTAAAAAACATCGGCATAGATGCGGTATGGTTGCCTCCGGCTTATAAAGGGGAGGCGGGCGGATACTCGGTAGGCTATGATGTTTATGATATTTACGACTTGGGCGAGTTCGATCAAAAAGGCACCGTGCGTACCAAATATGGCACTAAGGAGCAGTTGGTAGAAGCAGTAGAAACCGCTAAAAGCAAGGGCCTGCAGGTGTACATGGATATCGTGCTGAACCATATGGGTGGGGCAGATGAAAAGGAAAAAGTTACTGTGCGCAAAGTAAACCCCGAGAATCGCAACGAGTTTATCAGCGAGCCTTACGAGATCGAAGCGTTTACTAAATTTACGTTCCCCGGCAGGCAGGGCCAGCATTCACAATTCGTTTGGGATTGGCAATGCTTTAGTGGGATAGATTATGATGCCGGAAATAACGAGTCGGCCATCTTCAGCATCCAGAATCAATACGGCGATGCCTGGGAAGATGTTGTTGGCGACGAGAACGGAAACTTTGATTTTTTGATGCTGGATGACATTGACACCCGCAATCCCGCCGTGCGCGATGAGCTGAAGCGCTGGGGCAAATGGTTTCATGATACCGTGCAATTCGACGGGATGCGCCTGGATGCCATCAAGCACATCTCATACGAATTTTATAACGACTGGCTGGATACGCTACGCGCCGAAACAGGGCAGGAGATATTCACCGTAGGCGAATATTGGAGCTACGAGATTAGCCTGCTACAGGAATACATTTCCGCTACGGGCGGGCGCATGTCGCTTTTCGATGCACCACTGCACCAAAACCTGCACGATGCTTCGGCAGGTGGTAAAGATTATGACCTCACCAAAATATTCGAAAATACGCTGGTAGCGGCAAACCCATCCCGGGCGGTTACGTTGGTAGAAAACCACGATACCCAGCCCCTGCAATCGCTTGCTTTACCTGTAGAGCAATGGTTCAAGCCACTGGCCTACGCGCTTATTTTGCTGCGCGAACATGGCTACCCCTGCGTTTTTTACGCCGATTTGTACGGCACTAAATACAGCGATAAAGGCGATGACGGCAACGAACATGAAGTGGAGCTACCTGCCATTGCCGAAATGGAATCGCTATTATGGGCACGCAAACACATAGCCTATGGTGCCCAGCGCGATTATTTCGACCACGCTAATTGCATTGGCTGGACCCGCGAAGGCGATGGCGAGCACGAGAACTCGGGCTGCGCGGTGCTCATCTCCAATAGCGATGAAGCCAGCAAGCGTATGGAAATAGGCCAGGCCCACGCCGGGAAAGTATTTGTTGACTACCTCAACAAGCACGATGCCGGGGTTACCATCGGCGAAGACGGCTGGGGTGAGTTCTTCGTCCGCGCCGGCGCTGTTTCGGTATGGGCGGTTAAGAAATAATTACTAATTTATCTTCAAGAACTTTTTCGGGCCGGGATGCAAATTTCGGCCCGAAATCGTATTCGGCGATTACGTAGAAATCACGCTACTGAAATGGAAAATAAAGTATTACTTTAGAGGCACAACCAGCATCTCACTAGATTATTTTGTCGAATGAAAAGAAAAGCAGTTTGGATATTGCTTATTTTACTTGCAGCCACATTCCTTATCGCCTATCCGTGGGTAAGCATACCAACCAACTTGCTTAACTCATTCGATGTTATAACAAAAAGTTTAGACGCATCGCAAAAAGGGCTCGATAGCAGCATCAATGTATCTTACCAAGCGCTAAAAAATAACCCCCAGAACCGCGACCCGGAAAAAGCCGCTAACTTACTATCGAGGGCGAAGCAGGCTACTGCAGCGGTGGATAAACTTGTGGAACATATTGATCTTATCAGGAGGGCACTAAGGGAAAATATACTTACAAATTCCGATACCAGCGAAAATCTTTCCTATTCGGGATATTTAATGATCCGTAGCGGAGAGGCTACTGTTTTAAAAACAGAGATTGATGAAACCCGAAAAACGCTGATAAGCCTTTTGGGTGCTAACGCAAAAAATACTACTATTTTGCTGGATACCAAAGCCCCGAAACCCGTGAATAGCGACGCACCCCAAAGCTGGCAGGTAAGTTATTTTGGAGAGGGGATTCCGGCTCAGGCAGTAATTACAACCTTAGCAAAGATTGAAGTAGATGCCAGGGAATCAGAGTATAAAGTAATAAATAAAATCCTCTCCGAAGGTGACCGTTAGTTCCCTCGAACGGTAACCAACGCAACGATTTGCGTGCCTGAGACGTATGGTGTCGCTTCTTCGGCTACGATAAAAAATTAATATATATGAAAAAACTCTACTCCTTATTTACCTTACTACTTATTGTAGCTGCTGCCTTCGCGAATCCTGTTATTTACGTAAACCAGGTAGCCTTCGATAGCAACGGCCCAAAAGTAGGTGTGGTGCAATTCGATGATAAACTTACTAAAGCTTTCGCCTTCAACCTGGTGAACATTGCTACGGGCAGGGTGGCCTACACAGGCATGCTTACCAACCCTTCAACAATCACCGATTGGGCACCCGGAAAGCTCTTTTTCCAGGCAGATTTTTCGGCTTTTAAAACGGCAGGAAAGTATAGATTACGCATTAAATATGAGGGACTTATATATACATCGCACCCATTTGAGATAGGCGAGAATGCGTTGGCCCGCAGAACACTGTCGTCTATTATCCACTATTATAACAAGCAGCGTGCAAACACCCCGGGCGAACTGGCCGCTGATGCCAAAATGCAATTGTTCGGCAGCAACCAAAGGGTTGATATGCGCGGCGGCTGGTGCGATGCCTCGGGAGATGTAAGCAAATATTTCTCGCACCTGGCGTATGCTAATTTCTTTTCGCCTCAGCAAACGCCGCTGGTTACTTGGAGTATGGCAAGCGCGGCCGAAGCCATCCCAGGCCTGCTTAAGAAATGGAAACTAAAGGATTCTATTGATAATGAGGCGCTTTATGGCGCCGATTACATGATGCGTGCGCTCAGCAAAGAGGGCTATTTTTATATGATCGTGTTCAGTTATTTCAACAAGGATCCTAAAGCCCGCCGCGTGGTGGGGCTATTGGCCAACAGTGTTACTACCAATCAATACCAATGCGCTTTCCGCGAAGGTGGAGGTATGGCCATAGCCGCACTTGCCCGTATATCGCAATGGAAAAAGAATGGCGATTTTACTTCGGGGCAATATTTGGATGGTGCCAAACGCGCCTTTGCCCACCTGCTGGTAAACAATACCAAATACGACGACGACGGCAAGGAAAACATCATCGACGATTATTGCGCGCTAATGGCCGCTACGGAATTATGGATAGCCACAGATGAGGACCAATACCGCGACGAAGCCCGCAAGCGGGCGGCAAACTTAAATAGCCGCATGACCACCGACGGCTATTTTGTCTCCAACGATGCTAACCGGCCCTACTTTCATGCTTCTGACGCGGGCCTGCCTGTGGTAGCCCTATCACGTTATCTGGATAAGGAAAAAGATGAGGCCTACCGCGCTACGGCTCTTAAAACCATCAAACAGGCACTTGATTACAACCTTTTGGTAACCAATAAAATAAGTAATCCTTTTGGCTATGCTCGCCAAAGCTTTTTGTATAAAGGCAAAGTGAAGGATAGCTTCTTTATCCCCCACGAAAACGAAACCGGCTGGTGGTGGCAGGGAGAGAACGCCCGCCTGGCCTCGCTGGCTACGGCGGCTATTGTTGGCGGCAGATTAGCCTACCCGGCAGAGGGGAATTGGGGAATAAAATCAACACTTGCTGATTTTGCGGAACGCCAATTATCGTGGATAATGGGCTGCAACCCCTATGGGATGTGTTTTATTTATGGCTATGGAAAAACCAATGTGCCGTATATGGCCTCCAATTATGGCCACGGAAGCGAGCGTGGGGGCATTTCTAACGGCGTTACGGGCCGTGATGGCAGTCCCGATGGCTCGGGTATTGATTTTAAGCAACAGGCAGCGGGCAATGAATGGCGCTGGACCGAACAGTGGATACCGCATGCGGCCTGGTTTTTGCAAGCTGTTGCGGCAATGGCACAACCAGAGGGCGCAAACAAGTAAAATTATAACGATTGAATATTTTTTTTAGATATTTGAAAAAAATAACCGTAAAAGCCCCTCTTTTAACTGGAACCTAAAACTATTAGAATATGATAACATCATTAGTAACCGGCGGGGCCGGCTTTATAGGCTCACATGTAGCAAAACATTGCCTTAACCTGGGGCACAAAGTAATTGTATTAGATGACCTTAGCGGCGGTTTTGAAGACCACGTACCTGCAGGCGTTGAATTTATTGTTGGCTCTATTAATGATTATGAATTGCTGGAGAAACTTTTCGAAGAGCACAAGTTCGATTATGTTTACCATCTGGCTGCCTACGCCGCAGAAGGGCTTTCGCACTTTATCCGAAGGTTCAATTACAATAACAACCTTATCGGCTCGGTAAATTTGATCAATCTCTCGGTATTGCATAAGGTTAAATGCTTCGTGTTCACATCATCTATAGCGGTGTATGGTGCTGGTCAGCTACCTATGCGTGAGGAATTAGTGCCACAACCCGAAGACCCTTATGGCGTAGCGAAATACGCTGTAGAGATGGATTTGAAAGCTGCCCACCACATGTTCGGCTTAAACTATATCATCTTCCGCCCTCACAACGTGTATGGCGAAAACCAGAACATCGGCGATAAGTACCGCAATGTAATCGGCATTTTTATGAACCAGATTATGCAGGAAAAGCCGATGACTATTTTTGGCGATGGCGAGCAAACCCGCGCATTCAGCTATATAGACGATGTTGCGCCGCATATTGCCAATAGCCCTAATGTTCCCGCTGCCTACAATGAGGTATTCAACGTAGGTGCCGATAAGCCTTACACCGTGAACGAGTTGGTACAGGTAGTGGCAGATGAACTTGGCGTAGAACCTAAAGTAACCCACCTGGAGGCCCGCAAAGAAGTGATGCACGCCCATAGCGACCACTCTAAAGCGGCAAGCGTTTTCGGCAAAAGTGCCAATGTGAGCCTTAAAGAGGGTATCAGCAAAATGGCCGCATGGGCCAAGGTAGTAGGCTCGCGCGCAAGTGCTGAGTTCGAGAATATAGAGATTGAAGAAAACCTGCCGCAGGGCTGGAACAAAAAAGCAGTAAAAGCTTAAAAGGTTATCGGTTTTTCGGTAAACATTTATATTTTTGTGCCAAATAAAACAACAGCGCTATGCAATCAATGGAAAATGCCAACAACGAGAGCCACTACAAATTTTTAATCCTTACCATCGCCGTAGGTTTATTAGGTTGCTTTTTACGCTTCGCCGATTTCCCTCACGCTACATTAGTATCCAACATCATCCTGTTGTTCGGTTCTATCATCGCGTTACGTGCTGTTTTCAAAATATTAGACTAAGTTTTACTAAAACATAAATGGAAAGCACTGCCAGTTGGCGGTGCTTTTTTGTTACTATCGGGTCATTGTGAGTAGCGTTGTGAGCGGGCGCGCGGCGGCGCAACGTGGCAGTCATCGGTAAGTAAGACGGATTGCAATGAGCTCCTCATTGCCGAGGATTGCCGCGCTATCACTCGTAATGACAAAAGAATGAGAAGATTGTTTGCTTAACCCTTTTAGCAATATCACAAATAAAGAAAATACCCTTTTATTTCCCCCGATAAAAATCAATATTTGCCTAACCTTAAAATTATGAAAATCCTTCGTGCCTTATTCCTTACCGCGCTGGTAGCTACCAGCCTGCGTGCCGATGCAAAAGTTATTCTATCATCTGCCTTTAGCGATAATATGGTGCTGCAGCAAAAAACAAAGGCTGCCATTTGGGGCAAGGCCCAGCCGGGCAAAACCGTGTCGGTAACCACTACCTGGAGCACAAAAAAATATTCGGCTGTGGCTGGTGCCGATGGCAAATGGAAAGTGATGCTGGCCACACCATCCTACGGCGGGCCCTATGATATTACGGTGAGCGATGGCGACGCTATAACCCTTAAAAACGTTTTAATAGGCGAGGTGTGGGTGGCTTCGGGGCAGTCTAATATGGAGTTCCCGGTGTCGGGCTGGTCGCAGGTGGTGAATTACCAGCAGGAGCTGGCAGATGCCAATTACCCCAATATCCGCCTGTTGCAGGTAGAACACGTTACCAGCACCGAGCCACTTGAAGATGCAAAAATTACCGGTGGCGGATGGCTGGCTTGTACCCCGCAATCGGTAGCGCAGTTTTCGGCCGTGGCGTACTTCTTCGCAAGAGATATCTATAAAAAGACAGGCATACCTATCGGGGTGATATATTCCTCGTGGGGAGGCACCATTGTAGAGGCATGGACCAGCGAGGGTACCGTTAAACAACTGCCCGACCTGGCGAAAGCATACGACAAGATGAAGACCCTCAGTAAAGAACAAAGCCTCGCCTTGTATAACACCGAAGCGGCAACCTGGCAAGTAGCCATTGCGGCAAAAGATGGCGGCTATCAAAACGGTGTAGCTGTTTGGGCCGCGCCAACACTGGATGCTACCAACTGGAAAACCATACAAGCACCCGGTTCCTGGGAAAGCACTACGCTGCCCGATTTTGATGGCATCGTTTGGCTCCGTAGAAAGATAGCCATCCCCGAAAGCTGGGTGGGTAAGCCCGTACAACTTAGCCTCGGTGCCATAGACGACAACGATGTTACGTTCATCAATGGCGAAAAGATAGGCGAGACCAATTTTTATGCTGCGCCACGTAATTACGTTATCCCTGCCGATAAGGTAAAAGCCGGTGAGATGGTTATTGCCATCCGCGTGTTGGATAGCGGCGGCGATGGCGGCTTTATGGCCAAAAAAGGTGTAATGGCCATACAAGGTGCCGATGGTCAGCGTATCTCCCTTGAAGGGCCGTGGCAATATAAAGCTGCGGTAGATTTTAAAGATTTACCGGCTCCTGTACTAAACGATGGACCCAACCGCCCCTCGGTTTTGTACAACGCCATGATAAACCCTTTTATACAATATGCAGTGAAGGGTGCTATTTGGTACCAGGGCGAATCTAATGCCAACCGGGCGCAACAGTACAAGGAGTTGTTTCCCGCCTTGATAAACGACTGGCGCCGCGATTGGAACAACCCTAAAATGGCTTTCTATTTTGTGCAGCTGGCCAACTTTATGCCGGTTAGTCCGCAACCTGTAGCATCAGCTTGGGCCGAACTGCGCGATGCGCAGGCCGCCACTTTAGCGCTGCCCTATACCGGCATGGCGGTAGCTATTGATGTTGGGGAGGCTCTGGATATTCACCCTAAAAACAAACAGGAGGTAGGCCGCAGGCTTTCGCTGATTGCCCTGGCCAAAAATTACGGGCAGGCAGAGGCCTATGAAGGACCGGTTTATAAATCTTTTAAGATTAATGGCGATGACATCGATATACAATTCAAAAATGCAGATGGCATGAAGGCTAAGGACGGCGCGCTCACCGGCTTCGCTATAGCTGGTGCCGACCAGAAATTTTACTGGGCCGATGCCGTAGTAAACGGCGATAAGGTAACCGTGAGCAGCCCGAACGTAAAGAACCCTGTAGCCGTGCGCTATGCCTGGGCTAATAACCCGGTTTGTAACCTTTATAACGCGGCTGGGTTGCCTGCATCGCCGTTCCGTACGGATAGCTGGCAGTATAGTACTTTTGGGAAGAAGTGAGTGATGTGGGGCGTTTTGAGTCTTGACATGGTACGGCCCGTTCCTCTATATGAAAAAGGGATTATCCATTTCAATTAGCAGAAAATAATGCAATTTTGCGGGTACAAACATCACACATAGCCTAAACCAACAACACGATGAACATCTATTACACATCATCCCGTTTCCAGCAATGCACGGTATTAATTTGCTGCTTTTTATTACTCACTGCGTTTTCCGTAGCCCATCCAACTGCGGCATCAATCCCTGAGCCTGCTATAGATTCTATCCGCAAGGAATCGAAAGTGCGCGAGGTGCTGCTCAGTCAGCAATTGTTTATGGTAAAGATATCGCCCATAAAAGGAAAGCACCCCAAAAACGTGGACGTTAATTTCAAAGCCGAACTGCGGGATGCTTTTATGATTATTCGCTACGAGGGCGATAAATCAATTACCGAGCAGGAGTGGCGGATGTGCCCAGCTGGCAAATGCCCTATAGCTACCACCTACAATTTTGGCACGCCCGGCTACAAACAATTGGATACGCTGATGGCGCAGACCAAAAAGAGCGACGAAGATTCCCAACGGCGCATGAAGGCCTTAAGAAAGACGATTCGCAAGCAAAAGAAATAAGTATTAGCTATATCGATTGCTTCTCGTTGATTAGCAGATGGTTGAGGATGTGACAACCTGCTCTTTTCGTATCCTCTCCTCCATATTTCTAGCCTGCATTTGTCATCCTCAGCTAATAATTCTAAATAACGGAACGTTCATTCCGTTTTGATTGTACATTTGCGGAACGATTATTCCAATAAACAAAACTAATCAAAAAAACGAAATGAAAAAGTTAGCAGATAAAGTAGCTGTAGTCACAGGCGCATCAAAAGGTATTGGTGCCGGTATTGCAAAAAGCCTTGCCGAAGCAGGTGCATCGGTAGTAGTAAATTATGCATCATCAAAGGCTGGTGCCGATAAAGTGGTGGATGAAATTGTAGCCGCAGGCGGCAAAGCCATTGCGGTGCAGGGCAGCGTATCCAACAAGGCCGATGTTACACGCTTGTTTGAAGAAACCACCAAGGCCTTCGGTCCGGTAGATGTGTTGGTTAACAACGCCGGTGTTTACGAGTTTGGCCAGATAGAACAGATTACCGAAGAACATTTCCACAAACAGTTTGATACCAACGTGCTTGGTTTGCTGTTAGCTACCCAAGGTGCGGTGGCTAGCTTTAATCCTAACGGTGGCAGCATCATCAATATCGGTTCGGTAGTAAGTGCTATTACGCCTGCAGGCAGCGCTGTTTACAGTGCTACAAAAGGCGCTGTTGATGCCATTACCCACGTATTGGCTAAAGAGCTTGGCCCTAAAAACATCAGGGTGAACTCGATTAACCCGGGCATGATAGAAACAGAAGGCACGCACACCGCAGGTTTCATCGGCAGCGAGATGCATGCGCAACAAGAAAAAACTACCCCGCTGGGTCGTATCGGTCAGCCGGAAGATATCGCGCTGATAGCCGTTTTCCTGGCATCAGAAGATTCACGCTGGTTAACCAACGAAACCCTGCTTGCAGGTGGCGGCGTGCGTTAATTATCGGGAAGCCTCATCTGCCCGTTGGGCACCTTCTCCAAAGGAGAAGGAATAAAGCTTCTGTTTTTAAGTCCTCTCCTTTGGAGAGGATTATTACATGAGGGCTTCGCCGTTTAGGTGAGGCTTCCACAAACAATAAAAAAATGGATAGCTTTGCTTATTATTAAGCAAGGCTATCCGCAGTTATGGCAAGGACAAAAGATTTCGACGAAAGTGAAGTGCTGAAAAAGGCGGTGGATATATTCTGGCTCAAAGGATATAATGCAACTTCGATGCAGGATCTGGTAGACGGGCTGGGCATCAGCCGCTCCAGCCTTTACGATACTTATGGGGATAAGCACACCTTGTTCATCAAAGCACTGGCGGCGTATCAGTGCACAAATTCGGGCATGTTTGTAGATATTATCAATGCCGATGAATCCACCAAAAACATCATCAGGAATTTGCTGAGTTTCGTGGTAGATAACCTGCTGAACGACAAATTCCATAAGGGCTGCTTTATGGTGAACGCCGAAGTAGAAGTTGCCCTGCACGATAAGGAAGTGAGCGATATGATACAAAAGAACGACCAGCAACTGGAAGAAACTTTTTACCTCGTTATCAAAAAAGGGCAGGAGAACGGCGAAATAGGCAGCCGGCAGGATGCAAGGGCCATTGCACGTTTTATGTTCAACACCATCAAAGGTATACAGGTAATCGCCAAATCAACCTGCGACAGGGCCGTTTTCGAAGATATCATCAATACGGCGGTGATGGTGTTGGGGTAGGGACATTGATTGTCAATCAGGTAAATATTATAGAAAGTAAATGAATACCTTTATCATGATTTAGTAAAGGTTTGCCAATAATAATGATAGCCGAAAGCTAAATTTAAATTACTGACATATTTTTTTTCTGGGAGGTACTCCATTGCTAATGGCACATTGCTCTTTTCATGATTGCCTAAAACAAACGACCTGTAATTTTTATAAATATCAATGTTAACACCCGATGGGCCGGGGAGCATGACATTAAACTTACGGGTAGCACTTTTTGTCTTAAGATTGAATGTGACTAAAAAGCATTGGATTTCGATCGGTGATTTAATTATGCTTATTCCTTCTGGAAAGTCGGCAATCATTATTTGAGGGCGCTCCAAAATGTCTTTATTTGGATTTGCTATCTGCTCCCGTATGAACAACATTCCATGGTTTAGCAAGGCGGCATATCCGAATGTTTGAAATAATTTAAGGTATGCTATTCGTAATAATGCAATTTCCATGATACGGGCATCATGTTTTTTTCTTGGAATGTTTCCTGAAAGGTTTGTTATTTGGTCGGGATCAAAGGAATGGGCACGCTCAATTTCATTTACAACTTCGGCGAAAATTTTAGGATTGGACCTATTTGGATCAAAATGTAAATTAATGAGACCATTTTCCTCTACGTTAATTCTTGCATTTATAGTTTTTCCGTTTAAAGTCATTGGGGTACTTTGTTTGGAGTTGGGGAGAAATTGTTCGAAATCTATACCCTCCAAATATTTTAATAATTCTGCGTCCAACGTTCTTCCGCTTTCGGAGTTGCATTTTTTACAAGTAAGAATGGTTCCTTTTCCTCCCAAAGATTCTGGTGGGACGTGTTCCAATGTTAAAAAAATGCTAGAGTTTGGAATCAAATCCTTTTCAAGAAACGCCTCAAAACCAACGGACACATGTAAGTATTTGCGATATAAGGAACGAATTTAAGCTGTCCATTATTCTCATTGACATATTCAAAATTTTGTGAAAAAATGCGGAATAAGTTATTCTTAATTACTTGGTTTTTTTTCATTCTCAAGGGTTTAAATTTATGCCAAGAATCTAATGACTTATAACGAGAGTTGAATCCAGGTACCAGCGGTTGAACAAAAATTCGCTATTTCATCGGTAACAACTTCTATTTTTAGACACAAAAAGGTGAGCCCGTAGGCCAATTTCCAGATTATAAATTGACTTGCAATTGTTTCATTTTCTAATGGCTCAGGATAATTCTCATCCCATATTGTTCTCCAATCGTAGTCTGTAAACTTGGACTTTTCAAAGCTTCCTTTAATTAGATGATGTTTCCATGCGATTAAATTGTCATATGCCACTTGCTGGGTTGCTTCCGGAAACCCATACTCAAAATTGTATACTTTTTCCAATTGGTCTTTCAGCCCATTTAACGAAAAAATGTTGGCGCTATGTGCGGCATCATTTCTTATTTTTCGTAAAGCATTTAGCGATTGATACACTTGTTCATCAATGATTCTAAAAGCATATAGAAGCTCTATCTTACCTGACAGCGAACTTAAAGGGCCTGGATAATTTGTAAGTCTGCTTTTATAAGCTTTCGTTTTCGAGGGGAGGATGACATCAATCAATTTTTCCAAATAGATTTCAACTTTGGCAGTTCCTATTAAAATAGCACCCCTTTCAGATTCATTACTTAGATTAAATGCAAAATCGAAGCTAAGTGCTCCATATTTTTAATCTTTCATCTTATCCAATATCTTAATTTGATGGGAGGTCATGATCAATTGTAATAAAAAATATGGAATAATTAGAACAATAAACAAGTATTTCCTGATTAGCCTGCCGGCGGTGTTATCGCCGCAACGTTAACGACAAACCTCGAAAATAGCTTTCTGCTTTTTTAACGGCGTTTCCCCTCAACTTATCCACACCCATTGCAGGGCAAAACCACAGTGTTTAAGTTTGCAGGCTATGGACCTAGTCGAAATCGCTTCTAAACATATTCTTTTACAGCAAAGCCGCAAAGCACTCAAAGGCCGCTGCCCCTTTCATAACGATGAAACAACCTCACTGATGATCATTGCGCAAAGCAATTACTTTAAATGTATGGGCTGTGGCGCAGAAGGTGGCCCGGTAGAATTTCTGATGCTGATAGATGGCAAAAGCCGCAACGAAGTAGTAAGCCAGCTGGCTAAGCAAGAGTTTAGCGTGTAGGCTAAGCTGCAATGCGCAACGGCGCAGTAGAAATGCGGTTTATGTATAGTGGTTACTTTTATGATGGGTGAAGATTTGACAACTTTTAAAAAGTTGTCAAATCTGAAAGCTCGGTTAGCATTGTGGTCACTTTTATGATGGGGGCCTGAAACAAGGATGACGTTTTGTTTACTACTATAACGGTTTCCCTTCAGCCAGTTCTTTCTCGGCCCATTTAATGGCCAGTGCTTCGCGGTATTTGGCGTATTTACCTTTAAAAGCCATCTTCAGCAAGCTATCCACCCCGCCTTTTATGGCCAGGTTATAAAGGCTGGCTGCTTTGCGGGTAATGCTGGCATCCCAGGCGCGCAGACTAAGCGAGTACGAACCATCTATATACTTCATCCAGTGCCAGTAGCCGGTGGGCATAAACAGGGTGTCGCCATGCTCCAGAAACACTTCTATGCCTTCTACGCCATTAAGCGCGGGGAATTTCTTTACATCCGGGTTTTGTACATCATAATCTTCCAAAGCATAGGTAGCATTGGGTATGCAATACAGGCGGCGTTTCCACTTATTTTCGAACAGTATCACATGCTTGCGCCCGCCGAAGTGGGTGTGGAAGATGTGCGGCAAATCGATATCGTAATGCAAAAAGGTAACCGAATTAGAACCGCCGAAGAACATTGCAGGCATGCTTTCCAAAAAGCCACCCATCAAATCTTTCGGCAAAACAATATCGTCTAACAATTGCGGGGCCTGTTTAAATATATTGAAAAAGAAGATGCGCAGTTCGGTGGGGGTGCTGCGTATCAAATCGATATACTCGTTGAAAGGCATTTCCTTCGCCGATGAATTGATTGGTTTAGAAGGGTCGGCCTTGGAGTTATCGTACAGCGGCACCACTTTATTGCCCACTACTTCCTTGAGGTATTCGGGTGTCCACTTCTCGCGGGCGGGCCAGTTTTTGGTAAGGCCTTTTATCACCAGGGGGCGGCGCGGCGTCAGGTATTTTTCGCGGAAGTCTTCGGGAGATATGGTATCAACCGTATCAATTGGGCTTAGCTTAAAACTCATATCTTAACCAATCGGATAGTTTAACAGTTACCATTAGGCCGTAACTAATACCCGAATTTACAAAATAACGAAATAATGCGGCTATTTACGTAATGAATTTAGTAAAAACGGGACTTCCTGTTGCCGAATGCAAAAAAAATTTAAAGTTGATAGCATCAACCAAAACCAGAATTTGCTTCTTCATCATACTGTTTAATACAAAAAAATGGTGAGCGACTTTACAGCCACTCACCATTCTCTATTCACCACTCACTTATCAATTAGTTTGGCATCAACACGGTGTTCACTACGTGTATAACGCCGTTGCTTTGGTTAACGTCGGCAATGGTTACCCAGCTTTGGCCACCTTTTTCGTCAACCAGGTAAATCTTTTTGCCTTTTACCATAGCGGTAAGGGTGCCACCGCTTACGGTCTTCAGTTCGGCTTTGCCGCCGCCAGCTTTAATTTTTGCCAGCAGGTCTGCAGCGCTTACTTTGCCGGCCACAACGTGGTAGGTTAATATTTTGGTTAGGGTAGCCTTGTTTTCGGGCTTAACCAAAGTTTCTACTGTACCGGCAGGCAGTTTGTCAAAAGCCTCATTGGTTGGCGCAAACACGGTGAACGGGCCTGCTGATTGTAGTGTTTCTACCAGGCCGGCAGCTTTTACAGCGGCAACAAGCGTGGTATGGTCTTTAGAGTTTACCGCATTCTCTACGATGTTTTTGGTTGGGTACATGGCCGCACCGCCCACCATTTTAGTTTGTGCATAAGTTTTTGGGGCAATTGCTATAGTTGCTAATGCAAGAGCCGCGATAATCATTTTTTTCATGAGATGTACTGTTTTTATAAGTTAATTCATGAGAAGATACGCCGTAACACGAGGCCCGGATTTAGTTTTGCGCCAATGTTGTTACACCAAAAACGGTTAACAAAATTCAATCTGTCGTGTCTGTAAATTACGTACTCGCGCTTCAGAAAAATAGCCCGGCGGCTATGTTGTCTGCATACAGTTTGCCCTTTTGGGTGAGGGTGATGATGCTGCCCGTTTGTTGTATTTGCCCGTCGGTAAAGTAGGGTTCCGCTGCCTTTAGCAGGATATCAGCCGAGCCCGCGGCAATGGCTTCGAGCTTGTTGGTATCCAAACCCCAGGCGGTGCGCAGGGCGGTCATGATGTATTCGTTTAGCCGGTTTTCTTCGCTAAGCTGTTCCACTTCTGCGGGCAGTTTACGTTCCTGCAAAACTGCAGCCATGTAGCGGGCGTTATTGGCGATATTCCATTGCCGGGTGTCGCCGTTAAAGGAGTGCGCCGATGGGCCAAGCCCCAGGTATTTTACGCCCCGCCAGTAGTTGGAATTGTGGCGCGAGTAGTGCCCCGGCTTGCAGAAGTTGGATATTTCGTATTGTTCGAAACCTTTGAGCTCCATCGCATCGGTCATGATGGTAAACTGTTCGGCGCTTTGCTGCTCGCTCATGGGCGGCTGCTTTTTTTTGCTGATGAAAGCGGACAGAGCTGTCTGGGGTTCCACCGTCATGCTATAGGCCGAGATATGCGGAACCTGCAGATCGAAAGCCTTGCTGAGATTATGCTTCCACTTTGCATCCGTGAGCAGGGGATAGCCGTAAATCAGGTCGATAGTGATGTTTTCGAAGCCAGCATCCTGGGCCCGCATTACCGATGCTTCTGCTTCGGCCGCGCGATGCACACGGTTCATCCACTGCAGATCCTCATCATAAAAAGATTGTATACCAATGCTGAACCTGTTGACAGGCGTAGCCCGCAGGCCGCTGAGCTTTTGGCCGTCGAGGTCGTCGGGATTAGCCTCGAGGGTAACCTCCGCATTGGCGGCTACGGTGTGTATGCCGGTAATGGCATCTATTAGCCTGGTTATTTCGTCGGGAGCCAGTACAGATGGCGTGCCGCCGCCAAAGTAAATGGTTTCGATGGTTTCGCCGGCCAGGTAATCTTTTTGCAGGGCAATTTCTTTGCGCAAGGCCTGTAGCATTTCGTCCTTATACTTCAGCGAAGTACTGAAATGGAAATCGCAGTAATGGCAGGCTTGTTTGCAGAAAGGGATATGTAAGTAGATGCCTGCCATGGGGGCAAAGGTAAGCTAAGCTTTGTTGAGAGAGCGAATTTAACTCCACAAGTTTCAAAACAAAAAAAAGTAGCTTACGTATAACGAAATTGATAAAATAATGATGAATAGTTCAATCAATAAGCTACTATTGAGAAGTTTATTCCTAATTACTATTGAAACAAATAAATGAGCGGATTTTTGATGCCGATACCTCCAAAATACTCCTTAACTATCTTTTTGCTGACAATTTCTTTCAGTTTATTAGCCCAAACTCGGCAATTGCATTTTGACCATATGGGGACTGCAAACGGCCTTTCTGAGCTAACGCCAAACTGTATATTACAGGATAGCCGTGGGTTTATTTGGATTGGTACCGAAGATGGATTAAACAGATATGACGGCTATAAGTTTAAGATATTCAGAAATGATGTTAAGGATACTACGAGTATTGGCAACAGTAACATCAGGGATATAGCTGAAGACAGTAGTGGAAATATATGGGTAGCAACAGCCGGCGGCGGGCTAAACAGGTTGGACAGGAAAACCAATCGTTTCCACCGTTATATCCATAATGAAAAAAACAGGAATAGTATTTCAAGCAGTTTTGTGAATAAAATTGTTTTCGAAAGTTCCGGGAAAATTTGGGTAGGTACAGTAAAAAAGGGTTTGGATTTGTTTGACCCCAAAACCGGCCGCTGGATACATTATTTGTACGATAGCCATCATCAGGGCAGCATTAGCGATAATGACATATCGGCAATTTATAAAGACAGCAGGAATAATATCTGGATTGGAACGGTTAATAGCGGACTGAGTTTATTTGATCGTAAAAAAAATAGCTTTACAAATTTCAAACACCTCGAAAACGTCAGTGCATCGCTTTCGGGCAACTTGGTTACTTCTATTTTTGAAGATAAGGATCACCGGTTATGGATTGGTACGCGGAAGGACGGGTTGAACCTTTTTAACAGTGAGTTAGGTACGTTCAGGCATTTTAAAAACGATCCCGGCAACGTTAGGTCACTGGCGGGCAACAGTGTACAGAGCATTGCCAGTGATGCTGACCACAATTTGTGGATAGGGACTGAAAACGGAGGCTTAAGCATTTACAATTTTTTGAGCGGGGATTTTGGCAACTATTCCCGGGATGATATAGATAACAGCAGCTTAAGCGGCAATTCCGTTGACGTGGTATCAAAAGATAATGTGGGCAATATGTGGTTGGGGTCTTTTGGCGGCGGCATAAGTTTGTATAAAAAAGCAAAAAGCAACTTTGCGCTTTACAAGCATAATTCGTCGGCAAGTAGCCTTTCTAATGATTTTGTTCTCTGCCTTTTTGAAGATAGCAGAAACAACCTTTGGGTGGGGACAGATGGCGGTGGCCTGAACCTGTTCAACGTAAAAACGGGTAAGTTTACTACATACAAACATCAGGAATCCAATAAAAGCAGCATAAGCGGCGATAATGTATTAGATATTAAAGAAGACGCGCAAAAGAATCTATGGATTGGCACCTGGGGCAACGGTATTAGCGTAATGAACCCTCAAACCGGCATCTTTAGGTCTTTCAAACATGATCCATCCAACGCTACTAGCCTTGCCGGAGATAATATTTACGCTATTACACTTAGCCGCGATAGAAAGATATGGATTGGAACATTTGGCGACGGGCTTGATTTGTATGACCCAAAATCAAATAGCTTTATACATCACAAAAACAATGCGAACGACACTAAAAGTCTTAGCAGCAACAGGATAAACTCGCTACTGAGCGATAGTAAAGGGAACTTATGGGTGGGTACCAATGATGCGGGGCTAAATCTTTTCGACCCGAAAACGAACAGTTTCACCCGGTTTATGCACGATGATAACAAAAATAACGCCATCAGTAATAACACCATCCTTAACCTGCTTGAGGATCATCTTGGTAATATTTGGGTATGCACATTGGGCGGGTTGAACTTTTTTGATCCAACAACCCGGCGTTTCACAGTTTTTAAAACGAATGATGGTTTGCCAAACGATTACACACAAGCCATTCTGGAAGATAATAAAGGGCATTTATGGATAAGTACCAATAAGGGGATTTCGATGTATAACCCGCAAACAAAAAAATTTAAAAACTTTACAACTGAAGATGGCCTGCAGGCCGACGAGTTTAAAGCCCATTCGGCTGTTAAAAGCCGTAGTGGTATTTTTTATTTTGGTGGGGTAAATGGCTTTAACTCCTTTACTCCAGATCAGATATTACAGGTGCCTTATGACCCTCCCATGGTTTTAACAAACTTTCAGCTGTTTAATAGAAACGTGCAGGTCGCGGAAAACAACATGGATCCTTCTCCGTTAAAACAAGATATTTCTGAAACCAGATCGATAACATTGTCTCATGATCAATCGGTAATATCACTTGAATACGCTTCTTTAGATTACTTGTCGCCGGACAAGAAGAGATATGCGTACATAATGGAAGACTTTGATAAAGGTTGGAATTATGTTGAGGATAAAAACACAGCTGTGTATACCAATATTCCACCCGGCAATTATGTTTTTAAAGTAAAAAGCCAAAATAGCGCAGGGGTATGGTCACCGCATATTTTAAGCTTAAATGTCATTATTGTTCCTCCATATTGGCTAACCTGGTGGTTTAGATCGCTGTTGGTTATTGTAATTGCAGGCTTTGTTTACGGTATATACCGTTTTCGGGTTAATAGTATTATTAATCAAAAGGTATTATTAGAGCGCGAAGTAAAGGAGCGGACAGAAGAAGTGATGCGTCAATCTGATGAACTGCAGGCAGTAAACGAAGAACTACAGGCGCAATCAGAAGAATTAGAGGAACAAAAGAACCAGGAGCAGCTTGCACGCCGGGAAGCAGATAAAGCAAACCTGGCTAAAAGTGTTTTTCTTGCAACAATGAGCCATGAAATAAGAACACTAATGAACGGCGTTATTGGTATGGCCTCCCTGCTTGCAGAAACAGATTTGAGCGATGAGCAGCATGAATATACGGAAACGATTATAAACTGCGGCGAGAGCCTGATGAATGTGATTAATGATATCCTCGACTTTTCTAAAATAGAATCAGGGAAAATGGACATTGAAGAAGAAGATTTTGATTTGCGCCAAAGTACTGAGGAAATAATGGACATGTTCTCACCTAAAGCAGCCGAACAAGGCCTTGAATTAGTTTACGAGATCGATTATAGCCTTCCCGGCAATTTGATAGGAGACAGCCTGCGCCTTAAACAGGTGATCATTAACCTTATTAATAATGCGTTAAAGTTTACCGCCAAGGGCGAGGTGTTTATTAAGATATTTCTTTCTAAGCCAATTTCTGACAGTGAACTCGAGATCGGCTTCAGTGTGAAGGATACCGGAATAGGCATACCGGGCGATAAACTCTCGAGTTTGTTTAAAGCATTTTCACAAGTAGACTCATCTACTACACGTAAATACGGCGGCACCGGTTTAGGGCTCATCATCAGCGAACGGCTAGTGAAATTAATGGGCGGAGATTTATGGGTAGAGAGCAGTCTTGGCGAAGGTTCGACCTTCAACTTTACTATCAGAGCCAAAAAAAGCAATAAACAATCCGCAACGCCACTATTGTTACCAGGCGTATCTAACCTGAACGGTAAAAGGGTTTTGCTGGTTGATGACAATAAAACCAATCTCATTATTTTAAAAGCACAGATGGAGCAATGGAACCTTACAACGGTAACTTGTTCGTCCGCAAAAAAGGCATTGGGCATTTTGTCATCAGATAAGGGGTTTAACCTTGTAATTTCTGATATGGAAATGCCCGGAATGGATGGCGCGGGTTTAGCCCTGGCCATAAAAAACGGACCGAATCCCGTTCCGGTAATTCTATTGAGTTCAATAGTTGATACGAGCAGGAAAAAATATCCCGGATTGTTTTCGGCGATATTGATAAAGCCGGCTAAACAAAATCAGCTCCTAAAGAGTATTTGTGCCGAGCTTGGAGACCGCACAAAAATTGAAAAGGTTGAGGAAAAGCAGCGTAACGCTCTTGATTCCGGTTTCGCTTTAGTACATCCAATGACCATCTTGATAGCCGAAGATAACTCTATTAACCAGAAATTGATCGAACGCATCCTGGCTAAATTGGGATACAATGCAGATGTTACGAACAACGGGCTTGAGGCGTTGCAGAAGATAGGTGAAAAATCGTTCGACGTGATATTGATGGATATTCAAATGCCGGAAATGGATGGATTGGAAGCCACAAAAAGCATTCGGAAACTTAACATTCTGCAGCCATATATTGTTGCAATGACGGCAAATGCCCTTTCAGAAGACCGGGATATTTGCATAAGTGCGGGTATGGATAGTTATATATCAAAACCTATGAAATTGGATGTTTTAGTGTCAATTTTTGAGGAAGCCAATAGTATGAAAAAGGCGCAGTTTATAGGGTAGTAGCATTCGTTAAAAAGATGAATGAAGCTTACGCGGGCACCGATTAAGTTGGGGCTTTTATTGCGGACAGAGCATCACGAAACCTATTTTAAATGTCTGTTTTATAGCCTGTTAAGTCTTTATAGAAACGCTTAAATAACCCTTATATACGAACACAGCATCAGCTCTATTGCCATTTGTTATTTGGGAAGCTTGATTGCATCTATATCCTGAAAGGTGCCGTAAACCTTTGTGCAATTTCCATCTTTAAAGTTCGATTTCCCTGTGGTTCTAACCCATAACTCTTTCCCCTGGCTATTTATCAGTTGAAGTTCAATATCCCAGGGCTGGCCCTCAACAATTGCAAGCGTAACCGCTTCTGAAATTTTATTTCTGCTATACCCTTCCTTGTAAAAATTAATCGCATTGCCTAAATCGGGAACGTAATCCTGGTCTACTCCATGAATTTTTTTGGTGGTTGATGTCCAGGTCAATTCGTTTTTTATCAGGTCAAGTTCCCAGCCGCCCACTCGTGCAACTTTATTGGTTTGCTCAATAAGGTATTTATTCAGCTCTGCTGAAGCACTCAGCGACTCGCGTATATCAGTTATATCCGTAAGATCTCTGGTGAATTTGGTAAAACCTATTACATTTTTGTCGTTATCATATATCGCCGTAATAGCGATACTTCCCCAAAAAGGTTCACCGTTTTTTCTAACGCGCCAGCCTTCGTCTCTGGCAACGCCATTTTTTTCTGCTTCATCAATAAGTCGCTGTGGGCGGTTGTTTTCCTGGTCGTAATCCGTGTAGAAAATGCTAAAGTGTTTGCCAATTACTTCTCTTGCTTTGTACCCTTTAATTTTCTTTGCTCCCTTGTTCCAATTCTCAATATGCCCTTCTTTATCAAGAAGCAGAATGGCACAATCATCAATCTCCTCAACCATTTTGTAAAAACGAATAGACTTCAGGTCTTTCTCTGCAAACGTTTCAGCTACAATGGTTTGAATTATCGAATCAAAGTTTTCAGTAGCGCTTGAAAATAATTTCAACCATTCATCGTCCACTTCATAATGGCCATCTTTTACAAGGTTTACCAGGCCCATAATAGAAGTTAACGGTTGCCTGATCTGATGTGACTGCAAACTGGCAATTTTGATCAAAGATTGGTTTCTTTCATCTTTCTCCACTATCTCTCTTTTGAGTTCCTCGCGCCCCAGTTCCAACTCCATAAAGGTTATGGCCTGTTTACTTAGCAACCGTAAAACATCCTGCTGTAAGTCGGTCAAATTATTAGGTTTCAAATCAAACAGGCATAACGTACCTAGTTTTGAACCGTTGCTTGTTATTAAAGGTGCGCCGGCATAAAATCTAACCTTTGGATCATCATGTACAAGCGGGTTGTTGTCAAATCTTGCATCTTCGGTTGCATCGGGTATAATAAATACGCCTTCTTGTTCAACGGCGTATTGACAAAACGAGGTTTCCCTCGGCATTACTTCAAATTCAACACCCGATCTCACTTTTAAGTAATTATGATGTTCTCCCAAAAGGGTCAGTATAGCCACAGGTGTTTCGCAAAGTTTCGCAGCCAGATCTACCAAAGTTTGAAATTCTGAATTACTGGTGAAGTCGAGTGGTAAAAACTGGTTAACTTCTTCAATTCTTTTATTTTCACTATTAATCATAGCAATACTTGAATTCGCTTAAAAAAATGTTGGTGAAACGAATTTACGAAAATATTTTTTCACCAGATTGACGTAGTATTTAGGTTGAGAAATCAATAAAATATTGCAAAAGTGAAATTATTTTATTGCGCATTGATTTTCAGACACATGGCTAATGTTGCGTATTTTTTACATCAACTTGCGTAAGTGAACATTTGTGTTCGGGTATAAGGCTTTTGGGAATTTACTTGTCAGGTTTACTTTTCGGCTTTTATTATCATCAATATTTATAAAATAGATATTAAATAACTACAAGGGGTAAGGTTAAGAAAATTGACTGGCATGGTCCTGTCGGCATTTCTGGATAGCTGATGAAGCTCATGCTTGGTTATATTTCCCAAAAAAGACTTCCATCTCTTCCACCGCTCTTTTAAGCCCATCCTCATTCCTTATCTGCTGGCTAATCATCTCCACGTTGGCTCTTATTGCTGCAGATTGAACTTTGCCTATAGCCGATATGAGCTTATCTGTAGTTAGCTTTTTCACCGGGATATGTACCCCTAATTGCTTGCGCTCGATAATCTTGCCCCAAGTGGGTTGGTCGGTGTAAAAGGAGATGATGATTACCGGCAGGTTATACCTTAACATCGCCGCAAGCGTGCCCGCGCCACCATGGAATATGCCCGCTTTGCATTTTGGCAATATCTGTGCGTGATTCACATACTTGGCCACAAATAGGTTGGGGTGTCGGGGCAAATCGCCAAAAACCGACCAGCCCTTGCAAAACAATATCCGCTCTGTAGTGCTGCTCAGTATTTGGTTTATTATGGCCACGAACTTTTCAGTATTGCCTACCCCGTTGCTGCCAAAACCCATGTAAACGGGTGGAGCCCCTTGTTGCAGCCAATTGTTTAGCTCCATAACCGATTCATCATCCGCAATTATGGGCACGCGCTCCGGCACGGTTAAGAAGCCGGTTATCTTATGGTGGCTTTCCCAGTCTTTGGGCTGGGGGATAAGCGCAGGACTGATGCAATACAAATCGAGTGGCTTTTGCTTCTCTACATGGGTTAACAGGTTTTCCTTCAAGATCGGCAGGCCCAATTCCCGCCTCCACTCGTTGGTTTCCTGTTTCACAAATTTCCAGAAAAAGAGATGCGCCAGTTTATAAGTCAACTTATTGTACCAGGGGAAATTCAGGAAATCGAAATCGCCCAGCGGCAACTCGGTTGTAGGCACTACCGGGGGCATAAAATAAGTGAGCGCTATTTTTTTGCCTTGTTTCTCGGCAAGGGCGCTAGTGATGGGCAGCGTGGCTGCGTTGGCTATAATACAATCCACCTTGTAGAAGCCTGCTTTGTAGCTTTCGCGCAACGGCACCCTGATATCATGCAATACCTTAAAAAAGTACTGCATCAGTTTAATGGTGTTCTCCGTTTGTAAAACGCATTGCCCTTCGGCCGAATTCATCATGGTTTCTGCGTTGCCGTATAGCGCATGAAAGTTTATCCCGTACTCCTCTACGAGTTCTTTGAAGTTTTCAGGTGCGGCTATCATTACCTGGTGCCCCTTTTGCATCAGCCCAAGCGCCAAGGCTATATATGGTTGTACATCGCCCCGGGTGCCGTACGTAAAAATGCCGATATTCATGTTAATGGTGTTGGGTAGCTCATTTCAATTATGATTCGCGTTCCGTAAGGCAAACCCATAACCGCTGGCTACAAACGATTTAGCAATAAGTAAATTAGCGTTACGCAAGGTAATAAGCCTGCATCTAAAACCATCGCCGTAAAAAAAAATATTTTGCCGCATTTAGCCCCTTTATTTGTCGTATTACCACGTACAGCACCAGCTGCTAAGCTGTAGCTTTATAAATCTAATTAAACCGCAAATAACCAATGAAGACCACACTTGATAAAGCAACCCGAGACGGGCTTATAAAACGCGTAAGTAGCGTGCATGAACACAGCCCTGCCCAATGGGGTAAAATGAACGCCTATCAAATGATTAAACACCTGCGGCGTTGGGAAGAGTTAGCAAACGGCACTTTGCAGGCTAAGCGGATATTTATTGGCCGTATAATAGGCAAACTAATATTAAAGGCCGTGCTGAAAGATGAGGAGCCTATCAGGCGAAACTCACCCTCGGCACCGGAGACGATAGTACAGGATGCATCCGGGGATATCGCCGCAGAGAAAGCTAAATTCATGGAGCTTGTAAACTACAATGCCGCAAATCCTATACATGGTTTCGTGCACCCTTTCTTTGGCAAAATGACACATCAGCAAATTGGCCAACTCGCCTATAAACACATTGACCATCACCTGCGCCAGTTTAACGTTTAGGCAAGTATGCTAAGCTTAATTGTTTAAACATTTAACATAACCTTTGCATAAGCACCAATTAATAAGGTAAATTTGCACCGCCTTAACAGGGCGATATATCATGCGCAGGTTTATTTGTACGATATTACTGTTTTTTGCCGGATGTACCGCCGTTTTTGCGCAGCAGGACAGCACCGGCGCACCCGCTGATACCCCGCAACATTATATACGCATGCCACGCCCCATGACGGTGCTCGATTCTGTAGCCCACGCCATGGCGCTGGAAGAAAAAATCGTAGGCGATTCGCTTGCTATGGTGTACCTGCGTCGGCCGGATAGCAACAGCACCAACTTATTTGTAGATAGTATATTAAGAAGCGCCGTTTATAGCGGCAACCATTACCTCGATCTGGCATCGGCCTCTAAAACCAAACCCAGTATAAAAGGCTATGGCCATGTACGGCCCTCGCGCGATCCTTGGGTTATTGCCGTTATCGTGGTGCTTATTTTGTTCATACCAGTGCTTAATATTTATTCGGCAAAAGATATGAGCAACGTGTTTTTGGCCTTCTACTACAAACGAACCAATACCCAGGCCGGCAAGGAGGATAGCCCTATAAACGCCTGGACGTTCATCGGCTTGTTCCTGCTCTTTGGGTTTACTTTAGGTATATTTTTGTATTTACTTACCACAGGCTACTATAAAGTTTATTATCCTATAAGCGGTATCCAGTTATTCGGTGCCTTATCAGCAGTCATAATAAGCTTATTCGCGGTAAAATTTCTGGTGTTGAAATTTCTGGGCTTTGTTTTCGATATCAATAAGGTGGTAAGTGAGTATATCAAAGCACTATCGTTAACGTATTTTAATATCACGTTTGTGTTTTTGCCTGTGGCCTTGTGTTTTAGCCTAATTGCCGATAAGTTTTTCCCTTACCTGTTGGCCATTACACTATTATTAACCGTGATAATTTTTATATGGCAGTATCTGCGAAGCAGCGTGGGTATTATTTCAAATTTTCGATTTCATAAATTTTATTTATTTACGTATCTTTGTGCCCTCGAAATTTGCCCGATTTTAATACTGGTAAAGGCACTTAATATAGGTTTCAAGTAGTTAGTTTTATAACGTATAGCATTGGAAGACAGAAAGAAAAAGGTTAAGAGCATATTGGTTACGCTGCCAAAACCTGAAAATGATAAAAATCCGTACGCTGAACTGGCTAAAAAGCTGAATTTAAAGATCGACTTCCGGTCGTTTATTCATGTTGAAGGCGTGCCAGCAAAAGATTTTCGTAAGGAGAAGATAAACCTGGCCGATTTTACTGCCGTTATCTTCACCAGCCGTAATTCTGCCGACCACTTTTTCCGCATTTGCGAGGAAATGCGTTTCGAGGTGCCGGTAGAAATGAAATACTTTTGCCTTTCAGAAACCATTGCCCTTTACCTGCAAAAGTATATTCAATACCGTAAGCGCAAGATATTCTTTGGCAAGCAAACCGCTGCCGACCTGGCCGAGGTGCTTAAGAAACACTCGGGCGAGAAATTCCTTTACCCATGTTCAGATGTAGCCGCCGAAGAAACACAAAAGTTTTTGCTGGATAACGGCTATAACTTTACACCTGCGGTGCTGTTCCGTACCGTATGCAGCGATCTTAGCGATCTGGCCGAAGTGTTTTACGACGTGATAGCGTTCTTCAGCCCGTCGAGTATCCAGTCGCTTTATCAAAACTTCCCCGATTTTAAGCAAAACAACACCCGCATTGCCGCTTTTGGGGCAACTACCCACAAAGCGGTGCTGGCGGCAGGCTTAATACTTGATATCCCCGCGCCAACCCCGGCCGCCCCATCCATGACGATGGCTATAGAACAGTATGTAAAACAAGTAAATAAATAATTTTATTTAATCCATACACCCTTCGCAACAAAAATTGAACTACTGCGTATAACACCCTAATATTTATCAATTAAATAGATGTTGCGGCTTGTTAATTCACGCGTAAATAATTAACTGATTTTTGCCGATTTGTAATTTTAAGCGGCCTTATCTTGGTTAATTAAAACATTTTTGCATTGTAATGAAGTATATTTAATATATTCGGAGGTGCGTTGCGATGCATTGAATTCATAGCAGGTAAACGATTTTTAATAAAAAATGAAGCAATTATACTTTCTGATAGTAGTTTTAGCGGGTTCCGTTTTAGCAGGATGTAGTACCGGCGGTGCCGGCAATGGCGAGGTTGTTGGCGTACGCCAGCGCGCTTTCAGGGCAACAACGCCGCTGAATATGGTGTATATTAAAGGCGGTACTTTCCTTATGGGCCAAACAGATCAGGATGTTACCTTTTCGCAAACCTCACAAACCAAACAGGTTACCATTTCTCCGTTTTTTATGGACGAAACCGAGTTATCTAATACCAAATACAAGCAATTTGTGCTTTGGGTACGCGATTCTATAGCGATAACCAACTATCTTAACGATCAAAAATATTATCTACAGCCTAAAAAGGGCATCGCTGCCGATCCAAACGGTAAAAAATACATTAACTGGGCCTATGTACGCAGTAATCCTATCTTTAGCAGGCGCGGAAAAAATGCATCCACCAATGCTCAGAAGCTGCAAGGTCTGTATTACCAGGGCGATGACCGCGTTTTCGATCGTAACGAGATCGATGTACGCTTGCTGAAATATAACTTCTCCATGGTAGTGCTTCGTGATGCTGCCAATTACAAAAACGACAAAACAAAAAAACGCTCGGATTTCATCCTTCGCGATACCGTACCAATTTATCCTGATACGCTGGTTTGGTTGAGCGATTTTTCTTACGCTGCCAACGAGCCGATGGTTGAGGGTTATTTTTCGCACCCGGCATACCGTAACTACCCTGTAGTAGGTGTTAGCTGGCGCCAGGCAAGGGCCTTTACGGCATGGCGTACCCGCCTTAGCGAAGGTGCTAAGCACGCTCGTGGCGAGGATGCTAATCTACCATTTGAACTGCCTACAGATGGCGAATTTGAATACGCTGCCCGTGGCGGCAGGATAGGTACCGATTACCCTTGGGGCGGCCCTTACATTAAAAACGCAAAAGGATGCCTAATGGCCAACTTTAAACCGGGCCGTGGTAACTATACCGACGACGGCGGTGCTTACACAGTAAACGTACGCTCGTATTTCCCCAACGATTTCGGCTTATATAATATGGCAGGTAACGTAGCCGAGTGGACGATGTCGGCTTATGATGAATCTGCTACCACATTTGTACATGATCTTTCCCCTACGTTTAATTACGAAGCCAAACCAAACGATCCGGAAGTGTTGAAACGGAAGGTTGTACGCGGCGGTTCTTGGAAAGATATCGGTTACTTCCTACAGAACTCCACCCGTACTTACGAATACCAGGATACTGCTAAATCTTACATCGGATTCCGTTGCGTGTCTCATTATTTGGGTCGCGATATCAGGGATAAGCGCTAATAAAAAACTATAAAAATCATTAAAATTTACTTTACTAAAAATTTATGGCTGGGAAGAAAAAACCTTACGGAATAGGTAATATCGTGTCATGGGGAGCTACCGTGGTTATCATAGGTCTTTTGTTTAAGATACAGCACTGGAAATTCGCAACTGAATTCATTACTGTCGGTTTATCGGCAGAGGCTCTGCTTTTCTTTATGCTAGGTTTTCAACGCGAAGATAAAGATATCGATTGGGTACGCGTTTACCCCGAACTTGACGAAAATTTTTCCGGCGAGTTGCCGAAATCATCTGCAAAACCAGTTTTGGCAAACACTGGTTTTTCTAATACTGCTGCGTTGGATAAGATGATGACAGATGCCAAGATAGGCCCCGAGTTGATCAGCAGCCTGGGCGAAGGATTAAGAAATTTCGGAGATAAAGTACACGCTATATCCCGCGTAACCGATGCAGGCGAAGCTACAGTTGCTTTTACCAATAAAGTTAAAGCAGCAACTGCCAGCTACGATAATTTAAGCATTGCTTTTGATAAAGCATCGGCCAACTTATCAGAGATGGCTGCATCCAACACGGATTCTAAATCGTACCATGATCAGGTGAATAAACTGGCAAAGAACCTTGCCGAACTTAATGGCGTTTATGAACTGGAATTGCAGGATTCCAGCGCGCATCTTAAAGCCATGAACAGCTTTTATAAGAACCTTTCTTCAACCATGAACAATTTCAACGAATCTTTAGACGATTCGCGTCAGTTTAAAGACGAGGTTGGGCGTTTGGCTAAGAACCTCGCATCGCTTAATTCTGTTTACGGCAACATGCTTAGCGCCATGAACCAGCCACGTGGTTAATCAATATTATTAATATTACCTAATAAGATACATAAAAGAGCATGGCCGGAGGTAAAGAAACCCCAAGACAGCGAATGATAGGTATACTATACCTGGTGCTTTTAGGGCTAATTGCCTTAAACGTGCCGGATAGCTTGCTGGATGCATTCAAAAATATCACGAATAGTTTAAATACGTCTACCAAGAATGTAACCACAGGTATAGATAATACATACTCAGCGTTCGAGAAAACAAAGCTAAAAGAGCAAAAGGAAAGAGCGCAGCCTGTTTACGACAAAGCAAAAAAAGCTAGCAAGTTGGCTACCGATTTAACTGATTATATAGATGGGTTAACTGCACAACTGATAAAAGAAGGCGGCGGTATTAATCCCGAAATACAGGACGTTGATGGCAGAGACAATCTGGATATATCTCCGCGAGTAATGATTGCCAATGGCAACGCTGACAAACTGCGTAACAGAATAGATGCTACCCGCAACCAATTACTAGCATTGCTTACAGATAAAGAACGTACAGGTGTTAATTTATCGCTTACAGCAGAAGATCCGCCAAAAGGAAGGGATGGCAAAAAAACATGGCAGCAAGCCTACTTTGGCGATGGTATACCATTAGGCGCTACATTGACTACCCTTGCAAAAATTAAGGCGGATACTAAGAACGCAGAGAATGAGATTGTTAAAAAGATATTAGGTGAGGTAGATCAGGCCGTAGTTAATCTGGATAAATTTAGTGCTGTTGCTGTTGCACCATCAAGCTATGTGATAGCAGGTCAGCCGTACACGGCGGAGGTTTTTTTAACAGCATCCGATTCTAAATCAACACCAACCATAACTGCAAACGGTTCTAATCTGCAAGTATCTGATGGCCGGGGTAAATATTCGGTAAACACCGGTGCCGAAGGTGTTTTTACCTGGATTGGTCACGTAACAGTTAAACAGGCCGATGGCACCACAAAAACATACGATACGCCAACACAAACTTACCAGGTAGCACGCCCATCGGCGGTGGTATCTCCTGATAAGATGAACGTGCTATACATTGGCGTGCCAAACCCAATTTCGGTTTCGGCTCCCGGTATCCCTAAAGAGAAATTGCATGTGAGTATCTCTAGTGGCAGCATTAGCGGAAGCGGTGGAAAGTACACCGCCACAGTTAGCTCTGAAGGCGAAGCAACCGTTTCGGTTTCCGGCGAACTAGCACCCGGGAAAAGCCAGCTTTTAGGCTCAACTTTATTCCGTGTAAAACGTATACCAGACCCAAAGCCGCAGTTTGCGGGCCGCAGCGGCGGAAGCACCGGCGCTGCTAACTTAAGATCACAGGATAGAGTATTTGCCAAACTGGAGAAATTCGAGTTCGATGCAAAATTTGAAGTAACCAGGTTTACGTTGATTATACTTAAACCGCGCCAGGATGTTGTTAGCTATACTTCAACAAGTGCGGAGTTGACAGCGCAGATGCGTACCGCAATGAATAGCGTAACACCGGGCACTACGGTAGTAATACAAAATATTTTGGCTGTTGGGCCAGACGGAACGCAACGCGGCCTGGACGCAATAGTATTAACGGCTAATTAAGGATTAGAAGATGAAAACAAGATTTTTAGTTATCGCGCTTTGCCTGCTTTGCAGCTTATCATTTGCGCAATCCAAAAAGAAACCCGCAGCTAAGAAAAAAGTGCAGGCCAAAACGACTAGTACAAAAAAGCCTGCCGCAGGCCGTAAACCAAATAATACGCTTACCGCAGGCGCGGGTGCCAATGGTGGTGCCGCGGCGCAACAACCATCTGTGCTGGATACCACCAGGAAAGTGACAGGCGGCCCGGTGAAGCCTTTTGACAGGCCGCTGGATGGTTACTACAAAAAAACCAACATCCTGAGCGCAAAGGTTACCCCTTATGCCAACCTCCGCGAATCTGACGTGGCTTTTGCAAAACGTATTTGGCGTGAAATTGATATGCGCGAGAAGATGAACCAATATCTCAATTCGCCAAAACAACGCCTTATTGATATCTTGCTGGCGGCTATAGATAATGGAGAGCTTACCGCATTTGACCCTACAGGTGGTACGGTAGAAGATCCTAACGGCGATGGCTTTTCTAAGCCCTTGACTGCGGTACAGGCACACGGCAAGCTTGCTTCGCCCACCGTAGTTGATATCATCGACCCAAAAACAGGCGACAAAACAGGCTCACATGAAGTTCCGGGCGAGTTTTTGGCTGATAGCCTGATCAAGTTCCGCATTAAGGAAGATTGGGTGTTCGATAGGCAACGTTCTATTTTCGAGCCACGCATTATTGGCATAGCGCCATTGGTTAAATTAAAAGTTTCCGGAGTTGTCAACAACGAATACCAACCCGCATTCTGGATATACTTCCCTGATGCCAGGCAGGTATTGGCCGTTAAAGAAGCCGTTAGCCGTAACAACGATGCTACAGGCTTAAGCTTCGACGACGTATTTATGAAACGCTTGTTTACCAGTTACATCGTAAAACAATCTAACGACAAAGACGAGCGTATCCGCGATTATGCACAAGGAATAGATAAGCTGTACGAATCTGAAAATATCAAAAAGAAATTGATGGATTGGGAACTTAACTTGTGGCAATATTAATTTAGAGACTGGAGGTTGGTGATTAGAGATTAGTTGCCGATGTAAAATATATAAGCCCTTGCAAGCATTACTTGCAGGGGCTTTTTCATTTGTCTCTGTAATTTTTGGCACTATTCGTTTTGCCCGGTTTGCCTGTAGTGATTTTGCAACTGCCGGTAATAGCGGGCAACCTTTATCCTGAAAACATCATATACGAGCGTGAATAACAAAAGCGCGCAGGGGATAAAAAATGAATAGAACCTGAAATAGCCAAAAAGGTACGCCCCGCCGAGTGCCCCGGTCATGAAAAAGAGGATAATAGCTACCCGTAACTTTATCCTGATTTTGATAACGGTTCTGTCTGTATCGCTTTTTTTCAGGATGGTCGCAAGGTCAATACCCAGATCGGTAAATGTGCCGGTAAGATGCGTAGTTCTTACAACAGAACCGGATACCATCGAAACAAGGGCATTTTGCAGGCCCATGGCAAATAATAAGCTTCCGGCGAAAAGCTCTTTCGCTATTAAGCTGCCATCGTAGCGGAAACCGCCGGTTGCAACTACTGTTAAAATCAGGATTTCTATTAAAATAGGTATAACGTAAGAATACCGTTGATTACGGCCAACGCGCGAAACAATTACGCCGGTAATAAAAGCTCCTGCCAAAAATAAAAACATCCATAACGCCACAACGCGGGCGGTCTTCCAGTCGTGCAGCGCAATGCGCTCTGCAAACAACGCGGCGTGCCCGGTAACGTTTGTAGTTAATACACCGAAGGCTAAAAACCCTGCTGCGTTAACAAAGTCGGCCGTGATCCCTAAAAGGGAGGCTAGTTTGAAATTATGCGCATATGTGCGTTTGGTACCCAGGTGCCTTAACATAGTGTTAAGTTACGCAAACTTAGGCACCAATATCACTCACAGCGGGATTAAAATATTGGGTAATAGCTTTCGCTTGCTTAAGGTTCACTACTTCCTGCAGGATTTCTTCGTTGGCTTCTCGTATCTTTTTTACAGATTTAAAGTATTTCAGAAGCTTTTCGGCGGTAGTTTTGCCTATGCCCTCTATCAGTTCCAGTTCGGTGGCCAGGGTGCCCTTGTCGCGTTTTTTACGGTGGAAGGTTATACCGAAGCGGTGGGCCTCATCGCGCAGCTGCTGTATTATTTTCAGCGTTTCCGAGCGTTTATCCAGGTACATAGGGTACTGGTCGCCAGGGTAAAAGAGTTCTTCGAGCCTTTTGGCAATGCCAATAACAGTAACCTGCTTTTCTATCCCCAGCAACTTCAGGCTCTTCATGGCCGAAGATAGCTGGCCCTTGCCACCATCGATGATAATTAGCTGCGGTAGTTCGGTGCCTTCGTCAAGCAGGCGGCGGTAGCGCCGGTGTACAGCTTCTTCCATGGTAGCAAAATCATCCGGACCAACCACGGTTTTAACATTAAAGTGGCGGTAGTCTTTCTTAGATGGTTTACCATCTTTAAACACCACAATAGCCGATACCGGGTATTTGCCCTGGAAGTTGGAGTTATCAAAACATTCGATATGGCGGGGCTGCCGGTTCATGCGCAGTTCCTTCATCATAAGTTCCATCAACCGGTCTGTGCGCACATCAGGATTCAGCTTTTCGTACTGATCTATCTTCTCTTTCTTAAAGAACATCACGTTCTTTTGCGATAGGTCCAGCAGTTTGCGTTTCTCGCCCAGCTTAGGTACGGTGAATTTAATTTTAGAGTCTTCCACGTCTATTTCAAATGGAACAATAATCTCTTTCGAATCGCTTTCGTACCGGCTGCGAAACTCGGTAATGGCGATGGTGAGCAGTTCCTCGTCGGTTTCGTCCAGCCGTTTTTTTAGTTCGATAGTTTGGGTTTGGGTGATGGTACCGTTCATCACCTTAAGGTAGTTTACAAAGGCGTATTTCTCCTCGGATGCAATGCTGAATACGTCCACATCCGTAATAGAGGAGTTTACTACGGTAGACTTACTTTGGTAGTTCTCCAGTAATTCCGATTTGCGTTTAAGCCGGTGCGCGTGCTCAAAGTTCAGTTCGCTTACGGCTTTTTCCAGGTCGGCTTTTAAATTGCGCACTACGGTGCCTATTTTGCCGCTAAGGATATCTTTAATTTCGTTGATGCTGTTATCGTAATCCGCTTCAGATTGATAATCCTGGCAGGGGCCTTTGCAGTTGCCTAATTGGTATTCCAGGCAAACCTTAAATTTGCCCTTCTCAATGTTTTGGCGGGTAAGGTTAAGGCTACAGGTACGCAGGGGGTAAGTCTCCTTTATCAACCCCAGTATGGTGTGCATCATGCTCACCGAAGCGTAAGGGCCGAGGTATTTTGAGCCATCGCGTATGATACGGCGTGTCCAGTAGATGCGGGGGTAATTCTCGTTCTTAATGATGATCCAGGGGTAGGTTTTATCATCCTTCAGCATTACATTGTAGCGCGGCTGATGTTTTTTGATCATGCTGTTCTCCAGCAGCCAGGCATCAACCTCGGTATCAACTATGGTAAAAGTTATTTTACGTATTTTGGATACCAGCACCCGCGTTTTGGCATTTATCTGGGTGTCCTTATTAAAGTACGAACCTACACGATTGCGCAGGTCTTTAGCTTTGCCAATGTATATCAGCTCGTCCGCAACATCCCAGTACTGGTAAACCCCGGGTTTGTGCGGTATGTTTTTTAAAGCTTCGCGGTAATCGAATTTGTCCATGGCGCTCAGTTTGCAGTTTGCGGTGGGCAGTTTGCAGTTGCAAAACTGAATTTCCTGCTAACTGTAAACTGCCTACTGCAAACTTAAAAATCTAACTTCTTATCTACCTCGTTGGTTCCTTTTTGCTGTTGGCTATAAGCACCGCAATCTAAGGTGATGGCTGCGCCGGTTTTTGGCGGAACGAAATCTACATTGGTTTTTATGCCAAGTTTATTATTGGCGTAAACGCGTTTCATGTAGCCTGCAAATATAGGCAAAGCGGTGTTGGCACCTTCGCCCAGCCGTGTGCTGCGGAAGTGCACGTCGCGGTCTTCACAGCCTGTCCATACGCCGGTAACCAACTGCGGCGTTATGCCAATGAACCAGCCGTCAGAATTATCGTTAGTGGTGCCGGTTTTGCCGCCTATAGGGTTCATCATATGATAATCTCTTCTTAAACGATAGCCCGTGCCTTCCTGTATAACACCCTTAAGCATATAGGTCATTACATATGCAGTCTGTGGGTTTAAGGCCTGCACCACGCGCGGTGTATTGTTATAAAGTACGTTGCCGTTTTTATCTTCTATACGCAGCAAAAAGGTGGGCTCCGTCCAAACGCCCTCGTTGGCGAAGGCGCTGTAAGCTCCCGTCATATCAAAAACCGATGCATCAAAGGTACCCAGGCATATAGAAGGATAGGGGGGCACATTGCTGGTTATGCCCATCTTTTTTATCAGATCAGCCACAGGCTGTGGCTTTACCTCGTTCATTACATAAGCTGTAACCCAGTTTTGCGACCGGGCCAATGCTGTGCGCAAAGTAATAACCCCCGGTACGGTTTCTGATGGCGAAGATCGCGGCGACCAATCTGCACCGTAACCGGTTATGGTGATTGGCACGTTGTTTACCTGCATGCAAGGCGAAAAGCCGTTTTCTATAGCTACTGTGTAGGTAAATGGCTTAGCCGTTGATCCTACCTGCCGCGTGCCCATTTTTACCTGGTCGTATTTAAAGTGCTCGAAGTTGGTACCGCCTACCCATGCTTTGATGTAGCCTGTGGTAGGGTCCATACTCATCAAGGCGTTGCGCAGCATCATTTTGCAATAAACAATGGAGTCGATAGGTTTCATTAATGTATCGATATCGCCATGCCAGGTGAAGATATTCATTTTGGCAGGTGTGTTGAAGTCTTCCCTTATCTCTTCATCTGTTTTATTTTGCTGCTTTAGGCTCAGGTATCGGTCAGACCGATGCATGCCTTTATCTAGCAAACTCGCAAAAGTTGGGATCGCTTTATACTTGTTTATGCCTTTCCAGTGTGTGTTAAACTGGTTTTGCAGATTGCGCATATATTCCTGTTGCGCATCTTCGGCATATTGCTGCATGGTGGCATTGATGGTGGTGTATATCTTCAAACCGTCGCGGTCCAGGTCGTAAGGGGTAACGCCATCCGGTTTCAGGATAGATTTCTCTACTAATATCTTCTGCACCTCTTTTTTCAATACGGCCCTGAAGTAGGTAGCCATACCCTCATTATGGTCGGTTATTTTAAAGGATAGGCCAAGTGGTTTACTCTTGAATTCTTCAGCCTGTCCCTGGCTCAGATAATTTTCTTCGTACATACGGCGCAGTACGAAATTGCGGCGTTTGAGCGCATTATCGGGGTGATTGATCGGGCTGTAAATGCCGGGACCGTTGATCATGCCCATCAACAGTGCAGCCTGATCTGGTGTAAGCTTATCTGGCGTGGTATTGAAATAGGTGCGCGATGCTGCGCTGATGCCATAAGTATTGTAAGCGCCAAAATCTACTGTATTCATGTACAGGGTGATGATTTCTTCCTTGGTGTAGTTGCGCTCGAGTTTTACGGCGGTTATCCATTCCTGCAGTTTTTGGATGATACGTTTAACCGGATTGTGCGAACGTTCTGAAAAAAGGTTGAGCGCTAATTGCTGCGTAATGGTACTGCCGCCCTGCTTTTTGCCGATGAGGTTATACAATATGATGCTGAACGTGCGTTTGAAGTCGATACCCGAATGCTCGTAAAAGCGGGCGTCTTCTGTAGCAACCAGGGCGTTGATAACGTTTGGCGATAACTGCTTATAGGTAACGCTGGTGCGGTTTTTTACATAATAGTTGCCTATTACCTGGCTATCTGAAGAAATTACCTGCGAAGCCTGATCGCTCTTGGGGTTCTCTAATTCGCGGAAAGACGGTAGCGGACCGAACACCTGGAACGCCACAAGCAATATCAGGATAACGAACATGGCGAAACAGCCGATAACAAAACGCCATATATACCAGTTGTAACGCTTTATATCCTGTGTGGTAAGCTTGTTTTTATTGTTGCGGTTATTGTTGGTGATAATCATTTTACCTTAATAGTTTTGCTGATAGAATTCTATATAGCTATCCAATGTTTTTGAGTCGGCTAATTTATCCAGATTTTCTTCGGTAATAATAAAAAAGCTGTATTTATCCTGCGGCACCTTCATAATATTGGGCAACAGTGGTACAATGCTGCGTGCATATTGCTTAACTTTTTCCAGGCTGGCAAAACCGCCAACATATATCAACTGGTTATCGTTGCCCACACTTTTTAACTTGTGGTTGATAGCTGGGCCCTGATACTGCACCCTATTGAATTGCCCAAAACCAAAACGTGAGGAAGACAAGTTAGTTGTACCCGAAGCCACATTTACCGCGAAGAAGTAATGCGTACTATCGCGCAGGCTAAAAATTGATGGCTTTTTAACAACCGGTAGCGCAACCGGCGTTGTTGGCGGCTGTATGGGGGGAGCGGCTAAGGTAATTTCCGGCTGAGCCTTTACTGTATCGGCTTTTGGTTGCGCAGTTACCGGCTCTTTAACAGGTTGCTGCACAGCGATCTTTGCAAGGGTATCCGGTTTCTTAACCGTGGGCGGCAACGGCTTGGCGACTACCACCGGGGCCACAACCGGTTTTTTCTCGGGCTTGCGCACATCGGGCACTATAGTAATAGGGCCTCCTGTATAGGGCTTGCGGTAGGGGCTTTCCTGCTGATAAACAATAGGTATAGTAAAAAGCCCCTCGCTAATGTCTTTATCCGTTATCACGAAGGTGCGGGCAGCCAGTTCCGTTTGGTTGGCATCAGTGTAGGCCAGGTGCTGTTTTATCAGCGGCGTTATCAGTTGGTCGTCGGGGTATTTTGAAGCTATTTGCTGCAGTTCGGCCTTAAACGGGTCCAACTTTTCCTGATGGCCCGCAGCAAAGGCTCTTAAGTAAGCCAATTGCGATGCATACTTGTTATTAGGATAAGTTTTCAATAAACCATCGGTCGAGGTAATTACCTCAGCGTATTTTTTGGCGGCGTAAAGGTCGTAAACCTGGTTGTACAGCACGCCGAAGCCTGTATCGGCATCGTTAAGACGCTTGCCGTAATCAGGATCGAGGATGGTTTTGGCGAAAGCCGTTTCCGGGTATTCCTTCAACACCAAGGCCTTGTACTTATCAGATAAGGCTACATTGCTTTCGCTGTACAAACGATACAGGTTATAATAGATGGCCGCCTTGCTATCATTATTGGGGAAGAGCGCCAATATCGTTTCATAAGCTGCTGCGGCCTCCTTTTTATCATCCAGCACGTCGCGGTAAAAATTGGCTATAGCCAGGTAGGCATCATACCGTTTGATGTTAGATTGCGCCAGTTGAAGCGGCGTTAATGGTAGATTTTGCAGCAGATCCTGCTTAAAATTATTTGCTTCCACCTCGGCGGGGCTGCGCTGCATAGAATCGGGCAGGGCGTTTACATCTACGTTTTTTGCGGTGTTGAGGGTATTGGTGGTAAGATCGCTGCCTTGGCGGTTGCTGCGCCGCCAATTATCTTCCAGTTTACGGTTACCCCAAACGCGCTTGAAATCGCTGAAACCCTGGCTTACCGCATTGGTATTGTAAAAATAAAAGTTACCACCATTGGGTACGCTGGCCTGCGGCGAGGGCGTATCGGTAAAGGGATCGACAAGGGAATTGTTCGCGCCGTTATTTACCAAAGGGGCAGCAGCTGCTGTTTGTTTTTGTATGGCCTGGTGTTTAGCCATCTCGTCAATTCGTTTTATACGGTCGGGCTCGTCCAGGGCAGCCAGCATCTGCAGGGTATCCTCGCGGGCTATGGTTTTCAGGTTATCTGTAAGCAGTTGCAGGTTATCTGCTTTTTTTTGTATGGTGATGTAACCCGGATAAGTCGGCGGCAGGGTAGCCAGGGTACTATCATAATAGGTTTTGGCCAAGGTGTAATCGGCTTCGTCTTTAAAGTAGATATCAGCCAGCCGCAGGTACGACAGGCCTTTTTGGTTTTGGTTGCGCTGACTGTAGCTGGTAGATTGTTTATAGCTTTTTATGGCTTCGTCTGTTTGGTGTTCGGCGTATTGCAGCTGGGCTATCTGGTAATAAATCTGGTCGGTAAAATCAGCGTTGTTTTGATTTTTCAGTAGCGAGCGCAGTCGGTCTAGTCGGCTTATCTTTACCCCATTGCGGTTGTCTTCGATGCGGATGCGGTTAAGATCGGCATTGAAGGCCATATCAAAGGTGACGTTGCTTTTGGCTACCCTGGCGTAGCTGGCGGCGGCATCGGCGGGTCTACCGTTCAGTTCCTGCAGCTGGCCCAATATGAAGGTCCAGCGCATGCGTTGCAGGTTGCCGTGGCTGTACTTGATGGCGTTTGTGGCAGCTTCTTCGGCGACGGGATATTCTTGTATAGCTATATTGTACTGTAACAGGGTAGCGTAAACATCTGCTGGTACGCTTTTCTTAGGATTGATGTTTTGGATAGCAGTATCAATGACCAGTTTCGCTTCGGCTATTTTATTAAGGTATAGCAGTGCGCGCGCTTTCCACATCAAAGCTTCCTGCTTTAGCTGGGTTTGTTTGGGCCGGGCGGTAAGTACAACGTAATTGAAATACTCCACCGCATCGAAATAGTTATTGTTGAGGTAATTGGCCTTACCCAGCACCAAATAGGCATCGGGTATGTAATGGCTTTGTTCTTTTATGCTGATAATGGCGTTGGCCTTTTGTTTGGCGGCATCCAAATCCTTATCGGGTGCACCGCCGCCGGCAACGGTATCCTGGTAAACGGCCAGCAGTTCGGCGTAGTTATCTACAAAGGCAGTTGCGTAGCCTTCCTGTTTTTGCTGTAGTATCTGGCGTGCGTTGAACAGGATATTATAATGCGCGGTAAGGTTTTGCAGCGCACGGTTAACTGCACTCTTCTTTTCGAGCGAACAGCCCGCGATAATAAGTACAAGCGCAAATAAGGCAAGGATGCGTTGTTTTGATAAAATACAGGTAGATGTGCGCCTCAAGAGATGATGTTTATAGGTGGATTATAATTGTTTCAGCAAGGTATCCAGCGGTTTGCCATTGAGTTTACCGACTTTGAATAGGTTAACTTCCTTTACAGATTGCCTTAACTCTTTAAGGAACTTAACGTCGGTTTTTGTTAATGGTTTAGATTTCATTAAAGTATCAATATCCTCCCGGTTATAACGAATAAACCCCATAATAATGCAGTTAGAGTTTGATTTTCCCACAAAAACGCAACAGTTCCTTTTCTTCCTTTTGCGCCTTGGCGGCTTTGCGAGAAATTATTTTCGCAGTCAATCTTTGTTATTTGCTCGCTAACCAAGTATTATAAAAAGCATCGCTAATATACTAAATAGTATGCAATAGGATTGATAAATTTGCGACATGGCAAAAAATGAACCAGAAAGATTAGACAAACGTGCGAAAGAAGCCGGTTCGTATGCCAAATACATGGGCCTTGCTTTTCAAATGATTGCCATTATAGGTATATTTACTTTTGCAGGCTACAAAATTGACGAAAGTGCGGGGCATACTACTAAATGGGTAACCGCAGCGTTGTCTTTGGCCGGGGTTTTTGCTTCACTTTATTTAGTTATAAGGACGGTAGGGAAGTGAAGTTTTTAAAAACATTTTTACAGACAGGCATTTTTTTGGTGCTGCTGGCCTTATTGCCCGTTTGCCTGGTTTATAGCGGTTATGCACCACTGCTTATACCGCAGTTTTGGGTGCTGTTTGGCTTCTTTGGCGTACTTACCTTTATGTTACTCACGGGAATGCAAATAGTGCGGTTTTTAAAACCCGAAATGTATGCCCAGGCCTTCCTTATTGCTACCATTGTGAAGATGATGATGAGCATGGGGCTGGCACTCATCTTTGTGTTAAAACTACACATAGGGCACGGCGCATTTTTAGCTAACTTCTTTTATCTATATTTTCTAAATACCGGCTTTGAAGTTTATGTTTTGTTGCGTAACTTGCGCAACCAAAATTGAAAGTAAAAAACACTCATTCAATGCATTTTAGCCACGTTTTGAAATCAAAAAAAATTGCTCTAAGCCTTATTTTGGGCGTTTTTTTGACTTTTTGCACTTGTAAAACCTTTGCTACACAGGCCGAACACGCCCCTGAAACTGAACAACCTGCCCACACCGAAGGCGGACATGAAGAAGCATTTAACCCCAGTGAAGTTATACTGGAACACATTGCCGATTCGCACTCGATACACCTGTGGGGTACCGCCAGTATTGCCTTGCCTGTAATACTTTATACCGACAAGGGTTTAGAAGTTTTTTCTGCGGCAAACTTCGAACATGGGCATAAAGATTTTGCCGGTAAACATTACACTTATCGTTTGGTAAAAGATAAGGTTGCTATAGTTGAAGGTACTGATAATTTATTACCAGCTGCCACGGTATTGAGCCTGAATAAAAAACTGATAGACTTTTCCATCACCCGCAACGTAGTAAGTATGTGGATGTCTATGCTGATCATCTTCATTATCTTCCTGAGCGTGTCATCGGCTTATAAAAAGCGCGAAGGCAAAGCGCCAAAAGGCCTGCAGTCGTTTATCGAGCCGATTATTATGTTTGTTCGTGATGATATTGCGCGCCCCAACATTGGTTATAAATACGAACGTTTCATGCCCCTGTTGCTTACGGTATTCTTCTTTATATGGGTGAATAACCTTATCGGTTTAGTTCCATTCTTCCCGGGTGGTGCTAATTTAACGGGTAATATAGCTGTTACTTTTGTTCTGGCTTTTATCACCCTGGTTGTGGTTAACATTAATGGGAATAAATACTACTGGAAACATATTTTCGCGCCTGATGTACCTGTTTGGTTGTATCCTATTATGTGGCCGGTAGAGCTGGTGGGTATTATCTCAAAGCCTTTTGCATTGATGATACGTTTATTCGCAAATATTACTGCGGGTCACATCATCGTACTAAGCTTAATATCGCTCATCTTTGTGTTCAAGGCTGCTTCAGTATCGTTGGTTTCGGTACCGTTTGTGGTATTCATGGATGTTCTTGAGTTGCTTGTGGCAGCGTTGCAAGCGTTTATCTTTACCCTGCTTACTGCGTTGTTCATCGGTACGGCTATTGAAGAACATCACCACTAATAATTGCAAATAACTATATATTATATATTCACTTTAATTTTAAAACAATGATTGGAAGTATCGCTGCATTAGGTGCAGGTTTAGCAGTAATTGGTGCCGGTATCGGTATCGGTCAGGTAGGTGGAAAAGCTATGGAAGGTATTTCTCGCCAGCCAGAGGCTGCTTCAAAGATCCAAACTGCAATGATCATCGCTGCCGCTCTTATCGAGGGTGCTGCTTTGTTCGGTGTGGTTGTATCATTCCTGGGTTTAAGATAATATCTGCTCCCGGCAAAATCTTAACCGTAGGCTGTTGCGATTGGCCGCAGCTACGGTTATTTTAAAGAATTGACTTTTTAACTTTTATATAGAAATGGAATTAGTTACCCCAGAGATCGGCTTAGTATTTTGGACCTCGGTATCGTTTTTTATCCTGTTCATAATTCTTGCCAAATTTGCTTGGAAGCCTATTATGGGTGCCATAAGCGAGCGCGAGCGTTCAATTGAAGATGCATTGTTGAAAGCCGAAGCTGCTAAAGATGAAATGGCCCGTTTAACTAACGAGAACGATGCCCTTTTGAAACAAGCACGTGCCGAGCGCGACCTGATACTGAAAGAAGCTAAGGTATTGAAGGACCAGATTGTAGCGGACGCTAAAGACAATGCACAAAAAGAAGGTGCACGTATGATAGAACTTGCCCGCATAGAGATAAATAACCTTAAAGCTATTGCAATGGCCGATGTTAAAAATCAGGTTGCGAGCTTATCGCTCGAGATAGCCGAAAAGGTATTGCGCAAGCAGTTTGAAGATAGCAGCAAACAGGATGCATTAGTTGCCGATTTGCTTAAAGAAGTGAAATTGTAGTAGAGAGTAGAGAATGGTAAATAGAGGGTGGCTTTTAAAACCACTCACCACTCACCACCCACCATTAACTAAGATATGTCAGAAATAACCGTAGCATTAAGATACGCAAAAGCATTGATTGACCTTGCCCAGGAGCAAAACGCGCTTGAGGAGGTAAAGAATGATATGATCCTTTTTTATAAAACTGTGAAAGGAAGCCCGGAGCTGAATTCTGTTTTGGCTAACCCTATCATTTCACATTCGAAAAAGGTAAGTATCTTGGCAGAGATATTCGGCAAACGCATGAATAAAGTAAGCATTGCTTTGCTCAACATTATGGTGAATAAAGGTCGTGCTGCTGTGTTATATGGTACAGCTCAGGAATTTATTGGACTATATGATGTGAAAAATCACATTACTTATGCTAAAGTTGTTTCTGCAACGCCACTGTCTGAAGCTAACAAAACAGAATTGGCAAACCAAATACAGACTGCGATTGGTGGTACTATTAAGTTACATACCGAGGTTGATAAAGCACTGATAGGCGGCTTTGTACTAACCATAGGCGACAGGCGTGTTGATACCAGCGTATTAAGCAGCTTAAAGAAATTGAAGAAAGAATTTGCACAGGTTGCAGTAAATTAGAATAAATTAGAACTCTAAAATAAATTCAAAAAATGGTAGAGGTAAGACCAGACGAAGTATCGGCCATATTGCGCCAGCAGTTAGCAGGCTTTAAGTCAGAATCTGAATTAGAAGAAGTGGGTACCGTACTCCAGGTGGGTGACGGTATTGCACGTGTTTACGGACTAACTAAAGTACAATCAGGTGAGCTGGTTGAATTTGATAACGGTTTGCAAGGTATCGTTTTGAACCTTGAAGAAGATAACGTGGGTGTGGTATTGCTGGGAAGGTCTGACGATATCAAAGAAGGCGACAACGTAAAACGTACCAATCGTATTGCATCTATCAACGTAGGTGAAGGTATGCTTGGCCGTGTTGTTGATACTTTAGGTAACCCTATTGATGGTAAAGGCCCTATCCTTGGCGAAACGTACGAAATGCCTTTAGAGCGTAAAGCTCCTGGTGTTATCTATCGCCAGCCGGTAACCGAGCCTCTACAAACAGGTATCAAAGCTATCGATGCAATGATCCCTATTGGCCGTGGCCAGCGTGAGTTGGTTATTGGTGACCGCCAAACAGGTAAAACTGCGGTTTGCATCGATACCATCATCAACCAAAAAGAATTTTACGAGGCCGGTAAGCCGGTAACTTGTATATATGTAGCTTGCGGCCAAAAAGCCTCTACCGTTGCAAACATTGTACGCACGCTTGAAGAGAACGGTGCTATGCCTTACTCAATTGTTGTTGCTGCCAATGCTTCTGACTCTGCTACCATGCAATTCTTTGCGCCTTTTGCAGGTGCTGCAATTGGCGAGTACTTCCGCGATACAGGTCGCCCTGCTTTGATCATCTATGATGACCTTTCTAAGCAGGCTGTAGCTTACCGCGAAGTATCTTTATTGCTTCGTCGCCCACCGGGCCGTGAGGCTTATCCTGGTGACGTTTTTTACCTGCACAGCCGTTTATTAGAGCGTGCCGCAAAGGTAAATGCTAACGATAACATCGCGCAGCAAATGAACGATTTGCCGGAGTCTATCAAACACATCGTAAAAGGTGGTGGTTCATTAACTGCATTGCCAATTATCGAAACACAGGCAGGCGACGTATCAGCATATATCCCAACCAACGTAATCTCGATTACCGATGGCCAGATATTCCTGGAGTCGAACTTGTTCCTGGCAGGTATCCGTCCCGCAATTAACGTAGGTATTTCCGTATCTCGTGTGGGCGGTAACGCGCAGATCAAATCGATGAAGAAAGTTGCCGGTACGTTGAAACTTGACCAGGCACAATACCGCGAGTTAGAGGCTTTCTCTAAATTCGGTTCCGATCTGGATGCTTCTACCAAGAACGTAATTGACAAAGGTGCACGTAACGTAGAGATCTTAAAGCAGGCGCAGTACTCGCCGGTAACGGTTGAGAAACAGGTTGCTATTATCTACTTAGGTACTAAAAACCTGATGCGTAACGTACCGGTTAATAAAATCAAAGAATTCGAAAGCGAATACACCAGCCAGTTAGAGGCACGCCACCCGGAAGTGTTGGCCGCCCTTAAAGCAGGTAAATTCGACGACCAGTTGACCGGCGTACTGGAAACGGTAGCTAAAGAACTGGCAGGGAAATATTAATTTCAGATGTGCAGATTTCAGATGTGCAAATTATGTGCACATCTGAAATATACATCTGCATATTGATATACGTGTAGCATTGCAATCATTTGCACATCTGCATATCTGAAATTTGCACATTTAAATAATCGTGTAATGCTGCATTCATCTGCACATCTGCACATCTAAAATTTGCACATCTTAAAAGAATGGCTAATTTAAAAGAAGTAAGGAACAGGATATCATCAGTAAGCTCTACCCAGCAAATTACCAAAGCCATGAAAATGGTTTCGGCAGCAAAGCTGAAAAGAGCAACCAATGCTATCGTACAATTGCGCCCCTACGCTAATAAGTTGAAAGACTTGTTGGCAAATCTATCGGCTAGTTTAGAGGATGGCGCATCGCCATACCTGCAGGAACGTGAGCCGGTACGTGTATTGGTTGTGGTTGTATCATCAAACCGTGGTTTGGCTGGTGCGTTCAACACCAATGTGATCAAAACGGCCAATAACCTCATCGCAGAGAAATACAGCGAACAGCTTAAGGCGGGCAATGTATCTATCGTAGCCATCGGTAAAAAAAGCCAGGAATATTACCAGCGCCGTAAGTACAACGTTATTGGCAACAATAACGATCTGTACGTGGATCTGAACTTTATCAATGCATCGAAGATCACCGAATCGATAATGCAGGGCTTTGTAAATGGCGACTACGACCGCGTAGAATTGGTGTACAATCACTTCCGTAACGCAGCGGTACAATACCTGATTACTGAGCAATTGCTTCCTGTACCGAAATCTGAGGCTAAGCCAAAGGAACAGGTAAAAGGCAAGATTGAAGCACAAGTAGACTATATACTGGAACCTTCGCAGGAAGAGATAGTAGAGCAGTTGATACCAAAGAACATTAAAATACAGTTATACCGCGCAGTATTAGATTCAAATGCATCTGAACACGGCGCACGTATGACCGCAATGGATAAGGCAACAGAAAACGCCGGCGATTTGTTGAAAGCTCTTAAACTTTCATACAACCAGGCCCGCCAGGCAGCCATCACCACTGAGCTTACCGAAATCGTAAGCGGTGCAGCTGCACTAGGTGGTTGATAAGTTCGACAAGATCACCATGGCATAAACAAGAGAGGCTTTCCATTTGGAAAGCCTCTCTTGTTAGGAGATTTGCCATCTTCATGCTATTCTCCCGCGTATCGTAAAATAGATTCAATTAGCGCTTTTGTGGTTCTGAAATTTGTTTTTTCTACTTTTTCAAGTACAGGTTTCAGTACTGCTATCAATCCCGCTTGTTTAGCTTTTAACAAAATGCCTAAAGTTCCTATAATATTTAACCCAAGCTTTGCAGCCAATTTGCGCGCCTGCATATCATCGATTATCACATAGTCGTTTGTTATTTCTTGTGCGAGAGCTAGCGCGCTGGCTTCTCCGGCATCAACAATATCTGCAAATTGACTTTGCAGTTTTTTATTAAAAACAGTTATTACTAGCATCCAATGAGGTGCAGCGCTTCCGTACTCTGAAATTATTTCGGGTGTCGTAATTACTTTTGAAAATAATATGGGAAGTAAATCAAGATGACCAATCTTATCGAGTAGAATTAGACAACTGGCATCCGTAATAACTAAAGCAGCCCTAGCGGATACTATTGGCTTCATTGATTACATCTTCAGCGGTGTACTGGAAGTATGGAACATCGAATTGAGCAAGCACCTCCGGAAAATCCCACTTTCTCATACCGCACATTTCTGCTGCCTGGCCTAATGATAATTTACCAGCCTCATATAATTTTGCCGCCAAAAAACGGACGGTTTCGTCATGCTCTTTTTCGAGAACATCCGGAACCTGAAGTGTCATTGTGGTCATAAACAAAAATTAAGCATGATAAAGATACAAAATAATTTTTAGGGCAAGCTACACGGCTAATGAAAAGCTCCCCCTTTAGGGGGCTGGGGGGCTCGCCACTGCGTATTCCTTCCACAACTCATCAACACTTTTCCCGGTAACATCCTTCCAGGTATTATCATTATAAGTATGCTTGCGCATAATGCCATCTAACTTTTTCACACTGCCTTTTTTAACATAGGTTTCTACCCAAAGCAAAAAGCGGGCAGTTACACGGTAGGCGTTATCATAGTTTTGTGTGGCTTTATAGGCAGGTAGGCGCCAGTTGGCCGCCTCGTTAGCTATGCCGTGCTCGTTGCGCACGTAGTCGGCAATGCCTTCGGTGAGCCAGCCTGGGCCGTTGCTATCGCCGTAATCTTGTACAATGTGCATCACCTCATGCGTAACTACATCAATGTCGCCGGGGTGGGCAGTCATGTAGGCCGAACTGAAAACGACCCGGCCGTTATCCGTAGCGGCCACGCCGTGGTAAGCGGTATCGATAAAAAATCGAACCTTCTTAAGACTTTTCTTGTTGTATTCTTTTACGATACCCGGATAAACGGTAAAGAAGGTGTTGATGAGTTTCTCTTTCAGGGCGTTATCGAAATGCGCGTCGTTACTTGATACGATGAGCGTATAACCGTTTTTTTTGATGATTTCATCGCCTGCAGCAAAGGCAGTTTGCCCAATAAGGCATATTAAAAAGATAAGGGCTATTTTTGTCATGATGCTAAAGTACATATTTGCAGATGACTAAAATTTGTTCAACATGAATTTTACAACACGGCTAATTTATCGCCCTTTAAGCGCTCTTTGAAGCACGTATATTCGCGATTAAATATCATATCGCTCATTTATAAAGGCGTTTTTGATGCGGTTGATTTGCTTAACAAATTTGCCGCTCAAACAAGCCGACACCAGTGAACTAGTGAACAAATGAACAAACTAATAGAATGCGTACCCAATTTTAGCGAAGGCGTTAACCTGGATATTATCAAACAAATTACGGACGAGATTATATCGGTCAATGGCGTTTTTTTATTGAATATTGACCCGGGCAAAGCTGCCAACCGCACCGTAGTAACCTTTGTGGGTGAACCATCGGCGGTGATACAGGCCGCGTTTTTGGCGATAAAAAAAGCGGGCGAACTAATTGACATGAGCAAGCAGAAAGGCGAGCACCCCAGGATGGGGGCCACTGATGTTTGTCCGCTGATACCAATCGCCAATATGACTATGGAAGAGACGATGCTATACGCCCGGCAGCTGGCTATACGCGTAGGTGAGGAGTTGGGTATCCCCGTTTACTTGTACGAGCATTCGCAGGCGGATCGAAGCCGGAGTAACCTTTCGGTAATCCGCGCCGGGGAGTATGAGGGTTTTTTTACAAAGATGAAACAGCCTCAATGGAAGCCTGATTATGGCCCGGCAGAGAACGATGTAAAGCGTGGTGCCACCGTAATAGGTGCCCGCGATTTGTTGATAGCCTACAACGTAAACCTGGATACCGATAGCGTAAGTGTTGCCAATGCTATTGCTTTTGATGTGCGTGAGTCTGGCCGGGTAATGCGCAGTGGCGACCCGGTAGCTGGCAAGGTGATAACCGATGAAGATGGCAAGCCCAAGAGGCTGACAGGCACCCTAAAGAGTGTAAAAGCGATAGGCTGGTACATCAAGGAATATGGTATGGCACAGGTATCTATGAACCTTACCCAAATAGCGGTTGCGCCTATACACCTGGCTTTTATTGAAGTTTGCAGCAAAGCCGCTGCGTACGGTACACGTGTAACCGGCAGCGAGTTGATAGGGTTGATACCCCTAAAGGCGATGCTTGATGCCGGTAAGTATTTTGCAGAAGAGGAGGAGTTTGCGCAGGAGCCTGGCGAGCCGGAGCTGGTTGAACTAGCCATCAAAAAGATGGGGCTAGATCAACTTGCCCCTTTTAACCCCAGGGAACGAATTATCGAATACCTTTTGGAGGATGCAGGAGCAAGTGGTTAAGGCGTTAGTAATCTGCACTTTAATACAGGTAATGGTTGAACTGTTGATTTTTGTAAGAGGTATGTATTAGAAGAGAACAGCAAAATCTGGAGAAAAACACAAAAAGGCGCAAATCGCGCCTTTTTGTGTTTTTAAATTATACGCTGCTTAGTAATGATACCTCACAAAGGCCTCCATGGCCGCATATTCGGCCATGCCGAGTTTGTCGTAGTTTACGGCAGTCTCGCGGTTGCGGTCCTCGGCGCGCACCCAAAACTCGCGGGCATCGTCGCCGGGGAACACGGGGCGGTCTTTTTGGCTTTGATGCTTGAAGATGGCATCGCGCTTGCGCAAAACCTCGGCAGGGGAAAGCGGCACCGCCATTTCTATTTCGTGGGTAGCGAACTCGTGCCATGCCCCGCGGTACAGCCACATCCAGCAATCTTGCACCCAATCCTCGGTTTCTTTTAAGCGTTGCAGGGCAGCCAGGATGACGTTGAAGCATACGATATGCGTACCATTCGGGTCTGCAAAGTCACCTGCCGCGAATACCTGGTGCGGCTTTACCTTGCGGAGAAGCTCCATAGTTAACAAAATATCCTCTTCGCCTACAGCGTTCTTCTTGGTTTTGCCTGTTTCGTAAAAAGGCAGGGCCTGGAAATGGATGTTGCTATCGGGCACGCCCGCGAACCTTGCGCCCGCTATGGCCTCCGTTTTACGGATGAAACCTTTTACGTTGCGTATTTCCTGGGTATCAATCTGGTTAGGCAATTTGTTCTCGATGAAGTGGCGCATCTCCCCATACAATTTCTTCAGTTCCGATGCATCCTCGCCCACGCTTTCTTTGAAGTCGATGGCGAACTCGACATACCTTAGCACATCATCATCCCAAACGGCGGTATTGCCCGATGTTTGGTAAGCTACATGCACATCATGCCCCTGGTCTACCAGGCGGATAAAAGTACCGCCCATGCTAATCACATCATCATCAGGGTGGGGGGAGAACACAATAGAGCGCTTGCGAGCCGGCTCGGCACGCTCAGGGCGCTGGCTATCGTCGGCACCCGGCTTACCGCCCGGCCAGCCGGTGATGGTATGTTGTATCTGGTTGAAGATATCGATATTGATGTCGTACACCGGCCCTTGCTCTACGGCTAATTGCGCCATGCCATGGTTGTTGTAATCTTCTTCGGTCAGTTTCAGTATCGGCTTGCCTACGGCACAGGATAACCAGATCACTGCTTTCTTCTTCAGGTTATTGTCCCAAACACAATCTTTTACCAGCCATGGGGTGTCGAAGCGGGTAAGACCCGATGCTGCGCCTTCGTCAAGCACGAACTCCACATGGTCGGACAACTGCAGGAAGGTAGCAGGCACGTCTCCTGATATCTCGCCCTCTACGGCTTTGCGTATGATGGATGCTTTCTTAGCGCTCCAGGCCATCAGGATGATCTCGCGGGCCTTGAAGATGGTACCAACCCCCATAGTGATGGCTTTGGTGGGCACATTCTGCTTGCCACCGAAATCACGGGAAGCATCGCGGCGGGTCAAATCATCAAGCGTAACCAAACGTGTACCCGAGTTAGGGGCGGAACCCGGCTCGTTGAAACCGATGTGGCCGGTACGGCCAATACCCAGTAATTGCAAATCCAAGCCGCCGAGTTCCGACAGCTGGCGTTCGTAATCCAAACAGAAAGCAGCAACATCTTCCTGTTCCAGGGTACCATCGGGGATATGTACCAGGTTTTTGTCGATATCGATATGGTCGAAGAGGTTCTCGTTCATGAAAGTGACGTAGCTCTGGGCAGCATCAGGCTTCATGGGGTAGTACTCATCCAGGTTGAAGGTGATGACATCCTTGAAAGATAGCCCTTCTTCCTTGTGCAGGCGGATAAGCTCGGCATAAACGCCAATAGGCGTAACGCCGGTGGCTAAACCTAAAACGGTTTGCTGGCCCAAAGCCTGTTTGCCGCGAATCAAAGCCGCTATGCGTGCCGCTACCGCCAGCGATGCCGCTTTCTGGTCGGCGTAAACGCTAACCGGCAGCTTCTCATAACGTGTCTCTTCCAGTAAATTTAATCTTGCCATAAAAATTCAGATATATTTTGCTTGTGTTTAACATTCAAAAAATTGGCAAAAAAAAATCCCCACCGAAGCGGGGATTTACCAACCAATTTAACTATAAAATTTAATTCCCTTAACGAGGAAAAGAAGTACGCGATATTTAATGATATCAAATTCATCATCCATGCAAACTTACTAAAGTTGATCTGAAAAAACAAAATACTTCTTAAAATAATTTAAGAAGATTTAATTTTTACTTTGCCATCAATTCAAACCATTTTTTAATTACTTATCTTCATAATTTATATTATAGCGATGGTTAAAACGAGCATCACCCCACAGCAAACAGATATCAGTATATCTGTGCCTGAAAAGTATGTTGGCAAAAAGTTAGAAGTGCTGGTATACGCCGTTGATGAGTTGATTGATGAAGAGCCAAAGAAACGCGGAATGGCGGATTTTTGGGGAATCATTAGCGATGAAACAGCTAACGAGTTACATAAGCAAGTAGAAAAATGCCGTAACGAATGGGACAGAGATATTTAATTGATACGAATGTATTGATTGATTTTTTAATGGACGGTTGCCGGAAGATGTTTAAAGTCTATTGTTTTCTATTGAACCTGTCATTTCGGGCTTAGCGATAGCAAACCCTTATGCACTTTAAGCCGCTTCCCGCTTGTTCCTAACGCTCAAATAGTAAATCCCAAATCCCAGCGCATAAGCCGCCAGGCAAAACAGCGCGGCGTAAGGGCTCTCTTTAAAGGAGATGAAGATGTTAAGGATAACAAAGCAGTAAGATATAATAAAAACGACCGGCACCAGTGGAAACCATTTAATGGTATAAATGCCGGTGATATCCAGGTCGCGGGTTTTCTTTCGCAGGATAAAAATGGATAGCGCTGCCGCTGTTACGCCAATGATCTCGAAGAACATTACATAGTTCAGCATCTCGCTAAATGAGCTCACAAAAAATAGGATCACCAAAATGGCCGCAACAAAAAAGCTCATGCCAAATTCCTGTACCTGTGTTTTGGGGTTGATTTTTTTAAATATTGCCGGTAAAATGCCGTCTTCGGCCATGGCATAATAAACACGGGGGCTGGAGAGTATATTTACGTTTACATAAGCCACTACTGATACGAAAGTAAGTATTGAGGTTACCTTAGCACCAGTAGCACCAAAAATAACGGACGACATGGCCGCAGCCAGCGTGTGGGTATGCTGTAAACCGCCTAACCCTAGTACCGAAAAATATGCATAGTTGATAGCTAGGTATAAAGCAATAACGATACCTATCCCGATGAAAATAGCCCGGGGGATGTTCTTTTTTGCGTTGATGATATCGCCACCAAAATTAATGGTTTGCGCATAGCCCGTATAGGTAAAGAATACAGGAACGAGGCTGAGTCCGAATGCGGTGATCAAGCTACCTTGATGAGGAGTTGCTACCCATTCTGAAGGAATATAATCGTGCCGGAATATGGCGGTACACAGCAGCAAAATCATCCCAACCTTAAAAATAGCAAGTACGTTTTGCGCACGGGCACTCATTTTAATCCCCAAAAAGTTGATGACATATAACAGCAGCACCATGGCAATAGTGGTAATTTTTGTGCCGGTGCTGTTTTGCAGGCTTTGTGGCAATAACAAGGGGCTGATGTATTCTGAACCCAATAGTGCCACCGCCGCAACGGATGCCGCGTTGCTGATAACCAGCACCCAGTTGATCATGAAAGCGAATGCGGGATGATAACAATATGAAAAAACTTTATAAAATCCACCTGTGGTGGGGTAGCGGGCACCAATTTCGGCAAAGGTAAGGGCGCCGCAAAGGGTAACCAGGCCGCCAAAAATCCAGGCGGCAAAAAAGACTGGGGTATTGCCCGCTCTTGTCGCCACATCGCTGGGCGTGCCGAAAATACCCATGCCTATTACCAGGCTTATCACAATCATGGTGAGATCGAAACGGCTCAATTTGGGCTTTATGCTCATTTAGCTAATCGTTTATTTTTTAAATTTATATTATAGGTAAATTGTAAATACTGCTTAAATTCGATTAAATTCGTTTGTTGATTTTTAGTGTTACCTGCTTGATTAAACTATTTTGAGGCAAATTAAACAAATATTGCTTACCGGCATCTTGTTGTTTTGCGTTGCGCCCGCAATTGCACAGGGTAAAAAGCACCTAATAGGCAAGAAAAAAACTGCTGTTGCCCAAAAGCTGGAATACGATAGCCCGCAATTAAAGAATTTTAAGGAGATAGCCAGGCGCGCCAACGCTGTGTTCACCTTCCCGAAGGGCTTCAGGGAGATACCCGCACCCGATGATGAAGATTTCTCCTACGATTATGCCATGGAATTGCCCGGCAAGGAGTTCGAGATATGGTTCCGGGTAAAATCGCAAAAAGAAAACTATGCATCCTATCTGCGCAATATAGGCAGCAAAGAAAGCGGGCAAGACAACCCCGATTCCTTATACCAGGGCATGGGCACTGCAGAGGCCATGGGCTTTACCGGCGATAAAAGCGGTTACTTTCAGCGAAGCATCCCGCCCTCGTATTTAGCACGCTATCACGCGGATGCCGGCCGCAGCTACCTGCTCAACCTGCAGAATATGGCCGTTACCAAACATTATAAGTACGGTTTGCTTATTACCCTGCAGAAGGCCCATACAGGCACCATTATAGCCGTTTGTTTTACCAATGATAAAGGCCCGGAGTTTTTCAAGAACATCGATAGGGCCAGCAACTGCATCAAGTTCAACCTCAAGTAGGGGAGAGGAATTACAGCAGGCTTTAGTGTTTGAAACATGCCGCAAACGTCCGCGACGCGAGTTGATGCACCTGACTGCCGACAGGCAGGCCCGGTCTTTGCTCCGCTCGACCATCCTCCCTGCTCCGCAAAGATGGTAGCTTCAATATTTTTTTCTTTACCCTCTTTAACGGAGTTAGAGAGGGTTGAATAGCGAAGCGCATTCGGGCTGAGTCAATCTGCGAGCGATAGTAATACGAATGTTGATAAGTTAGCGCATTTTCATACGGATTTAAATGCGGGACGTTTATTTTTGCAATCGGTGCTGCTACGCGCCGGTTTTTAAGGAGATTTATGGCAGAGAGTAATTATAATGACGACAGTATCCGGTCGCTCGACTGGAAAGAACATATACGCTTACGCCCCGGTATGTACATCGGTAAGCTGGGCGACGGCTCGGCGTACGACGATGGCGTGTACGTATTGCTGAAAGAAATCGTAGATAACTCGATAGATGAGTTCGTGATGGGCTCGGGCAGAACCATCGAGATAAACATGGGCGAGCATAAGGTCTCCGTGCGCGATTTTGGTCGTGGTATCCCCCTGGGCAAGGTTATCGATTGCGTATCCAAGATAAACACCGGCGGTAAGTACGATAGCAAAGCCTTCCAAAAATCGGTAGGCTTGAACGGCGTAGGTACCAAAGCCGTTAACGCGCTTTCTAACTTCTTTACCGTACAAAGCTACCGAGATGGGCGCACCAAGATTGCCGAGTTTGAGAAAGGCGAGCTTACGCGCGACGAACCTGAAAAAGAGACATCGCAGCGCAACGGCACGGCCATCAACTTCATACCCGATGATACCATCTTCCGCCACTATCGCTTCATCCCAGAATTCGTGGAGAATATGATATGGAATTATGTGTTCCTGAACTCGGGGCTTACCATCAATTTCAACGGTAAAAAATACCTTTCGGAGCGCGGCTTGTACGATTTGCTGGTGCGCAACGCTGATGCCGAGAACCTGCGTTACCCCATCATTCACCTGAAGGGGCACGACATTGAAATAGCCATGACGCACGGCCAATCTTATGGCGAAGAATACTACTCTTTCGTAAACGGGCAGAACACCACGCAGGGCGGTACCCACCAGGCTGCCTTCCGCGAGGCGGTGGTAAAAACCGTTCGTGAACATTACGATAAGGACTACGATGCCGCAGATATACGCGCATCCATTGTTGCCGCCATTGCCATCAAAGTGCAGGAGCCGGTTTTCGAATCGCAAACCAAAACCAAGCTTGGCTCGCAGAATGTGGGGCCGGATGGGCCATCGGTACGTACGTTTATTGGCGATTTTGTAAAACGCGAACTGGACAACTACCTGCACAAGAACCAGGCTACTGCCGATGCTTTGAAGGCAAGGATACTGCAATCTGAACGTGAGCGCAAGGACATAGCCGGTATCAAGAAACTGGCTAACGACCGCGCCAAGAAAGCATCATTGCACAACCGTAAGCTGCGCGATTGCAAACTGCACTTCGACGATAACCACGAGCGGAAGCAGGATACCACCTTGTTCATCACGGAGGGCGATTCGGCCAGCGGGAGTATCACCAAATCGCGCGATGTGCAAACCCAGGCGGTGTTCAGCTTAAAGGGTAAGCCGTTGAACTGTTTCGGCTTGACAAAAAAGGTGGTTTACGAGAACGAGGAATTTAACCTGCTGCAGCACGCGCTGAATATTGAGGACGGCATAGATAACTTGCGCTACAACAATATCGTGATCGCAACCGATGCCGATGTGGACGGGATGCACATCCGCCTGCTGCTGATGACTTTCTTTTTGCAGTTCTTCCCCGATTTGGTGAAGGCAGGCCACGTATCTATCCTGCAAACGCCGCTGTTCCGCGTGCGCAATAAAAAGGAGACTATCTACTGCTACAGCGATGAAGAACGCCGCAACGCCATAGCCAAACTGGGCAATAAGCCCGAGATAACCCGATTCAAAGGTTTGGGTGAGATATCGCCCGATGAGTTCGGCTTGTTCATCGGCAAAGATATCCGGTTGGATCCGGTGTTCCTGAAGGATGCCAACATCAAGGCCCTGCTGGAATACTTTATGGGCAAGAACACCCCGGCCCGGCAAATGCACATCGTAAACAACCTGCGGGTAGAAAAAGACGACGAAAGCGTAAATCCACTGATAGCCGAGCATCTGGATAGCAGCGAATTACCGGTAGCGAGTTAGAAAGTTTGATATGACGGAACTGAATGCCCTTTTTGCCAGGTATAATTTTGAAAAAAGGATTACGCCTGCTGAAAATATTCAGTTAATACAAAGGGAAATTGGATTTCCACTGCCTGCGGACTACCTGTATTATGTTTTGAATTATAAAAGGTTTGAGGGTTTTATCGGATTAGAATATGTAGTTCTTTGGGATGTTGCCGAGTTGCTGCAACTAAACAAAGATTATGAAATTTTATCCTCGTTCTCCGAAACGATAGCCATTGGTAGCAACGGCAGTGGAGAATTTATTGGCATTGAATTCAATAATCAGCAGTACAGAATCGTTATTTCCCCATTTATCGGTTTAGATAGTGCGGACCATATTCATATTGGTGATTCCTTTTCGGATACGCTTTGCCGATTAGAAAAGGGTAAGGCGTGGTTTGAATAATATATTTTTCTTCCTTTAGATTCGCAGGTGAAGCCTGGCAATGGCAGGTGCCTCGTTTTTTTTTATTTAAAGAAGCCTTCTGAATTAATATTAAAAGCAATAATTTTTATTTTGCCGTCGGCTTCTCGGGTTAGGCTTAGCGTTTCCTTGGCGTCGTATTTTTCATATTTATTCAGGTAATACAAAATATATTCCGCCGAAGGGTTCGTGCCTTCTACTCTCCTCGTTTCCCAATGGTCTAATTTAATATCTACCAATGCACCAAGTTTATTATTGGTTGCTGTGAATATTTCTTTGGCTTTTTCTTTCGAGGTAACCGTCCAAAACTTGTCGCTGAACAATGGGAACGATTCATCGTATTTTTTTGCTTTAAGCAGCTCGAAATATTGCTTGGTTATTTTTTCTGCAGCGGTTTTGTCTTCTTCCCGGTTTACATAGGTGCCATTAAACTGGCAGGAAAATAGCAACAGTGCGATAGCGGCAATTGCGAATGGTTTGAGGTTTTTCATATCAGATTTAAATATATTACTATTTCGGACAATAATTTGAACCTTAGTTTTTTTTCTTATCTTGTATCCCCCTCTTTTTCAGATGGGCTACCAAGATGACAAAACACGAAATAAAAATCTCATTTAAAGAATACGATACGGTTGAGGAGTTGAACGCCGAAGACCATAACCTGTGCCAGGAGGCTGTAAAAGCGCTGGCCTCTTCACATTCGCCTTATTCCAAATTCAGGGTAGGCGCGGCGCTGCTGTTAAAAAGCGGAAAGGTGATCCATGCCAGCAATCAGGAGAACGTGGCCTATCCAAGCGGCCTGTGCGCCGAGCGTGTGGCCCTGTTCCATTGGGGTACCAGCCACGCTGATGACCCCATTGTTGCTATGGCCGTAACCGCTAAAACCGACGATTTCGAACTTTTAAAACCTGTAACCTCCTGTGGGGCCTGCCTGCAGGTAATGGCCGAATGCGAAAAACGGCAAAACAGCCCTTTTAAAATGTTGTTGTATTGCATAGGCGGCCCGGTTTGGGCCATAGATGGCGTACATAGCCTGATGCCCTTCATGTTTTTCGAGGATAGATTATCGCAAGCAGTATGAAAATCAAGATCATAATACTTTTTATTTTAGCCGCTACCGGCATTGCCCGGGCGCAAACAGGTTTCCCTTTCGATAACGAGATACGAGAATTCAGGCATCAGGACAGCCTCAAGTTCCCGCCGAAGGGGGGCATCCTGTTCATCGGCAGTTCGTCTATCCGTAAATGGACCGATCTGGAGCAGCGCTTTAGCGATAAACCCATCATCCGGCGCGGGGTGGGCGGGTGCACGTTGGAGCAGCTGGTGGCTTATTATACGCCTTATATATTGCTTCCTTATCAGCCAAAGAAGATTTTCGTGTATGCTGGAGAGAATGATATTGCGGCAGGCAAATCGGGTGCTTTCGTGGCGGATGAGTTTACCAAACTTTGGGCCATCATCAGCAGTAAACTGCCCAAGGCCGAGGTTTATTTTATGGCTATTAAACCCAGCCCAAGTCGCGCCAAATATCTAAACGAGGTAAATATTGCCAACGCACAGATAAAGACGTTTTTGGCCGGTAAAAGGAAAGGTCATTATATCGACGTGGCATCGGTAGTATTGAAGCCCGCCACCATGCAGCCCGATTCGAGCCTGTTTGAGAGCGACTTGCTGCACCTCAACAAAACCGGTTACGATAAATGGCAGGCTGTTTTGCAACCTTTTGTAAAATAAGAAAGCCTCTCCGAATCTTCGGGGAGGCCTCACACTTAAACACTAAACTAAACTAATAAATTATTTAAAAACGCTGTACACGTTGGTAATCTTCCAGCCATCGCCGGTGTTTGCCACGGTTACATAATTGCTGCGGGTAAAGCCGTCGAATTTCATATCTACCTTTACCAATTTCACATCGGCATTGCTTTCCACAATTTCGGTGCTGGTGGTGCAGGCCTGCTCTACGTTTTTATCGCCTTTGAAAAATTCCATCATTTGCTTTTTATCAAAGCTTAATACTTTTTTGCCGCGCAGCATGCTAAACTTTACCGACTGATCCAACACGTCGTTCAGCCCATTTAGTTTGCCGCGGGTAATGGCGTCAACATAGGTATTTATGGCGTGGTTTGCGGTAAGGCTTTCGTTGTCGTTGGTTGGTTTTGCGTTAACGGCTCCGCATATCAATAAAAGGGCTAAGCCGAGTACGATTGATTTTAAGTTTTTCATGATTTTCAATTTATGTGGTTGATTTTATACTCATAAGATGCTATCGGCAATCGAAGTGTTACACCCATAAGTGTTAAATTATTTGATTTAACAAACATTTAACAATTGCCGACGGCATGCCCTATATTTGGCTATGGTTGATTTTGATACGCTCATCCTGCAGTTTGGTGAATACGGTGATAAAACCGGTTGGACCTATATTGTCATCCCTGCCGACAGTGCCTTGCTATTAAAACCTAATGATAAACGCTCGTTTAGGGTACGCGGATTCTTGGATGAATTGGCCATTGCAGGCAAATCATTATTGCCGCATGGCGATGGTACTTTTATATTGCCGCTTAACGAGGGAATGCGTAAGGGCATCCGCAAAAGCAAGGGTGCAATGCTGCGCGTGCGCCTGGAATTTGACGCTGATTTTAAGCGGGAAGTTCCCGAGGATTTGCAGGAATGTTTCGACTTTGAGCCGGAGGCTGCGGACTATTTCAACAGCATCACCAAATCGCACCAGGGGTATTTTATTAAATGGATAAACGATGCCAAAACGGAGGAAACACGTGCCAACAGGATAGCCAGCACCGTTAATGCCGCCTTGCGGAGGATGGATTATGGGATGATGTTACGGGAGAAGAAGAAGTTGAGAGAGGGGTAAATCGCTAAAGGCTTCTATTAATAAATTCTTGCGGCGTGTAAACCTGCAACGTAGGGATGCCATCTTTTTTTAATTGCTTATCCCTGGAAATAAAGTAATCTAATTTGTGATGTATAGCGGTGTAATATTGTAGTGCATCTTCAATATCATCTATTTTAGAGTGTACCGCAATCAAAGCAACCTCATGTGTTATATCAATAACCTTTACATTCGTTAATAGATTTAACAACAACGTTTTGGTTTTTTCTATTCCGTAGGCTTTTGCTATCCAGTACCCGATAATGTGTAGTACCGACGAAGTTATAAACCCTTCAACATAGCCATCCTGAACCATTTCTATAATTGCCTTTGCATCTTCCTGATGCTCTCGTTTCAAGATATAATCAAGCAAAACATTCGCATCTAAAAAAATTTTATAAGCCATGTTTTTTGTCTTGATAATAAAGTTCCTTTAAATCAGCTTTTGGGTCGATGTTGTGTGGCCCAAGCTCTTCAACCAGGTCCATAAAGGTTACCTGTTTTGCAGGTTTGGTGATGATTTTAAAGTAAGTTTCTACCAAATCAGAAACGCTCGTTTGCTGTTTACGGGCATATTGCTTGATGTTTTGCAACAAGCTTTCTTCGATAGTAAGATTTAATCTGCTTTTCATAAAAGCAAATATACGCATAATTTTAAATCATGCGCGCTCGGGAAAATCGCAAAAAAGGAAACTTTGTATAGTTTGCAAATTTTACTGAAAATAAGCTTCAATTTCCGAAATTTATCGCCACCGAATTAACGTAAACTTGAATTAAGCCCTTCAAAACAACATGAAAATCTTCAACTTGGTATTCGTTTTTATATTCATCGTTTTTGCAGCCCTGCAGTATAACGACCCCGACCCTTACATCTGGGCGCCTATTTACCTGTACAGTGCCGCCATTTGCTACCTGGCATCGCAAAAGAAATTCTACCCTAAGGCGTATCTGGCCGGTTTGATTGTGTACGGAGCTTATGCAGCGTACTTGTTTTTTGATAAAACCGGCGTTATTGATTGGGTTACCGAGCATAACCACGAAAGCATGGTGCAAACCATGAAAGCCGAAAAACCATGGATAGAAGAAAGTCGTGAGTTCTTCGGCCTGGTGATTTTGATTGTGGTAATAGGCTTTAACTGGGCGTATATGAAACGGCTGGCAAAGAAATAAGTATTAGGCTGGTAAAAATCTGACCATATTGCTATTTTTTTTAGTAATTTTCATGTAAGCATGCCTAGCTAAGTATCTTTTCGTAATTTAGTGCGTCCAAAAAAAGGTATTTTTTATGCTTCAAAAGCTAACCATACAAAACTACGCGCTGATTGATAACCTCGAGATTAAGTTCGATAAGGGCCTCAATATCCTTACGGGCGAAACCGGGGCGGGTAAATCCATTATCCTGGGTGCCTTGTCGCTTTTACTGGGGCAACGTGCCGAGAGTCGTTATTTTTTTAACCAGCAAAAAAAATGTGTGATAGAAGGTTCGTTTAAAATAACGGGCTTCCACCTCAACTCCTTTTTTGAAGATAACGACCTCGACCATGAGGACGATACCGTTTTGCGCCGCGAGATATCGAGTGATGGCAAATCGCGGGCATTCATCAACGATACACCGGTTAACCTTACCTTGCTGAAGCAATTCGGCGAAAAGCTCATCGATATCCATTCGCAACATGCCACGCAGGAGATAAACGACCCTGATTTTCAGTTGCTGGTGGTTGATGGCGTGGCCGGCCACCACGAGTTGCTGGCCGCTTACCAAACCAAATACAAAGCCTACCGCAAATCACTCTCGGCCCTGCAGCAACTGATAGAGCAAAGCGATAAAGCCAAAGCCGACCTGGATTATTACCAGTTCCAGTTTGATGAGCTGGAAAAAGCAGGCATAGCTGCCGATGAACAGGAGGGCCTGGAGAAAGAACTTTACGCGCTTAACAACGCCGAGGAAATAAAACGCAACCTGCTGGGCGCACACTACCTCATGCACGAGGGCGAAACCTCGGCGATTATCCAACTGCGCGAAGCCGGGCAGCAATTGTCTATCGTTGAAAAATACGATAACGAGGTGGAAGAACTGCACCAGCGGCTGAATAGCACGCTGATAGAATTGAAGGATATAGCCGCCGAGATAGAAATTATTGAGCAGCGCACCATCACCAATGATGCCCGTGCCGAAGAAGTAAACACCCGCCTCAGTTTGCTATACAACCTGCAGAAAAAGCATCGCGTTAATAGCAACGAGGAATTACTCGCTATTCAGGCAGACCTGTCAGAAAAAATTGCGCAGGCTGTTTTTGGCGACGAGGCCATAGATAAGCTGCAAAAGCAAATAGCTTCGGCACAAAAAGAACTGGAAAAGCTGGCTGCCCAACTATCAGTCAACCGCAAAAAGGCCATCCCGGTTATCATCCAAAAGGTGCTGGCCAACCTTACCGAAATGGGTATGAACAATTCTGTATTGGAAATTGAGCAGGGGCAGGCCGCCCAGCCTCCTAAAGGGGGAGCAGGTGGAGTAGTGCTTGGGCCTAATGGTATCGACGTTATCCGCTTCCTGTTTTCGGCGAACAAGGGCCATGCTTTGGCGGATATGAGCAAGGTGGCTTCGGGCGGCGAGTTAAGCAGGTTGATGCTCAGCATCAAATCGATCATTGCAGAATATACCGCATTGCCTACCATCATATTCGATGAGATTGATACCGGGGTAAGCGGCGAAGTGGCCAATAAAGTAGGGCAGGTAATGGAGCGCCTGGCGCAAAATCTGCAGGTAATTACCATAACCCACTTGCCGCAAATAGCAGGCAAAGGCAAAAGCCATTACTTTGTTTATAAAGACGATACAGACGTAGCTACCAAAACCCGCATCAAAAAACTAAGCGACGACGAGCGTGTGCTGGAGATTGCCAAAATGCTCAGCGGCGATAGGCCTGGTGAGAGCGCATTGCAGAATGCAAGGGAACTTTTAGGGGTGAAAATCGGGCTGTTTGGGTAGGGGTTTCTTTTTTTTGAACCTTGATTCAATGATTTTAGGAATCCCTGATTTTTGAGGAGGATAAGAATCAAGAAATCTTTTAATCCTATAAATCAGGGTTCAGACAATCAACGGAATCACTTAATCAATAAAATCAACGGTTCAGAACTGCGATGGGGATAGCAGCGGATACCGGCCTGTGGATAAGGCCTGTGCAGTATGAGCGGATAGCCCGGGCCGAAGGCATCGCAATTGTCATTTTCTGAACTCGAATTTCAAGGAATTAAAACAATTTTTCAGAATATTAAAACAACGTTCGATAGAGACGGTTCCTTCCAACCTTCCAACCTTCCAACCTTCCAACCTTCCAACCTTCCAACCTTCCAGCTTTTTTAACCTCTCCAACTTCTAATAACCTTTTCCAACAAAAAAACATAACTTTGCCACATTATAAAAACCAACGAACAATGGCTTACAATTTATTAAAAGGTAAAAAGGGGATTATTTTTGGTGCGCTTAACGAGCAGTCGATAGCCTGGAAAGTGGCTCAGCGCTGCGTGGCCGAAGGTGCCGAAATAGTTTTAACCAACTCGCCGCTGGCACTGCGCATGGGCGAACTGAATAAACTTGCAGAGGAATGTAATGCCCCTGTTATACCTGCTGATGTTACCAGCAACGAAGATGTTACCAACCTGATTACCAAAAGTATGGAGCATTTTGGCGGCGGTGTTGATTTTATACTGCACTCGATTGGCATGAGCGTAAACGTGCGCAAGAACATTCACTATACCGAAAACAACTACGAATTTACCCACAAGGGTTTTGATATATCGGCACTTAGCTTTCACCGGGTAATGCAGATAGCTATGAAGCTTGATGCTGTTAACGAGTGGGGTTCTATATTGGCCTTAACATATATAGCGGCGCAGCGCGTATTCCCTGATTATAACGACATGGCCGATAACAAGGCTTACCTGGAAAGCATTGCCCGCAATTTTGGCTACCAGTATGGTGTAAAAAAACACGTACGTGTGAATACCATTTCGCAGTCGCCAACCCGCACTACAGCCGGTAACGGTGTTAAAGGTTTTGATGGCTTCGTAAACTACGCTGAAAAGATGAGTCCGCTGGGCAATGCCGATGCTGACCAATGCGCAGATTACGTAGTAACCCTGTTTAGCGACCTTACCCGTATGGTTACTATGCAGAACCTGTTCCACGATGGTGGTTTCTCTTTCACCGGCGTAACACAGTCTGTGATAGAGCAGATGGAGAAATAAGCCCCACCCAAACCCTCCCTGAAAGGGAGGGCTTAAAGAATAAGCGGCTTTTAAAAGTCTCCCCTACCGGGGGAGATTAGAGGGGGCTGGCTCACAAAAAAGGCACCCAATCGGTGCCTTTTTCATTTTGAAAATTATTGAACGTATATATAGAAGCCTCCATAGCTAGGAGGCTGGTGGAGCCTCATGGGTTCGAATCAACCAATACGATTTTTACGTTGCCACTGCCGGGATTTGGAGTGGTTAGGTTGCCGCTATAAGCCTGGGCGTAAATGGTAAGCAAACCGCGCTCGTGGATGTAGCTATAACTTACGCCATTGAATACCTCGGGTATCTGCTCATAAACACCATTGGTGAACGATAGGTAAACCAGTACGCCGGCATTATCGTTGGCGTAACTGTCAAGTTCGGGTACGCTGATAGATTGTTTCCAGGTTTTGCCGTTATCGAGGGTTATCCAGTTATTGGTGCTTACGCTTGTTTGGATGGTTAGGTTGTTGTTTGGTGCAACAACGGTTTCTTTTTGGCAGGATGATGCCGTCAATACAACGATTGCCAGGCATACGATAGATAGAATTCGTTTCATATATTATTGTGGTGTTTATATCAGTAGGAATATTTTTAGGGCCGAAGGTTTAACAGGGGTTGTATTTATTATATTTGGTAAAACCTCCCATCATGAAAAAGCTGCTTTATTTGTTAATTTTCTTCGCCGTTTCAGCCCATGCCCAAACCTTCAGGGTTACTATAGATCCTTCTTTGAAAGAGGCGGTGCTTGATGGTCGTTTGTTGTTGCTGCTATCTAACAATAACAATGCCGAGCCCCGTTTCCAGGTAGCCGATAACGCGCAAACCCAGCAGGTTTTTGGTGTAGATGTGGAGAATTGGCAGCCGGGCACCAGCCAACTGGTAGATGTACAGGCCTTTGGCTACCCGGTAGAGCGTTTAAAAAATATGCCCGCCGGCGATTATTATGTACAGGTATTGCTGCACAAATACGAAACCTTTCACCTTAAAACAGGCCAAACGGTAAAGCTGCCGATGGATAGGGGCGAGGGCCAGCACTGGAATATTGCGCCCGGCAACATTTATTCGCAGCCGGTAAAGTTCCATATCAACCCGATGGCTAATCATGAAATTGCGCTCACTATCGATAAGATCATCCCGCCCATTGCGCAACCCGCCGATACCAAATACATCAAACACATCCGCATACAAAGCAAGCTGCTTACGGAATTTTGGGGTAGGCCGATGTACATCGGTGCCAATATTTTACTGCCTGGTGGTTTCGACGAGCACCCGAAGGTGAAATACCCGCTGGCTATTTTCCACGGGCATTTTCCGGCCGATTTCGAGGGTTTCCGAACCGAGGTGCCAGATGCTAACCTAAAGCCCGATACTTCCGCCCGTTTCCATATCACCGGCTATAACCGTATAGAGCAGCAGGAGGCCTACGATTTTTACAGGCAGTGGACGGGCGCTAAGTTTCCGCGGGTACTGGCGGTAGAGATACAGCACGCCAATCCATACTACGACGATTCGTACGCCGTAAACTCGGCAAATCTGGGCCCTTATGGCGATGCGATAACCTATGAATTGATACCCGAGATAGAGAAACGTTTCAGAGGTATTGGCAAGGGCTGGGCCAGGTTTGTTTACGGCGGCTCTACAGGCGGTTGGGAAGCGCTGGCCGTGCAGGTTCTTTACCCGGATGAATACAACGGCAGCTACGCAGCCTGCCCCGACCCGGTGGACTTTCACCATTACACCACCATGAACATCTACGAGGATAAGAATGCGTATTTCCCCACCAGCGATTTTAAGAAAACGCCGCGCCCCGGCATGCGCGATTATTTGGGGCACGTATCTGCTACGCTGCAGGAGATAAACCAGCGCGAACTTGCCCTGGGTACCCGTAGCCGCAGCGGCGACCAGTTCGACATTTGGGAAGCTGTGTTCTCGCCCATGGATAAGGATGGTTACCCCAAACGCATCTACGATAAGTACACCGGCACAATAGATACCACGGTAGCGGCTTACTGGCGGGAGAATTTCGACCTTACCCACATCATCAAGCGCGACTGGCCCAAAATAGGCAACAAGCTAAAAGGGAAGATACAAATCTACGTAGGCGATATGGATAGTTATTACCTCAACAACGCTGTTTACACCGCTGAAGACATGCTGAAGAAGCTAAGCAACCCCGATTGTGGCTGCCAGGTAGATTACGGCGACCGCGCCGAACACTGCTGGAACGGCGACCATACCCAACCTAATTATATCAGCCGCCTGCGCTATCATCAAATGTTTATCAAAAAATGGGTAAGCGAAATTGCCACGCGCGCACCCAAAGGCGCAGATTTGAAGAGCTGGCGGTATTGATTTGTATGATGATGAGCCGCTGGTGGATAAGAAAAAACATGTTAGATAATTAGACTGAAAACACCTAAAAATGCATGATTCATCTTTTACGGCAACATATACAAAACCGGCTCGGCGATGATGTTGAGGGCCTGGATAAGGTACTGGCTACTTTTGAAGAGCGCCACTTTAAGCGCGGCGAACTGGTTTTGAAGCAAGGAGATTGCTGCACCTATGTGTATTACATCGCCACCGGCTGCTTGCAGGTTTTTATTTATGATGCTGATATCAACGAAAACACGCGGGACATCGTTACCGAAGATAATTGGTGTGCCGACCTCACCAGCTTTGGCAGCGGCCAGCCTTCTGCCGAGAACATCAAAGCGGTTGAACCTTGTGTGCTTTTAGCCGTAAGTCGCCCCAATTTTCAGCAGTTGATGCAAACCGTGCCGCAGTTTGATAAAGTGTACAGGCAAATACTCGAGGCCTCTTATGCCAATTCTGTTTACCGCATCAATACCTTCGTATCGCTTTCGGCGCTTGATAGGATCAAGTGGCTGATGGATTACCGCCCTAAACTAATGAGCCGCCTTTCAAACAAACTCATCGCATCTTACCTGGGTATTTCTCAGGAAACCTTTAGCCGCCTTAAAGCAAAAATTTAAAAACGTTGACTTTTGTCAACGCCCTTTGCGCATTGCTTTGATGAATTTTAGGGTGTTAAAAAAACTAAAATTGATCATCATGAAAGAGTATCTTTTATTATTCAGGAACAGTGCGGGCGACGAGGGTTACCTGACCACCACGGAGGACATGGCCGCCGATATGCCGCTATGGCAAGCATGGATAGGCGGCATTGCCATGCAGGGCAAGCTCATTTCTACAGCACCGGTAGAATTTGCAGGGAATTTGGTGTTCAGGTATGGTGCGGAGAACGCAGCGCATAAAGAGGCAGATAATGTAATGGTTAGCGGTTACCTTATTTGCAAGGCCGAAGGCCTTGAGGAAGTGCAGGAATGGAGCAAAACCTGCCCCATACTAAAATACCCTAACAGCAGCGTAGAAATCAGGCCATTGGTTCCATTCCCCATAAATTAAGAAGAACCATGACAGACCAACTTACAAAAATAGGGACATGGCTTTTCCCGCTATCTTTCCTGCTATACGTGGAGCTTCATTTTGGTAATGCAGACATGGGCGCAGCTTTTGTGCCGGCCTGGATACCTTTCCCGTTATTTTGGGATTATTTTACGGGGGTATGCATACTTGCATTTATTATTAGCTGCCTTATTGGCAAGTATGATAAGCTGGCCACATTATTAATGGCGCTTTACGTTTTCCTGATGATATTTTTGGTGCACATCCCCCGTGCTGCCGATAAGAATGATATGCTGAATATCTTCCGGAACATAATGATCGTAGGTGCGCTGCTGGTGTATGCCCGCTTTGCCGCTAAAGACAAACGGATAGTAAATTGATGCTGCCGGGTAGTGCTTATCTTTCGGCAAAAGGCCGGGCGGAATGCGCCCGGCCTTTTGCTTAGCATTGCCATCAATGTTTTTGCGGTGCAGATGCAGGTTTGCTAAGGGCCAGGTTAACAGCTACAAATATTATGGAGGCGAACAATATGAAAGGCAATACTACGTCGAGGCGATTATCCATCCCCCATAATAAACCGGTGTTGAAAATAAAGCCAGCCATAATACCTGTTTGCAACTTGAGTTTAGGGGGTAATTTTTTCTTTATTGGATTGCAGCGTGTAACTCAGGCAGCATCAGCAGAAAGGCTTGCTATATTTTCGTCGAGTTGTGTAATAACCTTTCCAAACGTCTTTTTAAACATCCATTTGCCGGCGAGGTAGCCAAGCGGCGTTAGCACGATAATACAGGCTATTAATGCCCAGGCGGCTATTGGTTTGCTCATAAAAGCCGCTACATCTTTACCCGAGCCCAGTACACCACCCCATAAATACCCGCCCGCCGCGCTAAAAGGATAAATAAATACCGACACCCGCATTTGTATCCGCATCCACAAGTTGAGCGCGTCCCGGTTGCGTTTTAGCTCGTCCAGTAAATTAGTGGCCGATACCTGGTCGTCAGCCGAGCGGTAAAGTTGCCAGGCTGTTGCCAGTGCCCACAATGTAAATAGCAGTGTGATACCTATTAAAACACGGATTTGCCAAAAATTAAAAAAGTAAATAATTATAACATAGAATGCAATGCAACACGCTACCCCAACCATGTTTTTTACCAGTAGCTTCTTCATCTTTTTTAAAGGATTGCTTTGATTAGCTGGTTTTAGCTGCGCAATGCTTTGCATATCCGGCAAGCTGCTTGTTTCGGCCATATGCCCTTTCCACACCTGTTCTATATCCATGACTTATTCTTTTCTTAAAATAGTTTGTAATTGGTTTTTTACCCGGTGCAGTTTTACGCCTATATAATTTGCGTTGATGCCCAGCACTTCGGCAATTTCGGGGTTGCCGTAGCCCTCCAGGTGCATGGTTATTACTACGCGGTCCACCTCTGCCAGCCGCCTTATGGCGGCGTAAAGCCGTTGTACATCTTCCTTTTGCTCGCTTTGTGGCAATACCGGGATAATGAAATCTTCCATGCAATCAGAATAGCTGATGGCGTTTGCCTTACGGTTGGCCGTAAATATGGTATTGATGGCTACCTGGTACAGCCAGGTGCTAAACTTTGCCTCCTTGCGGAACCTACCGAGCCCTTTCCAGGCGTTTAGCAAAATTTCCTGGTATAAATCGTTACGGTCGCTTAAAGAATAGGCATACAGGCCTATCAATTTCAAGATGAGCCCGTGGCATAGCTTTACCTGCGTTAGAAACTCTTGCTCGCCCAATTAAAATTTGGATATTAAAAGGTAAATCATCGCCGCAAATAAAATGGCGAGGTGTACTATGAGCCAGCTCCGTTGCCATAGCGGGCGTTTTGCCCAGGTAACCCGGTAGTCGAAAGGATCAGCCACCAGGCTTATCCCCAGCATACAGAAACCATTTTGCCAGTCCTTCAAAATCAAGAAAACAATTGCGGCAAACAGTAGGCCTGCATACGCTAAGCGGTTAATTTTTACCGATCGTAATTGGGCTGATTGGGTTAATATAGTCTTCATATCATTGTTTTCACAATAAGTATCAGTAAGGAGCGGAATATTACAAAGAGGGTAAAATATCTTGAAATTATTGTCACTAAAACTTTGTGTTGCGCGTCAGGCAATCCGGGCACAGTTTATAACGCTTTATCCGTTCATTTGCAAGTGTTTGCTTATTTGCCGACCTTTCTGTTTTATTTATAACCACTTTCAATAGTATGAAAGACACCAAGATCCAAACCCTGCATCCCGATGCTGATAAAATCAACAAGCTTATTTCACTGGAGAAATATGAAGTGATCAGGTCGGCTATTTTGGATATCCTACAAAAAGGCCCCTTAAGCCATACCGATCTGATGGAAGCGATTCACCAGCATATACACGGCCATTTTTCGGGAAATGCGCAATGGTACGGCGAAACCGTAAAACTCGATCTGGAAGCCCGGAACGTGATACAACGAAGCAAAGCCAAACCACCCTTGTATAGTTTGGTTTCGATAGGATGATGCGGGATAGAAGAAGATAAAAATGAAAGTCCCCTGATATATCTGGAGTTCACCAACGCTTTTATAGATTTTGTGCCTAACTTTAGTATATGAATCTGGCACCGGTTTTTTTTGCTCCTCATCCGGCATTGAGCGGTTACATCAGCCATATGATGGTTGTTGAGGCAAGGTTTGATCACGCCTCGCTCCAATTCAGCCCTTTTCCACCTGCCCCGCAACATACCATCAATTTTTATCCAAGGGATGCCGTTACTGCGCATATCAATAATGATATTCAAAAGCTCCCGGCAAGTGTCATTATCGGTCCGCAAGTTAGTAGGGTTAACATTGCTATGGGTGCACACCACGTTATTGTTTCGGTAGCATTTATGCCGGGCGGTATGCATAGGCTGTTAAAAATGCCCATGCACGAGTTGTATGATGAGCCCTTTGATGCCACCCTGCTATTGGGGTACGAAATGGCCGAAGTGAATGAACAACTGCAAGCGGCCCAGACAGCAATTGAAATGAAAAACGTGGTTGAACGTTACATGATGAAGAAACTTAAGCATTCGAATTTGCTGCCTTGGGAGTGCGCAATGAAGGCTCAATTGCAAGGCCATATAACCATAGAAAATTCAGCTTCATTAGCGTGCCTCAGTTTGAGGCAATACGAACGACGCACCAAAGAGATCATGGGCTATTCACCAAAGATTTTTTCGAGACTGGTACGGTTTTCTAAAGCTTATCGGTTAAAAGAAAGCCGGCCAAGCTTAAGCTGGACCCATATAGCCTATACTTGTGGTTATTACGATCAGATGCACCTGATCAAAGACTTCAAAGAATTTGCAGGCGTATTACCCGGTACGCTTGCCAAACAAATCAACAAAGCGCCTGCACTTTTACAGGAACACATGCGGATATAAGATGTCGTTTTTTTACTATTTGCAACGGTGGTGATGGCCTAGTTTTACCAAAAAAAACTTATCATCATGAAACGCACAATGGTACTATTCGGAATTATTTTATCTGGCTTAACTGCGCAGGCACAAACAAAAAATGCTGATGTTAAAGCAATTGAAAAAAAGGTTGATGCCTTGGTTAACAGCTGGAACAAGCACGACCATAGCGATATGCAGACCTTTTGCACTGCCGACTGCAGCTGGGTGAATATTGTAGGTATGTGGTGGAAGAACCTGAAAGAGGTTGAATACGCGATACAGTTTTATCATACCAATATATTTAAGCATACCACCATGACCAACAAAGGCGTGTTTGTACGTATCATTAACCCCACAACGGCATTGGTGCACTTAAAAAGTTATGTAAGCGAATTTACCACGCCCGATGGGCATAAAATGCCTGGCAGAGATAATATTGCCTTGCTTGTGTATGTAAAACAGAATGGTAAATGGCTGATGACCGCCGGAGAAAACGTGGTTATTGACCCGGAAGCACAAAAGAATGACCCTATTTTACACATGAACAAATAAAAGGGCTGCCAGACGCACATAACGAAATTAATTAAAAAAATTCGCCCTGAAATAGAAAACCCACTTGTTTTTACACGTGGGTTTTCTGCAGTAAAATATCTGTATTACAGTGCTTTTGAGGTGTATGCTTCTCTGCTGTTTTTAATGTTCTTTAGCCTTAGGTTTTTGTGATCCCTGGGAGCGCCTTAGTAATCGAATGCGGTTTTATGCTTTTCAATAAAATCAGCTAGTCCTGTCGGCTGTTTTCCGGTGATTACCGGGAAATTATCAAACGTATCATCTGCACCCGGGATTGTTCCTGCCGCATAGCGTTTCCAATGCTCATATACACAGCCCATATAAGCCATTTCTGCACCGGCATTGATCATGTTTTGTAAGAATACTTCCGGAGCAAGCGGCTCATACCGAAACGGCTTACCCACAATAGTCGTCATCATCGCCGCTATCTCATCGAACGTTGCGGCATCGTACCCCAGTCTGTAGGTTTGCCCTGCATGAATTTCGGGATGTGCTAATGATACAGCGGCCACCTGTGCCACGTCTTCCACATCAACCCAACTCAAACGGGCGCCTTCCACATAGGCATGAACTATCCCATTTTCAATGGCTTTCTTGCCACCGTAGCTTAACATGTTTTGCATAAATGTCTCCGGGCGCAAATGGGTATAAGAAAAACCGCACCATTCTATATATCGTTCAATCAGCTGATGCCAGGCCCAATGCGCAACGGTGGTATCATCCCGGCCACATGCGCCTAAATGAACCACGTGCCCAACGCCTGCTTTCTTAGCATTATCTAACAGCGCTTTACTTTGCCTTAGCATGTCAACGGTGTAGCCCGTAACTATCAGTACGCGATCAATACCTTGTAATGCCGGTAAATGCGTGCTTTCATCATCAAAATCAAGTATTACGGTTGCTATTCCTTTTGCTGTAAAAGGAGCGGCTTTTTCGGGGGAGCGTACGGCGGCGATAATTGCTATGTCTTTATTATCAAGCAGAAAATCAATCGTTTTACTGCCTACCTGGCCGGTTGCCCCGGTGATGAGGATTCTTGGAACTTTGGAATTTGACATGCGCAAAATTACCTCTTGGCAAATTAGCGGCAGTTGACCTAAATCAGAAAACACACTTGATCCAGATCAAGTGACATTATTTGCGGAGGGCAATGTTTTTCTTGATCCTGCTTAAAGTTTCAGGAGCAAGCCCGAGATACGAGGCAATCAGATTTTGCGGCACCCGTTGAACCAGTGTGGGGTTGCTTTCAACCAGGTTAGTGTATTTTTCTTCGGCGGTGTGCGTTATGGAACTAATAAGCCTGCGCTCTTTTGTAATTAAACTGTTTTGAAAAAGAATGCGAAAGTACCTATCCATTTTCGGAACTATCAGCGTCATTTTTTCAAAACCCTCCATCGTTATCATTAAAAGCTCGGTATCTTCTATCGCATCAATATTGATAACCGCCTTTTCACCGGTAAAAAAACTGTACATATCTGAGGTCCACCAGCCTTCCCAGGCAAACATATTCATATGCTCAATGCCTTTGTCATCTACATTATATGACCGCAACAGGCCTTTTTCCACAAAGCATAAATATTTACACACGTCGCCAGCCTGGAGCAGGTATTGCCTTTTTCGTAGTTTTTTAACAATGAAAAATGATTTGATGATATCTTGTTCTTCGTGGGAGAGTGAAACCTTTTTTAAAAGATGTAAAAACAGAATTTCGAACATGTCCAATGTTATTGGGATTAGCAGCCTTATGGCGTAGCTATTCAAATATAGCCTTTATTGCTTAACAGAAGGATTGAATGTTTTTATAAAGATTCACGCAAGCCTTATCATTGTATCACAACAAGGCGGGTAATTAGTCCCTAAAAATAAAAGCGGATTTGGGAATTATTTCGCAGCTTCTTGTTATTTACACGATTACAGCAAAGTGTGAGTTTTGGTTTTCGTGATGGCGGTGCTATAACTCCCAAATTACCCTCAGTCAGTGTTTTCCAGGAGGGTCGGGATTAATAATGAATAGGTTCAAACTAATCTTTTATATATTTATGCTATCTTATCATTTATTATATGACTTTCAAACTTGGCGATTTTTTCCCAAAAAAAACAGTAGATGAACCATTTCTAGGGCTGAACGATCCTCGTTGGGAGGAGCTTGAGGGTGGTTACAGAGGAGTTTGCTATGATGCTTCAAAAGCATTAAAAAGATTGGAGGCGGCATGCAATGTTTATCAAACTCAAGAAATATACCTAGAGTTGTGGGTTGAACTTCATCATCAGGGAGATGTTGGAATTGCCTCGTACTATGCTGTTCCACATATGGTTCGGATAGCAAAAGAGAATGGAATAATAGATTGGAACGTGTTAGGCCTGGTGTCGTTAATCGAAATACAACGCCATAAGGATAATCCAACCATACCCAAGGCCCTTTACACTACCTATCAAAATACTTTGAGTGAATTATCGGGCATTGCTGCAAGCATTTTATCAGAAAATTGGGATCTAAGTACGGCTTCAGCAGCGCTTACTGCTATCGCAATTGCCAAAGGCCACATCAAACTGGGAAATGCTATTCAGAACCTTGATAGCGAGGACCAAATCGACGAGTTTTTAGATCAATATTGAAATAGGAACGCACTGGCTAAAGCCTTAGCAAAAGGGATATTCTTAAATGTTCGCAAATCGAAAGAAAATGGGGCGTTTTATCAACGCCGGAAATTTATCTTGTAGTCAATTGTCGATTATAATTCGAAGGGTATATTAGCTTCTCGAAACCTTATAAAATTGCAGTATGACCTGTCTGAGAATTTCCATCGTAGTTTTAGTAGTTTGCCTATTGGGCTGTAAAGAAAACAGCAAACCGAAAGCAACTGAAAAGCAAGCAAAAGCGATCTTGAAAGTTAGTGCACCCGCAACGGCTGATACCACAAAGGATAAACAAGAGATTCAAAAACTCATGCGTAATCTGCTTGTATGGGCGGAGGAAGGAAAAAAAGTCCCTGATTTACTTCCATTTGTGATAAATCCACGGGATAGTACGGTTACAGGCTTTGACTTGGGTAAATTAAAAGGAGTTGATGACAGTTTAAGAATAACCGGCTTTTTCTCGAAGGAATTTATCGACAACTACAACCAAATTATTCAAGTGCTTGATGGGAAGATGAGAGATAAGGAGATTGCACCTTTCTCAACAGGAGAAATACCTCCATTTGCTTTTGATAGTGATGTTGACCCATGGTGCGATTGCCAGGATGTGCCATATGACGGCGCCAATGCGTTTAGCGTAGCGGCTAATTTAGTAGAGGTGCATATAGTTAATTTAAACAAGGAAAGCGGAAGAATGTACTGGACGTGGGGTAGCCTACCTAAAGACGTATCACCCGATTGGAGAACCGTCACCTATAAATTCAGCGTGAAAAAGGAAGGTGGTAAATGGAAGATATCTTATTTACAGGGCTTTGATATCAAAAAAGCTTGATAAATACTGAAGGTTGCACTGGACGAATATGTCTGTAATTCGTAAAGTAATTGGTTTAATCTATTAATCAAATAGCAACTAAAGCGATATATTTAAACCATGGATTGGCGATATAATACGATTTGGTTTGAACAGTTAGCAGCTGGTAATTACCTTAATCAGGACTTAAAGGAAAAGCCTAAAATAGATGAAAGCTTTACAAGGGTTGAATATGCCATTCTTTGGTATTTAAGGCACAAGGAAAGTGCATTTGACAACCTGCCCGGGTCTGATAAGCTATCTTATCTGGAACTCAATTCGGCAAATCTAAAAGACCTTCAAGGTGTTGGCAAGTTTGTAAATCTAAAAAGACTTGAACTGCGTCATTGTTTGAAGCTTGAAACCGATTTGGGATTATCGGAATTGAGTGCGAGCCTTCAATACCTTTATATTGGTCAGTCTAAAAAGTTCACCTTTACCGATGAATTATTATGTTTAAAAGGGTTAAGGGTTCTTTGCTTAAACGCCTGCGGACCAATAGAAAATCTGTCATTCTTAAAACACTTCCCTAATTTGATCGATTTTAGGTTTGTTGATACAAATATTCTCGACGGTGATTTGACGCCGTTAATTGAGCACCCGACTATAAGATCTGTCGGCTTCTTAAACAAACGGCATTATAATTTAAAAGACGATAAAGTCGACAAGGAATTAGCTGCAAAAGGTGATAATAGTTATCGTCATTTTGCATATAAAGAGCAATATTCTACATCAAGATATGATTATTGATGCGCATGGCATGCAAACACTTAGCCCCCAACAAAAACGCCTCTCAGATTTCTCTAAGGGGCGTTTGGTTTTTGTGGTGGCTTTACAAATTTCATAATTTTTACAACCTAAAATAGTGATTGATGCGATTTATCAATTGTCATTATTTCCCTCTGAAATGCCTGTGTCTAATGGGATTTCACCTAACTTAATAAGGCCAGCCAAGTCTACTGCTCTAACCAATGATTTTTTAATTTGTGCGAAAAATGCTTCTTTTAAAGGTGCATCCTTATACATTATTGCATGTTGTAAACTCGAATGGCTTGTACCTTCTACCGTTACCAATGTAGGCTTGTATTTGCCTGAATGGTTCGGGTCAATTTCCAACCGATAAGTCATGAAAATTATATTTATTTGAGGGTTGTTTTTAACATCGGTTGAACGCATAAAATCCGCACGGGATGTAATGTATTTATACACCTGATCCGGAATTACAGCAACGATCTTAGATTTCCAATGGTGGTGAAAATAGCCTTTCCTTATGAGTTGTGTAACATAGCGTTTGTAAACGTTATCCCAATTTAAACCAAATGTAGGACTTCTATCTAAATCCTTACCCTCGCGCAAAGCTTGATAAGCTTTGAATACAGAACCAGTGATATCTATAGCCTGCAATTCAACTGACAGAAAATTCCCCACTTCACCGTCATCTTGAACGTCAGCAATTACAAAGTCTACATTACCAAAATCAGCCATTTTAACTTCAGGCGCAAATCTTGCATTTTTGGGTTTTTCGCCAGGCCAACAATGATCTATTACGTCAGTCAGAAAATCAACGGCATAGAAACGCTTTGGACATACGAAAATCAAGTCCTGCTTTGGGTCTGCGTTCCCATCGCCTTTGCGCCATATACTACAAACCGGATAAGGTTCGTTAGGTAAGTTAGTGCTTCGCTTTGTGCAACGGGATTTAATAAAAGGACACTCGAAATTATTCGAAGATGGGTCAATCCCTTTGTACGCCTTTTCACCGAGTAATTCCCCTATAATTAGCTCAGGGTTAAAATGCAATGGCATAATCCTTATTAAGCGGTAGTTTAGTTTGTGTTAATTGAGATATAGGTCTTTTAGTTAACGACTTCTCTGCTAAAAGAATACTCTCTGCAATTTTCTTTGCCAAAAGTGGAGGTACTGCATTTCCAACCTGCACGTATTGCTCAGTACGACTACCTTTGAAATCAAAAAAATCGGGGAATGACTGCAATCGAGCGGCCTCACGCACGGTGAATGATCTATTTTGTTCCGGGTGTATATAAGCGCCCCAATGAACATCGCATTTGGTTAAAACGGTGCAAGACAAATCGGTTTTTTTAGGTCGTCCATAACGCTTGGTATGATCGCTACGTTTCGCTTTTTTCATTCCTTCGGGGAGCAAATGTATGGGAATGTCACGCCATGATCCGCCCGGCGGAATATGCTTCATTCTCTCCTCGTTAACTAAAGATAGTTTAGATGCGGAGTGATTATAAAGCTGATAACTAGCTTCTCTCAATTGTGCCTGATAGCTATTCTTCGGAGAGGTAGCATAATGTAAAGTGACATTCTTGTCTCCGTTTTCAAGTTTCGGAAGATCAGAAATAGCGTCCCAAACGGTAACAAAAGGTTGAAGGCCTGCACCATGCGTAGGCTTTGGAAATAATATAGGAGCGTCTGTACGTGTCGCGATGAAAACAATTCTGCGCCGTTCTTGCGGCACGCCATACTCTTCTGCTCGAAGTACTTTCTTTTCTACCTTATAGCCAAGGTTTTCTACACCTTCTGTTAATTCCTTTACTATGCTACCTCCGGCAATAGATGTAATTCCAGTTACGTTTTCTATTACAAGCCAACGTGGCTTAATACCTTCCACAATCCTTAAGTATTCGCGAAACAGACCAGATCGTGGATCTTCCAATCCTCGTTGATGATTGTTTATTGAATAGCCTTGACAGGGCGGTCCACCTACAATGATATCAATTTCACCATGCTTAACTTTTGCCGCGTTCAATAAATCTTGTGGGGAAACATTTTGTATCGGGCCGCCAATAAATGTCGCTTCCGGATGGGTCGCCGAAAAAGTTTCTCCTGCACGGTCGTCATAGTCTTGACCGACTAAAACTTTAAAACCAGCTTGTCTAAAACCTTCTGAAAGCCCGCCCGCTCCGCAAAAAAGATCTATAACTGTCAGAGATTGCGTTGATTTCATATTTTATCTGTAATTTTCTATTGAGAAGTATTTCTAATTTTCAATATCGATCAAAAATAACTTTTACCGGGACTGCTCTAAAGTAACAAATTTCCTTGTTTTCTTTGATTAAATCGTAATCCGTCCATTGTGCTATTTGCAGCAAGAGCAAAAAATCAAAGGATTATATTTTTTCCTTGGGCCCTTTTAAGTGTGTCAATACTGCGCCTGCAAGATAATGAAGTTTTTAATATATTGCTAATATTATTAGTAAAAATACGTGGGTATAAAGTAAATTAAAATGATAGGTTAAGTATTTCAACAACGTCTGCATTCTATTTTGAACAAAATAATTGCCCCAACAAAAAAGCCTCTTAGAGCAATCTAAGAGGCTTTTCGATTTTTGTGGTATCAGCTGGGATCGAACCAGCGACACAAGGATTTTCAGTCCTTTGCTCTACCGACTGAGCTATGATACCGTTCTTTTCGGGAATGCAAATGTAGCGTTTTTTTTATTCCTGTAAAGTTTTTTTTCAAATTTATTGGGGAGAGGGTTAGAAAGTTGGAAAGTTGGAAGGTTGAAAAGTTGGTTTTCAGGGAATTAAAGGCGGTTGTTTTTTTTATTTTTTTTTGGATTCGTCAAAATTGGAAACGTCTAACGACTTGTTTGACTTCTGAAACGCTTTTCAACCTTTCTAACCTTTTCGCAACATCTACAACCTTTTTAACTTTTTCTAACCTTTCTAACGCTTTTAACCTTTTCTAACCCTCTAACTTTTTTTAACATTGCAACATTACAACCTTTCAACATTTATCACAAACATTAAAACTAATTTATACTTTAGCCTTTAATACTATGCATGCATAATGATTGGACAAGTAATTTTCATCATCATACTACTGGCAGCCGCTTACTTGTTTGGTAAAAACGTAGCCAAAGTACGGCGCAATATTTTGTTGGGTAAAGATACCGACAGGAGCGATAACCCTGCCGCCCGCTGGCGCGTCATGGCCAAAGTAGCCCTCGGCCAAACCAAAATGGTTAAGCGACCCACGGCTGCGGTGATGCACTTCTTCATTTACGTGGGTTTTGTGATCATTAACCTGGAGGTGCTGGAGATTGTGATCGACGGTATCTTCGGTGCGCACCGGGTATTCGCTAAGCTGCTGGGCGGCTTATACGGGCTGCTCATCGGCAGTTTCGAGGTGCTGGCTTTGCTGGTGCTGGTAGCTTGCGTGGTGTTTCTGGCGAGGCGCCATCTCATCAGATTAAAGCGCTTTAGCGGCACAGAGATGACGGCTTGGCCAAAATCTGATGCCAACTACATCCTCATTACCGAAATCCTCCTGATGACGGCCTTCCTCACCATGAACGCGGCCGATTATAAACTACAGGCTTTACACATTGGCCATTACGTTACCGCAGGCAATTTCCCGGTGAGCGGCCTTATAGCGCCATTACTGCCAGCGGGCGCAGCGGCACTCGAATTTATTGAACGCAGTTGCTGGTGGTTCCATATCGTGGGCATCTTGGCCTTCCTGAATTATTTGCCCTATTCCAAGCATTTCCACATCCTGTTGGCTTTTCCTAATGTTTATTATTCAAACCTGAACAAGAAAGGCGAGTTTACCAATATGGCATCGGTCACCAACGAGGTGAAGGCCATGCTCGATCCATCCTTCGTGCCCGAAGCCACTGAGGTGAGCCGTTTCGGTGTGAAAGATGTTACCGACCTCACGTGGAAAAACCTGATGGAGGCCTACACCTGTACCGAATGCGGCAGGTGCACATCGGTTTGCCCGGCAAATATCACCGGCAAGCTGCTATCGCCCCGCAAAATTATGATGGATACCCGCGACAGGCTAACCGAAGTGGGCAACAATATAGATAAGCATGGCAAGGATTATACTGACGAGAAAACCCTGCTGGATGATTATATCAGCCGAGAGGAGTTATGGGCCTGTACAAGCTGCAATGCCTGCGTAGAGGCCTGCCCGGTAAATATTAATCCGCTGGAGATTATTACAGAGATGCGCCGCTACGTGGTGATGGAAGAATCGCAGGCACCGGCAAGCCTCAATAATATGTTCGGCAATATGGAAAATAACGGTGCCCCCTGGAAATACAGCCAGGCCGACAGGTTTAATTGGGTTGAAAAATGATGTGCAGATGTGCAGATTTCAGATGTGCAAATGAGAAAATGATATAGAAATTTTAAAATGGAAAAAGGTTACGAATTGTTTATTGGGAAAGTAGCGGCCTCTAAATTAGTATGGGGCTTAAAGGATAAAAAAGGCTGGGCAAATTCCTCTTCGGCAGAGGATGAAGACGTGGATGTGATTCCGTTTTGGTCGGAGCGGGCGTACGCCAAGGCCAGCGCGCGCGATGATTGGAAGGATTATACGCCTACGGAAATTCCGCTGGCTTTTTTCCTGGAGGAGTGGTGCGTGGGTATGGCAGAGAACGAAACGCTAATAGGCACCAATTGGGATCCCAGGATGATAGGGCAGGAGGCCCAGGCGCTGCAGGTCGCGCTGGATATCCTCAACCAGTTGAACGTCATCAATTCGGCCATAAAGTTTAACAGCTACGCCAGCATCAACGAGTTTATTGCCGATATACGCGAAGAAGAAGAGCCCAACATTTAGCTTTATCGGTTTGCAGTAGGCCGTTTTAAAACAGAAGATGGAAGAAATCCTAAATAAATCCAAAATCGGGAACCCGAAATCCGAAATCCTCGTGGTTCCTACTATGGCCCAGATGGTTGCCGAAGGCAAAACGCCCGAGATACTTTTTTGGGTAGGCTGCGCAGGCAGTTTCGACGAGCGGGCGCAGAAAATAACCCGCGATATTTGCAAGATACTGCAGCATACAGGCATCAGTTACGCCGTATTGGGTACCGAAGAAAGCTGCACCGGCGACCCCGCAAAACGCGCAGGCAACGAGTTCCTGTTCCAGATGCAGGCCATGACCAATATTGAGTTATTGAACGCCTACGAGGTAAAAAAGATAGTAACCGGCTGCCCGCATTGCTTCAACACTATTGCCAACGAATACCCTGGTTTGGGTGGTAAATACGAAGTGATACACCATACCCAACTGATACAGGGCCTTATTGACGAAGGCAAGCTAAAAGCCGAAGGCGGCGAAAGCTTCAAGGGCCGCCGCATTACCTTCCACGATCCTTGTTACCTGGGCCGCGGCAATGGCGTTTACGAAGCTCCCCGCGCAGCTTTAGAGATACTGGATGCCGAACTGGTAGAAATGAAACGCTGCAAAAGCAATGGCCTTTGCTGCGGCGCGGGCGGTGCCCAAATGTTTAAAGAACCCGAAAAAGGCAATAAAGATATCAACGACGAGCGTATGCTTGATGTACTGGAGGCCAAAGCCGATGTCATCGCTTCCGGCTGCCCCTTCTGCATGACGATGCTGAGCGATGGCGTAAAGCACATGGATAAAGAGCAGGAAATAAAAGTACTAGATATTGCCGAGATCACCGTGCGGGCGAACGGGTTGTAGGGGATACCTCTAAAAATTAACCCCAATGTCATTTCGATAGAGCATGGGTGGGGCATTGCGCTGAGGTGCGAAAGAGAAAACTTATACGGTTTGCTATGACCGCCTTGAATGAATGACATCCATTACAGCTCTGCATACCGGATTTGCTCAATTGCCGGCTGCGCGTATAAGTTTTCTCCTCACGCCCTTTCACGGCCCCACGCTTCAGTTCGTCGAAATGACATGGGGTTTTATTTATCGATTTTGTATATTCACCTCATGTGGAACCATAATTACTACATGTACATCACAACCAATCCCGGTAAAACCACGTTATACGTTGGGATGACGAACGATGTAGGTATCCGTGCTTTCCAACATAAAGAAAACCGTGGCACGAACAACTCCTTCGCCGGCAAATACTATTGCTACTGCCTGGTTTATTATGAGCATTTCACGCATGTCGAACAGGCCATCGCCAGGGAAAAAGAAGTTAAGAAATGGCGGAGGGAAAAGAAGTTAGCCCTGATAGAATCCATAAACCCTGAGTGGAGGTTTTTGAATGATGAGGTTGGCGGGTAGGCAGTTCTTCCTACAACCAACCCAACCACCCATGTCATTTCGATAGAGCAGGGGTGGGGTGAGTGCGAGAATGCGCGAAAGAGAAAACTTATACGGCGTGCTATGACTGCCCTATATGAACGACATCGATTACCACAATGCATATTCGATGTGCTCAGTCGTCGGCTGCGCGTATAAGTTTTCTCTTCGCCCCACCGCTTTTTCCTCCCCACTGCTCATCGAAATGACATGGTGGTGAGGATGGTCACATCCCCTTCTTCTTCAAAAACGTAAAGGCTTCCTTCAAACTATCCAGCCTGGCAGGGCTTAGTTTAACCACCGGGATTTTGAGCGATGTAGCCACCGAATCTAAATCGCCGTTAGGGTCGTCAAAGGTTTGGATGATGATATCATCGGTAAGGGTGCGCACCTGCAAGGTATCAGCTAAAGTATCAGCTGTAGTGCGCTGGTAATTCATCGCCCTGATGCGCTTGATATTGAAGGAATAATACGCCTGATTGCCCTGTTGATAAGTTTTGCGGATGCGGATAAAATGGTCGGTAGTGAGGGCTATTTCCCAATGGGCTATGTTCGGCTCGCCGGATGGGTCGTACGCTTCCGTAAGCACCCTGTTGCCCCAGCTTACCCATGCCTGCTCATCCATAAAGCCCGCAAAGCCGTATAGGAGGGGTATGATCAGCAATGCTATAGCAATAAAGGATGCTTTTTTCATCTTTGGTAGAAGTGATCTTAGCATGACAACAAACAATACACCCAAGTAAATAAATTGAATAAATTTGCTTTATGGAATTTTCTTCACATTCTCGGGTTTGGGTGTACCAGTCCGACCGTAAATTAACCGATGCCGAAACCCTGCAAATACAGGTGCTACTGGATAATTTCACCACCGGCTGGGCGGCACACAACAACCAATTGAAAGCCAAAGCCGAAATCAAGTACAATCGCTTCCTGATTTTGTTTGTTGATGAAAGCCAGGCCGGCGCAAGCGGCTGCTCGATAGATAAATCGGTAAACTTTATGAAACAGCTGGAGCAGCAGTTCGGCATCAACCTCTTCGATAGGTTTAACCTTGCTTACCGCAGTGGCGAAGAAATATTATCTGTACCCCGCAATCAGTTTGAAGAACTGCTGAAGCAGGGAAAAATCACTTCAGATACCATCGTTTTCAACAACCTGGCCCAAACCCTCGCCGATTTGCAAACCAAATGGGAAGTGCCCTTTAAAGACAGCTGGCACAAGCAGCTGTTTGGCGATTTGGTGGTGGCGTAATATTTATTAAATTTGTTTATGACAACTTTTACAGTACAAATTAAAGATAGCGATACCGAACTGTTTTTGGGTATGCTGAAAAAGTTCAAAGCCAAAGTGATTAAGGAGCCAGAAGTAAGTCCCCTTACGCTGGAAATAGCAACGGCTTTAAGAGAACTTAAAGAGATGGAATTAGGTAATATGGAACCTTTATCTCTAAAAGATATATAGTAGCTAATATTATTGTCTATTCGAGGGTGTTTATTAATGCGGCAAAAAATCTCAAGAAACGCCACGTCTCATTTGTCTCTGATTTGGAAGAATTGGAGCAACGTCTTTTAGAAAACCCGAGACAAGGGGGCGGATTTAGGCGGCGGCCTTTATAAAGTAAGATTAGCAATCAAAAGTAAAGGAAAAGGTAAAAGTGGTGGATATAGGGTAATTACCTACTTAGTATCGCAAGTTGATTCCAATACAAAAATCAATATGGTTACACTTTACGATAAATAAGATGAGGGTAGTATAGACAAAAAGTATCTTATTGATTTGATAAAGGAATTGTACAAATAACTGATAATTACAATTTACGTAACTATTGTCCTGTCATAATTTATTCCTTCCTGTTCCGCGATATTAAATGAGCCCACCACCAGGTGCTTGATGCCATCACCATCATTGGTGGCTAGCACGCGGAAACTTGGTTTAAAACACGCTATTGTCTTATAAATAATTTGCGGGCGATTTATCTTTGACCACCTTTTTATACATTTACTTCTATCAACCTTAAATCATGGAAAAATATGATAGCCGCGTAGATGCCTACATCGAGAAATCGGCAGATTTTGCAAAACCCATTTTAAAACACCTGCGCGAACTGGTGCACCGTGCCTCGCCCGAGATTACCGAAACCATGAAATGGAGCGCTCCTTTTTTTGAATATAACGGGGTGCTTTGTTTTATGATGGCTTTTAAGCAGCATGCCGGCTTTGGTTTCTGGAAAGCCGACCAACTGCCCGACCCGCACCAGATACTTCATACCGAAGGTGGTGAAGCAGCCGGCAACATAGGCAAGTTATTTACCGTAGCTGATATACCCGAGGACGATATTCTGATTTGGTACATCCGCCAGGCTATAGCGCAAAAGGGCACGTTAAAGGCAGCCAAACCTGCAGCGGTAAAAAAGGTTGCCGCCAAACCCGCAGCCGTAGCGATGGATACCCCAGCCTACCTTGCCGAACTGCTCGACCAAACCCCTGCAGCCAAAGAACACTTCGAAAAATTCAGTCCGTCGCAAAAGAAGGAATACATCAGTTGGTTTGAAGATGCCAAGAGCGACGCCACCCGCGGGAAGCGTTTAATGGAAGGGCTGGAATGGATAAGCGAGGGCAAGACGAGGCACTGGAAATATAAGTAGCAAAATGCTGTCACCACAACTGTTAGGGAAATTGATATAGATGCTAAAATTGGAGCGGAAAGATACGCTTAGGCCCCGATGTTTTACTGGCATTAATACCTGACATTGATGAGCTACGAAAAGCCAAGACAGGTTCTGATTTCTTTAAGATTTTTGAAGAAAAACACTGATTTTTCTCCGGTAATTTTGTGTAATGCCGTCTTAAAACTCCAGCGGCCCAAGCCTGCGCATGTTTTGCCTGATGAGGTATTGCCGGTGCTTTAAATATGTAGTGGGATCAGTTGCCGACCATCTGAGCGGGCTCGGGAATATCACCGCTATGGCCGCTGCCTCGCGTGCGTTGAGTTTCGCTGCCGGTTTATGAAAGTATGCCTGCGCGGCTGCTTCAATACCGTAGATACCGTCGCCCATCTCTATTACGTTTAAATACACCTCCATGATCCGCTTCTTGCTCCAGAATGCCTCTATCAGCACCGTGAACCATGCCTCCAGGCCCTTGCGTACGAACGAGCGCCCTGGGTACAGGAAAACGTTCTTAGCGGTTTGCTGGGTAATGGTGCTGCCGCCGATAAGCTTTTTACTTTTGGCGTTTTTCTGGATAGCCTTTTGTATGGCGTTAAAATCGAAGCCGTGATTTTCTAAGAAAGTCTGGTCCTCGGCGGCAACGGCAGCGCGCTTCATTGGGTCGGCAATGTCTTCAAAATCAACCCATTGTTTGTCTACTTTCCAATCTTTGCCGGCGGCTTTCTGTTCAAAACCGCGTTGTACCATTAGCCAGGTAAACGGCGGGTTTACAAAACGGAAAAGGATAACACCGAATAAGCTTAGACCTACAAATGCTATAAATAAAAGTTTTACGATGCGGAACGCCAACCGGCCAAACCCACCCCAACGTGTTTGCGGTTTGCGGAATGTAGATTTAGAAGGTTTGCTTTTTGCAGAGCGGGTATTAGGGGCCATTATGATGCAAAGCTATGAAAATTTCGGATTTCGTGATTTCGATTTCGGAATTTTACTATTTGACGATTCGGGAACGTGCCATTCGAAATGCTAAACGCTATAAAACAGAAAAGGTGTTTTGCCTAAGCAAAACACCTTTTTTTTAAATTCTAAACGCTAATTCCGAAATCGAAATTTAGAAGTCCGAAATTAAAATTACTCAGCTACTACTTCGAAAGGTACCTGAACTTTTACTTCTTTATGCAGGTTTACGTTAGCTACGTACTCGCCAATGAATTTTGGCTCCTGATCGAAAGTAATACGGCGACGATCAACTTCGAAACCTTCTTTCTTCAAGGCATCAGCTACCTGTATGGTATTGATAGCACCGAAGATTTTGCCGGTTTCGCCAGCTTTTGCACCAATGGTAAGCTTAATGCCTTCCAGGCGTGCAGCGATAGCGTCAGCGTCTTTGCGTATTTTCTCTTGTTTGAATTGAGCCTGTTTCAGGTTCTCTGCCAATACTTTACGTGCAGATTCTGTGGCTAATATGGCATAACCCTTAGGGATAAGGAAATTACGGCCATAACCTGGTTTAACGTTTACTACATCGTCTTTATCGCCCAGGTTTTTAACGTCTTGTTTTAAAATAACTTCCATTTTGTAAACCTCCCGATTATTTTAATGAGTCTGTAACGTAAGGTAATAAACCAATGTGGCGTGCACGTTTAACGGCTTGGGCCACTTTACGCTGAAATTTCAACGAAGTACCGGTTAAGCGGCGTGGTAATACTTTACCCTGATCGTTAATGAATTTCAATAAAAAGTTAGCGTCTTTGTAATCGATATACTTGATGCCGTTCTTTTTAAAACGGCAGTATTTCTTACGGTTATCCTCCACCTTTGGAGCGGTAACGTATTTAATTTGGTCGTTTGCCATTATTTGCTTTCCTCCACTTTAGCTACGGGCTTTTTGTTGAATGCGCCGCTGCGTTTTTTCTCGTTGTATGCTACTGCATGTTTATCCAGAGCAATGGTAAGGAAGCGCAAAACACGCTCATCGCGCCTTAATTCAACTTCCACTTTGTTAATTACTTCACCGGGAGCCTTGAATTCAGTTAAGTGATAGTACCCTGTAGTCTTCTTTTGAATAGGGTACGCAAGTTTCTTCAAACCCCAATTATCCTCCTGGACAATTTCGGCTCCGTTGTCAGTTAAAACTTTGCTGTATTTGGCAATAGCCTCAGCAGCTGTTTCTGTAGACAACAACGGGGTTAGAACGATCACGATTTCGTACTGTTGCATTGTTATACTTTGATTTTTAATTAAATACCCGCTATTACGGGGCTGCAAATGTAGTGAGAATAATATCGTAATGCAAGTTATATCTTAAGGTAATTTTGATGATTATTGGCCTTCCTTTCAATACGTTCCGTGTTTGCGCGGATATTAACAGGAGGTAAAGGTTATGAACATTACAGGAGGTAAAGGTTATGAACATTTGTGAACGCTTTATTACACGCCCTCAAAAAACTAATAGCCTGTTTAAGCGTATCTATGTTATAAATAATTTCATTATGGAATTTTCTGAAAGCAGATACCAACACACAGGCACATTGGGGTTTATGTATGACAGGCTTTTTTTGCAAGGCCCGATAGAAGAAGATGACGAAGTTTTAGAGGGCGACTGGTACGATGAAGAGGACGAAGACTTTGACGACCAGGTAGAAGACCGGGACGAAATGCACCAAATACGCGTTGGCGATGATGTGCGCGAACCCGACCCGGAAGATGATGACCATTTGCCGGACGACGATTTGCAATAGATTTTTTTGGCTTGATTTATCTAAACCCGCTAAACATGTTGTGGAACATTCCTTCCATCATGCTTTGCTGCACAATATCTTTTATCATGCTCACCTGATCTTTAAACCATCCTTTGGGGCGTTTTTTCGACCCCGCCAAATCTGCCTGCATGGCTGCAATTTGTTTTTCCAGAGCCTTACGTCTTGCGGCGTATTTCTGTGGACTGAATTTGCCGTTTTTGTCAATAAAGTCTGCAATGATAGCTTCGCTGGAAAAATGTATTTCGCCTATAGCGTTCGTTAGTTCACGGAGTTGTTTTTGCAGTAACTTATTGTACCTTTTTAGCATGTCGTCGGCATTTGCTTCGGCTCCTATTTCGTTGTCTTCCATGTAAGTGATATGGAGTTTTAATAAGCCAAAAAAATCGTTTTCCTGGTAGGCTTTGGTTACCAGTTTAATAATCTCGTTTTTTTCGTCCCTTATGTCGGCGTTTATTTCTAGATCCGGATGGAACTTTTTGACTAGCCCCATGTATATCTTGCGGGCATCTTTTGCAAGTTGTGCGGTTTCATCCGTTTTTTTGGCACTACCCGCTTTCTGTTTTTTCTGCGTGCTGTGTTCTTCTTCGGCATCTGAAAAATCGCGCTGACGGTTGTTTAAGCTTTCGAAAATTTGATCGCGGTATTGTTCGAAATAGGCTGTTTGTCCTTTTTCTAATATTTCCTTTGGATCCACCTCAAAGCCAAGTATCTCGCTTAACGAGTTAGCCATCGCTATAACGTCTTCGTCTTCAGCTACATCGTCTATAGAAACGTTCGCGTATTTTTCATATAGTTTCGACAACAGGGTGTCCTCGTGGCCAAAAATATCAAGCAATTCTTCCAATTCATCGGCCATGTAAGGTTCAATCCATTCGCGGTTAATCTTGCCTATGCCAATTTCCAAGGCAAGCTCGTCCAGTCGTATAATGTAATCTCGCTTAAGTAAGTGGCTCTGTTTTATTAGCGGTGAAAGTTCGGTATTCACTTTGCTGAAGGCCTTGTGCAAAGCTTCTTCTAAATTTATTTTGAATTGCTTTTGCCGCTCAATATCGGCCAGAAGTTTTTCGTATTTTATGTAAGTTTTAGACCGCTTGGTACTGGTTTGGGTTTTGGGAGCGACAACAGGTTTCATTAAAATAGGAGGATGGTGTTTATGACAAAAGTAACGTTGTTTTAATATACTTATAGATAAGAATTTGCTTCGAATTATTTAGTGTTATCAGTCAGTGGTTTAAATTAAACTTCGGCAAAAACCTCATCAAGCGTTAAAACAAAACCCGGCAATATCGGCGTTGTTATCTCATCGCCTATTGTGAGTAGTCTTGATGCCTGATATTTACCGTCGACAAGGCTATATTTCAGAAATGTTTTTTCTTCTGGATGGATAATCCAATATTCAGATACCCCGCTTCTTCATACACTTCATATTTATTTTGGAGTTCTTTTTTGTTATTGCCCGGGGATAGTATCTCAACCATAATATCCGGGGCACCCAAGCATCCGCGGATATCTATTTTCGCAGGGTCGCAAACCACGCAAACATCGGGCTGAACCACGGTGGTAATATCCTTATTATCTGAAAAGCGTTTCTTCAATCGAACGTCAAAAGGTGCTGAAAAAACTTTGCACGGTTTGCCTTTTAAGTGATTGTATAAGGAATTAAATACCGCACCAAAAATAATTTGATGTACAGAACCTGGCGCAGGGCTCATTTTAAATATTTTACCCTTAATCAGTTCCAATCGCTCATCAAACGTCCACTTAAGGTAGTCGGCGTAGGTATAAGTTTTGTTGATATCTAAATCGGATAGCTGCATCTCGTTGGCAAATGTTATTTTCAAAGATAAGCGTTTGAAAACAAATACTCCACCGGCCGCACCTGTAGAAAGTGAATTTCTCTGTTTTTTAATGCCCAATTCTTGCTACCTTTATACCTGTGGATAATTTTATTGTTTCGGCACGCAAATACCGCCCGGCTACGTTTGAAACGGTTGTTGGTCAGCAACATATAACCAATACACTCAAAAACGCCATCAAGAATAATCAGCTGGCGCAGGCATTTTTGTTCTGTGGGCCAAGGGGTGTGGGCAAAACTACCTGTGCGCGTATCCTGGCCAAAACCATCAACTGCACCAACCTGCAGCCCAATGGCGAGGCCTGCGGTACCTGCGATAGCTGCCGGGCTTTTACCAACGGTAACTCCTTTAACGTTCATGAACTGGATGCCGCATCAAACAACTCGGTTGATGATATCCGCAGTTTGATAGAGCAGGTGCGTATACCGCCCCAAGCTGCCAGGTATAAGGTATATATTATAGATGAGGTGCACATGCTTTCGCAGGCTGCGTTCAACGCTTTCCTGAAAACGCTGGAAGAACCACCTAATTACGCTATATTTATATTAGCCACTACCGAGAAGCATAAGATACTGCCCACCATTCTTTCGCGCTGCCAAATATTCGATTTTAACCGTATCAGGGTAGAGGATATGGCCGGTCATCTGGCTAATATTGCCCAAAAAGAAAGCATCAGCTACGAAAACGACGGCTTGCACATTATCGCTCAAAAGGCCGATGGCGGCTTGCGGGATGCGCTCTCCATGTTCGATCAAATCGTGAGCTTCAGCGGCGGCAACGTTACCTATCGCTCAGTTATTGATAACCTCAACATACTTGATTATGATTACTACTTTAGCATAACCGATAGGCTACTAGGCGAGGATAATGCTCAAACGTTGCTGCTGTTTGACGAAATATTATCTAAAGGATTTGATGGTGCCCATTTTATATCCGGCCTTTCCGAGCATTTCCGTAATCTATTGGTAGGCAAGGATACCTCTACTATCAAACTGCTTGAGGTGAGTGAGACGATAAAGGCGCGTTATCTGCAGCAATCGCAGGCGGCATCTGTGTCTTTCCTGCTCTCGGCCATGAATATTGCCAACCAGTGTGATATAGCTTATAAACAAAGTAAAAACCAACGCTTGCAGGTAGAACTGGCGTTGTTGAAGATGTGCCACCTGCTCTCGGTATTTAGCCTGGCCACCGCGCCGATGCCACAGACAGTAGCTGCCCCGCAAGGGGAGCTAAAAAAAAAACCTGATACAGTAACAAAAAACGATACTTTACCGCCTGCAAACACCGATGAGGTGCCTTTGCTACGCAATAACTCCGCTGTATTTAACCGTACGCCGCCGCAGGAAACTGCTAAGCCAGCATTTACCGCTGCACCTGAAGAACCTGTAACGCTGGCCGGAAAACCTAAGATGTCTTTGATGGCCAATTTGCAATCGGGCGGTACAACCACCAAAATACCCAATTTCAGAGAGTTGGGTAAACAGGTAGAAGAGGCACTGGCGATAGAAGAAGACCCTTACTTAAAAGGCGAGGACAAAGAACCCTTTACCATCGACGAGTTCTTGCAGCTATGGACTAACCATGGCGCGAAGCTGAAAGCGGAGGGTAAATCGGCCAGTTTGTATAATATTTTTACATCCGTCACCCCCAGGGTGCTTTCGCCCGGCAATTTTGAGGTGCTTGTATCCAATAAAGTACAGGAAAAGGATTTTAGGGAAGAACGACCCAACTTGCTTAATTTTTTGCGCACCACGCTGCGCAACTTTGATATAGAGGTAAACGCCCGTGTAGAAGAAACAACCGTAGTGCGCAAACCTTACACCTCGCTGGAGAAATTTCAGCACATGGCTGCCAAAAACCCTCAGCTAATTGATTTGAAGAACAAATTTAATTTAGACTTTGATTAGATTGACACGAATTCCACGAACTGAATTTACCAATTACCAGCAGTTAGCATATATAACAAAAGGGATGGCTCATCAGAACCATCCCTTTTGTTATATATATTAGATTTTTGAATTGGCAATTTTTGAACAATTCCAACCTTTATAGCTTCTCCAACTTTCCCCTGCCTACTTATCGTTCTTAGGGTAACCTTCTTCGTCGAGGTCGTCGCGGTCATCTTCGGGGGTATGGGCAAGCTTGGTATCTAGCGGGCTAAGTTCTACTATTTTGCCGCTATCTATATGCATACCAAGGCTATCGGCATCCGTCTCTATAGATCGTACGGCATCATACTCACCCTTGGTATCGTAAGGGTTTGCCTCATCGTAGCTGGAGTTGATATCGTCGCCGTTTTTAACGGCTGTGTCGTAAGGGTCTGGGTGGTCGTAATCCGGGTCGTCGCCTTTTACATCGTATTCAAAGCTGTCTTCCGCTTCGTTAAAATTAAGGTCGTCGCTATCGGCGGTATCCTCTGCGTTGTTCTCCAGATCGTCTTCCCTGTATTCAGGGTCAGTTTTTAATCCGTTGTTCTCGTTGTTGGGTATCATAGGTTTCTGTTTTGTACATTATTATACACTAAAAACCCTGCCAAAAAGCCATTGATTACAAAGCAGGGATTAATAACGTATCTGTTTGCGGTATGAAGTAACGCCGCCTAAGGCAAATTTAAATGATACGCTGTATTGTATTAGTAAATCTTTGCCCGTGCCGGCGGCAAAGCCGTCCATATTGTCGCCAAAATCGTGTATGTACGATGCGCCAAGGTCAATCTTAAACGAAGGCTCGTTATATTGGTTAAAGAATTTAAGTTCGTAGCCTAACCTCAATGGCAACAGCAGTTCGTTGCTTTTATCCAGGCCATCGGTAAAAAAACCTGGCGTGATTTCGGATACGCGGTTGACAGCCTTAATATCGTTGATGATATAACCCAGCCCGCCCGATATGTAAAGGTTTTTAATTGCGTTCATAAAACCGCTGCGCGAATAATCTATCAATTCGCCGGCTTGTAATTGTCCCCTGAATAAAAAAGCAGTGTAGCTATTTTTGAAATACCTACCCGATTTTGTTTGTATATCGCCTCCCTCTAAGTTGCCTGACTGTATCTCTACAATATAATTTACAAACGGTGTAGCATTGTAGGTAAAGCCAACATTTATGCCCGCTTTGTTCTTAATGGTTTCGGCATCGCCATAAACCTTATTGAGCGAGCCACCCAAGCCAAAATCGTATTGGGCATAATCGTAGCCAATTTGAGCTTTAGATATTAGCGCGAAAGAGGTTAATAAAAGCGTAAAAAATGTTGGTTTGAAAAGCAACTTCATCATAATATAACAGCAGTGCTAAGGTAAAATAGCGGATAATAAATTTTTTATAAAATTAGCGGCTGCAATTTAAATGGCAACGCTGCCACCAAATTAATTGCCGCTGTTAAAATACGCTATTTATTTTATTGTTTGCTTATAGGGAAAACGAATTTTTACCGCAGGCAATTGCGAATAATTTAACCGAGGCTCCTACATACCCCGTATTTTTTAAAATTATGGCGGTATTGTGAAAATTTACAAATAAAATTTTATGTAAGTTTGAAACCGTTAAATCAAAATAATAACCATAGTAAGGTATGTCTAAAATTAAAGTACAAAACCCGGTAGTTGAGCTGGATGGTGATGAAATGACACGCATCATCTGGAAATTCATAAAAGATAAATTGATTATCCCTTATCTGGATGTGGATATAAAATACTACGATCTGGGTATCGAGTATCGCGACGAGACAGATGACCAGGTTACCATTGATGCCGCAAACGCCATTAAACAATATGGTGTAGGCATAAAATGCGCAACCATTACCCCCGATGAAGACCGGGTAAAAGAGTTTGGCCTTAAACAGATGTGGAAATCGCCTAACGGCACTATCCGTAATATATTAGATGGTACCGTTTTCCGCGAGCCTATTGTGATGAGCAACGTGCCACGTTTGGTGCCTAACTGGACTGCCCCAATATGCATTGGCCGCCACGCATTTGGCGATCAGTACCGCGCTACAGATTTTGTTACCAAAGGTAAAGGGAAGCTTACTGTTAAGTTTACGCCAGAGGATGGCAGTCCCGAGCAATCGTTCGAGGTGTTTAACTTCAAAGGCGATGGCGTGGCTTTAACCATGTACAACACCGATGAATCTATCATCGGCTTTGCCCACGCTTGCTTTAACCAAGCGCTAATGAAAGGCTGGCCTTTATACCTGTCTACCAAAAACACCATCCTGAAAAAATACGATGGCCGTTTCAAAGATATCTTCGAAGAGATCTACCAGGCAGATTACAAAACCAAATTTACCGAAGCAGGCATTACTTACGAGCACCGCCTTATCGATGACATGGTTGCATCGGCCCTTAAATGGCACGGTAACTTTGTATGGGCGTGTAAAAACTACGATGGCGACGTACAATCAGATACCGTTGCGCAAGGTTTCGGTTCATTAGGTTTGATGACGTCTACCTTGGTTACTCCTGACGGCACCGTGATGGAAGCAGAAGCTGCACACGGTACCGTAACCCGCCACTACCGCGAGCACCAGGCTGGTCGCCCAACATCTACCAACCCAATTGCCTCTATTTTTGCATGGACACGTGGTTTAGAGTTTCGCGGTATATTGGACAGCAATCAGGAACTGATAGATTTCTGTAAAGCCTTAGAAGCAGTTTGTATTGAAACCGTAGAAAGCGGCAAAATGACCAAGGATTTGGCTATCACTATAAAACCAAAGGTTGAACACGGTACCGATTACCTGTACACCGAAGAGTTTTTGGAAGCCATTGACGAGAACTTGAAAAAGAAGCTGGCTAAATAATCAGTCGCTTTTAATATTTGGAAGCCCATCCTTGAAAAAAGGGTGGGCTTTTTTGTTTGTAAATTTTTATATTTGATTATGAAGTTTACAGCGATTATTGAGCAGGGCGAAAACGGATGGTATGTTGGCCAGATAGAGGAGGTACCGGCTGCTATTTCTCAGGGCAAAACGTTAGAAGAGCTGAGGGATAATTTATTAGATGCCCTAAGGCTTATCATGGACACGAATAAGGAAATTACTGAAAAAGAGTATATAGGTAAAAAGGTAATTATAGAAGAACTCGAACTAACCTGATGAAGCGTTCTGCTTTAATAAAGCACCTTGAAAGGAACGGCTGCTATGTGTTACGCGAAGGTGGTAACCACACTATTTATATCAATCCTGCTAATCAGAAACAATCAGCTGTTGGCAGGCATACCGAACTAGATAATCTACTTTGTAAAAAGGTTTGCAAACAGTTAGAAATTCTGGCGATGCCTTAATCTGTAACTTGTAACCTCCGCACCACTTCCCGCGTCTCACCGCCATGAAAATTCCTTTTACCTGGCAATATTGCCTCGCCTTTATGGCCTTTGTTTTTGTGTTCGGGCAACTGCATGAAACGGCCCATTTAACTGCTGCCTATTTTGTTTGTGGCCAGCCAGGTATCCAACGCGATTTTAATTTATGGACCTTGAGCGTAGGGTGCGAAAACTCTACTTACGCATATGTGCCTACTATATTTGGTCCTGTGTTTAGTTATGTATGCATGTGGATAGGATTTTTTATGTTACGTACTGATAACAAAAGGCTTTGGCCGGCCGCGTTCTTATTGGTGGTAGGTAACGTAGCGTTTGCCCGCGTGCTTACCGCGGCACTTGGCGGCGGCGATGAAACTACAGTATTAAAGGCGCTGCTTGCAGTCCAGCCTATTTGGTTTATTAAGGCGCTTGGTTTTGTACTGGTTTTCTCTCTTGCTTTTCCGCCGTTATACATGGTTTATAAAAGGCTGGCTAACAAACATCGCGTTGGGGTTTTAGCGGCATTTTGCGTTTTGCCTTTAATTATCATGATGCTGTATGAATTTATTTTGTTGGGTAAGGTAATTGAAGCCGGAGTGCTCCCTCAGGCCCACTTTTTAGGAATAGCAGATTTTATTTACGTCCACACGGCCTTAATGGCGGTAGTGGTATTCATTTTTAGAAAAACGTTATTTGGGGCTTCATCAAAATCTTTAACTTAGCCGCCACTAACAAAGCATACCCATGTCAGCATTATATCCGCTAAAATTCAAAACCATCTACAAAGACAAAATTTGGGGTGGCCACAAAATACAAACCTATCTGCATAAAGATATCGGCGATCTGCCCAATTGCGGCGAAACCTGGGAAATATCGGGCGTAAAGTCCGATGTATCTGTAGTAGATGGCGGTGCGCTGGAAGGCCAATCGCTGGCCACTTTGCTGGAGCAATACCAGGGCCAGTTGGTGGGCGATAAGGTGTATGCGCATTTCGGCAACATCTTCCCGCTGCTGGTTAAGTTTATTGATGCCAACGATGACCTGAGCGTGCAGGTGCACCCTAACGACGAATTGGCCAAAGAACGCCACAACTCTTTCGGTAAAACCGAGATGTGGTACGTGATAGAGGCCGACCCGGGCAGTACGCTCATCACCGGCTTTAACCGCGAAATGACCGAACAGGAATATGTGGATGCCTTAAACGGCGGCCACATTATGGATATATTGAACAAGGAAAATGTTGCCGCCGGCGATGTTTACTTTTTGCCTGCAGGGCGCGTGCATACTATTGGCAAAGGCCTGTTGATAGCCGAAATACAGCAAACATCTGATATCACCTATCGTATTTACGATTTTGATAGAGTTGATGATCGGGGTAACAAACGCGAACTGCACACGCAGGAAGCCTTAGCAGCCATAGACTATAAGCATTACGATGAGTACAAAACGCTTTACACCCCACAGATAGACGAAACCGTACACGTTGTTAGCTGCCCGTACTTCACTACCAATATTATGGATTTTACCGAGGGGGTAACCAAAGATTACTCCTTCCTCGATTCATTCGTGATACACGTTTGCGTGGCAGGCGAATACACCATTACGCACGATGGAGCCGCATACCCTGTAAAGATGGGCGAATGCATACTGTTACCAAAAACTATAGAGAGGGTAGAACTTGCCACCACCACTGGTTTTAAGATACTGGAAAGCTACATCGAATAAACTGGCTCACTAGCAAGCGCCTGCGCGCTTTCTTTGCATAACTTTACCAAGACGCGCTAAATCCGCGTCTTTTTTTTGTTCGGGCGGGGGCATGCCCGAAACAAGTTAGTTTAAGCCGCCAAAACCCGGCCTGGGCTGGTAAGAGTTGATGATATCTGCAACGTGCGATTCGCTTATTGGTTTGAGGATATAATCTTTTATTACCGGATTATTTTTGGCTCGGTTAATATCTTTAATGTCTACCGATGAGCTTATTGCGTATACGGATATTTTTTTCCCGAAGAGGGGCTTTATTTCCTCGAAGTTTTGAGTGAACTCCCAGCCATCCATTACCGGCATATTGATATCTACAAATATCACGTCAGGCAGGTTGCCGGCGTAGTTTGGATTTTTTAGGTACTCTATAGCCTCTTTACCGTTGCTAAAATTAAGAATGTGGGCAAAAACGCCCTTTATCTCTATGAATTTTTTGAAGCCGTAAATGAAAATATCATCATCATCAATTATACAGGCTGTCACCATTTGTCGTTCAAAAATCATTAATTATATAAGTTTTATATCAGCTTCATTGTAAATTTTGTGCCAACATTTACGGTGCTGTCTATGTCTATGGTGCCGCCGAGGGCCTCAATCTGGTTACGGGTAATAAAAAGGCCGATGCCTTTGGCATCTTTATTTTGATGGAAGGTGCGGTACATGCCAAACAGCTGGTCGCCATATCGTTTAAGGTCAATCCCAATCCCGTTATCTTCAAATATCAGGTAAGTGTGTTTATCGTCTCTTTGTGTGTAGCAGTTTACTACAGGGGGGCGGTCGGGATGTTTGTATTTAATGGCGTTTGTAAGCAGGTTCTGGAAAATGCTTTCCAGATAAGCAGGTATATAATTCACCTGCGGTGCATCGCTGAAATCAGCGTTTATTTGTGCAGCTGTGGCATCAATATTGGCTCTTAATATGGCTTTAACGTTATCAAAGATGGTACGGAAGGTTACCAATTTACGCTCCTTGCCAATTTCAGATTGTATCTTCACTATCTCATCCAGATGGCCCATAGTGGCGCTTAGGCTATCACTGATGGTTTTGATGTGCGAAAAAATCTCCTGCTTATCGTTCTCCAGTTTGGTTTCTTCGAACAGGTTCACCATAAACTTCAGGTTGCCGGCATGCGAGCGCAGGTTATGCGATACAATGTAGGCGAAGTTCTGCAGCCGTTTGTTTTGGTCATCCAACAGGTTAATGGATGATTGCATGCTGAGCCCGCTTTTTTTGATAATGTCTATATCCTGAAATATTCCCCTTATCGCAATGCAATTGCCATAATTATCAATAATAGGTAAGCCTTTGGTTCGCACCCAAATAACATTGTTTTTGGCTGATTTGAAAAGCACTTCTAAATCGAAAGGCTTGCTTAGGTTAATGGCATCTTCAACAGCTTTGGTAACTACAGGGCGGTACTGTGGTTCAATGAAACTTATGGCTTCTTCTATGTCTAATTGAACGTCGCCATAAAGCTCATAGATATTGTATATCTCACGCGATAGATGCAGGGTCATGGAGGGTGCGTCTATCTCCCAGCCACCTACACGCGCAATACGACCGGTTTCCGAGCACATGAATTCGGCTTGTGCTGCCTTAAATTCTGCAATTTTATAGTTGTTGATGTTATTAAGCACGCCGTACACAAACTGACCGTCGCCATCATCATGTTTCAAGGCCGAGGTTTCGAACCATTGGTAGCCCCCTGCTTTGGTGAGCAACCGGATATGTGCAATAGGGGTAGCGCCGGGGCCTGTGTAATGAGTCGCCTTTAAAAAGGTTTGCTTATCGTGGTAGTAAAGGAGATTTTCGAAGAAGTTGTGGTACGAGCATTCGATTTCGCCGGGGGCGTATCCCAAAATAGCGTAGAACCCGTCAGACCATTTTGCTTTTTTGGTAACGGTGTTATACTCCCATACGCCGGTATTAATATTATTTATTAAACGCGCCAGATGAGCGGGGTTTTCTCCAAAGAAATTATGATGCTCAAAAAAACTCATCTGTACTTAGTTCTCTGTTCTGTTAAAATCAATAGCGTCAATACGAATAAACATGCCCAAAAAAGTCCCTTATTAACCTATACAACTCCGCATTGTTGCAATATTTTTATGGAATATAGCTTTACTTTAATTGGCACGATACTTAAAGGGCTGCTAAATTATCAATTATATCATAATTTATAAGCCTTATTGTTAGCATTATAGCATTAAAAACAAACATACTTTAAAAAGTATGTAAGGGGCTTATACGGCGAAAAGTGATAAGGGTTGTAATTATTATTTGGCTATATATGCGACAGTGCATTGCTCAACGGTTGATTTACCGCATAATTATTAACCGACTTAAAAAGCAGCAGCACACACGCAATAGCAGCGGGCCGCTGCGTTTTAATTCGCGCATTTGTATCGATTTTAAAAATGAGACTATAATGCTAAGTTAACCCTCAACTAAAGCTATATATTTATCGCTGCCAATTATATTTTATGAAAAAGACACACTATGCATTTCTTTCGGCGATAATTATTGCCGCAATTACTTCTGCTACTGCTTTCGCGCAAAAAGCACCCGCCGGCAAAATATGGGCACCTGCTAAGGCCAATGCCTGGTATGCGCAGCACAAGTGGATGAGCGGCAGCGATTTTATCCCCAGCACGGCTATCAATCAGTTGGAAATGTGGCAGGCCGATACCTTCGATGCGGCTACCATAGATAGGGAACTTGGCTATGCCGAAGGCCTTGGCTTCAACACCATGCGGGTATTTTTGCACAGCCTCGCCTGGAAGCAGGATAAACCCGGTTTTAAAAAGCGAATGGATCAGTACCTGGCCATTGCCAGTAAGCACCACATACAAACCATGTTTGTGTTTTTTGACGATTGCTGGAACGCTGATGCCAAAATTGGCAAGCAGCCTGCCCCAAAAACAGGGGTCCACAATTCCGGATGGTTGCAGGACCCAGGTAACCGGATTAAAGACGCAGGCATATTCCCCGAACTGGAAGCCTACGTAAAAGACGTACTGACCACCTTTAAACACGATAAGCGCATACTGCTTTGGGATTTATTCAATGAGCCCGGCAACTCTGGCAAGCGCGAAGCCTCGATGCCTTTGCTTGTGAAAGTGTTTGCCTGGGCCCGTGAGGTTAACCCCGACCAGCCCATATCTGCCGGATTGTGGGATTGGAGCTACGAGAAGCTGAACGCCTACCAGGCCCTGAACTCGGATGTGATTACCTACCACGATTATAGCGACGAGAACTCGCACCTTAAAACGATACAGTTGCTGAAAAGTCACGGCAAGCCCCTTATTTGTACCGAATACATGGCGCGTACGCGGGGTAGCAAATTTGCCAACGTAATGCCTATGCTGAAAAAGCAGAATGTAGGCGCGCTGAACTGGGGCTTTGTGATGGGTAAAACCAACACCATATACGCCTGGGATAACCCTATCCCGGATGGTAGCGAGCCGAAAGAATGGTTTCACGATATCTTTAGGAAAGATGGCACGCCTTACCGCCAGGAAGAGGTTGACCTTATTAAAAAACTGAACGGAAAATAGGCTGTGATGCATAGTTATTGGGTTGCTTTTGGGGCAGCGTGTTTTGTCCGGTTTTTATTTTATAGAAATTCGGAAAATCACGCAGCGCAAAAGCAGGCTTAAAGTTTCTCCATAGAAGTCCTTCGGACAAAAAACTTTCGAGAATCTGCTTTTTTTTCGCTTCTTATGATCCTTTTTTTACTTTTCGGGCATTTTTTGGGCTGTTTCATAAAAGCCTTAAGAATGCCCTTAATTTTAATAAATAGCTTGCTTTCAGTGAGAGAGCGTTTTTCGGCTCATTATGCCTGCACATCATCAGTGTGGCATTACACTTACCAACATGTGTTTGTCATATCAGCATAACAATTGAGTTTAAATGCCTGTTCACCCAAACTTTTGAATGAAATAATCCGTTACTTTATGCTAAGAAAGGGTACAACATGCGCGGTTACGGATTTACGAAGTTCACACCCAACCAAATCCCCAAAGGCGGATTTGAAGAATTACTGAAGTTATTTTTAGAGTTGCTTAACTATACCGCAGGTGATGCCGGCGAAGCTTTGGCCTGGCTTAACGAGCTCGACAAGCAATACAACCTCACCAACGATGAGTATGGCATGGGCGATTTCATTGACGAGCTGAAGCAAAAAGGCTATCTGAATGAGGACAACCAGAGCGGCGATTTCAACATCACCGCCAAAACAGAGCAAAGCATCAGGCAATCGGCCCTGGAAGAAATCTTCGGAAAGCTGAAGAAATCGGGCAAGGGCAACCACCGCTCTCCGCAAAGCGGGCAGGGCGATGAAAAAAACGCTGAGCGCCGCGAATTTGAGTTTGGCGACAGTTTGGACCAGATAGACATGACGCAGTCTATCCAGAATGCGCAGGTAAACCACGGCATCGGTAGCGATTTCATGATGACCGAGCGAGATCTGGAAGTGGAGGAGATGGACTATAAAACCCTTACCTCTACGGTGCTGATGATCGATATTTCGCACTCGATGATCTTGTACGGCGAGGACCGTATTACCCCGGCAAAAAAGGTAGCGATGGCCCTGGCCGAGCTTATCCGCACCAAATATCCCAAGGATACTCTAGACATTGTGGTGTTCGGCAATGATGCCTGGCCCATTACCTTGCAGGATTTGCCTTACTTACAAGTTGGCCCCTACCATACCAACACCTACGCCGGGCTGGAACTGGCCACCGATATGCTTCGCCGCCGTAAAACGAGCAACAAGCAGATTTTTATGATAACCGATGGCAAGCCTACCTGCTTAAAGGAAGGCACCAAATATTATAAAAACAGCATCGGGCTGGATAGGAAAGTAGTGAACAAAACGCTGAACATGGCGGCGCAATGCAAGAGGCTCAAAATACCGATCACCACGTTTATGATAGCCAAGGACCCTTACCTGCAACAGTTTGTGCGTAAGTTTACCGAAACTAACGGCGGCAAAGCTTTCTACAGCTCGCTGAACAATTTAGGCGAATACATTTTTGAGGATTACGCGAAGAACAGAAGGAAGAACGTACGTTAGGCGCGAGCCCCCCAACCCCCTGAAGGGGGAGTTTTTGAGAAGCAGCGCTGCAAGAATCAGGATAAAAGAAATAAATAAAAGCCATCGGTGAAATCATTTTAATCAATGTAATCGGTGATATAAAAAATAATCGGTGTTATCGGTGAAATCAATTAAATCGGTGCAATCGGTGACAATAAAAAAGAAGCATGAGTAAAAAAGATATAACAACACTTGGTCAGCTTAAGCAAACGGGCTATGTGAGCCGGTCGGTAAAAGATGAGTTGCGGGCTAACCTGATTACCCAATTACAAAATAAAGAAGGCGGTTTTGAAGGTATCGTTGGTTTTGAGGATACCGTTATCCCCGATCTGCAGACGGCTATCCTCTCTCGCCATAACATATTGCTGCTGGGTTTGCGTGGGCAGGCAAAAACGCGTATTGCGCGGTTGTTGGTGAACCTTTTGGATGAGTACGTGCCTTATATAGCAGGCTCCGAATTGTTCGACGATCCATTGGCGCCTATCAGTTGGTATGGTCACAACACCATCGAAGCCCATGGCGATGATACCCCTATTGCCTGGGTACACCGCAGCGAACGCTATACCGAAAAGCTGGCTACGCCGGATGTTACCGTTGCTGATTTAATTGGCGATGTTGACCCGATAAAGGCTGCCACTATGAAGCTGACTTACTCGGATGAGCGCGTTATCCACTTTGGTTTGATACCGCGTGCGCACCGTGGCATCTTCGTGATAAACGAATTGCCCGATTTGCAAGCACGCATCCAGGTATCGCTGTTCAATATTTTGCAGGAGCGGGATATACAGATACGTGGCTTTAAGCTGCGCCTACCTTTGGATTTGCAATTCGTATTCACTGCTAACCCCGAAGATTATACCAATCGTGGTTCCATCGTTACGCCGCTCAAGGACCGTATAGAGAGCCAGATACTCACCCACTACCCGCGCACGGTAGAAATATCGCGGAAGATAACCCAGCAGGAAGCTATGCTCACTAAAGAGCAGCGCAGCAATATCGAAGCTGATGGTTTAGTAAAGGATTTGGTAGAGCAGATTGCATTTGAGGCACGCGCATCAGAATACATCGATAAAAAATCGGGCGTATCCGCACGTTTAACGATATCGGCTTACGAAAACCTCATCAGCAACGCCGAGCGCAGGATGATTATCAATGGGGAAAAATCAACCTTCGTACGCATCTCCGATTTCCTGGGCGTTATCCCCGCCATCACCGGTAAAATAGAACTGGTTTACGAAGGCGAGCTTGAAGGCCCGGGGAAAGTGGCTAATATCCTGATTGGTAAAGCCATCAAAACCCTATTGCTGCAGTTCTTCCCCGATCCGGAGAAAGCCAAGAAAGCAAAAGCACCCAACCCCTATGCCGAAATCATCAATTGGTTTGGCGATGGCAACAGCATAGCCCTGGTAGATGGCCTACCCGCGCAGGAATACAAAAAATTACTGAACGCTGTACCGGGCCTAAAGGAAATCGTGAAGAAATTCCACCCGCGTTTAAGCGAGAACCAATCATTACTGTTACAGGAGTTTATACTGCATGGGCTGGCTGAGTTTTCGCAACTGAACAAGGGATTTTTAGATAATGGCTTTGCTTTCTCGGATATGTTCAATAGCTTGTTTAACTTACAGCCCGACGACGATATGGATATCGACGACGACCGCTACTAACAAAAACGTTTCACCAGCTTAATACATAATGCAGGGACCTGCAATTACCATACTGCTCATCATCGTGCTGCTGGCTATAGATTACTATATCCTGCGTGGCCTGCAAACGGCTTTCAATAAAAAGAAGTTCATCCATAAAAAGTGGTTTAACCGTTTTTACTGGGGCTCCTCGATATTTTTAATAACGGGGCTGTTTTCGGCAATATATGTGCAAATGGGTGGCGTGGGCCTACGCGGTGCCTTGTTGTTCCTGTTTTTCATTACATTTATCTTCAAGATATTTTACGTTCTGTTTATTTTGGTAGATGATGTACGCAGATTTGTCGTTTACCTCATCCGTAAAAACAAAAAACAGGATACTGCTACCGCCGCGGCAACTGCTACCTCTTCCCCCAATACTGCTACCGCCACTGCAACTAATGAAGCTACTGTTGCTGCAGAAGAACCTACATTCAAATCTATCCCGCGGTCGGAGTTTTTGATGAAAGCGGGCCTGCTTGCCGGCGCTATACCCTTGTACGGCATTAAGCACAACATGAGCAAAGGCCTGTACGATTATCAGGTGCAAAACATAGATCTTTACCTGCCCAACCTACCCAAAGCTTTTGATGGTATGCGTATAGGGCAGATATCAGACATCCACTCGGGCAGTTTCCATAGCAAATGGCAAATGAAAGCCGGCGTAGAAATGCTGCTTAAACAAAAAGCAGATGTGATATTTTTTACCGGCGATTTGGTGAACGGCCAGACATGGGAGGTTAAACACTATATAGACGTATTTAACAAAGTACGTGCCCCGCTGGGCGTGTACTCCATTTTAGGTAACCACGATTATGGCGACTATGGCAAATGGCCGACGCCTGCCGATAAAGCTAAAAATAATGCCGATATGGTAGCCGCCCATAAAGAACTGGGCTGGGATTTACTAGTCGACGTAAACCGCCGCTTAAAGGTGGGGAACGCAGAAATAGGCATTTTGGGCATAGGCAATTGGGGCGAGATGAGCCGCTTCCCCAAATACGGGCGCATGGATAAGGCCGTAGTAGATACCGACGATTTGCCCGTAAAACTGCTGCTCTCGCACGACCCTTCGCACTGGCGGGCCGAGGTAATACCTAAGTATCCACAGATAGATGCCATGTTCAGCGGCCATACCCATGGTATGCAGTTTGGCGTGCGTACGCCCGATTTCCAGTGGAGCCCGATAGAATATGTGTACACCGAATGGGCAGGCCTCTACCGCGAAGCGCATCAGCAGATTTACGTGAACGTGGGTTACGGCTTTTTAGGCTATCCCGGGCGGATTGGAATATTGCCGGAGATTACTATTTTTACATTAAAAGCCGGAGCCGACCCATCTCTAAAAGCCTAAAATTACCTCAGGGCCGAGCCACAGTGGTTGCCAATGAAAAACTTTGCCCGTTCGGTATTCGATTTCATCCTGTTCAGTAACCTGTTCATGTCGCTTTGTGCTGTGGCGCAGGCTATGGTAACCTTCCACCTCATTGGGTCAAAACCTATACCGGCCGTGGCCTGGCTATTGTTTACCTCTACATTAGGCATCTACAATTTCAGCATATTGCTTACCAAGCCCGCCAAGCCCGAGGCTTCTCCCTACAGGCGCGTACGTTGGTTCTTTGCACATTACCGGCTCATGGTAACCTTCACCATCGTATCGCTGCTGTCGCTTATCCCATTGTTCTTCCTGTTATCGATGGAAGCCCGCATATTGCTGGTATTCCTTTCCATACTATCGTTTTGCTATAGCATCCCGCTTTTCACTATAGGCGAGCATAAGTTTGGCTTGCGCAATATCCCGGGTTTAAAACCCTTCCTAATAACTTTGGTATGGGCACTGAGCTGCGTATTGCTGCCCATACTTGAAGCTGAAAACCTGCACCTTGCCGATGTATCCCTGCGCGATACCATGGTATTGATTGCCAAGCGTTCCCTGTTTATCGGCGCGCTAACGGTGCCCTTCGATATCCGCGATTTGTTTCACGACAGGCAATCGGGACTTAAAACAATCCCCGTTGCCTGGGGCGAACGGAATGCCTACCTGTTTTGCCAGGTATTGCTTACCGGCTATGTAGTACTGCTATTCATGTTCCGCAATAATGGCTTCAGCACCGATTTCTTTGCGCTTACAACTACGGCCATTCTTACGGGCTGGCTCATCTTTCGCGCTAAATGGGAGCGCAACGAGTACTACTATTTCTTTTACCTGGATGGGGTGCTGGTGCTGCAGTATGTGATGCTGGTGGTATTTAATTTGATCAGTTTTTAGCCGAAACCGAAAGGTTGTGGCCAGGAGTGGGTTTACCAATCTTGGCGGTGCGATAGGCTTTTGAACAGAAGAATAAAAAAGCCCCGTAATCGCTGCTGATGCAAACGGTTACGGGGCTGTATAATATTTGTCTGAAATGGAATTTGTCTGAACTCGAATTTTAGGGGAATTTGCCGAATTAACAGAATGCCTTTAATTCTGTCAATTCACCAAATTCAACAAATTCGAGTTCAGACGTATTACGCCACAATATTTACTATCCTGCCTTTTACCACGATTACCTTTTTGGGCTCTTTGCCATCCAGGTACTTCAATACATCGGCATGGGCACGGATGGTGGCCTCTATCTCATCGTTACCGAGGCTTAATGATAACGCGATATTGGTTTTCATTTTACCGTTGATAGAGATAGGGTAGCTAAACTCATCCTCTACCAAATAAGCCGGGTTGAATTTAGGATAGGTGGCGTAGGATATGGTGCCGGCCTCATTACCCAGCAATACCCAAAGCTCCTCGCAAATATGGGGTGCGTATGGCTCCAGCGTAATCACCAGATCTTGCAGGATGGCGCGTTTGTTACATTTCAATTCTGTTAATTCGTTTACCGCTATCATAAAACTGGAAACAGAAGTATTGAACGAGAAACGCTCCACATCCTGCTCCACTTTCTGGATGATCTTGTGCAGCGATTTCAGCTCTGCTTTGCTTGGCTCGGCGTTGCTTACGTTAAAGTTCCAATCCGCATCATGGAAAAGCCTCCAGAATTTACGCAGGAATTTAAACACGCCTTCGATGCCGTTGGTATTCCATGGCTTGCTTTGCTCCAGTGGGCCCAGGAACATTTCGTACATGCGCAGGGTGTCTGCACCGTAGCGTTCAATCAGGTCATCTGGGTTAACTACATTGTACTTGGATTTCGACATCTTTTCGACTTCCCAACCGCAGATGTATTTGCCGTCTTCTAAAACAAAGTCTGCCTCCGCATATTCCGGGCGCCACTTTTTAAAAGCTTCAATATTTAAGACTTCGTTATTAACTATGTTTACATCAACATGTAGTTTTTGTACAAATAACGAATTGTCAACAACATGTTCACTTAGCGCGTCTTTGCCAAGTTGTCCAATTAAAATATCCTTGAAACTGGTTTCTTTTGTATAACCAATTGGTAAAATTTTTGTCGATAATATCTCGTTTGCATATTTAGCGGATACAAATAGCGGCTTGCCTTTATTTATTTCATCGAAATTCCTTTCCAACTCCTCGCCAGACTGTAAAAATAAACGATACACAAAGTTACTCCGTCCCTGTATCATCCCCTGATTAATCAGTTTTTTGAACGGCTCTTCTTCGGGCGTTTTGCCGATATCCTTCAAAAACTTGTTCCAGAAACGGCTGTACAGCAAGTGCCCGGTGGCATGTTCGCTACCGCCAATGTACAAATCGACAGCTTTCCAGTATTCGATAGCTTCTTGAGATGCAAATTCTTCGCTGTTATTGGCATCCATGTAGCGGTACCAATACCAGCTGCTGCCCGCCCAACCAGGCATGGTGCTTAGCTCGTAAGAAAAGCCTTCTTCTTGTTTCTTGTCTCTTGATTCTTGATTCTTGTAGCTCCAGCCGGTGGCACGCGCCAATGGCGGTTCGCCCGTCTCAGTTGGCAGGTATTTATCTATCTCGGGCAATATCAATGGCAATTCGCTTTCATCGATTAAGTATGGCAAGCCATCTTTAAAGTAAACCGGTACCGGCTCTCCCCAGTAGCGTTGGCGGCCAAAAATAGCATCCCGCATCCTGAAGTTTACTTTGGCTTTACCCGCGCCAATTTCTTCCAGTTTGGCAATTACCGCGGCAGTACCTGCCTTGTAATCCAAACCGTTCATGAATTCCGAATTGATGTATTTGCCTTCCTTGGTCGGGTCGGCTTCAGTTTCTATGTTTTGTATATCGATAATCGGCACTATCGGCAAATCAAAGTGCTTGGCAAACAAATAATCGCGCTGGTCGCCACTTGGTACCGCCATTACGGCTCCTGTACCGTAACCGGCAAGCACGTAATCGGCAATCCACAATTGTATCTTCTCGCCATTCAGCGGGTTCAGCACGTAGCTGCCCGTAAATGCGCCCGATACGGTTTTGGTATCGGCCATACGGTCAAGCTCGCTTTTCTTTTTGGTTTTGGCAATGTATGCTTCTATATCGTTTTTCTGCTCGGGTGTGGTCAAAGCAGCAACCAATTCATGCTCTGGTGCTATGGCCATAAAAGTTACCCCGAAAACAGTATCAACCCTGGTGGTGAATACTTCAATATAGTCAGCGCTTAAACCCGCAAGGTGCGTAGATTTATCCAATGGGAACTTCACGCTCGCGCCCACACTCTTGCCTATCCAGTTACGCTGCATTTCTTTTAGCGGTTCCGGCCAGTCAATGGTATCTAAACCATCCAATAGGCGCTGGGCGTATGCGGTAATGCGCATACTCCACTGCATCATTTTCTTTTGCTCAACAGGGTAGCCGCCGCGCTCGCTAAAGCCGTCTTTTACCTCGTCGTTAGCCAATACGGTACCCAGGGCGGCACACCAGTTTACGGTACTTTCGCGCAGGTAGGTAAGGCGGTATTTCAACAATTCGGCTTGTTGCTCCTGTTCAGTAAAGGCTTTCCACTCTTCGGCGGTAAAGCTCAGTATCTCTTCATCGCACACGGCGTTGATGCCGGCGCTGCCTTTGCTTTCAAAATGAGCGACCAAATCAGTTATCGATACCGCTTTATCGGCATCCTTGTTATACCAGCTGTTGAACAGCTGCATAAATATCCACTGCGTCCATTTATAGTAACCGGCTTCACTGGTGCGCACCTCTCGGCTCCAGTCGAAGGAGAACCCTATCTGGTCAAGCTGGCGGCGGTAGGTGGCAATGTTATCCTCGGTAGTCACCGCAGGGTGTTGTCCGGTTTGTATGGCGTATTGCTCGGCCGGCAGGCCAAAGCTATCGTACCCCATGGGATGCAATACGTTAAAGCCTTTCAGGCGCTTGTAACGCGCAAAAATATCAGAAGCTATATAGCCCAGCGGGTGACCAACATGCAGGCCCGCACCACTTGGGTAAGGGAACATATCCAGCACGTAGTACTTGGGTTTGTCGGTTTTATTTTCGGCCTTAAAGGTGTGGTTATCGGCCCAAAACTGCTGCCACTTTTTCTCTATATCCTTAAATTGATAGTCCATTTTATTAATTGCGCATGTGCGGGTACGAAAATAATAAAAATGAGCGGCTAAATGTGCAGATGTACAGATTTCAGATGTGCAAATTCTGATGGTCCCTTGATTGTGAACATCAGCAATGCGGTGGTGAAGTTTCATCTGCACATTTGAAATCTGAAATCTGCACATCATTCTGGTTCAGACAAACACTACCTTTACCCTATGCAAAACAACCTGCAACAACTATACGGTAATATCGATATCTACCTGTTCGACCAGCTACTGAAAGGCCGGTTTGACGACTGCCATAAGGTGCTGGATGTTGGCTGCGGCGGCGGGCGCAATATCGTTTACTTTTTGCAGAATGGTTACGAGGTTTACGGTATCGACCCAAACCCGGACGCCCTAGTAGATGCACAGGCTTTATCGGCAATGCTGGCACCCAATCATCCCGCAGGAAATTTTACCTGCTGCCCGGCAGAGGATATGCCTTTTGCAGACGCTGCTTTTGACCTCGTTATCTGCAGTGCGGTTTTGCATTTCGCGCAGGATAGCAACCAATTCGATGCCATGTTGCGCTCCATGTGGAGGGTGCTGAAACCAGGGGGCTACCTGTTTGCCCGTCTGGCATCGGATATAGGCATAGAAGTGCTGGTTACCCCTTTGGGCAACAGCCGTTACCTGCTGCCCGATGGCAGCGAACGCTTCCTGGTAAACGAGCAGATATTACTGGAGTACACCCATTTGCTGGGCGGCGCGTTATTTGAACCTATTAAAACCACCAACGTGCAAAACCTGCGCTGTATGACTACCTGGTGCGTAAGGAAGAACGGAGTTTAATCGGTCGAAATTCAAACAGCAATTTAATTTCGAATAGTGAATTTTGAATATCCAACGCCGAAGTTTTGGAAGCTTTACTTCATTATTCGGTGTTCAAAATTCGGTCTTCGATATTTTTAACACGCCTTACATAGTAGCTTATAGCGCCTGATACATGATATAGGTATCTACCAAACCTAATTGCTGATGCCGGAAACCGTTTGGCGTAGTGCCGATGATGGTGAACCCCAGTTTTTGCCACAGCTTAACGGCGGTTGCATTGGTTGAAACCACGAAGTTGAACTGGATACCCAGGTACCCGGCTGCCTTTGCCGTTGCTATAGAATGTCCGCAAAGCATGGCGCCCAGACCCTTGCCCCGTGCACCGGGATGCACCATATAGCCGCAGTTGCCGGTATGGTTGCCCAGGCCAACCTGGTTGGGTTTAAGGTAGTAGGTGCCTATCACCTTGCCATCTTCAACCGCTGCAAAGGTTTCCATACCGGGCGTAAGCCAGTATTCCATCATGCCTTCGCGTGTTGTTGCCGGGTCGAACGCGTAAGTATCACCGGATTTTATTACGGTGGAGAATATCTCCCAGATGCCGTCGTAATCTGCAGGCCTTGCTTTGCGTATTTCTATTGCCATGTGTTGGGTTTACTGATGCCTTAAAGGTGAGGTATTGCCTGCTGTAAATCAAATAGGGCGATACAAAAAAAGCGACAGGCTTGCTTGCCTGTCGCTAATGAAAACTAATTATTTATCCACTTTTTTAGACGCCGCGGGTAGATTCGAACTACCGTTAAAGGTTTTGCAGACCCACACCTATCCTCTCGGCCACGCGACTTTATGCTTTTCTTGTTATTTATTCGGTTGCGGCGTTAAGCGCAAGTATGGTTTTACCTCTACAAAGCCCTTAGGGAACTTAGCGGGGATATCTTCTGTTTTAATAGATGGCAGTACCACCACCTGTTCGCCGTCTTGCCAATCGGCCGGGGTGGCTACGCTGTGGTAAGCGGTAAGCTGCAATGAATCTATCACGCGCAGTATCTCCTGGAAATTGCGGCCGGTAGATGCCGGGTAGCTGATGATCAGTTTTATCTTTTTATCGGGGCCGATGATGAACAACGAGCGCACGGTAGCCGTAAGCGAAGCGTTGGGGTGTATCATGTCATAAGCCTGGGATATCTCGCGGCTCTCGTCGCCGATGATTGGGAAAGTGACTTCCACGCCCTGGGTTTCGTTGATATCTTTTATCCACCCTTTGTGCGATTCGGTGTTATCCGTGCTCAACGCAATAACCTTCACGTTACGCTTCTCGAACTCATCCTTAAGGGAGGCAGTTTTACCGAGTTCGGTGGTGCAAACAGGGGTGTAATCTGCAGGATGAGAGAATAATACGCCCCAGCTATCGCCCAGGTATTCGTAAAAATCAATGTCGCCAAGGGATGTTTGTGCCTTAAAGTTTGGGGCTTCATCGCCAATTCGTAAGCTCATAGTTGTAAGTTTTAATTTTAATATTTTGTATAGCAATATAACGCTATAGGTTAATCAATAGTCAAAACTTATCCAATAAAATTTGTGGGAGAAAGGGGAGCCGTCGGCAAGATAAGGACATCGTTGGGGATACCTTTATTCTTTTAAATCAGCTTATCTGTCTCCGCGTTGGCGGAGCAGGAATTAGCACCTTACACCACGCGCGAAGCCGGTACAGGTTGCTAAGACATCATAGGGCCTTTCCCTCTGTCTTTCTGGATAAGTATTTTTAAAGAACGATTACATCACAAAAATAATTATAAAATCTATAATTCCTATAGACATTATAATTATTTTTTAAATAGGTATATAACTAATTGAAAATCAAAGTAAAAAAGAACCAGTACTCCGTATCAAGAAAACTGAGCTACTACCTCCTCAACATTATAAACCGGGTTGGCGCCACGCTGGGTGGTTACATACGCGCCTACCGCGCATGATTTTTCCAGCAGGGCTTGCATGGGGGTACCGTTAAGCAAGCCCGTAATAAACGTTGCCAGGAACGAATCGCCCGCCCCAACGGTATCTACCACGCAAACTTTGCAGCCGGGGTGCTCGTAATACTGGTAATCATTCCAAATGATGGCACCATGCTCGCCGCGGGTTACACAGATAATTTTGGTGTGGAACTTGCTTTGGAACTCCTCTATCTTTTGTTTCAGATCGCCGCTGCTGCCGTGAATAAGCAGTTCGGCTTCTTCCTCGTTCATCTTTATTACATCAGCACGTGCGGCCAGGGTTTCTATGGTACTCATGGTAAAATGAGGCGGGCGCAGGTTCACGTCGAATATTTTAAGCGCGTCGCTTTCATCGAGCACGTTGAGCAGCGTTTCGAAAGAAGCCTGCTCGCGGCAAGCCAGGCTGCCAAAAACAATCGCACCTACTTTTTTAGAGGCTGCCTCTAAAGGTTCGGTAAAGCCTATATTATCCCAGGAGACCGGCTGAGGTATGATATAAGTGGCCGTATTGTTTTCGTCTAGCTGTACCGTTACTTCGCAGGTAGGTAGTTTTTCGTCGCGCTGAATCAATTCGCTGAAAAGGCCGTTCTCTTGCAGGAAGGTCGTAAGTTCATTGCCAGAGGCATCGGTGCCTACGCTGCTGGCAAACAATACATTGTTGCCCTGCTGCACAAGGTGGCGTGCCACGTTCATAGGCGCGCCGCCAGCCTTTTTAACATCGCCAAAGGCATCCCATAAAACTTCGCCGAAGCACAAGATTTGTTTGTTCATAAATTGGTTTTTGAGCTGAAAGATTAAAGCATAAAGCTAATAAAATTTGACACGATTGAAAGATTTATGGATTTGACAGGATTTTTTTGTTTGGGAAGAACGGACAGGATTAAGGGATTTAAGGATTTGACAAGATTTTTTAATTATCTGAACCGTGATTTACTTGATTGAAGGATTATAGGATTATTCCGCTACATCAGGATATCCTTTAATCAGGCAAATCATGGTTCAGAAAAAAGATAGCAGGATTTTTTTTCAATCGTGTTAATCAAGAAAATCCTTAAATCGTGTTTATATTAGTTGAATGAAAAGATATCTTCTCTCTTGTCTCCTTATCCTTGCCTCTTGTTTCTGTTTCGCTCAGAATAAAGACAGGCAGGCTATCGTAAAACTAATGGCCGACCAGCAAATCGCCTGGAGCAAAGGCGATCTGGAAGGCTTTATGCAAGGCTACTGGAAGTCTGATTCGCTGATGTTTATCGGCAAGCGCGGGCCGGCTTACGGCTGGCAGGTTACGCTGGATAATTATAAAAAAGGCTACCCCGATAAGGCCGCCATGGGCGAACTTACCTTCCGGTTGGATAAGATAGAACTGCTAGGCAAGAACGATGCCTTTGTAATGGGCGCCTGGAGCCTTAAACGCGAAAAGGACGCACCCGGCGGGTATTTTACGTTATGGTTCAGGAAGATAAAGGGTGAGTGGAAGATTGTGTGTGACCATACCAGCTGATAGGCAGAGATGGCATCATTAATGAAATATCGTCGTTGACAAACTATCTTCTGAATTTTTTGCGGGGACTTCGGCTGGTATGAAAGACTGCGTAAACTATTACGTCACCCTCCATAATTTCAAATACAATAACATAAGGGAAGGTATGTAAAACTATCTGACGAAAGTCTTTTTTGATTTTTGCATATAACAATGGCCAGTCTTCAATTTTATCGAAACAGCGCTGCAATTCCTTTAAAAATAATTCGCCTAATCCTTGTTGCTGTTCTTCGTACCAATCGTATGCCTCCTGAGCCATTTGGATTGCCCGGGGTTTAATAATCAATTGAGGCATTACAGTTCTCGTTGCCTTCTAATTATTTGCATAGCCTCGTCTCGGGTGTAAGATTTGGATTTGCCTGTTAAATGTAATTCTTGCTCATGCTCTAAAATGTCGAATTGTTCTTCAGATAATAGAACGGCATCCTCTTCATCGATATCTCTTTCTAATAAAGTATAAATAGCTTTTACTTTGTTGTCCTCGGCATCCGCCAGATAACTCATTAATTTTTGCCGCATGGTTAATGTAGTCATAACTCTATCCCCTTTAAACAAATCTACTTTTTTTTGAGCATAGCACAAAAAGCACCCCACAAAAAAAGGCCCGAACATCGCTGTCCGGGCCTTTTCAATATCAGTACAAAAAACGATTACTTGTGGGTAATGCCTTCTGCCAGTACAGTTACTTTATTGTTTAAAGCTTCTACTACGCCGCCTTTAATAAAAAAGGTATCTTCTTTACCGCCTTCCCTTACCACAAGTTTGCCATCGTTAAGGGTAGAGATGATAGGCGCGTGGTTATTCAGGATCTCGAAAGAGCCTAAAGTACCAGGTAGAATTACCGAAGTAGCTTCGCCTTCGAAAACTTTTTTATCAGGAGTAAGGATTTCTAATGTCATGTTGCGTTAGATTAAAGAGCCAAGAATCAAGATACAAGATTTTTTCCTGTCCTGATTCTTGATTCTTATTTCTTGATTCTATTAATTATTAGCTTCTGCCAATAATTTCTTGCCTTTTTCAATAGCGTCTTCGATACTGCCCACCAGGTTGAATGCTGCCTCAGGGTATTCATCTACTTCGCCATCCATAATCATGTTGAAACCTTTGATGGTATCTTTAATATCAACCAATACACCTTGTAAACCAGTGAACTGCTCTGCCACGAAGAATGGCTGTGAAAGGAAACGCTGAACACGGCGTGCACGAGATACGGTTAATTTATCTTCTTCGGAAAGCTCGTCCATACCTAAGATGGCGATGATATCCTGAAGCTCTTTGTAACGCTGTAGGGTTTCTTTAACGCGTTGAGCAGTGTTGTAGTGTTCGTCGCCTAATATAGCTGCGCTAAGGATACGTGAGGTAGAATCCAGTGGATCTACCGCAGGGTATATACCCAACTCGGCAATTTTACGCGAAAGTACGGTTGTAGCATCTAAGTGGGCAAATGTTGTTGCCGGTGCAGGGTCAGTCAAGTCATCCGCAGGTACGTAAACGGCCTGTACAGATGTGATAGAACCACGTTTTGTTGAAGTGATACGCTCCTGCATGGTACCCATCTCTGTTGCCAGCGTTGGCTGGTAACCTACTGCAGATGGCATACGACCTAATAGTGCCGATACCTCAGAACCTGCCTGGGTAAAGCGGAAGATGTTATCGATAAAGAAAAGGATATCGCGGCCTTTGCCTTCTTCGTCACCATCGCGGAAGTACTCTGCAAGGGTTAGACCTGATAATGCCACACGTGCACGTGCACCGGGAGGCTCGTTCATTTGGCCGAAAACGAAGGTTGCTTTTGATTCTTTCAAAGCTTCAGCGTCGATCTTTGTCAAATCCCAGCCGCCAGCTTCCATCGAGTGCATAAATGCATCACCATATTTTATAATGCCCGATTCAAGCATCTCGCGCAGTAAGTCGTTACCTTCACGGGTACGCTCACCTACACCAGCAAATACAGATAAACCTGCATAAGCTTTCGCGATGTTGTTGATCAGTTCCTGAATTAATACTGTTTTGCCTACACCAGCACCACCAAACAAACCAATTTTACCACCTTTTACATAAGGCTCTAACAAATCGATAACTTTGATACCTGTAAAAAGGGCTTCAGTTTCGGTTGACAGATCCTCAAAACGTGGAGGCGTGTTGTGGATAGAGCGGCCATTGGTTTTGTCAAGGTTAGGGATACCATCGATAGCATCACCAACTACGTTAAATACACGGCCTTTAATGGCATCGCCAACCGGCATTTTGATTGCAGCTTCGGTGTCTAAAACATTCATACCGCGCAGTAAACCGTCGGTAGAGTCCATCGCTATTGCGCGCACACGATCTTCGCCTAAGTGCTGCTGAACCTCTAAAATGATTTTTTGTCCGTTGTCCTTAGTGATCTCAAGCGCATCGTAAATCTTAGGAAGATGTGCGTCATTAGCGAAACTTACGTCAACTACCGGACCGATGATCCTTGATATTTTTCCAATGTTTGGCATATATTACCTGGTGTTATAAAGAAATTTAACATGAAACAGAACCTTTATTTTCAAGTAAAGGCACTATTTCAGAGGCGCAAAGTTAAGGTTTATTGCCAAATATTTAAATAGTTATGCTAAGATTTTTTTGGTGTTTTTATTAATACAATTTCTGTAGTTTTGAAACCCAATTATAAACCATATTTTTCTGTACGCTAAATCTTAATTAATGAAAAAACTATTACTGCTATTGATGTGGTGTGCCCCTGTTTTTGCTTATTCGCAGGGTTTCCAGGTAAACCTGGGCGGCCAGAAACAAATAGGTATGGGCCATACCGGCACCGGGCTGCTGCAGGATGGAGCCTCTGTTTTCTTTAACCCGGGCGCTATTGCCATGCTGCCGCAAAACTCCGTATCGGCAGGCATAAGCCCTTTGTGGTTTAAATCGGGTTTCAATCCAACAGGCACCAACGACAAGTATTTTACTAAAGACCGTGTAGCCACGCCTATACAGGCTTATGGCGTATGGGGCCCAAAAGATGCCCGCTGGAAATTCGGCATGGGTATTTATACACCTTTCGGTGGCCTTACCGATTGGGGTACCGATTGGGTTGGCAAGTATGCGGTCCAAAGTCTCAACCTAAAGGCGATATTCTTTCAGCCAACGCTCAGTTATAAATTAACCAATGCCTTAAGTGTAGGCGCGGGCTTTGTTTACAACCATGCCAGTGTTGACTTGCGCAGGGCAATACCTCTGGCCGATGCCAGCGGCAATCCGGGCCAGGCCAAATTAGAAGGTACCGGCAAAGGCTATGGCTGGAACGCGGGCATCTTCCTGAAAACCAAAACGTTTACCGCGGGGTTGGATTTCCGTTCTAAGGTGGATACCAAAGTGAAAAACGGCGATGCCATTTTTACAGTACCTACATCCTTAGCCGCAAGTTTTCCGCAGCCCAATACGTTTAACGCGGGTATACCGTTACCGTCTACTTTATCATTAGGCCTGGGCTTTTATCCAACAAATAAATGGACCGTAGCGTTTGATGCGAATTTTGTAGGTTGGAGTAGCTACCAGGCGCTTGCTTTTGACTATGCTTCTAATACATCTGCGCTGGCAGATACTTATTCGCCACGTAACTATAAAAACGCCTTTGCCCTGCGCACCGGTGCCGAATATAAATACACCGATAAACTGGCCCTGCGCTTTGGCGGCGGCTATGCGGCAACACCTGTTAAGGATGGCTACGTAACTCCCGAAGTACCTGATGCCAACCGTTACTACTTAACCGGCGGCATTGGCTATAAGCTGGCCAAACGTTTGGATATCGACCTTTCTTTTGAGTTTGAACACCTGTTTACCCGCACCCAAACCAATATCGAAACACAGTTATCCGGCACCTTCCACAGCAATGTGTATATCCCCGGCGTAGCCCTTTCTTATCATTGGTAACCTATAGTATTTAAGCACATGAAATCGATAAAAAATTACCTATACATATCTGCCGGCTTGCTGTTGCTGGCATCCTGCAAACCCACCGTTGAAACCCCTGCATTAACTGCGGGTACAGCAGATTTTTCGCGTTACATCTCGGTAGGTAACTCCCTCACCGCGGGCTATGCCGATGGCGGCCTTTATCTGGAAGGGCAGCTAAACTCTTACCCAAGCATCATAGCCAAACAAATGGCGCAGGTGGGCGGCGGCGCTTTTACGCAACCACTATTCACTACCGACCAGGCTAACGGCTCGGGCTATGTAAAACTAACTGGCTTTACGGCAACCGGCTCGCCCATTACTGCGCCGGTTACTACTAACCTGGCAGTAAGGGGTACAGCCACTATACCGGGTTTCGGTACGGTGATATTGTACACCAAATACAGCGGCGAAATTAACAACTACGGCGTACCGGGCATTAAACTACAGCAGATAACCTATGCGCCTTATGGTAACCTAAACGGCTATTACGAACGTATGCTTGCGGGTAATGCAGGTACCAATACAACCGCCTACATTGATTTTGTTACCGCCAAACCCTTTACCTTTTTTACCGATTGGCTGGGTAATAACGATGCTTTAGGTTACGCGACAAGCGGCGGCGCAGCAGATGCACTTACCCCTAAAGATCAATTTGCCGGGCTATACAACCTTTCGATAGGTAAACTTACCGCAGGTGGCGCAAAGGGTGCAGTAGCAACTATACCTGATGTTACTTCGGTGCCATACTTTACTACCGTAACTGTTGGCGCAATTTTGGCTGGCGTGCAAAAAGCAAACCCTTCTGTTGCAGCTTTGTACATTAATGCCCGCAGCAGTGCTGATATCGCAACTACTACCTATGCGCCGCGTGCCGCAACCGCCGCAGATTTGGTAGTACTCACTTTTCCTACAACTAAAATTGGCCAGCCTGTAGCCGTACCCGGCGTAGGTAACGTACCTTACGGTTTAACGCCATACGCACCAATTGAGAACCAGTATGTGCTGGATGCAAATGAAATAACCTTGACCAAAGATTACGTAGACGATTACAATAAAACCATCAAGGCGTCAGCGGCATCTAAAGGCCTTGCGGTATTTGATGCCTTTACCTTCCTGAATAATTTGAAGGCAAACGGCATGGTGATAGATGGTGTAAGCGTGAACTCCAACTTTATCAGCGGTGGCATTTTCTCGCTGGATGGTGTGCATTTAACGCCGAGGGGCTATGCCATAGTAGCCAACGAATTTATTAAGGCCATCAATAAGCAATACGGATCGAGCATCCCTAAAGCGAATGTATCGGCTTATAATGGGGTTAAGTTCCCGTAGCCAGTTTGCAGTTATCAGTTTGCAGTGGGCAGTAATATGTGCCAACTGCAAACTGCCCACTGCCAACCAAATCTGCTACAGCCAACTGATTACTATCTTCCCCATATGTTCGCTGCTTTCCATCAGTTCATGGGCTTTGGCAGCTTCATCGGCGGGGAATGTTTTATAGATAATTGGTTTTATTTGGCCGGATGCCAGTAGCGGCCAAACGTGTTCCTCCAGCTTTTGGGCAATGGCGGTCTTAAATGTTACCTCGCGCGAGCGTAGCATCGAGCCGGTTATCACCAGGCGCTTGCGCATTACTTCAGATAGGTTTATTTCTACCTTGCTGCCTTTCATGGCGTTTATCATCACCAGCCGGCCATCGTTTGCCAGGGAGCTGATGTTCTTCGGTGTGTAATCGCCGCCTATCATATCCAGTATCACATCTACGCCTTTGCTATTGGACAGCTGCTGTAAGGCATCAGCAAAATCTTCTGATTTGTAATTGATGGCTTTATCTGCACCCTGGTCTTCACAGAATTTGCATTTCTCATCACTGCCCGCGGTAACATAAACGGTACTGCCCAATGCTTTTGCCATTTGTATGGCCGTAACGCCTATCCCACTGCTGCCGCCATGCACCAGCAGGCTTTCGCCAGGCTGCAGGCCGGCACGGTCGAATACATTGCTCCAAACGGTAAAGAATGTTTCTGGAAGGGAGGCAGCTTCGGCAAACGTCAAATTAGCGGGTATAGGCAGGCATTGCCCTTCTGGCGCGGGGCAATATTCAGCATAGGCGCCGCCAATAACCAAAGCGCAAACTTTATCGCCAACTTTCCAACGGGAAACTCCGGCACCAACTTGCGCAACAATGCCGGCAATTTCAAGCCCGGGGATATCTTTTGGGGCACCATCAGGCGGTGGGTAGTTTCCTTTCCGCTGAAATACGTCTGGTCTGTTTATGCCCGCGGCCATCACTTTTATCAGTACCTCGTTCGCGGAGTAAGTGGGAGTGGGGCGGTCGGCAAGCTGTAATACTTCAGGGCCGCCGGGGCGGGTGATGATGATGGCTTTCATGTCGTTTGAGTTTTTTTACTGAACTTCCGATATCGCGCTTTAATCAATTTACAATCCAAATGTTTTTGCAAGCATTCTATCCAAATCGTCAAGAGTGCCCTCGTTGTCGGTTTTGTGAATCCAATCCGGGTGTTCGCCAAAATAGCGGCCCATGATTTTTCCCTCTTTATCAATTAGAACAAGTACCATAGGTGGCATACTTTTTATGTTGTATGTTTCCTCGAGTCTGCCGCCACCAGGTATAGTTCTAATATTATACCAGCTTCCCAAACCTTTACTATGGACTTTGTTTTTCCATTCCTTCATAAATATATCTTGTGAAATTCCAACTATTTCCAAGCCTTGAGTATGGTATCTGGAATAGCAAGATTTCAAAAACGCGCTTTCATTACCTTTGTAAAAGCACCAGCTTGCCCAAAAATAAACCAAAACATAATTTTTATCCCTGAATGATTTTAGGGAAAGAATTTTACCGTGGATATCTTTAATGGAAAAAAGTGGTGCTATTCCGCCGGCTGCCGACGCTTGATGTTTTGAAATTTTAGCTGCTAATATTTTGGCTGCAAAGCTACTTTTCACTTCGGCGGTAAGAGATTTATAAAAATTACTTGCAGAGTCGAGGCGTAGCTCCTGCCCATCAAAATAGTAGTCAATTAAATAAGGACTCAGGTAAGAGTTCGGATGTGCTACGATGAATTTGTAATCAATTTGTTTTTCCTCGGCTTGAATTTTATTCCAGTCATTGAGATTCACTTCTTTTTGCAAAGGGGCTTTTTGGAGTTGGAGTTTGTCCCAATCATCCTGCATTGCTGAACCTGTAATTTTGGTTTTCTCAGCCTCGTTTTCCACCAACGAGACAGACATTTTCCCGGAACTCAAAAAAATCGGATTTAGACCAAGCCCCCTATTCGGTTGTGGAAGATAATCAAAGTAAAATTCAGCGTAAAGCGGGCTGGGTATATATCCTTTAAAAGTAAATGAACCTTTCTTTACAAGTGCCTTAAATGCTACTTGTTTTTCGTTAGATAGACGATACCTCAGCCACAAAACCCGCGTTTTTGAATGGGATAAAGTTCCATGCAATTCGAAGTTATCGGATGGTTTTTGCGTTTGAGCAAAGGCAGCGCAATTGAATAGAAAAAAGGCAAATAACAGGCTTAGGCAGTTTTTCATCGAAGGAAATTATACCTTAAAATTAGCCTTTAAATGGTACTTTCGGTGGGTTTAATAAAAAAATTTAAACTTTAAAAAGTGAATTTCCGGCGGTTAAATATTAATCGATTGCCAATAACTATTCGCTCTTCAAACTCTTCGCGGGGTTTGCTATAGCTGCCTTGAATGATTGCGTACTGATGGTTGCAAAGGCAATGACGACTGCGCCAACGCCCGAAACGGCTACCACCCACCACTGCATGTTTTGCCTGTACGCAAAGCCCTCTAACCATTTATGCATCGCAAGCCAGGCAAGCGGCGCGGCTATGATAAATGAAATTACGACAAGTTTGATAAAATCTTTACTAAGCATCCCTACAATGGCCGATACGCTTGCACCCAACACTTTTCGGATGCCAATTTCTTTATTGCGCTGTTCGGCAGCGTAAGCCGCAAGGCTAAACAAACCAAGGCTGGCTATGATGACGGCAAGGCTGGTAAAAACCAGGAACAGCGTGCCTGTGCGTTGCTCGGTACGATAAGCGGCGTTGAAATCCTCATCCATAAACGAGTACTCGAAATGCTGGTTGGGCGATAACTGGTTCCAGGCGGCCTCTATTTTAGGGATGAATGGTTTAACGTCGGCACCCTCCATTTTGATGCTCAGCGCACCGCTGTTGTTCTCCAGCATCATCACCACGGGGGTTATGTTATCCCGCAGGGATTTAAAATTGAAATCTTTAACCACCCCGATTACGTGATACTCTTTGATGGCGTTATCAGTTTGCCCTTCGGGGATATAATAGAGTTTTTTGCTGGAAACATCGCCTGTGAAGCCCAGCATGTTCGCGGCGGTTTGGTTGATGATGACGCCTAAAGAATCAGTGATATTGCCTTTCTGGAAATTGCGCCCTTGCGAAAGTTTCATGCCCATAGTAGGCAGGTAGTCTTCGTCAACAGGCCAGATTTCGGTAAACAAAGAGTTTCTGGAATTAGGGACTTTACTGGTGAAGACCGAGTTAGGCTGGCGCAAACTACCGGTGGGCAAAAAGCCGCTTAACGAGGCGCTGCTTACACCGGCAATTTGTTGTACCTGCTGTTTAAGGGTTTGCGCATTAGTAAGGCCGGTGGTGTTTTTAACAACCATTACGTGGCTACGATCGAAGCCGAGGTCCTTTTGCTGGATATAATGGAGTTGGTTATAGATGACGATGGTGCCGATAATTAAAAATATAGATACCGAAAATTGTAGCACCACCAGAAAGTTGCGGAAGCCTCCTCCTTTGAATCCTGCAGAAAGCTTGCCCTTTAATACGGTGATAGGCTGAAATGCCGAGAGATAAAACGCCGGATAGGCACCTGCCAAAACCCCCACCACCAAAACAATCAATAGCAAAGCCGGGAAAAGCCAGCTGATGGTTTGCAAAGAGATACTGAGTTCTTTCCCTGCTACCTGATTGAACAATGGCAATAATGCCCAGGCTGCCAGCACCGCTATAATTGCCGAAACGAGCGTAATCATCACCGATTCGGCAAGGAATTGGATGATTAAATACTTGCGCGGAGAGCCTAAAACTTTACGCACGCCAACCTCGCGCGCCCTGTTTGCCGAACGCGCGGTAGAAAGGTTCATAAAGTTGATGCATGCTATCAGCAGTATAAATAAGGCTATCGCCGAAAAGATATAAACGTAAGTTACGCTGCTGTTTGCACCTAGCTCGTACTGCCGGTTGGATAGCAGGTGAATATCAGTAAGTGGCGTTACGTCCACCCGTACATAATTGCCGTTTTTGGCGAAAGCATCTTTATTAAAACCGGGTTGTTTTTCAAAATGGCTTTGAAATAAGGCATCGAGTTTTTTGCTTAACGTAGCCTGTGTGGTACCGGGTTTTGCTAAAAGGTAAGTGCTATAAATAAAGCTGTTCCAAACATTACCGCGACTGCCCTCCAGGGTGGCCATTGATAGCAGGTAATCGAAATTGAAGTGCGATTGCTTCGGCATGTCTTCAATCACGCCGGTTACTTTATAGTCGGCGTTTTCGTTTACGATAGCGATAGACTTGCCAATTGCATCGATGCTGTTGAAATATTTCATGGCCGCCTGCCTGGTTATTATCATAGTATGCGGCTCTTTTAACGCGGTCTTGGGATTACCGCTAAGCATCGGCAGCGTAAAAACATCAAACAGGGTACTATCTGCATAGCCAACCTTTGTTTCGCTGATGTTTTCCCCTCCTTTTTTAAACCGGATTTCCGTAGCTATCAAAAGCCTCGTGGCTTTTTCCACTTCGGGGATGTTTTTGGCGGCTTCTGTAGCTAACGGAGGTGGCCCGATGGCATAAGAACTGGCGTTACCGCCGAAGTTGATATCGGTGTTTACGCGGTAGATGCGGTTGGCATTGGTGTTGAAACGGTCGTAGCTCAATTCATCAACCACATAAAAAATAATAAGCAGGCAAGTGGCAAGGCCCAACGCTAAGCCGAAAATATTGATGAGCGTTACGTTCCGGTTTTTAAGGAGGCTTTTAGCAGCAATTTTCAGGTGGCTTTTTAACATGGCGCTTGGTGTTTGGTTGATGTAGTATTGCCTTAATTCCCAGTATATTCAGGCTGAGCTAAAATACACCAAAGGGCAATACACAAATGTTAAATAAAGTTAAACTAAAAAATTAGTTTAAACAAGCGCGTGTGAGTTTTTATTGATGCATGGCTTTTAAAGATTTCCCCGAAAGTATAATGGCCGAGCTATCTGCCAAACTTAAATTTAGCTTGCCCGCATAGGCATGACCAATATCCAGTAAGGTGTAGTCTTTAAGGTTAGCGGCGACATATTTAAAGTTCATGGTTTGGGTGCCCTTTAATTCGGGCGCCATTTCGAATATAACCTGGCTCGAATCTGCCTGTGTTACATTCAGCGTATCAAAATTGTGGTTGTAACTCTCTACCTCCAGGCGCGATTTTCCTTTTAGGTTTATACTGATGTTTGCTTGTTTTAGTTTCTGTAGTTCAAAATTGGTGTCGCTGCCATCAATAGATAATAATTCCGGCGAAGCCAGGCGTACAAGTACCCTGTTTTGCATCCAGTCTTTAAGTCCCGGGTTTTTATACTTGTTGGGGAAGATGAGGTGAAGCGTATCGTTTTTTACAAAGGCCTTAAAGGTTACGTCTTTTTGATATTCGCGCCAGTAGTTAAGTACCCTTACCGATGCGTGTTTGTTTTGTTCAAACCTTATTTGGGTGATATTGCCGCCTTCGATCTTTAAATGTTTAAAAGGCTGTTCTAAAACTTTGTTATAATTCCAATACAAATCGCTTTTATCTACCTTATCGTACACATTCTTAAATGCAAGATTAGAGGCAAATACCCCCAAAATCATCAATGTAAAAGTTGATGCCAATATAATGGTACTCAATTTTAAGGTGGTTTTATTTTTCATGGTTAGTATTGTTAAAGTTTTGTTCAATAAATTTTTTGTACCGCTCCGCTATATCATCGGGAGGGAGGTTAAGCAGGTACATGTTTCTAAAAAGTACCGGTAGTTCCGTTTCTATAAATTGTTCTTTACGAAAACCTATCACTTTTTCAATAGCGCTGTCTTCTACAAAATAGCCAACCCCGCGTTTGTTGGCGATGATTTCGCGTTGTTGCAGAAAATCGTAGGCACGCTGAACCGTATTAGGGTTTACTTCCATCAGTATTGCTAAATCGCGGATGCTTATTATTTTGCCTCCGGGCGCCCATAGTTTAAGCAACAATTGTTCGCACACATATTCGGCTATTTGTAAGTATATCGCCTGGTTTTCTCTAAACTCCATTTCTAAATTTCTTTTTCTCGTAGCCTTATATAGGCTGTTATCCATAAGGTTGCCGGTAAAATGTACTGTAAAAATGCGTCGGCAACGGCACCCGCGCGTGGTGGCAGTTCGACATTGCCAACTTCCGAACCTACTTTTATCAGTACGGTATAGTAAGGAAAGGCGATATCAATATTGTTGAATAGAATACCTGCTACGGCCAGGTTTAAAAAGTAAACCACAGCAATTACTCCGCATACAACCAGTGCAACTTTTACGATAGCTACTTTATTAAAATAAAGTGACCCTACCAGCATAGCACCGGCAAAATTAACAAACAGGATAGTTGATTGCCTCACGATATTGCCCTCGAAAGAGAATAGATTCACCGAGTTGTACATTCGCTGGTAAAGCGGGCTGCTGCGGTCGAGCCCGTTGTGGTAGGCGGTTACAAAGCAATAGTCGATAAGCCGGTAAAAACTAAAAAATATCAGGCAGAAAAACACGCCTGTAATCAACACGCCGCAAAGCCATTTTTCCAGAGCGGATGCCGGGAAGGTTAAATATGCCGAACCTCCGGCATTAGTATTAAAATAACTAAACACAATAGATGCCATAAATGTGCCGCCACCTACAAAGCCCCAAATAAAGGAAAGGTTTTGTGCCATGCCCCAGCCACCAATGTATAAAAAAATGGAATATGCCATAAGCGTAAAGCAAAGTACAAAAACCATTAATCCAATAATTTGCATAGCGCGCTCTAAAACAGATTTTTTTAGCAGCAGGCCAAAGCGTGTTAAATTAAACGTATCGTTCATGATTGGTGAGTTTATTTAATTGGGAATAATTGTTTGGCCATGGTGGGGTTCTCGGTGATGCCGTTAAAAAGGTGTTCCAGGTTGAGCGCAGAATCTTCGCCATCTACGTTCTCTATAATAACCGAAGTGCCTCGCAGCATTTTTTCTGCATAGAGTACTTTTACATTTGTTGGTATTGCGGCAACCGTTTTAAAACAAAGCTTTTCGGCAATATCAGCAATAGAAGAATGCAACAGCAAATTGCCGTTATCTACAATCATCACCTTATCAATCATATTTTCTAAATCGCGTATCTGGTGGGTAGAAATAAAGATGATTCTATCTTCATTCATAACCGAAGCGATAAGCTTACGAAACTGTGCTTTGGAAGGAATATCCAGGCCATTCGTAGGTTCATCCATTAATAGCACCCGCGTATTGCAGGCCAGTGCAAAGGCTATCACAAACTTTTTTTGCTGCCCAAACGATAGCTTGTTCAGTTTGCCATCCACACTCACCTCCATTTCCAGCAAATACTTGTAAAAGTTATCCTTGTTAAACAAGGGGTAAAAGGGAGCAAATAGATTTTGGTATTGCTTAATGGTAAGCGCTGGGACATATACATCCTCGGCGATGTAATAAATGGTTTGCAGAAATGATGGTTTACGGCTTTTTGGCTCCATACCGTTTATAGTTACCGAACCTTCAACAGGAAATAACGTGCCCACCATATTTTTTAGGAGCGTAGACTTGCCCGCTCCATTTTTACCTAACAGGCCATAAATGCTCCCGCTCTCGATGGATAGCGTGAGGTTTTTGTACAGTAATTTTTTGCGCGAATAACCAAAAGATAAATTATTGAATCGTATCATTAGTGTATTAGTTAAGTAGTACACTACAAAAGTAAATTAAAATTAGTCAATTCAAATTTTTTTGGCTGTTTTTTGTAAAATTTTTTGTTTTGAATTTGCTGGCGATGAAACTGTGGGCTAAATGTTATTCATTTGCAAAAACAAAAAACTCATGGCATTAACTACAGGCTCAGCCGCCCCACAATTCACGCTTACCTCGTCAGACCTTAAAGAAGTTTCCTTAGCCGATTTTAAAGGTAAGAAAGTGGTATTGCACTTTTTCCCTTTAGCCTTTACCGGTGTTTGCACCACGCAGCTTTGCACCATGCGCGATAGCTTTGGCTATTATGATGGGCTTAACGCACAAATTTTAGGCGTATCGGTCGATTCGCCTTTCACCCTGGCTAAGTTTAAAGAAGAGAACGCTTACCAGTTTCCGCTGCTATCAGATTTTAACAAGGATGTATCAGCAGCCTACGGCGCATTGTACGAAACCTTTGCCTTCGGCATGAAAGGTGTATCTAAACGCGCTGCTTTTGTGATAGATGAAGAACAAAATATCATTTATGCCGAAGTACTTGAAAACGCCGGCGACCTGCCCGATTTTGCAGCAATTGCAGAAAAGGTAAAGTAATTGATAAAAAATTTGCACCCAATACAAAAGAATCCTATTTTTGCAGTCCGTTAAAAAAGGAGATTATATCGGTTTCGATAGCTAAAACCCGAAACGGAAAGCGCACTTGTAGCTCAATTGGATAGAGCATCTCACTACGGATGAGAAGGTTTGGGGTTCGAATCCCTACAAGTGCACATTTATCAACCACTTGTCCCGGAACAGCGACATCCGCCAGGTGCCCAAAAAAATAAAGCCTTTGAGTATAGTGTTCATAGGCTTTTTTAATTTAAACATAAGGGATGCTTAACTTAGTACTGTTTGGTCCCCCCGGAGCAGGGAAGGGTACTCAATCACAAAAACTTATCGAGAAGTTCGGCTTAATTCATCTATCTACGGGTGATTTATTGCGTGCTGAAAAAGCCCAGGGTACTGAGCTTGGGCTTGAAGCCAAAAAACTGATGGATGAAGGGAAATTAGTTCCCGATGCGGTTGTGATAGGGATGATCAGTAATAAGCTTGATGCGAATAAGGATGCCAAAGGTTTCATTTTTGATGGCTTCCCCCGAACGGTAGCACAGGCAGAAGCGTTAGACGATTTGCTTTCTTCAAAAGAATCAGCCATATCGGGCATGATAGCCTTACAGGTTACTGATGAAGAATTGGAGCACCGTTTATTGCTGCGCGGCGAAAGCTCGGGCAGGCCGGATGATGCTAACCTCGAAGTGATACGCAAGCGTATTAAGGTATATAACGATGAAACTGCACCCGTTGCGGGTTTTTATCAAAGTCAAAATAAATACACAAGTATAAATGGTATAGGTACGGTAGAAGAGATTTTCGACGCTATCATTACCGTTATCGAAACTTATTAATTAGTCCGCAAGTCGGAAAGTTGGTAAAGTCCGAAGGAAGGAAGCTTAGGTTTCTTAACTTTCGGACTTTCCGTATTAAAGGAAAAGATTATGTCGCAGGGTTCGAATTTTGTTGATTACGTAAAGATATGCTGCCGTTCCGGCCACGGGGGGGCGGGTTCTTCACATCTGCACAGGGATATCTTAACCTCGATGGGTGGCCCCGATGGCGGCGACGGCGGCCGTGGTGGCCACGTTATTGTAAAAGGCAATGCCCAGCTTTGGACACTGCTTCACTTAAAATTCCGTAAACACGTGATTGCCGGCGATGGCGATGCCGGTGGCAGCTCTCAGCGCAGCGGAAAAACCGGGCGCGACGAAATACTGGAGGTGCCTATTGGTACCATCGCCAAGAATGCCGAAACCGGTGAAATTCTTTTCGAGATAAACCACGACGGTGAAACTAAAATACTGGCCAATGGCGGCCGGGGTGGCTTAGGCAACTGGCACTTTAAAACGGCAACCAGGCAAACCCCGCGCTTTGCCCAGCCCGGCGAAGAAGGCCAGGAAGACTGGAACATACTCGAACTTAAAATACTGGCCGATGTTGGTTTAGTGGGCTTCCCTAATGCCGGTAAGTCAACTTTGCTTTCTGTGGTATCTGCCGCCAAGCCCGAGATTGCAGATTACGCCTTTACAACGCTTGTGCCTAATTTAGGCATAGTGGGTTACCGCGGTAACCAATCGTTTGTTATGGCCGATATACCGGGCATTATAGAGGGTGCATCGCAAGGTAAGGGACTAGGTATCCGTTTCCTGCGCCATATAGAACGTAACTCGGTGCTTTTATTTATGGTGCCTGCCGATACCGCAAGGACGATAAAACAAGAATACGAGATACTGCTGAACGAATTGAGCGAGTATAACGAGGAACTGATGCACAAACCACGTGTGCTGGCGATAACCAAATGCGATTTAATGGATGATGAATTGCAGGCAGAGATGGAGAAGGAAGTGCCGGAGGGCATCCCTTACGTGTTCATTTCGTCGGTTGCGCAGAAAAACATTACCGAGCTGAAAGACCTGCTGTGGAAAGAAATAAACCGGTAGTACCTACCGTTTCTTGTCGGTATAGTACACCACATAACCGTCGCTCGGTTGCGAAAAGGTAAAACCCTTATATGCCGGGAAACATTTAAGGATAACCGATGCCCTGATGCCTACGTAATAGGCAGGTAGCAGAATGTAAACGGGCCCCATATAGTCTTTATGCTGGTACTCGTTCAAATCGATACTAAGATCCTGGTTTAAGGGTTTCAGGACGATGCTGCGGTTGCTGAGGTGCTTAAACTCGGGGTAATCCTTGGTGAATACGAATACCACCCCCTTATTTTCTTTATCCAATTTTTTGATATAGGCTACACTCGGGCTATCAATTACCCTGTTGGTTTCCCGTGGGTCGGCATTGTTGGTAGCGGTTTTGTTTTTGCATCCTGCAACCAAAATAGCAGCCGCTAATGCAAAAATCCATAAGGGTAAAAAAGTATGCTTCAACATCATTCTTCGATTTTTCTGGTGCGCACTTTTGCTGCAGGGTTACCCTGGTAAATGCTATAGGGTTCTAAATTTTTTGTAGCAACCGAGCCGCTGCTAAGTACAGCGTGGTTGCCCGCCGTAACGCCCTGGTTGATGATGGCCCCGCAGCCCACCCATGCGCCATCCTCCAGTACAATGCTGCCGGTAATTAAATCAAACGTACTCCTTTTATAATTATGGCTGCCTGTTTGCAATATAGCGCCCTGCGAAAGGCACACGTTGCTGCCTATGCTAACCATTACGAGGTTATCTATCCATACGTTTTCGCCTATCCAGGTATGGTTACCGATGGTTAAAAACCATGGCGATTTGATATTTACCGATGGCTTTACTACTACCCCTTCGCCCAGTCGCGCGCCGAATAATTTCAGCAGGCCTGTTTTTAAGCCATTGACGGGAAACAGCGCGCTCTTGAAAATCAATGCATTCACATAATACCAAAGCAGCCGCTTAAACGCATTCCCTCCCGGGTGGTAGGGATGATTGTTATATATGGCAAGGTTAGTTTGCGGCATTGGCGTTGGTGGCTTTGTTGTTTACCCATTTGTACAGGGCCACAACAATAAGGATATAAATAATTACATCAAAGATAATGTGATGATCGATAATGCGGGCGCGGCTTTTGTTCCAATAAAGGGCCAGCAGCATCAGCCGGGTAATATTGAGCACCTGTATGCCAAAAAGCCCCGTAATGAGGAATATCAGCTTGGGCTTCAGTTTTTTGGGATAGGCGATTACGAATGCCGCGAAGAAGCTCATTACGCCCAACCCCAGGCAAGTGTATATCAGATCGATGATGCCGTGCCCCGCCACCAGTAATTGGTTGTTGCCGACTATGGATACGAAGCCAAGCGCATTGAGGATGGCGCTGCTGGTGTGCAAGAGCAGCCAGCGCAGCCACTCGATATAATTGAGGTGTTGGTCTAAAAACGCGCTGTAGTTATTAGCCGGGGAAATAAGGCCGAAATAGAATATATTGAAATAGTAAAACAGCAGGAACAAGCCCGCAAACTTAATGCTGAACCACAAAGCAGCATTTTCCCTTAGCTTATTTAGCATTTTTAATATCTTCCTGTTGTTCGATAATCTCTTCTATCTTAATATCCACCACCAGCCTAAACCAAAAGGCCTGTAAAAAATGAAATATTACGCCGGTGCGGCCATCCAATATACCCAATTTGAACAACATGCGGTACGTAAAATACAGCATCGGCCTCACATAACGCGGCAAGCGCCACCATAATTGCTTTAGCCAGGCGGTGCGTTCATCGGGCGAGCCCCAGAAACGCGGTTTAATGGTTTGATTGCGTATGCCCAATATGCGCTCCGTTTCTTCTACCGCAAGCTGGTCGCTGTATTTGTTATGCTTCTCTATCCAGAAACGAATGTTGTTTTCCTTCAGGTTCTCTTCCAGGATGTGGCCCTTTTTCCAGATAAGGGTATTTCCCGGTACAATGAAACGGTGGTCCATATTCTCGTTCAGGTCAGAGTAGCCTTTACCATAGCGTATCATCTTCAACAGGTAGAACGGATAGTAACCGCCGTGTTTTATCCATCGCCCTTTAAAAAAATTCTTGCGGTTGAAGTAGATTCCGTCTATGTCGTTATAGTTGTTAGTATCAAACTGCTGCAGTTGGGCGTACAGTTCTGGCGTTACCACCTGGTCGGCATCCAGGCAAATTACCCATGGTGTTTGTATATCTAAGGCTTTCAGCGCAAAATCCCATTGTTTGGGGTGATTCTCAAACGCATGCTGCAACACGGTGGCTCCAGCTGCCCTGGCTATTTCAACGGTAGCATCGGTACTAAACGAATCTACTATGAAAATGGCAGCATCCAGCCCGGAAACGGAAGCCAGCAGCCGGGGCAAATGAATTTCTTCATTAAAAGTGAGTACGATAAAGGAATATTGGGTATTCAATTAAGCTTTGCTTTAACAATCATCGATTTCCAAAGATAGGGTATCCGCCCGCAGCCTTCAAACCCGGTTACCGTAAAGCCTTTTGCAGTGAGCAGCCCACTCAACGTTTTCGCCGACCACATTTTGATGTGTCCGCCCAGCCAAACAGGGTTGAGGTGCTGATCCCATTTGTTCCCCAGGCTGATGAGCAGGTTTTTGAGGTAGCCGTGATAGGGCGTAGAGATAATGATCTCGCCACCCGGTGTTAACGCCGCCCTGCAAAAATCAATGAAGCCCTCCGGGTCGTAAAGGTGTTCGATTACTTCGGTAGAGATAACGGTATCGAATGCCAGCCCTTGCAGTTCTTCGGGTAGTTTATCGGTAGAAAGGTCCTGCACAAAGAACCTGCCCGGGTTTTGCCCGCGGGCAATGGTAATGCCTATTTCGGATGCATCTGTACCATAGGCGTTGTACCCTAAAGATATGAGGTAGTTTACCAGGTAACCGTTGCCGCAGCCCAAGTCTAAAATGCAGCGGTTTTTATCCTTATCCAGCATGCTGAGCAGCGGTTGCAGCATATACTTAAAGTTATGCGTTATGGCGTTGTTTTGGTAGTTATACTCTTTATACTCGCTCATGCGTTTATTATTTGCCGGTAAAGGTTAATGTATTTTTGTGTCAATGCGTATCCGGTAAAATCGTGCCGTATAATAGCCGGGGCTATATCCTTTGTTTTCTCCAACACGCCTTTATCATCCAAACTTATGGCGGTTATGGCATCTGCTACCGAGACTGCGTTAGTTTGGCATATCCAGCCAAAGCCGTTATCCCGCACGTAATCGGCCAGCCCAACATGTTCGCTTATCAGCACTGCTGTGCCTACGCTTAGGCTCTCAATCACCACATTACCGAAGTTCTCATCGTGCGAGGCCAGTACCATTACATCGTGCTGCTGCAGCAGGGCAAATTTATCTTTGCCATAAAAGCCGGCCCAGGTAATCCTGTTTTCTAATCCAACCGCCTGTTCCTTTAAACTTTTTACATAGCCATCTTCGCCACTGCCGGCAATGGTTAAATGGAAAGGCACGGTCAGTAACCGAAGTGCATCTATCAGTATATTCAGCCCCTTTTTCTCTTCAATGCGCGAAAAGAAGAGCAAGTTAAGCACCTGGCCGCGTGGAGGTTTAGCTGTAATCGTCGTGGCCGCTAGTTTCACAAAATTGGGTATTGCTGTTATACCAAGCGGCTGTACCAGTTGAGTAACCGCCCGGCTCTCGTGCGCCGATGTGGTATGGATATGGCTTTTTTGTAGTAAGTGTTTTCCGAAGACCCTATGGATGATACTTTTGGCACCGATATGCTTATTGTTGAAAGTGTATGGACTAAGCATCCCGCGTGGCGAAACGATTACCGGCACGTTACGCGCAACTGCAATGGCTGCGGATAGCACCGATACCAAATTCCACCAGGCGTGCACGTGTATAGCATCGTATGTGCGCACTTGTGTCCACAATGCCTTAAGCAATGCCGGCGAAAAATGCGTATGGTCTTTAGTGATGCGCTTAAAATACGTAACCTGAACGCCATCCACCATCAGTGCTGTATCAGGCACTACAGGGAGTTCTTGGGTGCCGTTTGCTGTGGTGGTAAAAACCTCTATGGCCATACCAGCATTGGCCAGCTCTTCGCATAAGGTAGCTACAGACATTGTTGGCCCGCCGTAAATGTATGCTGGCTTATAAGCTGCCGTGATATGGAGTATTTTTAAACCGGTTTTAATATCCGTTGTTTTTTAAGAATTGCGAAAATGATGAGCATGCTAATATAACTCCAGAATACGGCATTAATGATAAACTCGAAGCTGAGCCCGCGCCAGAATATCTGGAACAGGCCGCTGAATATCAGTGCCGTACCTAATATATACCCGCCAAAAAGTTCTTCGGCTTTTATCGATATGATTTGTGCTATAGCACCGTATGCAAATAAGGCGATGAAAATGCCGGGCATGCCGCCGGAAAGATATGCATCTACGATATAAGCAGGCTTGGCCGATACGTTGGATAAGCGGTTTACTACGCCCGCATCATACACCCGCTCCATCACCAGCGCCTCAGTAATGGGCTTGTTGGGCCAAAATATGCGGGGAATCACTACAATGAGCGACTGACTGAGCAACTTAGTGCCGTAGTAGGGTATGGTTGAAGGGGTAGATTGCGTAAACGTTATAAACATATCTATCTCGCTTAAGCGCAACGTTAGGAAGTCCCAGTTATCGTTTTGGCCATCAAGGGCAACATCCAGCGATTGTTGTGCCGCCGCATCGGCATCCAAATCGTCTGACCAGGCAACGGCCCTAAAGCTGTTCACATACGCAGGTAGCACCATAAAACAGAAAAAGAGCAGTGGCGCGAACGTAATAAGCACGAATTTTTTGTAGTTGGGATATAAAAAAAGACCCAGCACCAATATACTGATGATAATAGGTTCCTTAAACCCCGATACCAGGGCCGAGTAAAAGTTGAAAGCATACAGCAGCCCGCAAATAACAGTGTTTGTGGGTTTCTTTTGCGGTATGGCAAAGGCAAGTGCTAATGTACCTGCAATGAAACTAAGCGAACTCAGTTGATTGGATAGCTGCGAAAGCCCCGGTGTGCGCATCAATATATTGGAAACCGGCAGCGAAATCAGTGCAACTTTCATCAACAAATCTGCAAGTACCGTATTTTCTATACGGTATTTCTTTTTGGCAGGATATTTCATAAAAACCAGCACGCCGGTTATGAATGCAGCATGGCCAAGGCAATAATAACGCTGGCACTGGGCTATGGCCGCTATTTTCTGCGCATCAATCAGCACTACCGGCGATTTAACGAAGTTTTGGTAACCCAAGGCATCCAGCATATAAAACACCGATGTGCACGACATATAGCCAGCAAAAATAATGTGCATAATAAACATGGGCCGCATCAACTGCTCAGTCATAGGCCGGTCGGTCGGGATGGCTTTAACCCAGCCGGTAAGCGTAAGCAAAAATATAAGCAGCGAGCCAACCCAGGCCACCCAATAAGACAGTAGCGCATCCGACTGAAATATGCTTGCCAATATCCAGGGGATAAACAGGACTATATAACGTTCTAAGCCCTTATTTCCGCTCATGCTTTTGCATCAATTTTTTGGTTTTGCCGCAAGGTATTCTATCGCTTCGGCAATTTTTGTAAAATTCCAGTCTTTTATTTTTTCGCCTGAATTTTTGCCCAACGCGGTTAGTATTGTTTTTTGCCCGGTGAGCGTTTTCAGCGCTTTTAGCAGTGAACCTTTATCGCCGCTATTGAAAATGGCACCATTTTGGCCATGATGCACCAAATCTACCGCACAGCCTACTTTGTTTGAAACCAAAATGGCCTTGTTGCTGGCCATGGCTTCGTTTACCGCAAGTCCCCAGGTTTCGTTTGGCCCTTTGCTGGGCAGGCAAAACAAATCGCATGCCTGGTAAAGTACCGGCATGTATGTTTGGTTCTGGAAATCCATAAAATGGATGTTGGGCTTACCGGCTGCGCTTTGTTTCAAAGCGTTTTCCAATTGGCCATTGCCTACCATCAATAAATGGCAGTTTGGGTTTTGTAATTCGATAAATGCATCCACCAGCAACGCAGGGGCTTTTTTTTCTTCGAATTTACCTGCGTAAAGTATCAGTACATCATCCGTCGTTAATCCTAATTGAGCCCTTAGTATTTGCGCTTCGTCGGTACGGCTTGCAGCAAAACGCTCGTTATCTACCGCGTGCGGTGCAAAAATTAGTTGTTCTTCGCTAAAGCCGTATTTTTTAAAATAGGCCTTGTTGTTACTGCCCGGATAAAGCGCGTAATCTGCAAAGCGGTACACCCATCTTAAAAAAGCAAAACGCAGCAGGCTTTTGATGCCGGGCTTCTCATCTAACAGGGTAGAGTCGCCGCGGAACAGCACGGGTATCTTGTTTTTAAAATGGCGCATGGCTTTCAGGTGGCTGTCATACAGCCAACCGAACACCAATATAGCATCAGGATGCCAATCGGTTATTCCGGGTATCAGCGTGGGGTTAACGATGCCCTTGCCATGGTGCGAGCCTGGCTGCGCGGAGGTGTTTTCCATGAATTCGTAGGGGTAGCCATCCAGCAGGGGGATATCCCATGCTATAGCCTTACCGAAGCCTGGATCGTGCTTTGGCAGCGCCGACTGCCCCCAGGTGTAGAAAACTTTTATGGCAATATAGTTACGCTGTTGTAATAACTGAAACAGCGGCGCGTAGTATTGTATGGGGTGCGTGGTTATGATAGCCAGCCTGCGCATTTTATGACTGCTCATAGCGTATGGCCTGGTTAAAAACACTGCATTGCAAGGCGGTTTTTGTTTGTGCCGAATGCTTTGCCATGGCATGCGGCGGCAAGGCAGGCGTTACTGATGTTTTATCGATTACGCTCCCGATAAACCGATGGATATCATCTGCGTTTACCGTATCGTATCCGTAAACGGTATTTATGCCAAATTCTTTGATGATTTCTATTGCTGAACTTTGCGGGTTGAATATGCCCAGCAAAGGTTTACCTGTGAGGAGATAAGGGTAGATTTTGGATGCCGTGTATTTGGCATCGTCCGATCCCGGGATAAACAAGGCATCTGCCTGCAGCAGCGTTGCGAGGGTATGGTAATAGCTTATACGGTCGGTTATCTCTGTTACTAAATCTGCTACGCCGTAATGTTCTGCCAGGGGCATGATGCTGTTTTTGCCCTGCCCCGTTGGTGCATAACTGGTGCCGATGAAATACAACTTAAGCTGCTTTTTGTTGATGGCATCGTGATTTGGCATAGCTTTCAGTGCCTGGAATACCGGTGCAATTGCCGCGTGCATATCATTACCGCCGCGACCTATGTAAACGATATTGGTATAGCCGGGGCTTAGTATTTGTGCAAATTCGCTTTTATGAGCAGTCGCAATATCCATATCCGGCGCAAACATACCGAAGGTTATGGTGGCTGCAGGTATGTTTTGTATTACGGGGTAGCGTGCATTGAGGTCGTTTATATAATCCTGGGATACGCTGATAAGGCCGGAAGCTCTTTTAAGGGCAATGGGCTCAAGGTATTTGTTGAGGCGGTAGGAGAACCAATATTTTGGCGGCTGTTGGGCTTTGGGTTTATCGCGATAGTAATCAGAATGCCAGGGGTCTTGCATATCTATTACATAGGGCATGCCAAACTTTTTCTTCCAATGCGCACCCAGCACCAAAACCGGGAACTGGGTGGTAGAAAAGTAAATCAAATCGAAATGCTGCCGGGCCAAAAGTTTATCCACGTACCTGCGGTAATACCACATCGAACGCAGGGCTATGCTGCCCAAGCCCACTTTGGTAGTCAGCGTTTTACTTAATGCTTTAACCTTGTGTATCTTCATCCCCTTAGGGATACTGTCCATCAACAATTCGTCGCGGCCCATATCCGCGTAGGTCGGGTCAACGGTCACTAGTTCCGCCTCCCAGCCCTCTTCGGCGAAATACGGCAGGCTTGTGCGTACGCGGTGTATGTCGGCAGCGTTTACCGGGGGGAAGTAGGGCGATATGATGAGCAGTTTTTTCAACGTTATTGATGTATGCGGGCAACGAATTTAGGATGCTGCCTGTTGCCTTTTGATACCATCAACACAACGGTGTCTTTATTTTGATCGACGTTTACCAACGGTTTTTCCTTTTCCACCATCTGTTTGTCCTTAGTTTTTCACGGGCTTCCGTCCAGTCGCAAACTTCGTTTATAATATCGTAAAAGCCTTGCTGCTGTGGCGGCAGGTTGTTTTCCTCAATCCGCTGTATTAATTGCGGTAAGTCCGCGTAAAAATTATCTGTGCGATACGGCGGATGTAACGACCACATGCCTTGCCCGCCGCCCAGGAAATCAATCCTTATCAACCCGTTTTGCCGCATGTAATCACTTATCAAAACCTCTGGCAGCTGAGCATTGGGATTACCCTGCACTATCGCTTTTAGCTGGCTGCGTACATTAGGCTTCTTTAGCGCTAATTTCTTCGATTGGAACCTTGCTTTGTCCGCCATGAATAGCCGCGTGCTCATCCCTTCTAATTGAAAAGCAAACGAAGCTATTTTTTTGACGATGCGCTGCCCAAGCAAAGTTTCCTGCGGATGTGGCGGCCCTGGTAGGGGCGAGTTAACAAAGCAATCCGGGTGCTGTTGAAACATATCAATCGATTCGGCTACCCAGGTTTGGCTACCGCCGCCGAGGAATATATCCGAGTCCAGGTGAAAAACGTAATTGTGTTTGGCCATAAACAACCCGAAGAAATAGGCGTAAAATGGCCCACCCCGGTAATCTTTATCGGGTATGTGCCTCCCGCCAAAAAAGTAATTGGCAACTTGCTGCTTAACCGCTGCACTATAATCAACGGGGATTATGTCTACCGGGTAAGTCTGGTTTATATCTTCGAGAAAGTTATTCAATAAGCCTTTGTTTTCTGCCCAGTTTGCTGCAAAACGGCCTTTACTCGCCTTGGTATCTACAACGAGTAGTATCTCATCTACCTGCGCTGCCAGCGCATTGAGCTGATGGGGGAGGATATGCCTTGCATGCGGATAATCGCCGGGGGCAAGGTTTATTTGTAGCGTTACTTTGTTATTTGATTGCATCGGCTACCAGTTTCAACAATTTTATCGATTCGGTGTCCCAGTTATACTGCAATGCGGCTTCACCGGCTTTTTGGGCTGCTGCTGCCACTGCCGATGGGTTGCTTAACCAGGCCTCCAAAGCGGCCGAATTGCCGGCTGTATCGTTTTGCCGAAGCATTATACCCGGGCCGAACTCCCCGAATGCTTCGCATTGCCCTGCAGTTTCGGTAGCTATTACCGGCAGGCCCGCCTGTATGTATTGGAAGAATTTATTGGTGATGGTAAAGTTGCGGCTCGGCGGTTGGGTATCTTCCAGGGCCAGCCCTACGTCGTACCCCGCTATTTTAGCCATCAGGTCATTTTCGGGCACCAAAGGGTGGAAAAGTATCTGGTGTTGTGGTGCCAGCAGGGTACGCAGCTGTTCCTGGTATGCGGCGCTCACTGTTCCTAATAAATGCAATTCGAGCCCAGTTTTAAACCCGGCAATCAGCTCGATGAATCCCTCGAGCCCGCGGCCTGGACCAATAGTTTGCGAAAACCAGAACAATTTCAAAGGAACGTTAAAAGCTTTTTCGGCAATAGGCAGGTTTGGCGTTGGGAACACATTATATATCACTTGCGGCTTTTGGCCGCCATAAGCTTTTTGCAAGGCATCGGCAAGGGCGTGGGAGGTTGTAACCACATACGCCCCTTTCTCTAACGCCAGCTTCTCAACCCTTTTCAATAGCCCGAGGGGGCGTTCCTGCCGCGCCTCCGGGAGCAAGTCCTCAGAATACCAATCTTCCAAATCGAAGGCCACGTTATAGCCTTGCTTTATCAAAACAGCGCCAATGCAGGTAGCCATTTCCTGGTGGCAGATGTATAGTGCAGCACCTAACGCTTTGCTTTTTTTAATATACTGCCGGTAACCATAGCCCAAGGCCTGCGGTATTTGCATCAGCCCGGCCCTTACCAATAATTTAGCCGCCTTGTTTGTTGCGCGGCGCCAGAGCGACGATATATCTTTTCGCGAATTATCGGCAATGATATGGAGGGTTATCCCTATACCGGCAATGGACAGCTTATCCTGCTCCAGCAATTCGCCCGAATAAATGGAGGTTAATATATGCACATCGTAGCCATTCTGCGCCAAAGTCACCGCCTCTTTCAATACTCTTGGGTTGCGGCAAAGGTGCGATTGGGTAACGATGCAGATAAGCGGTTTGGCGGACTTCAATTGCTTATTTGAAAATAGCGGCCTTAAGCTTTTGCAGCGAAGCCGGTATCGAATGCTCAGCTAGGGCCCTTTTTTGACCTGCCGCCCTCAACGCATCGCGCCTTGCTTTGTCCTTTAGCAGGCGGTTGGCCTGTTGCACCAGCTCGTCGGCTGTTCTATAAGTGCAAATTTCTTTTTCCGGCTCATAAAGCAAGTCTAAGCCTTCACAATACTCAGTTAAGTAGCATGCACCCAGCATAGGGGCCTCAATATCGCGTAAGCGCGAATAGGTAAGTGGATTGGTATCAAAACGCTTAAAAGTAGGTACCCGGTTGATGCCCAATGTAACTGCGCTACTCTGAGTAAATTGAATATACTCCTGATGGTCGGGTTTTGCTTCTATATGCGTGTCATCAACAGCATAGGCGGCCGGTTGGTTAAATTGTTGCAGGTTTCTGATAGCATATCCCTTTAAGCCATGCTGCTGTATAAAACTGAACTGGTTGGCTATTTTTTGGGATAGTGAGTTTTGGATTACGGTTTGTGTTTTGGCTTCAGGCAACCAGCCTGCACCGCGTACGGTAATATCAAGCCCTTTGCTTATGGCTTCGCCAAGCAGGTTTTGGCGCAACACATCTTTTGAACCGATGAATGTGACCAGGTTTGGATGCTCATGGATAACGCCTTCCCGATGTGTCCGCTCAACCCACATGGGCATGGGTAGGTGGATATGGTTGATGCCGGCTCTGCGGTACATATCCAGGGCCTCGTACTCTGGCACCCAAAGCCAATCAAATACTTTAAACTCGCGTGGCACTTTTGTAAAGTGGCGCACATTATCGCAATAGAAATTTATGCAAGGTATGCCGAGACGCTTTATTTCGGCGATTACTGCCTCGTTAATTTGTTGCGGGTACAAATAGCAAAGAAAAACACCGATTTTCTTCCGATTTTCTTTGATGTACAGCAACGTTTTGTCCCATATTTCATCGCTCCAACTCGTCAATTCATGAGAACCCTGCGAATGCACCAAGCCTTCCGCCCAATCTGCATCGGGCACCTCCAGCCATTGCATGCCCGCCTCTTCTATGCCGTTTTTGATATAGTGCTGCCAAAAGCGGTAGGCCGGTATATTGTGGGGCTGTTGGCCTGTGTCCTGTAAAAACGAGAGGAGGATTTTCAAGTTGCATGAATAGTTTTAGCGGATAGCTGTTTGCTAATTTTGGCGTGCCATTTCTGTAGTCTTTTTGCGAAATGCCATCCGAAGATACCAGCTATGGCGTTGATCAAACGGCCACCTAAAACCACCTTATAACCGTAATTAGGTAAACTACTTAATTCCCGGCGAACTTGTACATAAACCGTCGGTTCAGTTTGGTAGCACATGACGCTTAATTCAGTAAACATCCGATAAATGGCTTTTTTTGCAGGCTCGCTCTCTGTGTGGCTAAATAAGTATTTTCTTTTAAGCTGTATAGCTTTAAGCGCGCTTCGCAAATGCTCTTGCGTTTTCTGCGATGATAAATTTTGTTTAGATGACGGAAACTTTCGGTAGTAGTTTATTCCGTCTGTTTTAACTATGCCTTTGGCGTTTAAAACCATGCGGGCAAAAAACTCGCCATCGTCATTTAAAGTCAGTTCCTCATTCCACAGTCCGGCACGTTCAATAATGTTACGTGGAGTAAGCCAGGCGTTTGGCTGTACCATGCTGCCTTTTAAATCGTTCCCACCCCAAAGATTGATGATGAAACCAATTACATTGGTAGTGGTGTAAATGAAAGCATCGTCGTTGGCGGAAGGATTATAGAGCTTGTGGTCGCTGCCGTCTTTGAAATGCACGGTACTGCAAACAGCTACTGCATCCGGGTTTTGCTCGAGCGCCTCTGCCTGCTGCGCAATCTTGTCTCGGCTTAAAATATCGTCAGCGTCTAAAAACTGGATGTATTTACCTGCTGATTTGCTAAACCCCAAATTTCTTGCCGCACTGGCACCTTTATTTTCCTGAGTAAAGACAAATATATTGGGCCCAATGAATTGTTCCGCAATTTCAACGGAGTTATCCGTAGAGCCATCATCCACAATTAGTATTTCGGTGTTTGGCCATAATTGGTCAATAGCCGAGATGATGGTTTGCTTTAGGTATTTTCCTGCATTATATACCGGGATGATGATAGATACCAGAGGTTTCATTAGATAAATGATTTCCAGGCAAAGTTGAAGTATTGTTCTTTAGATCGATCTACGTAATGATGAAGTATCCCTGTTGATAAAGTTGTGGGATTGACAATATAGTTGTTTTTGTTCAATGCCAAGGCATTGGTTCTACTTATAATCATAGCACTCAAGGCCTGCTCCAGGTAGTAAGATGCGCCTTCTTCTGTTTCGAGTTTATGCACCCAGCTATCCATATCGCCCCATGGGATATTATCACTATTCAAGCCAATTGCCCCTACATTTATCAGCTGTTTTATTTTAGTGCTGGCTAGTTGCTCCATCAAGGGAGACGAATAGCCATAACTTTCTGCACAATCAATCATGTGAATAGGCTTATCAGGATTTTTTAACCAGCCGAGCATTTCTTCAGGTTCTGCCCAAAATAGCATATCCGAATCTAAAACCAGTTTCCAAGGTTTGCCGGGAATAGTATGTACATCGGTAAGCTTTTTTATGTGTGGATAAACTTTCCGTTTATGGTGCAGTGAAGGGTAATCTGCTAATGGTAATTTCTCCTTTAGGTTTTGTTCGATTTGCTCTTTGGTAACCAGCTTTACGCCGGGTAGCCCTGTGTTTATTTGGTGTATAAGTTGGTCGTCAAACGAGCCGTCATCAACCAAAATAAATTGGAATTTCGCTGTAGTTGTTTTTCGTAACGATTGAATGCAAAAAAGTGTTTGATAAAGATATTTTTTACCGGTAAGGAAGTAAACGGGCAAGCCATTATCATGCGATTGAACGGGGGGTAATTTTGCTGCAGCTTTTTCCATCAGTGCGCTGTTGCGTAACATTGCCATGTACTTAAAATACCCTCCAAACCGTTGATAGGTTTTAAGTTTTGATACAGGATAACGATAAATTATGTTTACCAGTTTTTGTAGCATCGTGTGTTAAGGTTCCAATCGTGCAAGCGCATCGGTTGTGCCGCAGTATCCTCTCCATTTGATATAATTGACTTTACCAGCAAACGCATTATGTACAAACCAACCTTTTACTTTTCTAAGTGGTACAGTCCAACCCGGAATTTTTTTCCACGGGTTTATACCATGGCTGTGCAATAGCTTAATCCAGGAGTGGTTGGTGTTATTGAGCAGTTTTGCAAGATAAGCTACTTCCATCCGTTCTTTAGGGATAATATGATGAAGCACTAGTTGCGGGAAATAGCCTACCAGCCATCCGCTTCTTAATAACTCCAAAACGATATCATTGTCGCCGCCTGAAGCGAGTGAGGTGCCAGTACGGTCGGTAATCATATTTTGCTGACTTTGCGCTTTTTTCATATACGAAGCAAGGGCTTCCTTACGGATGGCCATACCCGCACCGATGGGTCCATATTGCGGGTAGTTGTTTTGCCAAGACTGGATATGTGTTTCATGACCCATATCGCGAAGGGCCAGGCTTCCATAAAATTCCTTAAGCCACGATGGAGGGGTGATTTCAAATTCGGGAAGCGATTTGCCGCCAATTGCACCAAGGCCGGCTTGGTTACCGAAGATTGTGGTAGCGTTTTGCAGGTAGTTTTCGTCGAGCAGATTATCATCGTCTACCATAACTAATAGACTGTTTTTTGCAGCGTTGAACCCTCTTAGGCGTGCATAGGTAAGGCCTTGCATGGGTTCACGCAGAATAATGGCATCAGGATGCCAGCTTAAATCTGCTTTAACAGGCGGGGTGGAGTTATTATCCACTATAATAAGTTCCCATTGGGTTAAAGCCAACGTTTGTGCCTTTAGGGCTACCAATGTTTTGTTTAACCTATCCCTATTTGGGTTATAGGTTGGGATGATGACCGATATGGAAAAAACCGCTTCTTCTTTATTATTCATTCCGTGGCGTTTGGTTTCGCACCCCACTATTAGAAAACAAAGGCCATGCAAACAGGGCGTCTGTTTTCTTTCGTAAGTTTATAAATGGCCGTTCAATTAATACGAAGCTTAAGAAAGCTAACGCGATTGATAATAAAAAGCTGGTTAATACGAACACCGGTGCACTTAAGCGATTATTCGTCAACTGAAACAGCATGTGCTGCACCGGGAAGCTATAGATATAGATCCCATAAGATAAATCATATCTAAGCCTCAGCTTAAATTGTTGAAATATGTTTATCAGGACAACCGCTATAAGAAGCGGCGATACTAAGTGGAAACCACCAAATTTTAACAACAGCAAAGCGAATAGTAACGCAAATAAAGACCCTCTTAGGTCGAATTTAAACTGATCTTTAAATACATAAATCAACGACCCTGCGAAATATGAAACATAAACTTTTAACGCCGGGGATAAGATAATTAAGGTTGGGCCGTAATTTTTGATAAAGTTAAAACTGATGGCGAAGTAAGCCAGGACGCTTACGAACGTAATCAAATAAAGCATTTTATTTCGACCAAATAAACCAAACCAGCCGGCAATAACGGTAAAGACGTAACATTGTACCTCAGGGTACAAACTCCAGAGACTTCCGTTGAGCGAACCCTTGTAGGCCGCATTGGTTAATACATTCTTAATACTCCATTGGTTTATCTTCAACAGGAAATCGCAGAAAAAGAAGCTTACCGCCCCACCCTCGCCGGTAATGCTGAAACTGCTTAACGGCCCGGTTTTAATGGTATAAATAATGGGAGCTAAAACAAATGATGTGATAAAGAGGCATACCCAAAAGCCCGGCAAAATCCTCAACAGACGATGGGTGATAAACTTGCCGATGTTTGCGGTATTTTCAAAGCTTCCCGTAATCAGATATCCGCTTAAAGAAAAAAAGCCCATAACTCCGAGTTCTCCAAAATTGGTTTGCCCTTTAGCTAAATAGCTAACAGGATCCAGTAATTGATAATTCCCTAACAGCAAGCTATGCGTTATCACCACGCTTAAGGCCAAAAGCAATCGTAATAAATCAAAAGCGTTTTCTTTACTTTTCATTTATAAAGTAAGGAGCAAGTTTCTACTGAAGTATGCCATTAATTATCAATTATAAAGAATATCTACAGGCACGGGCTTGCTGCTATTTTCCAATTCTTTTAAAATTTCGGAGATCGCCATATCTGTGGATATTTGCGTCATGCACATCCTGCCGTATCCGCACAGGTTGTTGAGCCAGCATGGCGAACAATGAACCGCTGAATAAATATTACAGAAGCTATTGTAACCGGTTTGCGCCGGTGTTTCCCGGCCACCGTATACGATAACGCTCCTGCAATCTACCGCGCGTGCAAGGTGCATTGTAAAGCCTGCATACGCAATCAATAAAACAGAATTTTTTAATATCGCCGCGCTTTCCCGCAGGGTTGTTTTTCCCCTAAGGTCGGTTACGTTGTTCAAAGGGTAGTCGTTGTGCGCACCAATCTGCACAAAATCATATTCTGCCCTAAACCTATCTACAATTTCCTGGTAACGCTCGTCTATCCATTCTTTGTTTTTAACAGGTGTTTTTGCGCTGGTATTTGAAACGGCAATTGCAATTTGCTTTTTTGAGATCATGCCCTTTTTCGATTCCTCGGCTGTGAGATAAAAATCGGGCTTGTTTTCAATGGCTCCGTTTAGGCCAATCATGTCGGCCATTTTTAGCACAATATGTTTTTCCGGGATCTTATTTTGATCAGTAACGGGGTCATAGTAGGTATATTTTAACGGAATTATTTTTGCGCCTATCAAATTAAGCAGCGTAGTAGATAACAAAGTATCGTACGGTATAACTGCCACAAAGGGGTTATGCTGGTATAGTTGAGGATAGTCGCATTTTATCCATGTTTTTTTTTGATGCTTTTTGTGAATTTCTTTCGCAAGAATAGTGAGGAGCAAATTGTCGCCCAGAGATTCTCCGAAAGATAAAACGTATGCAGGCACACCAAATCGAAAAAGTTTTTTGAGGGTGGATAGTATCGTTTTAATCGAGCTGATCATTTACTTGGTGTAAAACGCAATTTAGAAAACCGCTAAGCATGAATTTTCTATGCCGGGCATTTATTACTGTTGCCGAGCTAAATTATGTTGCATTACCTTGTTTACTTTGTTTACCCATAAATCTAAACCATAGGGATTCCAGTGTGCATCGCTTATGTAAAACAGGTTGTTTCTGCTTGCCTTATAGTCGTTATAAACACTAATAACAGGCAAGGCGTTGCCCAACTCAACTCTTTCTAACAGGTGGTTATAAGGCCCCCGATTAGGGTCGTAAATGGAAACGGCGTTGGGTATTGCGGCTAAAAAAACGCTTTTGAAGCCTATGTTTTTATAATAGTCGCCTGCTTTTTTAAGTTGATGGTTAATTTCACCTACTTGTTTGTTTGTGCGGTTTGTAAAGGCTGACTGGGCACTGCTGGTATCTACCGAAATATTTAAAAACAAGCGCTTTTTATTTGAGCTTACTGCAACCTCATTCGCCACCCGGCCAAAGAGCGTGTAGTTTAACCATGCCTTGGCCTCCTTTATTGGCGTAAATATCTTATCGTCAAACAACAGTAATTCTACGTTTCGACTAAGGTCCTTATTGAATAATATATTGATTGCCCTTGTTGGCAAGGTAACAGGTTTTACTGCAGTTGTAACCGATTGCGGCTTGTTCTCCCAGGGCTGTTTATCTGCTTCGCTAAAAGTAAAATCATTTAAATTTCGTTCGGCAAATTCCAACATCAGGTAGTTTTGTTTGGTAGAATCCAAAGCCGTGGTCGGCAACGGAAAGCGCCTGTCTAAAAAAAACACATTGTCGAATGCGTCAAAAGCTCCGCTAAGCGTTTTATCCGCCAGGAAGCTATCTCCAATAATGTATAATATGCGGTTGCTTGTGGTTGTTCGATCGCGCGTATATTGTTTAAAGGGCTCTAATGGATGTTTATACCGGGGCAGGTAGCAAAGCCCGTAAAGATCTCCATCGCGCCAACGGTCAGACCGGACGAAGAACCGGTGGTATAAGGATAGTTTATCGTTGGCGGTGAGGTGGTCATAGTAACGGTCTTGTTTTATCTTGTTAATAAACGACTGGTTCATGGCGGCGACTAACAATGCCCCGCTCAATACTAAAAGTATAACGCCAAATAGTTTGTGCTTCAAAATTGAAAGTAAATAAATTGCGAATCATTAAACACGCCAAGGAAATAGCAAGCAACACCCAAAGCCATGGCCGCAGTTATCTTTTTATTATCCGAGAATTCCGCTGAACGGTTTAAATACCATTCACCAGCCAATAACAAAGCAATGATGCACCCACAATAATAAAGTTCACTTACCTGCATTACACCACTTGCACCATAACCATAACTCGGCCCCGAAAACACTGTGCGCAATATGTATATAGCATCTGTGATGGTATTTGCCCTAAAAAATACCCAGGCGAGGGATACTAAATTAAAGGTTACCAGCCAACCTAGCCAACCAGCCTTTGGCAGATTTATTTTTAGCTTTTTTATTGCTTGATAGGTTATTAACAACAGGCCATGTATTCCGCCCCACACTAAATATTTCCAGTTGGCACCATGCCAAAGTCCGCTTATGATAAAAACTATCATGATATTTACACAAGTGACAGCAAAACTGATCCTGCTGCCGCCAAGCGGAATGTAAACGTAATCACGAAACCATGAGGAAAGAGAAATGTGCCACTTACTCCAAAATTCTGATATGTTTTTTGCCAGATAGGGCATATGAAAGTTACGCATCAGGTTTATCCCCAGCGTCATCGCGGCCCCGACGGCAATATCAGAGTACCCGCTGAAATCGCAATATATCTGGATAGCAAAAAAGTAGATAGCAAAAAGTAAGTCGAGGCTTGTGTGACGGTGCGGGTCGGAGAAAACAGGTTCGACGTAAAGGCCTAACCTATCGGCAATAACTACCTTTTTAAATACCCCAACCATTATTAAAAATAAACCCGCAATAAAAGTGCTTTTAACAAATTTGTGGGTAAGATGCAATTGGGGCAAAATATGTTGCGGGCGTTCAATAGGGCCTGCCACCATTTGCGGGTAAAAAAGCACGTAAAGTGCGTATATTCCAAAATGACGTTCGGCCTTTTGATTGCCACGGTACACCTCTATGGTGTAACTCATGGCCTGAAAGGTGTGGAATGACAAACCAATTGGTAAGATGATATTTAATAAAGGGATTTGCGGCCCTTTTGCCAAAGCCGAAAGAAGGTTGATGTTTTGTGCTAAGAAATCAAAGTATTTATAAAAGGCCAATACGCCAATATTTGCCACGAGGCTTATAATGAGGAATAGCTTTCGCTTGCTTCCCGTTGCACTCTCTATACATAGGCCGGCAACATAATCAACAACTATGGTGAACAGTATAATTAATATATATACTGGCTTAAAGTACATGTAAAAATAGCAACTCGCTATTAACAGCCATATCCAGCGGAACTTACCCGGAACAAGGTAATACCCGCAAGTGACCATTATAAAGAACAGTAAGAAAAGCAAGGAATTAAAAAGCATTGTCGAATATTAAATGTGCCGTTATTTTATGAGGCTATAGGGCGTTTCCATTCCACCTTTTGAATTTCGTGATTAAATTAGTTTGCGTATAAACGGTGTTGCTCTTCTACTGCTATCAGCTCATCGGCCACTTTGTCGTCGTCAGCGTGGAATGCAATAATATCCATGTAATAAATTTTGGCGTTTTTGCCATCCACATAATCAAACATTTGTTTCATGAATTTTTGATTGCTTAGTGTAGACGAGAACATAAACCGCCCGTCGCTTTCGTAGAACAAGATAGTGTTATAGTTATGGTTATGCAACCATGGGAAAATGCTGAATGGGTCCGTTTCCACAACTTCCAGGTTTTCTCTGTTAAATTCAAAAAGGATTGCGGGTTTTACAGATGCGATAAATTTATCGCCTCCCCGGATAATCTTCAAATCGAAGCCTTCGGTGTCTATCTTCAATAGTTTGCATGAATCGTTTAACACCTTGTTTTGATACAGATAATCGATGCTGGAAAATTTGGTGAGGGTAGAGCTATTGCTTTTTTTGGATGGCACAATGGTAAGGTTGTGCCCCACTTTTGTAAAAGTGCAATCCATTTCCACGTTCCGATCAGACAGGAAGGTTTTTATCAATTGTACATTTTTAAATTGCGCAGTGTTGCTGGCGTACGATTCGGCAAGCATGCCGTCGCCTTCAACGCTTATTACCGGCACATCAGCGCCCGTTTTTATCAGTGCTACGCTATCACCCTGGTTAGCACCAATATCGACAGCCGATAGGTGGAGGAAGTGATTATTTAAAACAGAAGTAAGTCTGGTAAGCGATGCGCCGTATTCTTTGGAATACCAATAGCACTCTTTAAGCCCGTTGCCATTAGAAAGTTGAAGTTCAAAATTGCCCACTTTTACGGTACTCGTTCCCTCTGTAAGTGGTTTAATATTCTTTACCAGCGAGTAGCCCAGTAAGTTGAAGGCTTTTCTGATTAATTGTTTCATTTATTGGTTCGGGTGTGTTTAGATAATCTTTAACAGGTGGTATAATTTCATGCGGATGCGGTTGAGGAAACTAATCCTCTTCCACTCATGGACCGGCCCATGTGCATCTGCCGCCCACATTTTTACATGGTCTTCCTGCCATTTAGCTGCCATGGTGGGGTTGGTGGTTTTAGCGTTTTGGTGTACGTGCGCTACAGACAGTGGCTGTTTTAACCGGCTGCGTTTGTGACCCTTTACCAGCCGCAGCCATAGCTCATAATCGAGCGCGCAATGCATTTCTTCCCATATTGGCTGGTGGATGGATGCCCGCCAAAAGCACGATGGCTGCGCAAGCGTAGGTATCTTGATAAAATAATCGGGGAAGGGGGCCACTTTGATTAGGCTGAGCTTTTCGCTCTCATCCAAATCGTAGGCGTAGCCATAAACAAATGCTGGTTTTTTACTGCCATTAAAAGTGGTGGCAACCAAATTAAACACCCCTTCAAGATAATAATCGTCGCTGTTTATCCAGGCGTAGTAATCGCCGGATGCCAGACTGAAACCCATGTTGATGGCATGGCTTTGGCCCCTGTCGGGTTTGCTTTGCCAGTAGCTTAGCCAGGGGCTATATTTTTTGATGATGGCCTCGCTTTCATCCGTACTGTCGCCATCGATAATGATATACTCCAGGTTGGGATAGTTTTGCAGCAATACCGAGCGGATAGTTTTTTCGAGGTACGCCGCCTGGTTGTACGATGGCGTAACGATAGTAATCTTAGGCCAGTCGATATCCTTGCTATACACATTGGGACCGGTCTCCGAATCAAAAGGCCAGCCATTTCCCGCTGCTTTTGGCAATTGAGCCAATAGTCCTCCAGCCGCAGCAGGCGAAACGGGCAGGGGATAATCAATCCCTTTATCTGCAAACTCCTGTCGGTATAATTTTAGGTCGGGCAGGATCATGATTTGCAGACGATTAAAAAATTGCGGCCAAATTTTTCGATATGGCTTTGGTAGGCATCGCTTTTATATAATGGGGGTAAGGCTGGCTCATTCGTGGCCTTGTTAAGTAAGTTCACCAGTTCGTCCATATCATTAGGGGCGAAGAATTGCGCACTGCTGCCGGCGAGCTGTTCCTGGTGTACATTAATCGCCGATGCGATCAGCGCTTTGTTCATGGCTTTGGCATCTTCTACAACGGTGCTCCAGCCTTCGAAAAAGGATGGCTGGATGATGGCGATAGATTCCGCCATCAGTTTCAATTGCTCTTTCCTATCTATAAAGCCCAGGAATTTGATGTTGCCTGCCATATCATTATCGGCAACATATTTTTCTAAGGAGGCAAAATAATCGGGATGGCGGTAATCAATGGTTTTACCGGTAAAGGCAACCATGATTTCTGTACCCTGCTTTTTTAGTTTATCTACCGCTTTAAGTACCGTAAGCTGGTTTTTATGTTTCCAGAACTGGTTAGGGCAGATAAAAAACCGCGTTGGTAATTGGTGTTTATGAAGCAGCGATGCAATATCTAACTGCTGGTAAGGCGGATGGGTTACTGCAAAAGGCAACACATGCAATTTTACAGTATGGCCGGGGTACAAGGCCTTAAAATGGGCCAATGCATCTTCGCTGCTTAAAATTAAAGTCTCTGCCGAGGATTGAATGGTGTGTTGATGTTTCTTAATGGTATCTATTGCTTCGGCCGTAAAAAATTCCGGTGCGAAGCTTTCCTGGAAATCGGCGATCCAGTATATTTTTTTGGTAGCGAGCGATTGCTGCACGCACTCATAATACGGGAAAGCGGCATCGAGCCCTTTTATCTTTTGATTGAATACGGTTGTCTTGAGCAATCTGTTTGCAACCTTGTTTACAAATCTGAAAAGCCTGTTGCTTTCCCCTGAACTCAATTGGAAACTGATATACGGGTAGCTGAGCTTGTTTTGTGCTACCCGAACATCTGTTTGATTGGCGGCAAGGATTACGATATGCGGCTTTTCTGCATCGGGCAGGGTATCTAAGGCGTTAATCAAATTCTCGATATAGTAGGAGCCGCCTATCCAAAGCTCGTTGTATGTATAGCTTAAAGCTATCCTTATTCTTTTAGCCAATTGCAGTAATCTGTAAGGCCATCTTCAAAGCTTATGGTTTGATGATAGCCCAGGTTGTTTAATAATGTGGTATCGGCCTGCCAGTAAAGCGGGTCGCCCTCGCGGTTTTGGCCGCTAAAATTCAATGTGCCACCGAATTCGATATTTTGAAGAAACGATTCGGCGGCATACTTAATGGTAGTAGCGCTGCTGTTGGCAACGTTAAAAATGCGTTGCTTAGGTTGCTGGTAGGCAATCAACACCCAAACAGCATTGGCAATATCCAGCACGTGTATAAATTCCCGTGTTTCGTTGCCGGTGCCGAAGAGCGTAAGGTTATCTGTTGCTACAGATTTCTTATGTAAGTCCCAAAATAGCTGTTTTTTAAGGCCCCGCCCATATGCCGAAAAGAGGCGCAGTACGTAAGTCTCCAAGCCAAAGTATTGGTGATACAATGCGCACAATTCTTCGGCTTGTTTTTTATGGATGCCATAAGGCGATAGCGGCGCAAGTGTATGCGCCTCTGTAATGGGTAGGGCTTGCGGGTTACCGTACACAGCCGCGCTGGATAACTGGATAAATTTGCAGGTGGGTGCATCGTCTTTTATCGCGTTCAGCAGGGTGACCACAAGCTGCACGTTGAGCAGGTAATCCCTGAGAGGATGCTTAAAAGAATCGGGCACGGAAGCCGCACCGGCGCAGTTAATGCACCAATCGAATTGATGCTCGCCAAAAATTTGTTTAAAATCGGCGTTACTGGCATCAATCAGGAAATATTTATCGTCATCGTACACAGCAGTTACGTCGGCTCCGTAAACATCTGCACCGTGCTGTTTTCTCAGAAAATCTGCGCAGGCTTTGCCTATGAACCCCATGCTGCCTATTACCAGTATCTTCATTATTTATTGAGGGTTTTGATAACCTTTGCCGGATTGCCGACTACAAGGGTATAGGCGGGTACATCTTTGGTAACCACAGCACAGGCACCCACAATGGCTCCTTCGCCAATGGTAACACCTTTTAAAATCGTAGCGTTGAAGCTCACCCACGCATAATCGTGTATAACGATAGGGGCGGTGAGCACATTACCCTTATCGCTCCAGGCACCGTTTTGCATCAGGTCTACGTAACGCTCTGCCCGCTCCAGGGCATCTAATTCGTGCGAGTTAGTATCCATAATATTCACATTATGTGATATCTGCACAAAGTTGCCGATAGTAACCGATTCGCCCGACCATATGCGCGAATGATCGCCAACGTAGCAATTTTCGCCTATGGATATTTTGCCGCCGTACTTAAATACACTCAGCATGCCGCGTATGTGGGTATTGTTGCCAATTGCGATTTTGGTTTTGTCCTGTCCGTTTACCACTACGGCTTCCGGGTAAAAAGTAGCGCCGTTATTGGTGATATTGTATTGGATATTTTGTACCTGTTTGGCTTCTTTTACCTGCTCTATCAGATGATGCAGGTTGGTTTTATCAACAAACCAAACCAGTATGGCCTTTATAAGCTTTTTCATGATTGTGGTGTTGGTTTTTTATGGGTGATGGCTCTAAGCAGGTACCGGATTACCCTACCCGGCGAAAATTTTTGCATGGAAGCCTTCGCGGTAACTACTTGGTAAATTAGTTTCAGATATGCTATATCAGCTTTTTCTTGAGTAGGGGCTACTAATGGGAAAGCTATAGCCCGGCTTTCGAGCCTGGCAATGGCGTTATCATCAGAATTTAAATGCGTTCCGCTTGCGAAGCCTATGTTCCTGACCAGGTTTACCGCCGGATTTATAGCCAACCCGTTGTTGATAAGGATGGTATAAAACCATTGAATATCCCAGGTATCCAGCGTGCCGTTATGAGATGCCTCGAACATGGGCAAATAGAAATCATACCAACCTTTTGTTTGTATATTTTCCCTGATTACTTTTTTAGTTTCTGATCGTGGCCAGTCTTTCATAGCCTCATCGTACAGTTTCCAGGCGCGTTTCCAGGTGGCCCAGCCCCATATGCCGCCATGGGCAAAAAAATAAGATTGCTTATCGTATTTCCAGGGCTTGCCTAAAAGGTTAGACCCCGAGACAGACATTACGCTATCGTCATCGCGGTAGCGGCTCAGCAACTCGGTGCAGTAGGGGAAGAAGGTTCTATCGGGAAGGCAGTCATCTTCCAGTATAATACCTTCTTCTACATGATCAAAAAACCAGTCGATAGCTCTGCTTACAGCGGTTTTACAACCCAGATTTTCATCCCTGAAGAGGGTTTTTACTTCGCAATGCCAGTCTATTTCATTTACTATCGTTCTTACTTGGGCACATAACAGGGCATCTACGGGGTTTGCAACCCTTGGTCCATCGGCTGCTATATAAAGCTGCGTGGGCTTAACTTGCCTAATTACATCGAAAACCTGTTGGGTAAGCTCGGGGCGGTTAAATACCAAAAAAAGAACGGGCGTTTGCAATTGCGGTAGCTGGTTAAAAGTTGTTAGAGCTGGTTTATTTTGGATAAAACAGCTTTGGTATGGTAGTGGTGTTTTTTGATTTTTTTGCGATTATAAAGCAGTGCATGGAATGTGCCCCATAATCCCATTAATTGTAGTTTGCTTTCTATTGAGGTTGATTCCCGTTTTTTAAGCGTTTTATAGACCAGCGAAATTTTTTGCCTGATGATGGCTTTTAACGAGGTAAATAACCACCCGCTAAGCACTTGCTCAATAGGCCTTTTTTCTTTATGGATAATGGCGTGATAGGTGTAAAGGAGCACGTTGGTGTAAGCCATCCAATATTTTAAACGGGCGATATATTCAATATTTTGCCTTTTGTGGGGTATAAAATGTTTGAATACCAACTGGTCATTTGCGGTTATCTTATATCCCAATAAATAGAAAATGAAACAGATTTCAACGTCTTCGCCGCAAATTAATGACGACCCTGTTCTGCCGGTAGTTATTTGTCGCCAATGATTATCTAATAAATTAGTTAAGATGCTTTTGCGGTACACCGACCCTGCCCCATAAACCCAGTGTTCCGTATCGACCCATTTTTGCGATTCATTTACGGTAACACTATGGATATACGCTTCAGGTAAAAGGACAGGCTGCTGTGGTTCAATAATACCCAAGCCACCCAAAGCGCCGATATTACTGTCTGCATGCATTAAATCAAAAGCAGTTTGAATATAGTTACTATTTAGCCAGTTGTCATCGTCGCATGTTATCAGGTATTCGAACTTTGAGTGCGTTACGCCCATTTCAAAAGCATAGTTTTTGCCAGGTTTGGGCTGATGTAATACTTCAAAGCCTACTCCTTTACAACCTTGAACCTTCCATAGCTCACGTGCCACGTTGGATGTTTCATCTGTAGATGCGTTATCTATCACAATAATCTCCCATGCAATGTGCTCAGATACTTGCTGAACCGCCAGGTGTTTTAAAGTTTCGGGCAGCCGCTCGGCACTATTGTAACAGCAAATAATTACAGTTACGCCTATTTCCATGCAGATGTGAAATAATTATGCATAAACTTCGTCCATTTTGCGCTTAAAGGCATCGTAAGTAAATGTTTGCAAATACTTACTGCGGGAGTTGCGGCCGTACTGGCGGCACAGTCCATCATCGTCAACCAGGCCTATAATCGCATTTACATGCGCCTGTATATCGGTTGCGCCTACTAAGCGCCCGTTATACCCATCTTCAACAGATTCGGGTAGGCCGCCTGTATCAGATACTACACAAGGTAGTCCGTGGCTCATTGCCTCCACAACGGCGATGCCGTGAGTCTCGTAAAGACTGGGTTGATAATAGATGGCTGTATTTTTTAAATATTCGCCGGGCTGGGTAACTAAGCCCTTAAAGGTTATACGGTCATCTTCATATGTTGCCTGCGCATAATAATCAAGTAACGGTCCGTTGCCCAGCCATTGAAAGCGAGCTTGCGGGCGAGCAGCAGTAACGCGTTTGGCTACTTCCAGCCAGGTTGCCGGGTTTTTATATTCAATTAGCTGCCCCAGCGTGGTGATGGTTTTTGTGTTTTGTACATACTCCATATCGCTATCGCACTGTGTGCTATCCATACCGACGCAATTATAAACTACCATTACAAAAGCTTGCCTATCGGGTGCTATTTCCCAGTTTTGGCACAAGGTGTTTTTATTGGCGTTTGATACTGTAATAATCTTTTTCCGCTTGCCTAATGTATGGTTACAGGTATATGGCGTAAAGGAGGTATGGCGTTTTACGGGCGTGGTATGTAAAATATAATACACCTTGCAAAAAGGTAGCCATAGCAGGTAAAGGTGTTTCTCGGGCACGGTGGCGCAGATAGTAATATCGGCAAAGGCATTCACCGCGCTTAACGCTTGCAGCACTATTATCGATCGTATGATGAAGAAAAGCTCCTTTACATTAGTGGTAAAGTTATATTGTAAATGTGCGTGCGGGTGTATGCCTGGTTGTATTCTTACCTTTAAATCGTTCGCCCCCTCAATATTTTTTAACAGCGCCAGCTGGCTTTTATCTTCTAATAGTAGCAGCACATTCTCGGCTCCCAGGTATTCTATCAAAGTTTTCAGATGCGCGTTGCTACCTCCGAATGCATAAAGCGTAGCAATGATGATATGTTTCTTCAACTTGGTGAGTGAGGCGTTGCCTCATGGTGAGTTTAATAAAGCCTGATGACGATTTTCCTTAGATGGCGCATCGGCAGTAGGAAGCTAAGGCTGTAAAATAAGGCAGCGAGATGTAAGGGAAAAACCTGCTTAATCAATGCCCTGAATCTTTTTGGTGTCCTGTCGTAGCCATTGTACAACCAGTATTTGATTTTTTCTCTGGCTATTTTTCGCGCTTCATTTGTATATCCATGATTCTTGCTGCCAAAATCCTTTATAATCTGAATGAGTTCGAAGGTGGCGTGCCTGTCTTTTGCGGTTATAGAATTATCATGCATACGATAGAGCGACAACGGGGCAGCTATAGACTGAAATGTATGCCCCATGCCCAACATCCTCAGCCACATTTCATAATCTTCGGCCACTTTGATGTCCGTAAATTTACCGGCACTGATTATAGCTTCTCGTTTGACCAAGACAGTTAGGTTGGGGATTTGGTTATAGTTGAGGAAAGTAATGATACCCTCTCTGCCTTTGTAAATAGCATTGCCCACCTGCATGGTGGTAGTTTTGTTTACATCCAATTCGTTATTGAAAACGGAATAGTTAGTAAATAAGAGCTCAACGTTGGCCGCTTTTAAAGCGCTAACCGAAACTTCAAGTTTTTCTTTAAGCCACAAATCATCTGCATCCAAAAAAGCGATATATTCTCCCTTGCTTGTTGCTATGCCTGCATTTTTTGCATTTCCCTGCCCGCTGTTCTGCTGAGAAATAGATTTGATCCGAGCATCCTGCTGCTTGTATTGCTTAATTATGTTGCCTGTATTGTCGTTAGAACCATCATCTATTACAATCAGCTCCCAATTAGTATAGGTTTGATTCATCACGCTTTCTATACTTTCGGCAATATATTTTTGTGCGTTGTAAGCCGGCATTATAACCGATACCAGCGGGCTATTCATATCGTAAAACAGTCCATTGACTGGGGACAATGTCGTTGATATCGAACTCGAATGGTGGTACAAACCAGTTGTAAGGGGCAAACACATCGCCCCTGCGAGTTGAAAGCCAGGCACCCCACCAACTAAAACTGCTGTTGGCAATTATATGATGTTTGCAATAAGTCATCAACGCCATGTCTTTCCAACTATGTTCTGCAGAATTGCGTTCTATGAAAATCACCTCTAACCCATCGGTGTTCACGTTTTTTTTTGCCCAAGGCACGTCATCAGAAAATACAAAAACTACAAGGTGCCCGTAACGGCTCTTTAATATATCTAATGCTTTATGATAATAGGAAAGCGGGAGAATACCATGAATACTGTTGATGTTTGGTATTAAATAATCGCCCCGGCGGATATGGAAGTTCACAGCATTTTCTGCGCTGAGCATTTTTGATGCAATCAGCTTGTTATCCTCATCCAATGGCGGGAATTCAAATTCCGATAGGATAGCTTGTCGTTTATCGCTAAAATATTTTTCAGATTGGAAGTATCCATCAAGATACAAATGCTGGCTTTTCACATATTCGGTAAATGATATATAGCCAGTACCCTGGTGATGCAAGTGCTGAAAAAGCGGTTTAAGCCTTGCCCTAATTGCCTTTATAAGGAAAGACTTTCCAGTAAAAATTGCGTAACGTAAGCCACTCGCTCTACTACTTTTAAGATTTTTAAATATGTGGAGTTCATAACTCCTGGCAATAAATGACTCAGTGTCCTTAGCATTTTCTGTATAGAACTTCGTGTCGAGGTAAACTGTTTCGTTGGGTTTTGCCAAACCTCGGGCCGCACTGTACTGAAACATTTGGTTCCCTAAGCCACCATATAATTTTGCAACTATCAATTGACTGGTGTAATTAGTTGTTTAACCAAAAAAGAGTTTGCGTTCGCGTGGAACGAAAATAACATTACTTATTTTATGCGTCTGGAAATTGGCTTGCTCAATCAGTGCCAAATCTTGTTCATCTTCCGGTATACCGAAAATGCTGTAGTCGTCAAGCATCAGCACCGATAAAAGTTCCTCTTTCGCATAACCAGCATCATTGGATGTATTTTCAGAGTACTCCATCAAAATGGTTGGCCGGTGCTTTAAGATGGTTTTTGCCGCGCCTCCTAGTACAAGCAACTCTGCGCCTTCCACATCAATTTTAATGATATTTGGCGAAGAGACAACGCCTTTTTCAATCAGGTTGTCAAGCGTGTCTAATTTTATCAGTTCTACACCGATTTTTTTTAAGCTGTGTTCTTTCGGGATTTTCCTTTCAAAAATAGAATTATTGCCGCTGGAGTTATAAATATTGATACTGAGCTGGCCAGGCGCATTAGATAAACCTAGGTTAAAAGGCACGGCGTTACGTATTCCATTTCTTTTAAAATTACGTTTTAGTAGCGAAAAAGTGCCTTTTACAGGCTCGAACGAAAATACATTTTTGCATTGAGCAGCGTATCGAGTGCTGAAATAGCCGCAATTTGCGCCAACATCTATCAGTACCGGTTGATGATAGCTTTTTACAACCTCATCTAAAAAGTAGATCACATTTTTTTCGTAATAATCTCCTGAAGAAAATGCCCAAGCCAGGTCTGTGGTCACAAGAAATCTTAGGTTATTACGTGGAATACGTATTTCCGTACAGTTTTTATTTAAAAGTTTAAACTTGATTGTACTTGCTTTTTTTAAACCCCTGTTGTAAAATTTCGAAAACATTAAACCTATATTCTTAGTTTTAACTGGATACTACCTGGCAGATTTTCCCTTTAATCCTGGAAAAAATGTGAATCAATTTATCAATGGCAGGAATTTTGATATTCATTATTTGGAATAATGCTGTAATCGATTGATAAGGCGATAAACCAAATTTTTTGTGATAAAGGGTAAATATCCGATAAGTTGAATTAATATTGAAGCCTTTGTAGTGGCAAACCATCACCATATTCAAATTGCTTCTCAAAGCCTCTTTGATCATTTCATAAGTGATAACAGACTTGGATGTTTTTAGATATTGAAAGTGATTTAGCGCCCATTCAACAAAATGCAAATGCCCAATGATCATTTTGTGTTTCTGACTGGAGGCTGCTGATGAAATATTTAAACCGCTATAACGCCAATATACTTTTGCGTCGGGAATAATTTGAATACCCTTATCATGTGAAAATAAAATTGAAGTGGCCCAATCTGCGCCTTGTGCAAACTCTGTAAATACAAAACCACCGCATTTATCATAAATCTCTCTGGAAAATATGTGATCGGGCATTGAATTGCCACGTTTGCCTTTTAATAAATAAAAAGCCATAGACGCTGAACTTTCTTTTTCCGGGCCAATTGGACATTCGTGAAGAACAGAGTCATTTTTGTCAATTGTAACAGTGTTGAATCTGCAAACATCAAAATCATTGTTTTTATTTTCTAATGCGAGGTAAAAATTCTCGACGCAATTTTCGTCCATGATATCGTCATCAGAAAAGAGACAAATCCAATTTTCGCCTTTTGTGAGACCTACACACCTATTCCACTGTAATACCAAATTTTCTGCTCCGATATTATTTTCGAACCGCGTGTAATAAATTCGCAGCGAACCCTTGTACCTGTTTATGATTTCTGACAAGGCAAAGGGGCTGTTGTCATCCCCAATATAAACCGTGAAATTTTTATTTGTTTGGCGAGCAAGAGAGTTTAAAGTTTTATCGAAAAACTGGTGTTTGTAAGCTGGAATTACAATTGCGAGTTCACTCATTTGGCTTTTGCTATCACGATTTGATAGCCGTATCGTAATGTGCCTAGTTCTTCTTTTGCGTACTGTTGCGTAAATTCTTCTATTGCTGAAAAAATTGTTGTTGCCTGAGAATCAGGAACAAGTACGGGGGCTTCTGTGCCCAAAAATGTTCTTTTAATTTTGTTAGTAATGCGTCGGGAAAGGTCGTTTTTCCGTTGTATCGAGGGCGTATTTATTTTTGGATAGAGTTGTACATAAACTTTTTCGATGTCAAATAGATCTTCCAATATTGCTTGAAATTCCATAAACCCCCATTCCTGCACGTGGTGGGGGTTGTCTGGATACTCGTTTAAGGGCAGTGATGAAATTGGCGTTGATACTATGAAGAGTCCATCGCTTTTTAAACACTTACTTACATTTACGAGGAATGCTTTGTAGTTCGTTAAATGTTCTATCGTTTCAAAACTAACTACGACGTCGAATTCATTGGTAAGTTCGAACGTTTGTACATCGGCGACCTTAAAGTTGATGTTGCTGGCGCCGTTGCGGTGATTGGCATACCTAAGTGCTTCTGGTTGGATATCAAAGCCTGTTACATGCATTGCCGCACCAACAGTAGCCATTATGTTACTCCCTTTGCCGGTGCCACAGGCCACATCAAGAACTTTTTTGCCTCGTATATATTTGCAGGCAAGTTTGTATCGTTCGGAGTGGGAGAATTCTGTTATTTCTCTTAAAAAACCAGGCACCCAACGTTCCGACTCTCCTCTTAGTAATAAATTCGCAAGCGTGTTTAACTCGTATTGTAAACAAAAGACCTCTTCAGCTAAATTGTTTTTTTCAGTCATTTGCCCAAATTTGATTTATGAATATACTTCCTTGGCTAGCGTCAGGTAGTAAGTAGTCTGCTTTTGTTGACAAAAAAATTTCAAACTGTAAGCCGTTATCGTAGTAATCCAATGTTTCATAATCATTACCGATAAATACTTCGGTTTTATAAATACCGGGTTTCAAATGCATTTGCCCTACCTGGCATTTTATATGGTTGGGACCAGGTTTTAAACAAAATCCTTTATTATAAAATCTGCTGAACAAAGTAAGAACTCTTACATCGTTCATGTCATTTATCCCTATCCCAACAAAAACATTATCCATATGCACTGTTGAATCGATAGTCAAACGCACCACTTTCGAAGTTTCCATTTGAATATATTCGTTTCTATCCTCATCCGTTATCAAAAATTCTGATAGCCATGCTTTTTTGCCTTCGCTTAATATCTTTACATTTTTTGTATACTTAATGCCCCTGTCATTTGAGTATGCTAACATTGCCTCCCCAATCGTTCCGTTCAATATCAATCGCCCATTTTTTAAATAACTGCCCTTGTTGCAAAGGGCGATAACGGCTGTCATATTGTGGCTGACGAATAGTACCGTTCGCCCCTGGCCTTTTCTTACGTCGTTCATTTTACCCAGGCATTTTTTTTGAAATTCGGCATCACCAACTGCAAGAACTTCATCCACAATCAAAATTTCGCTTTCCAGATGAGCGGCTACAGCAAATGCCAATCTTACGTACATACCTGAAGAGTACCTTTTTACAGGTGTATCGATATACCTCTCTACGCCCGAGAAAGCTACTATTTCATCAAATCTTCTTTTAATTTCGGACTTTCGCATACCAAGAATAGCCCCGTTTAAGAAAATGTTTTCTCGGCCGCTTAATTCTGGGTGAAAACCGGTGCCAACTTCTAACAAACTTACCACCCGGCCTTTCATCTTGATAGTTCCCGTTGTTGGCGAAGTAGTTCTGCCCAAAAGCTTGAGTAACGTACTTTTGCCGGCACCGTTACTGCCAATTATGCCTACCGCATCTCCCTCTTCTACTTCTAAATTAATATCTTTTAGGCTCCAAACTATATTGCTGGTGCCTTTCGTGGTCCTATCGTTTACTTCGCCCACTTTCAGGAAAGGGTCTTCTTTGCCACGCAGGCGCGCCCAATAACGTTCCAGATCGCGCGAGATGGTGCCTGTGCCAAAAGTGCCTAACTGGTAAGCTTTAGATAAGTTCTCTACCTGTATTACTTTAGGCATCCGTTAAATAGTTGATAAGTTATATGGGCCATTAATCTGACAGTAATTTTTGCAGGCTTTCTGCATAAGTTTGCTCATTGAAATATTGCAAGCATTTTTGCTGAAGTGCTTTGCGCTTATCAAGTGTTAAGGGGTGCAATAAATGTTCTGCTATTTGCTTTTCAAGCTCCTGGTTATCATCCGGGTCTATCGCGGTGCCTAGTTCGCCGTTTTTAACTGCATCCACGCTGCCATCGGCATTGCCGCATAGTACAGGCAGGCCACAGGCAAGGGCTTCGATGAACACTATGCCGAAACCTTCCTTTTTGCTTGGCAAAACAAACAGATCGGCCAGCAGGAAATGGTTAGCCAATTCTGGCTCGTCTATGAAACCGGTTAGCAACACATTATCGGTTACGCCGTTGGCCTCAATAAGACCTTTAACGCGACGGCCTTCCAGTTCATCGTACTTGCCGGATATGATGTACTTAATACCGGGGAAACGATGCTTCAATTTTGCCACAGTAGCGATAACATTATCATACCCCTTATATTTTTCTGTAGATGCCAGGCGCGTAAGCGTAAAAATTACCGGGTTTTCATAGGTTAGTCCGTAGCGAGTTAACAGGCTTTCGGGCTTAGCCAGGTTGGCCGGTAACTCTATAAAAGGGTCTATGGCGTTGTTCAACACCTCGCATTTGCTTTCGTTGGCACCATGCAGGCTTATTAATTTGTCTTTAGTAAACCGGCTTACGCAAATTATCTTATCGCAATGCTTCAAAAGTAGTTTTTTATGGAAACCAAGGGGGCGCCAAACCTCTATGCCATGGGCTATCAGCCAAACCTGGCATTTAGGTTTCAGGGTTTTTATAAGTATCCCTACAACAGCAAAGTTTATGTGGCTCAAAATAACCGTGTCGTTTTTATCGGCACTGAGCAGGGCGTTTAAAACAAAGGATGCTTTGTTTTTACTAAAGCCCTTGAAGTTTTCTGCCCGGATGTATTGCGGTTGCAAATCGGCATCGGCATCGTAAAGTGAAAGGAGCTTTAAGCCCCAACCATTTTTTTGGCATATGTGCTGCAGCGAATAGGCTAGCGTGCGTGCCATTTTTTGTATGCCGCCCGTGGCGCTAAAAGTTTGTAGAGTTAAAAGGTGGATGTTTTTAGGCATGCTTTTGTATTTGATAAAGAGCGTATGCCTTTGACCAATGCCCTTTACCTTGTTTGAAATCGTTGATTATTGCTTTGGCGAATTTGCCTTGATAGTGACTTTCATCCGCAATGTACTCATTATTTTTCATCCACTGCTGCAGAGGGAAAGTAAAGCCCATTTTCGGCCTGCTCCACACGACCTCTGGCAATAGCGTTTTAAAACTATCTATCAATATTTTTTTTGGCCTATCGCCTGCAAAACGTAGTTCATGGCTTATCTGTTGTGTGAAAATGCCCAGGTCCTCATCCAGGAAAGGTACCCTAACTTCCAGCCCGTGGCTCATGCTCATAACATCGGTATCCCGCAGTAGTTGGTTCTGCATATAGAGGTTGGTTTCGAACCACGACGCATGTAAGCCATCATATTTACCAACAGGCGGCAACGGGTTAAAACCGAACAGAATATTACTTACCTGCTCCTGGCTCATATTAAGTATTTGTGCAATATCTACCGGAGTGTAAAACCCGCGCAGAAACAGGTAGTCTGCCGCCGGGTGGTCGTACGCCAAATATGCCAGCCGCTTGTAGTTACTTGCCTGTATATGGCTTGCCCTCGCTAACAGGGGTTTGGGGAGCATCCTGAGATATTTTATCCATTTTATCCTTTCGAAAGACGGATAACCTCCGTAAAGTTCGTCGGCTCCCACGCCGGACAGTACAGCTTTCAGCCCGTTGTCGTGGGCATATTTACTAATAAACCAGGAGTTGATACCATCGGTAGTAGGCATATCCATTGCCGTGAGGATATCCGGGAAATATTCTTCAAAATCTCGTTCTTTAACCAGGTGCTTAAAATTCTCTCCATTGAGATGATTTACTACCGTGTTTTGATACAGCCGCTCATCGTAAGATTTTTCGTCGAAGAATATCGAAACGGTTTTAAGCTGCTGTTTTTGCGAATTGGCCAGCAACGCAATAATAGCGGAATCTATACCCCCGCTCAAAAAAACACCTAGTGGCGCATCAGCTATCAGTTGCCTTTTTACTGCGTTTTGCAAGGTTTGGAAAATGCCTTCCTCCGCAGCGTGTTTATCTGTTATGTAATTAGAAGGCTTATTTGAAACGAATTTGTGCAGGGCATAGCTGCCATTTTTTTTCTTGTGAAGGTAATGCCCTTTTGGCAGGCTTGATACTTCTTTTAAGGTAGTATGGGGTTCTGGGATATGCCCGTAGGCCAAAAGCCAAACAGGCCATCTCAGGTCTGTTTCTGGCGCAATGCCAGCTGCCTTGAATGCTCTTAATTCTGATGCGAAGGCCAAACTGCCGTTTATGGTAGAGTAGTAGAGCGGTTTTATGCCGCCCGAATCGCGAACGAGGAAAACTTCTTCTGCGGCGGTATCATACAAAGCGAACGCGAACATCCCCCTTAATTTGTTGAAAGCTGCTACGCCCCAATATAAATAAGCTTGTATAATCACCTCTGTATCCGTTTCGGAGGTGAATTGGGCGCCTAGCGTTTTAAGCTGATGCTTCAGCTCCAGGTAGTTGTAAATCTCCCCGTTAAAAGTAATCCAGGCTTTTTTAGCGCAATCGGCCATTGGCTGGTGTCCGTTATTGCTTAAGTCAATAATAGAAAGCCTGCGGTGCCCAAAAACAAGATTTGCATTTTCATCCTCAAAAATACCTGCATCATCGGGCCCACCGTGTTGCATAGCGTTGCACATGATGTTTACCAGTGCTTTTGAATGCTCGTTATCGCCTTTGGTTGAGACTATTCCTGCTATGCGGCACATATTTTATCGAGTCGGGCGCAGCTTCGCCCCGTAAGTTACATGTATTATTTGTAACTTATTTATAATCAATTGTTTAATTAACGTGCAATTTTAGGTTTGCACTAATTTTGTTGTTTGCGTTCTTACGCCCGGTTAACGAAAGAGGCGGCCATATTCACTATTATAGAGCAGCCCAGGCTTTCTAACCTAAGCAATAATTGCTTTTGCGAGCGGTAGGCAATCATCTCTCCGGCTAAGCCTTTTAAGGGCCCTGCCTTTATCCTTATTTTTTCTCCGGGTTGCAAATGCTCTTCGGTTACTTCCAATTCTAACGAGCTCGCCAACAACAACTTCAGGTCTTCAATTTGTTTATCGGGCATGGCGCTAATTCTACCCGAAAAATAAATAAAACGTGCTACGCCTTTGGTCATCAAAACCTCGGCCTGCTGGTTTTCTGCAATATGTACAAATAGGTAAGATTTTAGCAGTGGCTCCTCCACCCACTTCTTGCGGTCGCTCCACTGCTTTAGGCTTTTCTGGAGCGGCAGATAAGCTTCTACGCCTTTGCTTATTAGAGAAGCGTATGCCTTTTTTTCTGCCCGGGGGTTTGTATATACCGGGAACCATCGTTGCTTTCCGGCATCGTTATTTAAAACCATGCGTGTAAAAAAACGAAATATTTATTTAAACCAACGTTTCATGTTCCACCATTTTTTCTTTTCATCATCTATGTAGTAGCCCGAAGATTCGTAGTTACCGCTATAATCTGAGTAGTAATAATACCGGTTGCTGTAGTCGCCGGTGAACCTTGTGGTATAATATCGGGAATGCAGCAAATCTTCGGCAAAGGCATTCAAAACGATTACGGTGTTATCCAGGTGGTACTCTTGTGCAATGCGTTGTGGTATGGTTGCCGAGTAGTATTTAGATTTGCCTGACCGTATCACGAATATGTTGATATCGCTCATGCGGATGAGCGGAATAGAATCTGACACCAGGCCGATAGGGGCCGTATCTATCATGATGATATCATATTTCAGGTGCAACGCAGTAATCATTTCTTTCATCCGTTCGGAGTGCAGCAATTCTGACGGGTTTGGTGGTACGGGCCCCGATACGATGAAATCGAGGTTTTCCTGTTCAGAATGCGAAATAATATCCTCAAGGGCGGTTTGGTGCGCAAGGTAACTGCTTAGACCGGTATCATTAGGTACGCCAAAGGTGCGGTGTAATTTAGAGCGCCTTAAATCGCCGGCTATCAAAACAACTTTCTTATCTATCAGCGACAGCGTACTTGATAAATTTACCGCCACGAAAGATTTCCCTTCGCCGGCTACTTCGGATGTGATGCAGATGATTTTACTTTTCTTTTCGGACGCAATAAAACTGAGGTTGGTACGTACCGACCGTACCGATTCGGCAAATATCGATTTGGGCTTGCTTATAGCCAAAACCTGAGAATTATCTTCGTCTAAGGCTTCGGGGAATTTTCGTATAACGCCGATGATGGGTATGGCAGTAAGACTCTCTATGGTTTCTTTATCGTAAATGTAAGGGTTGAGTACCCTAATCAGGATAATAAGGCCCAAACCGGCAGCTAACCCAAAAACAATCGCCGTGCGGTGGATATCGTGCTCGTCTGGAGATACCGGCGAGAAATTGGGTTGCGCCCTCTCGATGATAGTTGCTCCCGGCAATATGCCCGATCTTGTTATTTGGGCCTCCAATTTTTTCTCGGATAAAAAGGAATATACTTTTTCGCTTATTTCAAAATCGCGCCTTAAGCTTATCATGTCGCGCTCGGCACCCGGAAACATGGATATTTGTTTATTTACAACCGCAAGCTGTGAAGAAAGGAAGTCCATATTTCGCTTAACGGTGTTATAAGTATTAGTCAGGCTGGTTAGGGCCGATGATTTTATTTCCAGGATGTTTTTATTAATAGTTTGTATTGGCTGCGAATTGTAGGTATAAGTTTTCAATAACTCCGTGCGTTCGTTCAGCAAATTATCCAGGCGGGTAACCAGAATCGGCAGGTTAGGGTCAACCTGCCCGCTACCCGCATCAAAATTTAAATTAAGGTTGTTCTTCTCCTTGCTTATTTTGTTTTTTACATCGTTGATGGCTATCAATTGCAGGTTCAGAATAGATTGCTGGGCTTCCAAGTCTTTTGCCTTGGTAAGGGCTGCGTCGGCCGCCGCACTTACTTCCATGAGCTTGTTTTTTTGCCTGAAAGTCTCTATTGATTTTTCGGAGCCTTTTACCTCGTTGGAAAGGTATTTTAGCTGACTGTCTATAAAATCGATCATCTGCGTAGCAGATTGCGTTTTGCGATTGCGATCGTATATCAAATACTCATTCATAACCGCGTTTAGTGCATCCGCAGCAAATTGGGGGTTGGCATCGGTAACTTGTATGGCCAATACGTTTGAATTCTTTGCAGTTTCTGCAACGCGCAGGCCGCCGCGTATACGCCATACAAAATCTTCGGGCGCGTTAAATTTGAACAAGATAACCGAACTTTTATTGATATCTCCCGGGTAACTTATCATGAAAGTAGTAGGCCCCAGGGTTATGGGTTTGTTATAGCTGCAATTTTTTACTGTTTCTTTTCCCGCTATTTTGTAGGTGAGCGAGAAATTATTTTGGTTTAAAGACTTATACGATATGATGTCGCGGTAAAAATTAAGGCTATCGAAATCGACTTTTTCTATATCGAGTGGTTTTTGCGGATAAAGTTCGCTGGTGCGTACACGGCCTTCTACAAAAAAGCTGATAGGATAATTAAGATCTTTTACGGCGTTTAAAATAACCGCAGGGCTTTGCAAAACCGACGTTTCGCTTTGTATACGAGAAGGGCCCCTGTCTGATGTGGCCAGCACGTTTGAAAGGTCGGCAATTTCTGATTTCTTTTCCTCCAGCTTCATGATACCGCCCGTGGCAAAAGTTTTTGGAGTGTACCAAACATAAATGTACGACCATAAAACAAAAACAGCCAGCGATCCGGCCACCCAATACCACCTGCTTATTAATATCTTGCCAATTTTAAAATAATCCACTTCCTGGTTAGGAAGTTTTTTCTGGAGATTTTCTGTTTCTTCCATTATAACCTGCTAAGCGTAAGTAAAATTAACGCCGTATTCAGTATAAGTAAGGCCGGCTGTATTGTCGTATTTAAATTTTGAAGCTTATCAGTTCGAATGGCTCGTTTGTTTTGGGCAACGTATATCACGTCGCCATTTTGTAGTATGGCGCGTGGATCCGTTATTGAATTTACATCGCCAAGGTCAACTTCAATTACGGTTTTTTGCGTGCCGTTGTGTCTAATGATTTTGATGTTTGTTTCGTTAGCACCCGAGGTAAGCCCCCCTGCCTGGCCAATTAGCTCAACAAGGGTGGTATTATCTTTCAATAGCGGGAAACTGCCTTGTGAAGCGGCCTCACCAAAAAGTGTCACTTTTAAGTTAACCACCTTTATGTCGAAGATGGGGTCTTTCAGTAACTCTGAGCGGTAAAGGCCTTCAATTTTTTTTGCAGCTTCCGGGCGGGTAAGGCCGACAACAGCTATGTGACCCAAAGCAGGCAGGGCCACGGTGCCATCTTCGTCAACCTCAAAGGTTTGCCCTTGAGCGCCACCGCCAGTGCCGCTACCAGAACCTGTTGCCGAAGCAGGCACTTCATCAACTATATATTTAATATTTTGCAGGTTGCGTATTTGTAGTACATCCCTTGGCTGTATGCGATAGGTACTTGCAACCGGGAAGCTTTTTAAGGTTGTTGTATCTGTAGCTGCGCTGGTTACCTTTGCGTTTTTAAAAAGCATATGGCTTTGCTTGTACGAGCACGAAGAAGCAAAAAAAAGCAAAACAACTATGCAAACAGAATATATTACACGCATACACTTTGCCGCCAATGTTATTGATATATTAGACGGCGACTTCAAAAATACATATTTTGTGCTTAAATAATTGTTTTTTTCCAAAGTGGGCCAATTAAAAATATCCATCATAACGGTCTGTTACAACGCTGCGGGCACTCTTGAGCGCTGCATAAAATCGGTTATCAGCCAATCGTACAATAACATAGAATATATCGTAATTGACGGAGGATCTACCGACGATTCGCTTACTATTATCAATAGTTTCCAACACAAAATCAATATTTTGATAACTGAACCCGACGATGGTATATACGATGCCATGAACAAGGGCATTGCCCTGGCAACAGGCGATGTGGTTGGCATGTTGAATGCTGATGACGTATTTGCAGGAGAATGGGTAATAAGCGATATTGCCGCCGCATTCGAAAAAAACAATACAGATATATTATATGCCGACCTCAATTATATAAAACCCGATAGTATTATTCTGCGTAAATGGCGATCAGGTGCTTACAAACATGGTTTGTTTAACAAAGGCTGGATGCCGCCGCACCCTACCTTTTACTGTAAAAGGAACTTGTTTGGCCTTTTTGGTAATTATAGCCTCGAATATGGTACTGCTGCCGATTATGAACTGATGGTGAGGTTTATACATGTAAACAAAGCGAGTGTGTTTTACCTGAAAAAGGTAGTTGTTAACATGTTTACGGGTGGTGTTAGTAATAATAGCTTTGCAGGGCGCGCCAAAGTATTATTTTTGGATTTGAAAGCAATGCGAAGAAATCATATTAATTATCCAATTATTGCGCTGCTTTACAAGAGATTAAAAAAGATAGCGCAATTTTTCTAATTTATAGGATATATAATGATATTTGCAGAAATGCATCCATAATTAAGTGCCCCCTCACTAAATATTCATGCCAGCACACCTAAATACATATTTTATTTATTACATTTTAATAGCGTTGTTCTCTATACTGATAACACTGCTGTCAATCCCCTCAATTTTGCACGTTGCGCGTACGCGCCATTTGTACGATGATGTGGGCCATTTTCGTAAGCAGCACGATCATGGTATCCCCCGTTTGGGCGGCGTGGCCATCTTTGCCAGTTTTACCATCACCCTGTTGCTATTTAGCATGATTGATAAAAGTTTGCCGCTTAGCGATTTGCTCACCTCCAGCATCGTATTATTTGCAATGGGGCTTAAAGACGATCTTTCGGGTGTGAACTCCAGCACTAAGTTTTTAATACAATTTTTTGTAGCGGCCATATTAGTGCTGCTGGGCGATATACGCTTCACCAGCATGTACGGCATTTTTGGTATATACGATATTACGTACGTGGCAAGCGCTATTGTATCTATCTTATTCGTTGTGCTCATTGTAAACGCTTTCAATTTAATCGATGGTATAGATGGCCTTGCAGGTATCACTTGTATCGTGGTAAATGGTACATTTACCATTTTATTTATCTATATTAAGCATTATGAACTGGCGGCTATTTCGCTTGCGATAGTGGGCGCAGTAATAGGTTTTTTGCGCTACAACATTACACCAGCCAAAATATTTATGGGCGATACAGGTTCGCTGCTCATCGGCCTTATATCGGCTATTATGGCTGTTAGGTTTATTGAAGTAAACAAAATAACTACGCATAATAGTGTTATTATCTACTCGGCCCCGGCTTTAACGTTTGCAATCCTCATCGGGCCAATATTTGATACACTGAGAGTGTTTATCCTGCGTATTGTGAAGGGCGTTTCCCCGTTTGCTGCTGATCGCAACCACATACACCACCGCGTATTGCGCTTAGGTTTTACGCATCTGCAAACTACGTTGATATTGGCGGGTATTAACATTCTTACGATAGTTATTGTGCTGTTTTTTACCAGTATGGGTAATTTTGTGTTGATGACCTTGATATTGCTAAACTCGCTGGTATTTAACTGGGGCATAACCGTCTGCCTGCGTAGCAAAGAACGCGAAGGTTTTGCCCTGCGCAACCTGTTTGCCTAATATGGCATTCGCCGGATTTTCTCTGGTTTAATTTTACTTAGTTTTGCATCCATAATCATACACTTATGAGGATAGCAATTAACGGTTTTGGCCGTATTGGGCGCATTTTTTTAAGAGCCATACTCCAAAAACACAATATAGAGGTTTTAGCCATAAATGACCTTGCCGATACCGCAACCCTCGCGCATCTTTTTAAATACGATTCTGTGCACCGGGGCTTTAAAGGTACAGTTGCCTTTACCGCAGATACCCTTACCATCAATGGGAATACTATAAAAGTTTATCAGGAAAAAGATCCGATAAACTTGCCCTGGGCGCAACTTGGAGTGGATTTGGTTATAGAATCTACCGGTAAGTTTATTTCTGCCGAGGGTGCCGGCAAGCACCTGCAAGCTGGTGCAAAGCAGGTAGTGATATCGGCCCCGCCTGCCGGTAGAAGCGTGCCTACCGTAGTGCTGGGCGTTAACGACGGTGAAGTTGATTTACGCTCGCCGATACTGTCTAATGCATCTTGCACAACCAATAACGTAGCCGCAATGGTAAAGATATTGGACGACAACTGGGGGATAACCGATGGCTACATTACCACCGTTCACTCTATGACGGGCGATCAAAATCTGCATGATGCTCCGCATAAAGATCTGCGGCGTGCAAGGGCTGCATCGGCATCAATCATCCCAACCACAACCGGGGCGGCCAAGGCCATTACGAACATATTTCCGCATTTGGAGGGCCGCCTTGGCGGCGCAGGCATTCGTGTACCGGTACTGAACGGCTCCCTTACCGATTTTACCTGCAGCCTGAAAGAATCACCTACTGTGCAGCAAATAAACGCGGCTTTTAAAACCGCAGCTGATGGCCCCATGAAAACCATTTTAGAGTACACCGAGGACCCCATAGTGTCTGTTGATATATTGGATAATCCGCATAGTTGCATATTCGATGCGCAGCTAACATCCATCGTGGGTGGCCTGGTAAAAGTGGTTGGCTGGTACGATAACGAGAGTGGTTATTCGGCCCGTCTGGCCGATTTGGTAGAAAAAATCAGCCTTTTGCCCTAATGATAAAATTTATAACCGCAGATGATGTGCTGCCCCTGCGAAACGTGGTATTGCGCGAAGGCAAGCTTACGCTTAACGAATGCCGGTTCCCAAATGACAATGCCGAAGAAGCTTTCCACCTGGGCTGTTACGTCGGGGAAGAATTAGCTTGCGTGGCGTCTTTTCACCCTAAAGGTTACGAAGGGTACGCGGGTAAAGCCTATCAACTACGTGGCATGGCCACTGCAGAACAGTATCGTGGCAAGGGTATGGGCAATATGCTGGTTAACTTTGCTATCACCTATCTACGCGGGCAAAAAGTAAATTATTTGTGGTGCAATGCCCGTAAGGTAGCCGTGTCTTTTTATATGGGCACTGGTTTCGAGGTAATATCGCCAGTGTTTGATGTGCCCGGCATTGGCCCGCATTATGTAATGTATGTTAAAATACAATGAAGTTTTAAGCTGATGCGAACGCCTTTTTAACTTTAAGGTTGGCATTTCTAATAAAAATGTTCAATTTGCGCACCATTCATCAAATCATACTTTAACAATATGAAAACAGTAGATCAGATAACATTCAACGGTAAAAAAGCCCTTATCCGCGTAGATTTTAATGTCCCCCTGGATAAAGACTATAACATTACTGATGATAACCGGATGACCGCAGCATTGCCAACCATCAAGAAAATTCTGACTGATGGTGGCGCCGTGATATTGATGTCGCATCTGGGCAGGCCGAAGAATGGGCCTACAGAGGAATTCTCTTTGAAACATATCGTTCCCCACCTGTCGGATCTCTTGGGTCAGCAGGTTCAGTTTGCTGATGACTGCATCGGTACCGAAGCTGTTGAAAAAGCAAAAGCTTTAGGTAAAGGCGAAGTATTATTGTTAGAAAACCTGCGTTTTTACAAAGAAGAAGAAAAAGGCGATGTTGCATTTGCCGAAAAACTATCCAAACTGGGCGATATTTATGTGAACGATGCATTTGGTACCGCCCACCGTGCCCATGCATCTACTGCTATCATTGCACAGTTTTTCCCCGATGCAAAATACTTTGGCTACCTGATGGCTGCAGAGTTAACCAATGCCGAAAAGATACTAAACAACGCACCTAAGCCTTTCACCGCTATTATGGGTGGCTCTAAGGTGTCTGATAAGATAGAGCTGATAGAGAAACTGCTGGATAAGGTGGATAACCTGATTATTGGCGGCGGCATGGCTTACACCTTTGCTAAGGCAGATGGTGGCAGCATAGGTACGTCATTGGTTGAAGCTGATAAACTGGACCTTGCCCTTAGCCTGCGCCAGAAGGCAAAAGATAAAGGCGTAAACCTATTATTGCCGGTTGATAACGTAATTGCCGATAAATTCGGCAACGATGCCAATACCGATATAGCCAAAACCGGCGAAATTCCTGACAATTGGATGGGCTTGGATATTGGCCCCGAAACCGTTAAGTTGTTCAGCAAGGTGGTAGAAGAATCGAAAACCATACTTTGGAACGGTCCGATGGGCGTATTCGAAATGGAGAAATTTCTGGTTGGTACCAAAGCTATTGCTGAGGCGGTGGCCAAGGCTACCGAAAATGGCGCATTCTCGCTAATAGGCGGTGGCGATTCAGCAGCCGCAGTAGCCAAATTTGGCATGACAGAGGATGTAAGCTATGTATCAACTGGTGGCGGTGCCTTGCTGGAATACATGGAAGGCAAGGAATTGCCTGGTGTAAAAGCCATAAACGATTAAGGAAGTTATTCCTGTTAATATATAGGAGCGGCGGGTTTTACCTGCCGCTTTTTTATTTATATTGAGGGCACAATATAAAGCGATGAAAAACCTATCCAAGCTGCTTTGTTTTCTGGTCTGCCTGCTAACGTTACCCGCTGCTGCGCAGGATTTCCCTTCGGCAGATTCTGTTTTGGCCAGGTATGTTGACGTAATTGGCGGCAAAGCGCGCTGGGCAGCCATCAAAACATCGGAGTTTCATGTAAAGGCTACGGTTGAAGACCAACCGATGGACATACTGGTGATAAAATTAGGCCCCGGGAAATATTACCAAAGCCTTATTGGCAGCGGCATAGATATAAAAGAGGTTTATAATAACGGCAAGGCCTACAATATCATCAACGGTAAGCAAGAAGAAGTTACCGATACAGAGCAATTGGATCACTACGAATTACAATCGCAGATATTGCCGGATATGAGCTATGCACTGTTAAATTATAAGCGGGAAATGTTCGGTATTGATACCATAAACGGCGTGGAATATTATGTGGTGGTGCTTACCTCAAAAAACGGTTCGCGTAATATCAACTACTACGAAAAGGCAACCGGCTTGCTGAAAATAATTGATAAAAAGGGCCGCAAACACTACATGGATGACTACAAGTCTTTTAATGGCTGCCTCATACCCATGGTAATGATAGCCGACATGGGCGAAGGCCGTACCATGAAATCGAAAGTGGTAGATTGGCTGGTAAACCAAAAAACGGATGCCTCGGTGTTCGACGTAAAACACAGTACGAACATCGTACAATAAACAAACCTGCCAGCCTAAATAGAAAATGATAGTACAAACAGTTTTGCAGGAAGAGGATTACTTAACCTACCTGCTTTATTCGGCATCAAAGAATAAACGGAGTAAGGCAAACCGCCGCCGGTCCTGGTTGGTGCTATCTTTTGGTTTTTTTGCCCTAGCCTTTGTATTAAGGTATCAAAATGAATTTTTAGCCTATTGGTTCCTTTTCTGCGGAATCATTACCCTAATTTTTTTTCCGCTATACCAGCGTTATTCTTACAAAAAACATTATCAAAAATTCCTCATGGATAAACTGGGTTACAGGATAGACAAAGAATCTATAATTGATTTTGGAAGCGACATTATAGAAACTAAGGACGCGGGCGGCGAGAGTAAGATATATACTACAGAACTGTCGGAGATCAATGAGATTAGTACACATTATTTCGTCCGCTTGAAATCGGGCGATGCCCTGGTGATTCCCAAGGCTGCGGTAAGCAGCTCTTTTGTGAACGATTTGTTAACCATCTTCCAGAACCCTAATATTCATGTAACACAGGAGTTAGGGTGGAGATGGAAGTAAACCTCACTATCCGCAATTACCAGCCGTGCGACCACGACGCGCTTGCCCAAATTTACCTCCAAAGCCGCATCAGAACTTTTTACTGGCTCGATACTACACCGTACGCGCTCGCCGATTTTAATGCCGACACCCTGGGCGAAACATTGATAGTCGCTCTGGTGGGCCATGAGCCGGTAGGTTTCCTCTCCATTTGGGAGCCGGATAATTTTATTCACCACCTTTACGTTCATCCCCAGCACGTTGGCAAAGGTATTGGTAAGGCGTTGCTTAATAAGGCCGCCTTGCTTTTTGATGCACCTCTGAAATTGAAATGCCTGAAACAGAATGAACATGCTTTGGCCTTTTATCAATCGCAAGGCTGGGCGGCGTTTGGCGGGGGAGAGGATATAAACGGGGCCTATTTAGAGCTTACAAACAAATTATCTGTTTCGTAGTATATTGCGGTCGAAACGGGGCTTTATTGACCTGCTTATATTATTCAATGACTGCTACTAAACAATAATATCAGAGCACCTAACATGCAATATCATGACTGACGTAACTTCGAAAGGGAATCTGGCACATACTTATGATGCAATTGTCATCGGCTCCGGCATCAGCGGCGGCTGGGCAGCCAAAGAGTTTTGTGAAAAGGGACTAAAAACCCTGGTGCTTGAACGCGGCCGAAATGTAACACATTTGAAAGACTACCCAACAGCTACAAAAAATCCATGGGATTTCCCTCATCGCGGGCAGTTGGCATCCGAAGACAAGGGTAAAAACCCAATTGCCGATAAATGTTACGCCTATACCGAAGCAACAAAGCATTTCTTTGTTAAAGATGCAGAGCATCCGTATGAACAAAAAAAGCCCTTTGATTGGATTCGTGGTTACCAGGTGGGTGGTAAATCATTATTGTGGGCCAGGCAAACGCAGCGATGGAGCAAATTTGATTTTGAAGGGCCTGCACGAGACGGCTTTGCGGTTGACTGGCCCATTAGATACGACGATATAGCGCCATGGTACAGTTACGTAGAACGCTTTGCCGGCATATCGGGCAATAAAGATGGCCTGGATACCCTGCCCGATGGCGAATTTTTACCTCCATGGGAAATGAATGTGGTAGAGAAAACGATGCAAAAGCGAATAATGGCCGCCTATAAAGACCGCGACGTGATCATCGGTCGCTGTGCCCATTTGACCCGGCCAAATCAAATTCATTTAGATCAAGGTAGGGGGCAATGCCAGGCACGCAGCCTTTGCGATAGGGGATGCCCCTTTGGTGGCTATTTCAGTTCCAACGCATCAACGTTGCCATGGGCAGCAAAAACAGGTAACCTAACCCTCCGGCCATTCTCGGTAGTTCATTCTATTATTTATGATGAAAAACTGGGTAAAGCTACGGGTGTAAGGGTTATTGATACCCAAACGCACGAGGCAATGGAGTATTTCGCGCGCATCATATTTGTTAATGCCGCTACACTCAACACCAATCTTATCCTGCTCAACTCAACTTCTGCCAGGTTTCCAAATGGTTTAGGTAATGATAATGGCTTGTTGGGTAAATACATGGCCTTCCATAATTACCGGGGCTCTCTAACGGCGAGTATGGACGGCTATGATGATGCTTATTATTACGGGCGCCGCCCAACGGCTGTAATGATGCCCAATTTTAGGAACGTACGTAAACAGGAGACGGATTTTTTACGGGGTTACATGACATTTTATACGGCTACGCGTGCGGGTTGGGGTCATCAGGCCGATGGTGAGCAATTGGGCGGTGGCTATAAAGATAGCATTGCTGAGCCGGGTAATTGGGGTATTTATATGATGATGCAGGGCGAAACCATCCCCAAACGTCAAAACCAGGTAGCCTTAAGTACTACGCAAAAAGATGCATGGGGTGTACCGTTGTTATCCTTTGATATTGCTTATGATGATAATGATGTAAAGTTGATGAACGACTTTTTACAACAAGGTGCCGAAATGCTGGATGCTGCTGGCTGCAAAAACATCAGTACAAACGATAGTAAGCAGGCACCGGGCTTAGATATACATGAAGTTGGTGGTGTGCGCATGGGTAAAGACCCCAATACATCGCTTTTGAATAAATGGAACCAGTTGCACGCCTGTAAAAATGTGTTTGTAACCGATGGTGCCTGCATGACATCGACAGGAACGCAAAACCCTTCGCTTACGTTTATGGCGCTAACGGCAAGGGCGGCAAATTACGCTGCCGAAGAATTAAAGAAGCGAAACTTGTAGTGTTTAACGTAACATATTTATATCAGCCCCTATCTTTAAGGGGCTTTTTTATTTTATTGCTTACTTTTAAAGCATCGAAATTACACCAGATGAAAAAATACTCCCTCATAGTTTTTTGCTTCATTATTTCTGCCTTAGGTGCTTTTGCGCAGGGAGATGCAGCGTACATAAAAGATAACTACACCAAGTACGAATATCAGATACCCATGCGCGATGGCGTAAAGCTATTCACCTCGGTTTATGTGCCGAAAAACCAAAGCGAAAAATATCCTATTATGATGGACCGTACGCCTTACAGCGTAGCACCTTATGGGCTGGATAAATACAAAACCAACCTTGGTCCATCCCCACAGTTTTTAAAGGATGGCTATATTTTTGTTTACCAGGACGTGCGCGGCCGCTGGATGAGCGAGGGTATATATGAAGAAATGACGCCCGAAAAGGAAGTCCACAAAACCAATAAGGATGTAGACGAAGGCACCGACACCTACGATACTATCGACTGGCTGTTGAAAAACCTGCCCGGCAACAATGGTAAGGTAGGGGTGTGGGGTATATCTTACCCTGGCTTTTATACGACTACAGCACTGCTTAGCCGTCATCCCGCGCTGGTTGCAGCTTCCCCGCAGGCCCCGATTGCCGACCTTTGGCGCGACGACGGCTGGCACAACGGCGCGTTTTTCCTGGTGGCCAATTTTGGCTTTTACCCGGGCTTCACCAATCGGCAGGATGATAAACCCACCCAGCGCCGTGGTGGCCGTTTTAACCCCGGCACCAATGATGGCTTTAAGTTTTTTATGGATATGGGCTCCATGAAGAATACCAATGATAAGTATTTTAAAGACACCATCCGCTTGTGGAATGAGATGATGGACCACCCCGATTACGACCAGCATTGGAAAGACCGCAATGTATTGCCCCACCTACACGATATTAAGACCGCTGTGCTGGTAACCGGCGGCTGGTATGATGCCGAAGACTTGTATGGTGCCATAAACACCTATAAAACATTAGCCCAAAAGAACCCTAAAACGCCTGTTTACTTTGCCATGGGCCCCTGGGTACACGGCGGCTGGGCGCGCGGCAACGGCGACCACCTGGGCGAAGTAAGCTTCGGTGGGCCAACCGGGCCTTATTACAGGGAGAAGGTTGAGTTCGCTTTTTTTAGCCACTACTTGAAAGGGACGCCGCTGGATATCCCTAAAGTGTCTACCTTCCAAACCGGTACCAACCAATGGAAAAGCTTCAACACCTGGCCACCAAAGGAGGCCGAGGACAAGAATCTATATCTGCTGCCCGGCGGCAAGTTATCCTTTACCGCACCTACGGCCACTACGGATGATTACAAGGAATGGGTATCAGACCCGATGAACCCGGTGCCTTTTATAGATGGTATCGACTTCGACATGAAACGCGAGTATATGACAGCCGATCAGCGCTTCGCCGAACGCCGCCCCGATGTACTTACCTACAAAACCGACGTGCTGGATGCCGATGTAACTATCGCCGGCAACATATGGGCGAACCTCAAATTCAGCACCACAGGTACGGATGCCGATTTGGTGGTGAAAGTACTGGATGTTTATCCCGATACTGCCGCCAACAACCAGTTCACCGGCAAGGATATCAGCATGGCAGGGTACGAGCAAATGGTACGCAGCGAACCCATTCGTGGTAAATACCGCAATGATTTTTCGAAACCCGAGCCATTTGTGCCAGGTAAGGTAACCCCGGTAAATTTTGAATTGCAGGATGTATTGCACACCTTCAAAAAAGGCCACCGCATCATGATACAGGTACAAAGCACCTGGTTCCCGCTCATAGACCGGAACACCCAGCAGTTTCAGGATATTATGAAAGCCAAGGACACCGACTTTACCAAACAAACGCACCGCCTTTACACCTCAAAAGCGCATCCAAGCTTTTTGAAGGTGCGGGTGATGTAAGGGTTTATAATACTGCCTCTTTTGTTCCTTTTTTTGGCTGCCTGCAACGCGCCAAAGCCTTGGCAAGTGTTCACGGTGTCGCGCGTGAATATCGTGAACACTTGCAAATAGTTAGTAATCAGGTTTTTGTAAATTTTAGAATGGTGTCAAAATACTGCCACCACTACTGCGGTTACTATCTGCTACATTGGCGCAATAAGGTTGCTGCTTCACCCCGCAACTTTTGCATCCTACATCCACACCAACAACGCCACCAAAGCAATCGCCGCAGGCAAAAATTGCTTCATTAAAATTCCTTTGCTGGCGGTAAGTCCGCCATAGAGGCCGGCTACTACAACACAGCTCAGAAAGAACATCGCAACGTTTTTACTCCATACCGCATCGGCAATAAGTAATGACCATATCAACCCTGCCGAAAGGAAGCCATTGTAAAGCCCTTGATTGGCGGCCAGCGTTTTGGTAGGCTCGAACAAATGTTTGGGTAAGCTTTTAAAGGTGGCTTTGCCCTTGGTGGTCCATGCAAACATCTCTATCCATAAAATATAAATGTGCTCTATGGCTACCAGGCCTATCAGTATCTGTGCAATCAATTTCATAAGTTTGGGTTTATTTGCCTAAGGTATAAAAATAGGCCGATGTCTAAAATCCATAATTATGAAGCAAGCGACTAACCTAAAAATCAATGCTATCCAGCACATAGGCATCCCGGTAACCGATATTGCCAACTCGCAGGCTTTTTATGAACGCCTTGGCTTCGCCAATGTAATGCAGGCTGGTTTTGGCGCCGAAGACGCACGCGGCACCTGTGTAATGATGAAGCGCGACAGTATGATATTGGAACTATACCAATTGCCCGAAAGCGAATTAGCGGAGATTAAAGCAAGGGGCAACGGCCATATCGACCACGTAGCTTTCGATGTATCGGATATCGACGAAACCTACGCGATTATTAAACAGGCAGGTTTTGGTATTATAGAATCCGAACCCGTTTTGCTGCAATTTTGGACCCGCGGCTGCAAGTATTTTAACATCACCGGGCCCGATGGCGAGCGGCTGGAGTTTAACCAGGTATTATAGCCGCTTTAATAGCGGGCGGATGTAGCACTTTGCCAGGCTGCAGCGTAATGCTCATAAAATAGATTGTATGCTTAAGAAACTAACCCTGCTGCTATGCTTATCGGCCTTTGGCATAGCCGCCTGCACCAAAAATAGCAAAAATGCTGCTTGCAATTTGCAACAGGCCTGTACCCAGGAGTTCAGGTCATTCGGAATCCAATTTGTTAATAGTGCAGGCGATAACGTTGCAGTAAAGGATGTTACCGTTGTAAACCTACGCACAAACAAACCGGTTGTGGCCAGGAACGTGCTCGACCCCGGCTTCTCGCCAAATATTTATTTTGTTGCCACCGATAGCAATAAGGACGATTTTTCTGCCGAAGGCGATGAGGTGAAGATAACGGCTACCAGCACTGCTACCAATAAAACGGCGTTCGCCATTGTTAAAATCAGCGGCGGCAGCTGTAATTGCCACATCAGCAAAATATCGGGTCCGGATAAAGTAGTATTCTAACAGGTTTGTATTTGCTGCCAACAATTACCGCCTTTTAGTGTTGTGCCTAAAAAGCCGATGCCCATGAAACGCACCCTCTACGTAAAAGTGATTTCAGCTTTACTCATCATAGCTGGTTTTTCGGCCTGTAGCCAAAAACTTAAACCAGCGGGTTGCCCAACCGACCAGGTATGCACCATGATATTTACTACCCTCAGCGTAAATTTTGTGGATAAGGCTGGGAACCCCGTAACGGTAAAAGATGTTAAGGTGCTCAATTTGCGTACCAACGTGGCTATTTTAGCGCAGGGGATGGGTAGTATGATGAGCCAACCCGGCAAATACACCTTGGTTAGCGATGCCAACAAAAAACAATTAAGCACCGAAGGAGACGACCTAAGGATAACCGCGACAAACACCGCCAACAACAAAATGGTAACCGCCATTATCAAAGTATCCGGCGGCTGCAATTGCCACGTAAGCAAAGTGTCTGGCGCGGATAATATCGTGTTTGAGTAAATGGTGCCGTGCGCTTAATAAAATGCGCAATCTTTTTTGTGGTTCAATTGTTAAACCGTAACATTACCATTGTAAACCGCTATTCATGAATACTTTTAAAGGAATGCTTTTTGCCTGCTGTATGTTAGCAGGCCTTGCTGCCGTTGCGCAAAAATCAACACTATACCACGAGCCCCACCGCCCGCAATTTCATTTTTCGCCTGCTGCCAAATGGATGAATGATCCAAACGGCATGGTGTATTATAAAGGCACCTACCACTTGTTCTTTCAGTATTATCCAAAAGATATCGTTTGGGGGCCTATGCATTGGGGGCACGCCACCAGTAAAGATCTTATCCATTGGAAACAATTGCCCATTGCCCTTTATCCCGACAAACTCGGCTACATCTTCAGCGGCAGCGCGGTGGTTGATGTAAACAACACCTCGGGCTTTGGCAAAAAAGGTCAGGTGCCTATGGTAGCTATATTTACGCATCATGATCCGGTGGGCGAGAAAGCCAATACCGATAATTTCCAGAACCAGAGCATCGCCTACAGCCTGGACGAAGGAAAGACCTGGACCAAGTACGCCGGTAATCCCGTAGTAAAGAACCCCGGCATCCGCGATTTTCGCGACCCGAAAGTAAGCTGGTACGCCGCAAAACACAAATGGGTGATGACCCTCGCCACCAATGACCGCATTACATTTTACAGCTCGCCTAACTTAAAGGACTGGAAAAAGGAAAGCGAGTTTGGCGAAAAGCAAGGCAGTCATGGCGGCGTTTGGGAATGCCCCGATCTGTTCCCGCTTAAACTAAATGGCAAGGAGTATTGGGTACTCATTGTAAGCATTGGTTCCGGCGCGCCTAACGGCGGCTCGGGCACGCAGTATTTTATTGGGCAATTCAATGGCAATACGTTTACGGCTATAGACGATGAAACCCGCTGGATTGATCACGGTCCCGATGATTACGCCGGCATCACTTGGTCTAACACCGGGGCGCGTAAGATATTCCTCGGTTGGATGGCCAACTGGCAGTATGCCAACCAGGTGCCAACCGCAACCTGGCGCAGCGCCAACACCATCCCGCGCGATTTGGCTTTGAAACAAATCAATGGCGATATATACCTCGCTTCTACGCCCGTTAAGGAGCTGTCGGGCATCGCTGCAAAAGCTATAGATGTGCCTGCAGCTGCCTTAAAGGGCGGCAAGGATATTGCCTCCGCCATTAAACTACCAGCACTTTACAGTCTTAAGTTCAAGATGGATTCTGCGGAGGATTATTTTATCACCCTGAGCAACGATGCAGGCGAATCGCTGGTGATCGGCTACAACAAAAAAGCCGACCGTTACTTCATCAACCGCGAAAAATCTGGCAAGGTTGATTTTAATAAGGAGTTTGCCAAATGGAGTTTCGTGCCGAGGCTGGCTACCGGTAAAGCCTCTTCGGTAGAGTTGATTGTAGATGCATCATCTGTGGAGTTATTTGCCGATGGAGGATTAAGTAACCTTACCAGTACTTACTTTGCATCGAAGCCTTATAATCACCTAAGTATTTTATCCGCAAAAGGAGAGATAAAAGATGTTAAGATAATGCCGCTGAAATCGATTTGGTAGGTTGGGTTATTTCTGAACTCGAATTTTAAGGAATTTTAGGAATTTATCGAATGCTTTCGCCGTGGCTTTCTTATTCTGCACATTCAATTAATTCCTTAAAATTCGAGTTCAGAAAGACAACGACAATGCAATAGGTTTTACGCAATAAAGAGGGAGAAATAATTGTAACGCGTTACGCAGGTAAAGGCTTTACTCCAATACCACCGTCCTGTTCTTGTAAACAAACACCCTGTCGTCGAATACCAGCTTAAGGGCTTTGGCCAATACTGCCGTTTCTATCTCTTTGCCGGCTTTTACCATATCCTGCACGGTGTGGGAGTGACTGGCCGGGATGATTTGCTGGGCTATGATGGGGCCTTCGTCCAATTGGTCGGTTACGTAATGGGCCGTAGCGCCTATTAGCTTTACGCCGCGTTCATGCGCCTGGCGGTAGGGGCTGGCACCTGCAAATGCCGGTAAAAACGAATGGTGGATATTAATGATCTTCTTATCGAACCTGCCTACGAAACCTGCCGATAGTATCCGCATGAATTTAGCCAGCACCAGATACTCATATTCATAGCCGCTGATGCAATCCAGTAGGCTTTCCTCAAAGCCATGGTTGTCGCCCGCGAACGGAATGTAGATGAACGGTATATCGAACCGGCGGCAGATATCCTGCAATGTATTGTGGTTGCCAATTACGCATTGCACACTGGCCCCAAGGGTTTTGAAATAGTTGCGCACCAGTATATCGGCCAGGCAATGGTACTCTTTGGTTACCAGCACGATGATTTTCTTTTCGGCATCGGGGTTTATCTTGATGATAGCGCCTTCGGGCAGTATCTCGCGCAGGCCTTGCTCCAGCTCGGGTGTGCCATCGGTACGGTCAACCTCTATACGCATGAAGAAGAGCTGCTCGCTCTTATCTACATGCTCCTGCATAGAAATAATATTGAAAGCTTTTTGCGAAAGCAGTCCCGAGATGGCCGCTACCAGTCCAATCCTGTCGGCGCATTGTATTACGATAATCATTTGATTTTGTCTGAACTCGAATTAAGCGAATTTTTTGAATAAACAGAACTTTATCGGTTAACCCTTTAACTAAATTCTGTCAATTCGGTAATTCCTTAAAATTCGAGTTCAGATAAATCCTCCCACTCCTTCCCACTCAAATGAGTATTTAGGGTTGATTTCTTAATTAAATGCAATTTCTGCTTCCTTAAACTTGGTTTCATCAGCTTATTAGGCGGTTGGCCTTTAAGTGCTGATTGCTTGGGTTTTGAGCCTTTCTCCGTGTTTTTTATAGTCCCTTAAGGTAAATTGCTAATGTGCTTAGTATTAGTTGCTTATTCGGGTTTTCTGCTGCTTCATAATCTACAGGGTACGCAGAATTAAGCACCAAAAATGTTGAAAACTTTTTGGTGGGAAAAAGTGTTAGAAAGTGGAGAAAACTCTACTTTTACATTACTAAAATAGTTTACCAACAAGAATGTCCTATTTAACAGGTGAGTACGAATGCAAGTTAGACGCCAAAGGGCGGCTGATGATCCCTGCGGGCCTCAAAAAGCAGCTCCCGGAAGCTGATGCTGAGGGTCTTGTGATCAATCGTGGCCTGGAGAATTATCTTGTTATCTACACCAAAAAAGAGTGGGACAAAAAATTGGATGAACTGAGCAAACTTAACGAATTCGATAGGAAAAGCATACAGTTTGTGCGTTATTTCACGGCGGGTGCTACGGTTTTGATGCCGGATAGCGCCGGAAGGGTAAACCTGCCGAAGAATTTGTTTGAGCATGCCGGCATCAGCAACGATATAGTGCTTACCTGCATGCTGAATAAAATAGAGGTTTGGGACGCTAAAGCGCACAAAGCGATGATAGCTAACGAGCCCGAGAATTTTGCCGAATTGGCCGAGGAAGTAATGGGTACTAAAAAAAGCGCGTAGATGAGTAATTACCATACCCCGGTTATGCTGCAGGAATGTATTGAGGCTTTAAACATAAAGCCCGGCGGTACTTATGTAGATGTAACTTTTGGTGGCGGCGGGCATTCGCGCGAAATTATGAAGCACCTGGGCGAGGATGGGCAACTGCTGGCCTTTGATCAGGATGCCGATGCGCAGCAGAACAAGATAGCGGATGACCGTTTTACCTTCATTGATCAGAACTTTCGCTACTTAAAGAATTTTTGCCGCCTGCACGGGGCTATCCCGGTAGATGGTATACTGGCAGATCTGGGGGTATCATCCTACCAGTTCGATCAGGCCGAGCGGGGTTTTTCTATCCGTTTTGATGCGGAATTGGATATGCGCATGAACCAACAATCGGAACTGAGCGCCAAGGAAGTGGTAAACACTTACAGCGAAGCCGATCTGCATCGCATCTTCGGCATGTATGGCGAGATACAGAACGCCAAATCATTGGCTAGCACCATCGTTACGGCAAGGTTAAACGGCCCCATAGTAACCGTGGCCGATTTGAAGAACGCCATCAGCAACCGCATTCCGAAAGGGAAGGAAAACAAATACCTGGCGCAGGTATTTCAGGCGCTGCGCATAGAGGTGAACCAGGAATTGGAAGCCTTGAAAGATTTCCTGGTACAATCGGCAGAGGTGCTGGCGGTAGGGGGCAGGCTGGTAGTAATGAGCTACCACTCGCTGGAAGACAGGTTGGTGAAAAACTTCATCGCCAAAGGCAAGTTTAGCGGCGAGGTGGAGAAAGATTTTTATGGTAACGATAACAAACCGTTGGATGCCGTGAGCCGTGGAGCTATCACTGCATCGCCGGAGGAGATAGTAAGCAATAACAGGGCACGCAGTGCTAAATTAAGGATAGCTGTAAAAAAATGAGCAACCGTTTCCGTACAGAAATTCAGGAAGAAGAAGCTGAGAAAGAGCTTATCGTTGATAACAAGCCCGCGCAGGGTTTGCCCGATAACTTCTTTACCAGGTTTTTGCGTAATGGGGTCATCACTACAGATGATGCCATTGGTGCCTTGCCTTTTGTTTTTTACATCGCTTTTCTGTGCATGGTATATATAGGTGCCCGGCATTTAACAGACAATAACATCCGCGAGATAGATAAGGTAGGTAACGAGGTGAAGAAACTGAGTGCCGAGTATAAAAGCATACAAGCCGAGATGGCATTTAAAACCACGCTTACCGAAGTAGCTAAACAAGCCGAAACGGATTCGCTGGGTTTGCACCCATCTGAACAGCCGCCGCAAAAAATAGTAGTAAAGCAGGAGGATGAGCAATGAGTATCAGGAAAAGCATATTATTTAACGTGTACCTGGCTTTTGGGCTGATTATTTTGTTTGCCGGCGCAGTGGTAGTACAGCTTTGTCGCGTGCAGTTGGTGCAGGGCGATAAGTGGAAGGCCATGGCGCACGAGAACTCTACCCGCGTAAAAATCATCGAGGCGGATAGGGGAAATATATTCTCTGCCGATGGCAGCTTGCTGGCAACATCGGTGCCCGAGTATGAGCTGCATATGGATATGATGGCGGCGGGCATTGCCGATGATAAGACTTTCGACGAGCAGATCGAACTGTTATCGGCACAAATGTCCAAATTCTTTAAGGATCAGCCTGCAAGCGCGTATTCGCGCATGTTCCGGCAGGCACGTAAAGAAAAATCGCGTTACCAGTTGGTTAGGCGCAATGTAACTTTTCAGGATCTTGCAGTCATACGCAAGTTCCCGGTGTTCAGTTTAGGCAGGTACAAGGGCGGTTTAATAGTAGATCTGCATAATAACCGCATACTGCCATATCGTTCGCTGGCTGCGCGTACCATTGGCTACCATAACCAGAACATTAAGAACCCGGTAGGACTTGAAGGGGCATACGCGAGCTATATCAATGGTGAAAGCGGCAAGCGGCTGGAGCAGCGGCTGGCCGGCGGCGTTTGGATACCCGTAGACGAGGACCAGGACGTACAACCAAAAGAGGGCGCAGATATTATATCTACCATCGATATCAATTTTCAGGACGTAGCGCAGAACGCACTCATGAAACAGTTGATCAAAGCCGATGCCGAGCACGGTACTGTTATTTTGATGCAAGTAGCAACGGGCGCAGTTAAGGCTGTGGCCAATTTTACACGCATGCCCGATGGTACATTTAAAGAAAAGTACAATTACGCCATAGCCGGCAACCAGGATCCGGGATCTACCTTCAAGGTGGCATCGTACATGGCCCTGCTGGAAGATAGGATGGTTGATACCAATACGCTGGTAAACACGGGCGAATACAAAGTGCCGGGCAATAGCCACGTCATTAAAGATTCGCATGGGAGCATTGGGGTGGTTACAGTAAAAAAGGCGTTCGAAGAATCGTCCAACGCGGCGGTGGCTTTCCTGGTAAACAGGGCATATAACAGTAACCAGGCAAGATTTACCAACCACCTGTACAACTGGCACCTGAACGAAAAAATGGGTTTGCAAATACCCGGAGAAGCAACGCCGGTTATAAAAACCCCAAAAAACGCCAGCTGGAACAAAAACCTTACGCTGCCCCAGATGGCCTATGGTTATGAAATGCAAATGACGCCTTTAAAGATGCTGAGCTTCTACAACGCCATAGCGAACGACGGCAAGTACATATCGCCTATTTTCGTAACAGAAATACGCAGGTTGGGCAATACCATAGAGCGTTTTCATGCACGCACTATCAATGATAAGATATGCTCGGATATCACCCTGGGAAAAATGCGCGGAATGCTGGAAGGCGTCGTAAGCGAGGGGACCGGAAAAAATATCATCCGCAGCGATGTATATAAAATTGCAGGTAAAACAGGTACAGCCCAGGTGGCAGATAATGCCAAAGGCTACAGGACTGAAAAGAAGCAATATCAGGCATCGTTTTGCGGGTACTTCCCGGCAGATCATCCCAAATATTCGCTCATCGTGGTTATTAACGACCCTAAGAACGGGTACTATGGCGCGCAGGTAGCCGGCCCGGCCTTTAAAGAAATTGCCGATAAGGTTTATGCCAGCACGTTGGGAATAGAACGCGCACCGGTGCGTTACGTGGGCAACACCACTCTGCCCAAAACAAAGCAGGGGAATGTTAAGGCGCTTAAACAGGTGTACGGTCAGCTACAGCTTAAGCCGTTATACGCATCCCTTAATAACAGCGTAGATACCAGCAGTGGTATTGCATTTGAGGATACTAAAACAAAGGCGGGCACGGTGCCCAATGTAGTAGGCATGGGTCTTAGCGATGCTTTGTACTTTATGGGCAATGCAGGGTACAAGGTTACGGTACGCGGAAGCGGCACGGTTAGCAGCCAAAGCGTTACCGGCGGCAGCCTGATACCAAAAGGATCAAAAATAACAATTGAACTGGAATGAGATACCTGAGCGATATATTAGAGGGAGTAGCATTTACCGAATTGCAGGGTAGTGCCGATGTGGAAATATCTGCTATCGTGTTCGATTCGCGGCAGGTAGTACCGGGTTCGTTGTTCGTGGCGCTTAAGGGCACCCTTGTTGATGGCCACGATTATATTGAGCAAGCCGTGAAAGATGGCGCCATTGCGGTAATATGCGAAGAATTACCCGCGCATGTAACCGGCGAGGTGGATTTTTTAATGGTGAATAATTCTGCAAAGGCATTAGGCACATTGGCCGCCAATTTTTACGAGAACCCATCATCCAACTTAAAGCTGGTTGGGGTTACCGGTACCAATGGCAAAACTACCATCGCTACGCTGCTTTATAAGCTGTTTAGGGATTTAGGCTACAAATGCGGGCTGCTCTCTACCGTAGAGAACCAGGTAAATGGCCGCGTTATTCCGTCTACCCATACCACGCCCGATCCGGTTGCGCTGAATAAGCTGCTGGCTGATATGGTAGAAGAAGGCTGTGATTATTGCTTTATGGAAGTAAGCTCGCACGCCATAGCACAATACCGGATAGAAGGGTTGAAGTTCTCGGGCGGGATATTCTCCAACCTTACGCACGACCACCTGGACTATCATAAAACGTTCGACAGTTACCTGAAAGCCAAGAAAACTTTCTTCGATAACCTGCCGAAAAGTGCCTTCGCTCTAACCAATGCCGATGACAAGAATGGCAACGTAATGCTGCAGAACACTGCGGCCCATAAAAAGAGCTACGGGTTAAAAAGCATGGCCGATTACCGGGCACGCATCATAGAAAACCAATTTGGCGGCTTGCTGCTGAATATTGATAACGAAGAGGTTTGGTTTAAACTGGTGGGTACCTTCAATGCCTACAACCTACTGGCAGTTTACGCCGCTGCATTATTGCTGGAGCAGGACAGGAGCAAGGTGCTCATAAGCCTGAGCAAGCTTACTGGTGCCGAGGGCCGTTTTGAGTACATTGTTGCGCCCAACAAGGTAATTGGTATTGTAGATTATGCGCACACACCAGATGCCGTACAGAACGTACTGAGCACCATACACGATATACGTAAAGGCAAAGAAAAGGTAATAACCGTAATAGGCTGCGGCGGCGATAGGGATAAAACCAAACGCCCCGTAATGGCAAAGGTAGCCAGCGAGTGGAGCGACAAGGTGATACTGACATCAGACAACCCGCGCACCGAGGACCCGCCCCAGATTATTAAAGATATGGAAGCAGGCATCGACCCGGCATTTAAACGCCATTGCGTAAGCATAGCCGACAGGCGCGAAGCCATCAAAACTGCCTGCATGTTTGCCCAGCCCGGAGATATCATCCTTTTGGCAGGCAAAGGCCACGAGAAATACCAGGACATCAATGGCGTGAAAAATCATTTTGATGACATGGAAGAACTGCTGGAGCAGTTTAAGTTGATGAGTTAATTTGGAGATTTGAGAATTTGAAAATAGTACGGTCTCATCGGTGAAATCACAATAAATCGGTGTAATCAAAAAGAAGCCAATGTTATATTACCTGTTTAGCTATTTAAATAAAAATTACAGTATCCCCGGTACAGGTGTGTTCCAGTACATTACGTTCCGGATGGCTATGGCAGTAATTGTATCGTTGTTGATTACCACCGTTTATGGTCGCCGGCTGATAGACTACCTGCGTTTTAAACAGGTAGGCGAAACCGTGCGTAACCTTGGTTTGGAAGGGCAAATGCAAAAATCGGGCACACCTACTATGGGCGGCATTATCATATTGCTGGGCATATTGGTACCCACCTTGTTGTTTGCCAAGCTGGATAATATCTACATCATTATGATGCTGGTAACCACTGTTTGGTTGGGCGCCATCGGTTTCCTTGATGATTATATCAAGGTATTCAAAAAGAACAAAGAGGGACTTGCGGGCAGGTTCAAAATTACCGGCCAGGTTGGGTTGGCGCTCTTCATCGGGTGGACGATGTACTTCAATAGCAGCATCACCATACGCCAGGAAGTAACGCCCGCTAAATTATACGATGGTCGGGTTGATTATCACCTGCGCGGCGATAAGCAGGTGCTTACGCAGGATATTAAGTCTACCAAAACTACCATGCCATTCTACAAGAACAACGAGTTTGATTATGGCAAGGTGCTGAAGTTTATAGGCCCCGGTTACGAGTATTATGCGCTGGTGGTGTTTATGTTTTTTACCATTATCATCATTACGTTTATCTCTAACGGTGCTAATATAACAGACGGTATAGACGGGCTGGCGACGGGGACTTCGGCTATTATTGGGCTTACACTGGCCATTTTGGCTTATGTATCGGGTAACACGCTCATTGCCGATTACCTCAATATCATGTACATCCCCAACTCGGGTGAGCTGGTAATATTTGCCGGTGCCTTTGTTGGAGCCTGTGTGGGGTTCTTATGGTACAACGCATACCCTGCCCAGGTTTTTATGGGAGATACGGGTAGTTTAGCCATCGGCGGCATCATAGCGGTATTCGCCATTATGATACGCAAAGAACTATTGATACCCGTTTTGTGCGGCATTTTTGTGGTAGAGAATATGTCGGTAATTATACAGGTGGGTTGGTTTAAGTGGACCAAGAAACGCTTCGGCGAAGGCCGTAGGGTGTTTTTGATGGCGCCATTGCACCACCATTACCAAAAGAAAGGCTTCCACGAATCGAAAATTGTAACCAGGTTTTACATCATCTGTATTATGCTGGCTATTATAACGGTGATAACGCTAAAACTTCGTTAGAGGCAAGAAATTAGAATCAAGAGACAAGACAAAAGAATAAAAATAGAAAATCAATTGACTGAACAGGATAACATATCAACCCAAAGGCTCGCCATCCTCGGCGCAGGCGAAAGCGGCGTGGGTGCGGCATACCTGGCGCAGCAGCAGGGCTATGATGTTTTCGTGTCGGATTTTGGGGCTATTGCAGATCATTATAAACAGCAACTGCAGGACTGGGGTATTCGCTTTGAAGAGAACGGACACACCTTTGAGGAGATACTGAAAGCTGTAGAGGTGGTAAAAAGCCCCGGCATACCCGATAAGGCGCCGGTAGTGAAGAAGCTGGTAGAGGCGAATATTCCTGTAATATCTGAAATTGAATTTGCGGGCCGCTATACCCAAGCCAAAATGATATGCATTACAGGCAGTAATGGTAAAACGACTACCACCAGTCTTACTTACTTCATATTGAAGAATGCGGGGCTGAACGTAGGCCTGGCCGGCAACATAGGCAAAAGTTTTGCTTACCAGGTGGCTACGGAAAACTTTGATTACTACGTGCTGGAGATAAGCAGCTTTATGCTGGATAACATGTATCAATTTAAGGCAGATATAGCCGTGTTGCTAAATATTACGCCCGATCACCTGGACAGGTACGATTACAAACTGGAGAACTATGCCGCATCTAAGTACCGGATTACGCAGAACCAAACCGCAGCCGATTATTTTATCTACTGCGCCGATGATGCCGAAACCTTAAAGGTAATGGAAGGCAAAACGATAGCCGCGCAGCAGCTGCCGTTTTCTATAGAAAAAATGATTGAAACGGGAGCGTATCTCGATAAAGACAATATTGTCATAAACATACATCAACAACATTTTACAATGTCGATCACCGAACTGGCCCTGCAGGGTAAACACAACATTTACAATTCAATGGCTTCGGGTATTGTGGCTAAAGTGCTGGAGCTGCGCAACGAAACTATGCGCGAGAGCATGGGTACCTTCCCAAGCATCGAGCACCGTTTGGAGTTCGTAGCCAAAATATCGGGCATTGCCTTCATTAACGATTCTAAGGCTACCAATGTAAACTCTACCTGGTATGCACTGGAAAGCATGAGCACGCCTGTAGTATTAATACTGGGCGGCGTTGACAAAGGCAACGACTATACCATGCTGAACGAACTGGTAAGGCAAAAGGTAAAGGCTATAGTATGTTTAGGTAAAGATAACAAGCGCATACACGATGCTTTTGAAGAGGATGTTGACATTATTGTAAACACAGGCTCGGCTGCGGAGGCTGCACAGGTAGCTTACCACCTGGCCGCAAAAGGCGATACGGTATTGTTAAGCCCGGCTTGCGCAAGCTTTGATTTGTTTAAGAATTATGAGGATAGGGGAAGGCAATTTAAGGAAGCAGTGAAAGAACTTTAGCCCCCCAGCCCCCTGAAGGGGGAGCAGAATTATAAGGAAGAAGAAAAGATATAGGAATCAAGAGAATCGGTGAAATCAAAAATATGGAAACAGAATCAAACAATACCGCTACTCAAAAGCTCCCCCTTCAGGGGGCGGGGGGGGCTCGCGCTCTTCTTGCCAACGTAAAGGGCGACCGCTGGATTTGGTTGATTGTGATTATGCTGTCGGTGATATCTACTTTGGCCGTGTACAGTTCTATAGGTACGCTGGCTTATACCAAAGGCGTAGGGGTAGAATCTATCCTGGCCAAGCACGTGTTCATGATTGTGTTGGGTATTGGGCTGATGTACGTTTCGCATCGCTTAGACTACCGGTATTATGCAGGTATCTCAAAACTATTGATGATTATAACTATACCGCTGTTGGCATACACGCTGTTCTTTGGTTCTAACATCAACCATGCAAGCAGGTGGATACCCATCCCCGGTACGGGTTTAGGTTTCCAAACATCAGATTTGGCCAAGCTGGCTTTGATAACCTACCTGGCCCGCATACTATCGCGCAAGCAGGAGAATATTAAGGATGTAAAGGAATCGTTCATCCCTATCATGGGTTCGGTATGCCTGGTGTTTGCACTAATCGGTCCGGCCAACTTGTCAACCGGCCTAATGCTATTCGGAGTGAGCATATTGTTGCTCATCATGGGTCGTATCAGCGTAAAGCAAATATCGGTAGTATGCCTTATAGGTGCGGTTTTGCTGGCTGGGATGCTGTTTTTGGGAAGCCGGCGTGCAACGCATATCTCCAGGGTGAAAGCATTCTTTCACCCCGAACTGGCCGATCAGGATAAGCTTTTCCAGGGTAACCACGCCAAGATAGCCATCGCAACCGGCGGTTTCTTTGGTAAAGGCCCGGGCCGTAGTACCGAGCGCAATTATCTGCCCGAGGCATTCTCGGATGAGATATTTGCCATCATCGTAGAAGAATACGGCTTGTTTGGCGGCATAGTAGTTATTAGTATTTACCTGTTTCTGTTATACAGGTGCATCAAGATTGTAACCAAAGCGCCCAAAGCCTTTGGTGCGTTGCTGGCAGCGGGCCTAAGCTTTAGCTTAACCATACAAGCTTTTGCCAATATGGCGGTAGCAGTGGGCCTTGGTCCGGTAACGGGCGTACCGCTGCCGCTGATCAGTATGGGGGGTACATCTATATTGTTTACCAGCATTGCGTTCGGCATCATCCTGTCCGTAAGTCGCGACATAGATGAACCTAAGAAAGTGATGGTAGGGGAGATAAGGGAAGCGTAGTTAGAGAAAAGAGGCCGGAGGCAAGAAATCAGATAAAATCGGTGAAATCATTTTAAATCGGTGTAATCACAAAAAGAAATTGGTGCAATAAAAATAAATAAATGAGCAGAAACCAGGACATAGCAACCAACCCGAAACTGCCCCTTCAGGCGGTTAGGGAAGCTAAACTCCCCCTTCATGGGGCGGAGGGGGCTCGCCGCATAATCATCAGCGGTGGCGGCACTGGGGGGCATATCTTTCCGGCTATTGCTATTGCCAACGCTTTAAAAAAGCTTAATCCGGCTACCGAGATACTTTTTGTGGGTGCAAGCGGTCGTATGGAAATGGAGAAGGTGCCCGCTGCTGGCTACGAGATTATGGGTTTGGATATACAGGGCATACAGCGTAAATCTATCATCAAAAACCTGATGTTCCCATGGAAGTTGCTGAATAGTGTGCGCAAGGCCGTGAAAATTATCAAAGATTTTAAACCCGATGCCTGCGTGGGTGTGGGCGGCTATGCTAGCGGCCCATTGTTGTATGCAGCCGGTGTAATGGGCATCCCCACATTAATACAGGAGCAAAACTCCTTTGCGGGCGTAACCAATAAATGGCTGGGTAAAAAGGCCAAAAAGATATGCGTTGCCTTTGATGGTATGGATAAATTCTTTCCCAAAGAAAGGATAATCAAAACCGGGAACCCGATACGCAAGGAGTCGGTAGATATTGCAGGCAAGCAGACGCAGGCGCTGGAGCAGTACAAGCTATCATCGGGGAAGAAAACGATACTGGTAACAGGTGGCAGTTTAGGTGCCGGCACGTTAAATAAGAGCCTGCTGGCCGGCCTGGATAAAATAATTGCAGCCGATGTACAGGTGATATGGCAAACAGGCAAGTTCTATTACAAGAGCATAGTGGAACAACTGGGCGCTAACATACACGCTAACGTGTGCGTGGTAGAGTTCATCAGCCGGATGGATCTGGCGTTTGCCGCTGCAGATGTGATTATCTCCCGTGCAGGTGCCGGTACTATTGCAGAGCTCTGCGTGATAAAGAAGCCGGTGATACTGGTGCCATCGCCAAACGTGGCCGAAGATCACCAGACCAAGAACGCGCTTGCCCTGGTAACAGAGTATGCGGCTTTGTTAGTAGCCGACCGCGATGCGGAGGCCAAACTGGTTGATAAGGCGATAGAATTATTGAACGATAAAGATTTACAAAAGAAATTAAGCGATAACATAGGCAAACTGGCTATGCCAAATGCCGATGAAGTTATAGCAAAAGAGGTTATCCAAATAACAAACAACAGTTAAATCGGCTAATCCCCGCAGGATGCGGGGATAGCCTTTTTTGAGCGTTGGCGATTAGTTAAATGGTGAATAGAGCGTAGTTAAAGAGTTTGTTAAAATATAAGGCTGATGTGTTGGCTTAGCGGGGTGGACAAGAACCACTCACTTAATCAACCCAATCAATCACTCACCAAACAAAAAATGGAATTAAAGAACATACAACGGGTTTACCTGGTAGGCATAGGCGGCATAGGCATGAGTGGCCTTGCACGTTATTTCCATCATTTGGGTTGTGTGGTGTGTGGATACGATAAAACAAGCACGCCTTTAACAGATGCCTTGCATAATGAGGGTATCCAGATAGTTTTTGAGGACCGTACAGATTGGATCCCTATGAGTTTCCAGGAAACAGGCGATGGTACGCTGGTGATTTTTACGCCGGCCATCCCCAAGGATTCAGCTATTTTGAATTACTTTAAAAACAAAGGATTCGATTTGCAAAAACGCTCGCAGGTGCTGGGTATCATTAGTCGCGGTATGTTCACTATTGCGGTGGCAGGTACGCATGGCAAAACCACCACCTCGTGCATGATTGCGCATATCCTGAAAGATTCGGGTAAAGATTGCTCTGCATTTTTGGGTGGTATATCATCCAACTACCAAACCAATGTGCTGTATGGCAAAAATGATATTGTAGTGGTTGAAGCCGATGAGTACGATCGCTCGTTTCTAACGCTGAACCCCGATACCGCCATTATTACCTCCATGGATGCAGATCACCTGGATATCTACGGCGACCACTCGCATCTGGAAGAGTCGTTCCGTTTGTTTGCTTCGCAGATTAAACAGGGCGGTATATTGATATACAAAAAAGGCTTACCACTGACAGAAGGTTTCACCTACACCGTAAATGGCGAGGCCGGCGCAATGGGCACCAATATCCGTATCGAAGATGGTAACTTCCATTTCGATTTTGATAACGGTACAACCGCTATTCCCAATATCAGGATGGGTATTGCTGGTTTGCACAACATAGAGAACGCGGTTGCGGCAATCGAAGCGTCGTTGAGGCTGGAGATATCCGCAGATGCTATCCGCGAGGCATTGGGGTCTTTTAAAGGTGTAAAGCGCAGGTTTGAGTATATCGTAAAAAATAGCGAGCACATATACATTGATGATTATGCGCACCACCCCGAAGAGTTGAGGGCAGCCATTACATCGGTAAAAAGGCTTTATCCGGATAAAAAATTGACGGTGATGTTTCAGCCGCATTTGTTTACCCGCACGCGCGATTTTGTGGATGGCTTTGCAGAAGTGCTGGATATGGCCGATGAGCTGTTGATGCTGGATATATACCCGGCTCGCGAGTTGCCGATACCGGGAGTGGATAGCAATATGGTGTTAAACCTGATGAAGCTGGAAAATAAACGCCTGGTGAGTAAACAACAAGCCCTGGATATAGTAACCGCTGAAAAGCCGGAGCTGTTGCTGACGGTTGGTGCCGGCGACATAGATACATTAGTAAACCCGCTTAAAGAGATATTGGAGCATGTTTAAGAAACGAATTTGGAAACCATTGTTAATTGGATTAGGCTGGACTATCAGCCTGGCCGGTTTGGTGGTGCTGATGAGTTTCATATCCATAAAAAAATCAGAAGTAGTGTGCACCGCCATTAAGGTTTATATACCCGGCAGCCATTATTTTATAGACAGGCAGGAGGTTGATAATATTTTGCAGATGAACAGCCATACGCTGATTGGCCGCCGCATAGAAAATATAGACTTGTACGCTTTAGAGCAGCGGCTGAAGAATAACCCCTTCGTCGAATCGGCTAATGTGTATGCCGATATGGATGGCGTAATACAGGTAGAGGTAAGCCAACGCCAGCCTATATTACGGGTAATGAACCGTTTCGGGCAGGATTTTTATGTAGATCAGCATGGCCTTAAGATGCCGCTATCGCAAAACTTTACCGCAAGGGTAATTGTAGCCAATGGCTTTATCGACGAGCTTTTTGCCAACCGGGTAGACTCGTTGCATAACACCCTGGCAATTGACCTGTACACAACAGCCGACTATATCCATAACGATTCGCTGTGGGATGCGCAGATATCGCAGATATACGTAAATCATGCGCACGAGATTGAATTGATTCCGCGTGTAGGCACCCAGCGGATATTGCTGGGCAACGCCGACTCGCTCGATCTGCGTTTCAGCAATCTGAAGGCTTTTTATAAAAAGGCACTGCCATTGGTCGGTTGGGATGCTTATAAGGTCATCAATATCAAATACAGCAACCAGGTAATCGGTGTAAAAAACCAAAGCCTGGTTGATTCGTTAGCTGCGGAGAAAGCCAAGGCTAAAAAGGCGGCTGCAGATTCGGCACTGGCAGCAGGCACCACCAGGGTGCGCCGCGATTCGACCGCCGCGCCCGGTTTGTCAGACGATGCGGAGCGGCCGGTTGACGAGCGCCCGGTGGTAATAAAGCCTACGGTTGTGAAACCTCGGGTAACAAAGCCTCAGGTAGCGAAACCTGCTGTAGCAAAGCCTGTTACCGCTAAGCCAACCACGCGCGTAGTAGTTAAGCCTGCATCGCACAAGCCAACGCCCGAGGATGTTATAGTAGGGTACGTGGTAAATAAAAAGGTTGCTCATACAACGGTCGCGCACAAGCCTTCAGACAAAACACTGAAAGCGGGCAAGCCTCCGGCAAAGCAGGCAACTAAACAAAAGCCGGTAGGTAAGCAGCAGGCAGAGAAGAAAAAGAAATAAGGGGAAAGACATCTATTAAAATTAAGGGATATGGACAAAAGTTCAACGCAAGAGAAAAGTTCGCCAATTGTAGTGGGGCTGGATATTGGCACAACTAAAATCTGTGCAATTGTTGGCCGCCGCAGCAAAAACGGCAAAATTGAGGTGCTGGGTATAGGCAAGGCCGAATCGGCAGGGGTAACACGCGGGGTAGTATCAAATATTGATAAAACCGTGCAAGGTATTACCCAGGCAGTAGATGTGGCTGGCACGCAATCGAACGTAGAGATAAGGATAGTGAACGTGGGCATAGCGGGGCAGCACATCAAAAGCCTGCAGCACCGCGGGCTGATAACCCGTAAAGACCTCAATTCAGAAATAGGTCGTAAGGATATAGATAAACTGGTTGAGGATATGTACAACCTGGTGATGCCTCCTGGTGAGGAGATCATTCATGTGTTGCCGCAGGAATTTACTGTTGATAGCGAGCCGGGCATCAAAGACCCCATAGGTATGGCAGGCGTGCGTTTAGAGGCCAACTTCCATATCATATCGGGCCAGGTTACCGCTATCAAGAACATTGTAAAATGCGTAACCAAGGCGCAGCTGGAAAGCCAGGAACTGATACTGGAGCCTTTGGCATCGTCAGAATCGGTATTGAGCGAGGAAGAGAAAGAAGCGGGCATCGTGTTGGTAGATATCGGCGGAGGTACTACCGATGTAGCCATTTTCCACGAAGGTATCATTCGCCATACGGCGGTTATCCCTTTCGGGGGTAACAGCGTTACCGAAGATATCCGCGAAGGTTGCTCGGTGATGCGCAACATTGCAGAGCAACTGAAAGTAAGGTTTGGCTCGGCATTGGCAGAAGAGAACAAGGAGAACGAGATAGTTTGCGTGCCCGGTTTACGTGGCCGCGAGCCAAAGGAAATATCGGTTAAGAATCTGGCATTCGTGATACAGGCCCGTATGGAAGAGATCATAGAACATGTTTACTACGAAATAAAATCATCGGGCTACGAAAAGAAACTGATTGGCGGTATAGTAGTAACCGGCGGCGGTGCCCAGTTGAAGCACCTAACCCAGCTGATAGAATTCGTTACCGGGTTAGATTGCCGTATAGGCTACCCTAACGAGCACCTGGCTAAGAACGAAACTCTGCCCAAGAATGTTTACGAGGATCTGCAAAGCCCAACCTACGCAACAGGAATCGGCTTGCTGATAAAGGGGATACAAAAGGCAGAGTACAACGGCCTTACACAGGCAGCGCCGGCGCCCGCCAAAGTAGAGAAAGCAAAATATACCGACGACCGTAAGTTTGGTCTGTTGGGCAAGATACTGGAATCGGGCAAGAAATTTATTAAGGATGATATAAAAGATGAGGACTATTTGAAGTAATAAGCCCCACCCAAACCCTCTCCTGAAGGGAGGGCTTTAAGCTCCCCCTTCAGAGGATACACTTGAGCGAGGAAATGGTTTTAAAGTCTCCCCTCCCGGGGGAGATTTAGTGGGGGCGATTTATTCACATGAGTTAACTTATCCACATTATGCACAAGTGTGGATAAACTATGTGGAAAAAGCCCTATTATTACATTAGTGAAATCTATCAAATCATCAAACCACAAACAACTGAAAAACAAGGATTATGCAGTTTGAGATGTTAAAAGAAAAGTCGGCAATCATCAAGGTAATTGGTGTTGGCGGTGGTGGCGGTAACGCGGTAAACCACATGTACAGGCAAGGTATTAAGGGTGTCGACTTTATTATATGTAACACCGATGCGCAGGCATTGGAGCTTAGCCCCATCCCTAATAAGGTGCAATTGGGTGCCAGCTTAACCGAAGGCATGGGCGCAGGCTCTATACCCGAAGTTGGCAAAAACTCTGCTATCGAGAATATCGACGATATAAAACAAATGCTGGGCGCAAATACCAAAATGCTGTTCATTACAGCAGGTATGGGTGGCGGTACAGGTACAGGCGCAAGCCCTATTATTGCCAAAGCCGCGCGCGAACTGGATATCCTTACAGTAGGTATCATTACCACGCCGTTCTCTTTTGAGGGTAAGCGCCGCCGTATGCAGGCCGAAGAAGGCATGGAAGAGCTTAAGAAATACGTAGACTCGTTTTTGGTGATCTCTAACGACAGGCTGCGCCAGATATTCGGTAACTTAACCATGAGTTCGGCATTTGGCCAGGCAGATGATATTTTAACCACCGCTGCAAAAGGCATCGCGGAGATTATCACGTTACCAGGCTATATCAACGTAGATTTTAAAGACGTACGCACCGTTATGAAAGATAGCGGCGTATGTATAATGGGTAGCTGCACCGCCGAAGGCGACAACCGCGCTTTGAAAGCTGTAGAGGGCGCCCTGGCATCACCGTTGTTGAAAGATAACGAGATTGAAGGTGCACGCTACATTTTGCTCAATATCACCTCGGGTGAGAACGAGGTAACCATGGATGAAGTAACCGTAATTACCGATTACATACAGGAAGAAGCCGGCCTGGCTGCCGACCTGATATGGGGTAATTGTAAGGATGAAAATCTGGGCGAAGGCTTATCAGTAACTATCATTGCTACCGGTTTCCAAACTAAAGACGAGCGCGAGAAAGAGCACAGCAACAAAAAGGTGGTAAGCATGCTTATGCCCGAGCCAGCACCCATGGTAAAACCGGTGAACGAGTTCATCAATGCGGTGAAACCGGATGCAGGTATGACTACGCAGCCTTACATCAAAGTGAAGGAAGCACCTAAACAAACCGGCTTGTTCGATTTGTTTGCCAAGGCAGAGGAGCAGGACAAAGCCGAGCAGCGCGAAGTGGTACGTTTTAACCTTACCGAAGAGGAGCCCAAATTGGAGGAGGAAGAATCTGAAGATGATGGCGGTTTTGTATTCAAGGTAAGCGAAACCATAATGGATTTTACCCCGCCGCCGGTTGTTGAAACAAAAGTACCCGAGCCGGAGCCTGCTGTGAGTGCGGACGAAAACAAAACCGACGAATCGATAGAAGAGCAATTGCGTAAATCGCGCGAGCGCATCATGCGCCTTAAAGATTTGAGTATGAAGCTTCGTAATGGCAATATACAAGAGATGGAGAATGTGCCTGCCTACAAACGCAAGGAAGTAGCGCTGCAACAAACCCCACAGTCGGACGAGAGCCAGATATCAAAATTCTCTTTGACTATTGATAGCGATGGTAAAACCGAAATAAAGAGTACTAACTCTTTTTTGCACGATAACGTAGACTAATTTAGATACAAGACATAAGAGTCAAGAACCAAGACAAAAGGAAGCAGAATGAATTTATTCTGCTTTTTTTATGCGCGATTATGTGTCTTGTCTCTTGATTCTTAACTCTTGAATCTCGATAGCGTTATAAACTATCATAAAAAGTAATAACGTTTGCTAGGGCTCGTTTTATAGGTATATTTGCAATAATATATCACTAACATTAAAAGATTTGCAATTTGGATCTGTTTGATAAAATAAATAAGAATATGGGCGGCCCGATAGGGCAGCATCAGAAATGGTCGCACGGGTATTTTTCGTTTCCGCGCCTCGAGGGGGAGATTCATCCGCATATGATGTTCAACGGAAAAGAGCATTTGGTTTGGAGCCTTAACAACTACCTTGGCTTAGCTAACCACCCCGAAGTGCGTGAGGCAGATGCGCAGGCTGCTGCCGATTACGGTATGGCCTACCCCATGGGTGCCCGCATGATGAGTGGAAATACCAAACACCACGAAGAACTGGAAAACGGCCTGGCGCAGTTTGTGGGAAAAGATGCCGCCTTTTTATTGAACTATGGCTACCAGGGCATGGTATCCATCATAGACGCGCTGGTTGACAGGAACGATGTTGTAGTTTACGATGCCGAATCGCATGCATGCATTGTGGATGGTGTGCGCCTGCATATGGGCAAGCGTTTTGTTTACCAGCACAACGATATAGAAAGCTGCGAGAAACAATTGGAACGCGCCGCAAAGCTAACCGAGCAAACCGGTGGTGGCATATTGCTCATTACCGAGGGCGTTTTCGGCATGTCGGGCGCGCAGGGCAAGCTTAAAGAGATTATTGACTTAAAGGACAAATATAACTTCCGCCTGCTGGTTGATGATGCGCATGGTTTTGGTACCATGGGCCCTACCGGAGCGGGAACCCACGAAGAACAAAATTGCATCGATGGCGTGGATGTGTACTTCGCTACCTTTGCCAAATCTATGGCGGGTATAGGTGCCTTCGTGGCATCGGACAACGAAATCATCAATTACCTGCGCTACAATATGCGCTCGCAAACCTTTGCCAAGGCTTTGCCTATGCCGATGGTGCTGGGCTTAAAGAAACGGTTCGAACTGTTGCGCTCCAATCCGGAGTTACGCCAGAAATTATGGGTAATTGCCAAAGCCCTGCAAAGCGGCCTTGTTGAGCATGGCTTCGATATAGGCATTACCGAGACCATGGTTACCCCGGTTTTCCTGAAAGGGGAATTGAATGAGGCCACCAGCCTTACCATGGATTTGCGAGAGAACTACAGTATATTTTGCTCTATTGTAGTTTACCCGGTTATCCCTAAGGGCCTTATAGAGCTTAGGTTGATACCTACCGCAGTGCACACACTTGCGGATGTAGAACGCACGCTTGATGCCTTCAGTGAAGTAGCTGAAAAGCTGAAAGCCGGTTACTATAAAGAGCGTAAAATGGCTATTGCCTAAACAGCAGGAAAACGTATTTTTAGCTATAGATGAGCCCTGTGAATATCACAGGGCTTTTTCGTTTTATTATATGCCGGTAGCCATAATAAAGGAATATGGTAGGGCAGTGGCAACATTGTTGAAATAATGAATGATTTCGATTCGTTTAAGTTAAACGTAATTTAATTATTAAATAAGCGCTGTGAATAGGTTACTTTTTAGTTTGTGATTTTGGTGAATTTTTAAACCTCCGCAAGGGGAAATGTGGATAAAAACCAGTTTAAAGCCAATATTTTGTTCTTTAAAAGTTCCTATTTAAAAAAAAACAAGTTAGATTAGCTTTAATTAAAACAATAAGCCTCAATACACTAAAAAAAGTTCACAATGAAAAAATTTACTGAAGTAAAGGAACTGATTGCATCGCTGGAAGCCGATGCCGACAAATTTTACAACAAGGGCAACAGTGCCGCAGGCACCCGTGTGCGTAAAGGTATGCAGGACCTTAAAAATTTAGCGCAAGCCATTCGCCTGGAAGTTCAGGAAGCTAAAAACAAAGAATAATCCGCGCGGCGAAATTATTTACTTCAATAAAAAACCCGGTGCAGCCACACCGGGATTTTTATTGGGGTATTTTTTTTACTTTGTTGTCAGCTCTATCCCCGCGTCATTGCGAGTATCCACCAGGGCTCCCCTGGAAAAAAATGTAATGACGTGTAAAAAATTCACACTGATAATCAACAACTTAAGGCCATGTCATTATAAGGAACGAAGCAATCTCTACGCAGGAAAAACCGCTATGCGAATCTGCCCTACTAATTGGGGATTGCTTCTTGCCTCGTAATGACGTGGTGGTTAAGGGTTTTGATTGTATAAAAGCCCCTGCAATCTGCACATTTGAAATCTGCACATCTGCACATCAAATCTTCCCTATCTGCTCCTTTATCTTCGCCGCAGTACTTTCACTCACTTGCACCAGCGGCAAGCGCAGCGTATCGCCGCAGATATTCAGTTGCTTTAAAGCTGTTTTTACGCCTGCCGGGCTACCCTCGGCAAACATCAGTCTGGTAAACTCTATCAGGCTGTAATTGGCGGGCAAGGCTGCCTTAAAATCGCCCGTAAGGCACACGCGTACCAAATCTGATAACTGGCGCGGCAGCGCATTACCAATTACCGATATCACGCCAACGGCACCCATAGCTATCATGGGCAGGGTGATAGGGTCATCGCCGGAAATTAATAAGAATTCCTCCGGTTTATCGCGCATCAGCTGATTCATCAAATCGAAATTGCCCGATGCTTCTTTTATGCCGATAATATTCTTAAAGTCCTTCGCCAGCCTTACGGTGGTGTCGGCACTCACGCTGCTGCCGGTACGACTGGGTACGTTGTACAGAATTACAGGTAGGGGCGATACTTCTGCTATGGCTTTATAGTGCTGGTAAATGCCTTCTTGCGTTGGTTTATTATAATGCGGGCTTGCCGATAGGATGGCATCGTAACCTGTTGTATCGAAAGCTTTAATTTCCGCAATCACCTCCAAAGTGTTATTGCCTGCTATGCCGGCCACCAGGGCCACGCGCTTATTTACGGTTTTGGCGGTAAAGGCAAACACCTGCTTCTTCTCGTCTTTACTCAAAGTAGCGCTCTCGCCGGTTGTGCCTAACGACACTAAATATTCCACCCCACCATCAATAAGGTGGTTGATGAGCCGCTCTAGCGCAGGGTAATCTACCTCGCCGTCGGGCTGAAAAGGAGTTACCATTGCCACTCCTGTCCCGTAAAATCTGTTCATAGCTTTAATAAAAGGATGCTAATATAGTAAATGTGCAGATATGCAGATGTGCGGATGTGCAGATTGTTGAATAGTACTAGAGGGAAATACTTTAAATTGTCAAATCTCCGTGGCGTTATTTATATTTGTGTATGGGCAAAGTAATTGAAGTAAACAAAACGACGACACGGAGCGAACTTGATAAAGAGTTGGCTAAGCTCCCCAAAAAGAAAGAGCCGATTGACCTGGATAACTATTTCGGGAAAATAGATTTCGGCGTGGACGGGTTGGAATATCAGTTAAAGATACGCGATGAGTGGAAACGGGTTTGAGTAAATTTTGCCATTAATTACTTGTCCCGGCTTTCCATTCCACAACCTTAAATCCGGTTGCAATAGAATCCTTGTTTAAAGAAATAACTAAAGTTTTTGTGTACACGGGGTCTATATCACTTCCAAAATCAGTAAGTATTTCATAAGGCATAATATTGGGGTCGCCCCAATTAGCGGGCTTTCCGAGCGAATCGATAAGTTGTTTTTTGGTTAAACCTTTAATTTAATGATGCTCCAACAAATCTTTAAGAATAAATTTTCGATATGGATAATCCAAGTCTATTTTCTCTTCCCAAGTGGCTTTGTTAAACTTTGCCTGCGGGTAATCGCAGGATGCGAGCAAAATCATCATCAGTAAAAGCAGCTTTCTCATAACAACAATTCAACAAATTTCGCCTTCTGGGGGTTAGGGGACCTATACCAGTTTCCTCAAACCCATAATATACCCCACATGCAGTCCCTCGTGGAAAGGCAAAAACGCTATAGCATCGTTAATATCGCGTATCTCTGCGCCGTAGCGGGTTGTCCAGGCGGGGTAATTGGTAAAAATGCCGGCATGCAGGTCGGTCTCTAATTGGTCCAGACTGGTCATTAGCAATTCCTTTATCTCGTCGAATTGTTCCTCGCTAATGTAGCCCTCGGGTTTGGTATCAGGCTTATAGGCCTGGAAAAAGCTATCGCTTACCCAGGTATCCAAACCGGCGCGTTTGTAGCAAACGCCCTGCTGCGCAGCTATCATATGGCCCAGGTTCCACAGGATGTTGTTATTAAAACCTGCGGGGATGATGTTTAATTGATCCAGGCTGAACGTTTCCAGTATGCTCAATATCTTGATGCGGGGCTGCCGCATAATTTCTATTTGTTTGGCTATCATAGTTCAAATATTGAAATTTTATAGGAATAGCACGCAGCTTTCCTAAAATAATGATGCCTGTCGGCATCACTTGCCTTAACGCTTTTATCATACCTTTGCAGCTTTGATGATTAAATGGCCAACACGATAAGCAAGCCCGCGCAAACCGATAAACCCATCTGGTATTTCATCGCCTGCTGGACGGTGCTGAACCTGCTACAGGCTTACGTTCTTGAGCTGCACGGCGACGAGGCTTACTACTGGCTTTACGCCCAAAAGCCCGATTGGGGCTACTTTTACCATCCACCCATGATGGCGGTATTCATCAAAATCGGGTACTCGCTTTTCCAAAACGAGCTTGGCGCAAGGTTGGTTACGGTGCTTACCAACGGACTGGCTATTTATCTGTTGTGGCTCATCCTCAAAAAATATTCGGTTAGTGCCAAATGGTTTATATTGCTGATATCGGGCGTATTGGTTTTTCACGTATATGGCTTTACTACCACACCCGATGCGCCCCTGTTCTTTTTTGCGGTGCTGTTTTATTATTGCTACCAAAAGTATGTAGCACAAGATAGCTGGCGTATGGGTTCCATCATAGGCTTGGTGGTTGCTTGTTTGCTATATAGTAAATATCATGGGGTGCTGCTGGTGGGTTTCACCATATTATCTAACCCGAAATTGTTTAAGCGGCCATCGTTTTACGTGGCTATTATCATAGGATTTATTTGTTACGTGCCGCACATCTTATGGCAGTCGCAGCATGGTTTTCCGGCGGTAAACTATCAGCTGTTCGAGCGTTCGTCTGATAAGGCCTACAATATCTCGGCTACTATCGAATATCTTTCCGGGCAATTGCTGCTCGGCGGCGTGCTCATCAGTTGGTACCTGTTTTATAAAGGATTTACAACAAAAGTTACTGATGTATTTACACGCGCGCTGGTGTTCAACGCTATCGGCATTTTCGGTTTCTTTTTGGTGAATACCGGTTTTGCCAATGTGCAGCCCCATTATACGCTTATTGCTTTTATACCTCTGGTTGCGCTGGTACTCATCAACCTGCAACGGAATAGTAACTACCCTACATGGCTTTATCGGCTGGGTATAGCCAATATCGTACTGATATTGATGCTCAGGCTGGCTCTTACGCTAGGCTTGCCCTTCGTCAAAAAAGTCATAGCCTTGCGCACCTATTTTGGCTTCCGCGATTGGGCCGCAAAGGTGCACGAAAAAGCCGGCGATGCCTGGATGGTGATGGACGATGGCTTCCAGAATCCCTCCAAATACGATTTTTATAACCGCACGCTAAAAGGCTTCGCTTACGATTCGCGGTATTACGGGCGCACCATGTTCGATATCTGGCCCATGGAGGATAGCCTGCAGCACAAAAAGATATACCTGCTGCTGGCCGAACCTTTGCAAGGTTATAAAAGCGATACTATCAAAAACGAGCAGGGCGATTGGTATGGCACTTGGGTGGAGGATGCGCGTACCTATCAAAAAATAGCAATAGATACCAAAATAACGTCGGTAACCGCCCGTCCCGGCCAAAAAATACAATTTGACCTGAATATTGCCAACCCTTACACATACGATGTTAATTTTACCAACGTTGGTTACAAGCACCCGGTGTATTTAGAAAGCTGCTTTTTTACCGGCCCTACAGATATTGCCGAAGTGCAGCAAGCAGGTGCAGATTTTAATAAAATCAGCCTGCAATCAGGAGAAACCAAGGCTTACAGTACCGAAGTGACCGCGCCGAAAGAGAAGCGCACCTATTACCTGATGTTCTCAATACGTACCGAGCCATTCCGCGGGAGTAAAAATAGCCGCCTGATAAAGTTTATAGTTCAATAACAATTTGATACGATGCAGAAAAAGATATACCTGTTACTGATTACTGTTGTGATTGCCCACGCCGTTGCCGCCCAAACGGTAGATGTGCATTTCAATGGTTCGGTTTTTTTTGACAACCGGGAATATAAGGAGTCGCTGATACGCTCGCGCACCTACTCGGGCACCCAGCTGGCTTTCGATTTTGGATTGAATTTGGACAGCGTCAACCGCTTTATTGTAGGCGCTAACGGCCTGCATGAGTTTGGTGCCAAACCCTATTTTTTGAAAGTGAACCCGGTAGCTTATTTTAATCATACCGGCAAACGCTGGCTATTCAACGCGGGGGAGTTCCCGCGAGAGGGCCTGCTGACGGATTACCCCCGCGCCTTGCTGAACGATACGCTCCGCTACTTCCGCCCAAACATAGAGGGCTTGCTGGCCAAATACCATACCGCCAACTTCAATGAAACGGTATGGATTGATTGGACAAGCCGCCAAACCGATACCGAGCGCGAGCAGTTTCTATTCGGCTTTTCGGGCAAGTACCAGCCCTTTGAAAAGGGGCCTTTCTACCTTTCGCACTATTTCTTTTTGCTGCATGATGCAGGGCCGGCAATCCCCATCCCCGATGACCATATCCGCGATAACGGAGCTATACAAGTAAAACTGGGTGCCAACTTCAGCCACAAAACCTTCCTCGATTCCTTGAGTATAGAAGCGGGGGGCATGATGTCATTTGAGCGGGAGCGCAACGTATCGGGGTTTAAAAAACCCACCGGCTTTGTGGCCAACGCCTTTTTTAGTTACAAACGCTTTGCGCTGTACGATGAATTTTACAAAGGCGATGGACACAGCGTAGCTTACGGCGATGCTTATTACCAATACAAAACCTACAACCGCCTGGATATCATTTACACCCCATTCTTATACAAAGGGTTAACCGGCCAGTTTGTGCTTAGTTTCCATCAAACGCCGCTCAGCAGTGGCAGCAATCAGGAAGCTTTTAGACTGATGTATGATTTGGGGCGTAAACGGATAGCGAAATTAAAAGAGTAATTATTGCCCAAATTGCTATTTTTGGCCAGTTAGCCGTAAAAATGTGTGCCCCCCACACTGAGGCTTGCTATTTTTCATTACGCGCTTTCAAAGCGCCATATCTACAAATTATGAAGAAAAAAATCTTTCAGCTTTTGCTGCTTTCAACTTTTTTGGTACCGTGTAAATTATTGGCGCAGGATAATCAATTCTCTGGCTGGGCAGCATTGTTTCATACACAGCGCTTCTCGCAGTATTGGGGCATGTCTTTCGATGGGCAACTACGCTCGGCAGATCAGTTTGATTATTTGCGCAACGTGCTTTTGCGCCCGGCAGTAAATTATTACTTTGCTAATAATAAGATAAGTGCGTTGGGATACGCTTATGTAACTGCCAATGGTCGCTCTGCAAGCGGCGCATCAACCTTTCGCCCCGAGAGCCGGATATGGGAGCAGTTCATCTACAATCATAAAATAAGCCGCAGCGCTACCCTGCAGCACCGTTTCAGGTTAGAACAGCGCTTTTTGGGCAACACGTCGGCAACGGCTAATGACCATTACTTTGCGCAGCGCCTGCGCTATTTTGCCCGGTCGGTTATCCCGTTCAAAAGCGATTCGGTATTCAAAAAAGGCCCATTCCTGGCCCTGCAGAACGAAATTTTCGTGAACGTGCAGAACAAGAACAAAGTAAACAAGCACTTCTTCGACCAAAACCGTGCCTATGGTGCCATCGGTTTCCGTTTCAGCAAAAAGTTCGACGCAGAGGTGGGTTATCTTAACCAATACAGCAAGCAGGCAACTACCTACACGGTTAATCATGTTGTACAAACGGCATTGTATACGAGGTTTTAGGGCTTTTTCTAAGCTTGATATCTATGCTGCCTTCCGTCACATGAATGTGACGGCAATGGAGGTGGATTGCTCATTGATTAGATGGAATTTGGGCTAATCCGCCTTCAATGCCGTCGGTTTAAACCGACGGTTGGGTAATAGTATTCCGAAATAATTCGCCCTGTCGTACGTTTATGATTAGCGTTTATCTCTAAATTCGCTACCTTGCCCTATGCCTCAATTAAACAACAACCAACATGTGCGCCAACTGGCCAATCTGGAACTGCTTGCCAGGCAGGTTGTTGAGGGCTTTATCACCGGGCTGCACCAAAGTCCTTTCCACGGTTTCTCGGTAGAATTTGCCGAACACAGGCTATATAACAACGGCGAATCGGTAAAAAATATCGATTGGAAACTGCTGGCCCGTACCGATAAGTTGTTCGTAAAGCAATTTGAGGAAGAAACCAACCTACGCTGTTACCTGCTGTTGGATACCTCCTCGTCCATGAACTTCCCGGTAGAGGGTACCAATAAGCTGCAGTTTTCGGTGTATGCCATCGCCTCGCTCATGTATCTTTTCAAAAAGCAGCGCGATGCTTTCGGGCTTTGCCTTTTTTCGGATAAGATGGACTGGATGAGTTCCGCCCGTTCCACATCGGCGCACTTGTTTTACCTGTATGCCCAGCTGGAGAAAGCGTATAATAACCCAAAAGCCAATACGACAACCAATATTTCGGGCGTGCTGCACCATCTGGCGGGTGAGATACACCAGCGCTCGATGGTTATTATCTTCAGCGATATGCTGGAGAACAGCCTCAACCCGCAAAAAATGCAAGGGCTTTTCGCTGCAATACAGCACCTTAAGTATAAAAAGCACGAGGTGGTCATCTTCAACATTACCAGCAGGCAGCAGGAGGTAGAATTTAATTTCGACAACAGGCCTCACCATTTCGTAGATATGGAAACCGGCGAGGAGGTAAGGGTGCATCCCAATAAAATCCGGGACAGCTATATCGCCACCCTTAACGAATACCGCCACCAGTTGGAACTTAAATGTGCCCAGTACCACATCGATTTGGTGGATGCCGATATTGCGCAGGGCTATAACGGTATCCTTAACGAGTACCTCATCAAACGCAACCGCATGCTGTAAGCCCCGGGAAATTCACATTTACTAAACAATTCGCGGTTTTAACGCTTTTATTAAGAGTTTCGCCGCGGCAATATGGCCCGGCATTGCCTGTTACCGGTCCTGCGGGTTTTTGTTGAATTGCCCAAATCAATTTAACCGCACAGGTGTTAATCATAAAATATCCATAGATGAGACTTTCGATAGAGCGAAAACCAATAAGAGTGAATCCGGACCCGAGGCGTGTGATCGCAAGGTTCTTTTTTAACGGGAATGACAGGGCTAAGGAAGTTTTGCAGCGCGTAATGGCTATTACAGAGGAAGAGGCCTTCGGCATTGTATCGCCCCTTTTGCAAGAGTACTCTAAACGCCACCGCAATATTACCCGGGTACTAAACCGCCATTGCAGCAAGCTGAAGCCACTTTTTGAGGAATTAGGGATAGATTTTGATAGCCTTACCGTTTACCGAAAACTCCTGATCGGATCGTACTTTACGCACGAGTATTCGATTGAGTCGGCTGCGTTTTTTAATCCATCCATCGTAGCGGACCCTGACCAAACCGAGATGGAAGATGGGCAACGCCGCGTGATCATCAGCTTCAGGGCAGTGGGCGAAGGGCATATCTCATCCATCACGTTCCGTAGGGCTTTGATAGATAAATATAACAATATCAGTGTTTTACCAGCGGGTAATTACATCGATGAAGCCGAGATAGTTCGTAACGCTGTTTACAATAAAAAGCTATTTTTCGATAAAGCGGTAATCACCCAGATTAATATCGATGTACTGCACGAGCTGGAGGGCAAGCTGGATCATCACTTCGAATACTCCAACCTGCGCCGTATTATACTTGATTCTCAGCGACTTCAGGAGAGCGATATGAAAAAGCTGGAGTACGATAAGGTGCTTTGGTTGGCCGATTCCTATTACGAGATCGTGTTTTCGCTGGATACGGATATATCCGATAGGGTTATCTTCCCCATATCCGAGTATGAGCGGAAGGGGATAGAGGATGCCCGCTTCGTGCAGTTCGTAAACGAGGATGGTACTTCCGTTTATTACGCCACTTACACCGCTTACGATGGTGCGCTAATTATGCCTAAGTTACTGCAAACCAATGATTTCTATAACTTCAAGATAATGCCCCTGTACGGTGCAGGTGCCCAGAACAAGAACCTGGCGCTATTTCCGCGCAAGGTGAATGGTAAGTATGTGATGATCAGCAGGATAGATGGCTGCAATAACTACATCATGTACTCGGATAAGATCAACATATGGGAGAAACCCGTGCTGCTACAGCAACCCAAATTTACCTGGGAATTTGTGCAGATAGGCAATTGCGGATCGCCTATTGAAACGAAAGAGGGCTGGCTGATGATTACCCACGGTGTTGGCCCGATGCGGCGTTATGTGCTGGGTGCCAGTCTTTTACAGTTGGATGACCCGACTATAGAAATAGGCCGCCTGAAAGAACCTTTGCTGGTGCCTAACAGCGATGAACGCGAAGGCTATGTACCCAACGTGTTGTATTCCTGCGGAGCCATTGTGCATAACAACAAACTCATCGTTCCCTACGGCGTATCCGACTCTTCGACCGCATTTGCCGAGGTAGATTTAGATGAACTTTTGAATAAACTAAAAGCAGACGGCGTAGACTAAAATCGCAAAAAAGACCGTAAAAAACCTTTAAAAATCTTTGATTTTCTTTGGTTTTTCGGTCTTTTTCTTTGCTCTTGTTATGCCTTCCTGGCGAATGAATGGTTGCGGTAAAAAATGCGGATCATGCTGGGCAGAACAATCAGCAACAAGGGCAGTGCTGCCAGGAAACCACCGATTACCGCGATGGCCAATGGCTGGTGCAATTGTGCCCCGGCACCTATCCCGAGGGCCAGTGGGGTCAGTGCAATAATGGCACCCAGAGCGGTCATCAGTTTTGGGCGGAGGCGCGTGGAAATGGAATATACGATAGCCTCATCTATACTGCTGGTTTTGGCGCTCTCGCGGAATTGCCAGAAAGTGAAGATGGCATTCTCGCCGATGATGCCCACGATCATGATCAGACCGGTATAGCTGCCCACGTTGAGCGGGGTATTTGTTAGGAACAAGGCCAATACACTGCCGCCGATACCCAGCACCGCAACCACCAATATCAGCAAGGCTATCCTGAACTGCCGGAACAGGAACAGTATCACCCCGAACACCAGCAAACTCGACGTAATCAATATCATCAGCAACTCTTTGAACGATTGCTGCTGCTCTGCATAGGCACCCCCATATTCCACATGGTAGCCGGGTGGCAGGTTTACTTTATCGTGGATGCCTTTTTGTATGGCGGGCATCACACTGCCCAGGTCGGCGTTTTCTAAACGGGCACTGATAACGCCCATGGCCTGCAGGTTTTCGCGCTCTACCTCGGCGTCGCCGGGATGCAGCTCTACCGTGGCCAGCGAGGTTATGGGGACCAGCCTTCCATCAGCCATGAATATGTTGAGGTTTTTAATACCAGCCACATCCTGCAGGCGGCTTCCAGGGTATACCATACGTATGGGCGACTGCTGTTCCCGCTCGTACAGGTTGCCAATCACGTTCCCTTCCAGTGCCGATTGTACCTGCGTTTGCAGCGCGGCTGGTGTAAGGTTATATTGGGCGAGCTTGCTATAATCGGGTACGATGTTTACTGAGGGGCCGGCAATTACGATGCCGTCGAACACATCCGCAGTACCTTTTACATTGGTAGTAATATCTGCTATCTGTTTGGCAAGGGCTTGCAGTTTTGCCTGGTTATCGCCAAAAACTTTTATCTCGATGGGTTGGGTGGAGGTCATCAAATCGCCCAGCATATCGCCAATTACTTGTCCAAAATCAACCCGAAGGGCTGGCTGCGACGCTTCTATTTGCAGGCGCAAATCGCTTATCACTTCTTCGGAAGTTTTCTCATGCCCCTTTTTCAGTTGGATGAGATAATCGCCGGTATTGGGTTCGGTAATAAAGAAGCCCATTTGGGTGCCTGTGCGGCGTGAGTATGCCGCCACGTCCGGTTCTTTAATGATGAGTTTTTCAATCTCGCGCAGCATCCGGTCGGTTTCTTCCAGCGAGGTACCGGGAGGGGAGGTGTAATCCAGCACGATGCTGCCCTCGTCCATATCGGGTAAAAAGCCGGTCTCCAGTTTGCCGGGGATAAAAACGATAACCAGGACGAGGCCTACGATGAGAATAATGCTGATTAATGGGTTGAGGATAAAGAACGATACCCAGCGCTGCTGCTTTACCTCATGGGCCTCTACTTTAGCTTGTTTGTTGTTTACCTGTTTCTCCTTAGTGAGCAGCAGGTAAATCACCGGCAGCCCTATCCAGGTTACGAAAAAGGAGCAGGCGAGGGTAATGATCATCGTGTTGGTCATCACCTTAAAATACGCACCGGCTACGCCCGTCATCATCAGGAAAGGGATAAATATCACGATGGTGCTGATGGACGAGCCTATCATGGCCGGCAACAGATAGTCGATAGCTTTTTTCAGCAAGGTGAGGGTCGGCTCTTCGGGGTGCTCCTCATGAGTGCGGTGTATCTGCTCAACCACTACAATGGCATCATCTATAATCAAACCGATGGCCGCCGCAATTGCCCCCAAAGTCATAATATTGAGCGTATAGCCACAGGCGTACAAAACGATCAACGTAAGGCAAAGCGTTATGGGGATGGTAATCAATATCGTAGCGCTGGCTTTTAACGAGCGCAGGAAGATTATGGCTACGATGATCGCCAACGCCAGGCCTATCCACAGGCTGTCGCTGACGCTCTTTACCGATTCGTTCACAAAATCAGCCTGAACGTAATAGGGCTTAAGGCTTACGCCTTTGGGTAGCACTTTTTGCAGTTCGGCTACTTTGTTGGTCATGGCGGCAGATAGCTCTACCAGGTTGGCGTTGGGTTGTTTGATAACCGCTATCAGCACACCCTCGTGCCCGTTGGCGTTTATTTTGGTGTATTCTACGCCGGGGTTCACCTGTATGTCTGCAATATCCTTCAGTTGGATAACGCGCTTGCGGTTGTTGCTCAGCACCAGGTTCTGCAGTTGCTCGCTGGTGTTTACGCTGGCATCGGTAACGGTAAGGTACAGCATCTTATAGTCGGCAAGGTACCCGTTAGCTTTAATGAACGCCGTTTGCATAAGTGTGTTGCTGATCATGTCGGGCGTAAGGCCAAGCGCACTCATCTTCTGCCTGTCCAGCACCAGCCAGTACTCTTTGCTTTTGCCGCCTATCACCCGTATCTCCGATACGCCATCCACCTGCGAGAGGAAGGGTTTTACGGTGTAAGTGGCCAGCTGCTTCAGTTCTATGGGCGACAGGTTATGGCTCTCCAGCGTGTATCCGCTTACGGGCAAAATGGAGGGGTTCATTTTCTCCACCGTAACGGTCACTTCGGGCGGCATATCGTTTTTGATCTGCGCAATGCGGCTTTCTATACGTTGCTGACTCAGGTCGATATCGGCATCCCAGTTCATATAGGCCGATATTTCGCAGCTGCCGCGGCTGGTAGTGCTGCGCACGTAATGCAGATCGGGCACTTGTTTAATGGCGTTCTCCAGCGGCTTGGTCACCGTTACCATCATCTTGTTCACGGGCTGTAGACCTGCATCGGCAATGATCTTTATCTTCGGGAAGGTAATTTCGGGGAAGAGCGATGTTTGCAGGCGCGAGTAGGAGAATATGCCGCCCAGCAGCACAATAAAAAGAACCAGGCTAATGGGCTTTTTATGGGTGATGAAGTAGTTTTCCAACTCGTTCATGGTTTTACGATTTTGACTTTCGCAGTATCGGCCAAACCATAGTTGCCCGTTACGGCTATCCTATCGGTAGGGTTGAACCTTGGCGACAATATCTCAATCATCCCGCCCGACTGGATGCCTTTTTTTACCGGTGTTTTTACGGCGGTGGTATCGTTGATGAGTTTCATTACCCAGAATTCATCCTGCGTTTCGTTGGATAAAATGGCCGATTTGGGCAGCGCTGGTGTGCTGCTTTTGGCGGTTTTGATGATGAGTGCGCGGGCCACCAGGTTCTCGGGGATAGGGTGGCTGCTGCTCACTTTGATAACGATGCCCTGCGTTTGCGAAAGGGTATCTACCGATGGCATGGTAGAGGCCACATGCCCGCTCAGCTTTTCGCCTCCGGGAAGGGTGAGGGTGATGTTTTGGTTGGCTGCCATTACGCTTTTGAGCTCGTAGGGTAATTGCATCACAAAAGCGAAACTCTCGCGGTCGCTGATAGTGGCCAGTTGGTCGCCATCCTGTACGTAATCGCCCACCTGGTGTGCCAGATCGGTCACGTAGCCGTTGCGCGCTGCCCTGATGCGGTTAATGCCCGAGAATTTGAAGGTGGTATCCAGCACGTTGATGGTATTGCCTATGCTTTGCGCCTCCTTGGTTTTGATCACAAACATCAGCTGCCCCTTCTCTACATAATGCCCCGGCTGTATATTAACCTGTTGCAGGTAGCCGATGGCATTGGCCTTTACGTAATTCTTTTGCATAAAGGTGGAGGTTGCGTTGAGTTCTATAGAATCGGCTAGCGCACTGTTAGCGATGGTGGTAACGGTAACGGGTGTTTGCGGGTTGGCCACCTCTTCCTCATCGGCCGCAGGGGCATTGCCGCCGCAGCTATATATAGCCATGGCAAACACGCAGGCCAGTAAAACGGTAATGGGTTTTGAATATCGTTTCATTATCTGCTCCAGTAGTTGAGTTGGTTTATGAGTTGCAGCCGACTGATTACGTTTTGCGCCAGCTGGTTTTTGATACTGAGGTAGCTGTTGATGGCGAGTATCAGGTCGGCAATCTTCAGGTCGCCGGTTTGCATCAGCTGCGTGTTTACTTTTATCAGGCTTTCGGCGTATTTAAATTGTTCGTTTATCTCGGCAATCAGCCGGTCGTATCCGTCTATCTGCTGGTTAAGCTGATTGAGTTGCTGCTGGTATTGGTTAAAGTAAAAGGCTTTGTACACCTGCTGCGTTTCCTGCTCCAGGGCCAGCTTTTTGTAAGCCAGCTTTTTTTGCCCGCCATCGTAAATAGGCATGGTAAGGCTAAAGCCTACGCTGGCACCCAGGTTTTTGTAGTACTGGCTGGTGAGATCAGAGTTGTAGCCACCATCTGCATAGGCACTTAGTTTAGGCCGGTAGCTGTAATCGATGAGTTTGCGGCTGTTGGCCAGGCGCAGGCTATCCAGCTGGTATTGTTTAAAAAAGATGCTGTTGCTGCGGTCGTAAATCACTTTCCGTACAAGTTCGGGTTTGGCAATTTCGGCAACGCTGGTATCCGCTATACCGCTTAAATAGTTCAGCGTAGCATAATCGGTTTGGTATTGCAGTCTGCTTTGCGATAGCTGCAATTGCGCCCCTTTCAGCGTTACCAAAAAAGCCAGGTAATCGATCTGGCGGTAAACATTGTTCCGGGTGAGCTTTTTTAGCAGGTCTTCTTCGCCTTTAAGCAGGTTTACCACTTGCTGGTTAAATTGCTGCTGCTGCAGGCTACCATAAGCCGTAATGTACTGACCAATGATGGTGCGCCGCAGATCTTGCTCGGATAACTTAATGCTGTTGCGCAAGGAATCCTGACTGAGGCCGATAGCTGCGAACTGACTGCCTAAGTAGTCTTTCCCAATAAAAGTTTTGCTGACCGTGACTATTCCGTTGAGTGCATGTTCGTTGGTGATGGCGGGGGCGTAGCCATAGCCGTTGATCACCGGGGCGTAAAGTCCGCCCGCGTTGAGGGCCACCTGCGGTTTAAAACCCGCGCGGATGCGCACACTATCTATCTGTGCCGATAAAACCTGGTTGTTAAGGTCTTTGATCAGCGGACTATTCTTTAGGGCCAGCTGCAAATACCCATCCAGCGTTTTGGTTTGCCCAAAACAGCTGCTGCTGATGGTAAGGAAAGCAAACAGGTAGAGTAGGTGTTTCATTTAATTGAACGATACGGCTTTTGCCTTATGTACTAAGTGCGTAAAGGTGTAATACAATTCTGTTGGAATTTTGGACGGGGGGAGGCTTTGTGGATATGCCGCGTGGCGATTTGACTTACCCCGACAGCCCGCATGCGCGGGCGTCGACCCTCTCTGCTCCGCAAAGAGGGTTTAGAAAAAAATCAAAAAAAAAAGCCCCCTCTTTACGAAGTAGAGAGGGGGTTGGGGGTGAGTCGGCTCGCGACGCGGACACAACCGCTTGGCGATTAAATCACCCGGTGCCGCGCCAAGTGTCCACACTTGGCGCAAAATGGTGGTAAGCGTCCACGCTTACCTGACTCGAACGCAAAACTTGTGAACGTCCCGCCCGAATGCTAAATCTGCAAGCGTGGACGCTTGCCATTTTCTTTCGTCAAGTGTGGACACTTGACGAGGCGGGATGACGAAGGGAAACTACCCCCTACTTCGCGTCATGAAAAATCACCCCGAGCGTGTGGCGCTCGCCGCTGCGGAGTTCGCTTACGCCGTGGCGCATGTTTACGCGGTGATAGCCCTTTGCACCCTGCGCCGGCCGGTAATTGGTGGTGAAGATGAGCATTTCGCCCTTGCCGGGGTTCAATACAATGGCTTTTGATTGCATACGCGGACGCTGCTCCACCAGTACGAACTCGCCGCCTTTAAAATCCTGGCCCGGCTGGTTAAGGCACACCACCGTCTGCATAGGGAAGAATACTTCGCCATATAAATCCTGGTGCAGGGCATTGTAGCCACCCTGGCCATATTTCAGTATCAGGGGCGTTGGTCGTAATTGCATATGCTGATGGCATAGATCTGTCAATTCGCTTAGGGTATTGGGGAATGTTTTTTCTATCGCCAAAGCCTTCATCCAGTTATTGGCAACCGTGGCAATATTGGGGTAAATCCCCTCGCGTAATTGCTGCACTATGCCGGGCAGGGGGTAAGCATAGTATTTGTACTGCCCAATGCCATAGCCGTGGTTTTCCATCTGGATGGTTTTCCGGTAGCTTGTGTCGTCGCCGTATTGCGCCACCAGCGCATCGCACTCATCGGCAGATAATATGTTGGGGACTGTGGCGTAGCCTTTGGTGTTGAGGCTTTCGGCAATTGCCGACCAATCGACTTGTGCTATCCTTTGTTGCAGTTCCATATTTATACAATGCTTAGATGGTTCGTTTTTGCGGCTTCCCAGCCAATGATGGCCGATTTACGGTCGGCACCCCAATGGTATTGGCCAAACTCGCCGGTAGATTTGATGACCCGGTGGCAAGGTATCAAAAAAGCGACGGGGTTTGCGCCGATGGCACTGCCTACCGCCCTGCTGGCTGTTGGCTGCTCCACGGCATGGGCAACCGTTTGGTAAGTATTCAAGCCGCCCATCGGAATCTTGAGCAGGGCTTCCCAAACTTTTAACTGAAAGCTGGTGCCCTTTAAATGCAGTTTGATAGATGACAATTGCGACCAATCCCGCGTGAAGATATATAGCGCATTCTGCTGTGCCATATCTACCACTTGGTAATAGCTGGCGTTGGGGAAAGATGCGTAAAGCTGGTTAAAGGCGTCATCCTTATCATCGGCGAAGGCCATATAGCAAATGCCTTTCGGGGTTGATGCCACGATAATATTGCCGAAGGGCGTCTCGGCGTAGCTGAAATTGATGCTGAGTTCCTTGCCGCCGTTTTTGTATTCGGCGGGTGTCATGCCCTCAATGTTGATGAATAAATCGTGCAGGCGGCTCGTGCCGGATAGGCCGGTTTCATAGGCGGCATCAAAGAGGGTGGCCTGTTGCTCTTTCAGGATGCCTTTGGCATAATCGAGGCTGAGGTATTGCAGGAACTTTTTGGGACTGATGCCCGCCCAATCGGTAAACATGCGCTGGAAGTGGAAGGGACTAAGACTTACTTTTTCGGCCACTTCATCCAGGCTAGGTTGGGCTTTAAAGTTGAGCCTGATATAGCTGATTGCCTCGGCAATGCGCTGGAAGTTTATGTTGTTTTGTGTTTCCATGATAATGAATTATGACACAAATGTACCGTGGTACCGGAGGCCAAAGAACCCGAAACTTGCGCAGTTTAATGGCCGGTTTTTTCGATTACACTGATTAAAAAAAGCGCGTCATTGCGAGGAACGAAGCAATCTACCGGTTAGCAGAGCGGCTTTGTATGTCGGCCTATCCTGCGTAGAGATTGCTTCGTTCCTTATAATGACGTGGCATTAAGTTGTTGATTATCAGTATGTTTTTTTTACACGTCATAACCTTTTTTTTCAGGGCACACCCTGATGGATACTCGCAATGACGCGGGGGTTAGGATTTCTTTTATGATGCTGCTTTTCATTCCGACAATAGCTTACGGGTTAAAAAATCAAGTATAGAACAGGGTCCCTAAAGTAGTATAGTATAATGACGATTACCATCGTTATAACGTATGATTTTGCTTCGGAAAACTTTCTGTTTTTGATATTGAGGCCGGTTAAGATAGCAATAGTGAAGAGCGCTATAATTAATGTGCCGTATTCAAAGAGGAAAGCATTCAAGGGCTCGTTGGCGATGCGATCACCAACGGCCCCTTCCCCAAGTATGCTCCAGCAAATAAGGGGAGCCACGAATATATAACCAATACCCACGCAAAAGCAAAACAACACCAGCCTGATAAGCAGGTGCCAGTACAGTGTTTTTGCAGCGAATATTCTTTTTATGGTGTGCATTTGGGTTCTTAATTTCTGTTCCCCCTTCAGGGGGTTAGGGGGCTGCGCCTACTACTTCATCTCATTCAGCACGGCAAACATCTTCGCCCTAATCCCGCTGCCGGGGCCGTTGTAATTGTTCACCATAATAGAGAAGCAAAGCTCGCGGCCTTTGTTGGTTTGGAAACCGGCATAGGCTTGTACGCCGCTGATGCTGCCGCTTTTCATCTTCATATCGTTGTAAACGGGCAGGCTCTCATAAAAATCGCCGAACCATTTTTCCTGATGGGCGGCCTGCAAAATGTGGGCGATGGTAGAGGAGGTTATCCTGTCTTCGGGCGAGAGGCCGCTGCCATCGTAAATATTCATAGCGCGGTGGTCGATGCCTTTGGCTTCCCAAAAATTCTGCATGGCTGCTACGCCATCGCTGGTTACTGCAGCTTTGCCTAATTTAGTGGATATCGTGGCCAGCAATTGCTCGGCATACAGGTTCACGCTTTTTTGGTTGAGCCAGTAAACAATCTTGCTCAACTCGGGCGATTTAATAAGGGTTAAGCTTGCAGTAGCCGCAGGTACAACTAAGGCCTTTTCTTTTAGAGACAGGGAGGAAGCAGGTTCGGCACTTACGGTAATCCCCATTTTCTTGAGCGTATCGCTCAGGCGGAGAGCCGCATCATAAGCCGGGTCGGGGATGGCGGCGGAGATGGTTTTCTTGCTTTGGTCTATAGCATAGGTGCCGCGCAGGTACATGGTTTTGCTGTTAAAGCCCGGCAGATAGGGGTACGCCTGGTCGCCGGTGTGGGCGGCACCTGTGGTGAGTTCGCTTTTGTATTGCAGGTAATTTGTATTGGGCACGGTGCCGGCTACGGATATCGGCTCGCCAACGCTGCCGGTGTTCAATTTAATGTCGAACTGGTTCTCGCGCCAGCAAAGCCCGGCAATGCCCGCGCCGTAGTAGGTGCCCAGGTCCTGCCATATCCAGCCATCGGGGATGCTTTGGTGGTTAAATTGCCCGTCGTCGCCGATGATCTTGCCCTGTATTTTTTTGATGCCCGCCTTTTTGATGGCCTCCACCATGGTATTCAAAACGTAGCCTTCCCTGGTAGTGGCATAGCGCCAACTGCCCAGGGTGGGGTCGCCGCTGCCTTTAATGATGATGTCGCCGGTAAGCGTGCCTTTGCCATCGATACTGCCGGTGTAACCCACAGCCGTCTCGAACTGGAAATCCTTCCCCAAAACAAAAAACGAGGTGATGCTGGTAACCGTTTTTAAGGTAGAACCCGGCGCCAGACCCATATCGGGGTTGGCGGCAAATACCTGCTCGCCGGTTTTGGCATCCAGCACGGTAAGCGATAGTGTGGCGTATTTGCACTGGCTATCCTGCTGCAGTTTGTTAAATGCGGTTTGTAGTTTTTGCTGGAGGGTTTGAGCATGCAGTTGGCCGGCCACTGCAAGCAGGCCAAATATGGCCAGTGTTTTTATTCTCGTATTCAAATTGTCGATTTTGTTTTTTGCAAGCAAAGGCGCTAAGCCGCAAAGATGAACTCTGCTTTTTAGCGCCTTAGCGGCTTTGCGTGAAATATCTTTTTAGGTTAAACTGCGGTGTCGGGTTCGGGTTTAGTCGTAGCTTTAGTTATATAATAAATTGGTATGCCTATTAGCACGATAATTAATCCCGGCCAGGTAAATTCTGGTTTGTAAATAATTAATAAGGTGCAAAATGCCAACCCCATTAAAATATAAATAGCAGGTAGTACCGGGTAACCAAAGGCTTTGTAAGGGCGTTCTGCATTTGGCAGCTTTATACGTAGCCTGTAAATACCGATAATGGTAAGCACATAGAATAACACCACCACGAAGGAGATCATATCCAGCAAATCGCCGTAACGACCGCTTAAACAAAGGACTGATGCTACAACGGCCTGTATCCATAAGCCAAACTCGGGTACGCCATTTTTGTTTAACGTGCCGGTCTTCTTAAAGAACAAGCCATCCTTGGCCATGGAATAGTACACGCGCGAGCCGGCCAGTATCAAGCCGTTATTGCAGCCAAAGGTGGATATCATAATCATAACAGCGATAACAATAGTGCCCTTGCTGCCAAATATCACATCCGATGCAGCTACCGCAACCCTGTCTTTTTCGGCCGTGGCGATATCGTGCAGGGATAAAACACCGGTGTACACCACGTTGGCTGCTATATAGATAATGGTAACAACCATGGTGCCGAAGAAAAGGCTCAAGGCTACATCGCGCTTGGGGTTTTTCATTTCCCCGGCAATAAAGGTTACGTTGTTCCATGAATCGCTGCTGAAAATGGAGCCTACCATGGCAATAGCTATGGCACCAAGGGCAGCATTTATGGCATATGGGCCGTAGTCGCCGGGTTTGCCGTCCGCAGCACCAATATCAAGTTTGTGCATATCCCAGGCATTGGTCCAGTTAGCATGCCATATCTCGGGTTTGAAAGCAATAAAACCAAAAATAATCAGGCCGAACAGGCTTAACAGCTTGGTCATGGTAAAGGTGGTTTGTATCAGCTTGCCCCCTTTTACGCCTTTGGTGTTGATATAAGTAAGCAGGAAAATAAGCGCGATAGAAACCAGTTGCGCAGCGTTCAATTTGAAAATAACGTCTTTGCCGGCAGAGTTGGTGTAAAGGATGGTTTGGAACAGAATATTGTCTTCGCTGATAGGCTTATATAAATAAGCCGCAAATTTGGAGAAGGCCACACCAACTGCAGCTATGGTACCGGTTTGTATAACCGCGAAGAAGCTCCATCCGTATAAGAAAGCGATAAGCTTGTTATATGATTCTTTGAGGTAAACGTATTGCCCACCTGCTTTGGGGAACATACCGGCAAGTTCGCCGTAGCTAAGGGCTGCGGTAAGCGTCATGAAACCGGTGATGAGCCAAACGGCTATCAGCCAGCCGGCCGAGCCTACGTTGCGGGTAATATCGGCGCTTACGATAAAGATACCGGAACCGATCATAGAGCCTGCTACCAGCATGGTGCCGTCTAGCAGGGTCAGTTCGTGTTTCATTTTAGGTTGAGAAGAATCAGATGCCATTAAAGTTTAGTTTAAGGGCTTAAAATAGGAATAATAATTATCATTGACAACGGAATTTGCCAAACTAAATGCCCTTTGGCGAGCGGGACCGAATGATCTTCAAAAACAAAGGCAAGCAAACTTTAAATTTTGACATGCTATTGTAAAGAAATTAAAATTACTATTTTGCGCTAACCAATTATACCACGCCCCTGCGCGTTTTTTAAAAAGCACACTTATAACCAATTATTGAATATGGATTTTTTGAACAATTACTTAATTTATTTGATTCCCGTTTTTGGCCTTGTGGGGATACTCGTTATGGCCATTAAATCGGCCTGGGTAACCAAACAGGAAACCGGCGACGCATCTATGAATGAGCTGGCGGGCTATATTGCTGATGGGGCAATGGCATTCTTACGCGCCGAATGGAAAATACTGGGCTACTTTGTGGTAGTAGCGGCCATATTGCTGGCCTGGAGCGGCACCACCGTGGCCACATCCGACCCGATTATCGCCATTTCATTCTTAATCGGTGCATTCTTGTCGGCCTTTGCCGGTTACCTGGGTATGCGCATCGCAACCAAATCAAACGTACGTACTACGCAGGCTGCTAAAACCAGTTTGGCGCAAGCATTAAAGGTATCGTTTACAGGCGGTACCGTTATGGGGCTTGGCGTTGCCGGTTTGGCCATCATAGGCTTAGGATCGTTATTTATTGTTTTTTACACGATGTATGTGACCAACGTTGCCGGTTCATCGGTTAACGGCGAGGCCATGGCCAAAGCGCTTGACGTACTGGCCGGTTTTTCGCTGGGTGCAGAGTCGATAGCTTTATTCGCACGTGTTGGCGGTGGTATATATACCAAAGCAGCCGACGTAGGTGCCGATTTAGTAGGTAAAGTTGAAGCAGGTATCCCCGAGGATGACGTGCGCAACCCCGCAACCATTGCCGATAACGTAGGCGATAACGTAGGCGACGTAGCCGGTATGGGTGCCGATTTGTTCGGCTCGTATGTGGCAACGATGCTGGCGACCATGGTTTTGGGCCGCGAAATTGTTTCGCATGATGCATTCGGTGGTATAGCGCCTGTATTATTGCCGATGGTGATAGCCGGTTTAGGTTTGCTGTTTTCTATTGTAGGCGCTTCGCTGGTTAAAATCAAGAACGAAACTGATAGCGTACAAAAAGCGCTGAACATAGGCAACTGGGCTTCCATCGTGTTAACCGCGATATCTACTTACTTTTTAGTGCAATGGATGCTGCCAAACGATAGTTTCCATATGCTGCGCGATGAAGACGCCGGCCATGCGGTTAAGGCAGGTTCGCTGGTGTTTACCAAGAACGGTGTTTTTGGGTCGATAATGGTAGGTTTGGTAGTAGGTACTTTGATGAGTATCATTACCGAGTATTATACCGCTATGGGCAAACGCCCGGTAATGAGCATCATCAGGCAATCGGCAACGGGTCACGCAACCAATATCATCGGTGGTTTGGCCGTGGGTATGGAATCTACCGTATTGCCAATTTTGGTTTTGGCTGCAGGTATTTACGGTTCTTACTTTTTTGCCGGTTTATACGGTGTGGCTATTGCTGCTGCCGGTATGATGGCTACTACGGCTATGCAGTTGGCTATCGACGCCTTCGGCCCAATTGCCGATAACGCCGGTGGTATTGCCGAAATGAGCCGTTTACCGGAAGAAGTGCGCGGCCGTACTGATAACCTGGATGCCGTGGGGAACACCACTGCTGCCACAGGTAAAGGTTTCGCCATTGCTTCCGCAGCGTTGACTTCGCTGGCTTTGTTCGCGGCTTTTGTGGGCGTTGCTGGCATTGAGCATATCGATATTTACAAAGCCAATGTTTTGGCAGGTTTATTCGTGGGCGGTATGATACCGTTCATCTTCTCGGCATTGTGTATATCGGCTGTGGGCCGTGCCGCAATGGCCATGGTGGAAGAAGTGCGCCGCCAGTTCCGCGAAATACCGGGTATTATGGAGTACAAAGCGCGCCCCGAGTATGAGAAATGCGTGGAAATATCTACCAAGGCATCTATCCGCGAGATGGTTGCACCGGGCCTTATTGCTTTGATTACACCTATTATTATCGGTTTTGTTTTTGGTCCCGAAGTATTGGGTGGTTTATTGGCCGGCGTTACCGTAAGCGGCGTGCTGATGGGTATATTCCAGAGCAATGCAGGTGGTGCATGGGATAACGCCAAAAAATCATTCGAAAAAGGCGTGGAGATCAACGGCGAGATCTACTACAAAAAATCAGAACCGCATAAAGCATCCGTAACCGGTGATACCGTCGGCGATCCGTTTAAGGATACCTCGGGCCCGTCGATGAACATTCTCATTAAGTTGATGTCAATCGTTTCGTTGGTTATTGCACCGCACTTAAATGCCAACCACGGTGACGCCAAAACGGCGCAGCACCAGGATAAAGCGAAAAACACGATATACGTGGTGATGTCTGATAAGAAATAATTAGTTTCTGTTTTGTGATAATGGAAAGCCTCCTGACAAAATCGGGAGGCTTTTTTATGTAAACGATATTTGAAAACCGAGATGAAAACTAAAAATTAAAAGAGTTCTATTTCACTGGTTTGCGTATCTTTCGTCATTCCCCCTTGTCCAATAAAAATAGACTATTCGAGAATACCATGTGTAAGGTTTATCATGAAATTGGTTGTTTAACGGAAATAAAATCTCGTTTGCGTGCGCACAATATCCATGAGTACAAATCACTAAATGAGGTAATTAAATTCCGTGATAACTATTCTTCCTCGCGAAAGCAAATTATTTCAAATCATGAGCTTTTGATTGAGCAGGAAAAGGTTACACTTAGTGAATCAATCGTTCAATTGGAACATGCTATTAAGGAGCAGGAGATTGTAGTTAAAGAAAAATACGAGGAGGGGCTTGAAAACTTAAATACTCAGCTATGCAACTTACTCTCAACGAATTCCAATGGCAAACGCTCAATTGTCATTTACATCAAGAGTGTTATCCTCAAGCTGAGAATCCGGTACACCAAGATTACTGTCAATTCCAGGATTGACTATTCGCTCAAACATTTGACAGACGACTATAACAAAAAGAATGACCGTCATAAATATATCGTTTCGAATTTTGACGAAGCGGTGCGGGAAAGCGGTTCGCCTCAATTAAACGAACTTGATAGGAAAAAGCAAGTTATTGACGAAATCAATGCGTTTATTTATGGAGCGTTGGGCGAGCATAAGGTTGTTAAAGAACTGGAAAAATTATCTGACGACTATATTTTAATTAATGATTTTACCTGTGCATTTAATCCCCCTATTTATCGTCGGCAACAAAATGATTACATAAAGTCTATTCAAATTGACCACATCCTGGTAGCCCCTTCCGGAGTTTTCCTGATAGAAACCAAAAATTGGAGTAAGGATTCGTTGAATAATCTAAATCTTCATTCACCTGTTGAGCAAATCAGGCGGACAAACTTTGCTTTATATAAGATTATGAATAATGAAATTTCCAATGCAAGGTTTACGCTAGGTAAACATCACTGGGGTGATAGAAAAATCCCAATAAAAAATCTGATAGTTTTAATAAACCACAAACCGATTGAAGAATTCCAACATGTGAAAATTTTGGCCGTAAATGGCCTTATTAATTATGTCGGCTATTTCAAGCCATGTTTTTCACCTAAAGAAACAGGCGATTTGGCTGAGTATTTACTTTCTTTTTCAAAATAATAGTTAGCATTCCGGTTGTCGCTCGTATTAAATTACCCAACTGATTTTACAAAAAACAGCCCCTGCTTTTGATAGCAGAGGCTGTTTTTAAACTTGTCGCGGTGTTATTTTACAACCTAAACCCAACACCCACACCAATTACCCATGGTTTGATGTTTACGGTTGCGGGTATGGCCTGCAGGGTTGCGCTTAAACCGGGGTTGCTTGCCGGGGTAAGGTTTGCGGCATCTACCTTTACATCGGTTTTCAGGAATATCTTTTTAACATCCAGGTTAAGGAAAACCTTTTTGGTAATGTCGTAATCAAAACCTGCCTGTGCGGCAAAAGAAGCTGTATTCTGGTATTTGATGCCCTGAACAGTTGTGCCTTTGTTTGCACTGTAAAAGAAGGTGTAATTGAGACCAGCACCCACGTATGGTTTAAAGCCGGTACCTGTTGGCACGTGGTATTGCAGCGTAAGGGTAGGCGGCAACAACCAAACGCTGCCCAGGTCTACATCTGCAGATGCAGGGCCGCCAATAGCAGTTAAATTAGAGCCGGTGGTGTGGGCCTTATGCTTGGTGGTAGCCAGTATCAGTTCGGCAGAGAAGTTATTGGCAAAGAAGTAGGTGAAATCAAGTTCGGGCACAACGGTGTTAGAGATATTGATGCCGCCGCCTATTACGCCGATGGTAGCACTTTCCTGCGGAACTACTGCAATGGCCCGTATCCTGAGGTCCCATTCGTTTTTTTGTTGCGCAAATGCTGTGGTAATGCCGCTTAGCAGGGCAATGGCGAGGAGGTTAAGTCGTAAATTTTTCATAATACATTTGTTATTTGATGCCTCAAAAGTAATCCCGACCAGCGGCTGCGTACCTGACGGCAGGCATAATGGAAGATGAGGTGTATCATCTCCCCGGGCGACCCTGAACATGTTTTTTTATTAATAAAAAGATATCGGTAGCTTTATAGCCATGCGCCGGCCCGTCACCCTAACTGTTCTTTATATCCTTTGCCTGTACGATGTGTACCTGTACCTGCCCGATATGCTGGGCTTGTTCAGGGTAGATTTTTACCCGCCCGATCCGGATGTACTCACTTACTTCGATGCGGCGATGATGCTCTTTGGCGGGATAGTGCTGGGTGTTTTCCTGCAGAAAGCAGGCGGTAGATTCAACAAGGCGCTATGCATCGTGATGATCCTGTTGAACGTGGTGCTTACCCCCTGGTTTTTATATAAAGCATTACCCTAATGATGAAATACAGATTAATTGCCTGCTTATTCCCTTTGATGCTTTTAGGTTGCCGCGGTGGCGATAAGCAAACTAAATATGATCATAATAACACTGTAGCTTCGCCGAAGGGAGCTGATGTTATCGCGGTAAGTGAGTTTGATGGCTTTTTGCAAAAGTTCAACTGCGATTCGGCTTTTCAAATGGCGCACGTTAAATTTCCGCTTAAAGTAGTTTTTGGCGACGATGTGAAGATTGATAGTATCCATTACCTACCCCGAAATGATTGGAAATACACCAAATTTAAAAGTACAGGGCCAAATATTTTTGAGATACAACACCTAAGCGAAACCCGTGTAGATATGGTTTATGCCCTGGAAGATTCGGGCATGCACATCAACTACTATTTTGATTACGTTAATAAAGATTGGATGCTAACCTACGTTAAAGACGACTCGGATTGAGCCGGTATGCTGTTGTTAATCTAAGATGCGAATTGTAAATTTGTTATTATGACAGTATCAGTTAATCCACAGAATAAACAGGAAGAAAAAGTACTATTAGCTTTTTTGGATAGCCTGAAGTATGATTATGAAACTGAAGAAGACGATTTGTTTTTGACTGACGAGCAACAAGCAGAGGTTTTGAAACGCGATAAAGCGTTTATGAAGGGCAAAACCACCGCCCGTGATTGGAATGAGATAAAGCAAGAAATGGACCGTGTATACCGTTAAGCTACTTAAGCAGGCGGAAGTTGATTTTGCAGAAGCCTGTGAATGGTATGAAGGCGAACGTATTGGATTAGGCACAAGGTTCTATAATGCGGTTAGTGGTAAGCTAAACAGGATTGAAAGTAATCCGCTGCATTATAATGTAAGATTTTCTGAAATTTATCGTGTTGCCAAAGTTAAAGGCTTCCCTTATGTGATTGTATACAGGGTAAATCAAAAAACGAAACTGGTATATGTAGCCTCGATTTTTCATACAAGCCGGAATCCTTCGAAATTTTAATACAGAACTATGCTACCTCTGCACCCACAATACCTGAAAGACAGCGAGGGGAATAACTCATTTGTCGTACTTACTGTTGATGAGTTTGAGGCTATAGTGGAAAAGCTGGAGGATTTGGAAGATGTGCGCATTTACAATGAAGCAAAAAGAGAAGAGGATGGCGAACGCATTTCATTTTCTGATTATTTAAAGAGCAGGCACGGTCAATGATGCCTTTTGAGCCACTTGAGAACCTGTAAGGTATTTATCGCTAAAGGGTTAAAATCTGCGAGCGATAGTAAATAGATGCAAAGGTCTTTCACCACCTACCTGCTCAACTCCACCTTCGCCAATTTACTACCCAATGGAATCACATAAGCCCCACGCTCCATTCCCGTTTTCTGTATCAATTTATACTGTCTGCCGACCGAGGCCTGCTGTATGCGCAATAAAGCTTTAGGTGTATGGTCGTCGGCTGCGTTCAGGGTAGCTGTTATGCTGCCTGTTGCCGGGTTGTAGCTTATGGTTTTAAAAGTGCCGGCATCCAGCGTAAGCCATAGGCCAGCCGGCGCAATAAATACCCGCGATGCGGAGGCCGTAGTAATATCTACCTGGATAATACCCTTAGCGCTGCTTAGGTTACCACCAAAGGCTAGCCAGCCAAAGTTTGTATCGTGAGTAATATAAGTGGCCGAGTTTACGGCGTAGCCAAAAAAGTTAGGGCCATAGTCACCGGAGAGGCCATCAATCTTTAGGGTTGATGGATAAGCGTGGAAGGCCGCCGGACCAAAACCGTCCTGCGTAATGTTGGATATAGCGCCCATCAATCCGCCATAGCCTACGCGCAACAGGTATAAATCGGCGGGGTGCTTGCGGTACTCGCTCAATACAGGGATGGCGTTCATCCCCGAGCCGTAGTGGTGCAGCTGCCGCTCTATACGCGAAAGCTTGCCGCCGTACAAAAAGTCCCAATAACGGCGTGCCGAACCGTTATAACCCCAATGCGGCACGGTGGGCATATAACCCAATATGGCGTTGATGGTCACCTCGGCTTTATCGGTGTATCCAAAGTAGTCCGACCACGTGTACACCTCTTCCTGCCCGGTACTATCCCAGGGCATCTCACTACCAAAGGGGTATTGCAGGGTATGCCAGTGCTCGGCGCGTTTGCGCATTTCGGTTTCTAGTGAGAGGGCCCTATCGCTCCAGCCTTCGGCCTTCAGGTCCATCAGCAATAAATAAAATATCGTTCCCTCCATCTGCCCGAACTGAGCATAATATGGTGCCTGCTTTACCATGGCCATGGTGGTTTCATAGGCGCTATTGAGGTAGAATTGCCAGTCGCCCTGCGTTACCAGGCCGGTATAATTACGCGCCAGCCGGTACATTACCCAATGTGCGGCGGTAACGTGTGGGTAATTGTAAGAGCGGCCCACATCGTTGGCAGCTTGATGGCTCCAGGCCGCCCATGTTTTCCAGTTGAGGCTATCGCTGTAAGTGCCTTTGGGGATACTGTCGGGCTGGTAATAAAATACGCTTTTCTTCACCCCGTATTTCTGTGGACCATCGGCATGCTGTATGTTGCCGAACAGGGTGTGGTTTACAAATTCCTGCAGTTTGGCTAGCTCGGCTTTATCGGGCTGCACCAGTTGTTTCATCATAGCCCCCAGCCAGCTGCCCGCGCCACCTTCGTCGCTAAGGCCGGCAATCCAAACGCGGCTATCCTGGGTAACCTGCTGCTTCTTTTCGTAATCGTAAGTGATGACCGAAGGGTTGCGATGGAACGTGTCGGGCTTGTTAAACCATTGTTCGGTGGTCAGGAAATGGCCGAAATCCTTTACCAGTTCGCGCTCCGCTTTAATTACTTTATAGCTGATGGTTTGGCTTAACCCATCGGTATAGGTGATGGTTAAGCGCGCCCGCCCCCATTGCAGGCCTTTTACGCTGTAGGCTTGCAGTGTTTTGTTTTCGGCACTAGTTGGTGTAATGCTGAGCGCGCCAGCCGGTTCTACGGTTAATGTTTTAACTTTCTTACTGTAGTTTAAGAACAGCCTGGCATCGGTGCCTTGCGGCAATACATACCCCGGTATGCCTACTGCTACCGGGCGGTGCTGCTCAACAAGTTTTTGTTCGATTCCTTTGATGGTGGGCGACAGCACAAACTGTACGCCATATTCAACCGTTTGCCCGGGCTTCACTACCACAGATGTCGGCTTGTTCCAGGGTTCGGCTTTTTTCCATTCGTTTTCGGCGTAGGCCTTGCTGTGCACCATCCACTCGTAAAAACCTTCAAAATCTATCCCTTTCGGGGTTGGGTCGGCAAGCAGTGGGTTGTATGCCTCAAAAGGCGATTTACCATAGGGCAGTACCAGCAAGGCGGGCCCTTTGCCGCTGAGGCGGGTTGCCTGCAAATAACCGGCATCGCGGCCGATGTATGGGTCGTAAAATACGTTTCTGGCGTGGGCCTGTTCCAGTTCCTCGCCCTGTAAAATGTTATTGAAAATCATCGGCATGCCCAGCGCGCCAATTTCTACTGCCTGGTTGCTTGTGTTTTTCAACTTGAATGATAGCACCAGGTTGCCCTTTACCACTTGCCAGTAACGTTGCACTTTAAGCGGGATGTTGGCCGGAAGCGTAGGCGATAGGTCCGCAGCGGCCAGTACGCCGGCTTGCATTACTTGCAGCGGTGTAACATCTTCGCGGCTTGCAGCAGTGGAATAATTGGTCCATGCGGTATCACCTGCGCTTTTAAGGCGCAGGTTGATATCGCCGAGGTGATACATGCCATCGCTGCTGCGTTGAGCCAGGCGCTCCGACGGGGTAAAATCAAAATCTTTTTCGGTATTGGGTTGCAACCCGGCAACGGTTTGCGAAGCTTTCACCAGCTTTAGCCGGAATGCCGGCGTATTAAAAGTTAACAGCCCTTTATCTAAATGCAGCGTAGATGGTCTTTTCTCGAGGTTCTTCCAGGGATCCTGGGCACGGGATGGCGTGACGCCAAAGAGCGTCAATATAAAAAACAATACTATGGATAAACGACAGGCGCTGCGAATGTTGGTTTGCATATGATACACGAACGCTAAGTTCATGGAAAGTAAATGTAAGGGATTATTGCGCAGGATTTAATTGTAATTTGCCCAATTGTAGCAGTATATTATCGCTTTTTTGGTGTTGGTGCCGTAATGGCAGATAATTTATCTATAAACCTCAGGGAAATAGCTTTTAAGTTTTTCATTCCCCTCTTGAGAGGGGGCGCGGCAGATTGTGTGATGGGAGGGGTGTGTTCGCCACCTTGCAACGGCACAATGCATGGCTTGCCAACACACCCCTCCACCCCTCTCAAGAGGGGAATCGCACGTTCCATCGCGCGCAATATTTTAAAAGCAATTTCCCTGAGGCCTATTTTCCATACCCTTTATCTATTTTCTTAATTACCCATTTCTCGAAGAGGCCGACAGCTTTTTCTTGCGCATCGCTTTTGTCTCTAAGTTCTACGTACCTCATTAGACCAAGTAATTTGAGTTCGGAGTGCTTTCCATCACCCGAGATATTGATATCTGAATGCATGGTGCGCAGGCGGATGGTGTCGGCATCCTGCAGCCGCTTGTAATCCAGTAATTGCGCTATCGTATCTTTTTTGTTGAAGTTGCTGCTAAAGTAAAACGTATTGGTCTTGCTGTCGAAATCGATGTTGGCTGTATCGGGGGATATCTTCAGGCTTTTGCTGCTGTTGTGGCTGCGTACATACTTATCTAAATCCTTTATATATTCCAGTTGCAGCGAGTTTACGCGCGATACCAGTTCGCGCTTAGAGAAATTGAAACTGTAAGTTTTATTAATGCCCGTAATTTTTGTGTATTTACCACGCACCATGCTAGTAGCCACGAATGATAATACCGAGAAGCAGATAACCAGGTTTCGCAGTACGGGCTTTAAGCAGTAGCTACCTGATGCATTAAACAGGTAGTAGCTCAGGGGGAGCACAAGCAAAGCGACATAATCGGAATAGTCTACCACGCGATCAATGGGGACGCCCGCGCCGTTAAGGCTATCGATAAATGGCTGCGCCAGGGGCGATTTCCAAACCATAAACAATACCAGCGTAGCGGTATGTACAAGCAGTACCCTTCGCGGCCAAAGCGCACCTAAGAAATAAGCGAAAGCAAACAGTCCGGCAAAATCAGACAGCTTGCCCGTAAGCACATTGTGAAAGTTTGGTTTGCAATACCAGTCATTGATCATCAGCACCAACACAGCGGTGACGAAAAACGGATTCCCTAATTTTTGTTTGGCGGCCATAGGTTAATTAACAGCAAGTTATATAAATAATCGGCATAAATAAATCAATATTTTTTACTTAAAATACCGAGTAGCCTCACCCTAAAGAGGCTACATCATATACGCATTTAAGGCATTTTAATTAAAATTGCATTTGGCTGTGTTTCTCCCTTTACGGACTTTGCGGTATAAGTTTAACCGCAAAGTCCGCAAAGACTGGCATATAGTTTAGCGCAAAGGGCACAAAGCCTATCTTGACCAAATTTAGTTTTGTTGTTTAACATTGGGTTTTATTTATGTACAGACTCTTTTTTATGTCAATCGCGAATGCGCGGGACCCTGTGCTGTTTGTCGGCCGGCAAATTAAACTACGATGCTACAGCTGCATTAATACCGGTTTCTTTTTCATTTTTCTACCCATATTAATTTTGCCGCATGCCTTATTTACGAGATATTTGAAACCACATACATCATAAACCAATACTAGTACAATGGCCGACGAGAAGATCATATTTTCTATGGCAGGGGTAAGCAAAGTTTATCCCCCGCAAAAAACAGTACTCAAAAACATCTACCTGTCGTTTTTTTACGGTGCCAAAATAGGCGTTATCGGTTTAAACGGTTCGGGTAAATCAAGCTTGCTGAAAATTATTGCCGGTATAGATAAAACCAACATCGGCGAGGTGGTATTTTCGCCGGGCTATACCGTGGGCTACCTGAGTCAGGAGCCGGAGCTGGATCCCAACAAAACCGTAAAAGAAATTGTGGAGGAAGGCGTTGCTGCAACAACAGCTTTATTAAAAGAATACGAAGAGATAAACGAGAAATTCGGTTTAGAAGAATATTTCAGCGATGCCGATAAAATGGATAAGCTGATGAGCCGCCAGGGCGAACTGCAGGATCAGATTGATGCCGTGAACGCCTGGGAACTTGACGTGAAACTGGAACGCGCCATGGATGCTCTGCGCTGCCCCGACCCGGATGCCAAAATCTCCGTACTATCGGGCGGTGAGCGCCGCCGTGTTGCTTTATGCCGCTTACTGCTGCAGGAGCCGGATGTTTTACTGCTGGATGAACCTACCAACCACCTGGATGCTGAATCTATCGATTGGTTGGAGCAGCACCTTAAACAATATAAAGGCACCGTTATTGCCGTAACGCACGACAGGTACTTCCTGGATAATGTTGCCGGCTGGATACTGGAACTGGACCGTGGCGAAGGTTTGCCATGGAAAGGAAATTACTCGTCATGGCTCGACCAGAAATCGAAACGCCTTGCCCAGGAAGAGAAAGGCGAGAGCAAACGCCAGAAGATTTTGGAGCGCGAGCTGGAATGGGTGCGTATGGGGGCAAAGGGCCGCCACGCCAAATCAAAAGCGCGTTTATCCAACTACGATAAATTAGCATCGGAGGAAACAAAGGACAGGGAAGAAAAGCTGGAGTTGTTTATTCCGCCGGGCCCGCGTTTGGGCAATATCGTGATAGAGGCCAATAACGTTACCAAGGCCTATGGCGATAAATTGTTGTTCGATAACCTTACCTTCTCGCTGCCGCCAGCGGGTATAGTAGGCATTATCGGCCCCAACGGTGCGGGTAAAACCACGCTGTTCCGTTTAATAACCGGGCAAGATCAACCCGATGCAGGTACCTTCCGCGTAGGCGAAACCGTTGCATTAGGGTATGTTGACCAGATGCACGACGACCTGGATCCAAACAAATCTGTTTGGGAAAACGTAACCGGCGGCCTGGAAACCATTATGGTAGGTAACCGCCCCCTCAATTCACGTGCTTACGTATCGCGCTTCAACTTCAACGGTGCAGATCAACAGAAGAAAGTTGGCGTACTATCGGGCGGTGAGCGTAACCGCGTGCATTTATCCATTACACTTAAAAAAGGCTCTAACGTTTTACTGCTGGATGAGCCCACAAACGATATCGACGTAAACACCTTACGTGCACTGGAAGAAGCCCTGGAAAACTTTGGCGGCTGTGCCGTAGTCATCAGCCACGACAGGTGGTTCCTCGATAGGATTTGCACGCACATCCTTGCATTCGAGGGCAACTCACAAGTGTACTTCTTCGAAGGCAACTACAGCGATTACGAAGAAAATCGTAAAAAACGTTTGGGCGATGTAGCGCCTAAAAGGATCAGGTATAAGAAGCTGGTGGGGTAGAATTTTAGAAGCAGGACTACTAGAATCAAGAGACAAGAGAGAAAAGAGAAAGGCGTTTCGGTAACACGAAACACCTTTCTCTTTTCCTTTTTACACCCCTGTCATCTCGAACGAGCTGCGTGGGATTGTGCGCGAGCGGCGAGGAGAGAACTTGTATACCATGCTATAACCGCTTTGCCGTGCGCCATGCATTGGTGCGATTGCAAAGCGCAGAAGGTTTCTCGTCGCGCCCCCGCGCAGCCCGGCTCTCCGCTCGCTCGAAATGACACGGTTGTTTGTTTTAGACTTTTAATGGCACATACCTCTTCTTATACGTCCTATACGCAACCCATACACCTATCCCGGCGAGTAGGAATACCCAAACGTTTACCAGGCCGATGATGAATTCGGTAAACATGGCCCAACCGTTTACGATGGCCATGCCCAGGCGTTTAAAGAATGGCAATTGGTAGGCAGATGGGTCGTCATTGGCCACCATTTCTTTTAAGATAGTATTGCTTTGGTGAAAGCTGAGGCTGATGTTGCTGTATTTTACGGCGGCGTCTATCCGCTGGTTGTTTATCTGCCCGTCAACCAGGTCGTCTTTCAGCGAAAGCACAGCATCGGGGTTTTTGATGGTTATTTTACCACTTTTCTGTTGTGCAATCATTTCGCGGCGGTTATTTGTTTTCATGCGCTCGGCAAGGTAATCAAGTGATTTATCTTCGATATCCATCTGTCGCGAGGTAATATACATGCCGAGGTGGCTTACCTTTATCATAAAGCCTTCCAGTTTTTCGGAGGGTATTTTAACGGTCATATCTGCCGAGGTGTTGAAGGCCGAAACATGGAGCACAGAATCGTCGCTAACGCGTATATCCTGGCTGTTTACCACTTCCGAGCGCATTTGGTGGTGCATGACCATGCCGCCCAGCCTGTTGGTAAGCGCTGATACCGAATCGCCGGTTTGCTGTACATTTTTTACTTTGAAAGCCATGTCGGCTGTTTTTACCAGTTTATCGGGGCCTTTAAATAGAGTGTCTGCCGCTATACCGACCGTATCAGCGGCAGAAGCGCGTTTATCGGTATTGGCGTATTCGTAATTTTTTCCTTTACACGCTGCCAGCAAAGCAACGGCTGCCAGCACCACTAAGATTTTTGTTTTCATGATTGATTTATTGGTTTAGTATTGATACCCGGCGACAATCAAAAGTAACCCAACATTTTTGGATTTAATTTATATAATATATTGATTATCAATAATTTAAGTTAAAATATGAAAGCCCCCAGTGTATTTGCTGGCGGCAAAATGGAAATCGATGGATGATATAATGATATTATGGAGCAGTGCCTAACCGCGCTGGAGTTAAGCCCTTTGCGATGAGTTAATTGGTTTGCTATTGATACCCCGTAGCCGGCAATAGTAACCCTATTTGCGGCTAATATTTAAAATGTTACAATTAGAGAGGTTGGAGGATAGAGATTAGAGGTTAGTTGGGCGAGGCTCGAAATAAGAGGTTAGAGATAGAAACTCACCACCTCGTCCTTGCAAGGAGCGGCGCAAGAGGCCTGGAGGTGGGGCGACGAAGCAATCCTCGGCAAGCAGAGAGGCCCTGCTTGCCGATGGTTGCCAGGCTATCGCTAGCAATGACGATGTCCTGAACTATTCCGGGCAATTATCTTTGCGGCGGGTATCAACGATGTAAATGATTTTCCAGCCGTTAGGGGTTTTCATCAGCTGGAAAAAATTGATGCCGCAATGGCTGAACGCTGCGCCGCGGTAGAATTTGTAAGGTGTCCATACGCTGGCCAGCGCACCATCTACTTTAATATCGCCATAGGTGATGCGCTCGTCATAAACTTCTTTATGCGGCGTACCAACGGCTTTCAGGAAACCCTCCGGCTTTTCATTCATCAATACGATAGTGCCATCTGCTTTAGTATCCAGGCCCTGCAACACCATCCCATCTGCAAATACCGACTTCAACAGAGTACTGTCCCCCTTTCTCATCGCATCGAACATCGTGTTGATGGCTTTCTTGATATCGTCTTTATCGGTTTGGCAAAAGGCTTTCGTGCTACTAAGGCTTATCAGTATGGCAAGGAGGAATAGTTTTTTCATTTTGCGCGATTTTAAATCAAATACTAATATATTCAATTTATCTTCAAGCCATAAATCTTATCATGAAAAAACTGCTGCTATTTGCCATATCAACCTATTGCATCTGCCTGAATGCGCTGGCGCAGGCAGATTTTGAGCCTAAAATACTCATACTCTCGCCTGCCGCGGTCACGGTATCTCATTTGCTGGAAAAAGCAGTGAATTATCAAACAGTGGCGTTACAGACCAAGGCTTCATCAATGCCAGCGGGTGCACAACCCGGGGAAGCGCAACAGCCGGCCAATATAAAAATGATGCGTGCCAGCACCATTGCCTTTTTAAAAGACATCAGTTTTGAAAAACAAGTGTCTTTGTATGCTCAAAATTACCTCACCTATCGTTTTTACGAACGATTTACCAATTGCCTTTTATTGGTAAGCAACAAAACATCCGGCGGCACGCGCCAAAGCATGCAGGAGATTGCAACTGAAGAAAACGTTACCTACGTTTTGAATTTCCCAAAGGTGAGTTTCTATCAACAAAGCGGGCAAAAATATTGTAAGCTTCAGGTGCAACTGTACGACTCCCAATCCAATACCCTATTGCTGGATAAAGAATACACCGGCAACAGCGATAACCACGGCTTTGAATTTACCTGCGAGCAGGGTTCTCTGGGATGCACCATCAATAATACGCTCGCTTTGTATTCCACTGATGTTTTGCAGGCGGTGGCATCCACCAATAAAACGCTGGTGAACGAACGGGCACTTGCCGAAAAACGGGCGGCGTACATCGCATCAACGGTGTACCTGCAAAAGTTTGATGCATCCTTGGTTAAGCAGGTTATTACCGCTAAAGACAGCTCTATCAACCTTGATGATATTTACCAGTGCTTTTATAATGCCGACGGCACAAAGTTCGTGGCCTTTTTCATAAATACTATCGATAAAAAAGATGCAAAACCTTTGCTATCGATAAAAGGGGATAAAAATGTGAAGGTGATCACCCAAAAAAAAATCGGCGATAAGGGTTACCTGGACGAGGCTCCCCAAACCAATGCCTACCTGGTAAAAGGGCTGAAATATCAGGGGAAATGGTATTACGAAAAAACAGAGGTGACTTATTTTGATGCCCCTATGCCTGAGGACGGCAAGCTGGACTTCCTGAATAATTTGCAAGGCTGGGATTATTTTGCAGCTAACAGCGCCGAGCCGGGCACCGTATTTTGGGAAGGCAAGTTATTTGAAAGGATAAAGGATAAAACCAAGGAGCCTGACTGGGAAAAGTATAAAAACATGTGGGCGGGCGAGGAGTTGGAAAACAGGCCTTATATCGGCATGTACGAGCTGGTGGCTAATCAATTGAAGGCTGATGCAGAGACCACCCGCGACGCTTACAATAAAGATATTATAGATAACGTGCTGTGGCCTTTTTATACAAAACAGGTAAAAGCCCGTAAGAATAATATGGTCGCCTTAAACATCAAACCGGAGTACCTGACCTTAATATATTCGAGGAAGAAAGAGGCCATTATTAACCCTGTTAAGGTTACCGATGCGAATGGCATAATTAAAATGCGCTATTTTGTGCTGATACCTGGTACCAATGAAATTTATGAATGGACCTACGTGAAAGCCGATGAATTGAAAACAACTGATGATAGAGAGGACCCGGTGAACAAAACCATGGGGAGCGTTACCAAATGGAACTATTCCTATAAAACGCTCGATGACGATGTGTTTTGGAAGGAAAAAGTATTGCTGAAAGAAGGTGGTAAGTATAAATACCTTACCAGGATCGAGTGATTAGAATTAATTAAAAAGCAGTAAGTTTGTATAAATGCAAATCGACTATAAACAATATATCGAAGTTGACCCAAATGTAAGGTTCGGCAAGCCCGTAATCATCGGCACAAGAATTACGGTGTACGATGTTTTGCAATGGCTTGCTTCGGGCTTAACCCATGACGAGATAATTGCTGATTTCCCGCAACTGAACGAGAGCCAGATATTAGCATGCCTTGCTTATGCAGCTAATAAAGAACGCATTGTGAAGGTTGCCTAATTATGCGTTTAATTGCTGATGAGAATATTTCATGGCGCCTAATAAAGCTCATCCCACATTGGTCTATCCTGCCTTCAAATGAAATAAAATGCGAAAGGCGTTTGACTGATTTCATGATATGGGAATACGCCAAAGCCAACAACTATACTGTACTAACATTTGATGAGGACTTCTCTGAGCTTCAAAATCTGCTTTCCTATCCACCTAAAATTATATGGTTGCGCACAGGCAATGTAAGCACCTCTGAAATTGCGTCACTATTGTTAAAGTATGAAAAGCGTATAGAGGCTTTTTTAACGGATGATGAGTCCGGTATTTACGAAATTCATGGTTAAACAAAAAAAGCCCCGCATCCGCGAGGCTCATATTATCTCTTTGATGCCGATTACGACATCTTCAGTTTCTTTTGTATATCGGCTACGTAGCCTTTGAATTTTTTGTCTGTATCAATTAAATCTTCAACGGTTTGGCAGGCATAGATAACGGTAGAGTGGTCGCGACCGCCGAAGAAGTTCCCTATCGATTTCAATGAGCTTTTGGTGTGCGCTTTGGCCAGGTACATAGAAATCTGGCGTGCCTGCACAATCTCGCGCTTGCGGGTCTGCGATTTTACCATCTCTATAGGTACCTCAAAGTATTCGCAAACCAGGCTCTGGATGTATTCCATCGAAATTTCCTTAGCCGAATTCTTTACGAAATTCTTCAGCATCTGCTTGGCCAGGTTCAAATCTATCTCCTTGCGGTTAAGGGTAGATTGTGCCAGTAAGGAAACCATAGCGCCTTCCAGTTCGCGCACGTTGTTATCAATATTGTGGGCAACGTATTCGATCACATCGTTGGATAATTCGATACCATCCTGATATATCTTGTTCTTCAGGATAGCCATGCGGGTTTCCAGATCGGGTATCTGCAAATCGGCAGAAAGTCCCCATTTAAAACGCGACAGCAAACGTTCTTCTAAACCGGCCAGATCCTTAGGGGCTTTATCTGATGTGATGATCAGTTGCTTGCCACTTTGGTGCAGGTGGTTAAAGATATGGAAGAAGAAATCCTGTGTTTTCTCTTTGCCGGCAAAGTTGTGTACATCATCCATAATGAGCACATCTATGGCCTGGTAAAAATTCACAAAATCGTTGATGTTATTATGCTTCAGCGCATCTACAAATTGCTGCGTAAATTTTTCGCAGCTTACATACAGCACCAGCTTATCGGGCAGGGTGCGTTTTATTTCGTTGCCTATGGCTTGCGCCAGGTGGGTTTTGCCCAGGCCTACGCCACCATATATCATCAATGGGTTGAATGATGTGCCGCCCGGTTTGGCTGCTACGGCATAACCAGCCGAACGTGCCAAGCGGTTGCAATCGCCCTCTACAAAGTTCTCGAAAGTGTAGTTACGGTTAAGCTGAGGGTCAACATTCAGCTTCTTCAATCCTGGTATCACAAAGGGGTTTTTAATGTCCTTATTGATAGAGATCGGTATCGGCATCGATTGGTTTTTAGCCTCTGCACCGTTGCCGTTTGATGGCATATTGGTGGTGTACGGTTTGCTGGTAGATTGCTCTACAACAATGTTGTATTCCAGCCTGCCTTCATCGCCCAGTTGTTTCTTGATCGTTTTGCGCAAAAGGCCCACGTAGTGCTCTTCCAGCCATTCGTAAAAGAATAAACTCGGCACCTGTATGGTTAGCACGCTCCCTTCCATCCTTAAGGCTTTTATCGGCTCAAACCAGGTTTTGAAGCTCTGGGCCGGTATGTTGTCCTTTATGATGAGGAGGCAGCTATTCCAAACGGCAGTACAAGTTTTTTCCATATTAAATTCAGTAATTCTTTGATTTTCAACGTCCCAACAAGCAACAATTCACGCCGTTTCGGAACATCGAATATTCATAAAAAAAGCGGATTAAAAAACTTAATTCAACAAATTTTGTGAAATATATTTATCAAAATCGCACCATTTTTTAATCGTAATTTCACATTAAATGTTATCTTTCGCTTGGCGCCCGGCGTTTTCTGCTCATAGAGCGTTTAATCAAGCTTTTGCACGTTTAACAGCAAGTCGCATCCACGCAGGTCTTATCCCCGCAGGTTGTAAACTATATTCTATCGTAAAAGTTTTATAAATCTTAACCTGTTTTATTTACCGGTGCTCCCCAAAAATATCGCGGAGCGTATCGGCAATTTCGCCCAGTGTGGCGTAGCTTTCTACAGCGGTTAAAATGTACGGCATAATATTTTCTGTACCCTTTGCGGCAACCCCTAAATGTTGCAGCGCCTGGTTTACGTCAGCATTATTTCTTTGTTCTTTTAAACGATGCAACTGCTCAATTTGTTTGGTCCGGATAGCATCATTTACCCTAAAAACACTATCTGCCACAGCCTCAGGCTGAATAAATTTATTTACCCCTACCAACACCTGTTCGCCGCTTTCTATATCGTTTTGGTATTGGTATGCTGCTGCGCCAATTTCCTGTTGCATGTAGTCGTTTTCGATAGCTTTTACCGAGCCGCCCATGGCATCTATCTTATTTATATAGGCCTGGGCTGCGGCTTCCATCTGGTTAGTGAGCTCTTCTACAAAGAACGAACCCGCCAGCGGGTCCACCGTATCGGTAACGCCGCTTTCGAATGCGATAATCTGCTGGGTACGCAGCGCAATTTTTGCCGCCGCTTCTGTAGGGAGCGAGAGGGCCTCGTCGTACCCGTTGGTGTGCAGCGATTGCGTGCCCCCAAGTACAGCAGCCATGGCTTGCATGCCCACCCGCACAATGTTGTTCATGGGCTGCTGTGCCGTTAAGGTAGAGCCACCCGTTTGCGTATGGAAACGCAGCTTTTGCGCCCCGGCATCGGTTGCGCCAAGCTCTTTGGTGATGTGTGCCCACATGCGCCGTGCCGCCCGGAATTTGGCTATCTCCTCGAAGAAGTTATTATGGCAATTGAAGAAGAACGAAAGCCTTTTGGCGAAAACGTTTATATCAAGCCCTTTATCCAATGCGGCCTTTAAATAGGTTTTGCCATTGGCAAGGGTAAAAGCCAGTTCCTGCACGGCTGTTGAGCCGGCCTCACGGATGTGGTAGCCTGATATAGAGATGGTGTTCCATTTAGGCACCTCGCGGCTGCAATATTCAAAAATATCAGTAATGAGGCGCATGGACGGCGTGGGCGGATAGATATAGGTACCCCTTGCCGCGTACTCCTTTAATATATCGTTTTGTATGGTGCCTGAGATCTGCTTCAGATTGGCCCCTTGTTTTTTGGCTAACGCGATGTACATGGCCAGCAGTATAGCTGCCGTGGCATTAATTGTCATGCTGGTGGTGATGCTCTCCAACGGTATGCCTTCAAACAATGCCTCCATATCTTTTAAAGAATCTATAGCTACACCTACTTTGCCTACCTCTCCTTCGGCAAGTTCGTGGTCGCTGTCGTACCCAATCTGCGTAGGCAGGTCGAACGCTACAGAGAGGCCCATGGTGCCCTGGCTTAATAAGTAGTGGTAACGCTTGTTGCTTTCTTCGGCAGTGGAGAAACCGGCATACTGGCGCATGGTCCAGGGTTTGCCGCGGTACATATCTTTCTGAATGCCACGTGTGAATGGGAACTCGCCGGGTAGTTCGGTCATTCCCGAGGGTTCGGTATAAACCTCCTTTACCTCGATGCCCGAGCTAGTGGTTATCTTTTTACCGGCCATTGGGTTAAAATAAGTCCTCCAAATCTTTCCTTAACAAGGTGATGGCGATATCATAAGGGTTATCTTCCAGCTTGCTTAAATGGTTGAGGGTAATACGACCCAGATCCAGTCCGTTTGCGCCCTCGGGCAGGGCTTTTACGGCACTGTTTACTACTGCAAGGGTATCTTCTTTTACGCGTTTGATAACCGCCCAGGCCCGCTCGGTAACATAAATTTGTTGGGTTACGTTGTGCTGGTATTCGTTGCGTATCTCGTTGATGATAATGATGTGCAATTCGGCCGCCGGCATTTGGTTTGCGCCAAGGCGGATGAGCATATTGGCCGGGTTAACCCGCTCTACAAATAGCACCAACCGCTCGTAGGCTTGCAGCCGCAGGGGCAGCGTTTGCGCGCTTAGGCCTTTTTTTAGCTCGAGCGTTTGCAGAATTTGGCTTTTTTCCAGGTAGGGTTTAAACAGGTAAAAGGCTACATACACTACGCCGATGCCGGCTACGGTGTATTTTAATATGGCCATTAAAGTGCTGTAAAGATCCATGGTTTTTAAATGTTTGGCAGAGGTCATAAATAATACGACGGCTGCAAAAATCCGCATTTTACCTTATATTTGTGTAGTTAATCATAAAAATAAGATGAGTGCCATTGCTGAAACCATGATTGCCCCCGTAACCTTTACGCCGGGTGCCGTAAAAGAACTTTTTAAGCTGAGGGATCAGCAAGAGCTGAACGACGATTTTGGCTTACGTATTGGTGTTGAAGGCGGCGGTTGCTCGGGTATGAGCTACGTGCTCGGTTTCGACCAGAAAAAAGACGGCGACCAGGAATACATTATTGATGGCTTGGTTGTGTTTATGCACAAAGCGCATGGGTTGTATTTAGCAGGCATGCAGATAGATTTCCAGAACGGCCTAAACGCCCGCGGGTTTACTTTCAACAACCCTAATGCTGCCAGTACCTGCGGTTGCGGCACATCTTTCTCGGTGTAATTGAGCCCTTTTATATACTGTACTTGGCCCCATCTTCAAAAGAGATGGGGTTTTTTATTTGAGCAAAAATTGGCGCAACGTAGGTGTTTGCAAAAGCAAAATTTAAATAATACATTTAGGAACCTATTAGCCTTGTTATGAAATATGTCAGAATATCTTCGATTGATTTAAACGACCCATTCTTTGATTCTTTAAAATTAGACTATGCCGAATTTCAAGTGTGGTTTAATAAAAAGGCCGCCGCCGGCGAAGGTGCTTTCGTAATGTACGACGATAACCTTATTCAAGGGTTTCTGTATTTGAAAATTGAGGTGGATGCTATCACCGATGTCATTCCTATATTAGCGGAAGCAAAACGAGTAAAAGTTGGGACTTTTAAAATTAATCCCCATGGTACTCGTCTAGGTGAGCGATTTATTAAAAAGATGTTTGATTTTGCTATAAATAAAAAAGTCGATTCGATTTATGTGACGATATTTAGCAAACATGCAGCCTTGTTAAACTTATTCCAGAAGTATGGGTTTCAACCAAGGGCCAAGAAAACTACCCCAAACGGTGTGGAAGAAGTCTTGATTAAAGATATGTCTTCGCAGACGGGAGAAATTACCCTTGATTATCCTTTAATTAAAATCGTTAATACCTCTAAATACTTGTTGTCAATATATCCGTTGTACCACTCGCGGCTATTTCCGGATTCTCTATTGAATTCTGAAACCTATAGCTTGATAAAAGATGTATCGCATACCAATAGTATTCATAAGATATATATATGCTATATGGATGTTTCAGCTTTAAAGACGGGAGATAACATCATTATTTATAGAACATCTGATGGGGCTGGCCCAGCGCATTACCGTTCAGTAGCTACTTCTGTTTGTGTGGTAGAAGAGTTGAAGTCAAAACGAAATTTCGCTAATATTGAGAATTACCTTAAATATTGCAAAGATTATAGCATTTTTGACGAGGGAGAATTGGAGGCATTTTATAATCAAAACAATAAGTACTTCTACGTTATTAAAATGACCTATAATGCAGCTTTCTCTAAGAGGGTTACAAGAGGCAACCTCATAGAGAAAATAGGGCTGAACCCGGATAGCTATTGGGGGTTTATGAAATTGTCGGACGGTGAATTTAATGAGATTCTAAAATTGGGGAAAATTAGTGAAAGTATTATTGTCGATTAAACCGGAGTATGTAGAGAAAATCTTTACAGGAGAAAAGAAGTTTGAATACAGGAAAGCAATTTTTTCAAAAAAAAATATAAAAACTGTAGTCATTTATTCCACAATGCCAGTAGGGCGAGTAGTTGGTGAATTTGAAATAGGTGGTATACTATCGGCTCATCCATCAGAAATTTGGGGGAAAACAAAAGAGTTTTCTGGAGTGAACGAGGGATTTTATAATCAATATTTTAAGGACAGAGATTTAGGCCACGCTATTCAAATTAGAAATATTGTAGTGTATAACAAGTCAAAAAAACTCAGCGACGTTATTGCGAGCAACTATGCACCCCAATCATTTTGCTATTTGGATTCGTAAAAATTATTTGAGCAAAGCTTTTAATTCTTCTTCTTTTATTTGTTTTATGGTGCGGTTTAACCAGTAAGGCACCATGCCGTTGTTGTAACCCTGGCTTTGAAAAGCGATAAGCCCTTTGGGGTTAATTACCAGGTTTATGGGGCATTCCTTTACGCCGTAAAAGCTGAAGTAGGCTTCTGCATCACCTATTACATTGTATTTAAATGGCGACACTTTGAAAAAGTGTTGCAGGTCTTCTTTTTTATCGACGCTTAGCGCCAAAAAAACTACGTTCTTGTCGTTTTTATATTTATCTGCAAGGATATTCAGTTCGGGCATTTCGTACCGGCAAGGCGGGCAGGCTATAAACCAAAAGCTTACCACCACAATTTTTCCTTTCAAATCTTCGCTGGCAATCAGCTTGCCGTTCACGTCTGTCATGTTCAGGAATAGCATATGATTCCCTTTCTTAAAAAACAAAGTAGATTTTGGCACACCAATAACTACCAGGCCTTTCGCCGTATCCCTGGGCGTGAGTATGAAAACGGTGCTGTCGCTTTCGGCATCAACAGGCTTTAATTGATATTTTCCTGTGGCTACCAACCTGCTCCAGTCGGCATATTTATATTTCAGGCCTTTAGCACTGGTTACTACCGTGTTCTGGTTAAAACCGTATTCCTCTGCCGGCTTGGTAAGTTTGGTTTGCGCATGTGCGGAAAGATGCAGCAGCAACGCGAGGCATGGCAGTAATATAAATCGTTTCATCAAAAAATCTTTGTTGGGTTATAAAGCAAATATATGCGGTTTTGCGCCCGGGCTATGGTTTAATTTTGTGCTTTTGCTTCAGCGATAGTTTTTTTGAGGTAAGTAATGCTCCCGGGGCCGTATCCGCTGGAACTGAAACGGGTGATGCCATTTTTATCTATCACTACGTTGGTGGGGTAGCTGGCAATGCCATAGCGGTTGCAATCCTCGCGGGCATCGTAAATTTGGCGGTAGTTGAATGGCGTTGCTTTCAGGAAGTCTTTTACCTCGTATTTCAGGTCGGTACTGAAGCCGATAAACACCACGTCGGGGTTATCTGCTACCAGTTGGTTAAGCTCGGGTATTTCCTGCTGACAAGGTGCACAGCCAATAAACCAAAAATTCAATACCACAACTTTTCCTTGAAGGATTTTAAAATCAACTTTTTGGCCGTTTATGTCGCGTGCGTTGAACAGTTCCTTTTTCTCGCCGATGGGGAAAGCGGGACTGGGCGGTAATGGCGGCATAAAACTATTGCGTAGTTCTATTTCCTGGGGTGTCATTTTTACAAGGATTAGCGTATCTGCATCTATGCTTTTGCTCCGCAATTGATACCCGCCCGATAGCATCAGCTTTTGCCATTGGCTGCCTGGGATGATAGCACCGGTAGAATCTTTAACTACCCTGTTGGCCAGGCTGGTGGTAGTAGTAGTTAAGCGGGTAACGGTTGTGGTTTGCTGCGCAGTAGCGCTTAGCACAAATAAGGCAATGATTGTTAAAAGCAGTAAGTATTTTTTCACGATGGCGGATATTGATGATAACGAAAGTACAGCTTGTATTGCAGCCAAGCAATTCGCAGCAATTATCTGTTTTATTAATTTGCAGGTTTGTAACAAATTGCGCCGTACTGTAGTCAAAAGCAAACGAGTCTTTTTAAAACTATCCCATGCCGGTAAAAACTACCTACAGAGAAAATATAGCTATTGCCTTACAAGCCATTGCAGGCAACAGGTTGCGTACATCGCTTACGGCTTTGATTATTGCCATTGGCATTACTGCGCTTGTGGGGATATTGACATCTATAGAGGGTATAAAACAGGTAACCAACGATGCATTTGCAGGGCTGGGTGCCAATTCCTTCACTATACAAAATCGCGGTTCGGGCATCAGTTTTGGTAATGGGGGGCACCGTAAGCGTTACCCGGCCATCAGCTACCAGGAAGCCGAACGGTTTGAAAAGCTGTTTAAGTTGCCGGTGCGCATCAGTATAGATTTTACCGTAACCGGTACTGCCATAGCCAAATACGAAAGCATAAAAACCAACCCCAACCTGCAGGTTATTGGCAGCAACGAGAACTACCTGGCTATAAAAGGGCATAAGCTGGCGTTGGGCCGCAACTTTTCGGGCTCGGAAATAGATCACGGTACCAACGTGGTCATCATAGGCGACGAGCTTAAGAACAAGCTTTTCCCCAAAACCGACCCTATCAACAAAACCATATTACTGGGCAGCAGCAAATTCCGGATCATAGGTGTTATTGCCCCTAAAGGTGCCAACAGTTTCGGCGGCGACAGGTTCTGCGTTATACCGGTGCAAAAGGCCCGGCAGATAGCGCAAACCAGCAAACCATCGTTTGCTGTTACCGTAAATGTTGCCGGCCCCGAAGCGCTGGATGCTACAATAGGCGAGGCTACATCCCTTTTTAGGAATGTGCGCAGCCTGCACCTGGGGCAGGACGATAACTTTGAGATATTTCGCGCCGACTCTATACAGGCCGAACTGATGAATAATCTTGGCTATGTAACCATAGCGGGTTTTGCTATAGCGTTTATTACGCTGATAGGTGCTGCTATAGGTTTGATGAACATTATGCTGGTATCGGTAACCGAACGTACCCGCGAAATTGGCCTGCGCAAGGCCATCGGCGCAACGCCATCGGTAATACGTAAGCAGTTTTTGATAGAAGCTATCGTAATATGCCTGCTTGGTGGTGTAGGCGGTATTATACTGGGTATTTTGGGCGGTAACCTTATCGCCGTATCCATCAGCGGTACATTCATAGTACCATGGCTGTGGCTCTTTGTAGCTATTTTTATTTGTACGATTATCGGTTTATCATCGGGCTATTACCCTGCAAAAAAAGCAGCCCGGTTAGATCCGGTTGAGGCGCTGAGGTATGAGTAGGGGTTAGAGAGGCAAGACGGTTAGAATCAAGAGAAAAGAATCAAGAACTAAAACGGGGAAGGCCGACAAACATCACCTCGCACAACACTTAAAACAAAAACGGGAATAAAGCCTTGCTCTATTCCCGTTTTATTTTCTTGTCTCTTGATTCTTAACTCTTGATTCTCTCCTAAAAAAGCAACTTATTCTTCAGCGGGTAATCTTTCAGTAGTTTCTCTACGTAATCGGTTGTGAGGGCATCTTCAAACGCCTGGGCGTGGCGTGGGTGGTGCATATCGCTGGATATGAAGTCTACAATTTGTTCATCCACCATATCTTCGGCCATTTTTTTTGTCGGTTTGCCGTAGTATCCCGTAAGCGATATGGTATTTATTTGCAAGCCGCAACCCCAGCTACGTATGGCACGCATGCGGTCGATATCCATATAGGCGTAACGTTCGGGGTGGGCCAAAATAGGCTTATAGCCCGCATCACGCATTTTTTGCACCATTTGTATCACGTTTGGCGGCTCGTTGATGAACGATAGCTCGAACAGTACGTAATTATCTGCGCCCATGGTCATTAAATTGCGCTCTTCAATCCGCTTTTCGAAGGTTTCGTCGAAGTAATGCTCCGCAGCGGCCTCAACAGTGATATCGATGTGTTGGTTTACCAATTCGGCTTTCAAAACGGTAAGGGCGTTCATGATGCTTTCGCGATCGTTACGGTAATAATCAACCATAACATGCGGGGTGGCAATGATTTTACTGATGCCTAACTCCATCATTTTTCTGATGAGTACGATAGACTCCTCGGGCGTTTGCGCGCCATCGTCTATGCCCGGCAGCACGTGCGAGTGCATATCTACAACAATTGGCGCATAATCCAGCGTTCTTACTTTCTTTACTTCCTTTTTCTTGAATAATCCAAACATCCTTTAACGGTTATTATATTGCTCGCTGTAATACTCCTGGTAATGGCCCGATGTTACATCGCTCAGCCATGCCTCGTTGGCCAGGTACCAGTCAACAGTTTTTTCTAATCCTTCCTCAAAGGTAATAGACGGCTCCCAGCCAAGTTCGTTTTTTAATTTGGTAGCGTCTATGGCGTAACGCAAATCGTGTCCGGCGCGGTCGGTAACATAGGTGATAAGTTTAGCCGATTCGCCCGCCTCGCGGCCCAGTTTTTTATCTAATATAGCACAAAGTAATTGAATCAGGTCGATATTTTTCCATTCGTTGTGGCCGCCTATATTATAAGTTGTGCCCGTGGCGGCGGTGTGGAATATGACATCTATAGCGCGGGCATGATCTTCTACCCAGAGCCAATCGCGTATGTTCTCGCCTTTGCCATAAACCGGAACTGGTTTTTGTTGCTTTATGTTATTTATAGCCAGTGGTATAAGTTTCTCGGGGAAGTGGAACGAGCCATAGTTGTTACTACAATTAGATATTACAGTAGGCAGGCCGTAAGTATCGTAGTAGGCCCGCACAAAATGATCCGAGCTTGCCTTTGACGCCGAATATGGGGAATGTGGGTCATAAGCGGTATTTTCGGTAAACATATCGGTATCGCCCAGGGTGCCGTAAACCTCATCGGTAGATACATGGTAAAAACGTTTCGAAGCATAATCATCCTTCCAAATGTTTTTTGCGGCATTCAGCAGGTTTACGGTGCCAACTACATTGGTCATCACAAATTCCAGCGGGTTGGTAATGGAACGATCCACGTGCGATTCTGCGGCCAAATGTATCACCGCGTCGGGTTGCTCTATTTCGAATAGGTTGCTGATATAAGCCAGATCCACAATATCGCCTTTCACAAAACGGTAGTTAGGCTCGTTTTCGATATCCTTAAGGTTAGCCAGGTTTCCTGCATAAGTAAGCTTATCCAGGTTTACGATTTGGTATTGCGGATAAGTTTTTACGAACCGGCGCACCACGTGCGATCCTATAAACCCGGCACCACCGGTAATGATAATTTTTTTCATCTGAAAGTTGTTTCAATTGAGGGCATTAGCCCAATATGCGGCAAAAATATTCTGTTTTATTAAATTTGTACTATAATGGGTTTTCTGCAAGGTACTTTTCCCAGGCCCAGGCAGACGACATCATGGTGTTAACATCCAATTCTGTTTTCCAGTTAAGCTTGTTGGTAGATTTGGTAACATCGCCCCAAACCTGCTCCACATCGCCGGCGCGCGCAGGGCCAATCTGGTAGTTAAGTTTTACGCCCGTAGTGCTTTCGAAAGCTTTGATTACTTCCAGTACCGACGTGCCTGTACCCGTGCCGATATTGAACATATCGTAGCCTTTAAAGCTCTCCTTTTCGGCCAGCTTAAGGGCGGCAACATGGGCCTTGCCCAAATCTACAACGTGGATATAATCGCGTATGTTGCTACCATCGGGCGTGTTGTACTGATCGCCGAAAACAGTAAGTTTTTCGCGTTTACCTATTGCCGTTTGCGTGATGAACGGTACCAGGTTTTGCGGTACGCCGATGGGCAATTCGCCTATCAGTGCGCTGTCGTGTGCGCCAACCGGATTAAAATACCTTAGCGATATTATTTTGTAGGTGCTGCCTGCAGCAATTACATCCTGCAGTATCTCTTCGGCTATCTGTTTGGTGTTGCCATAAGGTGATTGCGCTGCTTTTACGGGTGCGTCTTCGGTAACCGGAAGCACATCGGGTTGGCCATACACGGTACAGCTTGATGAGAAAACGAAATTCAACGCCTTGCCCTCATAGGCATTAAGTACGTTGATGAGCGAGAAGAAATTGTTTCGGTAGTATTTCAGCGGTTCCCTTACCGATTCGCCAACGGCTTTGAAGGCCGCGAAGTGGATGATGCCGCCAATCTCCGGCTCTTGTTGGGCAAAATCTTTTACGGCAGCGTCGTCGCAAAGGTCCAGTTTGTAAAATGCAGGTTTGTAGCCGATGATTTTGGCCAGTTGATCTAATATCTTGATGTTGGAGTTAGAAAGGTCGTCTATGATTACCGGTTCGTAGCCTGCGTTTACCAACTCTACAACGGTGTGCGAGCCTATGAAACCTAAACCTCCTGTAACTAATATTTTCATGTATAGGGCTGTTTGTATGTATTGAGCAAAGCCCGCACTGCCAAAACAATACGGGCCTTGTCTTTATTATTTATTATAGGTTGTAAAATCTTTATGCTCTACTTTCTCCAACACATCCTGCGGGAGCGATTTAAAGTACTCATAGGTAATTTTGAGGCCTTCCTCGCGCGATACCTTGGGCTCCCAACCTAAAATTGCGCGGGCCTTGGTAATATCCGGGCGGCGCTGCTTAGGGTCATCCATAGGCAGCTCTTTATAAACCATTTTTTGCGAGGTGCCGGTAAGCTTGATGATTTCTTCGCCAAACTCTTTGATGGTGATTTCGCTTGGGTTGCCAATGTTCATGGGCTGCGCGTAATCACTGAACAGCAAACGGTAGATGCCTTCGATCAAATCGCTTACATAGCAAAACGAACGTGTTTGCGAGCCATCTCCAAAAACCGTTAAATCCTCGCCGCGGATAGCCTGGCCTATGAATGCAGGCAGCACGCGGCCATCGTTAAGGCGCATGCGTGGGCCGTAGGTGTTAAAGATGCGTACAATACGGGTTTCCAAACCGTGGAAGGTATGGTAAGCCATGGTGATGGATTCCTGAAAACGCTTGGCTTCGTCATAAACGCCGCGCGGGCCAACGGTGTTTACGTTGCCCCAATATTCTTCCGGCTGTGGGTTTACGCTTGGGTCGCCGTAAATTTCAGAGGTAGAGGCAATAAGCATCCTGGCATTTTTATTTCTGGCCAAACCCAGCAGGTTATGCGTTCCCAGCGAGCCTACCTTCAGGGTTTGGATAGGTATCTTAAGGTAATCAATAGGGCTCGCCGGCGAGGCGAAGTGCAGGATATAATCCAGTTCTCCGGCTACATACACAAATGTAGAAACATCGTGGTTGTAAAACTCGAAGTTCTCCAGCTTAAAAAGGTGTTCGATGTTGCGCAGATCGCCCGTGATAAGGTTATCCATTGCAATTACATGAAAATCTTCGCTGATAAACCTGTCGCACAAATGCGAACCCAGGAAGCCGGCGGCACCGGTAATTAAGATACGTTTACGCTTTGCCATCAATATTATTTTATTTATACTGTTTTAAAAACCCTGTTGCCAAAGTGTTATCGGGGATGATACGGGCAATATAGCACGAACTTGCAATTAATGTTATTACTTTTACTGCCCGACGAAGATAATAATTACCATCCTAAAAATGTTGCTACTATATAACTTTGGAATCACTTTATACTATTGCTTGCTATATATTGTTTCCATTTTTAATAATAAAGCCAAATTGTGGATAAAAGGACGGCAGCGCCAGCAGGTGCAGCCCCTGGAATCGAGCATCTGGTTTCATTTTGCGTCGCTGGGCGAGTTTGAGCAGGGCAGGCCTGTATTGGAGCGAATGCGGCAGCTCTACCCTGGTAAACCCTTTGTGATTACTTTTTTTTCTCCATCGGGGTATGAGGTACGCAGGAACACCCCGCTTGCCGATGCCGTTTACTATTTGCCGTTGGATACCCGCCGCAAAGCCCGCAAATTTGTGGAAGCCATAAAACCCGACATGGCCATTTTTACCAAATATGAGTATTGGTACCATTATTTTGACCAATTGCATCAACAACATGTGCCGCTTTATATCATATCAGGAATTTTCAGGCCCGGACAGGTATTTTTTAAATGGTATGGCGGTCTGCACCGCAAAATGCTGAAACTGGTTACCTGGTTTTTTGTGCAGGACGCAGATAGCAAGCATTTGCTACAGGGCTTGGGCAAATCAAACATCACCATTAGCGGCGATACGCGGTTTGATAGGGTTTGGGCCAACGCACAAGCACCAAAGCCATTGCCGGAGATTGCATCTTTTAAAGGCGATAGCAAATTATTCATAGCAGGCAGCACCTGGCCGGCCGATGAAAAACTGCTGGCGGCTTTAATTGCCAAACACCCCGACTGGAAATTCATCATAGCCCCGCACGAAATTGGGGTAGATAAAATTGGCCACGTGCTGAGCCTGTTGCCGGGAGAGGCCACCACCTGTTACTCCCAAATCTCAAATCTCACATCTCAAATCTCCAATCTAATCATAGATAACATCGGCATGCTGTCGTCGCTTTATCAGTATGCAGATATTGCTTACATCGGCGGCGGCTTTGGTGCGGGGATACATAACACGCTGGAGGCTGCGGCATTCGGTATGCCAGTAATAATTGGCCCAAAGTACGATAAGTTTAAAGAGGCAAAGGATATGATAGCAATGGAAGCGGCTTTCAGCATCAACAGCGAGGAAGAGTTGTTGAGTACAGCGGGCAGTTTGATGGACGATGAGATATTTCGTTACCGCACATCGAAAATGGGGCAGCGTTATGTAGAGCAGCATATTGGGGCAACGGATGCAATTGTGAAATATATTAGAGAAAAGCATTAAGCGTCAATTACGGCAGTAGTATGTTGCTTTTGAACCTCTTTCAAATACGTCGACAATAGGCGGTAAAGTCCCTGTCCGGTGACTTTTAACATGTGTGTGTTAATAACAATTGGGCTGCCATAAAATAGTTTTTGTTTCCAAAAGCCTATATATTTTACGGGGTGTTGTTCCTTGTCAATTAAATGGACAGATATTCTATTCCTGATTTGCAGCTCGAAATGGTGAATGTTACTCCATCCTATCTCCTCATTGTTTGAGTGGTCGATTAAAAAATCTTCAGTTAGTTCCAGCCCCGGTTTTTTATTGAACGCGGGAATCGTCAGTTCTTTTGTAATCCGCCATATGCTGACAACCAACAGCACCAAAATCACATACCAATATATTGGGGCAAGGGATTCGGCATCGGATATTAATTTATAAATCACTGTGAAAGTGAACAGTAATAAAATACCGGTAATGAAACAAGGGTACACTTTACTGTAGGGTATTTCGACTTTTGCAATCATATTAAATCATTATAGAGAGATGCTCATTGTTACGAAGCTTTTTAACCTCTCCCATGTAATCGTAGATAATGTTATAGTTTTCGAAAGCATCGCCCCTTAAATATGCCAGATTAATAATCACAGGCGTACCATAAAATAATTTATTGAGCCATTGGCCTATACGCCCCCAGGTGGTTTTTGCTTTGAATGATTCATTATCGTTTAATATAATGGCAATAGCTTCACTCTTATATTTCAGGCTATCTATATCCTTCCAAGGAATTATTCGCTCGCCGGCGTTATAGTTAATCTCCTTTTGGGTAAGCTCCAGTTTAACTTTTGTTGATTTGTTTTTGCGGTACATGTCTACTAAAAAGTAGATAGTAGCCACTAAATAAAAGATTATAAGCCCAATATCAAGCGCCAAAGCTACGTGGTGGTCTCCAGGCTTATCCAAATCCCGCAACAAGTTTAAAGTTAATAGTATAGGGTAAACAAAAAGTCCAAATATGTGGTTGAATTCGAATCTCCGTCCCTGATAAAATTTTACGTTTTCCATTTTGCCTGAGGTAAAGATAGGGAGAGATCTGATAAATTCAGAATTTCTTAAATCTGTTCTTTCTTCCCGTATATACGCCATATTTTGCGTCCTGTACGGTAGGTGTGGAATTTGAAATGGCGATTTGCAAGCAGGAGACGCAAAATATTGGAGACGCAAAATATTGCGTCTCTACGGATAATAGGATGTATGATTTTGCATAATCGATTGGCAAACTATAGACGCAAAATATTGCGTCTATACAATTTTGCTTAATATTGCCGCCATGGGTTTTTTAGATATCCCGGGACTGGGCAAGGCACATTATCATGAATACGGCAGCGGCGCTAAACCATTGTTGGCTTTCCACGGGTACGGGATGACGGGCAAACAGTTTCATGTGCTGGAGGAATCCATCCTGAAAGAATACCACGTTTATGGCTTCGACCATTTTTTTCATGGCGAAAGTAAGTTAAGCGGGTGGACCGAAGCACAGATTATAGCCGGTATGCCCAAAGCTATGGTAAAAGCCTATATAGAAGCATGGTTTAAGGTGCACGGGCGGCAGCGTTTCTCGGTAATGGGTTATTCCATTGGTGCCAATATCGCGCTGATATTGCTCGAAGAATACCCGGACTTAGTCGACGAAGTTATCCTGATGGCACCGGATGGGTTATCAGTTTACAAAGGTTTTGATTTTCTCACAAATAAACCGGTTGGCAGGCTGTTTTTCAAAACCGTAACCAAAAGCAAATGGCTGGCACCCCGGCTGATCAAAGCACTCAAAAAAGTGGGTTTTATAGACGAAAGCCTGTTCCATATCGCCTACAATGAGATTGATACCGAACAAAAACGGCAGGACGTATATTATACGCTAAACCTCATCCGGTTGCTAAAACCCGATACCGCCAAAGTTGCGAAGCTGATTAATCAGCATCACATCAAATGCCGGCTTATATTTGGCAAAAGCGATAACTTGTTCCCTATGAAAGCGGCTGTGCCTTTCATACAGATGCTTAACCAACCAGAGGTACACGAAGTTGCGCTGGGCCATTGGTTGGTGGTGAAGCAATTGGACGAGTATTTAGTAAATTTGCCGTAATGATAGCCTCCCGTCGTAGTAAATTTCTGTCAGACTTGTTTGCCCGGTACATGTATTACCGCATACGTAAGGCCTTTAACCGGCTGGTGGTGCTGAATAAAGTGGAGCCAAAACCAGGGCACTCGGTATTGCTGCTTTGCAACCACGTTGGCTGGTGGGACGGTTTTTGGGCCAATTACCTCGGTTACCGGCATTTGAAACGAAAAGTGTATGTGATGATGCAGGAAGACCACCTGCAGGCACGCATGTGGTTAAGCTATTGCGGCGGGTTTTCCATCAGCCGCAGTTCGCGCGAGATGGTTAAATCGTTGCAGTACGCGGCGGGGGTTTTAGATGATGCCGAAAACCTGGTGATCGTTTTTCCGCAGGGCGAACTGATATCCAACCACACCACCGAAATTAAGGTAGAGAAAGGCATTGAGCGGCTCATCAAAAACATCAAAGGGCCTTGCCATATTATCTACAGTTGCGCGTTGATAGAGTACTTCGAGAGCCTGAAGCCATCTGTGTACTTCCACTTGCTTGATCTGGGTGTGGCCGGCGAGTTGAGTTTTGACGAGCTAACGGATAAGATAAACACCTTTCATAAGCAGGCCTTGAAGGAGCAGGTAAACGTAGCGCACTAAAATGATCTATCCTAAAAAGAACCCTTTCATGAAATGGATTTTCGACACCTATGTAAGACGGCTGGTGGGCAAAACTTTCCATGAGTTTCTGTATAATGAAATAGAGGTAGACAGCAATAAATCGATACTACTGGTTGCCAATCACTTCAGTTTTTGGGACGGGCTGATACTATATGTATTGAACGACAAGCTGCTGCACAAGAAATTCCATGTAATGATACTGGAAGATACCGCAAAGCGCGAGGGCATGCTGCGTTACGCCGGGGCGTTCTCTGTAAGTAAGAACTCCCGGGATATACTGCAATCTTTGGACTATGCAGCGCAATTATTGAACAACCCCGGCAACCTGGTGCTGATGTTTCCGCAGGGGAAACTGTATTCTAACTTTGTAGAGAAGGTGAATTTTGAGCAGGGCCTGCTCAAAATTGTCAAAAAAGCCGAAGGGAAATACCAGCTGTTGTTTGCTGCAACTTTTATTCAGTACTTTAAACATAAAAAACCATCGGTAACCGTTTACTTAAAAACCGATAATGATAACTATGCCGATAAATCCATCGATGCGCTGCAAAGTGCTTACCAGCAACACTACGAGGCTGGCAAATTGCTCCAAACCGAAATTGATATAAAGTGATTATAGTCCTGCTGATTGTTTTTGTTTTCCTGATACTGCGCTTTACGGTAACCCTGTTCAATTTCCTGTCGAACCCGAAACTGCCGCGCATAGGCAAGCATCATGCCGATAAGGTGAGCATTTTGATACCTGCCCGCAATGAGGCTGAAGACATTATCCCGCTGCTCCAGTCTATCCATCAACAGGATTATGAGAACTACGAGGTGCTGATTTTGGACGATAACTCTACCGATAATACTTATAGCGTATGCGCTGCCTTTTGCGTAAAGCACCCTCGTTTCAGTGTAATAAAAGGTGAACCGCTGGCTGCCGGCTGGTTAGGTAAAAACTACGCCTGCCACCAATTAGCCAAACAGGCTAACGGAGATTATTACCTGTTTCTGGATGCCGACGAGCAGGTTCAAAACGGACTTATCACCAGCGCGGTGCACCGCATGAAATTGCGCGGCCTGGCGTTGTTGAGTTTGTTTACCAACCAAACCATGCGCAGTGCAGGCGAAGAAATGGTAGTGCCGCTGATGCATTATATATTACTTAACTTACTGCCATTGCGATTGGTTTACCTGGTAAAGAGCGAAGCCCTATCGGCTGCCAGCGGGCAGTTTATGCTTTTTGATGCTACGGGTTACAAAAAACATCAATGGCACCAGCTGGTAAAAAACAAAGTGGTAGAAGACGTGGAGATCATGAAAATGGTAAAGTCGACCAGGTTAGCGGGCGAAGCCCTGCTGGCCAATGGAATGATCAGCTGCCGCATGTATAAGGGGTATAGCGAAGCCATCAATGGCTTCGGCAAGAATTTTTTGGCGGCTTTCAATTACAATATCATCGGCTTTTTGATATACCTGCTGCTCATTGTGGGCGGTCCGGCCATCATCATCATGACCATGAACCTGAATTTGATAGCTATTATGCTAGGTCTGATAATGCTCGGTAGGGTGATGATATCACTATCAGCAGGGCAAAATGCTATTAAGAACCTATTTTTGCACCCGGTACAAATGTTCAGCTTGCTGCTTATCGGCATCACTTCAATACAAAAGCATCTCACCAAAACCACCGAATGGAAAGGCCGAAAAATCTCCGTATAACGCAGCGCACAGCTATCATTGTTATTATCCTTTTTCATGTTGTGGGCCTGGTGGGTTTACTGCTACCCATGTCCCGTCCCCTATTTTTGCAGATAGTGCCCTGGCACCTGTTGCTGATGCTGCTGGTTACCATACTCACGCATCAGCATTTTGACAATCGGTTTATAGGCTTTATGGCTCTTTTGTTTGTAGCCGGTGTTGCGGTAGAGTGGATTGGCGTGCATAAACATTGGCTGTTCGGCAATTATGCCTATGGTAAAACATTGGGTGTTAAAATTTTCGATATCCCGCTCACTATCGGCGTGAATTGGTTTTTGCTTATTTATGCTGCCGGGATAACCATGCAACGCAGCAGGTTAAAGAGCATTACGGCAAGGGTAATTACCGGCGCATTGTTGCTGGTATTGCTCGATTTACTGATAGAACCTGTAGCTATCCACTTTGATTACTGGCATTGGGCCGAGGGTATCATCCCCTTTAAAAATTATTATTGCTGGTTTTTGGTAAGTGCCGCTATGCTTTTCGTGTTCGAGAAGTTTGGCTTTAAAAAACAAGGCATTGCTGCGCCAGTGCTGCTGGCAACGGAATTTGTATTTTTTGGAGTGCTGGGAATTTTCGGGATTTTTGTGTGAACCGTTGATTTACACGATTAAAGGATTCAAGTTGAAATCAAGTAATCTTTAAATCAAGAAAATCATGGTTCAGACTATCAGCATCAACGAAATCATTTAATCATTCAAATCAACGGTTCAGAAAAAAGCGCCAGGGATTGTAAGGGTTTAGCCCGAAGGGCCGGAGCGCAGCGTAGCCCTGCAAAGCCCGGCCTACCTGCCGGCAGGCCGGCCCGAAGGGGGCGCCATTATCATTTGTCTGAACTCGAATTTTATGGAATTAAAATAATTGGCAGAATTATAAAACAATGCACTTCAATTCGAATTCCCTTCTAACCCTTCTAACCCTTCTAACCCTTCTAACCCTTCTAACCCTTCTAACCCTTCTAACTTTTTTACCCCTTCCAACTTTTCTCAACCCAAATAAATACCGTATTTTTGTCATCAAATGGGTGATTATCAATTACAGGTTACGATAGATCAGGATTCGGGCTTTTGCTTCGGGGTGGTGTATGCGATAGATATGGCCGAGGAGATATTGGCCGAGGACGGTTATTTGTATTGCCTGGGCGATATTGTGCATAACGACGAAGAGGTTGACCGCCTGAAAGCGCTTGGGTTACGCATCATAGAGCATGCCGACCTGGTAGGCCTGCACGACGAAAAGGTGCTTATCCGCGCCCATGGCGAGGCGCCGGAGACTTATAAAATTGCCTTAGAGAACAATATTACGCTAATTGATGCTAGCTGCCCGGTAGTGCTTAAGTTGCAAAACCGCATCAAAACATCTTACGATAATAAGGAGAAGATACTCATCTTCGGCAAGCATGGCCATGCCGAAGTAGTGGGCCTGCAGGGGCAAACCAATGGCGATGCGTTGGTTTTTCAGGACATTAGCGAACTGGATAATGCCGACCTCCCCGCCAACTTTACGCTGTACAGTCAAACTACCAAAAGCATGGAGAAATTTTACCATGTGAAGGATGAGTTGCTGAGCCGTGGTTACGAAGTAAAGGCAAACGATACCATTTGCCGCCAGGTGAGCAACCGCGATAAGGATTTGCCCGCCTTTGTGGCCAAATTTGATAAGATCGTGTTCGTATCGGGCAAAAAATCGAGCAACGGTAAGGTGCTTTACGAAGTTTGCCGCAAGCATAACCCTAATACCTACTTTATATCGAGCGTAAGCGAGCTGGACAAGAATATGTTTGCCCCCGGCGATAAAGTGGGCATAGCCGGCGCTACATCGAGCCCTATGTGGCTGATGCAATTGGTAAAAGCCGAGCTGGAAACGTATTAACAGCACGCTATTTGCTGTAAAATAAAATCGTGCAAAAGAACCCTTCCTATTTAGGTTTATTCGTTGCCCTGCTGGTTATCGGCAGTTGGCTTACCTCTACCGTTTTGCTAATGCAATGGCGGGTAGATTTCGCCAACCCTTGGCTGTACCTGTTTATTTTGGTGCAGATGCACTTATACACAGGCTTGTTTATCACTGCGCACGATGCTATGCACGGTACGGTTGCGCCAAACAAAGCCATCAATAATTCTATTGGTTATATCTGCACCTTTTTGTATGCCGCGTTTTTGTACCCGCAGCTGTTTACCAAGCACCATAAGCATCACAGCCATGTACACACTGCGGAAGACCCGGATTACCACAACGGCAACTTCTTTGCCTGGTATGTGCAGTTTATTCGCAATTACCTTTCCATATGGCAAATTCTGGCGATGGCTATTTTGTTCAACGTATTTAAAATCTGGGTGCCGCAACCTAACCTTATCCTTTTTTGGGTGGTGCCATCGCTGTTGAGTACTTTGCAGTTGTTTTACTTCGGTACCTACCTGCCTCATAAAGGCGAGCATGATAATAAGCACCAAAGCCGCAGCCAGCGCCGCAACCATTTCCTGGCATTTTTTAGCTGTTATTTTTTTGGTTACCATTATGAGCATCATGATGCGCCCTGGCTACCCTGGTGGAAGTTGTGGCGCAGCCCCCCAACCCCCTGAAGGGGGAGAGCTAGAGTCAAGATGCAAGATTCAAGAAATAAGAAGAAGCTTCTGCATACGTTGTAAGTTCTTTTCTTGACTCTTGATTCTAACCTCTTACTTCTAAACACCAAAAATTCATCCTCATCATTAATTTGTAATTTGTGGCTGCGGGTAGTGAGGCACAGCTATAAATTATCTTACTTTTGCGAACTTTAAAACTATGGCGAAAAAAGGAATTTTACTGGTAAATCTGGGTACGCCGGATAGTCCTTCTACTGCGGATGTACGCAAATACCTCGATGAATTTTTGATGGATGGACGGGTGATAGATGTTAACCCCGTATTGCGCACCTTTTTGGTGAAGGGCATCATCGTGCCGTTCAGGGCACCTAAATCGGCCAAATTGTACAAGGCCATTTGGGACGATAAAACAGGTTCGCCATTAAAACACTACAGCATATTGCAACAGCAAGCCCTGCAGCAACGCCTTGGCGATGACTACATGGTTGAACTGGCCATGCGCTACCAAAGCCCCTCAATCGAATCGGCATTGACCCGTTTGAAAGAGGCCCTGGTGAGCGAGATACAGGTAATTGCTTTGTTCCCGCAGTATGCATCGGCCAGTACAGGTTCGGTACACGAAAAGGTGATGCGTATTGTAAAGGATTGGCAAACCGTGCCCAACATCACCTTCACCAATTCCTTTCATGATAACGAACTGATGATAGAAACCTTTGCGGATAACGCAGCCAGGCATCAGCCCGAAACTTACGACCATATCCTGTTCAGCTTTCACGGCCTGCCACAGCGCCAGCTCAGAAAATGCGATCACACGGGCAACTATTGCTTAAAGGTAGATGGCTGCTGCAACACGCTTAACGATACCAACAAGTTCTGCTATTCCGCACAATCTTTTGATACGGCGCGCCTGATAGCCGAAAAAATGAATTTACCAAAGGAAAAATATACCGTTTGCTTCCAGTCGAGGTTAGGCAACGATCCCTGGGTGAAGCCATACACCAGCGACATTATCAAACAGATGGCAGAGGAAGGCAAAAAACGCCTGCTGGTATTATGCCCTGCTTTTGTAGCCGATTGCCTGGAAACTGTTTTTGAGGTTACCACCGAGTACGGCGACGAATTTAAGGAGCTCGGCGGCGAACATGTGCAACTGGTAGAAAGCCTGAACGACTCGCCCAAGTGGATTGATGCGCTGGAGAAAATGGTACTGGAAGGGTAGATAGAATCAAGAGCAGAGAATCAAGAGACAAGACAGAAGCTAATAGCCCCCGCGGCATTACGAGCGATAGTGCCGCAACCATTGGCGAGCGAGTCGGACTTACAAAACGACTCTGCTTGCCGATGATTATTAATGTGTTTGTTATCTTTTAAAGGAATTAATGAGCTCCCTTTGGTCGGTTGTCTTCGTGCCTTATAATGACGAAGTTTTATATAGTCTCTGATAATATCTTCGCGGATAACAAACACAGCGGTATGCCCCCGCCGGGATGCACGCTTCCGCCGCAGAAATATAAACCACTAACTTTTGATGATTTATTGGCATGCCTTAAAAAGGCCGCGAACTGGCTATTGCTGCTGGTGCCATAAACAGAACCTTTATAAGATGATGTTTTGCTTTCGATGCTGCGCGGATCTAAAATGGATTCGCAGGCGATAAGCCCGCCAATATCTTCGCCTAAAATTTTGGATAATTTGCGTAGGATATTTTGCCGTACATCGGTTATCAAACTGTCCCAATCCTGCCCCTCATTCGCAGGTACGTTGATCATCACAAACCAGTTTTCGCAGCCAACTGGCGCATCATTGGTTTCAAATTTGGAGCTAATGTTAATATACACGGTAGGGTCGTGGTAGATATCCTGCTGCTGCCAAATGTGGGCAAACTCGGCCTGATAATCGGCACTGAAAAAAATATTATGCAGATCAAGCTGGGGGAACGCCTTTTTTATCCCCCAATAGTAGATCAATGCCGAGCTGCTTCGTTCCTGGCTTAATATCCGTTCAGGATGCAGACTGGGGTACTTTTGCAGTAGGTTTTTGTAGGTGGGCCAAATATCCATGTTTGATACTACGATATCAGCAACCATAGCCTCACCGTTTACCCGCACGCCCTTAACTATTTTATTGACGACCACTATCTCATTAACCCTGGTATGATAACGGAAATTCACGCCCAACTCTTTCGCCAGTTTTACCAGGGATTGCGTGATGCTGTACATGCCACCCTCCGGGAAGTAAGCGCCGAAGTGATGCTCCAGATGCGGTATAACGTTCAGCGTGGCTGGTGCCTGGTAGGGGTTAGAACCATTGTAGGTGGCATAGCGGTCGAAAAACTGTATCACGCGCTCATCTTTAAAATATCCTGCGTTTGCTTTGTGCATGCTGCGCATCGCATCGATCCTTGGCAGCCTGAAGATAGACCGGATGGTATCCCAACGGGCAAAGGTTTGCAGCCGGTGAAGTGAGCGTTCTAAAAAAACATGATTGGTAATATTGTAGATGTCGGCACTGTTGGCCAGGTATTTCAATACGTTTTCGGCGGGTTCGCCCGTGGTGCGGTTGAGCTCTGCCGCAAATTCCTGCGTATCTGCGTATGCCTTTATACGCGTGCCATCTTCATAAAAGTAATGGCAAACCGTATCCAGCTTTTGGTAACGGAAGTAATCAGCAGGGTTTTTACCGGCCAGTACAAACAGCTCGTCGATGTACTGCGGCATGGTAAGCAGGCTGGGCCCGGCATCAAAACGGTAACCTTTCAGGTCAATTGCTGATAACTTGCCGCCGGGATAACTGTTGGCTTCTATCACCTCTACCGCATAGCCTTTAACCGCCAGGCGGATGGCTGTAGCTATACCCGCAATACCGGCACCTATTATAATCGCTTTTTTTTGAGGCATGGCGGTAAAGGTAGTACCACATTCACAGCTATGCAATTAAATCCCAAAATCCCATAAATCTGTTTAACGGCGAAGCCCTCTTGAACGCCATTAAAAACAATTATGTAGTGAAAAATCCCGGTTCTAATTCCTTAACTTTGCCAGCCATAAAATACACTACTATGCAATATGATGTTATCGTTATAGGTTCTGGTCCGGGTGGTTACGTTGCCGCAATCCGCTGTGCGCAATTAGGCATGAAAACCGCCATTGTCGAAAAATACAACACCCTTGGCGGCACCTGCCTCAACGTGGGCTGTATTCCCTCAAAGGCGCTGCTCGATTCTTCTGAACACTACCATAACGCCGCCCACACTTTTACTAGCCACGGTATAAAACTGGATAATCTGGGTATCGATTTCGGGCAGATGATCAAACGCAAACAGGAGGTAGTGGATGCCAACACCAGCGGTATCACTTATTTAATGAAGAAAAACAAGATCGACGTTCACCAGGGCGTTGGTTCTTTTAAAGATAAAAACACCATCATCGTGACCAAGGCAGATGATACGGCTACCGAGTTGACTACCGAAAAGGTCATCATTGCTACCGGCTCAAAACCAGCCAGCCTGCCTTTCCTGAAGATAGACAAAAAACGCATCATAACTTCTACCGAGGCCCTAAAGCTTACCGAAGTGCCCAAACACCTCATATTGATCGGTGGCGGTGTTATCGGTTTGGAACTGGGTTCGGTTTACGCACGTTTGGGTGCCAAAGTATCGGTGGTAGAATTTATGGATGGTATTATCCCAACCATGGATAAGGGCCTTGGCCGCGAATTGCAGAAGGTGTTGAAGAAGCTGGGCATGGAGTTTTACCTCGGCCATAAAGTAACCGGCGCTACTGCCGAAGGCGATGTGGTAACCGTTACTGCCGATAGCCCTAAAGGCGAGAAAATAGAATTGAAAGGCGACTACTGCATGGTAGCCGTTGGTCGTGTTGCTTACACCGATGGTTTAGGTTTGGATAAAATCGGCATCACCGTTGAAGAACGTGGTCGTAAAATTACCGTTGATGAGCACCTGGAGACCAGCGTTAAGGGCGTTTACGCCATTGGCGACGTGGTAAAAGGCGCTATGCTTGCCCACAAAGCCGAAGACGAAGGCACCTTTGTTGCCGAGCTGATTGCCGGTCAAAAACCGCACATCAACTATAACCTAATACCTGGCGTAGTGTACACCTGGCCGGAAGTTGCTGCCGTTGGTTATACCGAGGAGCAACTGAAAGAAAAAGGCACTGCTTACAAAGTAGGTTCGTTCCCTTTCAAAGCAAGCGGTCGTGCCCGTGCCAGTGGCGATTTAGACGGTTTTGTAAAAGTGCTCGCCGATAAAACCACCGACGAGATTTTAGGCGTACACATGATTGGTCCCCGTGTTGCAGATATGATTGCCGAAGCGGTAATTGCCATGGAGTTCCGCGCCTCTGCAGAAGACGTAACCCGTGCCAGCCACGCACACCCAACTTATACAGAAGCCATGAGGGAAGCCTGCTTGGCCGCTACTGAGAACAGGGCTATTCATATTTAATTTACGATTGTAGAATTACGATTTTAGATTTATCAAGGAGCAGAACAATTCACGTTGATTCTGCTCTTTTTGATTTGGAGCTTTATGCAAGTATTGATAAACGTAGGGATTGTATTGGCGACAATTGCCGGCATGGAGCTCGCTTCCTGGGCTATGCATAAATACCTGTTCCATGGGCCGCTGTGGTTTATACATAAAACGCACCATCAGCAACGCCACGGCTGGTTCGAACTGAACGATTTGTTCAGCATTGGCTTTGCAGCATTGGCTCTTTGGCTGATGTGGCTGGGGCATCTCACTTTAGATTACCGTTTTTGGATTGGTACGGGCATCAGTACCTATGGTACCATCTACTTCATCTTTCACGATTGGTTTATCCATAACCGCTTCAAAGCTTTCAAAAGCAGCAATCGTTACCTAATGGCTATCCGCCGGGCGCATAAAATCCACCATAAAACCACGGAGAAGAATCCTTCGGAAGAGTTTGGCTTATTGGTGGTGGGGAAGAAGTGGTTTGGAAAAACACAAAGAGAGAATTATTAAAGTTCCAAAACCAATTCAGAATGTTCGCACAACGATATTACGCGCCAATTTTCTAGCGCATTTAATATCGCCTGTTTATTCTCTGATGCAAAACCAATATAGTGTTCACTTTTATGGGCTTCTTTTAACTCCTCGTCATGATGCTCATGGGGCTTGCCTTCGCTGCATTGCCTGCAGAGCAGCCTAACCGTCGACCAATCTTCAATTTGTACGTTTTCGTTTTCGCATAGAACTAAAAGCTTATCTATATGCCGCTGTTCGTTGGTATAAACCGTTGTTGAATAAGTGTTATAGTTCGATTTGATTAACAATTGCAATTCGTTAAATACAGGGTATTCTTTTCCCCCACTTACTCGCGAACCAACGGGAGCGCCATCGTTAAGAACTATATCGCCATACCGGTGTCCAGACGATGCAAATGGGATGTTTTCTATAACGGCCCTTGCCGGATCTATCCGCATGCACCAAACCACTTCTCCGCCTTCATCTGGGTTTAGCCTTACCGGTGCCCTGCTTAAATTAAGATTTGGTTCATCATCATTTACCTCGAGCTTTAGCCCAAAGCGATTCCAGGATTCGCGGGCTGTTCTCCAGTTGCGTAATGCGGTTGCTGCAATTCCTAAATTCCATCTCGCTGCTTCATCATCCGGATCGATAGCTAAAGCTTTAACGTTGTTGGTATACGACAGATGCCATTCGTTCCTGTATTTATAAATCAATCCTAAATTATAATAAGGCGTTGCCCAATTGGGAGCTGCTTTTATAACTTCAGTATAAATAATGATAGCCTCATCGGTATTACCCTGGTCTTCTAACTCGATAGCTTGTTGTAAAAGCTGTTTGGCAGAAGCGTTAGTCTTATTAGTGTAAATACTGCGGAGTTTTGATAAGATTGGTTTACGCTTCATTTGTTAGTTTGCGGCATTAAATTAAAGAAACTATATCAGCAATAAAGGTTATTACAAAAAGGCTTATCATCAAAATTAACGACACCCTGATAAGCCGCCGCATCGGGTCCAGGAAATTTATTCTCAATTCATCCTGTTCTGATATATCTTTTACCTTTTTTATTCTGGCGGATACGTAAGGGGTATTTATTGCAAAAAAGGTAATGGCTGCATGCAATAGAAACAAAATGAAAATCCAACCGGAGAAATTAAAGTGATGCACAGGTGTCGCTGGCGCTATGGATAAATGAGCAGGTGCAGGCCTAAAATAGGTTAAATAAAGTACGTATAGAAAATATGCTGTGAAAAATATAGCGGGTATTTAAACATTAATACTAAACCAGGTTATTTTGCCCGCCGCCCGGCTGTTGAATTTTATGCACAACCAAGCCTGGTAGGTAATTACCAACCAAGTATTGAAATTGAACAGCACGTTTTCGGTATGCAGGCTAACCATCTTTCCGTTGGCTGCGTGGTGGGTTTGCATGAGTACAAACGCAGCCAGAGATGGAAGATACAATAAGGCAGTTTGCCAGTAGTTTAGGTTTGGTTTCATTCCCTCAAAACTACTTATTTATTCAAAATGAGTGGTTTGATTTTGAATTATTTTGGTGATTAATTGTCTGAACTCGAATTTTAAGGAATTTATTGAATTTAACAGAATAGAATATTCCTAAATGCTAAAAAATCCCCTAATTCGATAAATTCGAGTTCAGACAAAATATTTAAGCTACTACCTTCTTTCCAGCCTTATACCCCGCTGCGGCATAATAAAGTATGAACAAATAAATAGGGATCAATATCCAATAAGAAGATTGCGACGCTGCCTCAATGCCCTGCGTTTTCTTGAAATGGTCTACCAGCGCACCGTATATAGGCGGGAAAACTGCCGCACCTGCAATGCCCATTACCAACAGTGAGGATGCTAGTTTAGTAAACCTGCCCAGGCCCGATAAAGCGAGCGGCCAAATGGCGGGCCACATCAGCGAGTTAGCCAAACCTAAAAGCGCGATGCAGCTGATAGAAACATATTTTGGCGTAAACAGCGCAATGGTGGTTAGTACAACACCCAATATGGCGCAGGCAACCAATGCTTTTTGCTGAGAAAGATACTTGGGGATAAACAATATGCCCACCACATAACCGATCACCATACACGCTAAAGTACCTGAGGCGAAATACTTGGCGGTAGAAAGCGCGATATGGTGCGATGTGCCATAACCGATAATAGAATCGCCGGCGATAACTTCCGCGCCTACATAAAAGAACAAAGCGATAACGCCCAACACCAGGTGCGGGAATTGCGTGATACTGGTTTTGCCCGAGTTGGCCGCTGCAACGGTTTCGTCCTCGTGGTCGGTATCTATTTCGGGCAGGCCTGAGAAGTAGATGAGTACCGCCAATATCACCAGTATTACTACGATGAGGAGGTAGGGTACGATTACCCTCGAGGCCAGTTCGTTCAACTGGATGAGTTTTTCGGTTGGGCTAAGCTTGGCAAGATTGGCTTCAAAACCGTCGAGGTTATTTAAAATGACTGCGCCAAGGGCCAATGGGGCCAGTACACCGGCAAATTTGTTGCAAATACCCATAATACTGATGCGTTTGGCGGCACTCTCGGGCGGGCCAACGATGGTGATATAAGGGTTAGATGCCGATTGCAATACCGCCGAGCCACAACCCTGAACAAAAAGACCTATCAAAAACACAGCGTAAACGCGGGTTAAGGCAGCCGGAATAAAAATCAAAGCGCCAACGCCCATCAGTACCAGGCCTGCCACCATCCCATTTTTAAAGCCCAGTAACTTCAATAGCCATGCCGATGGCTTGGCCATGAGCAGGCAGGCGATGTAAAAAGAACTTGCCACCAGGTACGACTCGAGGTTGGTTAACTGGCAGGCTATTTTTAAGTAGGGGATAAGTACAGAATTTAGCCAGGCCACAAAACCCAGGATAAAAAATAAAGAGCCAATAATGATGATGGGGTTTAGTCCTGATTTTTTAATTGGTGGTGTTGCGGATTTTGTAATGGCTGCCATGTGGGGATTTTAAAATTTGTTAATAAGTTAATGGAGTTACTAAAATAATTAAAAAAGCTGATGTTTTATAATTTCGCCATTTTATTTTGTGCCGAAAGCTAACTTTGCCGGTAATGAACATCCTCATCGTAAATGATACGCCCATACCGGCCACCACCTATGGCGGCACCGAGCGGGTAATTTGGTGGCTCGGCAAGGAACTGGTACGGCAGGGGCATAAGGTTACCTATTTGGTAGGTGCAGGCTCTAATTGCCCATTTGCACGTGTGGTGGTATACGATGCTGCGATGGATTTGAATCAGCAAATACCCGATGATATCGATGTGGTGCATTTCCAGTTCCAGGTGCAGGGTTTTACTAAAAAGCCCTACTTGTGTACGGTTCACAATAACTCGGGCAGGGGGGCTATGGATATCAACTCGGTATTCGTATCAGCCAACCACGCGGCACGCAATGGCTCAACAACTTACGTTTATAACGGACTGGATACCGCCGACTACCGCCGACCCAACCTTAATAACAAACGTAACTATACCCACTTTTTAGCCAAAGCCGCCTGGCGGGTTAAGAACGTGCAGGGTGCTATTGATGTGGCCACCAAAAGCGGCAACAAGCTGGTGGTAATGGGCGGCACGCGCTTCAACCTGAAGATGGGCCTGCGTTTTACACCGAATTTGAACGTGCGTTTTAAGGGGATGGTCAACAATGACCAGAAATCTGAAGTGATGAACGGCTCCAAGGCCCTGCTGTTCCCCGTGCTATGGAACGAACCTTTCGGTATAGCCATTACCGAAAGCCTTTACTTCGGCTGCCCGGTGTTCGGTACGCCATACGGCTCCTTGCCGGAGTTGGTGCCGAAAGAGGTGGGGCTGTTATCAAACAGTAAAACCGTTTTGGTAGAAGGCTTAAAGAATGTAGATAGTTATAGCAGGCAACTTTGCCACGAATACGCTGTCGACAACTTCAACATCGCCAAAATGGCTGCGGATTATTTGAAGCTGTATGAGCTGGTGTTGAACGGAAGGACATTGAATGCTGTTGCTCCGACGCTGTTAGCGCCTAACCAGCCGAAGTACTTGGCTTGGAATGATTAATTTGGCAGCGTATGAGGAATTTTAACATAAGCTTAGGGTATCGCATTGTTTTGGTGGTTGTAATATTTATAACCGTGTTAACCTCCATCATTTATTTTTTGATCAGGCCAACATCTTCAGAACTCCTCTCAAAAGGTACCTGGTGTGTCGACCGCATTTATTATCAAAACGTTTTAATAGGACCAAGTACGAAGGTGGTTGCTTACATGCAGGATGTTAACGACAACGCGCCCTGTATGGATATGACCGGGTTTAGAACGGATGGGAGGCTCGAACTACCCGGAATTAACAGTTACGCCATCAATGGAACCTGGAAAATGGATGAAGATGGCAATTTATTAATGGATGCAGATTCTATCAAAAACGTTTTTAATGGGAAATACGAGATTAACGTAACGGAGCAATTCCTGCAATTGAGGAATGGGAATACAACCATACTAGCGCATAGGGACAACTACACGTTCGCTAACCCGCTTAATGATCTGCTGAAATAGCAAAGAGAGCAAGCCGAGGGGCGGTATTAATAACTGCCATATCGTGTAAATAGGTAAAAGGAAACTCTATTTGCTCATTTGAGAATCATTACTTCTTTTTAACAGGCCACTGTTTTTGATGAAGTGCGTTTAACTCTCCGTTGAGTTTCGCATCGAATACCCGCTCTGGAATGCCACCTTTTTTTAAATCGTAAATGTAGGGTACCCGGGGCGCTTCGAATTTCTCGCCGTTACGGGTGCTGTCCCGTTGCGTTTGCATGAGTATAACCGCCGATTTTTTGATTAGGTCCCAACTGACTACATTGGTGCCGCTTGGCGAAATCTGCCTTAAATTGTTGCCTTCTTTGTCGCTCATAAATAAATAAGTGGGGTCGTCGCTATCAAGTTTTCGGTCCTTATTATAATCCTCAGTAATTATCGAATAAAAAATGAAGTTTCCTTCCTGGATGGTATTGGGGTTAAACTGGTCGGGTACCGACACATCTCCATAGTATTCGGAATTGGAATCGGCGATATTATACGCGTTGATGATCATTTTTCTCTTATCATCAAGCAAGTGGTATTTTTTTGTGGCCGTATTATAAAAGATGATATTCCAAAACATACGGCTCCTGCCGCCATCACTACTCACGAACGAACCGCTATCCTCGTCGTTTTGATCGCGATTATGCAGCAGCGGGTACATCACATAGGCCGAGCTGTCAATCTTCACGAGGTCGGCAGAAACAAGTTCAGGCAATGGTTTTCCGGGTACAACGGTAGTATCAGCGAGGTTTATTTGGGGCTTATCTCCCGAGCCCGAATCGCAGGCGGCCAATAAAAGGCATATGGCAGGTATCAGTATTTTTTTCATAGCTGTTCGTTTCCTTCTTTTGAAGCGGTTTCTTCGGTTGCCTGATGCTCGTCTTCTTCGGGTTGCGCCGGCTCCCTCCTTGTCTTTTCGATAAAATTTACAACCATCCGGTTATTTACCACAAGCAAATAGCCTATCAGTATTTTACCGAGATCGAAAAGCATTGTTGTCAGGTCCATGTGGGGCCCCATTTGGTCAAACGATTGCGACCGGTAATAAAAGTACACCTCCCTGAAGAATACAGGCAGCGTTTCCATAATCATTAGCGACCCTACAATAATAATGGCGATTGCTACAACAGTAGAGCGGTGGATATTGAGGCTGAATTGTTCCTCCTCAAAACGCTTATCCAGCTTCAGTTTCTCTATTATGATATCTGGCCTGAACACCAGTAGCCGCACCAGTGCTATGTACACTAAAAGGAGAATCAACGAAATAAGCACCACTTCCCAGTTTTCGAACCTCATACCCGAAGGCGAGGCATGATAAAGAACGTTGAAGAATTGCGCAACTACATCGATAGCGTGAATGAGTACCCAAACGCCAACTAACTTTAACAGGATAATCCAAAACGAACGTGGGGTCATAGTGATTTTTTGATAAGGTTTACGTTGCAATATAATAATAATGGCTTAACAGGTTGCCAATACCAGCAGGTTAAATTTGCATAAAGGGAACTTAAACCCTGCGTTTCGTAGAAACTAAACAAGTTTAGTGGAAAAAGCAATCACCTCTCCCGGCGGGCAATTACATCATAGCGTATATTATTACGTTGTAGCCGCTGCCATATTGATAAACATCGCCGGCATAGCCATCCCTTTTTTTACCGATGACCCCGCGCTATATGCCATGCTTGCCCGCAACATGGCCCGCAGCAACAACTTTACCGACCTTATTTACCACGGGCGCGATTGGCTGGATAAGCCCCACTTTCCGTTTTGGGTGGTGGCCATCAGCTTTAAAATATTCGGCGTAAATACCGTTGCTTATAAGCTGCCGGGCTTGCTGTTTTATTTCTTGTCGGTGTTTTATACCTATAAATTGGCGCGCAAATTTTACGATGAGCAAACCGCGCTACTGGCGGTGCTGATATTGCTTACGGCCCAGCACGCTATCATGTCGAACACCGACGTACGTGCCGAGCCTTATATAATGGGCCTGTTGGTAGGAAGCGTTTATCACTTTTATCGGCTGAAGGAGAAATTCAGCATTGTGCAGTTGCTACTGGCCAGCCTGTTTGCAGCGTGTGCGGTAATGACTAAAGGCATTTACCTGCTTATCCCCATTGGCAGCGCCATCATCGGCGATTATGTGTTTAAGAAAGATTACAAAGGAATGCTGCAATGGCGCTGGCTATTCTCGGTACTGTTGGTATGCGTGTTTATACTCCCCGAGATTTATACGGTTTACCGGCAGTTCGATCTGCATCCCGAAAAAACGGTGTTCGGCCGCACAGGCGTATCCGGCATTTGGTGGTTTTTGTGGGGTAGCCAGTTCGGTCGTTTCAATAATGATGGCTTTATCAAAAACTCGCATGGCGACCCTTTTTTCTTTCTGCATACTTTGCTTTGGGCCTTTGCACCATGGGCTATCGTTTTCTTTTACGCGCTTGGTAAAGAGCTAAGAGACATCATTAAAAAGATTGCGCAGCCCGAATACCTCTGCCTCACCGCATCCGTGGTGATGCTGCTCATTTTCTCCATTTCTAAATTCCAACTGCCATTTTATACCAATATCCTGTTTCCGTTTTTCGCGGTGATTACCGCCGGGTTTATCCACCCTTTAATCGCCGGTGCCGAATTGCGGTTTTTCAAGATAAGTCAGTATGTGATATGCGGCTTGTTGCTGGCGGCATTTGCGGCTATCAGCTTTTTGTTTGCACCCGAAAAGTTATGGATTGCGATTGTTTTGCTTTTGGTGGGTATCCTTGGCGCATACTTTATTTACCGGCAGCGTAGTAGCAGCTACCAGCCCGTATTTCTATTAAGCTGTGTGCTGATGATAATCATCAATGCGTGGTTTGTGCTGGTGTTTTACCCAATGCTGGTAAGTTATAAAGGCGATACGGTAGCGGCGGAGTATGTAAACGTCAATTTTCCCGGCAGGCCGGTAATATCTCTGGCCCCTATGGCCGATAGGTTCGATTTTTATATGAAACAGCCCGTGGTTTACCTCCGGCCCGAAGATGTCATTAACAAGGGCATTGCCAAGGGCCAATTGGTGTTTGCCAATGATGAGGCTATGGACAAGCTTAAAAGCAGCCCGCTGCGTATACACGTAGTTAAAGTATTCGATAATTACTTTGGCGAGAATTTAAAGTTAGCCTTTATCAATAAAGCCACGCGGGGAAGCACCCTGAGTCATTTTTATTTGATTAGGATTGATTGATAAAAAGATTTGACAACTTTTCGAAAGTTGTCAAATCTAAAAAGCCAATCTTAGATAATTTTCCGAAATTCGCCATCATGCTGCAAATACAGGAAAACGTATCCCTTAAAAACTTCAACACTTTCGGCATAGATGCCAATGCCCGCTATTTTGCAGAAATAAGCCATGCCGATGAATTAACAGAATTATTTGCCGACCCAATTTGGCTCAGCATGCCTCGTTTGATATTAGGTGGCGGTAGCAATATGCTGATGGTAGCCGATTTCAACGGCTTGGTTATCCGCCTCAATATCCGTGGCATTGAGCATCGCATCAGCCACAATGATGTTTTTGTAGAGGCCGGCGCTGGTGAGGTTTGGAACGATTTGGTGAACTACTGTGTAGATCACGGCTACGCAGGCATGGAGAACCTGAGTCTCATCCCAGGCTCGGTAGGTGCATCGCCTATCCAGAATATCGGCGCATACGGCGTGGAATTGAAAGATGTTTTCGAAAGCTGCCAGGCATTTGAGATTGCATCAGGTAGTCTTAAAACGTTTACTAAGGAAGATTGCAGATTCGGTTACCGCGAAAGCGTATTCAAAGGTGAACTTGCCGGGCAGTATATCATTGTATCGGTTAAATTTCATTTATCGCTTGTTCCCAACTTTAATTTAAAATATGGCGCAATAGAGCAGGAGCTAGCTGCCCGCGGCATCAGCGAGCCTACGCTGAAAGACGTATCGCAGGTGGTATCGCATATCCGGGTATCCAAACTGCCCGACCCATCTACCATCGGCAATGCAGGTAGTTTCTTTAAAAACCCCGTTATTACTGCAGAAGAATTTGGCCCTATCCAACAAAATCACCCGGATGTTGTTCATTACCCTGCAGGCGATGGACTGGTAAAACTGGCCGCCGGCTGGTTAATAGAGCAATGCGGCTGGAAAGGTAAAACTGTTGGTAATACCGGCACCTGGAAGAACCAGGCATTGGTGCTGGTGAACCATGGCGGGGCAACGGGCGAAGAAGTGTACGGCCTTTCGTCGCAAATCATAGACAGTGTGTACACTAAATTTGGCGTTACCCTACACCGTGAGGTGAATATAGTAAAGTAACATCTTTAACTATAAAGATATTTTCGCAATCGGCTCTACGCTAAGCGCTTAAAAACCTAATTGTTTTAAATTCTTTTTTGATTCCCCAGCGCTGCTTTTCTTAGCCAATGACTATTTAATGACACTGATTTCTAGCTATTTGTGTTTTTTATACGCTAAAACGAACGTAGCTACCATTTGTGTGGGTGTTTTTGCGGCATTCTAAAATTCGCTACACTTTTTATTAGTGGTATCATGTTTGAATACTGTTCTGTACAAAACATTAACAGAATGACAAAGATTGAGTTTAACACCCTGGTATTACGTCAAGCAAGTTCATTAAGGTCATACGCCTTACACTTCACACACGATGCAGACGATGCTAACGACCTTGTTCAGGATACAATGTTGAAAGCCATAACTTACTACAATAAGTTTAAAGAAGGTACGAATTTGAAAGGTTGGTTATACACCATCATGAAAAATACCTTCATCAACAACTACCGCCGTTTTGTTAAAATGAGCACATTTGTTACCAAGAGCGATGAGATTTCTTCACCGAATCTGGTATTCAGTTCAACCAAAAATCAAGGCGAAGCCAAATTTGTGATGGATGATATTAAACGCGCTTTGGATCGTCTGCCAGCCGATTATTATGTTCCCTTCACCATGTATTTTGAAGGCCATAAATACCACGAGATTGCCGACCACCTCACTATCCCTATTGGTACCGTGAAAACCCGCATACACGTAGCTCGCAAACTGCTTAAGAAAAACCTGAAAGCTTACGATAACGGTGTTGCGAAACCTATCTACGCAGAAAACTAAGCATATAAACTCAACCATATATAAAGAAAGAAGCCCGCTCAAATAGCGGGTTTCTTCGTTTATAGAAATTATGCACTAGTTTATCCACTTAAACTATCCGGGTGGTATCGGTTATTTTCAAAACCCTGCGTTGCATGAATCTGATGTAGGGGTCCTAACGGTTTCAGCGAGCTCGTCCGTAATGCGGGTCTTTTCACTCACATTAGTATGAGTGTGTTATTGACACTTAATCTAGGCATCGTTGGAAATATATGCCGGGGCCGTAAATCGCATAGAGTGGATTTTGTTAAATAATGGAGTTAATTAGCACGGGCAATAATCTGAGCGTGCTTTAAGACTCGGAAAGTTCCAGGAGTTGAGTCGCCCTTTTTTCAATATTTTAAGTGTTTATTTTACAATTAATAAAATATGCGCATATTTGATATCAATTTATTTGCACCAATTATAAATTAGCTTCCGTGCTGTAGGGCAGCCGGAAGAAACCCGTGACGATTATTGAACTACCAAATATTGACCTAATGCATATTAAAAAAATAAAATATCATGCAATTTTCCTGGTGCTTTTTGCCGTTTCTGTTTTGCCGGTGACCGCAAAGGCTACCGAACGGCCGGCGCAACCCGATTCGGCATATCTTTTTGCTTACGCGTCGGCCAAAAATAATCACGATGCAGGCTTGCAGCTAGCCTGGAGCGTGGATAAAACAAAGTGGGAAAGCATAGGCACTAACTACGGTTTCGTAAAAAGCGACTACGGCCCATGGGGCAGGGGTAAAAAAATGTTCAACCCCTTCCTTTTCCGCGATAGGGCAGGGTTGTGGCACTGCGTATGGGGCCTCGGCAGCGATATACGTGCTTTCGCCCACGCTGCATCTGTAGATTTAATCAATTGGAAAAGGCAAAGCTATCCCGCAATTACTAAAGGTGATGCATTCCTGAACACATCGGTTACGTACGATGCAGCGCAAAATACCTACCATATAAACTACTCAGATAAAAAAGGTAAGCACTATCGGATCAACACTGTAGATTTTAAAGCATATTCCGCTTCGCAGGAGGTTCCGGATGCGGCAGCTGTAAATCAGCCTCAAACCCTTAACCTTGCAGAAGGGGCCGAAACAGGCAATATCGCTTTGGTTGCCAGGCCGGTACTGGATAAGCTGGTAAATACCTTTAAACAACGCCAGCGGGCCGGTGCGTTAAATAGCGAAACCTTGCGCAAGGATAGCGCAACATATTCCGGTCTTAAGCCCTTGAGTATTTCGATAAAGCCGCTGCCTGCTACCGCGAAACCCATAAGCGATATGCTCATCGGGATATTTTTTGAGGATATTAACTATGCTGCCGATGGTGGGCTGTATGCCGAAATGATACAGAACCGCGATTTCGAATACGCACCAGCGGACAAATCCGGCCGCGATGCCAATTGGAACAGCACCTATGCCTGGAAAGTGCAAGGCGATGGCATCAGTTTAAAAATTGACTCGGTTGCGCCAATAAACGCCTATAACCAGCATTACGCTCAGCTGAGCGTGAACAAACCCGGCGGCGTGCTGTACAACACCGGTTACGATGGCATTGCGCTGAAAAAGGACGGCAAGTATAACTTCACCTTCTTCGGCAAAGCCGATGGCGCTTCGCCCCGAAAAATAAAAGTTAAACTGGTTAGCGCAAAGCAGGGCGTAGTGGCGGAAGCAGTGATCAAGCTAACATCAACAGGGTGGAAGAAGTGGGGTACTACACTGGTACCAGCAGCAACGGTGACGGATGCCGCGCTGTATATCGAACCGCTTTCGTCAGGGAAGCTTGCACTCGATATGGTATCGCTGTTCCCGGCGAATACCTACAAGAACCGGCCAAACGGCATGCGCACCGACCTGGCCGATGCCATAGCCGATATCCATCCACGCTTCGTGCGCTTCCCCGGCGGCTGTGTTGCCCACGGCGATGGCCTCGATAACATCTACCGCTGGAAAAATACCATCGGCCCGGTGGAGACCAGGATACCGCAGCGCAACCTTTGGGGCTACCATCAAAGCGCAGGGTTGGGCTTTCACGAATATTTTCAGTTTTGCGAGGATATTGGCGCCGCGCCTGTGCCGGTTATAGCCGCAGGCGTGCCCTGCCAAAACTCATCAACCGGTGGCGATGGCCAGCAAGGCGGCATCCCTATGGCAGATATGCAGGCCTACATACAGGATATCAACGACCTGGTTGAATACGCCAATGGCGCCGTAACTACCACCTGGGGTAAAAAGCGGGCACAGGCAGGGCACCCCAAACCATTCAACCTTAAGTACGTCGGCATCGGTAACGAGGATTTAATTTCGGATATTTTCGAGGTCCGGTTTAAGATGATATTTAATGCACTGGCCAAAAGCCACCCCGAGATAACTGTGATCGGTACGGTTGGTCCCTTCCACTCGGGTACCGATTTTGTGGAGGGCTGGGACGTAGCGGGCAAACTCAAAGTGCCCGTTGTTGACGAGCATTATTACGAGAGCCCGGGGTGGTTTATCAATAACCAAAGCCGTTACGATAGTTACGACCGTACAAAATCTAAAGTTTACCTGGGCGAATATGCGGCTCATGCGCCCGGTGGCCAAACCAATTTAGAAACAGCGCTGGCCGAGGCACTTTATCTAACCTCGCTGGAACGGAATGGCGATGTGGTAAAAATGGCATCTTACGCACCCTTGTTGGCCAAAGAAAACCACACACAATGGAACCCGGATATGATTTACTTCAACAATACGGAAGTTAAGCCTACTACGGGCTATTATGTGCAAACCATGTTCGGTAAAAATGCAGGCGATATTTATATGCCATCGGCAGTTACCCTGAGCGATACCGCTACTTCCGTGAAAAAGCGCATCGGTATCTCGGTTGTAAAAGATAAGCAAACCGGCGATGTCATCATCAAGATGGCCAACCTGCTGCCCGTTGAAGTGAACGCGGGTATTGACCTTAGCAGTTTCCCGGCTTTATCGGCAACGGCCACTAAAAGCGTGCTTACAGGCAATCTGGCCGATAAATTCCTGAAACCAGGCACTACGCAGATAAAAGCACCGAAGCAATTAACCCAAACGCTGCCAGCCTATTCTTTTACTGTTATAAGGATACCCGCAAAACCGTTAAAATAGCTATTGCTATTAACCTTTGGCCTGCCTTGCGAAAATTGAAACAGCAGGGCAGGCTAAACAAATGGGCCGGTGTGCTAATTGCGGTACAGCCAGGCGGCCAGCAGGTAATTGTATTTGAAATAAGCTGCGTTGGGGGCACTCTTAGCGTTGTAAACGAATAAGGGTACATGCGCTTCATATCCCGAGCCATGGCTGCGGTAGTGTGTATCCAGCTGTTCCGATTCGGTGTTTTCCAGGTAGCCGAATACGGTAGTCTTATCGGCAAGCACCATCAGGTCGCCAATGCGCTCCGGCATCAGGCCGAACCGCTTTGCTGCCTGCGTACGTGTCAATACGGCTTCCACACCTTTTAAAGAGAGGATAGTTTTCTTTACATTTTCGAGATCTTTATTATCGTTCAGGTAAACGTAAGCCGCGCCACCCATCCCTCGGTGGTGCTTTACGTATTTATCCTTTTCCGGCGATATCACAATTTTCACCGGGGTGTTGCGGGCCTGCAGGGCTTTTTCCAAATCCCAGCACAGGCTTTTGCTGTTCAAGCCATGGTCGGCAGTAATCAGGATGGCGGCATCAGGCGCAATTTTCCTCAGTTCGCCAATATATTCGTCTACATGGTGCAGGAAATCTTTGGCGTCGGCACTTTCGGGCGGCCACATATGCATGGGGTAATCGGTGGTATGGATGAAGATGAGGCCCAGATCAGAGTTGTTTTTGATAGTGTATATAGCCGATTTAAAAATCCAATAGGAGATCTCTTTGGAGTAAACATCCGGCGGTGTGCCAAATTCTTTTGCCCATATGCTGCTGCCCGCGCCATCGCATTCAGGGCAAAGGCTGATATCAGCAAAACCGCCCATCAGGTCTATCGTTTTCTTTTTGCAGGAAAACAGGGCCGATTTAACCCCCATGTTTTTTGCCCGCTGGAAAATGGTAGGCGTGAGTATGAGCGCCGGGTCTTCTATGTATTCCTCCTTTTGGGTTTTGGGATTAAAGAATACGTTGCCGGTGATGCCATTCTTTGAGGGCTGGTCGCCGGTGGCAATGGCAATATTGTTTACGTTGGTTACGGCAGGCATCAGGGATGTTACTACGTTGTAAATGCCTGCTTTTTCCAGTTGGTTAAGGTTGGGCATGTCGCTATTTCGGTAATAGTCATTGCCGAAGCCGTCCATCATAATGATGATGGTCCGCTGGGGTTTTGCTGCTGTTTGCGCGCTTGCCGAATGGAAACACAAAAGGACAATGGCCGTGCAAAGGGAAGCGAGGAAGATTTTTTTCATGTTATGGGTTGAGTGCGCGTTAAAAATAAGGTAGCCATACCAGTGTGTATTCAAAAAATTGAAAAGATAACATTACCTTAATACAACGAACTCGCAAGCGGCGAAACTTTAAAAATAAGCTCAGTATTTGATATCAGGAACATGACGAATATCCAGTATTGGTTTTTAGCACGGATAGGTATAAAGCTGTTTGAATGTTGTAAGTTTTTGTTTGATTAGTGATAACGACTACCCTCGTGTTTGTCTAACTTTATATTTATCTATCATTGTACTTAAAGTAAGAACATTAAATAATGAGCACAGCAGATCATCAACAAACAGATTCCATTTTTCCGCAGGGTGATAGTGCCCCGGCTGATTATTTTACAGGGCAGGCCTGGGTAAAAGTTTTGGTACCTAACGATACCACTTTTAACAGCGTAATAGGCAATGTAGTATTTGAGCCGGGTACACGCAATAACTGGCACACCCATCCCTGCGGGCAAATTTTGCTTTGTACCGAAGGCATTGGCTATTATCAGGAAAAAGGCAAAACTATTCAGGTATTGCACAAAGGCGATGTGGTTACGATAACACCCGATTTGGTGCATTGGCATGGCGCATCGCCCGATAGCTGGTTTACGCACATTGCTGTCAGTACCAATACACAAAAGGGGGTAGTGGATTGGCTGGATAGGGTTACCGACGAAGAGTACTACGGTCTTATAAAATAAGGTCGGCGGCAACATACTGACGCGACGTAGTAATATATATAGATAAACCTTAAGAATAAACTAACATTATGGAGAAAAGGAAACTAGGTACCGGTGGTCTGGAGGTATCGGCGATAGGGCTCGGCTGTATGGGCTTGAGCTTTGCGTACGGCCAGGCTACCGGCACTAAAGATGCTGTAAAACTACTACGTGCTGCTTTTGAGCGCGGGGTGACTTTTTTTGATTCTGCCGAAGCTTACGGCCCCTACGCCAATGAAGAATTGTTGGGTGAGGCACTGCAACCCTTCCGCAATGAGGTAGTAATAGCTACCAAGTTCGGTTTTAAGGATGGCTTTCCTGCCAACGGCCTGGATAGCCGCCCCGAAAACATCCGGGCCGTTACCGAGGGTGCGCTTAAACGACTTCGAACCGACCGTATAGACCTTTTATACCAGCACCGCGTAGACCCCAACGTGCCAATAGAAGAGGTTGCCGGCACCGTGAAGGAGTTGATAGCCGAGGGCAAAGTGAAATGCTTCGGCATGTCAGAAGCTGGTGCGCAAACCATTCGTAAGGCACATGCCGTGCAGCCATTAGCTGCGCTGCAAAGCGAGTATTCGCTTTGGTGGCGCGAACCTGAGAACGAAATCCTCCCCACCTTGCAGGAATTAGGTATCGGCTTTGTACCGTTTAGTCCGCTGGGCAGGGGCTTCCTTACCGGTGCTATCAACGAAAATACCATATTCGATAAAAACGATTTCCGCAACAACCTACCTCGGTTTGGTACTGATGCGCGCAAAGCCAACCAGTCCCTGGTAGATTTGTTGGGCCAAATAGCCGCCCAAAAGAACGCAAGCCCGGCACAGGTGGCGCTGGCCTGGCTGTTGGCGAAAAAACCATGGATAGTACCTATCCCGGGGACAACCAAATTGCACAGGCTGGAGGAGAATCTCGGCGCAGCAGGATTGGTACTAACGGCTGATGATCTTAGTCAAATAGAAGTTGCGGCGGCTAAGATTACGATAGAGGGCGCGCGTTACCCCCAGCAAATGCAAGCCACCGTAGGTAAATAGGCATTTGCAGTGTAGGACAAAATTGGGACAAACGCCCGCTCTGCACTTTTGAGGCGGATAGTATCAGATAGTTTTTCACCTTTGTGCTTCATTCGTAAGCGTCGCTTACTATTGTGATAAGGTTTAGGTTAAAGCCCCCAGGCAGCGAGTGCGAGGGGGCTTTTTTTAGCCATCTTGGGCCGTTATAGGTAATCAATGTCGTTTTTGGGGAATCATATTAATCTATTCGTGCTATACTAGCCATATAGATGTTGTAATAACGCTACCCGTAAATAGGCGCCTTTTGCACGCATGCAGCAGTAACACCCGGTAATAACTACTCAATATGGCCTTTACGGGCAAATAAGATGAAATTTTATGGCTCATCTACAGCGTGTTAAAACTACACTAAGCAAATTATACGTAAAGCATTTGCAAAAGCAAAAAAGCTACGTACCTTTGCAGCCCGCAAACGAAATAGCGGGTTGTTCTCTGAAAAAATAAGCAGCTAAAAATTAAAAAATAAAGTTTGCAAATTCAACAAAGGTTAATACCTTTGCAGCCCGCAAAAGAGGTAACAAAATTGCGGTTGTACATTGAAAAGCAAGCTTGAAAAATTAAAAAATAAAGTTTGCGAATTAAAGAAAAGTAAGTACCTTTGCAGCCCGCCAAATTGGTAACAATCAGCGAGTTGAAAAACGAAAAACAAAGCATAACTTTTATAAAATAAAGTTTGCAAGTAACAAAAAGTTTTCTACCTTTGCAGTCCCAAAACGGGGAAGCGAAATCTGAAAAGAAAGTAGAAAAAGAAGCCGAGAGCGAATCGAGGCGAAACAAAATAATGAAGGCAATATCATCGCAAGATGAGTAAAGCATATAGGATGTCTGCGACAGACATTCCGAATAAGTTCTTAAAAGAGATAGAAAATGAAATTATGCAGCGTAACGACCGGAGGGTTGTTAAAGCTGAGGAAAAGAAGCTTGAGATTGATAGAGGGATAATGTAAGAGAATATTTTTTTTTACAAGTTTCTATTGATTGAGTTTAATAGGGCTTGGATTATAACAACACATTATACAATGGAGAGTTTGATCCTGGCTCAGGATGAACGCTAGCGG
>NZ_SOZE01000020.1 GCF_004519315.1 Mucilaginibacter psychrotolerans
TGCATATATACAGGTATATAGCGATTAAATCGAGTGCTTTAGCCTTGGGAATCATTCTTAAAGTTTGATCTGGAAATCTTCTTTAAGATACTGATTTTCAGGGCTTTAACCAAATTAATAGACAAATAAAAACCTCATAATCAGGCAATTATCTATTAAAGTTATCAACGTATTTTGACCCTTGATTCGCATTACAAGTTATTGTATAAGGTCTTAAAAAATGATTCCTACAACGAGGATGAAAAAAATGCAGTTTTAAGCTTCGTGCATACCTATGGTAAAAAAAGCAACCTAATTTTCCGTGATTCGTTATACAGTAGAGGTAATTTTATCGAGTTTAACGACATGAACAATGATAGTGTGCCGGATATTATGGTATTCTACAACACTGGCGGCAGGGCAAATCCTACCTATCATCTTTACTTGAGGGACACCATTCGTCATAAGATAACTTACGTGAAAGGTTTCGAGGACTTGCCTAATCCCGAGCTGGACACCGCAAACAACATCATTACAAGCGGCGGCTTATATGGCGAGAGTGTTGGATGGGAATTTTATAGGGTAGATAGCCATAACAAACTCTTAACCCTTTGGCATCGGGTGGATGGGCGGATGGATGATAACGTTAAATATGACCGGGCAGTAAAAGCAATATTAAAAAAGTGGGGGAAATAAAATCAAAAAACTCACCATCCCCCATCAACCAAGCCCTACTCCACTCCCTTCACCTTCATTTGCATCGTATAAATAGCTTTCGATGCAGTTATAAACAGCACATCGCGGTTTTTACCGCCGAAACAGATGTTGGCCGTCCACGATTCGGGGACATCGATGTGGGCTATCTGTTGGCCTTCGGGATTGAAAACCGTTACGCCGTTGCCGGCCAGGTAAAGGTTGCCCAGGTTATCCAACGTAATGCCGTCGGCACCTTTATTGATGAATAGTTTTCTGCCGCTCAGGGTGCCGTCGGCGTTGATGTTGTACTTGTAAATTTTACCGCCGCCTATATCGGCTACGTATAAAAACTTCCCATCGGGCGAGCCTACGATGCCGTTGGGTTGTTTCAGGCTGTCTTCTATCATCACCGCCTCGGTTTTGCCTTTGGGCAGGTAGTACACCTTTTGGCCATCGAGGTCGGGTTTGGTGCGGCTCCACCAGGGGCGCTGGTAGTATGGGTCGGTAAAGTAGATGTTGCCGTTGGGGTGCACCCAAAGGTCGTTCGGGCCATTAAGCAGTTTGCCTTGATAGTTATCCAGCAGTACCTTTTTCTTTTTGCCATGCTTTACAAGCCACAACTGATTATGCTCATCGGCACAAACAATCAGGTTGCCCTTCGGGTCGAAGTACATGCCATTGCCCCTGCCCGTACTATCCATATACACGAATAGCTGCCCATCGGTTGTGTACTCCCATATTTTGTTGTTCGGCTGGTCGGTAAAAAAGATATTGCCTTTTTTATCCACGGCGGGGCCCTCGGTAAAGCCAAAAACTTTGGAAATTAGCTTTGGTTTTTCCGAAGCATTGAATAAAATGTTCGGTTGTTGCGCACGGGATTCTGTAGGCAAAAGCGCCCAAATTCCGCAGATCATCATAATTAAATTCCTGAAGTTTTTCATATTAAGGTTCGCTAATAACTGGTGCTGGGAAAACTACTTGTGAAAATAAGCCAAAATCGCTCAAGGCAACGCAAACCGGCGATTTAGTAACCCGCAGCCTTACTTTACTTGACTTTATCATTTTCGGCAGCCGGATAAGCCTGTTACCACCAATGCTAGTAGCTGTTGCTATTTGCTCCCATTTACCACGCAGCCAGGCATCTACCACTACTTCTTCAATCCGCTGTCCCAGTTTTATGTTTTCGCGCAGGCGGATAACATTGAAGAACTTAGGCGTATGCATATCTATTACAAGCTGCGGATTCGTAACGTTATCGTCGGTAGCCCAATAGCTGTACCGGTCGGCATCCGTTAAATTAGCTGTACCGAAAAGCTTTTTATTATTAGCCCTTACATTGCTTGCCGTAATGGTAGCGCCTTTGGCAATATTTTTTTTGAAGGTATATTTCAGAATATCTCCGAACTCTTTTAAAGATCTTACATCGTTATCATTGAGTAAACCGCGTGTGTCCGGCGAAAGGCCAAGGTCCAGCGATGCGCCACGGCCAACGCTTTGGTAATACAAACTCAATAGGGTGTCCGGCGATTTTACCTTGTCATCCTGATCCTTATGGTAAAACCATCCCGGCCGCAGCGATACGTCGCATTCGGCAGGCATCCAGTATTTTCCGTCGCGGTGGCCCTCGGTGCCTTCATAATCTTTTACGTAGCCATTTCCGGGGCGTTTGCCTTCTTCGGGTGCATGGGGTGTATAAGTAGCCCAGCTGGTAACGCCGGCCTGGCCCCGCTCGTTGCCTACCCAGCGCACATCCGGGCCAACATCGCCAAATATGGCAGCATTGGGCTGCAGCAGGCGGGTGATGCCCCAGGTTTCGTCCCAACCGTAATAGGTAGAGCGGTCTATAGTGCGTACTTCTTTTGCGCCGCCATAATAGCCATCGCCGCCATTGGCACCATCGTGCCAACTCATAAACAGCGGGCCGTAACGGGTGTATAACTCTTTAAGCTGCTCGCGGTAAACGTTGGTTACGTATTCGGGCTTGCCGTACAACGCGTTGTTGCGGTCCCAGGGCGAGCAGTACACGCCCATCTTCATGCCCAGCTTATCGCAGGCGGCCCGATATTCGGCCAGGATATCGCCCTTACCGTTTTTATAGGGACTGTTGGAGATGTTATAATCAGTAGTTTTAGTGGGCCACAGGCAAAAACCATCGTGATGTTTGGCTACTACCACGATGCCTTTAAAGCCGCCTGCCTTTGCCGCGCCAACGATTTGCATGGCGCTAAACTGCGTTGGATTTACTATCCCGGCGCCTTCGTCGCCATAGCCCCATTCTTTGTCTTTATAGGTTGTCGGGCCAAAGTGGATGATGCAGTACATGCCGGTTTCCTGCCATTGCAGCTGCCCTTTAGTTGGCAAGGGGCCGTATGGTTTTGGGGCGGATTGGCCGAAAGCAATTACGGGTAGCAGGAGGAATAATAAAAGATACTTCATGCAGATGAGGGTGATTGGTTTTGCTAAAGTAAATAAACCGGACGATTTTTTAGCGGGTAAATATTAAGCTATCTTTGCCGATTATTCAGTTTACATGTATTCAAAAGACCAGGCATCTCAATTAAAACAAGCATTCTGGACCGCCTTCGGCCAATATATGGGGCCGGTACTTTCTGCAGACAGCCTGCGCATCAACTGGATTAATTACAAAACCGGCGTTAAGCATATCTTTTTTAAGATGCAGGCCGATAGCAAGCACGCCACCATCGCCATAGAATTGAGCCATCCGGATATTGAATTGCAACAGCTCTTCTTCGAGCAGTTTGAATCGTATAAAAGTATGCTGCACGACACTTTAGGCGAAGAATGGGATTGGCAATTGCACACTACCGACGATTATGGCAAAACCATCAGCCGCATTTGTGCCGAACTGCGGCCCGTAAGCATCTTCCAAAAAGAAGATTGGCCAATGCTTATCTCCTTCTTTAAACCGCGCATCATCGCACTGGACGAATTTTGGAGCATGGCAAAACCCGCGTTTGAGGTTTAAAGGGGCATTACAACAAATCGGTACAAATATCATTTGCGCGCTTATGTAGCTCACTTAGCTTCGGCAATACCATATCGGCGAATGCAGTAACGTTTTTATTGGGATTACCCATTACCGCTTTAATCAGCGCAATAATGCGTTCATTGTCCTCTACCATGGCCTGCGTATATTGCTTATCAAACCCCGCTCCCGATTTTTTAGATAGTTCGGCTATAAATAAGGTGTGCGCTTTTGATAAAGTATCCACCGTTTTGAATGATACACTTTTGGCTAGCTTTTTCAAATCTTTTAGTGTTGCCTGTTGTGTGCTTAAGGCATCTTTGGCAAAATCTATTACAGATTGGTTATGCGATGTTTTTATAGCCTGTTGCGAAAGCTGAATACCTGTGCTTAAACTCTCAACGCCTTTATCAACAAAGCTTTGCGCATCGGCATCTAAAATTGTGTCATTATAATTTTTGGCCCTGCGATTTTCGTTGCAGGCGGAAAAGGAGAAAAGTACGATTGCTATAAAAGCTATGCCAGCCAGTTGCTTCATGGAACGGGAATCTTAAGTTTATAATTGGTTTAACAAACTTAAGCTATTACTGTTTAATAAAGCGGGGTTTTATTTTACAGCAGGCTGATTATTTTACGTTTTAAGAAAAGCGCGAACGGATTTTATGGAGAATATTTTATGGAGAATAAATGCCCAGTCGGTCGAGAGAAAAAAGCGCAGGCTTTGGTTTGTAAAGAAATCAAAGCCTGCGCGGGAAATATTTACGCCAAATTCCTGCCGGCGTTTACAATACCATACACGGTACGTATCACCAGCTTGTTGTAAATGCCGATGAGTTCTTCATCCTGCGTATTGCTTAATAATTGCAGGGCGTAGTGTTGTACGATAACTAAAGGCAGTACGATTTTCTCGCGGATGGCGATTGAGCGGCGTTCTACCGGCGACTCTTCCATCAGTACGCTCATGCCGGTAAGCTCTAATAAAAGGCTCTTCGTAAGCTCGAATTCATCCTTTAGGCCTTTCCAGAATTTGCCGAACTTTTTGTCTTTCTCCAGGTAAGCGGTTACGCGGAAGTCGGATTTCGACATCGACATCATGCAGTTGTCCAGCATCGTTTTAAAGAAGCCCGATTTATGATAAAGGGATTTTACATCTTCCCAGCTACCCGCATCTTTCATGGTTTTAAGGGCAGTTCCCACGCCGTAAAAACCAGGGATACTTTGTTTTAGCTGGCTCCACGAGGTTACAAAGCTGATAGCACGCAAATCTTCCAGCTTTAGCTTTGCCGATGCATTGCGCTTGGTTGGGCGACTACTGATGTTTATCTGCGACAATAATTTCAGCGGACTGAATTTTTCCAGGTATTCTACAAACAAAGGCTGCTCGCGCAAGGCCAGGAAACGCCCGTGGCTGGCTTCGGCCATTTGGGCTATCAGGGCCTTATCGCTTTTCTCCAGCGTATCGTTAGGGTTTGGCTGCAAAGCCGATGTTACCCCGGCGTTGATCAGCTGCTCGGTATTGAACCTCGCCGTTTCTACAGATCCGTATTGCGAACTTACGGTTTGGCCTTGTATGGTCAGTTCGATGTGGTCGTTTGCGATTTCGGTACCCATGGATGCATAGAAGCGGTGCGTTTTGCCACCGCCACGTGCCGGTGGGCCTCCCCTGCCATCAAAAAATGCCAGGTCGATATTGTGTTTACGGGCTATAGCGGTAAGCTCTACCTTGGCTTTATAAATACTCCAGTTGGCCATCAGGTAACCACCATCTTTGGTACTATCGCTAAAACCAAGCATAATACTTTGCTTGTTGCCGCGGCTTTGCAGGTGCTTTTTATAGAACGGATGCGTGTACAACGTTTCCATTACATCGCCTGCGTGTATTAAATCGTTCACGGTTTCAAACAGCGGCGCAAAATCAACGGTGAGTTGCTCTTTCTTCCAGCCGCTCCACAAGAACAGGTCTATCAGTTGCAAAATATCAGATGCCTGCTGGCAATTGCTGATGATGAAGCGCTGACAACCTTTTACGCCGTTGCTTTCCTGTATCTGGCGCATCAGGCGGATGGTGTCCAGCGTGTCGCGCGTCATATCATCGGCATCGGTCGGGCAAACAAAATCGGCTTCGGTGAAAGGCAGCGTTTTCAGTTTCGCGGCTTCGTCCATTTCGGCGTAACCCTTGGGCACACCTGTATATATTTTTTTGGTACCGTAGTCGAACACGCTACGCAGCACGCGGCTATCCTGGCGTATATCCAGCGTAGCGAAATAAGAGCCGAATAATTGTACCTTCTGTATCAGGTCTTCTACGATATCCACGAAAAGGTTATCGTGACTGGTAACTAACGTTTCGCGCATCGAATTGAGGATTTCGAGCATCTCGGCTTGCAAATCCTTAGGGTTTTCAGGCGTACTGAAAGCGTTATCGTACAGTAGTTTTTCCAGTTTCGCCAGGTTATCACCAAAACCACGGAAGGTAATGCGTCGTTTTAACAACCTGAAATCGCGGTAATACGAGCGGAAAATGTGTTTACGAAGCAATATAGCCACCTGGCGGGTGGTTTCGGTAGTTACGTTAGGGTTACCGTCGCGATCACCGCCCGGCCAAAAACCCAGCTCAAGTACCTGGTGTGCGCTGTCCATATCAAACTCTTCGCGCATCTTTGATTGGATGGCCGAGAGGGCATTATAAAATACGTTCTCTAAAAACCAAACCAGGCTCACTGCCTCATCTACCGGTGTTGGCGATGTTTTGTTGAAGAATGGCGTCTTGCCTAATTGCTGCAATAATGCATCAATGCTTGGTATATCGTTGGTTTTAAGGGCCTCTATCAGGTCAGTCATGATACCCAGCACCGTGCCCGGATAAAATTGGGTAGGATGCGCGGTTAGCACCAAACGTAACGAGAAATCCTTTAACTGCTTGCTAAAACTATCGCGGGCCTCATCACTGAGCGATGCCTGGTAAACCATGCTTTGCAGCGTGCCTGTATCATCAGAGCGGCCAACTTTGCCGAAAGAAGAATCTTCGATGGCATCGAACAAAACCACCTGCCGCTCTATATATTGTATAAACCTGAACAAACGGTTCAGCTGTTCGCGGTGGTCGATATCCGGTACGTATTTTTTGAAGAAAGATTCGATGACTTCGGTGGGCGAAAGCTCTTCCATGGCCCCCTTATCGCAGTGCGAACTAAAGAAAGGCAGCAAGATACCGGTATCCTTAACCTGGTAAAAGGGCAACGTCTGAAACAAGCTGTTATACAACTCGAAACGTTTTACAACCTCATGATTAAATGTTGTTTCTCTTTGGCTAAGCCTTTGCGTTGATGGCATACTAAAACAGGTTTGGCAAGTTTACGACTATACCCATTGCGGATATTTTGGCGTGAATTTAAGTATCTAAAACTAAATTACGCTAAAATCTGAATAATTAATAAAAAATAAACCCTTTTTATGCAATTATGGTTATTGCAATGGAGGGCGATAATATTTGCTTAAATTTGCAACCACAAAAAATATCCCGCTGAATACCTTGATGAAAAACCACCAACGAGAAATAAAGAGCTTTTTTTACAGCCAGTATTTTTCTGACGGCTTGCGTATTTCTACAGGTATATTGCTGCCCTCGCTGGTGGCCATGCAGCTCGGCAATTTCGACCTGGGACTCACCATGAGCCTGGGCGCGCTATGTATCTGCGCCATAGACAGTCCCGGCCCCGTGCAGCATAAGCGCAATGCCATGGGGATAGGCAACGGATTACTGCTGGTTATATCGCTGATAACCGGCTATGCCCGCCTCAACCCATACAGCCTCGGCCTGGAAATTACTGCCTTTTCGTTCCTCTTCAGCATGCTGGTGGTTTACGGCAACCGGGCCGCATCGGTAGGTACCTCTGCCCTGCTAGTAATGATATTTATAATGGATAAGGAAGTGCCGCCAAAGGAACTACCGATGTTCTGCGCCACTATTTTGGCAGGCGGGGTTTGGTATATGCTTTTCAGTTTGGTGTTCTTCGGAATACGACCGTACCGTGCTGCGCAACAAACCCTTGGTGAGAACGTGGCCGATGTGGCGCGTTTCCTGCGCCTTAAGGCCGATTTTTACCGGGTAGAAACAGATATCGATGACAACTACCGCCGGCTGGTATTGCAGCAGATATCGGTAAGCAACCACCAGGATGCCGTGCGCGAGATGTTGTTTAAAAGCCGGCTGATGGTGAAAGAATCTACCGGTGCGAGCAGGATTTTAGTGCTTACATTTATTGATCTGGTGGATATGTTCGAGCAGATCATGGCCACGCACTACGATTACCGCCAGATCCGTGAGAAATTCGGGCACACAGGCGTATTGGCCGAGATTGCCGATTTCCTTAACAGCGTGGCCGACGACCTGGATAACATTGGCTATGCCGTATTGGCCAATACACGCCCCGAAAAACTGAATCACCTTAACCATAAGCTGGAACTGCTGAAACAGAAGATAGACGAGGTAGGCGCCGATGATAAGGAAACCAGCAACCTGGTGCTGAAAAAGATACTCATCAACCTGCGCGATGTTAGCAAGAGCATCAGCAATATATACAAGTACTACCACTCTAAGGCATCGGATATGTTGCTGAACGATACCCGCGAGGTGGAATACTCCAAATTTGTAACCCACCAGGATTTTGCCGCACATATTTTCTGGGACAACATCAGCCTCAATTCTGCTACCTTCAAGCATGCATTGAGGGTATCGCTGGTGTGTTTAGTGGGCTATATTACGGCCAAAAACGTATCGTTGGGTGGGCATAGTTATTGGGTGCTGCTTACCATTATCGTAATTCTTAAGCCGGGCTTCAGCCTATCCAAACAGCGCAATTACCAAAGGCTCATTGGTACCATCGCTGGCGGGGCCATTGGCATAGTGATACTCAACTTTATACCCAATAATACCGTACAGTTCATCATCCTGGTGGTGCTGATGATTGGCACCTACAGCTTTTTGCGGCTGAATTACGTGGTGAGCGTTATTTTCATGACGCCCTACGTGCTTATCCTCTTCAAATTCCTGGGGCTATCCAACGTGGCGGCAGAGCGTATCATAGATACGTTTATAGGCGGTGCTATCGCCTTTATTGCCAGCTATGTTATCTTCCCCACCTGGGAATTCGAGACGATACAAACCGATTTGAAGAACGTAATCACGGCCAACATCAACTACCTCAAAAAAGTACTCGACAGTCTATCAGGCAAACCGGTATTGGTTACCGATTATAAGCTGGCCCGTAAAGATGTCTTCGTAAACTCGGCCAACTTATCCGCCATTTTCGAGCGCATGACCTCCGAGCCAAAAAGCAAGCAGCGCAATATCAAGGATATTCACAAATTTGTGGTGCTTAACCATATCCTGGCATCCTACACGGCAAATATTGCTTCGGCGCTTATCAAAACCGGTCCGCAGCAACCGCACGCCGATACGCTAAAGCTGGTAAAACGAAGTATTGCCGTACTGAAAGAAACCAATAAAAAAATCAGCGGCGAAACCATACCACCACCCGTGCCCAAACCTGTAGAAGCTACCAAAACTGCTGAAGCCCCTCCTGCCCCGCTTTCGGTAGAAGATGTACTGATGAAAGAGCAACTGGGTTTCATCAGTAAAATAACCTTAGATATAGCTAAGGTTACCGAGAGTATATTGCGGTAACACAACAGCCTGCTTTTTGCTGCCATTTTCTTAATACCTTCAAGTTAACTCATGCAACATCATAACCGATATGCCACTGTACTGTAACAATAGTAATTATGAGTTCGGTCACTATCCATCATCAAACAAATAATTACCTTTGCCGCATAATATGAAATTCATTTATCAAACTTGGTGGAAGGTGATAGCAGTACTACTGGTATTATCTACGTTTGTTACCGGGTTGCTGTTCAAAGTGCCCCGTTTGCCCATTATTCATGAGACTATCCGCAACCTGTATTTCCACGTACCTATGTGGATGGGGATGCTTACAGTGTTCGTTGTATCGGTATATTACAGTATCAAATACCTGCGCAGCGGTAAAGAAGAATATGATATTGCTGCCGTTGAATGCGTAAACACCGGCCTTGTTTTTTATGTGATGGGCCTGTGTACAGGCATGCTTTGGGCCAAATACACCTGGGGCGAATTCTGGAGCGGCGATGCCAAGCAAAACAGCGCTGCCATTGCCTTTTTACTGTACTGCGCATATCTGGTGCTGCGTAACTCGATGGACGAAGAACAGAAACGCGCCAAAATATCGGCCATTTACAACATCTTCGCTTTCCCGGTGATGATTGTGTTGATATTTGTGCTGCCGCGCATGACGGCCTCCTTACACCCCGGCAGCGGCGGCAACCCGGCATTTGGCAAGTACGATTTGGATAACGGCATGAAGCTGGCCTTTTACCCCGCCATGCTGGGTTGGAGCTTTATTGCCCTGTGGATAGCTACCCTGCGCTACCGTATGCGCTTAATTGAATATAAAAAGAATGCCATTGACTAATATGAAGAAACTTACTTTATTGTTGCTGATGCTTTGTAGCATTTCTGTTGCCATGGCGCAACCCGGCCAGGATGTTGAAATGGCTGATGCCTTGCGCAGCTCGGGTAAAATTTATGTGGTGATCCTAACCATCTGCATTATTTTCACCGGCCTGGCTATCTTTTTGTTTAGTATGGACCGCCGCCTAAAAAAATTAGAGAAGGATAATTAAACCAAAACTCCCTTTGGCTGTTTAATTGCTAATGTTGAATTTCTTTACAATTTAAACAGAATAGCTTTACTCAAAAATTTGCATTATTCGTAAAAAAAGAATCAACTTTGCGGAGTTTTTTGAGAGATTAATTATTTACCAATCCTAAATTATGAATATTAACAATCCGACTGCGAATCAGGATACTCACTTTTTTGGTGACGTATGCAAGAATTTTGATTATGCAGCACAGTTTACCCAGCACGATGCCGGTTTGCTCGATCAGATAAAATCGTGCAATAGCGTTTACCGTTTTCGTTTCCCTATACGCCGGGGCAACGGTTTCGAGGTAATAGATGCCTGGCGCGTAGAACACTCGCACCACCAAAGCCCAACCAAAGGCGGTATCCGCTATAGCGAAATGGTAAACGAGGACGAGGTGATGGCCCTGGCCGCCCTCATGACCTACAAATGCGCCATCGTAAACGTACCTTTCGGCGGTGCTAAAGGCGGCATTAAAATAAATCCTAAAAGTTACACCGTAAGCGAGCTGGAAAACATTACCCGTCGCTACACCGTAGAGCTGATCAAAAAGAACTTTATTGGCCCAAGCATTGACGTACCTGCGCCTGATTACGGTAGCGGCGAACGAGAAATGAGCTGGATTGCCGATACTTATGCCACCATGAACCCCGGCCAATTGGACGCGATGGGCGCTGTAACGGGTAAACCTATTGCCCTGCACGGTATTGCCGGCAGGCGCGAAGCAACCGGTCGTGGTGTGGCTATTGCCATCCGTGAGTGCGTTGGCGTGGCTGAGGATATGCAGAAGATTGGGTTGACTACCGGTCTTAGCGGCAAGAAAATCATCGTACAGGGCTTGGGTAACGTGGGTTACTATTCGGCTAAGTTCCTGTCAGAATTTGGCGCGCTGATCGTAGGCCTTTGCGAGTTTGAAGGTGCTATATACAACGAAGATGGTTTGGATGTGGAAGCCGTTTTCCAGCACCGCAAAGCAACCGGCTCAATCTTAGGGTACGCAGGTGCCAAACAAGAGTTCAAGAACACCATGGACGGTATGGAGCAGCCATGCGATATATTGGTACCAGCCGCTTTAGAAAACCAAATAACTACGCAGAATGTAGCCAACATCAAAGCAAAGATTATTGCCGAAGGTGCTAACGGCCCAACTTCGCCGGAGGCAGAGGCAGCGTTCTATGCAAACGGTGGTATCATTATCCCCGATATGTATGCCAACGCGGGCGGTGTTACGGTATCGTACTTCGAGTGGTTGAAGAACCTTAGCCACGTGGCCTTTGGCCGTATGAACCGCAGGTTTGAAGAAACCGCTAACCTTAACCTGGTAAACATGGTAGAGGGCATCACTGGTACGGCATTAACGCCTATGCAGCGCTCAACAATCGTTAAAGGCGCATCCGAGCTTGAACTGGTAAATTCAGGCCTTGAAGATACTATGATACGCTCTTACCACGAAATACGCGAGATATACAAAAACAACCCTAAAGTAGGCACCCTGCGCAATGCAGCCATGGTGGGTGCTATCAACAAAATAGCGGTATCGTACATGAACCTTGGCGTGTGGCCGTGATCTGAAACTAGTTTTCAATTTCGATATATTAGAAAGAGCGTCCGCGATGACGCTCTTTTTGCTTTTATACCAATTTGATTAAACAGTATATTTAGAGCGATGAGACGTTTGCGGAATAAAACAGCCGGGGAGTTGCAAAAAATAATTGATAGCAATCTCAGTAAACCTAAAGTAACATTTGCCAGGGCAGTATTAGTGGTATTATGGTGTTTTTGCGGTCTATGTTTCTGCTATAGTCTTTTGGTTGCGGAAGATGTTTTGTTCGATATGAAATTACCACTTTTATATGCTTCGTTAGGGGGCTCGTTGGTGTTTTGTTTGCAAAAAAACGCGAATATTATTTGTTTGCTTTTTTCGGGAGCGGCTCGTTAATTTTCGGTGTGCCACTGATGATTAATAATGTACTCGCGGATAAGCGTATAGCAAAAGAAATTAAACTCAAAATAACAAAAAAGTACCCTCATTTAATTAAAAGTGGGGGCTCGGTATCAGTATCGTATGAAGGTCATGAACTGGGTTTTAACTTTAGTGATAAGCGAGAAATATCAAAGTCTAACTATGTAATTTTAAGAGTAAGCGAAGGCCGGCTTGGATATTTAGTTATAAGAGACAGTAAACTAGCCGTAAATTAAGATATGCTTACAGAAAAACAACGCGAGGAAAAGCGGATGCAAAAGCGGCAGGCGCTCAGTCTTAAGCAGAAATCATCCAAATGGGTCGGTACTTTAAACGCTATTGCTGGAGTTTTGTCCATTGTGTTTGCCTGGTACTTGTTGTTAGAAACCAAGAACATTATTATTGATAGTAAATGGCTTTGGTTATCGGCTGTTATTTTTTGCTTGCCCATACTTTTATTTTGCGACAAAAAGTATTATTACACTATGTACTATTGGTTTTTAGCCGCCGGCTTATTTCTTTATGCCAATTGTGTTTTTGCAGACAGGACGGCTTACACAATCAAGCGGCCAATCGAGCACAAATTCTACAGTTACAAAAAAAGCGGGCCACATGCGGAAATTAGTTATCGTCGGGTTAATCTGGAGGTACCGTGTGATAGTGATCGCATATTGGCGAATTCGCACTATGCGGTATTAACCTTAAGTAGCGGGCTTTTTGGTTTCGAAATTGTAAGAGATCGTAAATTGATTCGGGAATAGGTTCTAACTATTTGACTTTTACCTTACCCATCCTTATTTAACCTTAACGAATGTTAACAGAAGGGGCCGGTTGCTTTTGGGCGGATTACTTTTACCTTAAGCAATCAAAATCATGAAAAAGAAACTGTATATCGTATTATTTTTAACTGCTATTTTATTAACCGGCATAATTGTGCTGCAACTGTACTGGAGTTTTACGGCCTACAAACTCAATAAAGAAAAGTTCGATGGCGACATCAATATCGCCATGCAGCGCGCTCTGGATAGTTGCAAGAAAGACTATTTCGACTCCATTAGGGTGGTAATGGTAAAGCGGCTTTCGGCACCCGGAATCACCATCAAATTCGATACCCTGCCAAGTGCAGATACGGCCCACCTGGTGATGTTAATATCCGTTGCCAACAAGTACACAAATTTCGGCAATCAGCCCTATAACACCACTATACCGGATTATAACTTTTATAAAAAGAGACTCCGTGCCGGGGCAAGCATTCCGGAGGTACTTACAGAGATCTCTTTTTATCAGCCAATGTTGATGGAAAAATTGATAACGCTTTTGGGGATGGAGGATACGATGGGGAATTTTCTCGACGAAATAGCCTACCATAAAGCGCATCCCGGCAGGAGTATTAATACACTCAATAAACGCTTAGATGCAATTAGATCATTGCCGGACAAAGGCACCTATGAGATGCCACCCAATTACCGGAAGGCCGACAGCTTAAAGCTCAATTACTATTTTAAGAAAGCTTTACAACAAATGCATCCCAGGATGCGAAAGTTCGATTTCGATTTGGACTTTTCCGACAAACCTATTCCCGCAGATGAACCCGGCCCTCATGTTATTGACCAACTTCGCTACAGCGAAACGGAGCAGTTCACCTATAAATACCACGGCTTCGTGTTTCTAGAGCATTCCGACAAGGACGTTTTATATGTACGTGCCCGCTTCAATCGTGCTCAAATAGGTATTTTAAGCGAAATGGTCATCATACTGGGTTTATCGGCTTTGCTTATCGTCTTTACCAAATTTTGCCTGTTCTACATCATCCGCACCATCATTCAGCAAAAAAAACTGACTGAGCTGAAGGATGATTTTATTAACAATATGACGCACGAACTGAAAACCCCTATTGCCACCATAACCGTTGCCATAGAAGGCTTGCAGAAGTTCAATGGCTTGAACGACCCGGAAAAAACGCAACGCTACCTCCAAACATCCAGGAATGAATTAAGCAGGCTCGACGGGTTGGTAACCAAAGTGCTGAATGTTGCCGCATTTGAGCGCAAAAAGGTGGTATTGATAAAGGAGCGGATAGCTATTGATGAACTGATGAATGAGCTGATAGCAGCCGAAAAACAAAAAACGGCCAAGGAGGTAAGCATCACTTACATCAATCGTGATGGAATTACCGCAATAGAGGCCGATAAAATGCATTTACGCAATGTGATGCTCAACCTGGTAGATAACGCTATTAAATATGCAACCGAGCCGGTGGATATTGAAATAGACTTAACAAAACAGCATAAATACGCCGTTTTTTCGATAAAAGATAACGGCATGGGCATACCTGCAAAGCATATTAAACACGTTTTTGATAAATTCCATCGTGTACCGGCGGGAAATGTACACAATGTGAAAGGAACCGGCTTGGGGCTCAATTACGTTAAATACATGGTAGAGGCCCATGGCGGCAAGATATCGGTAAACAGCAAGGTGAACAAAGGAAGCGAGTTTACCGTAACTATTCCCATCAAAAATGGATAAAATAAAAGTACTACTGGCCGAAGATGAGCTGGCACTGGCGCATATTGTGCGCGAAAGTTTGGAAGAGGCCGGCTTTGAGGTGGTACTATGTGCCAACGGCGAAGCAGCGCTGCTGAAATATAAGGAATATAAGCCCGATATTTTAGCGCTGGATGTAATGATGCCCAAAATGGATGGTTTTGAGCTGGCCCGCAAAATACGCGAGGCTGATAAAACAACGCCCATCATCTTCCTCACGGCCAAATCGCAACCCAAGGATGTGGTGGCGGGTTTTGAAAGCGGCGCAAACGATTATTTAAAAAAGCCATTCAGCGTGGAAGAGCTAATTGTGCGGATGCGGGTACTGTTGAGCACAAATCGCCTGCTGGCATTAAAACCAAGTGATAGACTGGTTAAAGAGCAGTATCAAATAAGCAACCTGTTATTTAACCCCGCCAAAAACACCCTGCAGCAAGGCATTAATACCTGGCAGCTCACCGCCCGCGAAAGTGAAATTCTAAAATTGCTGTGCAAAAACCAGCATGAAGTTTTAACCCGTAAAATTCTGTTAGATACCATTTGGGGCGATGATACCTTTTTCAACGCCCGCAGCCTTGATGTTTTCATAACCAAGTTACGCCGCCATTTAGCCGCAGACCCCAACATCCAGATCATCAACATCCGTGGTGTAGGGTACAAACTGGTGTGGTAGTCTTAAGTTAGAAAGGTTGGAAGGGTTAAAAAGGTTGAAGAAGTTGGAAAGGTTAAAGAAGTTTGAAAAGGTTAGAAAAGTCGGTGCCTTTAACAACCCCAACTAGGTATAGTTCTAACTCTTCTAACCTTTCCAACCCTTCTAACTAATTACTTATCAGCAACAAACGGTGCCTGCCGCAGAAACTCATCGCTGCTTAGCTGCGTTATCATCCATTTACCCAGGCTTGATGCGCTGATGTAATCACCGGGGCAATCCTGTAGACTGGTAATAACATCGGGCAAGTCATCGGTTTGCTGTATCATGGGGAGGCGCACCAGCGTCCAGTCGAGGTTACTGGCTGCAAGCAATTCGTATTCCACCTGCTTATCAGCAGTGGTTTTTGGGTAGTTTTGGTACATCCACTCGGTACCGAACTTGGTTTTGGGGCCCTTACTATCGGAAGGTGTATCAACGTTGAGCCCTGTGGTACCTATGTATCGCTTGATGCCGAGCCTATCCATCGCTTTTAAAATTTTGGCACTTACATCGCTGAATACCGGTGGCTCGCCGGCAGGTTGGCCAACGGTGCTGATTACGGCAGTGCAGCCTGCAAGCAGGTTTAGCAAAACATCGTAGTCCCGTGCGTCGCCTTCCAAAATTTCAATCAGCGGGTTATCTGTGTGCACCGTTACGGATTGATGTTGCAGGAGTTTGATAGGTATATGATGAGCAAGTAATTGTTTAACAAGGTATTTACCGGCCTTACCGGTGCCGCCTATAACAGCGACTTTTGTATGTAGTTGCATATGGTTCTTTATAAAAATGAAAATAGAAAATGAGTGTTATGCCGGTTGGGCATAAAGGATACATCGCCATTAGCGGCGGCGTAAAAGACTGGGATATTTATAAAGAGATTTTAATAAGCCAAAGATAGACAGGATTTCGGAATTTAAGGACTGAACAGGATTTTGAATCAAAATTTCCTGATTTTTTTAGAAAATCAAAGAAATTTAAGGGATTTTCCAGGGATTTTGCCTCTCCAACCTTTCTAACTTTTCCTAACCTTTCTAACTTGTCACAACTCTTCTAACTTTTTTAACCTCTCCAACTTCTTCAACCTAATCCCGCCATAGATACGGGAACAGCAGCAGCGAGGTAGCTATAACGATGACGTTGATAGCTGCCAGTACGCCGATGTTACCCAGGCTGAGGCCCCTATCCAACCCGTCCATCGCGGCTTTGCTTATTTTGATGAGGATAAGGATAACGGGTATGATAACCGGAAAACTCAATATCGCCATCAGTGTGCCGTTGTTGCCGGCTTTTGAGGCAATGGCCGATATCATAGTAAAAACGGTGGAAAAACTAATGCTGCCTAGCAATACCGCAAGGAAGTAAAACAGCAAATCGCCAACGGTATTGGTAAAAAACAGCATGTAAACGACCAGGGCCAGTACGCTTAACAGCCCCATCAGCAAGATGTTATAGATGGTTTTAGAAAGAATAATAGCTTGCGGGTGTGCAATGGTATAATAGTATAGCAACCTGGCCTTGCTCTCCTGCATAAAGCTTTTGGCAATAGCATTTACCGATGCAAACAGCATAATTATCCAAAACAGGATGTTCCACACAATGGGATAACCACTGCTGTTTTTAAACCCCGGGTTAAGGTTGAATGATATATAGCAGATAAACACCGTAGATACGATATACAACAGCACGCCATTGAAGGCGTATTTGGATCGCCATTCCAGTATGATCTCTTTCTTAAGCAGGTTGACGGTTTGGTTAAAAAGGCTCATCGGCACAAATATACTAATTATTGTACCGATGGTTGAGCCGTGGTTGTTGTGAATACTTGCCGCATAAACCCTGTCGCCAGTCTTCGCAGCAAGCAATTAATTTTCTGGCAGCATATTGACAAAAAGCTGTTTGATTGCTCACATAAAGCTGTATATTTGCAACCCGGTAAAAAAATACCGGCACCAGTACGACTCGGTAGCTCAGCTGGTAGAGCAAATGACTCTTAATCATTGGGTCGAGAGTTCGAATCTCTCCCGGGTCACCCCCAATATCAAAAACAGCCTTTACACTAACGTAAAGGCTGTTTTTGGTTTCACAAAGCGGGTGTATTTGGGCGTTTTGAGGCTTATATTTCACAACCGTCCCCCAATCCTATTCATCGTGGTAGAATATGCAAATTCCATCGGCTTCATTTCCACACCTCAAACAAAATCATTACCATTTTTCTAAACCGAGCAGTTTTTTGCCGAGGTCGGTTAGTTCGGCTATTGGATTTTGTTTTTCGCGCTCCAATGGATCGCCGGGGAAGGCGTAGCCTTGCATGGCTTCGCGGCTTTGCCAGCTGTTTATGCGCCAGTCTACCAGTTCCTGGTTATCTTCCTGGGCAGGCATCATGGCAATGTACTGCGCTATACGTACCTTGTTGCCACTGGTGTTGGCGCGGATACCATGCGGCTGCAGACTATTGAAAATAAGCAGATCACCTGCCTCCAGCTTAACTTTTACCAAATCGAAACCTGTGGGATCGGGTTTGTAGTGGTCGCGGTCTTCGGGTTGACTAAGCTTCCAGGTATCATAGGTGCGATATAACTCCGGGATGCATTGGAAACCACCCATCGTTTCATCGGTTTGGTCGGCAAGGGCCAGTACGCCCTGCACGTTTTGGGGTTTGGTTTCGGGATCGTAATCCCAGTGAATGAAGCCTTTGTACTCAAACCCCGGGCGCAGCGGGAAGTTGAGGTTAGCCCTGTCTATCGTAGCCCAAAGTTTTTCTGTACCCCATATATCTGCAAATGCCTGGTACACCCGCGGAGTCTGCCGGTTATCCCACATCAATTGGTGATTGTAAATCTCCACCATGCCGGTATTGTTTAGCTCTTTCATCTGCATTTGGGCGTTTGGCCTTTTGTACCAGGTTTCTATATCGTTGGCATCTTTTCCCTCGTATTCCCACAAGTAGGCAGCGAGTTTCTCGGCTTGATCGCTCGGTACGGCATTTTTGATCACTACGTAGCCATTCTCAATCCAAAATTTCCAGTCATCCTCGCTCAGCACCTGCAAGGGTTTGCCGTTGCTGCGGTCGTTTAGTTTCATTTGGCTTGACTTTGCGGTGGATGGGTTGCCCGGTATCTCCTTATGTGCATTTTGGGGTCCGGGGGCTATCATGGTATTAGCCATAGTTTGTTGTTCTGATATCATGGTTTTATTGGTTTTGCTTCGTTTTGATAAAACAAAGGTATGCCGAGCTTAATGCAGAAATATCCTGCATAATGACCAAAATTTGCTCTGTATTGACATAATTGTTAAATTAATGCCGGTAATTAAGCCAATACTGCATGAATGAGATACAATTAGAGCGGGTGGATTTTGAACCCGGCAAATCGTTCAAACTATTTTCGCCAAGGTTGCGCAACACCTTTTTGTGGCATTATCATCCCGAATTTGAGCTGGTTTATGTAGAGGCTGATGCAGGGATACGCCATGTAGGCTCGCATATTAGCAGTTATACGCAAAGCGATTTGGTATTTATAGGCAGCAACCTCCCCCACCTCAATTTTGATTACCGCCTGCGCAGCGATTACCACCAGATCGTTATCCAGCTTCGCGAAGATTTCCTTGGCAATGCCATCGGTACATCGCCGGAGTTGGCGGTCATTAATCAGCTATTTAAAAAAGCAGCCTATGGCATAGCGTTTCATGGCGAAACAAAAGCCATCGTTACCGAAAATCTGAAAGCATTAGCAAGCCTTGATTCTTTTGAGCAACTAATAGAGTTGATAAAGGTATTCAACATCCTGGCCCGATCCAATGAGTTTACCATCCTGAATGCCGACGACATCAGTATTCAATTTTTCCTGAAGGATAAGATACGCATGGGTGCCATTTACGAATATATTGATGCAAATTACAATCGAAAGCCCGATGTGAATGTGGTGGCCGGTAAAGTGAATTTGACGACTGCCGCCTTTTGCCGTTACTTTAAACGCCAGACAAATATCACCTTTACCGATTTTGTGAACCAGTACCGTATAGATATTGCCAAAAACCTATTGATGCAGGACAAGAATATCACCGAAACCTGCTATGCCGTAGGCTTCGACAGTCTGTCATACTTCAACAAATTATTTAATAAGCTGGTTGGCCAAAACCCATCGGAGTTTAAGAAGAGCAGGTTGATTTAGAAGACGGCTTTTAACTATAACAGCGTGGTTACCCCGTTACAAAACCGCACACACCGTTGTATCGTTTATGAACAATAATAGGTTTAATAATCTACCAATAAACTAACAATCAATACATTGTAACCATGGCATTTAGTTTGTTGTTAATACACATATTTGGTGCATTATGAAAAATAACAGGCCCCTCATCAGGCGTACTTTTTTACAGGAACGCTTCGATATCCTTATCAAAAAACAACGCAACGGCACCGCCAACTTCAACGATTTGACCGAGCTCGACGAAATCGTAAACCGCGACCCAGCCATCCGAGAAAGCATACTGGAAGAAATGCACGAGATGGAGCACCCCTCAGAAGGGCCAAAACAAGAAGAAGAAATTATAGCAATAACGCCGATACAACAGCCATCGTTTTTAGCGCAATTAAAGAACTTCTTTCATCGCTTGTTTACAGCGGCTGCACCAAATACAAAAGCTATCCTCGTACACTAAGAGGGCTTTATCAAATTATTGCGCGCCAACCCATTGTAACTTGAGCCCTTTGTGGGTATTTAACTTGCCCATTACTTGCTCTACCTGGGTTTTGCGTACCGAAAATTTAATACTGCAATCCAGTTCGGCAATTTGCTCCAGCACCTGTAAGTGCTCTTCTTTAATGATGCGCATCACATCATTCATCAAAGCATATTCAAAGGTAATCGTATAAACATCGTTCACCGTCTTTTCAACAATCTGCGCTTGCTCCAGGGCCGCCTCGGTAGCCAGTTTGTAAGCATTGATCAAGCCCGGAACGCCCAAAAGCGTACCGCCGAAATAACGCACTACTACAACCAACACATTAGTTATGTTTTTAGATAGCAGCGTATTAAGAATGGGCCTGCCTGCGGTACCCGAAGGCTCGCCGTCGTCATTCACGCGAAAAACGGACCTATCTATACCCAGCCTAATGGCCCAGCAATGATGGTTGGCCTTAGGGTGTTCGGCCTTTAGTTTGGCAACGAGGGGCTTTATATCAACATCCGACGAAACCGGATAAGCGTAGCCGAGGAATTTGCTACCACGGTCGCGAAAAACGCCTTCGCTTGCAGAGGCAATTGTTTTGTACGTATCGTCGAAAAGCATTTAATTTTGAGAGAGAGTTATTATGATAATAGCGACTATGGCCAGCCCTATGCCGATTTTGTTGAGCAGGCTTAACCGTTCTTTAAACAATACCAAACCCACTATTGCGCCGGCAGTTATCACACCAATGTTCATGGCAGAAAATACCGACGACGGGCTTGCCGAAAGTTGCTGGTGCGCTTTAAGGTAGAACAAAATGTTGCCGAAATTAGCCACCCCGATTATCCAACCGAACATCACATGCGGCCAGGAAATGCGCGCACCTTTGGTGAGCACACGAAAAATAAGGCTGACGAATGCTATGATAAACGCCAGTATCAGTATCAGGAAAAGCGAGGTGGTATAAGGCACGGCCTTAAAAGCGGCAACTTGCTTAAACAAAATATCTATTGCCCCAAAGCCCAGGAAAACGATGAGCAGGTAAAACCAGGCATTGCTCAATACCCTTCGGTTGGCCGTTTGCTTTTGCCAGGGTATCGAGCAAAGGATGGCAGCAAAACCAACAATTACGCCTACCATCTTGAGCGGATTAAGTGTTTCGTTGAATAACCAGAAGGCCGCTACAAGGGGAATCAATAGCGATAAACGTTGCGCAATATCCGTACGCACGATGCCCGCCACCCGTACCGATGATGCCATCACCATAAATATAACCGGCAGCAAAATACCCACTGCGGCATACACCAATATAGGCCCGGTCTTAAATACCTCCAGGTTTACGTGTGGACGGAAGAAGAACCAGGTAAGCAGGACAGCCACCGGGTAGTTCCAGGTGATGGCCTGCGAAATATCAATACTATAGCGCCTGGCCAGTTTTAACAAAACCGACACAATTACGCTGCAACAAACACTCAGGAAAACGTATAACATTAGCTTTTAGGCTGATTATAATAAACTTGCAAACGGTCAACTCCTACGGGGTATTGCCCCCTGTTAGCGCCGCTTATATTTGGTGCCGGTATGCCATTGGTTAAAGCGTCCGGTCCGGTTAAAATACGGGCCTCATCCCATAATCCGGCTTTTATAAACGAATTTAAGGTGCGCGCCCCACCCTCTATGATTACCGACTGGATATCCTGCAGGTACAATTGATACATCATATACTGCGGTACATAGCGGTCGAAATCTTCCAGGGCGATATATTTTATTTTGCCCTCAATGTCGGTTTTTATTTCGTTAAAAATCAGAGTTTCCACCGTTTGGTCAAAAATGTTTAAATCCGATGACAATTCCAGCCTGCGATCTACAACCACACGTTTTGGCGATTTTCCTTCGGCATAACGCGTGTTTAATTGCGGGTTATCGGCCAGTACAGTGTTCTTGCCAACTAAAATTGCGTCTTCTTCGGCACGCCATTGGTGCACCAGTTTACGGCTTTCGGGGCCGGTTATCCAATGCTGACTGCCATCGGCGGGTGCAAAAAAGCCATTGGCGGTTTGCGCCCATTTTAGTATAATGTATGGCCTGTGCATTTGTACACGGGTAAAAAAGCGACGGTTAAGCCAACGGCACTCTTTTTCCAACACCCCTACGGTAACCTCAATACCTGCTGCAAGTAGCTTTTCTATCCCCTTGCCATCCACCTGCGGGAAAGGGTCGCGGCAACCCACCACTACTTTGGGGATACGGTGCCTGATAATCAAATCTGCACAGGGGGGCGTTTTGCCGTGATGCGCACAGGGTTCCAGCGACACGTAGATGGTGGAGTTTTGCATCAAGTCGGCATAATTAGCATGGTTGTTTATGACCATGTTAACGGCGTTTACTTCGGCATGTGCCTCTCCGTATCGGCGGTGATACCCCTCGCCTATTATCCTGTCCTCGTGCACGATTATTGCACCCACCATGGGGTTCGGGCTAACATGGCCTGCGCCCAAAGCGGCAAGTTCCAGGCAGCGCTGCATATATATTTGGTGTTGCGGCATGGTACAAAAGTAGCTTTTATGTTACTTTGTTGCATGAAAACTATCAGGGATGTATTCTTCAATTTCCACCAAGGTTTAGATGAGCTTTATGGTGCTCATGAAGCTGAGGCTATAACACTGATGGTAATGAGCGAGATAACGGATATATCACGCGCCAAATTAAAAGCATTCCCCGAGGACGATGTTCCATCTGAAGCATTGGAAAACATTGGAAGCATCCTTGCAGAACTAAAAACGGGCAAGCCCGTGCAATATATTTTAGGCAGCACGGAGTTTTATGGACTAACTTTTCTGGTAAACCCGGCAGTACTGATACCCCGACCGGAGACAGAGGAGTTGGTTGAATGGACGCTGGAGACAGTGGGTAGTTTGCAGCTGGCGGCGGGCATTGAGGAAACGCCCTTACGCATTTTGGATATTGGTACGGGCAGCGGATGCATTGCCATTAGCCTGAAAAAGAACCTGCCGGATGCCGCGCTGACGGCATTGGATATTTCTGCGGATGCTTTGCAAACCGCTAAGCAAAATGCGGTAATCAATGAGGTAGATGTTGAATTTATTCAAACCGACATCCTGAACCAATCTCCGCTCACTACTCACTATTCACTTATCATAAGTAACCCCCCATATGTTACGCTGCAGGATAAGACGCTGATGCATGCCAACGTCACCGATTTCGAGCCGCATACTGCTTTATTTGTGCCGGAAGATAACCCGTTGCTGTTTTATGATGCCATTGCCGATTTCGCCCGGAATAATCTTTTACCAGGCGGCCTGCTTTTCTTCGAGATAAACGAAGCGTTTGGACAGGAAACGGTTGAGCTCTTAGCCAATAAAGGTTTTATTAACATTGAGTTGCGGAAGGATATGAGTGGCAGGGACAGGATGATAAAAGCGTCATTATAACCCTAGAGAAGTAATATTTTGCGCCTCCGGGCACGCAAATCGGTCATGCAATTCAGAGACGCAAAATATTGATTTTTAAGTCATTTCGGTGTATAGACGCAAAATATTGCGTCTATACCGTAATCACCATTTAAACTTTTTCTCAATAAACTTAATCAGGTTAGCTGCCATTACTTTTTGCTCGGCTTCATTGGGATGCTTACCTGTGCCATTGTAGGGGAAGAAGTTGGTGTAGATGCCTTTATCATGCATGCGTTTTACCGCTTCTTTGATATACCCCGGCCATGGCGAACCTTCTTTAGTGGCATCCATGGCACCTAAAGCACATACGATTTTGGCATCTGGGTATTTGCCCCGGATTTTCCCGATGAAGTTCTGGTAGGCATTGATAATAAACTCATCCGAAGGCGGCGTATCGCCGAAATGGGCCTTAAATTGCGCATTATCGGGCTGCTTCAATATCCACGAATCGTTTTGGAAAAGGTTCACAACCACTACCTCTGGCGTATACTTACTAAAATCCCACAATTTTGTTGAATCAAGTGCATTTGTACGGTCATAAATGTCGGGCATTACATACGGAAACCAACTCACGGTAACCCCAATACCGCTTTTAGCAATGCAATAGTACTCGGCGTTGAAATGACGCGCAGTAATATTTGCATAGCTTTTGTATCCATTTTCAAATTGGTAAGTGCCGCGGTCTTTACCCTCCAAATCTTCTATAGCATAACCGCAAGTGATAGAATTGCCATAAAATTCAATTCTGTGCTTGTAGGTGGGTGGGGGCAAAACTTTTGCACTATCATTAAGCGTAAAACTATAAAACAACATGCTACCCATAGCAAACTCGGTACGCTTAAAAAGCTCTAGTTTATGGGGACCGGCGGGTAAACCTGATGCCAGCTCATACTTTTTTTTATATTTCTTTAGCTGTATGGTATTCACCATTTTGTCATCAACCACCACGGTTACAAAATCCTGCCCGGTATTATCATCAAGCGTAGCTTTTGCGCTAGTGCCTTCAAAATTGATAACAACCGAAGAGGCTGACCAGGTGAGTTCTACAGCATCATTTTTAATCCCCACACGGCCCATATAATGGATATTGGGGTCGCTGTAGGAAACTACGGTTTCGGCCGTGCAGCTAATAGAAAAACAAAAACCAATTACGACAATTAAGTGAAAGATGCTGAATCGTTTCATCGATAATATATTTATGATATCAAATCTATTTTATTTCAAGGATGATTTGGGGGTTAAATTAAAAGGCGACAGACCAAATTACTTAAAATAAACGTAAGTTATACCTTGGCCACCCCTATCTGCGTGCTCATCTTCCATCCTATCAACCTGTTCGTATTTTTTCAAATACTGCCTGATCATTTTACGTAGGATGCCGTCGCCTTTGCCGTGGAGAATTTTTAAAGTAGCGAAGCCCATCATCAAAGCCCTGTCGAACAGTTTCTCTATTGCGAACAGCGCATCTTCTGTACGCATGCCGCGTACGTCTATCTCCGGGCTAAAATTAGCAATATCACTGGTATGGCCAATATTGCTGCGCCTTATTTCTTTAGGCACGGTAGATTTTGCCACTTTTTCTACCCGTTTGCGTTTCACTACCGTGCGCAGTTCACCCATGGCAATTACTACGTTATCTTTTATCAGCTCCATTACCTGGCCGGTGGTGTCGCCGTCGGTCAATTTCACCCAGTCGCCTACTTTAATTTCCTCATCGGTTGCTGCCGCCGCTTTGGGTGCTTCTGCCTTAAACGTGTTCTTTTTCACTTCAGCAGTGAGTGTATCGCGCAGCGTTTTAGTTACTTCTTTATCGGCGTTGCTGCTTTTTATCTCGGCAATGGTGTTTTCAACCAGTTTATTGGCGTTCAGGATAATGTTTTTCGCTTCCTGCTTAGCCTCCTTCATCAATGACTTGCGATTTTCATCTAAAAAGCTCTTCAGCTCTTCATTCTCTTTCAGCAAAAGGTTTACGTGGCGTTGTTGCCTGTCTAGCTGTTGCTTGGTATCGAATATTTCCTTCTTCTCACGCTCAAGGTCAACCAGTAAACTATCCACCTTTTTTTGGCCTGCGCTTATTTTGTTTCGGGCCAGGTTCAATACATTTTGCGGCAGGCCTATCTTTTGTGCAATCTCAAAGGCGTACGAACTACCGGGCTTACCAACTTCCAGCATGTACAAAGGCTGCATAGCGGTATTGTTAAATAACATTGAGGCGTTCTCTATCCCTTCGGTGTGGCTCGCAAATATTTTCAGGTTTGAGTAGTGCGTGGTTACCATTCCGCGCACTTTTTTATGGTTCAGTGCTTCCAGCACAGCCTCGGCAATCGGTCCGCCAAATTGCGGGTCGGTACCGGTACCAAACTCATCTATAAGTATCAGCGTTTTGCCATTAGCACCCTCCACAAAATATTTCATTTTAGATAAGTGCGCACTATAGGTACTTAAATCGCTTTCGATGGATTGGTCGTCGCCGATATCTACGAACAGTTGCTTGAATACCCCCGCAACGCTATCGGCGCTGGCGGGTATCAATAAACCGGCCTGCACCATCATCTGCAGCAAGCCAACCGTTTTCATACAAACAGATTTACCACCCGCATTGGGGCCCGAGACTACGATAATTCGCGTGCCTTCATCTATCGAAACGTTAAGCGGCACAACGGTCTTATTCTCCTTTTTAAAGTTGAGGTACAGCAAGGGGTGGCGCGCGTTGTAAAAGGTAAACCGGCCCTCGTTCACCACCTTGGGCATTTCGGCTTCTATATCTATCGCAAACAGCGCTTTAGCACGCACGAAATCGAGCTTAGTAAGCAAGCCATGGTATGATAACAACAACGGCACATATGGCCGCAGTTCATCGGTCAGCCCGGTAAGTATCTTGATAATTTCGCGGCGGCGGTCAAATTCCAAATCGCGAATCCGATTATTGAGCGAGAATACTTCCTCGGGTTCCATATAAACCGTTTGCCCGGAAGCCGATTCATCATGGATGAAGCCCTTTAACTTTCGTTTGTTCTCGGCCAGTAAGGGGATACAAAGGCGACCATCGCGCACGGTGAGCGAGCCATCCGCGGTCCAGTTGCTTGCACTGGCCGCTTTAAATATCTGGTCTATCTTCTTACGCGCTTCCTGTTCGGCTTTAGCAATGCCGCTGGTAATCTCCATCAACTCTCGCGAGGCGTTATGACGGATTTTCCCTTTGGGGTCTATCACCTGGTCTATCTTGCGGATGATAGCCTTTTCGATAGGCAGGTGCTCAAAAAGCGCTTCCAGGTTAGGGTACACGTCTTTCCGCTCGTTGAAATAGGCAATTACTGCAAAAACCGTAGTAAGCGACGCCAGCACCTGGAAGAACTCTTCTTCTGACAGGAAAGCACCCTCTATCCTGGCCTTATTGGCCAGTGATTTTATATCGTAAAAATGGTTGATGGGCAGCGCATCGTCGTTCTGAAGGATATTCTTGAATTCATGTGCCTGGTTAAGGAATTTGGCTATCAGGTCATAATTACTCATTACCTGTATCTTATCCACCATTTGCTGGCCCATTACGCTAAGGCAATGTGCCTTTATCAGTTCCTTTATCTCGGTAAAGCCGAGTTTATCGGCACTATTTAACGGGTATAGCATTTTTGTTTCCCGGCGCGGTATTCGACCGGCCTTTTTTATTTAACGAATCTATTTTTGCCTGTATATTGGCGCTTACACGATCATACATCTCCAGCATTTTTACCGGCTGGGTAGTGTAATACTTCAGGCTCGCCTTAAATTGCTTATCGGTGGTGTGATGCCTTTTAAACAATGCTTTGTACCGCGCCGAGCCATATTTATATAAACTATCTGGCGTTTGGCTTACGCTGTACAGGCTGCCATCAGTGAGGTGTACATCGGTAAGCAAGCTTATCATGGGCTCCTCGGCAATGGTACCTTCAGGGGCGTTATTACCACTGCAAGCGGCAAAAAGCATCAATACTGAAAAAAACAAGATGATATATTTATGCATTCTGTAATTTAGCGGCGTTATCAAAAACAAATTTACGGATAAATGAGCATTGCAGATAATATCAAAAGCCTAAAAAAGGAAACCGAAGGTACAAACGTTACTTTGCTGGCTGTTTCTAAAACAAAACCCGCGGCAGAACTTATGGAGGCCTATGATGCAGGACAACGTTTATTTGGCGAAAACATGGTGCAGGAACTGGTAGAAAAACACGAAACCATGCCAAAAGATATAGAATGGCACCTGATAGGCCACCTGCAAACCAATAAGGTAAAGTACATAGCGCCCTTCATTAGCATGGTACAATCTGTAGACAGCATGAAGCTGCTGCAGGAAATAAATAAGCATGCTGAAAAGAATAAACGTATCATCGACTGCCTTTTGCAGATATATATTGCCGATGAAGACACCAAATACGGCCTGGGTTTTGACGAGGCCATAGAACTTTTGCGCAGCGAGGAATATGCTGCCTTGAAGAATATCCGCATCCGTGGCCTGATGGGCATTGCAACCAATACCGATAATGAAAAGCAGATAAAGGATGAATACTACGAACTGAAGACATTCTTCGATGGTGTAAAAGCCAGCTTCTTCCGCAAGGAGGTATCGTTCGATACCCTATCGATGGGCATGTCAGCAGATTATAAGCTTGCTATTGAGCAGGGTAGCAATATGGTGAGGTTGGGCAGTACCATTTTTGGGGCAAGAGTGACTCGATTAAGGGATTAAGAGATTAACAGGATTTTTTGTCTGAACTCGAATTTGACACGATTTAGGGATTGAAGGATTAAACCTGATTCTTGCCTGACTCGAATTTGACACGATTAAGGGATTGAAGGATTAAACAGGATTCTTGTCTGACTCGAATTTTTCGCAGTTATTTATTTTTTAAGGCACTCAAGAGGGCTTCGCAGTTAAACGAATTTTAAGGATTTACAGAATAGCTTCAATTGAGGCATCCACATATGGAAGAACAAAAAAATCAAAAACTCCCCCTTCAGGGGGTTGGGGGACTGCAAAAGCTCCCCCTTCAGGGGGCGGGGGGGGCTGGCCTAAGAGTAGCCGTTAAAGCTGATTGCGCACGCATATTAGAATTGATTATCGAGTTGGCTATCTTTGAAAAAGAGCCGGACGCCGTTACCGCAACACTGACCGAACTGGAGGAGGCTGGTTTTGGGCCGAAGCCGGTTTGGAAGGCCTTTGTGGTAGAAGATGACGGCATCATCGTCGGCTTTGCGCTGTACTATATACGCTACTCTACCTGGAAAGGGCAGCGCCTTTACCTGGAAGATTTGGTGATTACGGAAAGTCACCGTGGTAAAGGACTGGGTAAGTTGCTGTTCGATAGGCTGATACAGGAAACCCGTGAACTGGGTTTCAGCGGCATGGTTTGGCAGGTGCTTGATTGGAACGAACCCGCCATACAATTCTATAAAAAATACGAGGCAAGCATAGAAGCCGGTTGGCTGAATGCCTCGCTTAGCAAAGAACAGATCAATAATTTTTAAGGGGATGAAAGTGATGAGGGGGATGTTGGGGATAGGTGTTGTGCTGATGTTTTTGGCCTCGTGCAATTTTGGTAAACCGGAAACCAAAGTTGAACCGGATATTTTTACGGATACGGTTTTGTATGAGATGAAAACTATTCGTGAACGAGCAAAAGATTGCAGTACCGGACCCGATAGCACCTGTACGATGGCAGAGATAAGCTATCCGGTTTTTAAGGGCCAGGATGCGTTAAACGATACGCTTAAGAATAGACTATTAAACCTGGGGGCGAACGGCGACGAAAAGCCTGATTCCTCGTTTCAGACAATGATAAGCACCTTTTTCAAGAGCTATGAGGAATATAAAAAAGATGATGAGCGAAAGAATATTGCATTTGATCTTCAGGAATATGCCCAGGTAGTAAATCAGGACAGTTGCCTTATAGCGATTAGGTATGGCACCTATTCATTTTCAGGTGGGGCGCACGGCTCGGGATTTGACGCATTTATCAATTGGAATCCAAAGACGAAAAAGGTTGTTTATCTAAACGATATTCTTTTGCCTAATTCAGAAAAAGAGTTAAACATTATTGGTGAACGCATTTTTAGGAAGGATGAGAAACTTGCAGATAATGCTTCTCTTGAACAGGACTATTTTTTTAAGGATAATAAATTCGCGCTTAACGAAAATTACCTTTTTACGCCAACCGGTATTCGATTCCTGTATAACGAATACGAAATAAAACCCTACGTAGCCGGGCAAACCGAGCTGAATATACCCTGGGCACAATTAAGAACACTCATAAAACCACATTCGGTGGTTGCGCAATACATAGAAAAAAATGCTGGTATTTAAATTTGGAGGTGCTTCTGTAAAAGATGCGCCGGGCGTAATCAATTTAGCCAATGTAGTTGGGCGATATGCCGGTAAGCAATTGCTGGTTGTGGTATCGGCCATGGGTAAAACCACTAACGCTTTGGAGCGGCTTACCAATGCCTATGTAAACGGCGAGGGCGACGTACATGAGCTGTTCGAAGAAATAAAGGCTTATCACTTTCATATCCTTTCGGAATTATTCGAGACGGGGCACCCGGTATTCGATGAGGTAGCTAACGCCTTCGTAGAAATCGACTGGATGATAGAAGACGAGCCGCACGATGATTACGATTTTATTTACGACCAGATCGTATCCATTGGCGAACTGGTTTCTACCCGCATTGTAAATGCCTGGCTTAACCAGCAAGGCATAGCCAGTAAATGGCTGGATGTGCGCGGCTATATCCATACCGATAATACCTACCGCGAAGGCGTGGTTGATTGGGATAAAACCCGGGCCAGCATCCAAAACGACTTACCCGATATGCTGGAGAAAAGCGTAGTAGTTACCCAGGGTTTCCTGGGAGGTACATCGGAGAACTTCACCACCACGCTGGGGCGCGAAGGCTCTGATTATACCGCATCCATCATCGCTTCCTGCATTGGTGCAGAATCCGTTACCACCTGGAAGGATGTGCCCGGCATACTGAATGCCGATCCGAAGCATTTTGCCGATACCATCAAATTCGATGAACTAAGCTACCAGGAGGCCATAGAGATGACTTATTACGGGGCGAGCGTTATCCACCCCAAAACCATTAAACCTCTGCAAAACGCAGGTATCCCCCTATTGGTAAAACCCTTCACAGACCCTGATGCATCGGGTACAGTCATAAAAGACAATGTTGTGAATAGCTTTGCCAAACCGGTTATCATTGTGAAGCAAAAGCAGGTGCTGTTATCAGTGTCGGCTAAGGATTATTCCTTTATTTCGGAAAGTCACCTCAGCGAGATATTCGGCCTGTTTGCGGCAAACCATGTTAAGGTAAATGTAATGCAGACTTCGGCTTTGAGCTTTACGGCCTGCATTGACCTTGTACCCGGGCGTTTCGAAAAATTGCTGGCGGCATTAAAGCTGGTTTTTAAGGTGAAGTATAACGACGACCTCACGCTGATAACCCTGCGCCATTATACCGATGAAGCACTGGCGGAAATAACCGAAGGCAAAACGGTATTGATGAAACAAACCAACCGCAATACGGCACAGGTGGTGATCAAATAAGCAGGAGAACCCAGGCAATAAGGGCAGCGAAAAGAGTATTGAGGAAATTGACGGCATCGTTCTTTAGATACCCCCTGCGCTCCAGCGTCGCACCCAATACCGAATCGAACAGGTTGCCCGCCGTGCCTGCTATAATAATCACCCAAAAACTATTGCCCCAGCCGTAGAAGAGCGCGTAAACAGTTGCGATGGCCGTCGATCCTGCTACGCCAATCAGCGTACCTTCCAGGCTGATTACACCGTCCCTGCCCCTTTCGTCGGGCTTAAAAGTGATGATATGGTAATGCCGCCTGCCGTAAACAACGCCCAACTCCGAAGAGAGCGTATCTGCCGTGGCCGACGATAAAGCGGCTGCCAGCAAAATGGCAAGCAGGTTGCCGTATGCAGGCATTATGAATATGAGCACGGCTAACAAAGCCGCCAACCCTCCATTAGCCAATACCTGCGCCACATTCCGTATTTGCGGGTGGGTTTTACCTTTGGTTATCTTTTTCCATGCCGTGGCGAGGGTAGCTAACACGAAGAAAGTCGCAAGCAAAGCAACGCCCATAGCACCTGCGCCGATAAAAATAGCAATGGCAATCAGGCCGCCGGTTAGCGTGCCTTTCAAAGTAAGTTTACGCAGCTTGTAAACAATTAGCAGTACTAAAGGAAGTATGGCGCAGAAAACGATATTGGCAATGGGCATACGGCTGCGAATTTGAGGAATTATCAGCAAATTTAAAGGATGGTACCAAACATGAGAATGCCAGGGTACTTTCAGCCCTTCGCCTCCTCTTCCACATGTACGATAATAGACCGGATGGCGGTATCCAGGTCCTCGCCAGCTTTTTCCAGTTTATCCAAGGCTTCAGGGTCTACATGTTGCTCCGATAACTTTATCACTGTAATCAATCCAAGTATAGATGCCAGCGGCTTGCGCAACTCGTGTGATTGGATAAAGGCGATATTCTCCAGCGCTTTATCTTTACGCAAACTACTGATGATGCGCAACTGGTTATCCTTACGGATAATGCGGTACTGCAAAAACAATATAATACTGAACACGATAAACAGCAAGCAGCCTGCTACGGTAACGATTAGCTGCCGGTTCCTGCGCGTTTGCCGCTGATCCATCTCGGCAATTTCCTTATCCTTTTTAGCTGTTTCGTATTTTATCTGCAGTTCGCTAAGCTTCACTTCATTCACCTTTACCCGTACCGAATCGCGCATTTGCTTTGCCTTGCTCAACAAACCCAGCGCGGTTTTATAATCACCGGCATACAAGTAGCAATCGTACATATGCTCGTATATCTCCATTTCGCGGTATGGCTCTTTTATGGCACGGGTAATATCGAGGGCCTTGTTTAAATACTCCATGCCTTCTTGCCTTCCGCCGGTGAAAAACAGCGCCTGGCCAAGCCAGCAATAGCCGTAGGTAAGGGAACGCTTGCGATCGTATTTTTCTGCCAGTTCTACGCCTTTTGCTGCGTAAACAATGGCGCGTTTGTAATCCTTATTATCCAAATAGTATTGACCCACATTATCGTACAGCGGGATGCGCAACAACTCATACTTCGGGCTGGACTCGGCTACCTTCAGCGCCCTTATCTGCACATTTATCGAACTATCCGGCAGGGTATTATCAACACCGTGCCCTTTGCGGTAACTGTGTATAAACATCGCTTTCATGCTTAGGTTACCAATTATCGCTGCGGTATCTTTATTAGCGATGGCCCATTTCAACCCCTTTTCCTGCGCCTGGAAGGCCATCTTAAAATTAGTGCTTTCTTTATGCAGGTTGGCTATCAAACCATATATCTCCGGGTAAGCTTCATTGATATCGTATTTTTCTATATCCGCCAGGCACTTTACTGCGGCAGTCATCGATTCCTCGTGCCGGGAAGACATCCACAAGTAATGCGCGGTAAAGATCCTACTATACACAATAGCCTTTTTACTACCGCCTGCCTGCCCTATTTCAAGCAACCGGGCAGCAACGGCAGGAAGCGAATCTGCATGTGCATTTTCCAGCCTCTCGCCTGTTTTAATAAGCTGCTGTATTTCATTGCTATTTGATGGGGTTGAGGTTTTTCCTGCCGGTTTCTGCTTACAGCAGACCATGAGGGCCAGCGCACAAATAAGCATTGATAAACGTTGTGCAATAGCGGTCATAGGGTATTAGAAAGCGTTGTATTTTGGCGCTTCTAAAGCTATGAAAAAACGATAATAAATAATTAACCTGTACGTCTGTTATTTCCTATAAAACAAAACGTGTCAAACACAACAGCCAATTAACCCGCTGGTAAGGTCCAGTTTTGCATATCCTTTGTATAAGTAAGTGCATTCTTCCCAAATTAATCCTCCCTAACGGTACTTTCCGTATCTTAGCAGCGTTAGCAAATACCTATGTCTAAAAAGAAGAAAAAAGGCAATTCATCCATCAACCAGGTGCTTACGCAAATGGTACTGGATATATTCGAACAAAACGGCAATACACCGCTCAACCATAAACAAGTTTCGGCGAAACTCAATGTGCGCGACCCGGATGCCCGCGAAGTGATATTTGATGTATTAAAAGAAGAGGCATTTAAGGGCGTTTTAAAAGAAATCTCCCCCGGCAAATTCCAGTTGCTGGAGTTGAAAACATTTGTGGAAGGCAAGGTCGATTTGACCAACGACGGCTCAGCATTCATCGTTACCGACGACCCAGCAGAAACGGATATTTTCGTAGCACCTCGCAAACTGCGCAACGCTCTTAACGGCGACAGAGTAAAGGTTTACGTGTATGCCATCAGTAAGGGCAAACGCCAGGAGGGCGAAGTGATAGAGATATTGCAACGTAACAAGATGGAGTTTACCGGCGTGGTAAAACTATCCGAACGTTTTGCCTTCTTTGTGCCCGACGACCGGAAGATGATGCACGATATCTTCATTCCCATCCCTGATCTTAATGGTGCCAAAAACGGCATCAAAGCTGTAGCAGAAATTACCGACTGGCCGGCAGGCGCCAAAAACCCAATTGGTCGTATCAAGCATGTATTGGGCAACCAGGGTGAGAACGATACCGAAATGAACGCCATTTTGGCTGAGTACGGTTTCCCGCTTTCCTTCCCTGCCGAAGTAGAGAAGGATGCCGAGGAGATCCCAGCCGAAATATCTGTAGAAGAAATTGCCAAACGAAGGGATTTCCGCGAGACGCTTACCTTCACCATCGACCCATTCGATGCCAAAGATTTTGATGATGCTATCTCCTACAAAAAGCTGGATAACGGGAACTACGAGATAGGTGTACACATTGCCGATGTATCGCATTACATCATCCCCGATTCGGCCCTGGATAAGGAAGCTTACGAGCGCGGCACTTCGGTATACCTGGTAGACAGGGTGATACCCATGCTACCCGAGCGTTTATCGAACGGGCTTTGCTCCCTGCGCCCAAAAGAAGATAAGCTTTGTTTTGCCGCCGTGTTCGAGATGGACGATAACGCCAATGTGATTGAGCAGTGGTTTGGTAAAACCGTTATCCATAGCGACAGGCGTTTTACCTACGAGGAAGTGCAGGACGTAATAGAAACCAAAACCGGCGATTACCCTGAAGAAATAGAAACATTAAACGCGCTGGCCTATAAGCTGCGCGAACGTAAGTTCAAAGCAGGTGCCATTAGCTTCGAAACCACCGAAGTGAAATTCAAGCTGGATGAAACCGGCAAACCAACTGGTGTTTACGTAAAAGAGCGGAAAGATGCCCATAAGCTGATTGAAGATTTTATGCTGCTGGCTAACAAAAAAGTAGCCGAATACGTGAGCAAAATGGGCAAAGGCAAGCATAAGTACACCTTTGTTTACCGTGCCCACGACTCCCCCAAGCCCGATGCACTCGCCAACTTCGCACAGTTTGCGGCAAGATTTGGGTATAAGATCAATACCAAATCGGATAAGGAAATCGCCAAATCGCTCAATTACCTAATGGAGGATGTTGAAGGTAAAAAAGAGCAGAACGTGCTTACCCATCTGGCTATCCGCAGTATGGCGAAGGCGATTTACACTACTAAAACATCCAGCCACTACGGGTTGGCATTTGACCATTACACGCACTTTACCTCGCCTATACGCCGCTACCCCGATGTAATGGTACACCGCTTGCTGTTCCACTACCTTAACGGTGGGCAAAGTGTAAACGGCGACCATTATGAAGAACTTTGCAAGCACAGCTCGCTAATGGAAAAGAAAGCTGCCGATGCGGAACGTTCTTCGGTGAAATACAAACAGGCCGAATACCTGAAAGACCAGGTGGGTAACATATTTACCGGCATTATTTCGGGCGTTACCGAATGGGGCATGTATGTGGAGATCATCGAAAACAAATGCGAGGGCATGATACGCCTGCGCGATATCAGCGATGATTTTTACACCCTCGACGAAAAGAACTACGCCATTATTGGCCAGCGCAAAAAGAAGGTTTACCAGCTTGGCGATGAAGTAAGTATCCGCGTAAAGAACGTAGATTTGACCAAGAAACAAATAGATTTTAGCTTAGTAACCAATTAATTTAGTGAGTGGTGAACGGTTGAGAGGTGAGTGGTTTTACTATTCACCTAGTCAACCACTCACCATTTAACCAACACATGAGAAAACTCGAAGACCTGCAATCCCTTATTGCAACCTCCGTAGAAAAACTGCAATACCCCGCCTATCCGGCCGAACTTTACGAACCGATAAGTTATATTTTGTCTATCGGCGGCAAGCGCATGCGCCCGGCTCTATTACTCATGGCCTGCGACCTATTTGGCGGCGATGTGGAAGCAGCCCTTCCCCCTGCACTGGCTATAGAGGTGTTCCATAACTTCACGCTGATGCATGACGACATTATGGATAACGCCCCTATCCGCCGAGGTCGCGCTACGGTGCATGAAAAATGGAACCAGAATGTGGCCATCCTGAGCGGCGACGTGATGCTGATAGAAGGCTATAAACTGATGATGGAGGTGCGCGATAACATCCTGCGTCGCGTATTGGATATTTTTAATGATACCGCTGTAGGCGTTTGCGAAGGCCAACAGTTGGACATGACCTTCGAGACCAGCAACGATATTAGTATCAGCGAATACATCAACATGATACGCCTTAAAACGGCGGTGGTACTTGGCGGTGCGTTAAAAATTGGTGCATTGATTGGCGAGGCGGATGATAAGGATGCGGAGTTATTGTCTGATTTCGGCGTGAACCTAGGTATTGCCTTCCAATTGCAAGACGATATCCTTGATGTTTATGGCGACCCGCTAAAATTTGGCAAACAGGTTGGCGGTGATATCATCTCCAATAAAAAAACCTACCTGCTGATAAAAGCATTAGAACTGGTACAAGGCTTCGATGCCGAAGAATTGCAACGCTGGATAACCTTCACAACCTTCGATGCTGCCGACAAAGTAGCTGCTGTTACGGAAATCTACAACAAGGTAAATGTGCGCCAATACGCCGAAGAAGAAATGCAGGCCTACGCCGAAAAAGCATTTAAGGCTCTGGAGCTAATCAACCTCCCCGAAGACAGCAAACAATACCTTCGCGATTTTGCCGACGGCTTGCTGGTGAGGGAATATTAGTATATTGAGGTTATGAATTGGACTTTGCTGATGTTGATGGGATTGTTTGCATCGGCAACAGTTTGCGCGCAATCAAATCAGCTCAAAGAAAAGGCGAACACCAATTCCCAGAAAACAGATAAAGTACTATCTCCCGATAGTGAGGGCATTGACGTATACCCAAGTTTTTCAGGAGGACAAGCGGCACTTAGTACTTTTATAAAGAAAAACTTACGTTGGCCAACAGGACCTAAACGCGAGGGTAAAGTTGTGGTGGAATTTACTGTGGAGAAGAATGGCAAATTATCAGGGTTCACGCTAAGAAAATCGTTAGCCCATGATTATGATAACGAAGCTCTACGGGTTATTAAAAGTTCACCACTCTGGATACCTGGCCGGAAGCTTTTGGCAAAACGTAGCGCACCGGCCAGCTATCGAATGACATTGCCTATTGCTTTTAGTCTAAAATAAAATCAGGATACTATGAAAATAAAACCATACCTCATCACCATTTTTTGTGCGTTGAGTCTAACCGCCTCCGCCCAGAAAAGCAAAATCACCTCCGGCGGTGTGTTAAAGCCTGAGCAGGCCAATATGGATATCCGGCATTATAATATTGCGCTGGATGTGAACTTCGAGCACAAAACCATCGATGGTTACGCAACTATCGACTTGCTTTTGGCGAAGCCGACGCATGCGTTGTTATTCGACCTGCTGGATTCGCTAAACGTAAGTGCTGTATTGGTGAATGGTAAAAAAGAACCGTTTACTTATAAAAGCAATATGATAACCATAAACACGGTAAAAGAGCTGGCAGCGGGAAAAGCAAGTGTAAAGGTGGTTTACGGCGGCAAGCCGCACATAGCCGTGCGCCCGCCATGGGACGATGGATTTACCTTTACCCGCGACAGCACCGGCCACAACTGGCTGGCCATTACCGCCGAAGGCACAGGCGGCAAAGTGTACTTCCCTTGTAAGGATCATCCATCTGACGAACCTAACGAGGGCGCAGATTTGATTATCACGGTGCCTAAGGACTTGGTAGTTGCCGGTCCGGGTTTATTAATAAGCACTACCAAGAAAGGCGATAAAGCCACCTTCCACTGGAAAACCAATTACACCATCAATAACTACAGCATCCTGTTCAACGTGGGCGATTATAAGCTGGTTAAACGCTCCTACAAAAGCGTAGCCGGCAATACAGTGCCCATTTGGTTTTATGTACTGAATGAACATGCCGACAAGGCTAATAAACTGATGGATATGTTCGAAGTAACCATCCACGAAAAGGAAAAATACTTTGGCGAATACCCTTGGGCTAAAGAGAAAGTAGGCCTGGTAGAAACGCCGCACCTGGGCATGGAACACCAAAGCATGGTGGCCTATGGCAATAAATTCAGGTACGTGAAAGTTGGGAACCAGGATTACGACGGGCTGCTGCACCATGAGTTTGGCCACGAGTGGTGGGGCAATAAAGTAACCGCTATTGACTGGGCGGATTACTGGATCCACGAAGGCATCAACACCTATGCAGACGCCCTTTTTACCCTGGATTTTGCGGGCAAGCCTGCATATATCAATCTCTTTAAGAAATCAGCCAAAAGCTTCCAAAACAAGTTACCGCTGGTATTGGGTAAGGATATCGACGAGGAATCGGCTTACAATGGCGACATCTACAGCAAGGGGGCATTTTTTATGCATACCATCAACTACGTAATGGGCGATAGTCTCTTCTTCCCTACCCTGAAAGGTTTCGCTATCGACCCGAAACACACCTATAGCAACCTCAGCAATAGCGACGATGTGGAGCAATACTTCAGCGCGGCCTATGGCAAAAGCCTCAAGCCCCTGTTCGATATGTTCCTTCGTACTACCGACAAGTTGGAAATAAGCGTTACACCCACACGGGGCGACAACAAGTACCTGGTTAAGCTCAACAACATTAGTATGCCGTTGCCTGTAGACATCACTACCGATGCGGGCACTCAGCGTATGGTGGTAGATAGCAAAGGCATTACCATCAGCAGCAAAACCATGCCGGTTATAGATGCCGATGGCTGGTATTTTAAGCGGGTGATTTATGAATAGAACTATCTGCGGTAATTTACCAAATGAACGTTTGGTAATTTTATTGCGGAGAAAAAACGTTGAATAACTGTTGGAAATTGCTCAACAAAACATTCTAAAGCGCCTGATTGGTATTCAAGAGGCAGGCGACAAAGAGAAATTTGGGGTAGCCGATTATTTTACAGCTACCCCATTGCCAAATCCTTGTTGTAGCGGGTTCTATACTCCAATGGGGAAAGCCCGGTAATTTTCCGGAATACCTCCCTAAACGCTTTCAAATCGGCATAGCCTACCTCGTACATTACTTCGTTAACGCCTTTCCTGCTGGTTTCAAACGCTTTTTTTGCCGCCTCTATCTTAACCCGCTGCGCGTATGCTAAAGGCGTGTTGCCGGTTGCCTTTATAAACCTCCGGTCGAAATTGCGCCGGCCAATGGCAAAACTCGCCAGGTCTTCCATCGATATTTTTTCTTCGGGCATGCTCTCTATATATGCCTGCGCTTTTTTCACCAGCTCATCGGTATGCGTGCGTTGCCCTTTAAAAATAATAAATGCCGATTGGCTATGTCTGTCCATCTCTATCTGGAATACCTTTGCGCAAAAAATTGCCGTGTCGCGGTCATAGTATTTCTCTACCAGGTAAAGGATGAGGTTAAGAAAGGAGTAAGCGCCTCCGTTGGTATAGATACCTTGTTCATCAGTAATGAGTTGATCTGTTTGCAGACTGATTTTAGGATAAAGCTGCTTCAACTGATCTGCAGCCGACCAATGCGTAGAGCAGCTTTTACCATCTAGTAAACCAGCTGCCGCCAACAAGTAGGCCCCGGTACAAATACTGGCTACACAGGCGCCGTTGCGGTATTGTTTGCCAAGCCAATCGATCAATTCGCTGTTTGTTTTTATAGCTTGATGGTAATTATGATTAAGGGATGGGATGATAACCAGATCGGTTTTGCCGATTGCCGATATATGCTTATGCGGCCTGGCTGTGAATAAACCGCCGTAAAAGTCCACCTCGTTGGATATGCCGGCGAGCTCTATCTCAAATACCTGCTTTTTACCAAGTTCTTTGCGGTAAGCGTTGGCGCGGGTAAAAATCTTATAGGCCCCCACAATACTGCTGAGGTTGTTCTCGCCGTTCGGCACCAGGATGGTAAGATGTTTCATAACGAATGCTTTACTGTAAAGGTAGTGGTTTAGCAATGTCTAAATCAACCCGTTATGTTGTCTGAATAACACCCCATATCAGTGATATTCGGAATCTATATTTGTGATATCGCCAAACGATTTTAAACACCACTCCCAAAACCATGAGAAATACGAACATCTGCCTGTTACTGGCGTTGCTTGGACTTAGCGCCAGCAAAAAAGGCTATCAAGCCCCAAAAACTGACCAACAAAAACCAATGATAATGACAACAGCATCCGTTACGATGGCAACAGACCAGCTCACGCCCCAGGAAAGGGAATATGCCATCACACTATTAACGCAAACCGAAGCAGGCGTTTTCGCATCCATAAAAGGCTTTACGGATGCACAATTGCAATACAAACCCGCTACCGATAAATGGAGCGTGGAAGACTGTGTAAAACACATTGCGGCAGCCGAAAAAGAGCTTTGGCAAATGGCGGATGCTGTGTTGAAACTACCCGCAAATCCCGACCAAAGGGCTGGGATAAAATTTACTGATGCGCAATTGGTTGCTGCCGTTGAAGACCGCTCGCATAAATCAAAAACCTTCGCAGCACTGGAGCCGGCAAACTCGCCTTACAAAACCGTCGCGGAAGCACTAAAAGCATTTAAAGAGAACCGTAAAAAATTAATCGCGTTTGTTAAAAACACGCAGCGGGACCTGCGTAACCACGTGGTCGTACTACCACTCGGCACCTACGATAGCTACCAATTTATTTTGCTGATAGCAGCGCATAGCAACAGGCATACCCAACAACTGGAAGAAGTAAAAAACAGCACTGATTTCCCAAAGAATTAATTGCAAACTTTTCTTGATACCCTGGCGAACCAATAAATACCATGACAGATTTTACAACTTCATTTACCGTTACCCAAACGCCGCAGCAGGTGTTTGATGCCGTAACCAACGTGCGCGGCTGGTGGTCTGAGAGCCTCGAAGGTGCGTCGAAGCAACAAAGCGACGAGTTTGTGTACCGGCACAAGGATGTGCACTACAGTAAACATCTGTTAACCGAGGTTGTCCCGCTTAAGAAAGTGGTGTGGCTAACTACCGATGGCAGCATCAATTTTGTAAACGATAAAACCGAATGGAACGGCACTACCGTAGTATTTGATATCGAAGAAAAGGGCGGGCAAACGACACTTTGGTTTACTCATATAGGACTGGTTCCTGCGTTGGATTGTTACGAAGGTTGCAGTGGTGGTTGGAATTACTATCTGCAAAGCTTGCGCAACCTGATAACTACCGGCAAGGGCAATCCGGATTTGTAAGTTGGTATTATTAGCAGGTCGAAGAAAAAGGCTTCTTATCCAGGCCACAAAAAAGAGCGTTTTAGGGGGATCTTTAAAAATTCGATACGATTGTAGAGGTTTAAATATTGCGTTTCAGGAGTGCATTCACCCAATGCCGCTGTCGCGAGATCGAATCTCGTCTTTCGCTCTGAAATCCCTCCCCTAACCCGGAGGGATTTTTTGTTTTGGCACCATCCAAATTCCTCTTCCGGATCATAAAAAACTTTCAATCCGTATCTCCAACTACTAAATCTTCCCTTTCTTCAACTCATCTGCCGCAAAGTTTGCTGCGCGGGCAGTTAAAGCCATATAGGTTAGGGAAGGGTTTTGACAGGCAGCGGAGGTCATACAGGCACCGTCGGTTACAAAAACATTTAGGGCATCCCATACCTGATTGTTTTTGTTCAGCACCGATGTTTTGGGGTCGTGGCCCATTCGGGCGGTTCCCATCTCGTGTATGCCGTCGCCAACGTTGTGGCCACGGTCATGTGTTTCTATGTTCTTTACGCCCGCCATTTCCAGCATGGCTTTCGCTTCATTCACGATATCCACGCGCATTTTCTTTTCATTCTCTTTTATCTCGGCATCCATCGCCAGGGTTGGTAGGCCCCACTTGTCTCTATTTTCTTTATCCAGGGTTATTTTGTTCTCGTGGTAAGGCAGCAACTCTCCAAAACCGGCCAGGCCCATTTGCCATTGCCCCGGTTCTGAAAGTGCGTCCTTATATTGGGCGCCTATGTTCAACTCGGCAATTTCACGGCTCCAACCCTGTCTGCTTGCGCCACCCTGGTAGCCGAAGCCACGCAGGTATTCGCGTTTGTCGCCAAACAGGTTGGCAAAACGGCTTAAGTAAATACCGTTGGCACGGCGGCCATAGTAATATTTATCCTCGTAGCCCTCCATAATGCCGCTTGCGCCCAGGTTGTAGTGGTGATCCATAATATTATGGCCCAATTCGCCGCTGCTGCTGCCAAGTCCATCGGGCCAGATATCAGTCGCCGAATTCATCAGTACCCAGGCACTATTCAAAGCCGAAGCATTCACGAAAACAACTTTAGCAAAAAACTGGTACGTTTTGTTGGTTTCTGCGTCCAAAATCTCCACGCCTTTAGCGCGCCTGGTCTCTTTATCGTACAATATTTGGGTAACGATTGATTGCGGGCGTACCGTTAAGTTACCCGTAGCCAACGCCGCAGGTAACGTAGAGGATTGCGTGCTGAAATATCCGCCGAAGGGGCATCCCTCCCAACAGCGGTTACGGAATTGACATTTTGTACGGCCCGGAATGGCTGTAGTTAAATTAGCTACCCTACCGATAATCATATGCCGGCCAAATTTCTTTTTGATGCTGGCGGCAACGTCCCTTTCTATCCAGTTCATGTCCATTGGCGGCAGAAAGTGGCCGTCTGGCAATTGCGGCAGGCCTTCTATAGAACCGCTGATGCCTGCAAATTTTTCGGCGTGGGTGTACCAGGGGGCTATATCCTTGTAGCGGATGGGCCAATCGATAGCCCATCCATCTTTAGCATTGGCCTCAAAATCGAAATCGCTCCAGCGGTAGCTTTGCCGGCCCCAAAGAATAGACCTCCCGCCCAACTGATAACTTCGCCACCAATTAAAGGGTTTTATTTCGGTAAAAGGCGCCTCCTGCTCATCTATCCAGTAATCCATCACCGCCTCCTGGGCGCCCCAGTTACGCGAAATAACGGGCCGGCGGTTGCGCTGTGCCTGTGTTACATTACCCCGGTGCTCAAAATCCCATGGATTATTATTGGCTGTTTTATAGTCTTTAATATGTTCGAAGTTACGCCCCCGCTCCAACATTATTGTTTTAAGGCCACGTTCGGTAAGTTCTTTAGCGGCCCAGCCACCGCTGATACCCGAACCAATTACAATTGCATCATAGGTATTGCCGGCATTGGCTTTAAGATTTAAGTTCGGTGCGTCTACTAACATGTTTTTATTTAGGTTTTAGCCGGTGAAAATGCCGGCTATATATATTGGGAAAACAAGTTTATAGATTAATAATTGAAAATGCAAACGATTGCAGGGTTGGTTGGAAAGGTTGGAAAGGTTGGAAAGGTTAGAAAGGTTAGAAAGGTTAGAAAGGTTAGAAAGGTTAGAAAGGGAATGCCCCATAACAAGGTTTGTTTTAAAATTCTGAAAATTCTATAATTCTGTAAATTCAATTCAGATAAATATGCAAGCATCGCACACGAGGCTCTCCTAAGACGTAAGAAAGCCCAATCCTATCGCATATTCTGAACCATGATTAGTTATCTTTTAGGATTATGAATCATCCACAATTATTCATCAGGTAATCTTTAAATCATGAAAATCAAGGTTCAGAAAAAATCCTGTCGAATCCATAAATCTTTTAATCCTGTTAATTTATCCTAAGGCAATCTAAATTCCTAAACCAAAGCCTTATTTTCGCCTCATGTTACAGGTAAGCGCGCTTTACATCTATCCCATCAAATCTTTAGGAGGCATTGCGCTGGATAGTGCGCACGTTACCGATCGTGGCCTGCAGTACGACCGCCGCTGGATGCTGATTTACGAGAACAACCGCTTCCTCTCCCAACGGGAGAATATACAGATGGCCTTGTTAAAGACTTCTGTAGAGGTTGATGGAGTATGGGTAACCTACAAGCCCGACGGCACCTCCATCCATATCCCCTTCATCCCACAAACCGAAGAATTGCTGGAAGTTACCATTTGGGACGATACCTGTACCGCGCAATTGGTAAGCGCCGAAATAGATGCATGGTTTACCGCTAAGTTGGGGATGCCCGCAAGGCTGGTTTATATGCCAGACAGCAGCCTCCGCCAAACCGACCCGAGATACACCAGCGAGGGGATGGTTACTTCTTTTTCTGACGGGTATCCAATGCTCATCATCGGACAGGCTTCGTTAGATGATTTGAACAGCCGTATGCCCGCTGCCCTGCCAATGGACCGTTTCCGCCCGAATATCGTTTTTACAGGTGGCAATCCCTATAGCGAGGATAGCATGAAGCATATCACTATAAACGGGATAAACATGTATGGCGTAAAACTTTGCGCCCGCTGCGTAATGACCACCGTAGATCAGGTTAATGCTACCAAAGGTAAGGAGCCGCTAAAAACCCTGGCTAAATACAGGGCAAGGAATAACAAGATATACTTCGGGCAAAATTTGGTGCACAACGGCACTGGCGTAATGAACGTTGGCGACGAGTTGACAGTTTTGGAGTTACACGAAGAGGACAGGTTTTTCATTATGCCACCAGAGCAGGCTTAGGTATCTGCCTTTCCGCCTCCTGCTTTATAACCTTGTTACGTTTTTGCAACAGGCGAGTCATGTATTTCTCCAATATCAGCTTGTCCACAAGTCTTCCCAAAAAACCAAAGGGTGATTTAAAGATAAACTCATCCGTCATGATGGTATAGCTCCCGGCCTGTTTAAACTGGTGCAGATGGCGCAATATTTTGAATGGACCTTTTACGATTTCGTCGATAAAATAATCATTTGCGGCAAATTCGCTGATTCGGATGGTCATGTTCAGCTTCAGACCGAAGTGTTTGGCCTGCCAGGTTACCCAATCGTTTAAGCCGATAAGGCCGGATGTTTTGCCGGCGACGGCTTTCTCCCTCGTGTGCTGCATAGAGTTGACATGCAAATCAATACTGCGTGATAGATCGAAACATGCCGCAACGGGCGCTTTTATTTTGGTGGTTAACTTGATAATCGCCATGGCTTACATCCTCAAACTTAAAATATCATGTACAGCGTGCGCTGCCTTAGGAAATTGAAATACAAAGCCAGCATCCAGCAGGCGTTTCGGTGCTACCCAGCGGCTTTTCAGTACCAACTCTGTTTCGCTGCCAATAACCCACATTCCTATCTCCAGCAGCCATTGCGGTGCAGGCAAGCCAATTGGCATGCCATAAGCTTTGCGAATGATGCGCATCAAATCCTTGTTCTTCGCAGCTTCCGGCGCAGCTGCATTAATAACGCCATCAAGATCAGTATGCTCCATCAGGAATTCGGTGATGCGGGCGGTATAGTGTTCGTGAATCCAGGCAATATATTGCTCTCCATCGCCTTGTTTACCGCCCAGTCCAAACCTCACCAGGTTGAGCAACCGCGGGAAAACGCTATCGCTGCGCCCGAGGGCTATACCATGCCGGAGGCATACTTTGCGTGTTTTGGGTGTATCGGTATCAAAAAAACTTTGCTCCCATTGGTTGCAAACGTCAATAGAAAAACCGTAGCCAATCTCACCTGTGGTCTCGTCCTGCGCATGGTCTTCTGCATGGCGGTAGATAGTAGCAGACGCCAGGTTGATCCAAAGTTTTGGCGGTGCGGCCAGTTTATTGATTACCCTGCCAAGCAGGGCAGTCGGCACTACGCGTGAGCGGATAATTTCCCGTTTATTCTTTTCGGTATAGCGGCAATTCACATTCTTGCCACAAAGGTTTATCAGCATATCTGCACCATTTAGGGCATCCATCCATTCACCTTCGGTTTCGCCATCCCAAACCAAGGTTTTAATATTGGCATTGGCGGGTGCCGGTTTGCGGCTCAACAGGATAATTTCATCCGCAAAGTTCTTGTAATATTTAGCTAACACCGTGCCCAGGTAGCCATTGCCGCCCGCGAGTACTATTTTATGGTATTTCATGATCAATTCAGTTTAAGATTACGGCTAACAACAGCAACCTATACACTACCCAGCTAACGGTAAGCAACCAGCCAAGATGCATCAGTTTGGTTCGGCGGATGTGCTCTAAGAACATCAGCCCCGCTACAGCCATGAAGCATAGCGTGCAAATTAAAGGCATCAGCGCAATGAATTTCGCCAGCAGCAACACCGGCAACAGTAGCAATGCGCCTGCTAAAGAAATGGTCATCATATTACCGAGGTACTCCCAACGTTTTGCCGGGGCATAAATGCTGATGACGATGCCCTGAAATAAGACCTGCCCACCACAGATAAAGTACTCGCGCAGCGGATGGCCAATAGGTACAAGTGGTGATAGATGATGCGCGTAAACCGTCAATATACCCCCTACAACCAGCCAGGTAAATGCCAGGTAAATGAGGCGGTAACCCAGCCTAAAACTTGGCTGTATGCCGTTAAGATCATGCGCTGCCGGGATTATTACCCGGCGGTTGTAAGATATAAACGCATATACTTTTTTCATCAGCCACACGAAAGGTGCAAACCCAAACAGCGGCTTCAACAACGGGAAGCTATTGCCGATAACCTTAAACAAGCTTTCTACGCCGTAACTTACCTCGCCGGTTTGCGTATCAACCAAAGCAATTTCGTTTACAGCGCGCTGCCTGTCAACCAGCGGACAGGCCGCTTCGGGCATATCCTGGTAGCTTGCCCTGCCCCCATCATCGAGCATGCCGGTATGGGTAAATGCTTTGGTATATGCCTTGCACATGGGGCAATCGGCATCGTAAAGTATCAGGTGGTTTTGCAGGGTTTTCATCTGTTTGCTTAGTTTGTTAATTCTTTTGCATGGACAAATGTAAAACAATTGTTTTGAACTTTCAAAACATATTGAAAGTTTATTTAGAAAATTTCTACCTAATCATTGCTAAGATTGTATCACTGCAATATGCGGAATGATATTTGAGTAATCTTGATGACCATGCTATTCCAAAACATTCATTTTATTATCAACCCTGCATCGGGTAAAAGCGAAGCGATACTAAGCTACATACAACATGCCCTTTGTAAAACCACAATTAACTGGGCGGTAACCGTTGCCATTAAAGAAGATGACTGCTATAGCATAGCATCTGATTTAGTGGGCCAAACCGATTTGGTGGTCATTTACGGTGGCGATGGCAGTATCAGCCAGGTAGCAAGGGCCCTTTGCGGTAGCAACACGCCAATGGCTATTATACCAGGGGGTACGGCAAATATATTATCCAAAGAATTGAACATCCCGCAGCAGTCGCAGGATGCCTTGGCGCTCATCATCGGAGGAGAAATTCGGCTGATGCGGATAGATATGGGGCTAGCCAACGGTAACCTTTTTGTACTTAGAGTAAATATGGGGGTTATGGCGGATATGATACTGGAGGTAGATAGCCAACTGAAAGAGAAACTTGGGCAGGTAGCTTACGGCATTTCCGCTTTAAAAACTGCGGCGGTAGCAAAGCCTCAAACCTACAATTTAATGATAGACGGCGAAACGTTCATCGAAACCGGCGTACTGCTAACCGTTACCAACGCCGGCAGCATGGGCATTGGCGATATGGCGCTTTTCCCGGGCATAAGTATAAACGATGGTTTTCTGGATGTCATCTTGATGCATGATACCGACCCTTTGTCGGTACTGCAAGTTGCGGGGAGTACGATCTTTCATCACGAATCTGAAGTGTTGAAGCACTGGCGTTGCAAAGAGATTGTGATTACTATGGAGGAAAGTACCCATTATATATGCGATGATAGCGAACGGCAGGCAAACAACATCCATATTAAAATACTACCGCTGGCCTTAAATGTGTTGGTTGCAGCAATAAAACAATAAACTATGTACCATATAATAAAAAGCTGGTGGCTGGTAATTTACATCTTTATGCAAAAGATGCTGGATATTTTACACCGATACATTTACGGTTTACCAAATATTAAAAAGAGCCAGATAACGGCCCACCTCTATCTGGGTAGCCAGTACAACCTCATCGGCTTAAAAAAATTAAAAGCGCTTGGCGTAACCGCAATTGTAAACATGCGCGAACATCGGGTTTATTCAAAAGCAAAATATGCGCATATCAAATACCTCCATTTGCCGACGGTAGACAATACCCCCCCTACCATGGATATTTTGTTAAAAGGTGCAAATTTTATTGAGACTGAGATAAACATGGGAGGCACCGTATACGTGCATTGCAGGCAAGGACTTGGCCGCGGCCCTACCATGGCTATTGCTTATCTCATCAAGGCGGGAGCCACCTATTATGATGCTTTTAACACGGTAAAACGGGTGCGCCCCTTTATTGACCCACGCCCAACGCAGATAGCACAATTAAAACATTTAGAAATCATCTGCCATACAAATCCTAAAAACAGTACTATTTAAGGCTGTCGTATAATTTTCGGGAAATAATTTCTATTGGTAGTGCCTAAATTAAAATTTAGTTAATAAAATTGCGTTGTTAATTTTTTATGCTGCGGCTATGGTAATAGTTGCATAAATTTCCATCTTTACCCAATGTTCAGAAGTATAAGAAACCGATACCTGAGATATCTTACCATCTTTGTTTACTTTGTTATCCTCTTTTTCTGCGCCATAGAATTGAATTTCTTATGGCTATTTGGGCATTCGCCTAATATGAGTGAAATCAAAACCCCTGTTGTTTGGCTTCCCTCTGAGGTGTACACGGCAGATGGTAAGCTCATCGGCCGCTTTTATAAACAAGACCGTTCGCCGGTGGAGTATAAGGCTATTTCTCCCTACCTGGTCAACGCGTTGGTTGCTACCGAAGATACACGGTTTTACAAACATGGCGGCGTAGATTTCATAGGCTTTGTAAGCGGGCTGGTATCTACTGCCAAAGGCGACAGGCGTGGTGCAAGTACCATTACTCAGCAACTGGCTAAAAATCAGTTCAATACGCGCAAACGCACCTCACAGGGCCTGGTACAGTACGTACCTGTGCTGCGCACCCTTGTTTTTAAATGTAAAGAATGGATTACAGCCTATAAAATAGAGCACTTGTACACCAAACAGCAAATACTTACCATGTATTTGAATACGGTGCCTTTCGGCAATAACTCGTATGGCATAAAAACAGCAACCTTAAAATACTTCAATAAAATGCCAGGACAGGTTGCCCCTACCGAGGCAGCTACATTGATCGGTATGCTCAAGGCTACCTCTACTTACAACCCGCGCGTTTATCCGCAGCGGGCTATTGAACGCCGCAATGTGGTGCTTGGTCAGATGGTGAAATACGACTACTTAAGCAAAGCCGACTACGACAAGTACACCCAGTTCCCTATCGGACTAGACGGGCATTATGTAGACAAAACCGGGCAAGGCGATTCGTACATACGGCACGCGGTTGAAAAATGGCTGGATAAATGGTGTAAAGACAACAACTACGACCTTTACGAAGATGGCCTGAAGATATACACTACTATAGATAGCCGCTTGCAGCAATACGCCGAAGAAGCAGTGAACGATAAAATGAAGATGCTGCAGAAGCGCTTCAATAATTTATGGGGCGATAAAAATCCCTGGCGCGACAGCAAAGGTGTAGAGATAAAAGATTTCTTGCTGAAAGCCGAGCAAAGGCTCCCCATTTACAAACTGCTTTCCAAAAAATATAAGGGGGATACTACGCAGATAAACGCCTATTTCGAAAAGAAGAAACGCATGAGCGTGTTCACCTGGAAAGGTGATCAGGATACCACCTTTAGCAGCGTAGATTCCATCAAGTATTATACAAAAATCCTGAACACCGGCATGATGACCATGGAACCATCTACCGGTAAGATAAAAGTTTGGGTGGGCGGTATCGACCATAAATACTTCAATTACGACCACGTAAACCAGTCCAAACGCCAGGCGGGCTCTACTTTTAAGCCTTTTGCCTACGTTACTGCTATTGATAATGGCTTTACCCCTTGCGATAAGTTTACCGACAAACGCGTAAGCATCAAATTCAAGGATAACGGCAAGGATGATGTTTGGGAACCCAACAATGCCGATTTCAACTTCTCGGGCCGCGAAATGTCACTACGTTGGGCCATGGGCAAATCGGTAAACTCTATTACCGCCCAGGTTACCGAGCATGTGGGCTGGGATAAAATTGTAGATTATGCGCACAAGATAGGTATCGAGAGTCCGCTAAAATCGGTGCCATCGGTTTCCTTGGGCTCCAATGATGTTTCGGTTTTTGAGATGGTGCGGGCATACAGCACGTTCCTGAATAAAGGCCAAAAGGTAGACCCCTTGCTGGTTACCAAAATAACGGACCAAAAAGGAGACGTTATACAGGAGTTTACGCTTAAAACCGAGCAGGTGCTGAGCGAAGAAACAGCATGGTTGATGCTTTATATGTTCCGCGGCGGGATGGAAGAACCAGGCGGCACATCCCAGGCACTTTGGGAATACCCCGGCCTATGGAAAAAAGACAACCAAATAGGTGGCAAAACCGGCACTAGTAGTGATTATGTAGATGGCTGGTATATGGGTATCACCAAAGATTTGGTAACCGGCATTTGGGTAGGCGCGGATGATCGTAGCGTGCATTTCACTACATCAGAAACCGGTGAGGGTTCGCATACGGCGTTACCCATTTTCGGTGAGTTTATGGAAAAGGTGTACGCCGATCCGAACTCGGGGTACACCTACGGGCCTTTCCCTAAGCCATGGGTGAAAATAACCAAAGAGTATAACTGCCCTTCTCCAAGGATAAGAGAAGCTGATACCACGGCAGTAGATAGCCTGATGGAGATGCCAATGGATACTTCAGGGGTAATAACAACTCCTGTAAAAGAAGAAAGCCCGGAAAATAATGCGCCAACGCCTAAATAAATTGCCTATATCAGCGTTTGGCTATAAGCGTGCTTTTAATTAAATTACGCCATATTCTTAACACAGCCTTATGAATAAACGTTACTCTTCCTACGTAAAACTTCCGCTTGTACTATTTTGCCTGTCGCTTGCGCTATTATTTAGTCAGCAGGCAAAAGCGCAATACTTTGGGCAAAACAAAGTGCGCTACAAAAAACTCGACTTTAAGGTATATAAGACCCCGCACTTCGAGATATACTATTACATAAAAAACGATAGTATGATGAAGCGATTTGCCCAGGAGGCCGAGCTTTGGTACACACTGCACCAGCAGGTATTTCGCGATACTTTCAGCAAGCCAAACCCCATCATATTGTACGCCAACCATCCCGATTTTCAACAAACAACAGCCATAGATGGCGAGATAAGCGTGGGTACAGGCGGTATTACGGAGGGCCTGAAAAACCGGGTGGTGATGCCCGTAATGGAAACCAACCAAACCACCAGGCACGTACTTGGGCACGAATTGGTTCACGCCTTCCAGTACCATATGCTATTGGGGCGCGATTCTTCCAACTTCGAGAATATCGGCAACATACCGCTTTGGATGGTGGAAGGTATGGCCGAGTATCTTTCGTTGGGTAAAAAAGATGCTTACACCGCCATGTGGATGCGCGATGCCTACCTTAATCACGATATTCCAACGGTAGAAGAGCTTACCACCGGTAATAAATACTTCCCGTACCGATATGGTGAGGCTTTTTGGTCGTTCCTGGGATCTACCTATGGCGATACCATCATCGTTCCATTCTTTAAGAATACCGCCCGTTTTGGGCTTCAATACGGTATCAGGCGCACGTTTGGGTACGATGATAAAACGCTTTCACGCCTTTGGAAAAACTCTATAGAATCTACATACAAGCCGTTTTTAAAAGATACCCTGCAAAAACCGGTAGGCTTAAAAATTATTGACGATAAAAACGGTGGCGATATGTCGGTGGCACCCTCGGTTAGTCCCGATGGTCAATACATCGCCTTCCTGTCTTCAAAAAATCTCTTTAGTATAGACCTTTACCTCGCCGATGCCCATACGGGGCGAGTCGTGAAGCGGTTAACGAGCAAAACGGCCAATTCGCACGTGGATGAGTTCAACTTTATCGAATCGGCAGGTGCATGGTCGCCCGATAGCAAGAAATTCGCCTTCAGCGTATTTAGTAAGGGGCGCAACCGTATGCTGGTAGTTGCCGTGCCCGATGGCAAGGTGTTGAATGATATTTCCATGGGCAAGGCCGAGCAATTCAGTAACTTAACCTGGTCGCCAGATGGTAAAAACGTGGCATTCCAGGCACTGTCAGAGGGCCAGGGCGATATTTACATGTATAACTTCGAAACAAAAAAAGTTATACAACTCACCAACGATAAGTACTCCGATTACCAGCCCAGCTTCTCGCGCGATGGCAACAAGATTATCTTCTCCAGCGACCGCAGCACTTACGATCAGGGTTTATCACAGGAAATCACCTTCAATCTGGCCGAACTTGATATCGCAACCGGCAAGGTTACCGATATCAAAATCTTCAACCACGCCAACAACCTTAACCCACTATATTCTGCAGACGGTACGCAGGTTTACTTCCTGAGTAACCGCGACGGCTTCCGTAACTTGTACCGCTATACGTTGGCGAATGGCAAGGTTGAGCAGATGACAGATTTGTTTACCGGCATCTGCGGCATTACCGAATATTCACCTGCGCTAAGCATCTCCGCCAGCGATGATATCGTGTACTCGTACTATCGCGCGCAGAAATATACTGTGTACAATGCCAAGGCTTCAGAGTTTAAGCCACTGATAGTTGATGGTGGCACAACCAATTTCGAGGTGGCTATGCTGCCCCCAACCCGCGCAGTGGGGGTAGATTTGATCAATTCTAACTTAAACAACTACCTTGCCTACCCAAAACTCTCTGCCGATTCTATCCACAGCATAGCATACAAACCCAAATTTAAGCTGGATGCCTTGGCCAGTAATGGCGTTGGCGCGCAGATTGGCACTTACGGCACCGGCTTATCCAGCGGCATCGTAGGCGTTTTTAGCGATATATTGGGCCGTAATCAAATCTACGCCAGCGCATCGGTAAACGGCGAGGTTTATGATTTTGGCGCGCAAGGGATTTACATTAACCAGGAGGGTCGTTGGAATTGGGGTTTCGGCTTGTCGCATATCCCCTACCAGTTTGGTAATTATGGCCTCACAGCAACCACTATAGATTACCAGGGGCAACAGACTAACGTTTTAGACCAGCACACCGATATCATCCGCATCTTTCAGGATGCTATACAAGGCTTTGTACAGTACCCTATCTCTAAACAACTGCGGTACGAAATCGGCGCAAGTGCATCGCGTAGCAGCTTCCGTATCGACCGCTACAGCACCTACTACCCTATAGATACAGCGGGAAACGTTTACAACGCCATCGACTTTAAAAAGCACAAGATATCCCGCGAACAATATCGTGCCGAAACTGGTTATGATTATCGCCCCTTCAGCACCTATACCATCGGTACATCGCTTACCGGCGACGATTCTTATTTCGGTATTGCCGCCCCGCTTGGTGGTTATCGCTTTAAGCTGGGTATTGATTACAATATGGGAACTTACAAATATTATTCGCCGAATATCGACCTGCGCAAATACGTGCGGGCGCAGCCGGTTACCTTTGCCGCAAGGTTTTACGGCACGGGCCGCTTTGGCGATGACGCGAACGCTTTCTACCCGCTATCCGTTAGCTACCCATGGCTGGTACGCGGTTACGATCTTTATAGCGACAACAGTACCATTGGCGGCACTACCAGCGTTTGGAACAGCAACCAGCTGAACGGTAGCCGTATTGCTGTAGCAAATTTTGAGATACGCCTGCCATTTACCGGCCCTGAGAAGTTGGCCTTATTACCTTCGAAGTTCCTTTTTTCAGATCTTAACTTTTTCTTCGACTCCGGTTTAGCCTGGAACAAGGGAGATAAGATCACCCTGTTCAAAACCGAGCCGGATATCCTTTCTACAACACCCGTTACCGACCCAAGCACCAATCAAACAACCAACTATGTTACCGTAAGCCGTGTGCCTGCATTTAGTGCGGGTGTATCGTTAAGGGTGAATGTGTTTGGCGCCTTTATATTAGAACCTTACTACGCTTTCCCATTCAACCGCAAGGACGTGAAGAAACCGGTATTCGGGTTTAATTTTACGCCGGGATGGTAAAAAAGATTTGAGAAGTGAGATTTTAAATGTGAAATAGCAACTACATTTTTAAACAAATTATAAAGAGCCGAAGTGTTATTGCTTCGGCTCTTTTAATGCTTTTTTTGTAAATAACGCCCGTAAAGTAGACACTTATTGGATAAATTCCCGATCGATATTCAGTTTAAACACTCCTGGCGTACATATCAGCAACGGGTGCTGGATAATTTAGATAACTATCTTTTAGACGGTCATTTACATATTATCGCTCCACCCGGTTCGGGTAAAACAATATTAGGCCTTCAGGTGGCTATCACAGTAAACCGGCCAACGCTTATCCTTGCTCCTACTATTGCAATCCGCAACCAGTGGATCCAAAAATTTTGCGATTCGTTCCTGCAGACCGATACACCGCCGGAGTGGATCTCACGCGAAATACGTAAGCCTGATTTTTTAACGGTAGTTACTTACCAGGGTTTGCATGCTGCCTGCAATAATATAAATGCAGAAGCCGAGGAGGACAGCGAAGAATTAAGCTCTGAGGAGCATACCCGGCCAGCACAAAATCAAAATTTAGAAAATATTGTCCTCTTGTTAAAAGCCCTGCAAGTTGGCACTATCGTAGTTGATGAGGCCCACCATTTAAAAAATGAATGGTGGCAAACTTTAATTAAAATAAAACAGCGCCTTAATCCCGTTATCATCGGCTTAACAGCAACGCCTCCTTATGACGTATCGGCAAATGAATGGCAACGGTATATAGACTTGAACGGTCCTATAAAGGTAGAAATATCAGTACCGGAGTTAGTAACAGAAGGCGACTTGTGCCCTCACCAGGATTATGTGTATCTTTCTCAGCCAACCGATAGCGAGTGGGATAATATTACCTCGTTTCGTAGAAATATCGAAAATGCTTTCCATAGCCTTAAAACCGATGCGACCCTGATTGAAGCTATAGAATCGCACCGGGGGTGGACAAATCCTACTGAAAACCTGGAATGGATTTATAGTAACTTGTCGTTTTACTCTGCCTGTTTAATATTCCTGAATGCCTGCGGAAAAACAATCCCCCAATGTTTCGTTGAAATAACAGGCAATAAAAACTCCAGGATACCTGCCTTTGACTACAATTGGGCAGAGACGCTGCTGGATTTTTATTTGTATAAAGAAAAAGAAGATTTCAAATTATATAAGGATCATAAGCTAAAACTGGAGGCTGATCTTAGGCGGTGTGGTGCATTGGAAAACCGGCAGATTATGTTTTCAAAAAATAAAAAAATCGTCAGTTCGTTAACCTCTAGTCTTAGTAAATTAAATAGCATAGAACGCATTGTAAAGTTCGAATATGGTCAATTAGGACCTTCCCTGCGTTTGGTGATTTTAACTGATTTCATCAGGAACGAATTTTATGCCAATAGCTCCGATCAAGTATTCGACTTAAACAAAATTGGCATCATCCCTATTTTTGAGAAGCTTAGGCGAAGCAAAAATGAAAATTTTAAAATTGGGGTGCTAACAGGATCTGTAGTTATAATACCGAAGGATGCCTACCCAACTTTTTTGGCAAAAATACGTGTTTTGGGTATCCATAACATCGAATGCGGTTGTTTGCCGGCCGATGATGATTATATATTGATACAACGATGCGAGCAGATAAAAAATGATATCGTAAATATCATTACTCAATTATTCGAACAGGGCGAAATCTGTGTACTGGTAGGAACAAAATCTTTACTAGGCGAAGGATGGGATGCGCCATCAATCAACAGCCTTATCCTCGCAAGTGTTGTAGGCTCATTTGTTTTATCCAACCAAATGCGCGGTAGGGCAATCAGAACCCAAAACGACAACGCTGATAAAACCGGCAATATTTGGCATTTATGCTGCCTAGACAGAACGTCGACATCAGGAGGAGCTGATTTTGAGATGCTGGAAAAACGTTGTAAATGTTTTGTAGGTGTTTCTGATAGTTTAACTATCGAAAATGGCATCGGTCGGCTCCACCTATTTACTGTGGCATCATCCGTTATAATGGAGGAATCAAACCAGAAAACGATGCTTGTTGCTGCCGACCGGGAAGGCCTGAAACATAAATGGCAAAATGCGCTCGAGACCGGCGCAAACCTGGTAGATGAAATTAAAATTCCATTTTCAGATATCCGGGGCTATAAAGCGGTTACTAAATTGTATCTAAACAAAACCATAGCGCACTTATCTGCGGCCCTTGGTTTTGGCTTTATGGAGTTTTTGATTGGAACAGTACAATCGTTGCCCAGAGCATTGAGTAAAGTAAGAAGTTTAAATCAGCTATATCTTCTTTTGGCGTTTTTCGGTTTAGCAGGCTTATTGATATTTGGCCGCAAGGCATATAAAACGTTTAAGCTATACATAAAATACCTGGACATTGCCAAAGACCTGCAACAAATTGGCGAAGTGCTGTTGAACACCATGATTAAAGTTGGAATGGTGAAATCAGACATACCTGATCTTAGTATTCATGCATCGCTTGACAAATTAGGTGGCGTAAGTTGCCATCTGCAAGGCGGATCTACCTACGAAAGCTCGGCATTTATAAACATGCTGCAAGAGATAATTGCGCCGATAGATAACCCCAAATACGTTATCGTAAGAAAAAGCCTGCTGGCACGTTTTATAAAGCAAAAAGATTTTCATACGGTGCCCGAATATCTTGGGCGCAACAAAGAATCCGCTAGCTACTTTGCACAGCAATGGGAAAAAAAAGTAGGCCCTTGCGAATTAATTTACACGCGTACGGTTGCAGGCCGAAAGATACTGGTACAATCCAGACTTAAATCTCTTTCGTCTGAATTTGTTGAAAAAAATGAACGGATAAGTAAATGGAAATAAATTATATGCCGTGTACCACTTTCCCGGGCTAATAAAAAGTTATAAAAGCCTATTAACGTTGTAAGGAAAAACTCATTATTACGACCAATAGATGACAAACGCATTGGCACTATATTTCGTAGATTTATTGAGCAAAGCATATTTAGATAGCTTACAAATTATTACCAAAGAAAGAAAAATGAAAAAATTAATTTTAGCAATACTCGTTATCGGTGTATTCGGTTCTATTAGCTGCCAGAATATCAACGGGCAAACAAAAAAACAAAGCGCGGCACGCCCAAAAAGCAAACCCCCTTCGGAGTGGAAGAAGATACTGACGCCAAATCAGTATAACATTATGGTGGAGAGTGGCACCGAGCAGCCTTTTAAGAACGCTTATTACGATAACCACGAAAAAGGTGTTTACGTAAGCGCAGCTACCGGCGACGTATTGTTTAGTTCGGCCGATAAGTTCGATAGTGGCACCGGCTGGCCAAGTTTTGTAAAAGCAGTAGATGCGGGCAAAATAGAGATCGTGACCGATAACAGCTACGGTATGACGCGCGACGAAGTCATAGAGCGCAGCACCGGCTTGCACCTGGGCCATGTGTTTGACGATGGCCCTGCCGACCGTGGCGGCAAACGATTCTGCATGAACTCGGGCGCATTGAAATTCATTAAAAAGTAACAGCTCTTCGCGCTGGTTGTATAGAAGGCCGTCCGCCAAAAGTGGATGGCCTAACTTTTATTCCGCTTTCATAATTCAAGCCTATAGTAAGGTCAACCCAATCCGGGTTTACCGGGCGTATCATCCTTTCCTTTTGCGGACGGGTAAAAGTGCTTACCTGCTTAAAGCGCTCCATGGCCTGTTCCTCGGTATTTATTTCTTCAAAATAAACCAAACGGTTAAGCTGCTGCGCGCTATCGAAAAATAGCGTTGGCATTTCGCCATAAAATTTCAGCGTTTTCAGCAGGTCTGCGCACATGCCTACATGTAAATTCTTCCTGTTCCTGTCGGTGATGATATAAACGAACCTCTTCATTTGATAAAAAAATTTGCCGGTTAAATAATTATTACTAACTTTATGAGCATAAAATTACTAATAAATTTAGCAATTCCAAATTTTATGGCAAATATTTCACAAAATATTAAGTTCCTCCGCAAAAAGAAGGGGTTAACCCAACAACAATTTGCCGATCAGGTAGGAATAAAACGCTCATTAGTAGGTGCTTATGAAGAAGAGCGTGCAGAACCCAAATACGAACTACTAAAATCATTAGCATTGTTTTTTGACGTTTCTATTGATGATTTCATCAACGAAACCATTGATGAGAAGTGGGCACCCAAACCAAAAGGTAACCCGGCCAACCTGCGCATCCTCAGTATTTCGGTGGATAAAGAGGAAAACGAAAATATTGAGCTGGTACCCGTTAAGGCCAGCGCGGGCTATTTAAATGGCTATGCCGATACCGAATATGTGGCAGCTCTACCCAAGCTGTATCTGCCTATGTTTAAGCAGGGCACATATCGCGGTTTTGAGATAAAAGGCGATTCGATGCTGCCGCTGCAATCGGGCACTATTATCATTGGTGAATACCAGGAAAACTGGGCCGACGTAAAAGCTGGCGAAACCTATGTTATCGTATCAAAAAGTGAGGGCGTTGTGTACAAACGTGCGGGCAACAAATTCAAAGAAAATAAAAAACTGAAGTTGATATCAGACAACCCGGTTTACGACCCGTACGAGATTGCTGGTGAAGACGTGCTGGAGATATGGAAAGCTAAAGCCTATATATCTACTCATCTGCCCATGCCAACCCCAGAGCCTACGATGGAAAGCCTCACCACCATGATGGCTCAGATGCAACGGTCTATAGCGGGGCTTAAAGGCGGAAATTAGTTATAAAAGTTAGAAAGGTTAAAAAAGTTAGAAGGGTTGCAAAGGTTGATAGCCTTAGCGGCCCTTTTTTATGGTAATTTGCGGCTCGGTTGGAAAGGCTTCAGAAAAGCCTGAAGAAATAAAGATTTAAGAGAAAGCTACCAGTAGTGCAACATCTCCAACTCTTTAAACCTCTCTAACCTATTAATTTAATGTATCTTTTTAATTACCATCACATTTTTTCATCTCTGCTTCATAAATTATATCTTTATTCGTATCCTCTAAAAAGTTTAAAAGCACATGCGCCGTTGGTGGTTTATAGTAGTTTATTTATGGTTCCCCTTAATTGCGGCTGCGCAAAGTGGGGTTATAACGGGTAAAATAACCGGTGCAGGTAGCAAAAACCCGGTTGCAAGGGCCAGCGTTTTTTTAAGCAATGCCAGCTATGGCACCGCTTCGCTGGATGACGGCAGCTTTACGCTTCGTGGCGTAAAGCCTGGCCAGTATAATTTGGTGGTTACCGTGATAGGTTATGAAGAGTTTTCTAAACAGGTGCTGGTAGGCAGCCAACCCGTAAACCTTGCCATTGAACTTACGCCCAAGGTAATGATGATGCGCGCTGTTACCATCACCAGCAGTGCCGACTGGAAAAAGAATTACGAAATGTTCAAAAAGGATTTCATCGGCATTTCCGAAAATTCTAAACAATGCAAAGTAATCAACCCCCATATCCTTGATTTAAACTATGTGCGCAAAACCCAAACGCTTGAGGCATCGTCAGATGAGTTTTTGGTTGTAGAGAACTATGCCCTTGGTTACCGCACCAAATTTTTACTAAACAGCTTCAGCAGCGATAATATCTCCCATACTATATCCTATTCTGGAAAGGCACTGTTTGAAGAACTACCCGGGAGCGACTCGCAGAAAAAGAAATGGCGGGCAAAGCGCGAGGAATCGTACTATGGCTCTGCACAGCATTTTTATCGTTCGCTTTACAAGAACAAACTGGTTGATGAGGGCTTCGTTATCTATAGTTATTCCCGAATCCTCAACCCTAAACGTTACCAGGAAGCCTACATTCAAAAGAAGATAAAACAGTTCAACGGCTTCAACCGCGATTCGGCCCTGTATTGGGTCGACCAACAAAACGTGCCCAAATGGGCAAAAGAAAACCTGGTAAAACCGCCGCTTACTGCTATGGATGTTGTACGTACTACCCCGCAGGAAGGTATTTTTGCCATCACATTCCCGGCCTATTTATACGTGGTTTATACCAAAAAACACGAAGAAGAATTATTCAGGGATATTTACCGCCCGCTGGATATGGAAAATTTCGAAACCAGCGTAATTACGCCAACCAACCGGCATTATGCCATCTTTGATATGAACGGAATCGTAATAGCAGAAAGCCCGCTTTACGAAGGCACCTGGAGCAAAGCCAAACTATCTAACATGCTCCCCGTAGATTATGAGCCAGGCGATTGATTGAGTTCATTGGTTCATTCCAGAGGACGGTTACTTACATAAATTCCTCGTCGCGTTTTACCCCTGATTTGTCTTTTATGCACCTGTAAGAACAGTGTCTAATAATGCAAATTTGTGTTATACAAAACATTATTTTATTAAGCAAAACGCAAGGAAAATCATATGAGAAAGATAATCGTCGTATCATTCATAACATTAGACGGGGTAATGCAAGCACCAGGCGGACCGGATGAAGACCCATCAAACGGTTTCGCATACGGAGGGTGGGTAGCACCTCATTCAGACGAGGTTTCTGGCAAGCTTATGCGGCAACAAATGGCACCTACAGATATTCTGCTGGGCCGCAAAACATACGATAATTTTGCAGGCTACTGGCCGCAAAATGCCCAGATTTGGCCGGGTATCAACGAGGTCACCAAATACGTACTGTCAAACACCATCAACCAGTCCGATTGGGAAAACACGGAATTTTTGACCAGTCTGGCCGATATCGAAAAACTCAAAAACGCTGAGGGCGGCGATATTAAAGTTTGGGGCAGCGGCGAACTGGTGAGAGCCCTGTTAAAACATGACTTGGCAGACGAGCTTTGGCTTAAAATTCACCCCGTTATTCTTGGTAAAGGCAAAAACCTGTTTAGTGCCGAGAGCTCGCCAGCCGGGTTTACTTTGTTCAAAAGCGCAATAACGCCGAGCGGGGTGATATTTGCCAGTTATAAAAGATCCGGCGAAGTAAAGACGGGTGCCATCGGAGCTTGAAATCTAAAGCAAACAGCCAAAAAAAACGGCCTTCTTGTTGTCAAGGAGGCCGTTTCAGCTATGTAATATAGGGTAGTAAATTATTGTGGACCCAACTTATCCAGTACCGGTTTTTTTAAACCCGGCAAATCGTTTTGGTCGGTTTTGAGTAATTCCAGCACCTCGATTTTATTTTGCCCTGCTTTGAACCATTCGGCCGGGGCGTAAATGGTTTGCTGCGGGCCAATGTTCCAATAACGGCCAAGGTTATGCCCGTTAAGCCATACAGTCCCCTTGCCCCATTTGCTTAAATCGAGATAGGTATCTACAGGCTTTTTGATATTAAATATAGCCTTTTTTATCACCGGCTTACCGTTGCTGATTTGCAGACCATTGCCTTTTAAGTTCAATTTATCCAACGGCAGGCCATAGCTGTACCAATTTTTTAACAGGCTTCCGTTGAATAATACACCGCCTGTAATACCCTTTTTGTTCTTGAGCAAGTATGGGCCAAAGTTGATACGGCCTAGGTTTTCTACCAGTATGTCTAATTGCACTTTTCCCTTCGGCAGAGTAAGCTCCAGGCTATCCTGTTTAAGGCGCCTATCCAACACGCCCACGCGTTTGCCGTTTAGGTAAATGATGCCATAATCGCGCAGCCCGTCAATTTTCAGCATACCTTTTTTTCCGCCGATCACGCTCGTACGATAGAGTACGAAACCATAATCCTGGCTAAGGTCCTCAAAGGTTTGTGGGTTTGTATGCAGTTTTGCTGCCGGCAGGTTACCAAATAAGCCATAGGTTTGCGTAAAGTGGATGGCGGGCAAATCTACAGATGACTTCGCTGCCGGCACTTCGGGCAATGTTTGGCCTGGCTTAAGGTGTTTTTGTATAACCGCCCTAAATTTTAGGTATTTATCCGTAGCATTGCCTGCCTCATCAAGCGGCGCATCGTAATCGTAGCTGCTTATCTGTGGTTCGTAAGGGTCTTTATCGTTGTAGTTGGCTCCGTTCATGAAACCGCGCGTGGTGCCGCCATGGAACATGTACATGTTGATGGAAACCCCGGCCGATAGCACCGAATCCAGCCTGGCCAAATAATGCTCTGCCGGTACGGTGTGGTGCTTGGTGCCCCACCAATCGAACCAGGCAGGATACCACTCGGCTATAAAATACGGGCCCTTGCCGCCATGGTTTTCGTTAATCAGGCGTTTTACTTTCGCCACATCGTCTACCCCGTTTATAGCAGGCAGCAGGCCTGGTAAATGGCCATCTTTTATGGCAGCCTCGGGGTCGCAGGTGTACAACTGCCCATCAAAACCTGCATCGATGAACATTTTTTGGTTGAGGGCAAGGTAATCTTTGTCTGACCCGTAAGAGCCATACTCGTTCTCTATCTGCACCATCAATATATTGCCGCCGTGGTTTATTTGCAGTGGCGCAAGCTGTTTGCCAACCTCCATAATGTACTTGTGGTAGGCGGCCAAATATTTAGGCTCCGTGCTGCGCACCTGCAAGCCCTGCTCCTTCTCCAGCCAGTACGGATAGCCACCAAATTCCCATTCGGCGCAAACGTATGGGCTGGGGCGCAGTATCACATAAAGGCCCTCTTCTTTGGCAATCTTTACAAATTCGGCAATATCATGGTTGCCACTGAAATCGTACCGGCCTTTTTGCGGCTCGTGCGCATTCCAGAAAACATAGGTGCCGATGGTATTGAGGCCCATGGCTTTGGCCATTTTCATGCGGGCACGCCAGGCTTCGCGCGGCACACGGGTGTAATGCATCTCGCCTGATATGATCTGGAACGGTTTACCATCGAGCAGGAATGCGTTATCACTGAGGGTAAACGTATGTTTAGTCGTTTGCGCCCTTAGGCTGTACGACATGAATAGAACAAGGACGAATAATAGTAGTTTTAGAAGTTTCATATAGTGCAATACGGTGTTTTATTTATAGGAAGACGAGCTATTTTACATTAAGTATGATGGTAGAAGATTTTAAATTCCCAGAACTGAACTGAACCTGAATTATACCCGGCGCTCCAGTTGTCTGTATGTAAGCCAACAAACGGCCATGCATTGCTTTACGGCGGTTTGCCTGGTAGCTTTCGTGGCTGCTGTTGCTGCCGCTCTCCAATCCCAGAAGCCTGGCCGGCCCTGTAACGCTTACGCTAATATCATCTTCGGCGGTAAATACGGGGTTACCGTCTTTATCGTTTACGTACACTTCAACCTGGCATAAACCTCGTTCAAGGCTTTTAAACAACACTTTATCGGCTACTACCTTCAGCTGGTAAGCGTCGCCGGCTGTCCTGATAGCGTTACTGCATACCTCAACGCCATTGTTATATCCCTTAACCCGTAGCTCGCCGGGTTGGTATGCCACCTCCCAATAAGGTACCTGGCCTTTCGCTACGGCGCGGGACTGCCTGCCGAGGGACTGCCCGTTTAAAAAGAGTTCTACCTCCTGGCAATTGGTAAAACAATCAACTTTTGTTTTGCTTCCCGGTTGCCAGTTCCAAACCGGCTCGGCGCTACGGTGGCTCCATATGCCTTTATCTTCGGCGCTGGTTATGGCGCGAGAGCCTATATAAGCCATAGGTTTATCGGCCCATAGACTTTGGCGATAAAAGTATTCCGGCTTTTTAAAGCCAGCCAGATCTATCAATCCTGCACCATTGCTTCGTTGGGGCCATTTACCCGCCTCGCCAAGGTAGTCGATACCTGTCCACAGGTATTGGGCAGAGATATATTCGTTGCTGTCTACCGCTGCCCAGGCTTGCTGCGCCATACCGTTCTCGCTGCCGTAGATGATGCGGTCGGGATATTTTTGATGGTCGTCTGCATACCGGTACTCCTGGTAATTATAGCCAACCACGTCCAGTTCTTCGGGGTACCCCACTTCGTTAGACATTACTACACCTGCAAGCGCGGCGGTAACGGGGCGGGTAGAATCAACCGCCTTAACAGCCTTTGCAAGCTGCCGGGCAAGGGGCGTTAAGCCGCTTGCTGCCGGATGATCGGCCAGGTAACCCTTACCGTAAATCTGGGGGTTGCGCCCGGTGTTGAGCACCTCGTGACTGTAAGGGTCGTTAGGGTAATCAATTTCGTTACCAATGCTCCACATAATGATGGATGGATGGTTGCGCGCGCGCTGCACCATATCGCTCACATCCCTATCGGCCCATTCTTTAAAGTATTCATGGTATCCATCTTTTGAGGGGGTGCCAACGTTCCAACCGGCTACCCATTTGTTTTTGCCAATAGCCCACTCGTCGAAAGCTTCGTCAATCACCAGGAAGCCCATTTTGTCGCACAAATCATACAGGTAATCTGCATGGGGGTTATGGCTCATACGCAGCGAGTTTACGCCCGCTTCTTTCAGGATTTTCAACCTCCGCACCCACACTTCTGGCGGCACGGCAACACCAAGTGCTCCCGCATCATCATGGATGCAAACGCCTTTTAACTTGGTACTTTTACCATTGAGGAAAAAGCCTTTATCCTTATCGAAACGGATGCTGCGGATGCCTACGCTTTGTGTCACCTCATCTATCTTTAAGCCTTTCCTTAGTAACGTGACCTGCAATTTGTATAATTCAGGCTTTTCGCTGTCCCACAAACGGGGAGAAATTAGTTGCTGATCGAAGTTGACTTGTTGTTTCCCCGCTTTTGCTATTAACTGCTTTTGCAGTGTGGCAGCCAGATTGCCCTTACCATCGAACATCTTAATTTGTACCGTAACTGGCGTATTAGTGCTGCCGCTGTTGGTAACATCCAGCTTTATATTCGTTTTGGCTTTGGCAGGAGAAACTTCCGGCGTGGAAAAGGCTACATCCCATAGCCCTACGTGTACAGGATTCTTTATAACGAGGTAAACATTTCGATATATGCCCGAGCCCGTGTACCAGCGCGAATCGGCAAACTGGCTGTGATCTGCCTTTACCACTATTTGGTTTTGGCCGGCGAGGTTAAGGTATTTGCTCAACTCGTATTGGAAAGGGATAAACCCATTTGGCCGTTTGCCCAGCAGGTGGCCGTTTATCCAAACCTCGCTGTTTTTGTAAACCCCATCAAAGTAGATGTACACCTGTTTGCCGCGCCAAGCTGCGTTGCCCGCAAAGTTTTTCTTGTACCAGCCAATGCCGCCGGGCAAGTAACCCGTAGCGCTGGCCCATGCATCGCTAAAAGGGCCCTCAATGCTCCAATCGTGCGGCAGGCTTACATTTTTCCAATAAGCTTCGAGCTTGAGGCCATCGATACCTTTATCGATATCGCCCTTATGAAAAACCCAGTCGGCATTGAATAAGGCAGGCGTACCGGGAGCCTGCGCCTTAAGCAGCAGCGGCAACCATATGAGGCCAAAGGCGGAAAATAACAGGTAAATCTTTTTCATTGCAGTTAGCGTTGATTGATTAGTTAATGGTGCCGGTAAAAGTGACGATGGAGCGTGCCGGGATAGTAGCGTTGTTCCCGGTAACTTTCCCGTATTTAAGCTCAGAATCCTGAGCAGTAAGGTAGGAGAGCTTTAAACTCAATTTTGCCGAAGCTGCATCAAAACCTGTGGTGACGGGCTCTTTAGCAGGATTTACGATTACTAGCGTTAACTCATTACCTTTTTTGTACGCCGAAACCAGCAGCGGACCGCTGCTGGGCATAGCTGCTATCCGCACGGCGCCAGGTGCTATAAAACGGCTGTAATTACCCATGGCCCAAAGCATTTTACTTGTGTAGAAGTTGCCGTCGGTTTTATTTTTATCGATGTAGATGAGGCCATCTTTATAGTCGTAAGGCGATATGGCGGTCCACCATTGCCATGCTGATGCGTTAGCTACGGTTAGGTCGGTATGGATTACTGACGCAAGGTACAGCGCCGCGTCAATGCCTAAATCGCGATGGTTGCCATCTATTTCGCCGGCATTATCGCCCAAAATGCAGTATTCTGATTGCCATAGCTCCAATCCTTTTATTGCCGCCACCGTATCGGCCAGTGCCTTACGGGCTTTTACCGATGCCGCCATAGGCGATGTGGTAAAGTAGCTATGCGTAGCTATCGTACGGCTCAACGTTGGCAAATCGCCTATATAAGAAGGCATGCCGGGTTTAAAAAAATCGTTCACCTGATTGCCTTTACCGTGCTTATCGCCTTTCGTAAAAAGGTAATTAATACTACCAGCTTCGCCAATCAATATTTTTGAGCTCACTTTATTGCTTTGGAAGTTTTTATCAATAGCGCGTACCAACCCGGCTATCTCGGCATTATTGTAGGGGCATCCCTCCTGCCCACCATCGCTCCAATCCCATTGAGGTTCGTTTACGGGGCTGATGTAATCTAACTTAACTCCGGCTACCTTTTTCAAACCCTTCACGGTATTGGCCAGGTAAGCGGCAAAAGCATCATATTTATCAGGTACTATATTCACCTTGCCTTTGGTTGCAAAGCTTTTGCCATTGGCAGTAAACTGTACCGGGGGACTATTGCTAAAACCCAAAAACTGCTTCACCCCCCGCTGCTTAGCGGCTTTTAAAAACCATACCTGCCCTGCCTGGTTTTGCCAGTTGTAGGTGCCATCATTATCCAGGAAAGATTCGGCGCGTCGCCATTCATCGCCAATACCGCTCGCATTGCCCTGCTGCGTACTGCCTGCACCTATATTAAACCGCCATTGCGATAAACCAATTCCCATGGGCGAGCCATCGGGATTGGTTTTACGGCTAAAAAGCAAGTCGGCTATTTTCTCACGTTTAGCATCGGGCCAGTTACCTACAAACTGACAGGCCCATGCATCTGATGCCGCAAAGTTGCTGATGGTTTGGTAGGTTTTAGCAGCATCGATATGTATAGTTACCTCGCCGGATTGCCCATGGGCAACCAGCCGGCCAAGCGCCAGACAGGTTGCCGTCAAAAGGACAATTTTAATAGTTGATTTTCTGATCATTATTTAAAAAACAAAGCGGGCAAGCCTGCCGGCATTGCTCGTTTTTGTAAGTTACTGTTGTATAATTTGCCACTGCTGGTTGGTGCCCGCATTTGCATTCCATTGTATGATACCGGCACCGCTAGTGGTAGATGCGCCGTTATCATCAAGTGCAAACCCGCTGTTTTTATTTATCACTTTATAAACACCTGGGCTGACTGCGGTTAGTTGCCATTGCTGGTTGTTGCCGCCATTCCAAGGCCATTGAACAATGCCTGCACCTGCAATAGTTGAACTCATATCTACATCAAGCGCCTTGCTGCTGTTACGGTTGGCGATCTTGTAATAGCCGCCACCATTGTCGGTAATTATCCATTGCTGGTTGCTACCCCCATTTTGCGGCCATTGAATGATGCCGGCGCCATCAACTGTTGACGAACCGTTAACATCCAACGCCTGCCCGCTATTTTGGTTTAAAAAGCGATAGAAAGCACCCGTGTAAAAAACATCGGTACCACCTGCGCCCACGCCCCACGCATAGATAAGGCGGCTTAAGCCAGATAAATTGGTATTTGTAACAGTGATGCCTGCGCCGCTTCCACTTAATTGCTGCATAGCATAACTATCGCCGGTACGGATGCCCGGCCAATAAACACTACCCATGCCGTAGCTACGCGCCACATTGGTAAGTCCCTGTAGGTAGGCAATTTCAGGGTCGCCGCCAATGGCACCTGTATAGTTTTTGCCGCCCGTCATGGGTACGCCAAACTCGGTGAGCACAGCGCGGCCTGCATAATCACCTAAATTGCTTTTAAAACGGTTTTCCCATTGGACAGCCGTAGTATTGGTGCCATCACTAAAAAAGTTATAATCATGTATAGATAGCAGACAACCGGTAAAGCGGCTATCGGCCCCAACTCCCTTGATATCCTGCGAGTAAGAGGTGCCGCTTATTAAAATATGCCCTTGCGGCACTGTTGGATAATTACTTAACCATTGCGCGCAAATGGTTGTCCAGTCGGTTAACGAATATCCGTGAGGTTCGTTAAATATCTCAAAGTAAACGTGGGGGTTACTGCCATACCTGGCAACTACCGCTTTCCACATCAACCAAAACTCCGTCATATTATCTACTTTCCCATCGGCTTGCGATTTGGATTCCCAGCAAGCCAATATTACATTCATATTTTTGCTGATAGCCTTATCAATAACGCCAATATATGAACCCCACCAAGCTTGCGACACCGTTGAATAATTGACCGGTAAGCGTAGCGTGTTTGCGCCCGTGTTGGCTTTGATACCGGTTAACACGGCATCAGCTGTTGCGGATACGGTAGTGTAACTATCTGATGATGACAAGGCGCTTAAAACCAAAATACCATCGCTAAAATTATCGCCGTCTGCAGCCCAGTTCACTCCTTTGATGGGGCCTGGCGGGGGCGAATCGGTCGTAACCGGAACAGGGGGTAAATCTACCACATCTGTTATCTCGTCGTTATCGGCTACAATACCTTTATCTTTCTTACAACCGGTTATTAAAACACCAGCTATTAACACTAATCCAAATATCCTCTTCATGGGTAAGCCGGGGTTGATGCACTATTAAAGCAGAAGGGAGCAAGTAACACTCCCCTCTGCTTATTTTTATTAGTAACCTGCGTTTTGTTGCAACTGCCCGCCAGATGCCTGTATCTCTGTGCGGGGTATTGGTAACCAGTAATGCTTGGTGGCAAACGAGCGGCCATCCAAAGCAACTTTCGGTGTGTAACTAAAGCTGCCGTCGGCATTTTTGGTAATGATTACGCCTGCTGCAGGTTTATTCTCGGTAACATCGGCAATCTTCCAACGGCGAACGTCGTAAAAACGATGCTCTTCGAATGCCAATTCAACACGGCGCTCGTAGCGGATCGCATCGCGCATTTCCGACTGCGAAAGCCCTGCTGCCAGCGCAGGCATGTTGATGCCCGGCCTTGCACGTATCATGTTGATAGCACTGCGTGCGCTGAGCGTTGAACCTGCAGGTATCGCATCCGGACCGTAAGCTTCGTTTGCGGCTTCGGCAAAGTTTAGCAGTATCTCAGCGTAGCGGAAATATATCCAGGGCTGGAAACCTGCGTTACCCCATGGGTTTTGAAGCGGATAAGCATCGTTCATGAACTTTTTAAGGTAATAGCCGGTTTTGGTGGTATTCCAGTTATCGGCACCATCCTTGCTATCCTTTCCGCCCGGGGTGAAGGTTTCTATATTGCGGTCTCTGTAAAAAGAACCATTGTACAATACCGTCGCCGCAAAACGCGGGTCGCGGTGTTCGTAAGGCTTACTGGGATCATAACCAGATGTAGCATCGGTAATGGGCTTGCCGTTGTCCATCTCATAATCATCCACCAGGTTTTGCAATGGCGTGTTACCCGCCCAGCCGCCGTAGCCGTTTGGCCCGTTGGCAATTTCCAGGTGCGTGTGGTTATCGTTCTTGGTGTACAAACGCTCAAAGATCGTTTCGTTGGTTTCGTTCACCAGGAACAGGTTGTTATAACCGCCTGTGTAAATACCGTATTTATTTAGGCTGATAACGGCCTGTGCTGCAGTTGCTGCGTCGGCCCAGGTACCTGCACCCTCATATAGCGGGCTGGCAGCATAAAGCGCCAAGCGCGATTTTAATGCCAGGGCAGCACCTTTTGTTGCTCTGCCCAATAGCCAGCTGTTATCATTGTTCAATGGCAGTTTAGCCGCTGCATCATCCAGCTGTGCAAGCACGTACGCTATACTTTCTTTAATCGTAGCTCTTTTGTAAAGCGATGGATCCTGCAAATCGTCGCTCAGGCTGGTTACTTTATCGCCCATCAACACTACACCGCCATAGTTGCGGATAAGGTCCTGATAGCGGAAAGCCCTGATGAATTTCAACTCGCCTTCTATACGGGTTTTATGCCCCGCGCTCATGGGTAATTTCGATAATATACTCAACGCATAGTTACATTCCCTTATACCTCGGTAGCTCCTGCCCCACAACACGCCTGCGCCGCCCAGGTTTTCGGGGGCCAGTTGCCCGCGTTGTACCAACCAGGTGGCATCATCGTTGTTGTAGATAGATTCATCCGTAAGTGAGCTCCACATGCTGTACTCAAAGCCGCGGCCGAAACCGGGGTTTGTACCGTCGGCTTCTTTATCCTGTAACTTGGTACCGATGTAGCGGTTGGTTACGTAAGCCTCAAACACTGCAGTATCTGCCTCAATGGCCGATGTTGCGATCCTATCGGTTGGCTCTACCGTCAAAAAATCTTTTTTACACGCTGTTATGCCCAGCATACCGCCAAACAGTATAAACAACGGGGTTATATGTTTCAGTTTCATTGTTGTTCTTGTTAAAATTTCACGTTAGCACCTAAGTTGATAATGCGCTGCTGCGGGTAAAACTGGCCGCTGCCGCTGGTTCCTTCCGGATCGTAATCCTTCACCTTGGTTATGGTGAATAAGTTGAATCCGCTTGCGTAAACCCTTATTCCGCCCAGCTTAAGTTTCGATAGGAATTGTGACTTGAAATTATACCCTAACTGCACGTTTTTCAACCTGATGAAAGAGGCATCGTTCAACCAGAAGGTGTTATTGTACTGGCCACCGCTAATGGCATTTGATGCCCTGTCAGTCACCCTTGGGTAACTGCCGTTCGGGTTGCTTGCGCTAAACCTGTTATCGGCCCAGCTGCTGTAGAAGTTGCCTATACTGCCCGACTCCGGCAATACGTATTGGCTAACCTGCGCCTGACCGGCGAATAATATCGATATATCGAAGTTTTTGTAGGCAGCGTTTAAAGCTATACCGTATGTAATTTGAGGGATGTTACCGTATTTGGTACGGGTTTGGTCGTCGGCGGTTATTTTTCCGTCTTTGTTGTAGTCTTCATAAATTAAATCGCCAACTTTTGCGCCGGTTACATGCGGATGAGCATCAAGATCTGCCTGCGTGCGGAAAATGCCAATAGCGTTGTACAGCAAATAGGTGTTCATAGGGTGGCCGGTTTGGCGCTGATAATCAAGAGCTCCGCTTGCTTCGTCGATAAATACGACGTTGCTTTTGGCGTAGGTGATGTTGCCGCTAATGCCCCAGGTAAACTTGCTCGAAGTTGTTGAATTGTAGCCCAGGCTTCCTTCAACACCCTCGCTGTTTACCTTACCGATATTCTCGGATGGTACCAACGGATCGGAACCGTAAGGGTTTACGATACCTGATGTACCGGGCAACGAAGCATTACGGGTAGCCAATATGCTCGACCTTTTTTGCTTGAAGTAAATTGCCTCTACGGTAAAGTTGTGCAGGAATGTAGCATTTAAGCCGATATCGAGCTTGCGGGCAGTTTCCCAGGTGATGTTGGGGTTGGCTAATTTTACCAGGTTAACGTTTGGTTGGATGGTGTTTGAGCCGCTGCCCGGTACCGATGCAACGAAGCCGTTGCTCACTAACACATAGTTATCAAAGTATTGGAAACCGTTTACGTTATCATTTCCTAAAGAACCGTAAGAAGCACGCAGCTTAAGGTCGTCAATAAAGGTTACCTTATTTTTAAACCACTCTTCTTTAGAAACCCTCCAACCTACTGATGCTGATGGGAAATAACCCCATTGTTTGCCAGAAGGGAATATTGAACTGCCATCTGCACGTAACTGACCCTCAAACAGGTATTTCTCGTCATAAGCGTAGGCCAATCGGCTAATTACACTTCGGCGATTGTAGTTTGAGCTGTAACCCGAGTTAAGGTAATCAGTTGCCGCGCTACCACCCTGCGAAAGCTCGGGCAATTGCGACGACAAGTAGTTGTATCGTGTAGCATCAAAATAATCCAGGTGGCTTTTGCTTTGCTCATAACCAACAAAGGCATTGATATCATGCGCACCGAATTTGCGCGCAAAGTTCAATTTAATGTTGGAAGTGATCAACTGCTGGTTGTTTTGCGATTCGAAGAGCGTGGCTGCATTATTGTTGCCGCCAACAACTACCTTGTTGTACACATCGCCGCCACCATAGCTGTAAAGTACATATGGTTTACTGAAGCTTTTATCGAAAGCGTTAGATTTATCTACCGAGAAGAAACCATCCAACGATAAGCCTTCTATACCCGGCAAGGCATAGCTACCTTTCAATATACCATTGAAAACCTGGGTTGGGTTACGGTTTGTGCCCGCGATATCAGTTACCTGTACTGCAGGGTTATTATTTTCGATACCGGTTGTTGGCAAGCCATTTGGATAAAATGCTGCTACGATTGGTTTTGCGCGATAAACCGACCGGAAAACATCGCCAGCACCCACTTGCGGAAATAACCTGTCTTCCTGGCGGCCAGAGATAGACAAGCCAACCTTAAGGCGTTTGGTAACATTCGCATCGATATTAGAGCGGAAATTATACTGATGATATTGGGTTACGCCGTTTTTGTACAAACCATCCTGGTAAAGCGTACCTAACGACACGAAGTACTTCACATCATCATTACCGCCAGCTACCGATAGACTATGCTGGTTTTGCAGCGCGTAACTTTTAAGCGTTTGCTTTTCCCAATCGGTGTTAGGGTAGTTAAGCGGATCCGAGCCATCGCTGAATTTCTGTATCTGCTCCGCAGTGTATGACTGGTTTAAGCCGCCTGCAGGGTTAGAATCGTAGTTTATCTCGTTCATGATCTGCGCATAAGTAGCAGCATCGGCCATTTTCGGCAAACGTGTTGGCGAGCTAAAGCCTTGGTTATAGCTGTAGTTGATGGTAGGCTTGCCGGTTTTACCGCGTTTGGTAGTTATCAGGATAACACCGTTTGCCGCCCTGTTACCATAAATGGCCGCAGATGCATCCTTCAGTACCGACATGCTTTCGATATCGTTAGGATCAAGCCTTTCAAGCCCGCCTATTTGCCCGGGCACACCGTCAACAACGATAAGCACGTTGTTGCTGCCGGTTGTTGCCAAACCACGTACTGTGATATTAGAGCCATCGTAACCCGGTTCGCCGCTACGGTTGTTTACTATAACACCGGCAACACGGCCAGCCAAAGCGTTCGAAAGGTTCGGAGCCGGGCTTTTAACCAGTTCTGCACCCTTAACCTGCGAAATAGATCCTGTTAAAGTTGCTTTCTTTTGCGTGCCGTAACCCACTACCACTACCTCGTTGAGCGATTTGGAATCGGCCTCCAACTTAATATTAAAAGTGGTTTGGCCGTTAATGGCTATCTCCTGCTTTATGTAACCAATGTAGGTAAATACCAAAGTGCCCGAGGCATCGGGGATGTTCAAAGTAAACTTCCCGTTGACATCGGTAACTGCGGCGGCTTGGGTGCCTTTTAACGACACCGTTACGCCGGGCAAGGTTTCACCTTTTTCATCAGTTACCACACCGGTAATCTTTACGTCTTGCCGGGCTACACTGTTGATACCGGCATGCGCTCGCGAAGGCATAGCAATGCTGCCTGCACAGGCAATAGCCATACTGGTTGCCAATAAGAAAAGCCGCGGTAATTTTTTCCCGTGCGGAGAATCTTTTACATGTAAATTTAGTTTCATCTGGGTTATTGGTTTTTAATTGGTTTCACCTCCGGCCTGTAGCACACATTTAATCGAAGAAGGGCAGCGACAGAAACTATCGCTTCCGTTTAGTTTTTGCCTATCAATAGATGCCTGTCACAGGAAATCGGTTTAAACCTTGGTTATTGGTAGGCCTAAATTCAGGCTAAAACCCCGAAAACAGTGAGGGGTAAATTCTGATTTACATAGGGGTGATTTAATAAAAAAGCCTCAAATTTGAGGTTTTTGAGGCTTTTTTGGCAGGGGGTAAAATAATATTTTAGTTTTCTTTCAAAACATCGCGATTGATGTTGTAGTTATTATGGAACGGCTTGCGATATTTCTTGATATAATCTGAAGGGTTAATGCCAAAAAGTTTGAAAAACTGCTCCCTGAAATACTTCAGATCGTTAAGCCCTACCTTATACGCGGTTTCGTACACGGTGCTGTCGGTAGTCAACAAAATTTCGGCAGCCTTGCGCAGGCGAATAAAACGAATGAAACTATTTGCCGATTGCCCTGAAATAGATTTGATGCGCTTGTACAGGTTTGAGTGACTCATGCCTGTTTCTGCTGCAAGGGTTTTGATGCTAAAATCGGGATTTGTTAAATGCTTCTCTACTATCTGCAGGCATTTTTCCAGGAATTCTTTATACTCCTGCGAAATCTTGAGATCATTGGTTTTATTTAGCGTTATCTCATTATAGAAGTACTTTTGCAGGTTATTGCGGCTTTTAAGGATTCCGTTTACGCGGGCAACCAACATCTCTCTTTCGAAAGGTTTGCTAATGTAATCGTCGGCGCCGCCTTCTATGCCCTTCAATTTTATTTCGGGCGACGAACTGGCTGTAAGCAATATTACCGGTATGTGGTTTAAAACGGGGTCTTCTTTTATCCTGCTGCAAAGCTCTATCCCGCTCAGGCCCTGCATCATCACATCACTTATCACAATATCCGGCACCAGGTGATAAACCAGCTCCAACCCGTCGGTGCCATTATCGGCTTCAAATACTTCGAATTTGCCTGTAAAAATCTGTTTGAGGTAAGTTCGTATCTGCTGGTTATCGTCAATAAGCAACATGGTCTTAGTGTCGGAGCTTAAAGCTTCTGATTTCATATGTGGCGCGGCAATCTCAGTCTCCGCCATAAGCATGCCTTCATCGCTATCAATCAGTTCATCTAAAAAGGCCGACGTTTCCTGCACGTCTTCAAAAATAAATTGCTGTCCCAAATGTTCTTTGCCCTTTAGCAATGCAACATTAAACACCGTGCCCTTATCCGCTTCGCTTTGATAAGTGATACTGCCTTTATGGTTTTCGATAAAAGCCTTCACCAAATAAAGCCCAATACCGAAACCGCCCGCCGTGATGCCGGCATTCTGTAACTGGTAAAACTTGCCGAACAAATCTTCGCCGGTGCCTTCGGCTATGCCGCAGCCACTATCTTTAATGGCTATATCAACTTTGTCGCCGCTATCGGTTATAGTGCAACTTACGAAACCCTGCTCTGGCGTAAACTTCAAAGCGTTTGAAATGAGGTTGAACAAAGCAATCTCCAGCTTTTCCCTATCCGCATAAATTTCAATGATTTCGGCCTCGCATATGAAATCGAATTGAATAAACCGCGTACGCGCCTGGTGGTTAAAGCATAGGAACACTTCGCGGCAAAGCGTAACCAGGTTTAGCTTTACCACCTTTAGCTTATCGGTATCACTTTCGGCTTTGCGGAACAGCAGCAGCTGATCTACCAGGCTAAGCAATCGGCGCGCGTTACGGTAAATGATATGCAGGTTGCCCACATCATTGCCATGCTCAATTTTGCCGAAGAGCATATCCTTTACCGGGTTGATGATAAGCGTTAACGGGGTGCGGAACTCGTGCGATATATTGGTAAAAAACGAAAGCTTGCGCTCGTTCAGTTCTTTATCTTTTTCGGCCGATAGCTGCGCTATCTTAATTTCGTATTTAAGCCTGGATTGGTTTATGCGGTACAGGCGGTAGTAGTTGATGAGCAAGCCTGCTGCAAGTATGTAACAAAAGTAGGCCCACCAGGTTTTGTACCATGGCGGCAGTACTCTTATTTGCAATGTGGCGTAATTGTTAAACCAAACTCCATCCTGGTTAGATGCCTTCACCCTAAATACATAAGTACCTGGCGATAGATAACGGTAAGTTGCCGACCGCTGCGTACCTACGTAGTTCCAGGCTTTGTCCAGCCCGTCCATTTTATAGGCGAAGTTGCCCTTTTGCGGGTAGGCGTAGTTAAGGGCTGTGTACTGTATAGAAAATACGGGCTGGTCCGGCTGTAAAACGAGTTCTTTTGTTTCGTTCAAAACATTGGGCAAAACGGCACCATTTTTATCGTGGCCGTCAACATTAACCTGTTTATCAAAAATTTGCAAACCTGTTATCACCACGCCGGGCCGGTAATTACTTTTATATACCTGTGAGGGATAAAAGATGTTGAGGCCCTGCGTACCGCCGAAGTACATGGCTTTGCGCTTATCGTTATACATTGCCGAACCTACGTTGAACTGGCCGGCCTGCACGCCGTCGGACTGGTCGTAATTTGCTATTTTCCCGCTCAGGGGGTCTATGCTCGATAGGCCCTTGTTGGTGCTTAACCATAAAATGCCGTTGGCGGCTTGCTTTATAGCGTAGACCGTATTATTGGCCAGCCCGGTGCTTTCGTCATATACCCTAACGGTTTTGTCTTTCAAATTATAGGCTAAAAGCCCATCCCCTTCTGTGCCTATCCAAAGCTTTTGTTGCTTATCCTCAAACAGCGAAAACACTACTGCGCTTGGCAGATTGCGCTTTTCGTCGGCCGTGTTCAGCTCCTTGTAAAATTTATTTTTCTTGAGGTCGAAGTAGTCGAGTCCGCCGCCAAACGTACCTATCCATAGGTTGCCCTTGGTATCTTCGGCAATAGCACGTATATCGTTAGAGCTTATGGCGCTATTTGCCGGTGTGTAATTGGTAAATGAGCGGGTCTTAGCATTATAAAGGCTTAAGCCTCCACCATTGGAGCCTATCCAAATCTGCTTGTGCGAATCCTGGAAAATGACACGCACATCGTTGCCACCCAGGCTGTTTGAATCACCCTGAGTATGCGCAAAATTGGTAAAATTGTCAGTTGCCTTGTTATACAAGAACAGGCCTTTTGCGTAAGTACCGAACCACGAATTATTATCGCTATCGGTAAAGCCGCTTAAGATGGCATTATCGGTTAAACTACCCGGCCGGCCATCTGCCTTATATTGTTTTATCAGCGTGCCATCGGGGTCGGTTTTCAACAGGCCATCGCCATCTGTACCCAGCCAAAGCAGGCCTGCATGGTCTTGGCTCATGCCGTAAAACCGCACCATGCTTTCGCCCTGCGCGTCGACATGCTTGCGTTGCACGCGAGTAAACTTCTCGGTTTTATTGCCAAGCATGTATATCCCGTTGCCGTAGGTGCCCACCCAGGTGTTATTGTCGCGATCTATAAACAACGTTTGTATCGATCGTTGGGTAATATTAAAGCCATCCTCACCCGTTACCGGCTCCAGCGAAAACGAGTCGACATTGTAATTGGCAGATTTGCCCAGATCGAGTTTGTAAAGCCCGCCATCCTGTAGGCCAACAAGTAGTTTTTTATCGCTCCCCTCGTTTAACGACAAGTAGCGTTTATTTCTGGTACCCAATTGCGCACTGGTTAAGTAGAAAAATTTGTGCTGGCTTCGGTTGTAATAAAACATGCCGCTAACCGTGGCAATCCATACGTTGTGGAAATGGTCTTCAAAAATATCGTTGATACGGCCAGAGGGTGCATTGGCGCCCAAATCGACCCGCCTACCTATAATCCCGTTTTTTTGCTCAAATAAGTTTAAGCCAGCCTCCTGGGTGCCAACCCATAATAATCCCTGCGAATCTTCGGAGAGGCAAATCACCCTGTCATCGCCCAATTGCGGGAATGTTTTTTGCCTGTAATTTATAAACCTGGATTTTTTCGCGTCGAAATACGAGAAGCCAATTCCGTAGGTAGATACCCAAAGGTTATCACCCCGGGCGGGCACAATGTTATTTACGTCCTCTTTAGCAGTACGCCCCTGGTTTACTTTATAATGCGTAAATTCCTCGGTGCGGGTATCCAAGCGGCTCAGGCCATCGCGCGAGCCAACCCATATAAAGCCTGCTTTATCGGTATAAACCTTTTCTACGTAGTTGCTCAAAAGCCCAAGCGAATTGCGTTGTTTCGATTTGAACACCTTGAAAGAACTGCCATCGAAACGGTTGAGCCCATCGCTGGTGGCAATCCATATGAAGCCCCGCGCATCCTGCGTAATACTGTTCGCGATTTCGAACGAAAGGCCATCCTTTAAGGAATATTTCAAAACCTTATTATTGACCGGCGTTTGCGCACGTAAGCTTAAAACGAAGAACGGCAACATGCCGGAAAGGCAAAACATAGTTATGAATTGCTTTGCAAAACCCTTTCTTAAAAATCCAACCATGCTGAATCTGATAATTTATATGATGCGCCCGAGGCAGATATATCGGGCTGATAATTGGTTTACTAAAACGCCAGCGTACTTAATTTCCTTTACGATGCAACTGGCTTCCCGACAAGAATATCATTCTACCGGGGTTATTAAAACGGCAAATTACAATTTTATTTTTTACACAACACTTAACGATAAAACATTTTGCCCTCCGTTTTATCGAAGCGAATGCTACCAAGGTGTATGGCCTCTATTTAATCTCTTGTTTTACAACACGATTAAACTTATAAAGCACCCATCGGCCTATTTCTTCACCCTGCAATTTGCCGTTGGTAATACCATCTGCAAAGTGGATGCCGCCAAGTAACCGCGAATAGCCGGCCTCATCGGCCGCTTGCGAAAATGAGCCGAACTGACGTGGCTTTATACCAAAAGCAAGCTCCACATCGTCGGTGTAATGAAAATTTGGCCCGAAATAAGATTCAAGGATAACCGCTGAGGTAGACGAAATGCAGGAGTGCCCACTAAGATACTCAGGGAACGGTGGCGTTTGCAGGAAAGATTTCCACCTGGGATTTAAATACTGATGGATGGCCGTTTCGGGTCGGATACGATTGGTTTGATATTTTTGGTACCAGCAGCTTATAAAGCTATCCATCAGCCCTATGGCTACCATGGTGTGTATGGTTATAGCTTTATCGAACCCAATGTTTGCCTGCTTGCAGGCTATGCCGGTTATCAGCATCCAATGTGCGCCCGGCGAAATTTTCTTTAAACCAATGAGCATGTGGCCATTATCCTGCACGGCAAAGGGATTGCAATCCCAAAAACCGGCTATGACACGCTGCCCGGCGGTTAAGGAGTCTGCATCATATTGTTGGCACTCCATCATCAACTTGTAAAACCCCGACTTCTTATCCGTAGAGAAAGGCACAGGTGGCGCCGGATTAAACTGGTTGCAGGCCTGTAGCGTAAAAGGCCTTACGGTAGCAAAGTAAGGTTCCACCGCACCCATATAGGCAGGCGGCGTTGGGTACCATGCACCGGCGGTATCTTTGGGTACATAGCGCTTAAAGTTACTAATGCGGTTGTAGTTATCTTTAACGGCGTAGCCGATAATTTGTGCGCTAACCTGTTGCGCATATTTTAAAGAACTGTCTATTTTATCCTGCGCAAAACCTATTTGCAGGCACGAATCGATAAGCCGCTGCTCGAATACTTTTATGGCTGCGCCCGATGGCTGCATTTTAGCAGCTGTTTTGGTGATGGCAAACAAGGCAGCGAGTTGGGCATCGTAATTGGTAACCAATGGCTTTTTAACCGGCGGATAGCCATTTAGTGCGGCGGAAAGTTTCTCAATCGAATTATCGTTTTGCGATAGCACCTCATAGCCTGACATACAGGAATAAGCAAAAAAGCGTGCCGCCAAAGGCGGGTTGGTTACATCGTGCACCATTTGCGCGCTCATGGCTTTTATCACTTTAGTGATATCCGCTGCGTGTAAAGCGGGCTTGCCTGTACGTTTCGGTGCGCAGTTCATAACCAGACACATGAGCAGGATGCACGTAAAAACAGAGCAGTACTTTTTCATTTGCCTGTTGGTTTATAGGCCTGCATAGCCGACTGGTTTATCGCAAACAGCAGTTGGTCCGCAACCTGTAGCACGCTGCGTACGTCGCCGGTGATGTTGAAACCCGATTGCGCCTGGTTTACTGTTTTAAAGCTACCATTTGCCAGCCCTTTTAACACCAAGCCATAATTTGCATCGTACTTACCAAAGCGGAGCCTGGCTTTGTTCATATTACCACATAGGAGCAAATCCGCAATACCGTCATGGTCGTAGTCAAACGGTGTTATGGTAAATATGGGCGAAAACTGAGCTTCGGCGGGTAAAGCTTGTGGATGCAGCTTGCCGGTTTTATCACTTAAAAAGTAAGTTGTGGCTAAGGTATTAGCGCTGAGGTGCCCTGCTCCTTGCAGTTGCTCTGCCGTAAAAATATCCTGCAGGGTAGCATCCGCGTAGCTTTTGTAATCAGTGTATTTGCCGCGCATAATACTTATCTGGTCAAGCAACTCGTCGCGGGTGAGGTACGGGTACGATTGATGCTGAATATAAAAGCAGAGGATAGGGTCGATAGCGCCGTTTTTGTCAAAGTCTTTAAAAAATAACTCGGCGGGTTCTCTATCGCTCGCCTTGCATTGCGAATTGATACCCTGGTTACCTAATATTAAATCGGGGTGCCCGTCTTTATTAAAATCGCCTACGGTAATGCAGTTCCACCAGCCGCTGTATTGTTTGGGCAGGTAATCGGCCGTTTTGTCTATAAATTTACCGTTTGCATTGACGAAGATCGTAACCGGCATCCATTCGCCCACTACAACCAGGTCGGGGCGTTTATCGCCATTCATATCTACCCAGGCGGCATCGGTAACCATGCCCATTTTGCTCAGTAGCGGCAAATATCGTTGGGTGGCATCTGTGAAATGCCCCTTCCCATCGTTCAGCAAAAGGTAGCTATTGGGCGTTTCGGGGTAACGGTCAGGGATAACGCGCCCACCTATAAAAAGATCCGGTGCGCCGTCGCCATTAAAATCCGCCGCTTTAACACAGCTTTTGCTGGTATAAAGGGCCGGGATGGCGTTAGTAGCTCTTACGAAGTTGCCTTTCTTGTCATTAAGGTAAAGTTCGTCGCCTAAAGTTTTGTCGTCGGGCTGCAAATCATCATAACCGCCTGATACGCAATAAATATCGGGGTAGCCATCGCCGTTGGCATCAAAAAACGCTGGGATTACCTCCGTTTTCAGGCTGCTTTGCGCAAATGCGGCTTGTTCCTTTTTTATAAAACTGCCATCGGGTTTTTGCATATATAGTGCCGATGCCTGCCCCTTGCCCCCACCAATAAAAACATCCTCCCGGCCATCCTTATCTACATCGGCCTTCACTATATGCGGCCCCGAAAAGGAAATAGGGTTCACCAACAGCGGTTGCCGCTTAAAATCGTTTGTTTGGCTAATGGGCTGACTGTAATTGATTGGCGATTCTACCTTAGTAAACAGCTTATTTACGGCTGATGGATGGCCGGTTTTATCGCCCGCCTCTTGTTCTGAAAGCGTAATCTGTTTATTTACCGCCTGCTGGGCAATTACCTGCGTTTTGCCCGATTGCCACGTTACCCTTACAGAATCGACAGTTTTGATTTTCCCAAGACCGAAATGCAGCACCGGCGTTACCGACGATTGATAGCCCCGGGCAGGCATCTGCTGCAAGGTTTGCTGTTTACCACCGGCGTATAGCGTAATAAGCGCGCCAATGCCGTCGGTGTTTTTGCCGGCACCTTTAAGTTTAATATCGAGGTAATGATGGTTAGCCTCGGCAGCAGCATTATTTTCCAATATCGAAGCAGGTTCGTTAACGTTATTGGTAACCAGGTCCAGATCGCCGTCGTTATCCAGGTCTACGTACACGCTACCGTTACTGTTAGATGCTTCGGTTATCCCCCACTCGGCAGATACGTCGGTAAACGACAAGCCATCCTTATTTCTGAACAGGTAGTTTTTTACGTGCGACGAGGGCATTTCTTTCACCAGGTTAAGCAGGTCTTGCCGCATTACCGACCGATCCTTTAAGTTATCCCCCATGTACTTCAGGAAATCCATATTGGTGTAATCGCGCAGGAAACCGTTGGTTACGAAGAGGTCCTTAAAGCCGTCGTTATCATAATCGGCAAACAATGGCGACCAGCTCCAGTCGGTATTAGAGATACCTGCAAACTGGCCAACTTCACTGAATGTGCCGTTGCCATTATTGATATGCAGCATATTGCGCATATATTGGTAGTAGAACCCCGCCTTTACGTTCATGTTGAAGAACTCGTAATTATCGGTTCCCATCAGCAGTTTTTGGCGGCGGTTATCCTCGGGAAGCATGTCCAGTGTAAAAATATCAGGGTGGCCATCGTTGTTGATATCGGCTACATCGTTACCCATCGAGAAAAATGAAGTATGCCCCAGCATTTGGCTCAACTTGTTGGTAAAGGTGCCATTGCCATTGTTTATGTACAGCTTATCAGGAATGCTGTAGTCATTATCCAGGTAAATATCAGGCCAACCGTCGCCGTTTATATCGGCAATACCGGCTGCCAGGCCGTAGGAGATGGTGCCGTTTTCTATACCTGCATCGCCGGTTACATCTTTAAATTTGCCATCGTCGTTACGTAGCAGGCGGGTGCCGCGCTCAGCATCTTTGGTTTTTACCAGTTCTTTAAGAGCGAAGACATCCATGTTGTTAAGCCTTTCGGGACTGTGGTTTACCAGCAACAGGTCAAGGTCGCCATCTCGGTCGTAATCGAAAAAGTATCCCTGGGTACTGTATGATGGGAAATCGAGGCCGTATTCAGCTGTAGCATCTTTAAATACCGGGATACCTGCAGCATCGTTCCCCTGGTTAATGAGCAATTGGTTGATGCGCTTTTCTGGCCGCAGCTTGCCCGAATAGCAAAGGTACAGGTCGGGCCTGCCATCGCCGTTTACATCAGCAACCGTCGCGCTTGTTTTCCATGGCCCGGGGCGGCCGGCTGCACCTGCTTGCTGAGTTACATCCGCAAAAACCATGTGACCTTTGTTGAGGTATAGTTTATTATCAACCATGTTGCCGGTGAAGTAAAGATCCTGCAGGCCATCGCCATTGAAATCGCCAACGGCTGCTCCCCCGCCATTATAAAAATACTCGTACACCAGCACATTGGTATTAAGGCCCTCGGTAAGCTGGTTTATAAAGTTTACGTGCGTTTGCGCAGAATCGAGGGTTTTGAATAGCGGTGCCCGCGACACAGACCCGCTATCTGTACCGCTGTTGCAAGCTACCAAACAAAGTAGCATTGCCAGCGGAGCAATATAATTAAGCCCTAAGGGCAGCACAGGAAATAGCGAAGGCTTTGGCTTCATATAAAATCAGGAAAAACGGCTACGCCACAGAGGCGTTTTACAATTGGTTTAAGCAGCCAAATTACCTTTTTTAATACAGATGGCATAGGGGGTATTTCGTTACAATACGGGGGGATAATTAAGAAAACGGATGCTGCATCTACTTTTCTTGTCGCTCCGGATCGGTGTGAGTGTTTCGGTTTTGCGCGTGACACAGCCGAAACACCCATATTTTGATAATCATTTAATTATCAATTATTTATACAGATATCGTAAATAACCCTGAAACAACCTGTTTGTTTAAGTAAATTATATATTTAGTTGATTATTAATTATATAAATAAAAATTGAAAATTCGAGTGAAACACTTTTTAAACCGAAAATGAAACACTTTTGAAACACCCGCACGTCTCGTACCGAAAGGCGTTTACCCTTTTATGACTAGTCCCGCGGCAGGCACCGCTGATAATTTTTATTTAGCTACGGCATTCTGTTTTTTGATTGCTACTTTTGGTTGAAGCAACGCTAGTATCCATTTATATGAAAATTGCCCTTTTCCCCGGTTCATTCGACCCTATTACCAAGGCCCACGTAGATATCGTAAAACGGAGTGTTGACTTATTTGATAAGCTGTATATCGGCATTGGGGTAAACAGCTCCAAGCAGGGTCTGCTTAGCGTAGCCCAGCGCGAGGATATGATACGCGCCGTTTTCGCACACGATGAGCGCATCCATATCGTGGCCTACGAGGGCCTTACGGTAAACTTCTGCAAAAGCATCGGGGCTGATTATATGATACGCGGCATACGTACCGTGAGCGATTTTGAATACGAAAAAGCAATAGCACAGATGAACCACGCGCTGGAGCCGGAAATAGAGAGTATCTTCATCGTGAGCAAGCCGGGGTACTCGTCTATCAGTTCCAGTATCGTACGCGAGATTATCCGTTACAATGGCGATGTGGCCCAATTTATCCCCAAAGAAGCGATGGCTTTCCTTTAATTTTCGGAGGAAATCTTCAAATTTCGGAGGTTTCTTTAATAAAAAAAACGTTTAATACATCAATCGCGTTTGGGGCTTAGGCCAGTATATCGCGCTCTTCCAATAAACCGGCTGTCTCCAAAACGTCCATAATAGATGGAAAGGTATTGCTTACAATGGCGGCCACTTGCTCGCGATTAAAAAAGCGCACGGCAGTTATTCCCTCTTCGGTTTGCGGCACCAGCTTTGCCTTGCCCTTATGCCTCATCATGTACCAGTGCGTTTTTTTCAGGGTAATTACCCCTTTCCAGATATACATATGATAAGTTTTGCATATCTTATCTTCCAACTTGGCTACCTTTATGCCACACTCCTCTTCAACTTCGCGCACGGCCGCTACTTTGGTCTTCTCGCCTTTTTCTATCTTCCCCTTGGGCAGGTCCCATTTCTCGTTGCGGTAAATAAACAGGTGATTGCCGTCTTCGTGCTGCACCAGACCGCCTGCCGCCTCTACCAACTTAACAGTTTTGGTGATTTTTTTGAGGAAAGCCTTCGGGTCGTCGCATAGCACGTAAAAAAAGTTGCCCGGTTGCACAACCACCCAGGTATAAATTAATTGCAGATCAAAATGCTCAGCATCAATCTTTTGGTATTTTTCTATTTGCTCAGGCTGTGTTGTGCTGAGCAAAATCGCTTTTTCGTTGATATAAATTCTGTATTTTTGAGCCATGTTTACCAATAATGAGACTGAACAGCAGGTTGCCGAGTTCCTGCTGCAAATTAAAGCAATAAAATTACAACCTAATAATCCTTTTACCTGGGCTTCGGGCTGGAAATCGCCTATTTATTGCGATAACCGCATTACCTTGTCGTTTCCTACCATCCGCACCTATATCCGGCAACAGCTATCATCGGCCATACAAGAGAAATTTGGTGCTGTTGGCTGCATTGCAGGCGTAGCAACAGCTGGCATACCGCAGGGCGCGTTGGTTGCGCAGGAACTGGGGCTACCCTTCATCTACGTACGCGCTAAAGCCAAGGAACATGGCACCGGTAGCCTAATAGAGGGCGAAATTTCTACAGATAAACGCGTAGTGGTGATAGAAGACCTGATATCTACCGGCAAAAGCAGCCTGCAGGCTGTAGCGGCACTGCGCGATGCAGGCTACAATGTAGCAGGCCTGGCTGCTATTTTCAGCTACGGTTTCGATGTGGCCGAAGAAAACTTCAAAGCTGCAAAATGCCCTTATGTAACTTTATCTAATTACACCGCCCTTTTGAAATATGCTGAGGAAAAACAATACATCTCGGCAGGCGACATAGAAGTACTAAAGCAGTGGCGCGAGCAGCCATCAACCTGGGGCCAATAATTATAAAACAATGAGTGTATTTGAAAGTAAAGTGTTGGTTAATAAACCGATAAAGGATGTTTATGATTTCCTTGCCGATATGAATAACCACGGGCAACTGATGCCCGAAAATGTCATAGGCTGGCAAGCAGATAAAGATGTAGCAAGCTTTGAGATACAGAATATAACCAAACTGAGCCTGAAGATAGATAACCGCATTACCAACCGCGAGATAAGGATAGTACCGGCGGAGAAACCACCCTTCGAAATGGAATTGAAATGGGTACTCGCCGACCTCGGCAACCAAACCGAAGCGGTATTTACCATAGATGCCAATCTTAATATGCTAATGAAAATGATGGCATCGGGCCCATTACAAAAGCTTACAGAAAACGAAACCCAAAGACTAGCTGTTATTTTTAGCTAATCTTTGGGCTTGCTTGGGGGCACAAAGTGTATAATATATGCTATTAATATACTTCTCGTTCTTCGGTGTTGCGAAGCGCCATTACTATGTTAACGGCAACTAAACAGATGATTACTGATCCCATAACTATTCAACTATAAAAGGTTAATTTTCAAATTCTTACTTACACACAAGTCAAAGGATGTTCCAAAAGGTACAATAGATGTTAGTTGGTAAAAAAAAGTTATAAAATTGGTTAATAATTGGTTAAACTTTCGTTAAGTCTTTTCAAAAATACATGTTTATAACGTATTGTCAAGTGGTTTAGTTTCTTTTGTGTAACATAATCTACGGCTAATTTTCGCTTTTTGGGGAATTATTATCCATTGTGTAGAATTGACAATTTCTTAGCAAGAAATACCCCAAATTGATGCGAACTACTCATGCTTCTGCCTTAATTTTTACGGAAATAATAAATGTATATGTAACAGTTCATTTTATTCCTTCATCTTGGCAATTCCCACCAGTTATTCATGCTAAAAAATTAAGTATTTAACCGTATTTTTGCGGAAATTATAAGTGCAATGATTACGGTATCTAATCTATCCTTACGCTACGGAAAGCGTACCTTGTTCGAAGACGTAAACCTGAAGTTTACGCAAGGCAATTGCTACGGCATTATCGGCGCAAACGGCGCAGGCAAGTCTACCTTCCTTAAAATATTATCTAAAGAGATCGACCCTAGCAGTGGATCGGTAAGCTTTACGCCCGGCGAGCGCATGGCCGTGCTAAGCCAAAACCACTATGCCTTTGATGAGTTCACCGTACTGGAGACCGTGATGATGGGCCATAAGGAGATGTACGCCATAATGAAGGAAAAGGATGCCATTTACCTTAAAGAAGATTTTACTGATGCTGATGGCGAACGCGCAGGCGAACTGGAAAACCTTTTTGCCGAAATGGACGGCTGGAACGCCGAGAGCAATGCAGCTACCCTATTGAGCAACCTGGGCATTAAAGAGCAATTCCACTATCAGCTGGTAAAAGATTTGGATAACACCCAAAAGGTACGCGTGCTTTTAGCGCAAGCCCTGTTTGGTAAACCCGATATTTTGTTGCTGGATGAGCCTACCAACGATTTGGACATACACACTGTTACCTGGCTGGAAGATTTCCTGGCATCTTACGAAGCTATTGTTTTGGTGGTATCGCACGACAGGCACTTCCTGGACACCGTTTGTACCCACGTGGTAGATATCGACTTCTCTAAGATGACCATCTACACTGGTAACTACACCTTCTGGTACGAAAGTAGCCAGCTGGCACTGAAACAACGCAGCGACCAGAACAAGAAAACCGAAGATCGGGTGAAAGAGCTACAGGAGTTTATCCGTCGCTTTAGTGCCAACGCCTCCAAATCCAAACAGGCTACCAGCCGTAAAAAGGCCCTGGATAAAATTAACCTCGACGAGATACAACCATCAAACCGCAAATACCCGGGAATTATATTCAACAACCTGGGCCGCGAAGCAGGCGACCAGATACTGCAGGTAGAGAAACTGAGCAAGAGCCTGAACGGCGATTTGTTGTTCTCGGATATAAATCTGCTGGTGAACAAAGGCGACAAGATTGCTATATTATCCAACAACAGCTTAGCCACTACGGCGTTATATGACATCCTCACCGGCCGCGATAAGGATTACAAAGGCAGCTTTAAATGGGGCGTTACCATTAACCCTGCAGATATTCCTATCGATAATTCCGAGTATTTTAAAGGCAAGGATCTAAACCTGATCGACTGGTTGCGCGAATATTCTCCAGGCGAAAAAGACGATCAATTCATCCGCGGCTTTTTGGGCCGAATGCTTTTCAGCGGCGAAGAGGTATTAAAGAAAAGCAACGTATTATCGGGTGGCGAAAAGATGCGCTGCATGTTTAGCCGTATGATGCTGCAGCAAGCCAACCTGCTAATGTTCGATGAGCCAACCAACCACCTCGATCTGGAATCCATTACGGCGCTTAATAATGGCATGAAAGACTTCCGCGGAACCATCCTGTTCACCTCGCGGGATCATGAACTGGTAGAAACCGTGGCCAACCGCATCATTGAGATTACCCCCGGCGGCATCATAGATAAACTGATGACCTACGACGAATACATCAACAGCGATGTGGTACAAAAACAACGCGAAGAAATGTACGCGTAAAGCATAAGTCCGGGCTCCCCTGCCTACAACACAAAGCCTTTCAGCATGAGCCGGAAGGCTTTTTTTATGCTTTTGAGTAAAGTTGACAGTACTAACATCTAAATATGCAGAAACTCTTTTAAAATAAGTTACCCCGTATCCATCCCAAGCTTTTAACAGAAAGCAACCATGTGCGCATTTTCAACTTTGCTAACCCGGTTTTTTTTTATAAATTAAGCGAGTGTTATCAAAAAGAAAAAACCTCAACCTTTTTACATGAAGCTAAGATTTTTACTCATTCTTTTGGTTTTGTTTACGCTTGTACGGCCCTTGCAGGCGCAAATAAGTATCAAGTCGATAAGTCCGTCATCCGGACCGGCCAATACTGCCGTTACCATCAATGGCAGCGGTTTTAACGCGGCTATTGATAAAAATCTGATTTACTTTGGCACAATAAAAGCCAATGTCACTTCGGCCAGCACCAGCTCAATAACGGTAACCGTGCCTGCAGGCGCTACCTACAGCGCTCTTTCCGTTTTAAATACTGCCACAAATTTAAAGGCACTTTCATCACAGTATTTTAATGTAACGTTCCCTGTAAAACAACTCATCACGGCCTCAAATTTTGACATTACAGATACCCTAAACGTACAGGACAAATATTCCGTGGCCGCCATAGGCGACCTTGACGGTAACGGCCGGGCCGATTTGTTGGTTGGTGATTACGATACGAACAGTATATTGATATTTCCTAATCAGGGCAACCTCAATAAATTAAATGCCAATACCTTCTCAGCCAAAATCGTGTTGCCGACAACCTCCGGTGCCCAAAAGATTGAAATAGAAGATATGGATGGTGACGGCAAGCCGGATATTGTGGTATTGTTAAATAATGAGCTGGTTATTTTTAAAAACAATGCTTCGGGCGCGCTAACAACGGCATCTTTTCAGCTGGTCGCAATCAATACACCCGCACGTAATTTTTTGGCAGTTGCCGATATGGATAGCGATGGTAAGCCGGATATTATCACGGTCACCATGAACCCCGATATTACGTTTAATATAACCATATTAAAAAACACGGCTACCGCAGGTACATTTAGCACGGCATCCTTTGTGGTCGCGTCTTCTTTTAGGGCAGAAGCTTTTTCTGGAAACGAGTTGCTCATAAGGGATTTGAATGGGGACAACAGGCCGGAAATTATGTTTGCGGGCGGCGCTTATAATTACACCCCTATATATCAGAACTTAACTGATGGCACAGGGTTAAATAACGCTTCATTTAGAGAAACACGGCTCGGTGTTGGTAAAACTACAGGTGGTGTTGCCGTTGCAGATATTGATGGCGATAACAAGCCTGATATTTTATACACTGGCAGCGACGAAAACGTAATGTACGTTTTTAAGAATGCGACTGATGGCGGCATTTTCAATACAACATCTTTTATATTAAAAGATAAAATATATTGCGGACTTAACCCGGTAGGTATAAAAACTGCCGACTTTGATGGTGACGGCAAAGTTGATGTAGCGGTGGTGAACCGCCAGGAACGCAGCCTTAATATTTTTAAAAATATTGCTACCGGCACATCGTCCGGCTGGTTTGCAGAAAGGATTGTTTCTAAGCTGGATGCTTCCCCTTCACAGGTTTACACTGCCGATTTAAATAACGATAATACCGCCGATCTTGTTGTTACGAACTGGGGTAGGGCTACGATAACCCTCATTAAGAATAAGCCGGCTGTTATTCCACGTATCCGGTCTTTTTCACCGCTGGCCGGCAGCGTTGGTTCTACAATTGCGGTAAGCGGCGAGAATTTTGGTACTGATGCTGCCAACATCCTGGTATATTTTGATAGTCGGCGTGCCGAGGTTACAACGGTAAGTGAAACCAGCATCAGCGTAAAAGTTCCGCCGGGCGTAACGTATAGCCGGATTGGTGTTACGCTTATATCTGAAAAACGAACGGCCTGGTCAAGCAACTCCTTTAAGAGTACGTTCCCTGCAAAAAAGCTTATCGAGAAGCGCGATTTCAAGCTGGTGCAATTGAGTTTACCAAACGTAGGAAACTACAGTTCTATAAAATTCGGCGATTTTGATGGCGACGGTTTTGTGGATATGGTATACCTGCAAAGCGATGCCAAATATGGCCTTATTGTAAGGCGGAACAAAGGCACAAACGCTGCTATAGATTGCAGTACTTTTGAAGTGAAAGAACTAAACCTGGCGAGTGGGTTGCCCTACCCCTTTTGGTTCAACTATTTTTTAAAAGATGTAAATAATGATGGCTTGCCCGATATCGTTCTTTCGACTACCAACAACGCTGAACCTAACAGCCATGTGTACCTCAACACTTCTACAAAAGGCAATATCAGTTTCGGCGAGTTAAATTCGTTCGCCAATTTTGATGGCATTCAGGCGGTAGAGGATATCGATAACGACGGTCGGCTGGATTATGTCACTGCCTCCGGTATTTTCAGAAACAGGCTAACCGAAAATGAAACACGTGTTCCGTATAAAAATTATGTCAGGTTCTACGGGCAGCCAAACAGCTTTTCCCTCGACCAGCTGATGGATGTTGATGGCGATGGAAAAATAGACGCTTTTAGCGGTTCATCAAGTACGGGCTTTTATATCAGGAAGAACGCCGGCCAGCCCGGCATCATCAGCGATTCTACCTTTTCGTTTAAAAAAATCCAAAGTGTGGTAAACCCTTACGGCACCTATTCGGGATATGTGATACAGGATCTTAACGACGATGGCAAACTGGATGTTGTTACGAACGGATCCTATTACCAAAACATCTCTACAAAAGATTCCGTTTCTTTTAAACCTGCAAGCAAATTACATGAGTGGGTTGCATCAACGGGATATGCTGATATTAATGGAGACGGACTAACCGATTTGCTTCTCCCAAAAGATGGTAATATGCTCACCCAGCAAGACACCACACTTATTTTTCCGAATAGCGCGCTGCCCGGTCAGTCACCGGCCTACAAGAAGTCAACCGCATTTGCATTCAACTACGGTTTAGAAACAGACAATTTTCACACTGCATATTTTCAAGGCGTGGAAGACATTAATAATGATGGCAAACCCGATATCATTTTTCACGATAATGGAATTTTGTACATTTTTGAAAACCATATTGGAGAGCTTGAAACCGATGCCCCTCTTACGATATCCGCCATCTCGCCATTATTCGGGTCTATAAATTCTGATGTTAAGCTAACCGTTGAAAACCTGAGTGGTCAGGCGGGCCGCAACCAGGTTTACTTCGGCACACAAAAGGCCACTATAAAAAGTATAATCGGCAATACGTTAACCGTATCGGTGCCTGCAGGCGCAGCTTATGGCCCGATATCGGTATTGGATACGCTTACCAAACTCAGCGCTTATTCAAAGAAATCATTTGATGTAATGGCCGGCGATGGAAAAGGTGCCGACTTTAATGCAGGTTCGCTTAAACCGTTTAAAAGCCTTTTAACTTTTAAGCAGTACGCCAATATGAAGTTTTTTTTTAGAGACATTGATAACGATGCCGAGAAGGAACTTATATTTTTTAGCGATGCAGGCGACTATAAATCGAGGGTAGAAACTATTTACAAACTAAGCGGTAAAGACGAATTCAACAACCCTATTAATTTAACGCCTGCGCATTCCATTAAATTTGTTGAATACAGTACGCAAAGCACCCTTGCCGATCTAAATGGTGACAATAAACCCGAATTATTAGGGGTTGACAATAATGGGATAACGAGCGGGCTTATTTCTATTTACCCGAACACTTCATCGGTAGCCTGCGGTATTGGCTTCATTAAGACTACGCCGCGCCAACTTGCATCTTCAAGCGATTATATAGTTACTGATATAAATAATGATGGCAAACCTGATATCATTGGCTTCAATATGTATATCGGCCTTAACCAATCAAAAAGAGGTGATATAAGTTTCTCGCCTTTTAAACTAATACGAATGGACCTTCAGGAACAGGGTTATGACCGAATATCCGGATTGGTAGTGAAAGACATAGACGGCGATGGCCGGGCTGACGTAGTTGTTAACACCGGCGCGGATGTATTTATATACAGGAATACCGGTGGAACGGCCGATACCGTAACATTTGCTAAGCCATTTATATTGCTCAAAGCAGGCGGAGGAGGCATAACTGCAGATGACTTAGACGGTGACGGTAAATTCGAACTGATAACAGCATCCCAGCTTAACGAGATCGCTATCTATAAAAATATCGGCTCGCCGGGTGTTATCAACGCAGGCACTTTTATGGCTAAAGTTGCCTTACCAGAAAAATACGTCTATAGTTCTACCGTTGCCGTAGCCGATATGGATGGTGATGGAAAACCCGATATTGTTTACGCTGAGGGAACCGACAAAAACCTCATCCTATTCCGCAACAAAATAACCGCTGGTGTTATTGATTCCGCGGCATTTGCCAATAGGGCACAGTATGAAATGGATGATGTGATATCTAATATGATTGTGGATGATTATAACAATGACGGGCGGCCAGATATACTTTTAACCACCGGCTCGGCTACTACCGGCTTCCTTCAAAACAACATTCAAAGTTCGGGTATTGAAATCCTCACTACTACAAATGCACTTGCATACACTGCCAATGAACAGGCCGTAGCTGTAGATAGCACCTTAAAATTAGTTAATACAAGCGCAAATAAAATTGTATCGGCAAAGATTAGCATTACAAGTAATTACGCGCCTGATAAGGATAAGTTAACCTTTGTTGCTAATAGTAGTACTACCGGTAATGTTACGTCTGCTTATGATGCAACAACCGGCATACTTTCTCTTATATCGGCAGGTGGTACTGCTTCATTAGAGCAATGGCAGGCTTCACTGAGGGCTGTTTACTTTGAAAGTACAACAAGCACTCCGCTGGGCAGGCAAATAACATTTACGGCAAGTACATCCGCAGCAGAAAATTCTGCCGGGAGGCTCATTATCGTAAAAGTGATCCCTCCCCCAACTGTTGTTACTTTTTTGCCGGTAAAGGCAACAAAAAACACCATTGTTACTATAAAAGGCTCAGGGTTTAAAAATGTTACAACCGTAACATTTGGCGGTGTTAACGCAAGTTCTTTTACTATCCTGTCTGATACTGTGCTTACCGCAGTTGTTGATACCGGAAATAACGGGAGTATTGTATTAACAAGCAAGTATGGAACAGGTCAGCTTGCAGGCTTTAACTATGTGCCTTTGCCGGTTATCAGTCCGGCAGGCCCTGTGACCATTGCGCCCGGTAGCAGTATTGTATTAAAAGTAAATGCTGTTGATGGCATCAGCTATCAATGGAGCAAAGATGGCACGGATATAATACCTGGAACGGGCAGTGCTTATACTGCCAACGAAGGAGGCTCCTACACCGTAAAAACCGTATTGAACGGGCAGTTGCTGGTATCTGCTCCAGTTGTAGTTAGCACATTATTTACCCTGCCACCAAGCAATTTTTTAGTAGCATCCACCAGTGCCTCTTGTAAAGGCGCAAACAATGGGACTATAAATGTAATTGCCACTTTAAATTTAAATTATACTGCGTTACTAACCGGTGCAGGCATAAGTAAAAATATTTCGTTCAATCAAGCAAGTGTTTTTGATAATCTTGCGGCAGGTACCTATAACCTATGTATTACTGTTGCAGGGCAAAGCACTTATCAACAATGTTATACTTTAGTGGTTACAGAACCTAAGGATATATCCCTGTACGCTACGTTAAGTCCCGATAATAAGCGTGTTACATTAAATTTAAGCGGTAGCGATATTTACCACATTCAATTGAACGGCGTAACGAATACAACTGCAGACAGTATAGTTACAGTTGACCTTGCTTATGGACAAAACAGCATAAGAATAACTAGCGACAGGCTATGCCATGGCATTATAGAAAAAATATTCAACCTGTCTGACAATTTAATACCTTATCCTAACCCATTCGATAATACAGTTTATATTAATTTAAGTGATAGACAAATAAGTGCGGCCACTGCGGAAGTTTACTCGGCAATGGGTCTGCTGGTCTACAAAAAACAGTTCAACAATCCATCAAACGTTATACAAATAGACATGCCTGCATTGAAACTGCCGGGAATTTACACACTTAAACTGTTGACTAACGGAGAACAAAAGGTATTTAAAATTCTAAAAAAATGAGGGTTTATAAGATAATATTAATTGTGGCCGTCCTGAACATCGGCTGCGGAAAAAAATCAGTGGATATAACAATTCCACCGCCTGCTAAGGCAGAATTGTTACTTCCCGCTTCAAATTCTGCATGTACAGCGGGTATCGCAGTTTCTGACGCTGAAAGTACGGTTACATTTAATTGGGCGGTTGCAGAACATGCCGACAGTTACGAGTTGTATATTAAAAATTTGCTCACCGGCACTTTAAGTAAGCATTTATCAACTGCTAATCAAGCAAATGTTACTTTGTTGAAGGGGACACCCTATTCGTGGTACGTTATTTCAACATCGGCAAAAGTGCCCGAAACCGCGCAAAGCGATACCTGGAAATTTTATAATTCGGGCCCTGGCGTATTAAGTTATGCACCATTTCCTGCCGTTATCAAAGCACCAATTTATAATCAGGTCATAAGTACGGCAACGGTTGAACTTTCTTGGACTGGCAGCAGCGTGGAAAATAATATCACCGGCTATGATATTTACTTAAGTAGCAACAGCAGCTCATTAGCCTTGCAAAAAAGCGATGTAAAAGACTTATTTTTAGCTAATATTGCGGTAAACCCCAACACCGTTTACTATTGGAAGGTAATAACGAAAGATGCACACGGCAATAAATCTGATAGCGGAATTTATCAATTCGTTACGAAGTAATTTTTCAGCCCGGAGCAAGCATACTGTATGGGCGATGCATCGGAGTATTTGTTCCGAAACTACTAACTGTAAAACTATTACATAATATTGTAACCTATGGCGCTATTAATTCGTCTTCAATGTATATGAAACGATTATTTTTATTTGCGGTGATCGTGGTCGCGGCCGCTACACGTGCCCACGCGCAAACTTTCGATGGCGTGGTAAAAGATGCCAAAACCAACCGGAACCTCGAATTTGTTAACGTAGGTATCGTGGGCAAAAACGAAGGTACGGTTACCGATGCCAGCGGGCATTACAGCATATCGCTAACCAATAGCGATGCCGATAGCCTGCGCATCTCTATGGTGGGTTATGTGCCCCGCTCCTTTCTGGTAGCCGATTTCCGCAAGGAATACAATAGCTATAAAACCATTGCCTTGCAGCCCGCGCTGCGCCAGCTTAACGAGGTGAAGGTGAACAACCATAAATGGAAACAGGTGGTGCTGGGCAATACCACGCAATCGCAATCTACCAATGCAGGCTTCAGCAGCAATAAACTGGGTAACGAAATTGGGGCTATTATCAAAATAAAAAAATCGCCCACTTATCTTAAGCAGTTCAACGCCTCTATAGCCAGCGATGTTACCGACTCGGTAAAACTGCGCCTTAACTTTTATACCGTAAAAGATGGCCGCCCGGATCAACCCCTGCAAAAGCAAAGCATATTTGTTACCGTACACAAAGGCGATAAGAAGATAACCGTAGATCTGGAGCCTTACTTCATTGTAGTAGAGGATAAATTCTTCGTGAGCCTGGAGTGGATAAAGAACTCACGCGGACATGGCATCATGTTTTCGGCTAGTTTATTCAGTAGCGCAGTAATATCGCGCGAAACCAGCCAGGCCGAATGGGAAAAAGAAAGCATGGCCGGTGTTGGCTTCAATGTGTTGGCGGAGTATTAACGCCGACCACTCAGGCTTGTAAAAACGGCAATAGCTAAAAACAAAATGGCCCAACCGGAAACCCGGTAGGCCATTAATAATATCTAATTCACTAGCCTTAGGCTTCACTAATCAGCTTATCCGCATCCGGTGCTACTTCTGGTTCGGGCAAGGCTGCGGGTACTTCGCAATGATACCCGAACAGGCAACGATCTTTGATCATAGCAGCTACTTCGGCAGGCACATATTCTTCCCAACCGGCAGCACCCTGTTTAATCAGCTGCAACACCTTATCGGTTTCTACGTGCAGGTTGCTTTCTTTATAATGCCTGATGTCTTCTATCTTATTATTGGCTATCAGGTAGCGGTAAAGGTCTATTAAGTGCGGTGGCGGATAAAAGCGCAGGCAGTTCCATATCACGCCATCGCGCAGGGTTGGGTAGATAAACAATTTAACCTTACGGCTGAACAGCGTAGCGAACGATTCTAAAATGCCACCTGGCAGGTCCTTATAGTGTTCTTCGGAGAAAATGTATTCCAGGTTGGGGAAGCCCAAAACCACACCCATCTTCAGCTTGGTTATCTTAGATAGGTAAGCCACGAGTTTATAATATTCGTGGAAGTTGGAGATAAGTACCGTTTGCCCTAACGAGCAAAGGATATCAACGCGATCTAAAAAGTCTTTCTCGTCTATCTCGGCAGAGTCACCTGCATTACGCTCTTTCAGCGCCTGCAGTGTTAACTCCGTTACCACCATCACATTGTCTTTATCTACATCGGGCTCCTGCATAAATTGCTTTACACCGGTGTTGAGCATATCTAAATGGACGTTGATAATGGGGCGGAAACGACCGCGGATCACCACAATGTGTTTTTTGTACAGCACCTCCGATGGTTGCAGGTTCTTACCGTCCGGCCCGAATACCGCCGCATCAGAAAAACCAAACTTCACCAGATGCAGGCTCATCAAGCGGTTATCAATCTTAGTAAAATCGGGCCCCTCAAAACGTATCATATCTATCTGGATACGATCTTTAGAGAGGTCGTCCATCAACGAAAGTAAAAACACATTAGGGCTATCACAGTAGTTAAAGCAAGCGTATATCAGGTTTACGCCCAATACGCCCACGGCCTGTTGTTGCAGGTTGTTGTCGTTATCCAGCAGTTTTACGTGCAGTACCACATCGTTAAACTCGCCGTTCGGTTGCATCTGAAAGCGTACACCCATCCAGCAATGGCCATCGTTGGTTTTATGGTAGTTGAGGGCAGAGGCGGTATCGGCAAAAGCAAAAAAGGTAGTGGCATCGCCACGCTGTTCGGCAAGGCGCTCTATCAGCAGCCCGTATTCGCGCTCCAGCATCGATATCAGGCGGTTCTCGGTAACATAGCGTTTGCCCTGTTGCTGCCCATAGATGGCATCGGAGAATATCATGTCGTAGGCCGACATGGTTTTGGCTATAGTGCCGGATGATGCCCCTGCCTTAAAAAAGTTAGCCGCTACATCCTGCCCGGCACCAATTTCGGCAAACGAGCCGTAAATCTTAGGGTCGAGGTTAATGGCAAGCGCTTTCTGTTTGGTTCCGATATCTTTGTTGTGGATGCTGCTCATACGCTTTCTATTCAAGTTTTTTGCAAATGTCAGAACGTCGCAAAAATACGATTTTTTGCCGTAACAGGCGGGCAGCTTGACGAAATCAAAAAAATATTTACATGTTGATGAAAAGTAGACAAAAAACGGTGAGTGCCAAAATCTCAGCAAGGCCTAAAACAAACTCGCTTGGTCTATCTCCTGGCCCGATTGCTTTTGTTGATAAGCGCGTATCATACCGATGATATCTGCTCCATAGATACTTGCCTTTTGCGGGCCCACCCCTTTAATGCCGCTAAGTGCTTTCAACGTCTGCGGCAATTTTTCGGCGATAGAAGCCGCGGTTTGTTCAGATAGCAGCATGTTGGGCATTACCCTGTCTGCAGCGGCTCTTTCTTCGCGCCAGCCAAGTATGCTTGCCAAAAGCTCCTCGTTGGGTTTTGCATTCATGGCCCGCAGGTACGAGCGCGCTTTATCAGCCAGTGCAGCGGCCTTGCTGGTTTTCTTCTTTTCGAGGAAGCTATAGGTAGTAAACGGATTTGCTGTAAAATACTCCAGCAGACTTATCCTCGCCATCATCCACTGTATCAGCCTATCGGCTTTGGCGGCTTTTTCTATCGAGTTGCCAATCAGGAAGGGGATTTGCCCGTGCAGGTTTTCAGTAGTCGCCTTTAGCTTATCCATGAAATATGCGGCAGCCTTCCGTATCCTTTCGTCATCGGCAGTTTCGGGGCGGCGCATAAACTTTTCGGCAACCTCCATAATATCTTTCTCTAAATTCGGCGCCAGGCCCGTAAATCCTTTGAGTACACCCTTTAGCCCCTGGAAATTAAAAAGCTCGGTAAGCAGGAACAGCCGGTACCGCTCCTGGTCGCGCTTAAGGCTATCTGCATCTGGCTTAATGGACTCTGCTGCTTGATTAAAACGGGTAACGGATGGGTCGCCGATGATGTTGCGCGCGCTGATGGGGTTGCGCAATACCATACCCGTCAACGTGCGGCAACGGCTAAGGGCCACATAAGCCTGCCCATGCGCAAAAGCCTCCGAAACATCAATGATGGCTTTATCGAAACTTAAGCCCTGGCTTTTATGGATAGTGATAGACCATGCCAGCTTCAGCGGTATCTGCGCAAAACTGCCCGCTTCACTTTCGTTTATTTGTTCCTGCTCCTCGGCAAGCTGGTATTTAACATTGGTCCATTCTACGCTCTCCACGGCAATTTCACGGCTTTCGTTGCCGCATTGCACGTACACAGTACTGCCATCAATCCGAGCCACGTAACCTATTTTGCCATTGTAAAAAAGCTTTTCGGCCGAGCCGTCGTTTTTTACAAACATCACCTGCGCCCCTAGTTTCAGCTTTAGGTTGGTTTCGGTTGGGTAAGCGTCCTTGGGGAAATCGCCGCGTATGGTGGCCGCAAACTCATATAGCTGCCCCGGCAAGGCCTCCAGAAATTCGGCGTTTAATTGCTGCGCGAGGTTATTGTGTGTAGTAAGCGTTATAAACGAATCCTCCGCCCCCGGCCTGAACCCCGGCTCGTGGCGGGCATTCAACAAAGCCAGACTGGCCTCGCTTATCGTTTGGTTGCGCACCTCGTTCAGTATATCTACAAAAGCTTGCTCCTTTTGGCGGTACACGTGGTCTAATTCTATGCGTACGTAGCTGGCACGCTGCATCACCAGACTACTGAAGAAATAAGGTGTGCTGTAATAACTGCTCAGGATGCGCCATTCGTCCTCGCGGATGATGGGGCTAAGCTGCGCCAGATCGCCTATGAGCAATAATTGCACGCCACCAAAGGGCTGCGCCGAACCTTTTATAGTACGGAGGATAAGATCTATCTGATCCAGCACATCGGGCCGTACCATACTCACCTCATCAATAATCAACAGCTCCAGGCTGCCCAGCAGTTCCCGTTTCTCGTCGCTGTAGCTGAGGTCGGGGTTCTCGGTTGCCGGTATCAGTGGCCCAAAGGGTATCTGGAAGAGCGAGTGTATGGTCATACCACCGGCGTTGATGGCAGCAACCCCTGTTGGCGCGGCAATGGCCATTTTTTTGGTAGATGCCTGCCGCAACTGCTGCAAAAAAGTAGTTTTACCCGTGCCTGCTTTCCCCGTCAAAAAAACGATGGTGTTGGTAGTTTCGAGGTAGTCGGTCGCCAGCTGCATGGCCGGGTTGATTTTACTAGTGTTTTGCATGCGGTATGCGGGCAAATATAATACTAAATTATTTAGTATATTGCGCAGTGGAAAAATATTAGGGAGATCGCTTTTAAAGAGGCTGTATCATATGTACATTAAAAAAAGCCACTCAAAATAAATTTTGGCGTTATGTTCCTTATACTATTACGGCGATTTAAACACGGTGTTCACAAAGATAAAAACACAGAGATTGCGGAGCTTTTATTGTGTTTAACCCGGCAAAAAACGCTGTGACCTTTGTGTAAACCTCTGCGGGCTCCGTGTTTGAAATAACCGCCAAATTTTGTTTTGTTGCTTAAGTATCTTTTTTACTTATGATACATCCTCCTAAATTTAGTCTTTGATATTGAGAGTCAAGAATCATGTTGCAAAACCGTGTAGACCCCAAGGGGAATATCATCATAACTAAAGCGCGTGGTGCCTGGCTGGGCAACCGCGGACAACTGCACAATAGCGGCAAAACCATCCTTCGCCCTTTTAAGCACAAGGCCTGGATTATTTGCCTGCTGCAATTCAAAGGCAGGCACCGCGAGGTTATGGCGCCGGGCTTGTGGACGGAACTTTTCTTCCTGGACGAAGCCACCGCATTTTCCGCCGGGCACCGCCCCTGTTTCGAATGCCGCCGCCAGGATGCCAACCGATTTAAAGCAGCCTGGCTAAAAGGCAACCCGGGGTACGGCTTCCCTCCTAACGTACTTATCGGTAAGATTGATGAAATACTACATGCTGAACGGATTGGCGCGGATAACTCTAAAATTATTTATGAAGCGGATATCAACGATTTGCCTGATGGGGTTTTCGTGGAGATAGCCGGGGAAGCCCTCCTGTTGGCAGGTGGCCGGATGTATAAATGGTCGCCTGAGGGGTATGGCGATAGACTACCTTTCCCTGCGGAGAAGCAGGTAAGCGTACTTACACCGCGCTCGGTGGTGAATGCTTTCAGGAACGGATACCGGCCGCAGATGGGGATAGAAGCAACCGTTTGCTTACCTTTGCGCCCCAATGGACTATTTCAAGAACCTGCTGCAGCTGCTAAAGACTGAACGCGACGAAGACCGTGAAGCTTACCTAAAACTTACGCAAACTACTTCTATTGCCGATAGGCGCGCGGCAGGTATTGCCTGGTACCCCGTAGCCATCCGAGGCTCTGAACCCAGTCGTGGCGATTACCTTACGGTTGAACTCGAACGTACCACGCACAAGGATATTGCCCACCAGCTACGCTTCGGCGCGCCGGCGGTATTCTTCTCTAACCACGATGCAGGTGCCGACCGCGTAGAAGGCACCATAGCTTATTCGGGCGGCGACCGGCTAAAACTAACCCTATTTACTGATGAATTGCCCGACTGGACCCGCAACGGCAAGCTTGGCGTGCAACTGCTATTCGATAACAACAGCTACGATGAGATGCAGGATGCCCTTAAGCAGGCGCAGGCATTGGCAAAACAGCCGGAAGGCAAGCTCATCAGGGTGTTGACCGGTGCTGATGAGGCGACTTTCATTGCAGATAGCGACAATGCATCATCGGCAAACCTTAACGCCTCCCAACAGTCCGCAGTTAACCAAATATTAGCGGCCAATGAGTTGGCCATAGTGCATGGGCCGCCGGGAACGGGCAAAACCACCACCATAGTACAAGCCATCAAACAGCTTATCCAACAAAATGGAAAGCAGGTATTGGTGGTAGCGCCAAGCAACACGGCTGTGGATTTATTGAGCGAAAAGCTTGCCGCCGAAGGGTTGAAAGTACTGCGCATAGGCAACCCCAGCCGTATATCGGATAAACTGACGGACCTTACCCTGGATAGCCAGGCCTCGGCGCATCAGTACGCCAAGGATATCAAGCAGCTTAAAAAGCAGGCCTCAGGTTACAAAAACATGGCCCACCAATACAAGCGTAGCTTTGGCAAACGCGAGCGTGACCAGCGGAAGGCCCTGTTCGATGAGGCGCACCGCATCATGAAAGATGCGGCCAAAATAGAACAATTCATCATTGACGACCTGACAGAGAAGGCACAGGTTATTGCGGCCACACTGGTGGGCAGTAACCACCATACCGTTCGCCATAAAAAATACCATACCGTGGTGATAGACGAGGCCGGCCAAGCCCTGGAACCCGCCTGCTGGATACCTATCCTGAAAGCCCACAAACTGATTATGGCAGGCGATCATTTCCAGCTGCCACCCACCATAAAGTCGGCGCAAGCCGCGCAAAACGGACTGGCTACTACCCTATTAGAAAAAGCCGCCATACGCCATCCCAGCGCCGTAACCCTGCTGGAAGAACAATACCGCATGCATGAATCCATTATGGGTTTTTCCTCTGCAGAATTTTATGGCAACAGATTAAAAGCAAATGCAGCAGTAGCCAGCCGTGTTTTATTCCCGGGTGATGTGCCTATGAATTTCGTAGATACGGCAGGTTGCGGGTTCGACGAGAAAGCCGATGGCACCAGCACCGTTAATCCGGATGAAGCGGCTTTTTTACTAAGGCACATGCAGGCACTGGCAGAGCAATTGGCCGCAAACAAACGCCCTTTCCCTTCGGTGGCCATTATCTCGCCATATAAGGCGCAGATACAGGTGCTGAAAGAACTTTTTCAGGCGTCGCCGCTGCAACCTTTTGCCGACCAGATAAGCATCAATACGATCGATAGTTTCCAGGGGCAGGAGCGTGATGTGGTGTACATCAGCATGGCCCGCAGCAATACCGAGGGCCAGATCGGCTTCCTGGCAGATACGCGCCGCATAAACGTTGCCATGACCCGCGCCCGCATGAAGCTGGTTGTAATAGGCGATAGCGCCACCATTACACGACTGCCGTTTTACGCCGATATGGTTAAATATGCCGAGCAATGCGGGGGCTATCAAAGCGCATGGGAGCTGCCTGCATAAACGCAAATAAAGGGCTTATTACGAAATACCGCCAAAGCAATGTATATCAACGAAATATCATCATTAACAACTTTAGCTTTTAAGATCAAATTATTGATAATGTGATAATTGTGTTATTGAATGAAAGTTTATCTATAGAAACCGTATTCTACATCTTCAGTCGCGTCAAACTCACGGGTTACCTGTTCAGATTCGCTTACCTTTTTTGGCGATCACAGGCTAACGGTTCTAACCATTCTGATATCGGTTAACGCCGCTGGCGGTTTATCATCTTAAAAAAAACAAAATGCTCATATACGCATTATCAAAATAATTAAGCTAAATTTACTTTATCCAATTATCGCTTATGATTTTAACTGTGAACGGGCAAAAACGGGAAGTTAACGCAGACCCCAACATGCCATTGCTATGGGTTATCCGGGATATCCTGGGCCTTACCGGTACTAAATTTGGCTGCGGTGCTGCACAGTGCGGCGCCTGCACGGTTCATTTGAACGGCGAGGCCGTGCGCTCTTGCGTAACCAAAGTAAACCGTGCGGCCGGGCAGGAGATCGTCACCATAGAGGGCCTATCCGCCTCAAACAACCATCCCCTGCAACTGGCATGGAACGAACTGAGCGTACCGCAGTGCGGCTACTGCCAGTCGGGCCAAATCATGTCGGCTGCGGTGCTGTTGCGCGAGAACCCACACCCTACGGATCAGGACATAGACGATGCCATGGCGGGCAATATCTGCCGTTGCGGCACTTATCAGCGCGTTAGGGAGGCTATCCACAAAGCGGCAGCGATGCCTATGGAGGGAGCCAAACTATGAAAAAGCTAAGCATCATTACTTGCATAGCCATCGTTATTGCTGCTATCACCCTATCGTTCAGACCACAACCAGTTAAAGAAATTAGCTATAAGGCCCCTGCCAAAGACAGCATTGGCTCTGTAAAGGCATTTATGGCAGTGTATAAGGTGCTGATGAGCGCCCGTTGCATGAACTGCCACCCCGCAGGCAACTCCCCCCTACAGGGCGACGATAGTCATATTCATACCATGAACGTAACGCGCGGCACCGACGGTAAAGGCATGTATACTGCACGTTGTAGCAATTGCCACCAGGCCGAGAATACCGCTGGCCTGCACATGCCACCCGGCAACCCTAAATGGGGCTTGCCGCCGGCAAATATGCGCATGGTTTTCCAGGGCCGCACACCGCGCCAGTTGGCTCTGCAACTATTAGACACCAAACAAAACGGCGGGCGCAGCAAAGCGCAGCTGATTGACCATATGGCCAACGATGATCTAGTTGGCTGGGCCTGGCACCCCGGCGATGGCCGCACCTTGCCGCCTTTAAGCCGTGCAGCTTTTGCCGTGCAGGTGCGTCAATGGATAGCTAAGGGTGCTTATGCCCCATCGGCTAAAGCAAAATAAATATCAATTCCAAACTTAGCCATAATGGAAACTAACGGAGTATCGAGAAGAGATTTTATACGGGCATCGGGCCTGGCAGGCACCGCGCTTTGCTTAGGCTTTTACTTTCCCGCCAATGCAAAAAAGGCACAATTGGTTTCGGCAAACGCAGCTGAGGCCACCGGATTCGAGTTTAACGCCTGGATGCATATCGGTACCGATGGCAAGATTACCTTAACGGATCACCGTGCCGAAATGGGCCAGGGATCGTACCAGTCGGTTCCCCAGATCATTGCAGAAGAGCTGGAAGTAGATCTTAAAGATATCGACGTGGTGTTCGCCAAAGGCGACCCTAAAAAGTACGGCAGCCAGATTACCGGCGGCAGCTCAACCATACGGGGATCGTACAAACGGCTGCTTATGTTGGGTGCTACTGCACGGCAGATGCTTATTATGGCAGCCGCCGCCAAATGGAACGCCCCTGTTGCTGATTGCTATGCACAAGCCGGCCAGGTTATCCATCGGCCAACCGGCAATAAATTGCACTATGGCGAACTAGTAGCAGATGCAAGCAAGCTTACTCCGCCAAAGGATGTACCGCTTAAACCGATGTCGGATTATAAGCTGATACGTAAGCCACTTAAAAAGCTGGATACCCCTATGAAAACCAATGGGGAGGCTATCTTCGGCCTGGATAAAAGGCTGCCGGGGATGCTCTTCGCCAGCGTAGAGCGCAACCCCAGGCTGCGCGGTAAGTTAGTCAGTTTCGATAGTACTGCTGCCCTGAAAGTGCCCGGTGTAAAGCAGGTATTTAAGGTACAGATGATGGTTTTTAACACCACACGGGATGGTGTTGTAGTATTGGCCGATTCTACCTGGGCAGCTATGCAAGGGCGTAAAGCCTTGAAAGTGACATGGGACGAGACAGGCTTCGAGCATGTAAACACGGTCGATATATACAAAAGCCACCAGGAACTGCTTAAGACAAAAGAGGGCCTATCTGTCAAAAAACAGGGCAACCCGGATGCGGTGCTGGATAAACCGGGAAAAAAGTTAGATGTAATTTACGAAACGCCCTATCAATCGCACGCAGCCATGGAGCCATTGAACTGCATTGCGCATTATCAAAGCGATAAAATAGAGATTTGGGGACCGATACAAGCGCCGGATTGGGTGCAGGGCGACATCAGCGATAAATTCAAGATGCCCAAGGAGAAGGTTGTCGTGAACATGACTTTCTTAGGTGGCGGTTTCGGTCGCAAAGCCTTCCTCGATTATCCGCAGGAAGCCGTAGCCATTTCTAAACAGGCGGGTGTACCGGTGCAGGTAGTTTGGACGCGTGAGGACGATATTAAGCAAGGCCCATACCGAGCAGGCATATCCTACCGTGGCCAGGGCGCCATAGAAAACGGTGCTATTACTGCCCTTAAATTCAAAATGGCAGGTCAAAACATTGACCATTGGAGCGGCCCCGGTCGTGGCAAGCCCAATGGCAGCACTACCGAAGGTTTCCTGAATCCGTACTTCGAAAGCATCAAAAACATCAGCTTTGCCGATGTACCTTACGAGATGCCGCTGCCCAATATGTGGTGGCGTTCAGTTTATGCCTCAACCAACGGCTTTGCTTACGAGAGTTTTATCAACGAGATGGCGCTATTGGCCGGGAAAGATCAGCTGAGCTTCCGCAGGGAATACCTTAAGGACGAACGCTGCCAGCGGCTGATAGACCGCATGGAAGAAGTATCGGGCTGGAAAGCGCGGAAAAAAAATGAAGGCTACGGCGTGGCTATTACCGAGTGCTTTGATACCACGGTGGGCCAGGTGGTGAAGGTATCGCGCAATGCAGCGGGCAAAATCAAGATTGATAAAGTGTGGGCGGTGATGGACTGCGGCTGGTATGTAAACCCGGATATCATCAAGGCCCAGGTAGAAGGTTCGGTGCTGATGGCACTTGGCGCAGCCACTACGCACGAAATCACCTTCAAAAACGGCCTTGTAGAACAAAATAATTTTTACGATTACCTGATGCCGCGCATAACCGACATGCCAACGGTTGAAGTGCATATTATGGAAAACACAGCAGATGCCGGCGGCGTAGGCGAACCAGCACTCCCTCCTTTCGCTCCTGCCCTTACCGATGCCATCTTCGATCTTACGGGCAAACGGATCAGGAAGCTACCTTTTAACATGAACGCCGTATAAAGCAAAAGAAGGGGCAACTTAGGAGCTTAAGGTACAGGATGAAAGAAATTAAGGACATCGTAGCTGTTTACGACGAAGCCGTAAAACTTGGCGTTAAAACCGCGTTGGCTACGGTAGTTCTGGTAGAAGGCTCGGCCTACCGCCGCGCTGGTGCCAGGATGCTGACTACTGAAGACGGGCAACTCACCGGAGCCATCAGCGGCGGCTGCCTGGAAGGTGATGCCCTGCGCAAGGCCCGCATGGTCATCATGCAGCAGCAACCCATGCTGGTAACATACGATACCATGGACGATGACGATGCCAAACTGGGCGTTGGCCTCGGCTGCAATGGCATCATCCATATTCTGATAGAACCTATTAACGATACCACAACTAACCCGATCACGTTATTAAAAGCCGCGATAGCATCGCGTAGCCATGCTGTGTTGGTTACACTGTTCTCCATACAAAACCGTAAAGCCGCGCAACCAGGCTCATGCATTTGCCTTACGGCGCATAGTATGATGCGTAATGGGGTAACAACGCCTTATGATAGCTTGCTGCTGGACGAAGCGAAGGAAGCATTGGAGAACCAACTCTCTGTAGTAAAGGAATACGGGGATTATACAGCTTTCGTAGAATGCGTAAAACCATCTGTTTCGTTGATAATTATAGGCGCAGGGAACGATGCTATACCACTTACCCAAATGGCCGCAGTGCTGGGTTGGGAAGTTACGGTTGTAGATGGGCGACCTAATTACGCTACTGCCGAACGTTTTCCGCGTGCAGGTAAAGTATTGGTGGCAAAAGCTGATGAAGTACTGAATAAGCTTGAAATTACCCCGCAAAGCACTTTTGTGCTGATGACACATAACTATAATTATGAAATAGCATTCCTGAAAACGCTTTTGCCCATGCAGCCACCCTACATCGGCATTTTAGGCCCCAGGAAAAAACTGGAGCGCATGCTTGACGAACTGGAAACCAACGGCAACCAAATAAGTGCGGCCAATATGGATGCCATACATGGCCCCGTGGGTCTTGATATCGGTTCTGAAACGGCCGAGGAAATAGCCTTAGCTATCCTCGCCGAAATAAAGGCCGTATCCGCTCAACGCAACGGCAGATCATTAAAGTACAAAACAAGCGTTATCCATAGCCTGTAAATGACAGCAGCAATCATCCTTGCGGCAGGCGTATCCAGCAGGCTGGGCCAACCCAAGCAAAACCTGTTGCATAACGGCCAAACTTTGCTGCAACATACAGTCTTTTGCGCACAGCAGTCAACATGCGAGCAAGTTATAGTTGTGCTTGGTGCCAATACCGACAAAATAAAACCGGTTGACGGAACCACGACGCTTTATAACAACCATTGGCAGGAAGGTATGGCCTCCTCTATCCGGCTTGCGATTACCCAAATAGGTAAAGATACATCCATAGAAAATGCAATCATCATGGTATGCGATCAGCCTTTCATCAGTGCCCAATTATTGAACAGTCTGATTGATAAACATACCGAAACAGGCAGACCTATTGTCGCCTGCGCCTACAACGATACCACAGGGCCGCCGGCACTTTTCCACCGCTCGGTTTTTGCAAAGTTGCTTTTGCTGCAAGGCCACGAAGGCGCAAAAAAAATACTACTGACCCATGCAGAAGGAGTCGCAACCGTGCCATTTGAAAAAGGAAGCATTGATATAGACACGATAGCTGATTACGAGAACCTGATAAACTAGAACCCAACCTGGAAATTTATTCGAATGCTGAGTTCCCAATGGTGTACGAATGCTAACGGAAGCAGAAGTCAAATTTGGGTTAATCTATTAAACATGGTGATAAAAATTTAAGGGCTAATTTTTATTGGCTGCCCAAAATATAGCGTTGCTAAAAAGTCTCCTGTAGTTCGCGTCGTTAAATAATACGGGCGAGTGGCCCATGAAAATATAGACGTTACGGGCTTTGTAAGCGGGGTTGGTCCAAACCACAGGGTGGTCGCCCATTTTTACGTCGCCGCCGGGTATATAACTACTTTCATCAACCGATGCGAGTACATGCACATTAGGCCTGGGGCTTTTATCGTAGGTGTACCATTCTTCTTTCTGTACCCAAAATGATGCGGGGATGCCCTGCATTACCGGGTTTGTTTTGTCCTCCACGTTCACCTGCCCTTTTGCAAAGGCGGGGATATAGTTTTTAAATTTTATCTGCCCCATAAACTGATAGAACCAGGGCCAAAGCGGGTAGCCGTCAAACTCGCCCAGCAGCGTAGCGTGGTGAAAGCCAATCCAACCGCCCCTGCCTTCGTTGATATATTGCTCAAAGGCTTTTACTGCTTTGTCCTTCCAGGCATAGGGTGGGAAATCAAGCTGAATAAAAAGCTGGTAGTTGCTTAAAAATGCACTATCGATGTTATCGGTATGCTGTAGATAGTCTACAGTAAAGTTGCTGTCAGCGGCAAGTTTATCCAACCATGGCTTTGCTACCCTGGAGTATTCGAGGTGGTGCCCGCCATTTTCGTAAAGGGCTATAACTTTAACGCGCGGCGTTTTTTGCGCCAGGCATGCAAACGCAAAGAGGCTGAGTAGGCTTATGAAGAAAGATTTTTTCATGTGTGGATATCCATTTATATGTAGGAAGTGTTGATACCAGCTGAACTATTGGTTTACAATCCAAAGCTAAAACATTAAAGCCTCGCTAACAATTTTGCCGCACAACCAATAGTAAACTCAAATATTTCGCCAATTCTATAGTAATACCGGGATGATTCTATCTGCTTTTTTTATAAAATCGGGGTCGCGGGAAAAACCAAAGTGGTTTGTGTATTTTCCGAAGAAATATCTTTAAATACTCCCAAAAGAATATCAATGTTCAGTTTTAGCAGGTTGCCAGTGGGTTTAACGGGCATGATGATTAGCGGATTATTAATCAATGCGCTTGCTATTGAAGCGCGTTGATTTTGCGCTTCACAAAGCTAGAGGGCAATCTATCTCTCTGGAAAACCGTCATTAAACACCAGGAGTTTTTTCGTATCGATGGTTGATTTATTCTTAGAAAACTTTAGCCCTTCATGTCTGAAGGAATCACCAATAGTGGTATGGCCCTTTTCATCATCGTTTTGGTTGTGCTTGAGCCGAATAATTCCTTAAAAAAACTTCTCTTTCGATGCATGAGTACTAAAAGATCTGCTTTTGAATTTCCCAGGTAATTTGCCAACCGTTCAACTGTATCTTTACCACGAATACTCTCGTAAGTGAGGCCTGGCATGTCAATTTTCTTCAACTGGTTAAAGAAACTTTTTTCGCTCTCAAGCGGTAAATGAGCCTCTCCAAACTCGTTTACGTGAACAACCGTAACCTGAAATTTGACAACATGGCTCAACTTTTCCAGGTAATTAAGGGCTATTAAATCCGCCGCGTTAAAATCAGTTGCGAATACAACTTTGTGCAGATTTTTAACATTGCTTCCCTGCGGATATATCATAACAGGCCGGGTGCTGTGATCAATTACAGATGCCGTATCGCTCCCGGAAAGAAAATGCTCCAATCCGCTACCTTGTGGCGCGCCCATCACTACCATTTCTATCTCGTCCTTATTGTTAATTTCTTTTACATTTAAACCTAGACTGCCCTCCCCTTCTTCTTCGTGTATTTTTGGCTGGTGTAATCCGGGCGGAGTTTTTAGTACAATGGAAGCAAGTTCATGGCTGAGTTTTGAGAGTTCCTGCTGATACTCCTGTACCGGGGCAAGTTCGCCAACCATCCAGGCACTGCCGGAAAGATCGGGCATGACCGGCTGGCTTAAAAAACTATTGTATAATATAATGTCTGCTTTTAATTGTTGGCATAAAACAGCAGCAAATTTTGCAGCTTCGGCGGCTTCGTCAGAAAAGTTGGTCAGAACAAGTAACTTTTTCATGATATGTGTTTTATTGTAAATTTAATAGACTCCTTGCCTGTTTCTAATGACAATGGTCATTAGAAATTTTGAGCCCCGTCACCCATAAAAAAGTTGAAGAAGATTATGAAAGTAATTGTAAGGCAAGCTGATAACACACCGCCTTATACCTTAGTGCCTATGTAGCCTGCATGAATTAAAGCAGCGTAAAAAAACAGAGTCGGCTTACCAGCTTCGCAATGGGCAATACTTGCACGCACAGCACATTGCAGCCTTATTTACCGAAACAGGAATAAATTCCATCGATCAGGTACCTAAGGATACAGTTGCTAGTGTATGTTACAGCAGATGTACCTTTTATTATATCGAGAAACGCTTCTACCTGTGTTCAAACCTTCCCGTTTTTTTTATTAAGACGATCTTGTATAAAACCAGATCTACCTTTGTACCAATGTCATATTCAGATTCCGTAATACCATGTGAGGGATGGTCGTGTGGATTCATGGAAAACGGCATAATCCGGTGTATAATGGCCTGCATAGCCTGCTCCTTCTCACCCATTTCGGTAATCTCTTCAAAGCGGCCCCAGGCTACTACACTTTGCCAGTTAAAAATATTTTGGATGTCATCAACCTGGAAACAAATTGCCGGATTGTGCCGCATGATATCAATTTTCTTACCTGGTGCACTGTGGCTTATCACACTTTTACCATCATAAAAATAGTTTACAGGTACTATATAAGGTATGCCATTTTCAACACATGCAATACGGCCTGTAACCTGCTGTTTTAGCAGAATATCTATTTCTGGTAAACTAAGTTCTCCTAACATGGCATCCCTTTTTAATTATTTCTTTTATATGCTTACACTTTTTCAAAACTTACATCCACCTTGCCGCAAAATGATTAAACTCATGGCGTAAATCATTAAATATCTTTTCTTCGTTCAAATAGCGCGCATGAATTTGGGCATGGGCCGTAGCAGTAACGTCTGCAACAGATGTTTCAGTAATCAAAAGCTCAGCCTCAATGGCTTCGTCATTGGCACGCACATCGTGCCTTAATTCATTGAGTTGATTTTCGTGGATGATAAACTGGTTTTGAAAATACTCCACTTTTTCCTGCACTTCGCGCGCTGTATTGTATGCTGCTATCTCTTCAAGGCGCTCCTGCAATATGCTAAGTTCTTGCTTATAGAAAGTAATGCCTCTTAAACAATCATTATTGAGGTTTTTGATGTGTTTGATGTTTTTCATAGTGCAAGTTTAGCTACCAATTGCGCCGTATAGAATGCTTCAAAGCATGCATTAACATGATAATGCTCACAAACCAGCTTTCAACAGGCTTGATCTTGATGTAAGATTACAAACTTGCCGCCGTTAATTTTACTACAATGAAAAAGTGTGCTATATAAGCGCATTGATTATTACGGGCTATGCAAAATAAAAGCTGGGGAGTGCTTGTTTAGGGCGACCGGGGCCACGGGCGAGGGAGCTAAAAAAAGTTCATAAACGAAGAAACCCCTTCATCGTTAGATGAAAGGGTTCTTGTTAAGGCCTTACGGCTTTAAGATTTGGCACCGACCTACTCTCCCACATTTTACTGCAGTACCATCGGCTCTGGCGGGCTTAACTTCTCTGTTCGGAATGGGAAGAGGTGGACACCGCCGATATAGGCACCTGAATAT
>NZ_SOZE01000021.1 GCF_004519315.1 Mucilaginibacter psychrotolerans
ATCGCTAATATCGTGGCTGGATTAATCGCATACTCATTTTTTCCTAAAAAACCGTCCATCTCTTATCAATCGACCTATTCTAATCAGATGGCCGCCTTTTGATTAATCGAACTCAGGTTATGACGATTCCGAATACATGAATTACACCAAATTGAATTGGTTTCGTCAGCAAAGGTGGTTTAAGAACGGCATACTGAATGATGAGCTCGTTAATCTTATCAAAGGGATTAATACAATTCAAAAATGGATACTCATAACGGAGCCCTGGTGTGGAGATGCGCCTCATGTTCTTCCCTTTATACTTAAATTAGCCGCTTTTAATGCTAACATTGAGATCGATATTCAATTACGTGACGCATTTCCGTTTACCATTGAAAATTACCTCAGCGGCAACAGTAAGGCTATACCAAAACTCGTTGTTCGAAATAATTTAAATAAGGATTTGTTTGTTTGGGGACCAAGGCCACGAGAATGTCAGAAACTTTATGAACAACTCAAGTCAGCAAAATACACGCACGAACAAATACATTCAGCTTTACAAAATTGGTATAACCAGGACAAAGGCGTTTCCCTGCAAATGGAAATTCTGGAACTGAGTAACCCTGTTTCCAACCCGGATTATGCTCAAGTTTAACTTCTTAAATCGAAATCCCCTGTTAAAATCAAACATAACCGCAGATGAATCAAGTTTTTCATCTGCGGTTTGAATCTATTCCCTTTGTGATGGCATTTGTCGTTATGGCAACTCAGCAGACTGCTGATTCTAATGTAAGGGCTGCTTAATCAGTTTTATCTGCTGACGGTTATCGTTTTATGATAATAAATCTGATCTGAAGCACTGCCGATCTGCAGATCAAATTCACCTGGCTCTACCACATACTTCATTTTTTCATTATATAAGCCCAATTCGGTTACAGGAACTTTCAAAATAACTTTTTCGCGCTGACCCGCTTTTATGAAAACTTTTTTAAACGCCTTTAACTGTTTAATCGGCGTGGCTACGGAACTCACCTTATCCACTACATACAGCTGAACAACCTCTCTATCGTCCCGCAAACCTGCGTTTTCAACCTCTAAAGTTACTTTTATAGTATCTGTTGGGGCCATTAATGAGTCCTGAACAATGCAGCTGTTATACTTAAACGTTGTGTAACTTAAACCAAACCCAAAACTCCAAAGCGGATCAGGTCTATCGAAAATATAATGACCTTTGGGCTCTTCCGGGGAACCGGGCTGGTCAAATGGTTCATTACGGTCTGTTAGATAGTGGTTATAAAAACTTGGACTATTACCCGTGCTTCTCGGAAAAGAAACATTCAATCTTCCGGAAGGATTAACCGCCCCTGTCAAAATATCAGCCAGCGTACGGCCCTGCTTTTCGCCCGCATACCATTGAACCAGTACAGCATCTGCATTATCCTTGACCCATGGCATGGCCAGGGGTTTACCGGAAATAAATACAACGATCATTGGTTTTCCGGTTTTCTTGATCGCTTTTAACAGCTCTTCCTGTTCTCCGGGCAATTCCAGCGATGACAAATCAAACCCTTCGCCTGCAGTGGAATATCTCGGACTGCGACCTAAAAATGTACTCCGCGTGCCAATAGCTACTATTGCAATATCACTGGCGGCGGCTGCTTTCACAGCCTCCTGAATATGTGACTTATCATGGCTCCACCAGTCACAGCCTGCAGCCGTATTAATTACCACCTTTTTTCCTAAAACTTCTTTAAGTCCCTGAAGTAAACTCGTCCCCTCCTTTGTATCCCGCTCAGTCCATGAGTAATCACCAAATATTGCCTGATCGCTGTTCGGACCAATCACGGCAACAGACTTATAACGATCCATATTCAGCGGTAAGATATTATTGCTGTTCTTTACAAGTATGGCACTTTCATCAGCAACCTCTTTAGCGACGGCTATATTGGCATTGCTCCTCACGATTTTTTTTACCTTTTCCGGAACACCGTAAGGGTTTTCAAAAAGCCCCAGGGAAAACTTCACTGTTAATATTCGCCTGACCGCCTGGTCAATATATTTCACATCCAATTTACCGCTTTCAACCATCCGCTGTAAGGTCGTGTAAGCACCGTCTACGTCCAGATCAACACCTGCTGTCAAGGACATTTTTGCTGCATCTTCCTGCGTAGCAACAGCATGATGAAACGTCTGCAGTCTGTCCACCGAGCCCCAGTCAGAATAAACATATCCCTTGAAACCAAGTTCCCCGCGAAGTATATCAGTCATGTAATAGGGAGAACCGGCCACGGCAATACCATCATATGAACTGTAACAGGACATGAGTGACAGTGGCATAGTTTCAGCAATTACCCGCCTGAAAGGATACATGTAAACACTCCTCAATTCACGCTCACCACCGCTCACATTTGCGCAGTTCAAACCGCCAGAGGGACTGCCATGCGCCACGAAATGCTTCGGCGTAGCAGTAATACGGTACTTTTGATAGCCGTTGATAAATGCTATTCCCATTTCCGCTGCAAGGTAAGGGTCTTCTCCATATGTTTCTTCAACTCTCCCCCACCGCAGTTCCCGGGCAAGATCAAGTACAGGCGAAAGGATCTGATGTATACCTATAACCTCAGCCTCAGACCCGGCCGCCTCAGTCATTTTTTTGATAAGAGAAGGATTAAAAGTGCTGCCCTGAGCCAGCGCCTGCGGGAACAACGTACAATTGTTCTGCAGGATGCCCTCAATCCCCTCTGCGGCAGTGAGTATCGGAATGCCAAGGCGGCTTTTAGTAAGCATATAAGTCTGCAGCTGATGGTACATCTGGGCGCAGTCCATAGCGCTCATATTCATTTCATGTGTGCATCCATAGCTTTTCCCATTGAAAATTTTATCTATTTCGTCCGTTTTCCCGGAGGCTTTATTCTGAAGCTGATCGATTTTTTCTTCAAGCGTCATACGCTTCAGAAGATCTTCCACCCTGGCTGCTACCGGTGCTTTCCTGTCTTTGTAAATTTGCTGGCCGAAACTTACCTGCGGGCTGCAAAAAGACAGGATCAGCCATGAGCAGAAAAATAACCTGAGCATTATTGCACATGCTTTCATTCGCATATTAAAAGTTTTGATGTTGTTTAAGGGCAGGGATTCGATTCCCGGGGAACTATCCCTGCCCGATAGGTGTAATTATTTTTTTAAAACTTATTTGCCATTGTTAAAAGGTTCGGCAGTAAACACAATTTTATCATTGCCTGATAGTACACCATCAAATTCAATTTCTATATTTTTACTCTCGCCTTTAAACAGGGTAAAATAATTTTCATTTACAATTGCCGGCAGTATCTGTTCCCCCGTTGACATATTCTTCGCCTGAACTCTGACGCCAAACGCAATTCCTTTTGACGATGCGGGATTGGAGACATTCGCATGTATAAAACATTTCCCATTTTTCCTCGTAACGCTGTACTTTGTCGTCAGCCGGACTTCCGGAAGCTTGCTCAGCGCAGAATAATCCTTGCGCTTGTTACCCCGCCAGTAAAAATTATCCGAAACTGTCATGCCATTTTTATTCTCTAACTTCAGTTTAATAAAATGAACATCAGACAATCCCTCGCTGGCTACATCACCCTGATATACTTCAAAATCAAAAAGCGAATAACCCCAGTTTGTCGCTCTTTCCAGCCCTTGCATTTTAACATATCTGGCGTTAACTTCAGTAAAGGCCAGACGCTGAATTCCCTGCCGGCCATCTCTGGAAACAGCTACCTGTTTCCAGTTCCTTGCATCATCTGATACCTCTATCTTGTAAGATTTTGCATAGGCATCTTCCCAGTTAAGGCCTACCCCGCTGACACTCTCGACTTTACCCAGATCTACATATATCCATTCATTATCGTTCCCGTTACTGGCCCATCTTGTATGTGAATCACCATCGTTGACAGCCCCCGCATCTCCGTTAGCTGACGACGACGATGTCACCGGCTTTCCCTTGGCAAGATCGTTTATATATGGGTTAAAGTTCAGTGTAAACACCTGGCCTGAACTGTTATCCGGAGCAATGGCGGCTTTGCTGATGCTATATTGACTCACTTTCGAACCGTCCATATTGTAAACATCTGCCGAAGCTCGCAATCCGTCAGCATCCGCCCTGGTAGTGTTAATAATTTTAACAGCATTAGTGAGCGGGTTCCATTGAATATGCAAAGGTTCGCAGGCTTTTTTTGCACCCCAGTAGGCGCCAGTCAGGTCATAATAATAATCATAAGTCTGCCAAACCAAAGACGGATAAGCGGACTGGCTCATCCAGGTCATAAGCCCGGAGGCATCCTCGCCCATGGCATCCTGCCAGCCTTCGAACATGGCTTTGTTGGTTTCAATATTTACAAACTGTGCTTTACGGCAATAATCTTCAATTCCTTTGGGAGAACCGTAACGGGAAACCATTTCATCATACTCGTCGGGACCGGCATTAAATGCCAGAGGACCGAAGAAATGTTTATTCCACATCTCGTTACGCGGCCACCACTTGTCTTCCGGCATAAATTTTTTAAAGCTCTCAAAGTTAGTGAACACCGCCGTTCCCAGTTCTGTGCGTAAACCCCAGCCATTGTTACCGCCTGATCCTGTAGGGTACGCCGTAAAATAATATCGCGGATCTTTGCTGGCCCAGGGGCCGCTCCCCGAGAGATTCTCCGCATGGGAATTAGGCTGGTAATAGCGGTCACCGCCATCAAATGTCGCCAGATCCTCCCTAAGCCAGTTGTTTAACGGAGCCATTGGCCATCCTTCGTTTTCAGCACACCAAACCGCTATTGCCGGATGGTTTCTGAAACGCTTGATCTTTTCTATAGCATTTGCATTGAAAACGTTAATGTCGCCCGGCAGATTTTCATTAGCGTTAAGCCAAAAATCATCCCAAACCATAATGCCGTACTTATCGCAGGCGTCATAAAACTCTTCGTCAGTAACAGATCCGATCCAGTTCCTGATCATATTGAAATTCATTTCCTTATGAAGCCGTACTTTAGTATCGTATTCAGCTCCGCGGCTGCGTAACAGATATTCCGACATTCCCCAGTCACCGCCTTTTATAAAAACCTTAACGCCATTTATAGCAACATGCAGCACATGGCCAATCGTATCAAAACTATACCTCTTGATTCCGAATTTAACGTTTTGCACCTCAGATACTTCATTCCCAACAGATACGCTCAGCTGGCAGTTGTATAAATTTGGCTCACCATAGCCATTAGGCCACCAAAGTCTGGGGCTGTTTATCATCAGCTGCTCGAAATCCTTTTTATCCAGTTTTAAATCCTGAATACTATGGGATCCTACCGAAAGTCTTTTCACAAACTCAATATTACCGGGAGTTATCACACCTTTAATCGTCGCGCTCTGTGAATTATCGCTGGTATTTTTCACCTGCATGGCAATGGAAATATCCGCCCTGGCGTTAGTGGGCAGGTTTGTACGGATCCATGGGTCTTTTATCGTAACCTCTCCTGTATTACTTAGAAAAACATTATCCGTTATGCCGGAATTAAGGCCCGGGACATAAGGCATCCAGTCCCAGCCTGCACTGGAAACATAATTAGGGCTCCCCACATTTGCCAGCGGCTGAACAGGTATATATACCAGTACAGTTAATATATTCTTTTCCTTCCGGGTCGCAATTTCCGTAATATCGAAATTCCCGCGCTGCATAAAACCATCAAGCGTACCAAGCTTACTGCCATTAAGATAGATATCGGCTTTACGATTAACTCCCTTAAAATTAAGCCAGATCTTCTTTTGATTATATGCGACAGGAATAGCAAATTCTGTCCGGTACCAAAAACTGCGATCATATTTTTTTCGGTCAACTTTATATATATTATCACCAAAGTTGGGATCCTTCTCCAGCCCTGCTGCAACATACGATGCAAAAACAGTTCCCGGGACAATGGCATTGACCCAGGTCTGCGTATTATAATTCCGCTCGCTGATCTGCTCGGGATGTGTAATATCTGACTGCGGAGTAACTTTCCAGATTTGGCCGGCACCGCTGCCTAAATCAAATGGTTTGTTCTGCGCGAATAAAACTGTGCTAAAAAACAGCACCACTACATTGACGACTATGAATTTTATATGAAGAATAAAGATTTTATACATAAACCGAATAAATAATTTAAAAAAATTCCGGCAGAATTAGCCGGATTGAAAAATGCTGCTCAGAAAAACTGTTTCCTGAGCAGCATCAGTCGTATTACAAGATCCTGAGCTTCATCCCCTTGAATTGCAAATAGGTGTATGAGCCGGTACTGACTACCCAGCCAATAGTCACCGTTGAAGATTGTGACAGAGTAAAGTTCAGCGTGTGACTGTAACCGATGCTATTCTGGTCTCCGTGATATAATGCCAGCGGGGTGCCTATGTTGTCTATATCAGGCAGCGATTCCCCTAAAGCGACAATTTCATTGGCGTTGATAGTTCCGCCATTACCAGCGGTTTCTATCTCCAGCGCATAACGGCCGGCAGGAAGAGAAATAGTTTGGTAAACCTTTCCGTTAGTAATACCATCTCCGCTATAATCTTTTGATTCGAAGTGAATAACACCGCCGTTATCCGTCGACCAGCCGCCGCCTTTTCCGCCGTCCTGGTTTACCACATTTCTGTTATACTGCCAGTCTTTCGGCAGCCCCCACTTACCTGTACCATTGTCGCTCCGGTAGAAAGGGTAACCCGGATTCTTGATAAAGAACCCTGTCACTTCACCTTCCAGCTTGATAGTCGGGAATGTGGTCGGCGTCTGAACGGTAAACTCGTCAATTGCGCCTTTGAATGGCAGGTAACTTGACTGATAAGTAACCGGTGTGCCCAGCTGCAGGTCATTAACAACTACAGTGGAATCAGAGGGCTTTAGAGAAATCGTCTGGGTGCTGCCGGCAGTAGTTATATATTTTATGACCGTCCTGGTATTAATAGTTACGGAATCGACCTTGATCTGATTGAAGTTAAGCTGTACTGAACCGGGCTTAACAGTATAGGGTTTATCAGCATTATACCCCCTGTTAAATATACCGCTCTGATAAATCGGTCCGTATACTCTTACTCCATTCAAACTTACCGGAATTGAGATATTGCCATTTGTGTTAATGGAATAGATCGTAAAATTATAAGTACCTTCCTTAAGATCAGGGATCAGTACTTTAACGGTATCCGCCGGATCATGACTGGTTGCATCGATAATCACCGAATCCTGCTTGTTGTTCCAGAAAACCCTGTAATTTTTTATTTTAGGATCCGGACTGGGGTTCCACAGCAGCATTGTCCGCAGGTTACCTGCTTTATGCGAAGGTTTGAAAATAACTCCCGGATAGTAAATTTCACCTCCGGCAGTAAGTAGTTTATAATTCTCGTTCTTTTTAGAACAACCTGTTACAGCAGCAATTAAAAGCAGCCATAATAAATATTGTAATTTGATCTTCATTGATTTCTGGTTAAAATGATTATTGCGGCGCACCGTACAATGTAACCTCTCTGATATTGGTGTAATTTTGGCCGAACCAAGTTCGGGTCACCACTATACGGATATGTTTAACTGCAGGACTTTCGAACGGCACATTGAAATCGACCCCGTTATTCAGGTAAGCCTGATCAGCTGAGTTTGTGTTTCCTATCGGCAGCCCTGATGGCGGATTAGGAACATTGTAATTGCCCAGGTTCACCCAGTCTCCTGTAACTGTGCCGGCAGGCGTTCCTCCCGGTGTCACGGCGTCCTGCGGGTTATCGGCATTAGAACCGTAAACTGTGAAACTTTGCGGGTTGTCATATCCGTAGCCGCGCAGATACATCATAAAGTGACTGAGTTTATAGGTACGACCTACACTGAATGTACATTGCATAAGCTTAGGAACAGGGCCTATTGTTGTCTGCCATGGCTGAGCGCCGCCTACCTCATCTGTACGACCGTCCCATAAATACGGCAGTATACCGCCGTAACCAATATAGGCGTCACTTGCACTCGGGTAAACAGAAAATTTGGTTTTATCCAGCATCGTTTCGAATAACGGGGTAATGGTTAGCAAAGTCGTGTCTGAGACGTTTCCGAACTGATCAGTAACGTAAACACCAAATTTCGTAGGAGATGGGTCGAAACCGCGGACTGAATAATTAATGGTATCCTGAATGCCGAAATGCTGGTCCCTGATCGTATACTTATTTAAATCATTATCCAAAGCAACTACATTAACACTGACTGTGCTTTTACCAGGAGCATATCCCTTAATATTAATTCCCCCGAAATCAGCTGCAACTTTCAGGGTTTTCTTTATAAGCTGATAATACGGCGTATCCGGATGAACAGTGATCGTAACCGGGTCCGATTGAACATTTGCTCTGGATACGGTCCTTAGCGTTACCGTATACTCCTGACTCCGTTCGAAGCCATCCACTATCAGCGTGTCCAGAAAGTAACTTGCCTTGGTCTGCCTCCCGGATTTCCCGTTGATCTTGTATTCAGCCATCACATACAGCAAGTCCTGAGAAGACGGCAGTTTATACGATAGTACAGCACCTCCGTTGAAATTCTTCACTTTCACATCAGTGACAGTTTCCGGTTTTGATTTATCTGCGCTGTCAGGTTCCCTGTAAATATCGCTTTTCTGGCAGGCCGTCATCAGTATCATACAGGCTAATGCCCAATAGCAGTAAAAACGTACTGCTTTTATGTTGTTAAATTTCATTTTTCCTGAATTAAATTTTCTGTAAATCTTGTTTGCCGTCCTGTCCTACCAAAAAGGATTCTGCACCAGGTTTTCGTTGCCTGTAATACTCGTGTTCGGTATGGGCCAGAGATAATCACGGGTGTTAAATACCGGAATTTCTACGTTCAGCGCACGGTAGTAATTGATCGCCTGGCTTTCATAAATACTCCAGCCCCTTAGCGGCGTACTCAGCACATTTTGCAGTTCCTTCCACCTGCGCAAATCCCATCCGCTTTGTCCTTCGAAACAAAGTTCAATTCTGCGTTCCTGGTGAATGATGGCCCGGAGCCCATCTTTGCTGGCAGGTTTCGAGGCATTTTTAGAATATTTCGTCCATGATTCTACGACTCCGCCCAGACCCGCACGCGCCCTGATCCTGTCTACATATGATATCGCCTCCGGAGTAGGCCCGTTGGCTTCATTGAGCGCTTCAGCGTAAAGCAGATACAAACCGCCCATGCGCATAACTGGCATAGAATAATCCGTCCATGTGAAACCGTCGTTGAAGACGGTCAGGTAATTGGCAAGTTTTTTAGGCCAGTATCCGGTGATGTTCGTTTTTTGTTGTGTTTTAGGGCCTGCAAGTGAACTGATTCCTCTGGCCGGCACATAAAGAGCGGCCTTTCCGTCAAGAACACCATTGCCAAACCAGATGCTGCCATCAAAAGCTATGCTCGCATAAAATCGTGGCTCACGGTCAAAATGGCCCTTAATTGTCTGATAACCTTGTTTGATATAGTAAAAATTTGCAGCATCACCCGTTCTCAGCTGGTTACGGTCAGCATAATCCCAGGAATTGTCTTCTTCAATCGGCACCCCTTTATTGGTATAAAATAGCTCTGCAGTAGATATTGGGACTGCGTAATAACCTGGATTCTGTCCATCCTTCTGGTTAGCGAGCGCTGTTAATCTTGGAATGCAAAACTCCTGCCCGTGCCATATATTACTTAAGGCCCAGATCAGTTCAGGGTTCGTATCCCATTTTTCGGTAAGGGCGTTCTGGTATACAAGCTCCTGTCTGAGAGAATCCGAAAGATTAGCAACCTGGGGTACCGGTACAAAACTGGTATTTAAATGCATGCCAGCGCCTTCACAGGCATCTATCGCCGCCTTGCAGGCCGTTGCCGCTGTCTGCCATTTTGATGCATCATAAGCAGTTGGAAAAAGGGATTTGCCGCTTTTATCCTTGAAGTTGACATAATCCGGATTACCATTGAACAACGGACTTGCAGCGGTCATCAAAACTTCAGCTTTTATTGCAGCAGCGGCCGGAGCCGTGATGCGACCAAGTTCTTTCGCAGGGTTATCGATTGTCACAGGCAAATCTGGTATAGCCTCGTCCATCAAACCAACAATATATTTTACCACATCATCTACGCTCTCCCGCTTTACTTTCGTTTCCTCAGTAGAAGCCTCAACTGGCAGATTTTTATCTTTAATCGGGATTGGACCGTACAGACGGAACAAATAGTAATGATAGTAAGCTTTTAAAAATTTGGTCTCGGCTATCCATCTCTTTTTTTCAGTGGCGCTAAGATCAACCGGCTTGTCTATATTCTCAAGCATGGTATTGCACTTCCTGATCGCCTGATACATATTAACCCCATTGCCGTTACCGTCCCAGTAACTCAGTCCGGGATTCCCGGTATTCTGTGCACCCGTTACGAGGTTAAATCCGGAAATGTCCAGCGGTGAACCGCCTGTTAAGTTAAGAGGAAAGATGAGTTCCGAAGAAATTGTAAAGCCAGGACTCCTGTTCAGATCATTGAGATTCTGGATAGGATTATAGCAGGTGAACAGGTAATTTTCAGCCTCATTTCGGTTGCGGAATGCATAATCGAGCGTACCGACATTCGGGGGGACTACATCAAGGTATTTTTTACAGGATTCACCAGCCAGCATTAATGCTATCATGGCGATATTCAGTACTATCTTTTGAATATTTTTTATCTTTTTCATCTTGTCTACAAATTCACGTTAATTCCCATATTGTATACTTTCTGGATCGGGTAGGCAAACCCGTTACCACCCAGTTCAGGATCCCATAATTTGAATGAACTCCAGGTGACCAGGTTCAGACCGTTCATGTAAATCCGCACGTTGCGCAGGCCAAGCTTTTTTGATACGGAAGCCGGTAATGAATAGCCTATTTCCACCGATTTCAGTCGCATAAATGAACCGTTCCGCAACCACCAGGTACTTGGCTGCAAATTATTTTCCGCTTCATCTTTAGTGATGGAAAGCCTTGGGTATAAAGCATAGAGATTCTGGTTCTCCGGCGACCAGTGACTGTCTGCAAACTGCTGCAGCAGCTGTGTTTGTCCATAAACGTAAGCTTCCGTGCTCTGTACGAACGGGCTTACCTTGGTGGGATCAATAAAGAACGATACCCTTGCCTGTCCCTGAAAGAAAGCAGAGACGTCTAAATTCTTATACTGGGTGGACAGACCATAACCATAGACAATTTCCGGAACCTGAGGGTAACCAATAAATGTTTCGTCACGACTGTCTATAAGCCCGTCACCGTTGAGATCCCGGTATTTGATATCGCCCCCCTGCGGCAGGCGGGCCGTGCTTGAAAACCGCTGGGTAGGCGAGCTCTGCGCCTCAGCATCATCAACAAACAGGCGTTCTGCAATGTAACCGTAACCCGCCCTGATGGGCTGGCCGATATTGGAACGGTAAGCTTCCGGGTAATTGGGCTGTTCGAATTGAGTATACTTGTCGGATGCCAGGGTAAAATTACCGCGGGCCGTAACCGATAGCGAATTGCTGAAAACCTGCTTGTAGTTCGCGGAAAGATCTATACCTTTTGAATTCGCTTTTCCGAGGTTTGCGTAGATCGTTTGCTCCAGACCCTCTGTAACCGGAATGGATGTTCTCGGCTGCAGGATATTATATCTGTTATAGTTATAAAATTCAGCAATGACGTTCAGGTTCTTAAATGCAGTGAATTCAAGCGCAAGGTTAGCCTGCCTGGATGTTTCCCACGTTACATTCGGATCAGCGTAATTGTTGATCGATACGCCGTTGTGAGAATACCCCCCGTTAGTGCCGAAACTGGCTCTGGCACCGCCATTCAGATTAACATCGGAGGCGTAGAAAAAACGCCTGTCGCTGATCGCATCGTTTCCTACCAGTCCATAACTGGCCCTGACTTTTACACGGTTGAAAACGCTGGTCAGCGGCTCGAAGAATTTCTCCTCCGATACAAGCCATCCCGCACCTATAGTCGGGAAGAAGCCGTATCTGTGCTCAGCGGAAAAGCGTTCAGTACCATTATATCCGAAGTTGAATTCTGCAAAATATTTACCCTTGTAATTATACGCGGCACGGCCTGCTATACCAAGGTTACGGTGAGGGAGTGCATCGATTAATTTTTCAGCATTGGAATATACCGTTTCCTGCTGCGTGTAAATCATCGTGCCGGAGAAATTATGATTACCGACCTGCTTCGTATAATCAAGATTGGCCTGTATATATGACTGGGTGTTGATGTTGGTGCGTCCGGGATAATAACTCAGGTACTCACGCGCATCAGAGGGATCCTGGTTCAGCCAGTTCAGCGTGTAAGAATTCGTAACCTTGTTATAGCTCGCTATATTGTAATAGAAGGGATTATATGACAGATTAGAATCGAAATAGGAATAACGGTTGGTGCTGAAAATACCATGAAAATTAAGTCCCTTGGTAACAAAATCTAATTTCTGATTCAGCTCAAGCTGCGCAAGTACCCTTGATTCTGATGAAGTCTTGTGCCCGCGCATCAGCAGTGCGTAGGGATTGTTGAAAGTGTTCGACAAATAAGTCCCCTGAGGGGCACCGTATAGAATATGCTGCGTCCCCAGGTTATTATCATCCGGGCTGAAGTAAGCCGGAAACGAAACAGGGCTGGTATGCAGGGCGATCTTATAAATGTCAGAACTGAAACTTCCGTCAGTCGTAAGCGGACCTGAATAATTGCTGAAGGTACCTGAAAACCTGATGATCGCTTCAGTAGTTTTAGTCAGATTAAGGTTAACATTCGACCGCAGCTGATAATTTTGGAATTTAACGTTAGCACTGTTATTATTTGCAGGGTCATCTCTTAAATTACCGTTGTCCTTATTATATGAACCACCTACATAGTAGCGGGCAAAAGGGGTACCGCCGCTGACACTTAAATTCCCTCGCTGCGTTGTGGTTTGTTTTTTGAGTAACATGCCCAGCCAGTCTACCGCAGGATAAACATAAGGATTATATCCGGGACCTTTATTTATAGTATTTGCTGTATTAATAATCTTGTCCTGATTGAATGGGACAGGTGCTGTAGGCTGTCTTGATATACTGGCCTCATTATAAAGGTTCATATAAGTGATCGGATCAGCGATCTTTAGTGAGCTGGTATTCTGCGATATCGAATTTTCTGCTCTGAAACTGATTTGCGGTTTACCTATCTTACCCTCTTTGGTGCTGACAAGAATAACACCATTGGCTCCTCGGGCACCGTAAAGTGCCGTAGCGCTCGCATCTTTCAGTATCGAAAAACTGGCGATATCATCTACCTGTAAACGGGCCAGATCATTGGTAGTTAACTCAATATTGTCTATCAGGATAAGCGGGTCAACTTTATAACCGAAGGTGGTTACCCCTCTGATAAAAAACTGCGCGTTATCCTGGCCCGGCTGCCCGGAACCCTGAAAGGCAATAATACCGGCCGCCTGACCAGCAAGAGCGTTTGTCAGGTTACTTGCAGGGATCTTGAGTTCGGCAGGCTTTACGGTGGTAACGGATCCAACAATCGCTTCTTTCCGTTCTCTTTTGCCATAAGCTGTAATTACGACCTCTTCCGCTTGTCTGACATCTTCCATCAGAACGACATTGAAAACCTTATTGTCAGAGCTGACTGTAAAGGTCTGGGAAATAAATCCGACAAAAGACACCCTGATTACAGCCCCCTCTTTAACGTCAAGAACAAATTTTCCATTGTTATCTGTTACGGTGCCTTTCTTTGGATTATCTGCGACGGATATAGTTACGCCCGGCAGCGTTACACCCTTTCCATCCCGTACGGTTCCTGTAATGGTAATATCTGCCTGAGAAACCGGAGCGGTAAGCTGCACGGCATCAGCTTTCTTCTCTTTAATAATAACTGACTTACCATCTATTGTATAAGTCAGATTAGTGTTCCTGAGGCAGTTTTTCAGAACATCTTCCAGAGGCGTGTCCTGAAAATCGGCCTTTATTCTGGGTACTTTACTGATAGTCTGTGGCGACCAGTAAACGCTGTATCCGGTTTGTTTATGAATTTCATTAAATACTTTTTTTAATGTTACTTCTTTTTGTTTTAAAGTAATGTTTTGTGAAAAAACCGTTGCACTTGCCTGCATGAATGCAAGAAAGACTATAAACGTGGCTAGCTTCATGACGAGCAAAAATTTCTTAGGGTAGCGCGAATGCGTACAAATGTTTGCAGCAAAAATTTTATACATTTGTTAAGGCTGTTTTAAGTTGAAATGTTACGACAATTACATCCAGATTTTTAAAAAGCTTATCAGAGCAGGGGCATCGGAAGTGCCTCTGCTTTCTTCTTAAAAACTGCGGTAAATTTCACACTACGGAGATTGGTAAATTTTTTTCATATGTTAATTAGGTTAAATTGGTTATTGGTTAATTATTACTTCTGACTAACTGTTATTGTGCTTCCGCTGACCATGAACCTGACATTGCCCGTCTGTTCCATCATTTTTAATAATGTGCTTACTTTCTCGGATCGGTTCGTTACCGCTCCGAATGTTTCATTTTTTAATTTTTCATCTTGATAAACTATGTCAACATTGTACCAGCGGGAAATACTTTTCATAATATTATCCAGCTTTTCATCATCAAAATTGAAATAGCCGTCCTTCCAGGCAACAATTTCCTGAGTATTGACCTCTTCTATGATAAACCTATCTGTAAGATTTGACTGCTGTCCCGGTGTTAATACTGCAATTTTACCTGACGAGTTTATCCTCACAGATCCTTCGAGCAAGGTTGTTTTAACCGAACTGTCGTCCGGGTAAGCATTAATATTAAAATGAGTTCCCAGAACTTCGACCGTCTGCCTTTGCGTCAGAACCCTGAAAGGGGACATTTTATCATGGGCAATCTCAAAGTAACCTTCGCCTGATAATTCAACGCGACGATCCTTCCTTGATTTAAAGCTCACAGGGAATTTGAGAGAAGAATATGCGTTTAACCAGACTCTGGACCCGTCAGATAATACAACCTGATATTGCCCGCCCTTAGGTGTAGTGATGGTATTATATGCGCCTGAATCAGGGATATCCGAGGAATTTTGGACGCCCTTATTTACATCGCCCACTGTGTATATCAGTTTCCCGTCAGCTGCTTTCGTAACTTTCATACCATTCTGGCTTGCTATCTGGCCGTCTGAAGCATCGGCAAGTAGGACTTTTGTTCCGTTTGCCAAAATTAATGTTGCTTTATTTCCGCCCGGTAATATCTCCTTAGCAGCCAGAATTCCATTCCTATCCTCCGGAGACTTATATTTAATAAATAATATAGTTACGGTAACTGCCGACACCAGAAAAATCGAAGCCGCAGCCATCCATCTGAATCTGTTGAATTTCTTAACAGGCCGCGTCCTGCTGCTGATACTTTTGAATATAGCATCTCCTGCCGAATCTTCACTTTCGGGAAATTCGGCGTCCTGGTAAGCAATTTCGCGATACCACTGGTTTAATTCTTCAATTTCAGACTCAGACGCAGTCCCTTGCTCATACTTGCTGAGCAGGTCGTTAATCTTCTGAAGGTCCATAATATATTTGGTTTATATATACATGTACCGCAACAGGAAGACTTCCCCACATAAGAAATTAAATAATTTATTAATAATTTAAGACCGTGTCATTATTCATAGGATATCATGCATTTTATTCACAGCTCATCACACAGTGTATTTCGATAATGGTTAACTTTAGATATGAAATTCCAAGTTCATCTGCCTTGTGAACGCTTATTACCTTATGTCAGGCATTTGGTCATTTCAGAAAATGAACCGGAGAATTCCTACCCCATCCTGCCCGATACGGTTTTGGTGATCGGCTTCCAGTACCAGGGTAAACTTTCCTATTGGAACGGAGAACAGCAACACCCGTTGGCGACCGCTGGTATAACCGGTTTAAGAGATACTTACCGGGTATTTCATCATACAGCCGGGATAGGCTCGGTACTGGTGATTTTCCGGGAGAACGGCGCAGCCAGATTCCTCAGGACACCGCTTCATGAACTTTTCGGCCAAAGCCTTTCGCTGGAACACTTTTTTCCTCCTGCGGCACTGGCCCTACTGGAGGAACAACTCGCTGGCGCAGACAGCGATCAATCACGGATCAGCCTGGTTGAAGTTTTCCTGATTGCGCAATTAAATGAACGTCCCCCTGACCTTTTGGTCACCCGCGCGCTGGAACTGATCCATCATTCCAAAGGAACCATTCGGATCGGCGAACTCGCTGATCAGTTAAATATCAGCGCCAGCCCGCTTGAAAAGCGTTTTCGGCAGGAAGTGGGCGCTTCCCCCAAAAAATTTGCTACCATAGTCCGCGCCCGCAACGTCCTGGCCGCGATGGAGAACGGCCAGCAAAACTATGCCGCCTATCTGTCTGCATTTTATGATCAGGCCCATTTTATCAAAGACTTTAAAAAATTCGCAGGGGTGACGCCGGAACAGTATCTTAAAGGGTTAAAATAAACGGATTTTTACAATCATAGCGACTATGGTCGGGCTACTTTTGGACATCAATAATTAAAAAGATGTTCACCATACAACACATGAAGGCAGCACATGCTAAGGTAAAAAGCGGCGCGGATTTCCCCGCTTATGTAAAAGAAATCAAACAACTGGGCTTGATACATTATGATTTTATGGTTAAAGACGGGCGCACCGTTTATCATGGCGTAAACGGTTACGAGGTCAGCAGTGCCCCCATCTATCCGGAACAAGCTATTTCGGGAAAGGCATCATCCGCCGCGCTTAAGCAGATCATTGCCGAACACCAGCAGGGTAAAAGTGATTTCCTCGCCTTTTGTCGATTAGTGGCAGAAGCGGGCGTTGAAAAATGGGTAGTAAACACGGAAGCAATGGTATGCAGCTATTACGACCTTTCAGGCAATAGCATGGTGGCAGAGCCCATACCTGGTAATGTCTGTTAAATCCGGCTGTTCCTGCAAATCCCTTTAGCTAAAGGCTTTGCAGGAACTACTCCAATCATATCGCTTATTTCGACAGGTAGTATTTAACTATAAAACCGGCCAGCCAAAGTGTATGATCACCTCCGAATAAAGCCTATGATATCATAGGAATAATGACAGACAGCTTATAACATGACGGTTCAAAGCTGAAATTTGTTTCTCTCAGACCTTCAGGTACGAAATAATAGACGATTTTGCCAGTACCAGGGGATTCATCATGATGCCCGCCAGCGCTGGATTTGCAGTTCGGTCAAGAGCCAGGAAATCACTCAGGGCGTGGACGGTAATAATGTAGGGATGAAAGCCGCTACCCGGTATCGTCACCGGACCGCCATAACCGGTCTTGCCAAAGTCGTTTAAGCTGCTCACCGCCGAAGCCGGAAAAAGTTCCGGCGAGATGCTTCCCGCTCCTTTTTGCAGCGAGGTGATTTCAACCGGCAGATTGAAGACAACCCAGTGCCACCATCCGCTCCCCGACTGCGTTGCGGGATCATAAATGGTAATTGCAAAACACTTTGTCTCCTTTGGAGCGTTTTCCCAATACAGATCCGGCGATATATTACCCCCGCCGACACCCAGACCATCAAAAAAATATTCAGGGGTAAACTGACCGCTCAATTCGCGGCTTTTTAGTGTGAATGTCTTCATTTCTTTTTATTAAGGGGAACACAAGGCGAATGCCAAACCATAAACACCTGATAACCAATACTTATAAAAAGAAAACGAAAATCATTAAGAATGAATTATCATAGATTTTCGAAATATCGAAATATTCCGCCGCCGCGCTGAATAACTATTAATGCTTTGTAAATATGATGAGCTTACAATTTGGTATTGACAATCTCTGCAAGGCGTTAACACAACGCACGTATCGCATGATCAGCATATAACTGTCATTCGGCTGAACAGGATCAGTCATTGTGTTTTTCAACAATCTTTTTCGAGATATTCAGGCGCTTCATCCGTGAGGTCAGCGTGCTTGCCGGAATACCGAGTAATTCAGCCGCACCTCCGGCTCCGCTTACCTTGCCATTACAATATTTAAGTGTCTTTAGAATATAATCCTTTTCAAAGTCGTCAAACTTTCCAGGCACGAATTTCTGGGACGACGCCTCTTTTACAATTACCGGTAAAAACGGTGACGGCAAATAAACATCTTTGATTACAGAGCCTTTTGTCATCAGTACACACCGTTCGATCTGATGTTCCAGTTCACGCACATTTCCCGGCCAGCTGTAGCTCATGAGTTGTTTCATCGCGCTACTGCCGATATGGACGATTTCCTTTCCGGCGCGTTTCGCAAACCTTCTGACGAAATGCAAAGCAAGCAAAGGTATATCATCAGCACGGTCCCTAAGTGCAGGAAGATGAATCGGGAAAGTGTTTATGCGGAAATACAAATCGCTTCTGAAACGTCCTGAATTTATTTCCTTTTCCAAATCCCGGTTGGTAGCGGCCACAATTCTGACATCGGTCCTGATCACGCCTCTCCCGCCGATCCGCTCAATCTCTTTCTCCTGGAGGGCGCGGAGCAGCTTCACCTGCAGTTCCGGCGGCATCTCTCCAATTTCATCGAGGAACAGCGTTCCGCCGTTAGCTAGCTCAAACTTACCTACCCTTCTTTCAGTAGCTCCGGTAAAACTTCCTTTTTCATGCCCGAAAAGCTCACTCTCAATCAGATTAGCGGGAAGTGCGGCACAATTCACCTTCACCAGCAGGCTGTTTCTTCTCGGTGAATTATTATGAATTGCGCGTGCAATTAATTCCTTACCCGTTCCCGTTTCCCCGAGAATAAGAACAGTGCTATCAGAAATCGCCACCTGGGAAATCATCTTGAACACATCGTCCAGCAAAGGACTTTTGCCTATTATTTCTGAATAATTGTGAGTAATTTCCAGTTCCCGGGTGAGGTATATTTTTTCCTCCTCCAGCCGCTCTTTATAACGGTTAATCTCCCCCAGCTGGTGTATGACCCGCTCAGTCGCGATGAGATCCGAAATCGCAATAGCCAGCTGGGAGCACAGGCTGCGCAAGAGGGGCTGATCCGCCTCCCCCAGGTGATATTCCTTTACAAACAAGACAGCGACAATTTCTTTTCCTTTAAAAATGGGCAGCGCTGCAATAGATCTGAAACCGTATCTTTTAAAAACCGTCAGGTAGCCGGGGCAATCCGGCAGTCCGGAAAGTTCTTCAGTGCTCACGAATACCGGCGCAGAGGTGCTCAGCACCTGGTCGATTACCCCGTCATTTACAGATCGAGTGCTTTCTGCCTCCTGCATAAAATAAGGGTCTCCTGCATAACGGGAATCTGTATCCCATAAATAACAGTACTGCGAACTCTTGTCTTCACTTAACCAGTGAAGGCTAAGTTCATCAAGATTACAGAGATTTTTAAGAAAGCTATGAAAAATAACGCCTAACTCAAGTTTGTCTCTGACACCTGCAACAGCCCTGCTGAACTCCAGCAATGAAGATTTTTCATGTTCCCGTCTTTTAATTTTTTCGTTCAGAATCAGGTTGAAAACTCCCAGTGAAAGCGTATCCCTAATTCCCTTAACCAAATTAAGATAATCAGGATTTACTTCGGGACGGGCGGTGTAACAAATTATCCACAACCCAAGAATTTTGCCATCAACCTCAAGTCGTGTCACCAGTACAAATGAAACGCCCAGATAACTGGATTCACTAAAGCATTCAGCTACAGACGTATCCGAAAGATCATAAAGCCTTGGCTCTGAAATTGACAATATATCTTTTATTGGTTTGGTCTTCGTTTGCTTGAGACAGCCGATTAAACAATCGGAAGTATTAACCCCTTCGGAACCAGTCTGGCCGACTCGGGGAAAAAGAATGCTTTTATCTTCATCGAGGATCTTAAACTCACTCTGGTAGTACCCCAGAACAGATTTCACATTCTTATCCAGCGCTTCCGTCAGACCGCTAAAATCACCGGCAGTTGAAACATGCTGACCGAGCGAAAACAAGATACTTTTCTGCGAAGCAAATAACGCTTCCCTTTCATCAGCGAAAATATTCTCGATTACGATTGACAGCTGCACCGTAACGGAGCTTACTAACCTGAGTAACCGGCTGCCAACCTGAGTATCTACAGGATAATACATACACCATATTCCAAGTGTTTTCCCTCTGTGATGCAATTTTGTGATGATAATTTTGTCGCTGCATTCTTCATCATCGAAAAGATTCAGCAAATCAGCCCGTAAGCCATGCCTGTGATCAGGATTGATGACCAGGGGCGATATACCAGTCATCAGAAACTGATGAAGATCGCTGCCGGGACTTAGCAGGTCCGAATTGTATTCTGCAGAAAAAACGGACCTGACCCTGCTGGTACTTTCGTTGCATATTACTTTGATTACTGATCCGTTTTCGGGCTCAGTAATCACAATAAAACTGTTTTGATATCCGAATTTTAAACTGCATTCTCTATTTACAGTCTTGTAAAAATCTGAATAGTTCCTAACTCCCGCCAAGGCATTATTCAGCACAATCAGATACGCGCGTTCTTCATCGCGGTCAGCGATCTCCTGATTAGCAATCACATTCAGCAAAGCTGTAGATATCTGATTAGCGACAATTTGTATAAACCTCCGCTGTGACAGAGTCACTGATTCGTTAGCATTAAATATGACCCAGAAACCAAAATATCGTACCCCATCATATAATTTCGTTACAACCATTTCACTGATGCCGCATTCAAAATTCAGGGCCATAACCGGTGAGATCTCCGGTACACTGCCTAGTTCGCTTTTTTTGATAACTACAGGTTCGGCGGATTCCTCGAAAATTTTAACCCAGGCTTCATTGAAAGGAACATTGCCTTCAGTTGCAGATTTATAATCCGGGTGAGATTTTATCCTGGAATCAGGATCAAGCGCATATGAAACAATGCGATCTGCCGTTTTAAGACATATTGCTATATGGCTGTAATCCAGTTCAGCCTTTAATGTGGCTTTAACAGCTGCAACGAGTTGATCTTTCAGCCGCACCGACGCCAAATTTTTACTTAGTTCCAGCAGAAGGCCCTTTTCCTGGTCACGTCGGGCCAGTAATTCGTTAGCCAGGATGTTTGAAATCGCTTTAGATACATGGTAAGAGACCTCTTTAAACAGTGTAAGCTGATGTTCTGTAAACACGTTCCCCTCGCGCAGGAAAAGGCAGAATACACCAATCTGACGATCATCGTTCTTCAGCGACACAGCAATGCAGGAATCTCTTTTACGGCCTGACTGCACCGAAAAAAAAGCGCTGAACCGGCTATCGTTTAGGTCGATAACCCTGACTTCTGAAGAATCAAAAATCCCGCTGAAAAGAAGCTGACATTCACATTCTGACTGCCCGCAGTTACAGCACGCTGCGGCAGCAAAACGAGTATCATCTTCCGCGCTGAGAAACAGACGAATTCCCCCGCCTTCAGACAAAACGAAGGCCGCCATGTCCGCATGCCCTAAAAGATCATTAAGGTGGCGGCTAAGCACGGCCTTTAGGTCTGCCTGATTCTTCACACCCGTTATATCCGAGCTTAGAGACATAAGACCGTCCCGCTCAATGTTTCTTTTCTTTAAAGAATCTTCCATCCTTATATTGGCGACAGCAAGGGATAAAGGGGCAGCCAGAATTTTAATCAGTTCAAGATATTTAGGAAGAACGGCCTGCTCTTCTGTAAAGCAAATCATCCAGATCCCGATTACATTTGTATTAATACGCAAAGAGAGCATCACCAGCTTAACGGTGCCTGACTCATAATTTACTTTCATGTATAAAGGCAGCTCTGCCGACCTGGATAGCTTTTTCAAATCAAAGACTACTGGTTCTGCCGTAAGAATAGCCTTGTTAAGGAATGAATCACCCGCGCTTATCCGGGAATAACTCATATCATCATATTCCGGATGAAACTGTATTTTTGACTGTGTATCGGTCAGCAGCACATTTACAACCGCCTCATCTTCCACGCTGCAAATCAAACTGTATGAGAACGAGAACATATTTTCCAGCCGGGATCGAATGGTTCGGAGCAACCCCCTTCTGTCTCTGCTCGTTGCCAGCAGCCGGGTAAGCCATTGCAAAATTTCAACTTTACCTGCTTTATCTTTGAGACTATTGTGGACCCGGATAGCAGCAATAGCGGCGGCAAGGAGTTCCGCAGTGATTTTAAATAATTCGTTGCTGAAAAGAGCCGGGTAGCTCGCAGCCCGGTATACGGACAGCCAGTAACCGACCACCTCCTGGCCGTTAGTCAGTGTCAGCAGTGAAGCAATTTTTGAACCCCGGGCACGGAGTTCCTTGAAAAATGGAAAAAGAGTTTCATCCGGGCTGACCTTTTCCAGGTCAAGATAACGGATAAGATCTCCATGGGATGTCCAGTTAAACTGATCTGAAAACTCCTGGAATTGCTGGTTATTTACAACACATAAATTTTCCTTCGATTTAGTCCCGTATTGTGCGGGGTTGTATGATTCCTGATCAATAAAAAATTCACAGGCAACTTCAGGGCAGCCTCTGCGCAACACAAATATACCGGATACGCCAAGATCAAAAATGGGATTCAAATTCGCCCGAATGAAACGCGCCAGCTGCCAGTCGCTTTTCACATCGTATAACTGTCTGGAGTCTGTCAACAACCGATCCTGTAACAGCCGCTGCTTCCTCGTTTCAGCAGCCGTCACACGAATGATATCATTGACGAGTACTTCAGGCATTATAATATCTTTTGTTTTACTGCCCCTGTGCGCAATAATCAGCAGGGATTCAACTGTTCCGCTGACCAATAAGGGATAAAACAAATAGGCAGTTGAACTATCCTGATTTTCCGGGCTCCATTCGTGAGACTCATGAATATCAGCCTGGCTAAAAAATACCGGCTTGTCCGGTCCCGGTGCTGTCTCCGCAAAATGCTTTAGTATCTCATCTGCATCTTTGTACAAAGTTGCTGACCTCTGCACGGACAAGGAATGTCCGTACCGCCCGTAACCTGATGGAGCGAATAACGAAAGCACGTAATCTGCCCGGTAATGATCCGCTACCAGCTGCAATATTGCAGACAGGCTAACTTCTTCAGGTGATAATCGCAAATTCGGCGCTAGCGAATTCATAGTACGTGATTTAATAAATATGCAGAAGCTTCACAGCTGGAAATACGGCAACAGATGAACAAGTATACCGAATGTCTCCTGCATCAGCAAGTAGTTCCCTATTATATCACGGTGACAGGCGTTAAAGGTTTAATAAACATTGTTAATTACAAGCGGCCTGCGGACAATAAATAAAACACCCGGCAGTGTTACTGCCGGGTGTTTTATTTATTGATATGCTCTACTCAAACCTATTTAGAAAGGAGTTAGCCTGCTCTACAAATAGTTCAGGATATTGATTGAAGGACCCATGGGCAGAGTCCGGATAATATATCAATATGGCGTTGGGAATACTTTTGTAAAGTTCAAGAGATGAAGCACTGTCCATCATCTCATCATTGCTGCCTTGTACGATCAGCACGGGCTGTGTAATTTTTGAAAGATCTATTGTTACAGGATCAGTTCCCCATCTTGTTAATGCACTGATTTGAGCCGTTATCGCATCCATCGAGGCATTCTGGTCACGTTCTTCCTTACGTATATAAAGCCTGTTTAGCGTAGATGTGATTTTAGCTCTGCTCTTTTCGGATTTAGTTGCAAAGACATACAGGTATTGTTCTTTGGGCTCCAGTGCGAAAGCTTTCTCAACAAGCTGAGGGAAAGAATGTAAAGCTTTAGCGCCTTGTGGTGCTGCACCAACGATAATTAGCTTTCTGAAAAGTTCAGGCCTGAGATCAGCCATCGCCTGGGCAAGAAACCCGCCCAGAGAAAAACCTAGTATATCACATTGATGGATACCAAGTGCATTAATAACTTTAATGGCATCTTTACTCATATCAAGAACATTATCTGGCGTTTTTCCGCCGGAATTGCCTACTCCCGTATTGTCAATGAGAATAACCTGGCGTTCTTTTGCCAGACCATCTATGATGATTGGATCCCAGTTTTCAAGGGTTCCGGTAAAATGCTGAAGACACACAACAGGGACCTCCGCAGGTGTTCCCAAACTTCTGTAAGCGTACCTGATATCATCAACTTCGATGTATTTGGTAGGCACAGAGACATAATTAAATTCTTGCTCATTCATAATATAGATTTTAATTTAATGATTAATTCAATGCTCACGAGACAACCGATCCCGGTGCAAAGATGAATGAGACAAAATTATTTCAGATATCTTCCATGTTAATGTATTAATCAGGTTTATTATAGTACGTTTTACGGTTTGTAATCCCCGGGGATCTTACATGAAATTTCAGCTTTAAACTCCGATGATTTTTTCGCAGCGGGATTTGAGTGCCGCAATCTGATTGGCACCATCCGGTCGCGCTCCCTTATCTGAGGATCAGTGCCAGCTGCAAACACCACGTTTCTTACCATCAATAGCTCATCTCGTACATCGTCACATCTGCCGTCGGACCGTACTTTTGATGAAACAATAAATAATATATAAAAATATGAAGGACGCAAAACAACTGGTCAATCTTGTGCTTGAAGCACATGGCGGCCTAATAAAATGGAATCAGTTCAACACTGTTAAAGCACATGTTTCGATGGGCGGAATCACATGGGGCGTTAAGGGCCACGAAGGTGTGATGAATGATGTTTATTTTACAGGTAATATGCATACTCTGCTGGACAGCTGGTCTCCTATGTTTGAAGCCGGACTGCGTACAAGCTTTGATGGTAAAGACGTGTTACTGATCAACGCAGCAGATGAAATAATAGAAGAACTGAAAAATGCCAGAAATTCTTTCGAGGGGCATAATATCATGACACCATGGACACTCCTCCAGCTGGCTTACTTTTGCAGCTACGCTACCTGGAACTATTTAACCACTCCTTTTATATTCGCCTTGCCGGGTTTTCACTTCCTGGAAATGGACCCGTGGGAAGAAAACGGAGAAACATGGAGAAGGCTTCAGGTAATTTTTCCCGATTCTGTTGTAACACATAGTAAAAGACAGGTTTTTTACATCTCAGAAGACGGGTTATTGAAACGCCACGATTACTGGCCGGAGGTTTTAGGCAACAACTCAGCCGCCCATTACTTTTCTGATTATACCGAAGTACAGGGTATCAAAGTTCCGTCTAAACATCGAATTTACCCTCTTGACGATGCATCGAATATATCCCTGGCAGAACCGCTGCTGGTATCAATCGATGTATTGAAGTTAGAATATATATAATCGGTATCCGCAATAATCGATACCGCCAATTCAAATTCGAAAAGCCCGGAACAAAGTTCCGGGCGGCGGATCGCAACCCGCAAATCTTTTCCTCCCGCAGGATTCTTGAAAAAACTTAAATTTAGCCGTTCGTGCTGCTGCAAGCTTTCTGAAGGAAGGAATGGAGTTATCCGTTCATTACTGTTTCAATCAGCAATAGCCTGCAAGGATGCCCGGCATGAAAAGTAACTTCTGATAATCCGGTGATAAAAAGCGTTTCTTCTTTCTCGGCACTGACATCATTTTGTATACTTACCCGCCCTTCAAGAACGTAAACCAGCAGTCCGTTGTCGCCGCTTTGAAGAGCGTAACGGATATCACCATGCGAAAATGTACCCTCTGATATCCAGACTGACTGTTTTATAATGAGCGATCCGTCCTGACCATCCGGCGAAACCTCCAGATGCCATCGGCCACGGTTATCCGATTCCCTCCTTTTTAACTGCAGGGCCGGTGATGTCATATATTTATCAGGCTGAACCCAGATCTGAAGGTGACGGGAAGCTATTTCGGAAGAAAGGTTCCCACCGGCATGGCGTATGCCTGTTCCGCTGCTGATCAGCTGAACATCGCCGGGTTTTAATTCCTGATAATTGCCTAAACTGTCAGCATGTGATTCATTCCCTTCCAGCATTATGGTTATAATCTCCGTATCTTTATGGGGATGCATTCCAAGGTACGCGCCGGGAAAAAGCACATCATCGTTGAAAACATAAACGGCTCCAAAACGATCCGGTCTGACGGTACCTGGCTGACCAAGGCTGAACAAAAGGTGTCCCATAAATTCATGATTCTGAATAAGTCCTCTTTCAGCAGATACTAATTTTTTTATCTTCATCTTATTTTAGTAAAAAACCGATACCACGCAACCATTGCGGAAATCGTAAACACGGGGATTAATATTGTCAGCATTTTATATTCCCCCCTGCTGTAATGCAGTAAAGACGCTGCGGCCGTCACGATGCAAAATCCAAGCGCCGACAAGGGGGTTAGCCCTGGCGCAATATTTTTCCAGGCCGGAAGGATTATTCCGATGCACCCAAGCAATTCAAACACACCTATCGCCCTTACCGGAATTTCAGATGCTCCGGGCTCAAGCATATTCTTTGCAATCAGCCCTTCCTTCGGGGTTGACACCTTGATAATTCCCGGCATTACAAAAAACAGGCATATCAGAATCTGAAAAATCCATATTAATTTATTCATTGCCTTAAATTTTCGGCAAAACTATTTACTGGAAAGTATATTTTTGTTATCGGTTACTCAGAGTATACCGACTTACCAAATTTGCAGCATGGAAAAACACACCACGGAGAGTTGTAAACAGAACCGATTAGCGGTTCAGGATACATTGGATGTTGTTAGCGGTAAATGGAAATTACTGATCCTGCTTTCCCTTACAGAACGGCCTTACCGTTTCAAGGAACTGGCTGCAGAGCTGAGTATTTCACCAAGAATGTTATCCAAAGAACTACAGGCTATGGAAGCAGATCTGCTTATCAGCAGGACCGTTCTCAATACCAGGCCAATCACCGTAGAGTATGCTATAACTGAATACGGACTGACCTTTTCCGACGTATTAAACGCTTTAAGGGACTGGGGGGTTACCCATAGGAAGAAAATTATCCGTACAATAAAGGGTACTCATTAACAGACCAATTTCCGGACGTAACCAAATCAGCAGCCTTATATTTGTTCACGGCAGCTTAAGGTAACCAGATAACTGTTCCCCTTCAAAATACCCTGCCCCTTTGGGCAGTCTTTCCGCTCATTTTTTTGATTTACGAAAATCAACTGGTTCAGCAATATCACTGGTACTAAAATGTACCATACATAGCCTGATATGTACATCATCAGTTCTCCGTGATGTGATATTTTTGCCCCTGTTATAAGATTTATTAATTTTTAAACTGCCATGAACAAACTTCAGACGACAACCATTGATAACCTGGAAATACGATATGCTTCCAGCGTTGGGAATTTTTCGGAAAGCATTTTATTACTGAGCCCTCTGCCCGAAAGCATTCGCGCTTTCGAACCCATATGGGATGAGCTCGCGTCAAGATTCAACGTGATAGCAATCGACCTGCCGGGATTTGGAAAATCCCAAAGCCGTGAGAATCTACTCGCACCCATCACACTTTCTGAGTTTGTTATTAAAGCCATCGATTTTTTTGATCTGGGACCAATGCATGTTGCCGGTCCGGATGTTGGCTCAAGTGTAGCGCTTTTTATAGCCCAGTACCACCCTGAAAAGATAAAAAGCGCGATTATCGGCAGTGCAGCCTGCGTGTTTCCAATTCAGGCGGCTGGATTTCTCACTAATATGATCATGGATCCGACGCTGGATGATCTCAAAAAAATCGGCTCTAAAGCTATAATTTCCGGATCGCTGACAAATATGACCAAATATCAGCTGTCTGAAGATGTAAAAGAAGATTATCTGGCCAGTTATGAAGACGGGCGCTTCTGGGATACAATGTTATTTTTGAAAAAGCTGCCGGCCGACCTGCCAAAACTTAATTTAACCGCTATAAAGACCCCTGTACAGATCATATGGGGAAAGGACGATCCGCTCGCTATTTTAAAAAACGGAGAGATATTGCATGAACAGCTGCCCAACAATGAATTCAACATACTGAATTCCGGTCACTATGCCTGGGAGGATACGCATAAGGAGTACGCCGACATTTTGGTGCGCTGGGTAAATGGCGGATATCTCAATTTTTAATCTGAACGGGATCTCTTCCATGTTACGAATAAAATGTATGCCCTGGAGGGATCTGTCCTGTCATCAATCCGTTTGGAAATGAATGATACTCATTTCTGAAACAAGCTTAATTGAAAATAAACGATATGTATTACCGAATTAATGAATTTCTGGAAGACTGGATCGGCGAGTCAGGAAAAACAACCAAAGTATATTCGATGATTCCGGAGGAAGCCAAAGCGGTAATCATCAATAAAAAAATAAGAACGCTGGAACGGCTGGCATTCCATATACCTCAAATTATGGTTCAAATCGGCATACAGACCGGACTGCTGGATGGCGCGGAGCTTCCGGAAGAACCGTTACCGGCTAACATGGCTGATATTACCAGTCTATATCTGTCGGTTCGCGAGAAAATGGCTGAGGCTATCCAAAAAAAATGGTCTGATGATATTCTGAAACAGGAGGTTGACCTTTACGGTCACAAATGGCGCCGCGGCGATATTCTTTCGCTCCTGACCCAGCATGAAGTTCATCACCGAAGCCAAATGACCGTAATCATGCGTCTCGCAGGTCTGAAAGTACCTGGTCTTTACGGACCTGTCAGAGAAGACTGGGAACTGCTGAGCCTGCCGCTTGCTCTTTAGGATAATTGCACCATTTAAGAATCTGAGTAAAATATAATAAATACGATCATGATAAAAAAAGTTAACGCATGGGCCCAGATGGAGCCGAAAGGAAAATTAGTTCCTTACACTTACGAATTATCGCCGTTAACCGCTGAAGAAGTTGAAGTTGAAATCGACAACTGTGGCCTCTGCCACACAGATCTTTCGGCCCTCAACGGCGATTTCGGACTTCCTAATCCTATTGTAGCCGGCCACGAAATTACCGGCAGAATTGTAGCGCTCGGCGATGTAGCAAAAAATAAAGGTCTGGCCATCGGCCAAACCGTCGGAATTGGCTGGAATAAAGAAAGCTGCGGGCATTGTGACCCGTGTCTGAGTGGCGACCCGCACCTTTGCGTAAACCTCAAAACAGTTATTTTAGGTAATCATGGCGGCTTTGCCAGCCGGATTAAGGCGCACTGGTTATGGATAATCCCTGTTCCTGACGGCATTGATGCTGCCGACGCAGGCCCGCTTTTCTGCGCGGGAATTACCGTTTTTTACCCGTTGCTGGAATACGGTGTAAAGCCCACTGATAAAGTTGGAGTATTCGGAATCGGCGGACTAGGGCATCTTGCTGTCCAGTTCGCACATGCGTGGGGCAGTGAAGTGACTGCATTTTCATCCTCTGCTGCCAAACATGCCGAAACAATGAAACTAGGTGCGGATCATATTGTGTCCAGCCGGGATACCTCCGACTGGGAATCCCTGAAAGGAAAATTCGACCTGATCATTATAACAGTAAGCGTTAAACTGGAATGGGATAGAATAATTGCCATGCTGGCACCCAAAGGCCGTTTGCATTTCGTTGGCATTCCTTACGAAGCCATACCTGTTTCCGTTCTCTCACTGCTAATTCCGCAGAACAGCGTGTCTGCTTCACCTGCAGGTTCAAGAATTGCATTTAATAAAATGCTGAGTTTTGCTGCCAGGCATAAGATACGCGCTATGGTGGAACATTTCCCGATGAGTAAAATTAATGATGCTATTGAACATCTTGAATCAGGCAAGGCTAACTACCGTGTAGTGCTGGATGCCGATTTTAAAAGTTAACGCGGGTGGCAATTTAAGACCGGAGATCTGATCCTCCGGTCTTAATTAAGATCATCAGGCTATCGCTTAAACGATGACTGCCTCCCGGCTTTCATAAAACACCTTCCAATATATAAATACTCATAATAAAGTATTTATAATCAAAAGAACCGGTTCGCCATTGACCGTCATGTATCCCGTACTTCATTTGGGCAGGTGTACCTATGCCTCTCAACCCTGTAAATTCTGAATGGGCATTAACGTCCACCCCGGCATCATATAACTAAAACACCCATTTTTATTTAGGAAATACATTCGTTTTATACAACAGAAACGCTTTCTCGTGCATCGGAACAGGGATTCCGGGAGATTAATTTTGTTTCATGGAAAACATATTTAACGTGCCCGACAGAAACGAGGTTTCAGCGGCCAATCAAACCATTTTCGATACTTTGAAAAAATCACTGGGCTTTGTACCAAACCTATATGCGAATTTTGCTTACTCTGATGATGCGCTATCTGCTTTTCTGGCTGCGCAGGGAGCTAAGTCCTCCCTTACCGGAAAAGAAAAAGAGATTGTCAATCTCGTTGTAAGTCAGGTTAACACTTGTGTATACTGTCTGAGCGCGCATAGTAAATTTGCAAAAATGAACGGTTTCAGCGACGAACAAATTATGGAAATCCGCAGCGGCAGTGCATCATTTGACCCCAAATATGATGCCCTGGCAAAACTGGCCAAAAGTATCGCTGAAAATAAAGGGCAGGCTGCGCCGGCAATCGTCGAAAACTTTCTGAATCAGGGATATAGCAAAGGAAGCATTATTGATGTAGTTATGCTGGCCGGCTTAAGGATCATTACTAATTACGTATACGCTTTAACCAGCCCCCCTGTAGACTTTCCGGCTGTTCCGGCACTTTAACCGTGCAAAGGCGGTGCCGGCTCTGCCTAAACTGAGAGGCACCGCTGATGTTATCACTAAAAAAAACAGAAATGAACTCACTTTTTAAATCAATCATATCACTATGCGCCCGCGCAGAAGGCTTTGGACTGCACTTTACCAGATTCGCTATAGCTTTGGTTCTGATCTGGATCGGCGCGCTGAAATTCGCAGACTACGAAGCCGACGGAATCGTACCTTTTGTCGCTAACAGCCCGGCGATGTCCTTTTTCTACCATTCACCCGATTCCTATAAAAAACACATGAATAAGGAGGGAGAGCTTATTCAGAATAACAGGGAGTGGCATACCGATAACGGCACCTATGCATTTGCTCACGGTCTCGGGATTTTACTGGTAGGCATGGGTTTGCTTCTTCTCATCGACTATATAACCCCCTATGCAGGACTTGCTGCCGGACTGCTTCTGATAATTATGTGCATCGGAACACTGTCGTTCCTGATTACTACACCTGAATGCTGGGTGCCAAAACTGGGTGATACGGACTTCGGTTTTCCCTATCTTTCAGCAAGAGGAAGGCTTGTAATTAAAGACATCATCATGCTGGGCGCCAACATTTATATGATTGCAGATTCTGCCCGCAGAATCCAGAAAACAATGAATCGCACGGGCGGCTCGGGTCTCTGATCCGTTTTTAACAAATAACTAACTTGAAAGGAAATAGCAGGCAGGCAACCGAATAATCGGGGCTGCTGCTGTTAAATACATCAATAACTAATTTCGATATGGAATCTCAAAAATTTAAGATAGCAGTCTGGCCTTCGTTTCTACATGCGAAATGCCCGCGCTGCAGAAGAGGGCGTATTTTTGCCAACAGCATGTACGGCTTTGGCGGTCAGAAGATGAACGCGACCTGTGATCACTGCCACCTGACTTATGAGATTGAACCCGGGTATTTTTATGTCGCCATGTTTGTCAGTTATGCAATGAACGTAGCTGAATTTATAACGGCGGTTGTCGCTATAAGTGTACTCACCGGGAGTAATAATCCCTGGCTTTATGTGATCGTCGTTCTGGCTATATCGGTAATCCTGTCCCCCTTCAATTTTCGTTATTCCAGAGTCATTCTCTTATACTGGCTGACCCCTGGACTGCATTATAATCCGGAATTAAGCAAGGATAAACCTTTTAATCAATAAGTAAGATGAGCTTAACAGATATTACAACCGCTGATGCTCAGGGAATTCTGATAAAAGAATGTAAACTCCCAGTTAAGGAAACCATGGACCTGATTCAAAGATATGCAGAATCACACGGAGCAACTGTATACACCCGTATTGACCAGCAGTCAGAAGCAAGAAAAAATGGCATCACTTTGCAGCCGCTGGAGTACCTGCTGTTCGGCAACCCCCAAAAGGGCGCAGCCTTGATGGCATCCAATCCGCTTATTGCGCTTGATCTCCCCCTGAAGATCATATGCTGGCAGAATCAGGATGGCAAAACGCTTATCGCTTTTAATGATCATGAGTTCATTTCCCGCAGATACGGGTTTGAGACAGCGGCTGACTCCCCCCTTAACCTGGTTCGTTTCATCGATCAGGTTTTTTTTTAATTATTCAAAGATTCACCATCTATACATTCAATTATGAAACCAACAGTTGTAAGAGCTGATGAGGGTAAAAAAATAAGCGTATTAGGCGATCTCCAGATACTTAAGCTGACTGGCAAAGATACCGACGGAAAACTTACGGTAATTATGCAGGAACTTCCGGAAGGCGCAGGTGTCCCCTTGCATACACACAGCCTCGAGGATGAAAATTTCCAGATCATTGAAGGAGAAGTAGAGGTGTGTACCGGAGATAAAACCTACGTTCTCACCAGTGGCGATACCATTTATCTGCCTAAAAGCGTTCCTCATTCACTAAAAGCGCTCAAAGATTCAAAACTGAAAATCAATCTCGTTCCGGCTGGTATTGAAGGCATGTTCGAAGAACTTGACCGGTTGCCGGCGGGACCGCCGGATTTTAAATTAGTAACGGAGATCTGTAACAGATACGGCGTTACGTTCACCTGATCCTCCCCTATCAAGGTGTTACCGGCAAAAGCCGGCAACACCTTTACATGGATTTCTGATTCTTAATTTTGCGATTCGGGATCGCGCCAGTTGAGCCAGCTGCACGCCGGGGGCAATATATACCCATGATATTTATTAGCAAGTTCACTAAGCTCCCGGATTCCGAAAGCTGCGGCAACATCACCACCGCCCGCTATACTCCTCTCAGCAAATATCGGAACCGGCCAACGCACCAGATATTATTGCGGCTGTAAATGCCACATATCCTCCGGAATAAGATCTTTCAGCACTTCATACATAGCGTCACGGAAGAGTTCCACTACCGGGTATGGCTTGAATGCCACGGACCGATACTTGATCTTCCCCTGTTCATCATCAACTATAAGCTCAAAGCTGACTAATTTATGCCCATCAATTTTACCTTCCCATATGAGAACCGTATCATTGTCTTGTTTAAATTCATGGGTAAAATGACCCTCCCGAACAGTTGTAGACGTAAACATAACTTTCGCGACCAGGTCTTTCCCTTTTACTTCCCTTGTAAATATAGGACTTGAAAAAACCACGTCTTCTGCCAATAAATCTTTTAATTCCTGCAATGTCGATCCCGGCGTTTCCTTGAATACTCTTAGCGGATGCTTGTTCATGTGATATTTTTTTAAATTGTTTTTAAATAGGGTTTTCTTTTCAACACAGACTTAGTGTTTGTCAGACAGATGATACTATTCTGCTGTTATTCGTAAGTTATGTTAAATATGTCCAGGGAAACCAGCAATATATCTTTAACGGGAGTCTGGTCCGCATCATTCAGCGGATAGATCCGGTGAACTGTAGGAGCTTTAATGCCATTGAATTCCTTATACCCTGAATAATAATGCACAGCCGAATTGTTACCCAGCACTTCCGGCCAGTAGTCATGCCGCTTCAGGAGGCCCTCCTGTGAAAAATAGAAAACCTGTCTGGTGCTGTGTGTCGGAATATAATCTGGGAAAATAACCTGTAATCTCCTCCAGGTTTCGCCGTTCTCCTCCCAGGGATCCATTTCCAGTACATGAACACCGGGCTGAGCCAAAAGAAACGGCGTCGTCATATAGTTCCATGTTGCATAGGAGACAAAATACACAAGCTGCATCCTGCTCCATGGCGTCAGCAGCTCGTGTCCGTCAAATGTTTTCCTCGCATTTTTGGATTCTTCCACCACTTCACCCGAAACGTTTAACAGAGCCACATCCAGGCCATTGAAATAGGTCTTCTGGCCATCTTCGAAAATAGGCGTCCAGGAATCATAAGGCGCATGCAAGTTGGCCGTAAAAACAATGTCATCCAGGGAATCAGGATGTCCCTTACGCGGCCAGGTGATTCCTTTTATCGATACGTGAACTTTCACCGTATTCAGCTGGTTCCACCGATAAATGCCGCCATGCGCATTAATTACAAGATCGACAAGTTCTCTTCCGTCTTTCATATGATAAATTTTGTTTTATGTAGATACAAAATTAGACCGCAGATCAGAGATGGCAATGTATGATAAGCTTTAATTCTTGTACGTTTCAAACAGCGGCATACCTGGCTCTGAAGAAAGATCATATTCATCAGTCAAAAAAGGTTTTCAGTTATAGCCGGTAAAACCAACGGCTGATTAATACGCCTTGAACGAGAAAGTTTTAGCATGATTATGATGAATACTCAAGGGATTTTGGAAAGGTAAGATCAGCGAAACCTGTAAAATTATTCGGTTAAAATCCAGAATTATCCATGAAAATTCCGCGGATTAAATATATCAGCGGAATTTTCGTGGACCATCAGCTGTACCTGATTATACTTTTAAACAGTAACTATCACTTTACCAATAGTTCTACCGCTTTCAACAGCCCGGTGAGCCGCAGCCATTTCCTCAAATGGAAAAACAGCAGAGACGTGTGATTTTACTATACCCTTTTCAAGCAAAGCGGCAATTTCTTTCATACTTTCCCCATCCGATGAGACCAGATAAAAAAAAGCTTTGACATCCAGTCCTTTTGCTTTTGCCAGCAAGTCATCACTTAAAACTGTTGGGATACTGATCAATGTGCCGCCTGTTTTAACGAGCGGAAGAGAACGGTCGATATTTTCGCCGCCAACGGTATCGAATACAAAATCAAAGTTCTTAACCTTTCTGTCGAGGTCAGTTTGATTATAGTCCTGATATTCATCTGTTCCAAGCGACAAAACGAAATCCCGGTTTTTAGCTGATGATGTGCCGGTAACGCGTGCTCCAAGATATTTGGCAACCTGAACCGCATAGTGTCCCACGCCGCCCGAGGCCGCCGGGATCAATACACTTTGACCAGCCTTTACCGCTGCTTGTTTAACCAGCACCTGGTAAGCGGTCAATGCAGACAATGTTGCTGCTGCCGCTTCTTCAAAACTTATATTACCCGGCTTTAAGGCAAGCTGGCCTGCAGGCGCTGTCACATATTCCGCATAGGCTTTCCCGTGTCCGGGAAAGTTTACCATGCCGAACACATCATCACCAGGTTTAAATGAAGTAACTCCCTCGCCTGCTTTTTCTACCGTGCCAGCAATATCCCAGCCGAGGATGAGGGGATCAAGTGCTTTAAGCCGCCCATAGAATCCCTGTCCGCCACGGGTTTTTACATCTACGGGGTTGATGCTGATCGCCTTAACACGGATCAGTACTTCATCATGACCAGGCTGCGGTACCTGAAGTTCTTTAATCTCCAATTGAGCGGCATCACCCGGCTCATTCAATACATATGCTTTCATTTGGTTTATTTTGGGGTCAATATATACCTATTCAGGTTCCGATAATTGTACGAATCATACATTTAATTGTACAAATGAACACCGATACCTTTACACCGGGCATTTTGTGTTATAAAACTGAAGAAGAGCAACCTGTGCCATTCCAAATCTGAAAATAATGATGGTACACTAAAATGACCGTGATAAATGAAAACGGCTGTCTGAATACTGTATTTTACATTCTACCAAAACATCCGACCAGCGGGTAATTTTTCATTACAATAAATCATATAAGAAGGTGTACCAGCTGAATTCAGAAGACGACATTTAGAGTAATCCGGTTATTTTAGCGATATAAAGCAAATTAAAAAAATTAAAAAGTATGCATAAAAACCTGTAAATCAATATTTTAAAAGTATGGCTCGCTCATTGAGTATTGAATTTCAATTTTCACATAAATATTATCCGACATGAAAACAGAAACAATGACTCTCTGGAAGAACACTAGAAAAACAGTAATCGCAGTCCTGATGGCGGCTGCCGCATTTTCAAGCGCTAACGCACAGGTTGCAGATTTTGCAACTGACGAACACCTTAGCCCTGACGTTCGCGCATTTTTAAAAGGGCTTAATAACGGCGGTCCTGGTTTGGAAACATTGAAACCTGCCGATGCAAGACTGGTACTGGTTAATGCCCAGGCCAGTGCTAAAGTTGACTACTCCGGTATAACGGAATCGGAAAAAACCATTTCAGCTGATGGTTTCAATATTAAACTTAATATTGTCAGACCTGCAGGCGCAAAAGGTGTGTTACCAGTATTTATTTTTATCCATGGCGGTGGCTGGGTACTTGGCGACTATCCTACTCACAAGCGCATGGTAAGGGATTTAGCGGTTGGTTCCGGCGCAGTTGGCGTCTTTGTTAATTACACACGCACACCGGATGCGCAGTTCCCGCAGGCCATCAATGAGATATATGCCGCAATGAACTGGGTGGCTGCTCATGGCTCGGAAATCAATGTCGACGGCAAACGACTGGCTGTGATTGGCAATAGCGTCGGTGGCAATATGACTGCAGTAATGTCTCTTATGGCAAAAGAACGCAAAGGTCCTGAAATTAAGGTAGCTGTAATGATGTGGCCGATTGTTGACGCCGATTTTAACACTGCCTCATATCAGCTGTATGGATCCGACAGATTTTTAACCACACCATTAATGAAATGGATGTATGATATGTATATTCCGGAACCAGAGAAACGCAAGAATATCCTTGCTTCACCTTTACAGGCAACCGTTGATCAGCTGAGAGGTTTACCGCCTACGCTGATTCAGGTAGCAGAGAATGACGTCCTTAGAGATGAAGGTGAAGCATATGGCCGTAAGTTACTGGAAGCCGGTGTAAAAGCCACTACAGTAAGATATAATGGAGTTATACACGATTTTGGCTTGCTGAATGGACTTGCGACAATTCCGCAGACACAGGAACTTTTCCTGCAGGCATCATCCGAACTAAAAAAATATCTGAATAAATAATATTTTTTGCCGGATTGTTTATCGATCTCAGGGGAGCCGGGTAAATACCCGGCTCTTTTTGCTGGCGGGCTCTAAAGCTGAACGCTCACACTATCCGGGTTTTAAAATGACAGGATATGCCTTTTGTACCACTCTTTGTTTGAACTGTACCTTTCCCCGGGGATTGGATTGATTAATTTTATTATCAAAAATTACATCAAAATGGAAACACAAAGTTTTAACGCACAAACTGAATTTGCAGACCTGGGAGGCAATAAAATCGCCTACCGCATATTCGGTCAGGGCTCCCCTCTCCTGTTCTACAACCGCTTTCGCGGAATACTGGATACCTGGGATCCGCTATTTCTTGACACCCTGGCTGAGCAGCACACTATCGTCCTTTTCGATTATCCCGGCATAGGAGACTCTGCGGGTGATCTTCCGCTCGATATTACAGAGGTTGCCGGAATTGGCACCCTCCTTATGGATCATTTGCAAATTGATAAATTTGATGTCGCCGGCTGGTCGTACGGAGGTCTGGTAGCCCAGACCGCATTATTTCTGAATAAAGAGCGAATCGGTAAAGCTGTGCTTATCGGCACAAATCCTCCCGGAATTAACGAGGTGCCTTTCGATAAAAGTTTTTTTGAAAAGGCATTGAAACCAGCAAACGATCTGGAAGATGAGTATACCCTCTTTTTCGAACCAGCGTCAGAAAAAAGCAGAGCAACAGCAGACCTGTCTCACGAAAGGATAGCAAAGCGTCTTGACCGCAGCAAAATACCATCAACCCCCGAAAAGTTTCAAAGATATTTCGGAGGCTCTGCAATGATCAAAGAGGACAGTCAAAACTTCAGAGGACAGTATCAAACAATACAAAACCCTGTATTGGTTATTTCGGGAGATCACGATATTAGTTTTGCTGTGGAAAACTGGTTTCCGCTGTTACGCCACGCTCCGACGATGCAGCATATCATACTAAATGATTCGGGACACGGTCCGCACCATCAGCAGCCTGAGCTCGCTGCGGGTTATATCAACTTTTTTCTGAGTCGTCCTTAAACACAGTATTAGTCCCGGGGGATTTCAAAATCCTTACGACTGGAAGACTTATAAAGGGCAGGTTCTGATTCAGGCCTGCCCTTATTGCTGTCTCACATATTTGCCACCGGAAATCCAGGCCTTATTTTCTGTTACCGACGATTTGCTCTTCAGCTACGGAGAGGATCACGAACATTATGGCGAAGGTTTTCACAAAGTTCCGACCACCATAAATCTCTGGGTGGCAGGAAATGAAACTGCAGCGGAAGTTATTATTTCTTATTCTGCAATGGAAGCCATTGCCTTTATCGCAGTCAACCGCCAGCGATACCCAAGACCAGAACTCCTCGCTTTTATTGCAATCGGAAACCGCCTGCACGATGAGCAGATTCGGTGGATCAGAGATCGCTTCCGGAAAAGCAAATTCACGCTTGTGTTCGGCAGCGACATGCTCGGCCGCGTAACAGATATCAAATTGGCGGCCGGCATTAAGGCAATACCGCTCCGTGTTTATTTTGTCGGTGAACGGTTAATGTTCAGCACTAAGGGACAGTACCGGATCTTCGACAAGGACAAGCAGACACTCTCGCTGTTTTTCAAAGCCTTCGGCATCCGTGCCCGTATCCGCACCCGCAAGCCCGTCAAATTTCTAACTTTTTTAGACCAGCTGAAAAATGAAAACAACTGATGACATTCTTTTAAAACCCGCTATGCTTTTCGCGGTCATGAAAAACCTGCCGCTAATCCTGCTGGCAGTAACATTTGTTCCGCTTTCCTGCTCGCTCTCGCCTTATTTCATATTATTCGGAATTGCTGCGTCAGCCGCAGCATGGTACCGACTGCTTTATATCCGCAGCTATCAATATCTGATAACCGCCGAATTTATACGAATCACTCATGGCATTTTTTTCAAACGCGTGGATCAGCTGGAAATGTTCCGGATTAAAGATTATATCATCACGCAATCTTTCCTCCTGCAGCTTTTCAGGCTGATGGTACTCACGCTGAAAAGTACGGATCCTGAAAACAAAATAATCCTGCTGATGGGAATTCCCGAATCTGATATTACAGATATCATTCGGGACAGAGTTCAGACGGCCCGCCATAACAATAATATTTACGAAATAAATTGAAAAAGGCTTGTAAAATACTAACGGAATTAGTATCTTTAAGTATAGAAAATCATGAAAAACTTCGTCCATTTTATATTCACCTGCCTTGTTTCTACCTTCGGATTCTTCGGCGCGCTGAGCATGAAACACAATCCATGGCCCGGTTTTGCAGTTGCATTTGGCATATGGGCAATTTTCCTGTGGCGCTACTCTGTGCGTTTAAAAAGAGAAGAAATGAAGCGGCGGTACAATGAACATATGTTTCGGGAATTTATGCGTTTTAAGCAGCAGCAAAATCGCTGGTAAATATTTTTTCTTAAATTGCATTCTAATTCATTGCGGCATTCAGCCGCAAATTGTGATAAGGTTTAGGTCGAAATCCCCCTGGCGGCAAGCGTTCGGGGGATTTCATTTTTCTGCCATCAATATTTAAATACTTCTAAAAGTCCCTCTATATTTTACATCAACTTCCAGCATTGCTTTTAACAAATGGTTAGAATATTTAGCGATGATATGAAGTTTAGATCCGCTTAGATAATCTTAAAAATCGCAGCTACTTTCTTGCCTTAGGGATTATTTGTACTGAAAGATCACTCGCTTTTACAGCCGCTTCAATTTTTTCGATATCCTGTGTCCAGGGGGCAAAACGTTCCTGATCCTCTTTTAACTGGAATATCCAGCCTTCTGCATCCTCATACTGGGCGCTGGCCAATAAGGAAATAAAATTATTTAGACGCGAAAAAATGCCATATATTTGATTCAACAATTAGAGTAACTTGCTATTTGCGCCATTACTTAGAGTAAGGAACTTTTTAAAATACAAAGTACTGATAAACAATATATTAGAGAGGTGGTTCTGAACCTTAGCTCTCAGCAACAAAGCGAAGGACTAGGAACTGCATTAGCCTTAACGCAGTTCCGAAAAATAAAAAATCTTCACTTAGTATTGCGGTGCATTTCCATAATTGATATCTCTTGTTTAGACCTCACTAATTTTCGATCTCTTTCTTAAAATCTCCCGTAACAGCTGCATATCATTTCCAACTTTCATATCTAAAACCTTTGCATAATGTTGAGTCTGACGTAAGTTTTTATGTCCTAACATTTTTGCCACAGTTTCAATAGGCACACCGTTACTTAAAGTGACCGTCGTTGCAAAAGTATGACGTGCAGTATGGAAGGTAAGATTTTTAATAATCCCACAAACGTCAGCAATCTCTTTTAGGTATGCGTTCATCTTTTGATTTGTCAAAATTGGAAAGACTGTGCCTGTAACAACACTGCAGGCATGCCCTTGATACTTTTCAAGTATTTTGACTGATTCTTCTAGCAAAGGAATTCGGGAAGCCGTATCTGTCTTTTGCCTATGCGTCATTATCCACATTTCACCATCTACCCCTACCCCGATTTCATCCGGACGTAATTTCTTCAAATCAGCATAAGCTAGGCCCGTATAACAACTGAATAAAAATAGATCACGTACGTTACTTAATCTGACGGAGGGGAATTTTTTCTTTGAAATCACTTCTAGTTCCTGATCGGTTAAAAAGGGCTTCTCAACTTCCTTTTTAGTCATCTTAAACGCATGAAACGGGTCCTTTTGCAACCAGTCATGTTTCACACACAAAAGGACGATCTTTTTGAAATACGTCAAATATTTGACGGAGGTATTGTGTTGACAATTTCTTACTGTTTTCAACCAGAAAGAATACTGACTGATAAATTCGTAATCAAGCTTTTTAATCTCCAAATCCTCTACACCGTATTTCCATTTTATGAAAGCTTTGGTATGATCATAAGTCCTGTTGAAAAGATCAAAAGTCCCCCAAGCATACTCCTTTCCTATAAGTGCTTCTATCTGTTTGTTATGATCTGCAAACACATTAAGAATCATCTTACGATTATCGATTCCGGTGAGAAAGTCCTTTATTGCTTGTGATGATATATCCCTGTTCTCTTCGATTAGCTGCCGTCTAGCCTCCTGCGCTTTCAAAGTGATAGTATCAAGCATTACATTTAGCGCCTTCGCGTCCTCTTTAGTCCCTTGCGCTCTGCCACTTTTTACATGCCATCTGGCAGGATCCCATACTCTTTTCGTGGATAATTCTTTTGACACACCATCTACCGTAATTCTTAGATAAATATACTTGTCACCTTGTTCATAATTTTTTGGATGTTTCAAAAAGAACATCAACCCTAAACTTTTTTCCAACATAATACGCTAATTTTCGTTAATAAATGTCGAAAAAATGCGTTTTCAAATCAAGATGTCCATATCGTGAACATGCTAAATACCAGTTACTTAAGTCACTTTCCCAGCGTCTTTTTGATTTGTAGCCGAACTACACGAATGACGCCAATTAATTTTGTGAATTAATATGATTTTTGGCAACATTGCAAAAAAGAAAAAGCCTCTAAATCACTGATTTAGAGGCTTTTGTTTGATTTTGTTGGTCTTCCTAGCGGTGAGGGAGGGATTCGAACCCTCGGTACAGTTTCCCGTACGTCAGTTTAGCAAACTGATCCTTTCGGCCTCTCAGGCACCTCACCAGTGTTAAAAACATGTTCCCTTTTTTCGGGATTGCAAATATAGCAAATCGGCCTGCGTGTCAAAAAAAAATTTGACTTATTAGTTATCAGCCTGATTATGTGTGGAATTATTTTACAAATACGGCGACTAATACCTTAAAAACATCAAAAAACCACTCGCAACACCCTCAATAAACCACCCAAAACCTGCTAATAATCTATCCGAACGTGATAAATGCTCATCAACATGCGTTTAAAGATGCTTTTTATTGTTTCCAGGTCTTTCAGGGTTATATTACTATCGTTCAACTGATTTTGATCCAGCTTGTATTTTACAATACGATCCACCAATACGCCGATAGACTCTTCATCAGGTTCTTTCAACGATCGCGATGCCGCTTCTACCGAGTCGGCAAGCATCAAAACACCGGCTTCTTTGGAGAAAGGTATGGGGCCAGGGTACCGGAAGATGTTCTCGTTGATGAACTTTTCGGGGAAATTCTTTAAAAACGATTGATAAAAGTAATCTACCCGGGTGTTGCCATGGTGCGTACGTATAAAATCGATAACGATTTCGGGCAAGTTGGCTTTACGCGCCATCTCAATGCCTTTGCTCACATGGCGGATGATGATCTGAGCGCTTTCCTCGTAAGGCAGCTTATCGTGCGGGTTGAAGTGCGAGTTTTGGTTCTCGATAAAAAACAGCGGATTTTGCATCTTGCCGATATCGTGGTACAGCGCCCCTGCCCTTACCAGCAAAGAATTCCCACCAATGGCGTAGATGGCGTTCTCGGCCAGGTTGGCTACCTGTAAAGAGTGCTGGAAGGTGCCTGGTGCGCTAAAGGCCATCTCGCGTAGTAATGGGGCGTTGGTATTGGTGAGTTCGATAAGGGTAATATCGGATGTGATAGCGAAAACCTTTTCAAAGGCATAAATAAGCGGATAGGCCAGCAAGGTGAGCATTACGCTGCCTGCAAAAGGAAGGAAATCCACCCAGTCGATACTGCTGAACGAGCCCTCACGCACCAGCGATATACCCACGAAAGAAACAAAATAGGCAAAGGTAATGATGAGTGCCGAGATGAGGAATTGTTCGCGGCGCAAAAGGTTCTTGATGCTGTAGATTGATACCATGCCTGCCGTTATCTCAAAAAATGCAAATTCGAAGCTGTTCGGTACAAAAAAACCGGCTATAAGCACTACCAGCAAGTGGATGTTGAGTGCCAGGCGCGTATCGAACAATATACGGATGATGATGGGAACGATGCAATAAGGTATATAATACAAATTGCCCGGCCACTGCAACTTAATAGCCAGCGATAAGGTGGCCAGCATAGCAGTAACCACCAGCAATATCAGGCTCACCAGCCTGTTATCATTATAAATGTCCCGCCTGAACAGATACAGGAAAATCATCAGCAAGGTAATCGTCAACCCAACCAGCAAAAACTGACCAAATAACACCAGCTTATAGTTGCCGTTAATACGGGCGTTATCCTCGAAAGCCTTTTTATAAGAGTTTAGTTTTTGGAAAGCCTCGTTATTGATTACGGAACCTTTACTGATAATGGTTTCGCCTTTTTGCACCATGCCACGGGTAATGGAAAGGTTTTCTACCACCTCCTGCTCCAGGCGGGTGGTTAGTTTAAGGTCGTACGCAAGGTTAGTCTGCAGCCTGTCTTGTAGCAGGTTCAGCATAAATGCCCGGTCTACATAGGGCACCTTGCCTATCGCATTATCGCAGTAAGTAATGGCAGTTTCGCGGGTGAAGAGATCGGCTGTATTGCGCTCGGTAGCGATGTTATTGCTCAGTATGGTTATCTTATAGTCGGGTCCGCCCTGCTGGTATTTTGTATTAGGTTTGAATATACCACGGTTGTAGACTTGGGTAAGCAGGTTTACGCCAGTCTCGAGATATTGAGATTTAAGCTTGTCGTTTATACCCGCGCCATGCCATTTTATCTCCAGATCGGTTTTAAAGCCTTCTATAAGTTGTTTGCCTACTTCAGTGTTTAGCTGGTATATCGGCGTTACCGTAGCCAGGGCGGCTTTTTGGTCGGCTTCTATTTCCTGGTTGGTTTTCAGTATGGCGAAGTTGTAAGGCGATATCAGATCTTTTTGGTTCCATATCCTCCCCTTTTCATATTCGTAGGCAAATTTTGCCTGCTTCGGCAGCGCGAACACAATAACGCTCACGCTCACTATCACCATAAAAAACTTAACGTTAAGGGCGTATTTGCGCAATAATGCCTTCTGCCGGGCCGATGATAGTTTTGCCATTATATTGTTTAACCTATCAAAAATAATATAAGTTTCGGTAAATGTACTTTTTTCTTGTTTTTGTCAAATCAAATTTGATATCTTTATGATATCATTTTAAATCACCATAACCATGAACTCTGAAAAAGTTATCACAGCACCATCGGGCTATTTGGGCCTGTTGCTATTCTTTGTATTAGGCGGGGCAGCAGCATATTTTTTTGTGGAGCGACACCCTGTCATCGGTATCAGTATCTCCTTGTTCGATCTAATCATCGTACTTTCGGGTCTAATCATCGTAAACCCAAATGAATCGCGCGTGCTTATCCTGTTCGGTAACTATTTGGGAACTGTAAAATCAGGCGGGTTCTTTTGGGTGAACCCATTTACCGTAAAAAAGAAAGTATCGTTGCGCGCCTTTAACCTTAACGGGCAGCAGCTTAAAGTAAACGATAGTGTAGGTAACCCGATAGAGATAGCCGCAGTGATCGTGTGGCAGGTAAAAGAGACGGCCAAGGCCGTTTTCGCCGTAGAAAACTACCTGCAATACGTAAACATACAAAGCGAGGCTGCGGTACGCCACCTGGCAAACTCCTACCCTTACGACCATATAGAAGACGAAACCGCCAGCATAACCCTCCGCGGTGGTGCCGAAGAAGTAAGCCATATGTTGGAAAAAGAATTGAACGACCGTTTAGACCGCGCCGGCATCGAAGTGATTGAGGCCCGAATATCGCACCTGGCCTATGCGCCTGAGATTGCACAGGCCATGTTACAACGCCAGCAGGCATCGGCCATTATAGCGGCCCGCAGGCTCATTGTAGAGGGTGCGGTAGGCATGGTAGAAATGGCTTTGAATAAAATGGCCGAAAAGAACATCGTAGAACTTGACGAAGAACGCAAAGCCGCCATGGTAAGCAACCTGCTGGTTGTACTTTGCGGCGAACGCGCCGTATCACCGGTGGTAAATACAGGCACCTTATATCATTAAAATGAACGATTTCAGGAATTTCAATCAGTTAAAAACAAACGAATTGTTTGTGACCCGCCAAAAATGGTTTTGTCCGTATTATGAATTGACCGACGGGCAGTTTATATACGGCAAACTAAGCTACAAAGGTATATGGAAGCGGCACACCATTATCGAAACCGCCGATGGGTTATGGACTCTGAAAATGGAAGGCTGGTTCAATAATACCATGTTGTTGAATGAGGGCGAGGACAAAACCGTTGGCAGTATAAAACCATCGCATTGGAAACGGGATACCAGCCTGAAACTGGACAATGGTTTTGAAGCTACTTTTATTTACAAGAAGCTTTTTTCCAAATCGTTAACCTTAATAAATAGTACAGAAGGCGACATATTAGAAGTGAAACAGAAGCCCTTTAGCATTAAGAAGCCTTTTGAGGTAACCATAAGCGCTCAACAACAAAAAACCAAGCTTAACCTGCCACTGTTTGCTTTAATAGGGGTTAGTACAATTTTATTACGACAGGCCCAAGCCTCCGCTGCTGCAGGGGCAGGCGCGTAAATATCAAAGCATGGCAGAGAAAAAGGCATTTGTGTTGAGGGTAAACCCCGACGTACTGAAGGAGTTGGAAGCCTGGGGTGCCGATGAATTCCGTAGTACCAACGGGCAGATAGAGTACTTGCTGCAACAAGCACTTAACGATAGGAAGAAAGCCGCAAGGAAGAAAAAGGCATGATTGGTTACTCCTACTTTCAGAAAACTCCAAGTGAAACGAACAGGTCGACATAAGCCCCTGAAGGTACTTTGCGACCTGCGAAAACTTCCTCGATTTTGTAACTTTTTACTAAAAAAAGTATTTTTTATCAATTAAAGGATTTTCAAAAACAGGACGATATTTAGGTTCGGATTTCGCTGTCTAATTGTTTAGACAAAAAAAGAAACAAACTTACATCCACCCATATTATTTGCAGGCTTAAAGTGCCTCATCAATCTAAGCATGAACGCAAGATAATTTATTATGCATGCATAATAAATTATCCACACCGCATTATTCTTAAAGCAAAAAATATAAATTTGCCCACCATTATAATTCGTCTCTAATCATGAAAGAAGTATATATCGTTTCGGCCACGCGTACACCTATCGGGAGTTTTGGCGGTAGCCTTGCTCATTTATCAGCCACGCAACTGGGTGCAATAGTCATTAAATCTGCCATTGAAAAGGCCGGCTTACAGCCGGGTGAGATACAAGAAGTGTACATGGGGAACGTATTATCGGCCAATTTAGGTCAGGCACCGGCTACGCAGGCGGCCATATTTGCGGGCCTACCCTATTTGCCTGCTACTACGGTAAATAAGGTGTGCGCATCGGGCATGAAAGCAATTATGCTGGCCGCCCAAAGCATCGCCAACGGCGATAACGAAATTGTACTTGCAGGCGGTATGGAAAGTATGAGCAATGTACCCTATTACCTGGATAAGGCCCGCAATGGCTACCGGTTGGGTAACGGGCAAATTACCGACGGACTGGTTAAAGACGGCCTTTGGGATGTGTATAACGACTACCACATGGGTTCGGCTGCCGAGCTTTGCGCAGTAGATTGCAACGTAACCCGCGAAGAACAAGATGCTTTCGCGATAGAATCCTATAAACGTGCGCAGGCGGCCCAGGCAGCAGGCAAGTTCACCGGTGAGATAACCCCAGTAGAATTAAAAGACAAGAAAGGTGAAATAACCTTGTTCAGCAACGATGAGGAGCCGGCTGCGGTAAAATTCGAGAAAATACCCTCGCTTAAACCCGTCTTCAAAAAAGATGGCACAGTTACCGCGGCCAATGCATCTACCCTAAACGATGGTGCAGCAGCGTTGGTGCTGATGAGCAAAGAAAAAGCTGAGGATATGGGTATTAAGCCGCTGGCCAAAATTGTTTCTTACGCCGATGCACAGCAAGCGCCGGAGTATTTTACTACCGCGCCATCAAAAGCCATCCCTCTGGCTTTGCACAGGGCAGGGTTATCTGCACAGCAGATTGATTTCTTCGAAATAAACGAAGCTTTTTCGGTGGTATCTGTAGCCAACAATAAACTGCTTGGCTTAAATGCGGATAAAGTAAACGTAAACGGCGGCGCGGTAGCTATCGGCCACCCGCTGGGCGCATCGGGTGCGCGTATTATCGTTACCCTTATCAACGTATTGAAACAGAATAACGGGAAGTTTGGCGCAGCGGGCATATGCAACGGCGGTGGCGGCGCAAGCGCTATGGTGATAGAGAATATTAGGTAAAAAAAGGTAGTTTTATCATCTCATGAATATGTAAGGCATTTGGCTTTCAGGCACTCGTGAGAAATTATCAATAGAGTCTGCTCAGGAATTTAAAAACGCCGACACATGCACCTCAAAAAAAATCCGTCAAAATAAATTCCGCTATTTCAAGTTATACCCTATATCCTCAATATACAAAAGTGGTTAAACGTTTATATCTATTTCTTCCCCTACTATTTGTTTGCAGCATTTCTTTAGCCCAGCATTCAGACGACAGCGGCAACCGCAAAATGTTGCGCATGTATGAAGATAGCCTGGCGATACTGGGCAAGCGGTTCATTAACGATACCGACGACCTTACCCGCAAGGCCGCCAATTATAAATTCATACCCACGCTGGTTTCTGCCTTGAAAATAAGCAACTCTTTTAACTACGGGTTCGACTCTTTAAAAAGCGTCAGCATCATCAATGCGCCGGATAATCGCTTCCGCGTCATCAGCTGGCATATCATGAACCAGGATGGTAGCTATCGCTTCTATGGTACTATACAGATGAATAGCGATAAGCTGCTCATGTATCCGCTGGAGGATTACTCGCCATTGCTAAAGAATCCGGAAGACAGCATCACCGACAATCGCAAGTGGTTTGGTGCACAGTATTATAAGATTGTTAAGGTTAACGCGGCTACCCCCTATTACGTAATGCTGGGTTGGAAAGGCAACACCATTCGCTCCAATAAAAAGGTGATAGAAATAATATCGTTCGACCGGGAAAACAAACCTATACTGGGTTTGAGCGTGTTAGATGGCAACGACAAGGTGCGTAAACGCGTTGTGTTTGAGTACACCCGCCAGGCATCGATGCTTTTACGTTACGTAACCGAGCAACATCTCATCGTTTTCGACCACCTTTCACCGCCAGACCCAAAGATGAAAGATCGCCCGGATACCTTCGGCCCCGACCTTACTTATGATGGTTACCAGTTGAAAGATGGCCGCTGGCGTTATGTGGATAACCTGGATATGCGTAATATACCGCAGCCGGAAGACGACACCTTTGTAGACCCTAAGAAACAGGCTTTAAAAGACAGGGAACAAGTGCCCTTAAAAAAACATTAAACCTGTGCATAAACCTTTAAACCAACATTGCTATACCAATTTGTAATAATTTCGGTATAAAATTCTGGATTAGTATAATTGTATTATTTTAGGCAAATATTTATCCCCAAACAACTAATGCAAGAGAGCATCGCTGAAGTCCCTGTTAAAAAGTCGAGATTCCCCAAAGCCGTACCATTCATCATAGGCAACGAAGCAGCAGAACGCTTCAGTTTTTACGGTATGCGTTCTATACTTACCTTGTTTTTGGTAAAGCAATTTTTTAACCCAACAGATAATCCGGCCTTAGCGCAACAAGCCGATGCACACGCCAACAAGCTGAACCACCTGTTTGTAATGGTGGCTTACGCATTACCCTTCGTAGGCGGCATGGTGGCCGACTGGTTTACCGGCAAGTACAAGCTTATCCTGTATATATCCGTAGTTTATTGCATCGGGCACCTTTTGCTTTCCATGTTCGATACCAGTCTGGGTGGTTTCGAAATAGGTATGCTGGTAGTAGCCATAGGTGCGGGCGGTATCAAATCATGCGTATCGGCCAACGTGGGCGATCAGTTTGATTCCAGCAATCAGGATTTGCTTTCGAAAGTTTACGGCTGGTTTTATTTCAGCATCAACGCGGGCTCTATGTTGTCAACAATAGCTATCCCTACCATTTACAAATACTACGGGGCCAAATGGGCATTTGGTATCCCAGGGATATTAATGGCGCTGGCAACTGTCATATTTTTTATGGGCCGCAAAAAGTACGTAAAAGTGCCTCCGCAAGGCGTAAACCGCAATAACCTGGTGTTTATTACCTGGTATGCTTTAACCAACTTAAGCAAGCGGAAGCCTGGTCAATCGTTTCTTGATATTGCAAAGAGCAATTATGATCCCGAGCGTGTTGAGGGCGTTAAAGCAGTATATCGTGTAATTGCAGTCTTCTTTTTTGCCCTTGCTTTTTGGGCGGTTTGGGATCAGTGCCTGTCAGAGTGGACGTTGTATGCCAAAAAAATGGATAGGGTAATTAACCTTGGTTTTACTTCTTTTGAGATAGAACCCGGTTCTATGTCTACATTCAATACCATTTTCCTGTTATTATTTATCCCACTTTTTAATTACGTGGTGTACCCATGGTTTGATAAAATAGGATTAAAGACCACACCTTTGCGCAGACTTGGTACCGGTTTAATTCTAACTGCATTATCGTTTGTAGTTATTGGCTTTACGCACGTAAGCATCGATCATGGTGGCGCACCATCCATGTGGTGGCAGGTGCTCGCATTTTTGATATTATCAGCGGCAGAAGTGTTGGTGTCAATTACCGGTTTAGAGTATGCTTACACCCATTCTCCAAAATCAATGAAGAGCACCATGTCGGGTATTTGGTTCCTGGTGGTATCGTTCGGCAATTTAATTACTGCAGTTGTAAACGGCCTTATTGAAGACGGCGGCTGGTGGGCTAAAAACCTCAAAGGGGCCAATTACGAATGGTTTTTTGTGGCTTTTATCATGGTGTTTGTCATCGCGTTTCTGATCGTTTCGTCGCGCCTTAAAGAAAGGAATTACATTACCGACCCATATATCGAAAACGAAGTTATTGCAGATACCAATAACCTGTAAAGAAAATATTACCTTACAATTACAGGATTGCGATTGCTTTCCTGTTTTTTTGTTTCATTGCAAATAAAATGGGTTATTTTAGCCGATACATTTACCCCCAATTCCAAAAAAACGATAAGTGCCTGATAGTATAGTAATTATACCAACTTACAACGAAAAAGAAAACATCGAACGGATGATTCATAAGGTGTTTTCGTTGGTGCACGATTTCCACCTGCTTATTATCGACGACGGATCGCCCGATGGAACGGCTAAAATAGTAAAGTCGTTGCAGCGCGATTATGGTGAAAAACTCTTCCTGATAGAACGAGCGGGTAAGCTGGGCCTGGGCACCGCCTACATACGGGGTTTTAAATGGGCCATCGAAAACCATTACGACTATATTTTTGAGATGGATGCCGACTTTTCGCATAACCCCGACGATTTACTACGACTGCGCCAGGCTTGTATAGATGATAACGATGCGGTAATTGGCTCACGTTACATTAAGGGCGTAAACGTTGTGAACTGGCCAATGAGCCGCGTGCTGATGAGTTACTTCGCGTCGGTTTATGTGCGTTTTATCACAGGTATCGATATACAGGATTCCACTGCCGGCTTTATGTGCTACCGTCGCAAGGTGCTGGAAACGATTCAACTTGATAAAGTAAAATTTGTAGGCTACGCTTTCCAGATAGAGATGAAATTCACTACTATAAAGCATGGCTTCCGTGTAAAAGAGATACCTATCATCTTTACCGACCGCACCGCCGGCACCTCCAAAATGTCGAAGGGGATATTCAAGGAAGCTGTATTCGGCGTATTGCAAATGAAACTCAACAGTATTTTCAGGAAGTACCCGGAGGGATAAAGGTTAGATGCTGGTGGGTAGAGGTTAGTTGTTCTTGTCATGAATTTGCGGATTGATATTTATACTAATTTTATTAGCTTTGGAGCAAGGATTACTGATTAGAAATTAACTAATCTCGAATCAACAAATCGCTAATATCTAACAAGCAATGAACGAAAATCTCGACCCCGACCGTGAGCGCCTCTCCCCTGCCGAACGCGATATAGAAAAAGTATTGCGCCCGCAGGCTTTCGAGGACTTCACCGGTCAGCATAAGATATTAGCCAACTTAAAAATATTTGTGCAGGCAGCCCGCCAACGTGGCGAGGCGCTTGACCACGTACTACTACACGGCCCGCCGGGATTAGGCAAAACCACCCTATCGCACATCGTAGCCAACGAAATGGGTGTAGGTATCAAAATAACATCAGGCCCCGTGCTGGATAAACCTGGCGATCTTGCAGGCCTGCTCACCAACCTGGAAACCGGCGACATTCTTTTTATAGACGAGATACACCGCTTAAGCCCGCTGGTAGAAGAATACCTATACTCGGCCATGGAAGATTTCAAGATAGATATCATGCTGGAGAGCGGACCCAACGCGCGTTCGGTGCAGATTTCTCTAAACCCGTTCACACTGGTTGGCGCAACAACGCGCTCAGGCTTGCTTACGGCCCCGCTACGGGCACGTTTCGGCATCAACGCCCGGTTGGAATATTACGACGCAAAACTACTCACCACCATTGTGCTGCGTTCCTCATCTATCTTAAAAACACCTATCAGCGATGAGGGGGCATATGAGATAGCCCGCCGAAGCCGCGGCACGCCACGTATTGCCAACGCCCTGCTACGCCGCACGCGCGATTTTGCGCAAATAAAAGGCGATGGCAATATAGACACCGCTATTGCCAAATATGCCCTGAATGCCCTGAACGTGGATGAGCACGGGCTGGACGAGATGGATAATAGAATCCTTACAACCATTATCGATAAATTCAAAGGTGGCCCGGTAGGCCTTAAAACCATTGCTACAGCCGTTGGCGAGGAAGAAGGCACGATAGAAGAAGTTTACGAACCTTTTTTGATACAGGAAGGATTTTTAATGCGTACCGCTCGTGGCCGCGAAGCAACCGAAGCCGCCTACAAGCATTTGGGCAGGATAAAGCTGGGCGGCAACCCATCGCTGTTTTAATGCAGCAGCCCCTGTAGCCAAATAACCGCCGTTTACCATCCTATGTGCTAAAACAGCAAAAGCAGCCTTTTCGGGCTGCTTTATACAAATCTCCTATCATGCTTATCGAACCTGCACTCTTAGAAGTTACATCCTGATATAAAAACCGTTAACGGCATTCTTGAAGAGGTAATCAATCCTTAATTCTGGCTAAATCCGCAAGATAAATCGAGGTCATGTTCCTCCCTGACGCATTGACGCTTATTTAACTGCCAACGTTATTCTGCGGCAAAACTTCCTCCACTCATCGCTTTTTGAAAAGCTTGTGGGTTCCAGTATTCCCTATAGTGTACAATCAGGCCGTCACGAAATGTTACAAAAGTGGCGTAACTCATTTCGTATGGATTACCATTGCCTATCACAACGCCAGATGCACTCCATTCTGCTATGGCTACGTTAGCATCATCCGTACCATAAATTTTCAGTGTAGGCAGAGATTTTACGTCAATATAGCTTGGGTAATCTTTAAGGTATGCATAAAGTGACTCACGACCTTCGAACTTCGCCTGTGACCCTTCAGGGGCAAAAGGGAATTCTGCTACCACATCATCAGCACACAGTTCCGTCCAACCTTTCATGTCTTTGGCAAGAAAGGTGTCTAAACTTTTGCGGAGAAGTTCGGTAGCAGGCTTGGTGTTAAAATTTGTATTGCTCATTTCTGTAATTTATATTTCTTAGTTGATTTAACAATGCAAAATTGCATTATCCCTAAGCCCTTCAACGATGAGAAATGATAAAAAAAAGCATTGACATTTGTCAACGCTTTTTTGGAAACCATACTTTAAAACCAACTTTATTTCAGCGATTGCTTTCTAATTCTGCTTAATGTTTCTTTGGTAACCCCCAGATAAGAAGCAATAATGTGTTGTGGGAATCGCAGATTAAACTGGGGATGGTTTTGTGCAAATTCCTCATAGCGTTTTTCTGCCGTATTGCTGATGGTGGAGCTTAATCTTCTGTTATTGGCGATGGCATATCTTTCATCCATCAAACGAATCATTTCTACTAAGGCAGGTATTTTATTCATCAAATCCAACATGTTTGCTCTGGAAATAATGAGCAACTGGGTATCTTCCCAAGCATCAATATTATATATTGACGGGGTTAGCATTATGGAACTTTCACGGTCAGTTGCCCAGTAATTTTCTATATAGAGATGCACAATATGCTCACCCCCTTTGTCATCTACGCTATATTGTCTCATCGCGCCTTCTAAAATAAACCCTGTATTCTTACACACCTCCCCTGCCTGCAAAAAATATTGTTTTTTCCGTAGTCTCTTGGGTTGAAAAGAAGTTATAATCAATTTTTCTTCTTCACCTGTAAGTGAGGACGAAACATATTGATTAATATATGTTATAAGGGGCTCGTGCATGTATTATTAATTGTTAAGTTATTATAGTGAAACTAATTCAAACGATGATAAAGTTACGAAGAATGCACGCCGTGTTAATCATTACATAAGTGTTAAGTAATTTGCTAAAAAAGGTTTAGACTTAATTTATACCATAATCGGAGGTGTGACTGTATTGCTTTTGCAATACAGTCAGAATTATATATACTGCTTCCGCCAAAGCGTCCTAACTAACCTAAAGCAGTAAGTTCAATGTTAAGCCGGTTAACGTGGCGGTTTAAAAGCAAGCGGTTCAAATACTTATGTCTTAATTTATAACCTACTATCCTTTGTTTTGCAACTGTGATGGCAGGGACAGTCATTCCAATATTTATTATTTTACCTTGATGACCACTTTTCCTTTTGCGCGGCCAGATTCCACATAAGTCAACGCATCGTTAGTTTGCTCAAATGCAAATATTTTATCGATCACCGGTTTAATTACCCCTACTTCTATCAATGCTGTAATATTTGCGAGTTGACTGCCTTCTGCCCTCATAAATAAGAATCGGAAGGTCGCACTCGCTTTTTTTGCTTTTTTCTTTGCGCCGGAGCTCAGAAGCTTTGTCACCAATTTTAGATACCAGGGTAAGCCTATCTCCTCTGCAAATTCCGGCGTAGGAGGCCCAACCAATGAAATCAGCTGCCCGCCAGCTTTCAGGATGCGGAATGATTTGTCAAGGATTTTGGTATTCACGATTACTGTGCAGCACCAAATCGTAGTCCTTCAATAGAGTTTCAAAATCTTCTGTTTTGTAATCAACCACGAGGTCTGCACCAAGCTTTTTAACCCAATCAGCATTAGTGGCGCTTGTGGTTGTTGCCACATAAGCACCTAGATGTTTGGCCAACTGGATAGCGAATGTACCTACCCCCCCGGAACCTGCCTGAATAAAAACTTTTTGTCCTTTTTTTACATTTCCGATCTCTACAAGCGCTTGCCAGGCCGTTAAACCAACCAATGGAATAGAGGCAGCTTCATCCATGCTGAGGTTTTGGGGTTTTAAGGCTAAATCGCCTTCATTGACAGCAATGTATTCGGCAAAAGTGCCTATTCTGTAATCACCTACCCTGGAATACACTTCATCGCCGATTTTGAACCTGCTTACTTTTGAACCCACCTTAGTTACCACACCTGCTACGTCGTGTCCGTTTACAAATGGTGGCTTATAGGGTAAAAATAATTTGAAATCGCCGTTTCTGATAAGTGAATCCAATAAATTGACCCCCGCTGAATGTATTTGTACCAATACCTCATTTTCTTTCACAACTGGTTCCGGTAATTCGGCCAGCTGTAATTTTTCCTTTTTGCCGTAGCTTTTTACGATGAATGCACAAGAGTGTGGATAGCAAGGAATAGCAAGAACCAAAAAGCCTCCAAAATCAATGACTTTGAAGGCTTTTACTTTTTGTGCGGAAGAAGGGACTCGAACCCCCACGCCTCGCGGCGCCAGATCCTAAGTCTGGTGCGGCTACCAATTACGCCACTTCCGCATTTGGTTTTTTAGAGTGTGCAAAGATAGCTTTTAATGCGTAATAATAAAACAGTATTTGATATTTTTAGCTATCTACCGCATTATATTGCTATTAATTTAAGAGAAGGTTTCTAGTAAAGCCTTAAAATATGTAGGAGCCTGTAGCAAACGGCTTCCATACCAGGAAAACATCTCGCCGTCTACTAATATTATCTTAGCATTTGGCAGCAGTGCTTGTATTTCTTCCACGTGTTTTTGGGCAAAAGGATAAGGTTCTGAAGAAAGCAATACCAGTTGAGGAGCAGCTGCAATCAATTCCTGATTGGTTACCTGCGGGTAGCGCGGCAGCGCAAATACATTTGTAAAGCCGCAATACAGTAGCATACTATCTATAAACGTGCCGCTGCCGGCCACCATATAAGGTTTCCGCCATATAAAATAAGCACTGATAAATGTAGTAACCGGCCTTACGAGTGCGACAAATTCCTGTCTTATTTTGTCGGTTAAGAGCGCAGCCTCCTTTGCCCTGCCGGTTATTTGGCCCACTCCGCTAATCATTTGCAACGCGCTGGGCAAATCGTTAATATCGCTTACCCAAACGGGATATTGCGCCATCAGTACTTCTACCTGCCTCTGCTCGTTCTCCTCTTTGTTGGCTATGATAAGATCTGGCTTAAGGGCATAGATGGCCTCCAAATCGAGCTGTTTGGTTCCTCCAACTTTAATTTTGCCATTTACTTTTCCTGCGGGGTGAACGCAGAATTTGGTGACGCCGGCTACTTCGGCCTCAAGGCCCAGAAAAAACAATAGTTCCGTTTGAGACGGAACTATGGATATTATTCTTTTCGGCGGCTGTAGTATGGTTACAGACCTTCCTAATTGGTCATGAAAAACAGGCATTGATTACTTGCCTTTCCCCTGTACCATTACCTTGACAGTTTTGAGGATGATGTTCAGATCTGAGTTGAGGCTGATGTTTTGCAGGTAAAGCAAATCATACCGCATGCGGTCGCACATCTGATCCACATTTTCGGCATAGCCGTAATGTACCTGGCCTATCGAAGTCAACCCCGGTTTTACGCGAAGCAGCTTTTTGTAGCTGGGCATTTTCTCAACAATTTGCTCTATGTAATACTGCCGCTCGGGGCGCGGGCCCACTACCGACATATCTCCCTTTAGCACATTCCAAAACTGTGGCAGTTCATCTAAGCGTGTGCGGCGCATCATCATACCCCATTTGGTTATTCGGGGGTCGTTATCTTTAGAAAGCTGCGGGCCCGCCAATTCGGCGTTTACGCGCATGCTGCGGAATTTATAGATGTAAAACGGCTTTTCGTTTTTTCCTATTCGCTCCTGGCGAAAAAAGGCGGGGCCCTTAGAGGTAAGCTTGGTAACAACACAAAGCATCACAAACACGGGCGCACCTGCTAACATCACTACAGACGAGAATAAAACATCGAAACCCCTTTTAAGTATCTGTATCTTTAATCCAATCTCGGGGTGCGAATTCAGGTGCAGTACGGGTACGTTATCGTAATTAACGAGATGGGCGTAATTATTTCCAAGTATCAAATCTGATACTACCTTAATCTTAATTAAGTAGGCATCTCCCATTTTTACCAGCCGGTTCAAAAGCTCGGGGTTCATTTGTTTGTAGCAAACAAATATTTCGTTAGGTGCCTTCTCTACCAGCCCACGTATCAGTTCGTCTTCAGAGATCGCTGCTATTTCGTCGTCAGAAATAAAGTCGCTTAGGTCATAACCATACTCGGGATGTTGCGAAAAAGATTTTACAAGGCGATCTGAAATATTCTTGTCGCCGATAATGATGATCTGGCGATGATTGTATCCTTTTTTACGGATATAGTCCAAAAAAAAGAACAGTGCCGACCTTTGTATCACTACAAACACAAAAAAGAGACTATAACTGAGCATTACCTCGGAGCGGGATATATCGAATATCTTAAAGAAATAAATAATGGCAAAAACACATAACAGGTGGTATATCAACGTGAGGAGGAACTTGTTGATGTTGTCCCTCAATTGCAGAGGCCTGAACACGTAAAAACTCCTCGATAAAGCAGAAACCATTACCCATGCAATATTTACCAACAATATGAAAGTGAGCGAATTACTTTGCGGAATGAATGCACCGAATACGAAAAAATGCGCATTGTACAACGCAAGATTCAACAATAGCAGGTCACTTAGAAATACAAAACCCGGCAGTTGCTTCGAGTATCGTGTCGTCATATGTTTATCCGGTAAGGTGTAGTAAAAGTACGTTTTTTACAACAAAAACCCGCATGGCAGGTATTTGTTAACAACATTATTACCAAAACAATGCCGCAATCTTAACGAGGAATACTTTACGACAAAATTGGGAGCCGATTGTTTGCTAATGCAAAATACGATGCGCCCGGTTAAAAAGCATCATCGACCGCGCCACAGATAATATGGCCTATGAGGATGTGCATTTCCTGGATATTGGCCGTGATTTCTGATGGCACAACGATGTTTACGTCGCAGCAATCGTTCATTTTCCCTCCGTTGCGGCCGGATAAGCCGATGGTTACGCAGCCTGCCGCCTTACCAGCCACGAGCGCTTTGACCACATTGGGACTATTGCCGCTGGTAGATAAACCAATCAATACATCGCCAGCAACAGCAAGGCCTTCAACCTGCCTTTCAAACACACGGTCGTACCCGTAATCGTTGCTTATTGCGGTTAGTGCGGAGGTATCAGTAGTGAGTGCTATAGCGGGCAATGAGCGCCTTTCTTTTACGTACCGGCCTATAAACTCCGCAGCTATATGCTGCGCATCGGCCGCACTACCGCCGTTGCCAAAGAGCAGTACCTTTTTGCCGTTTTTGCTACAGGCTACTACTATTTCGCAGGCCCTTGCAATATCGCCGTTTAAAGTTGCCAGCGTTTTTTTTGCAACGTTTATGTGTTCTTCAAAAAGCGATGCGATATATTGTTCCATACTAATAAAATGCTTGTTTCGATAAATAGTTTCGTACGTAATCGTCTACGCCATCTTCCAGCGTGTAAAATTTATCGTTGTAACCGGCTGCATGTAGTTTTTGCATGTTTGCTTCGGTAAAATACTGGTACTTGTCGCGGATATCAATTGGCATATCAATAAACTCCACTACAGTTTCTTTATCAAGGCCGCTAAAAGTGGCAGCAACCAAGTCGTAAAAGCTTCGTGCCTCGCCGGTGCCCAGATTGTAAAGCCCATTTTTTTCTTCGGCCCAGTCGCCGTCAACCATAGTTACCATCATCCAGTTTATCACCTTAAGCAGGTCTTTTACATACACAAAATCGCGCAGTTGTTGACCGTCCTCAAAATCCGAGCGGTGGCTTTTAAAAAGCTTCACTACGCCATCTTTATTGATCTGGTTAAAGGAGTGAAATATCACGCTGGCCATACGGGCCTTATGATATTCATTTGGGCCGTAAATGTTAAAGAACTTCAAACCTGTCCAGCTTGGTGGCTGTGCATCCTGCTTTAAAGCCCATTTATCAAATTCGTTTTTGCTGATACCATAGGGATTGAGCGGTTTTAACGCTTCAACAACTTCATGATTATCGTCGTACCCCAATTCGCCGGCGCCATAGGTGGCAGCTGATGAAGCGTATATTAGCGGCACATTGTTGACTGTACAGTAGTTCCAAACAGCAATAGAGTAATCTACGTTCAACTTCTGGTGAACCGCGTAATCAAATTCAGTGGTGTCGGTGCGCGCACCGAGGTGAATGATGGCGGCTATTTGGCCTTCGTATCCTTCGAGCCACTTGAACAGCATATCGAGCTGTACTAACTTCTTATACTTCTTGGTTTGCCAGTTGCTTTGTTTGTCATCAGCACCAAAATCATCTACCAAAATAAGGTTAGTAAAGCCATGCTCATTCAAATATTGCACCATGCACGAACCGATAAAACCCGCTGCGCCTGTAACGATTATGGCCGAATTGCTATCCATATTGCACAATGCTTAATTCTCGAATTTATGTTCCACTTCGGGCAAAGTAGCCGTAGCGCTCCCCACTTTGCTTACTACTACAGCTGCTGCGTGGTTAGCAAAATTGCAGGCATCGTAAAGGCTATTACCAGATGCTATCGCCACGCCCAACGATGCCAGCACGGTATCTCCCGCGCCGGTTACGTCTATTACATCCAGAGCCTTTGTTGGGATAATTTGTAATCCTTGCGCATCGTAAATGGCAATCCCGTCTTCAGACATGGTGATAATCACGCTATCGCAGCCTGTAATCTCTTGTATTTTGGCACAGGCCAGGCCAAGGCTGTCGTAATCTTTTATATTTATACCAGATGCTGCCACGGCTTCTTTGCGATTAGGTTTAATAGTGTTTGCGCCTTTATATTTAGCGAAATCCGCCCCCTTGGGATCTACGATTGTTTGGATGCCATATTCTCGGCAAAGGGTAAAAATACCGTGAAGCAAAGTCGGCGTAAGTAAACCCTTATCATAATCGGATATTAAAACGATATGATGGTTTTTGATATGCTCTTTAAGGTAGGCAAGTACCTTCTGTTCTTTTTGATAACTGATAGGTTTGGTTATCTCTTTGTCTAACCGGATAAGCTGATGATTGGCCACCAATACTCTCGATTTTATGATGGTGCAACGCTCCGCATCTTTAAAGATGCCCTTTCCGCTAATATTGGATGCGGCTAGTTCGCTCAATACTATTGCCGCGTTGTCATCCTCGCCTACTACGGCGGCAATATCAGCCAGGCAGCCAAATGCAATCAGGTTCTTCAATACGTTGCCTGCACCGCCCAACAAGTGCTGCTCGCGTATAATTTCTACAACCGGCACTGGTGCTTCGGGCGATATACGGTTGCAGTTGCCGTAAATGTAATGGTCGATCATGAGATCGCCGATTACTAATACGTTAATGGCAGTGTCAATTTTATATTTCATATGATATGTTGAAGATAGCGGCCGGGCTAATATAGCCGGTAACTACTGCCTTAAAAACATTTACTAAATATTGTTCAGCTACAAGGCCTTTGTTTAGTGCCAATAGTACCTATGCATCGATAGCTTCCTAACGAGGCTAAGCGGCATTATTTTATAGGCCCCTCCCATTTTATAGCCCAACCATTTAGCAAAGATAGAAGCAATTGATTTAACTATGTACCGCTGGTGCTGAAAGAAGGCATATTTGAGTTCCGATTTCACAAATTTCAGCCCCTCGCCCGTGGGTTTGCCGTATTCTTTGATTAGCCAGTCGTTCTGCTCGTGAAAAACGCGGGTATCGAAGTAACGCTTGAATTCCTCTGAAATTTTATAATCGTGCGAGTGGTGAGCGGTGGCTTCGGCCACATAAGCTATCCTGAAACCGGCTTTGATCATCTTTGCGCCTACTATAGCGTCTTCGCCCATGATAGATTCCGTTGGGAAACCACCAATTGCTTGTAATGACGTTTTACGGTACGACGAAAAAGAATTAGAACAAAAAAACACCTTGAAGCCAAGCTTCTCTTTATCCGCTAACGAGCGCACATTGGACGCTGCGGGATAATTGAACGAACGTAAATGCGCCTCTAAAGGCGTGGCGTTTTTATTAGGCAACTGCCTGCCGTAAGCGATGCCAACCTCGGCATCATGGAAAGCTTCGACGAGCTTGCTGAGGCTGTCCGACGTTGCCAGGATGGCATCGTGAGTCAGGAAAATACAGATTTCGCAAGCGACTGGTGTGTTATCTGCCAACATCTGCCGGGTTGCGCCATGGTTGAATTCGGATTTATCTATCTTTATTACCGTAAAACCGTATTGTTCGGCCAAGGTCACAGTGTTATCAGTAGAACCCGAATCTACCACGAGCTTGTGGAAACCTACCAAATCCTGCATCACTACTGATTTCAACGTTTCTTCCCACAGGCTGCCTGCGTTATAGGTGGGTATGCAAACGGCATATTTAGCGTCCAAAACGTGCTCCTTCTTTATTTTCGTACATCACTGACTAATGATTATTGCTGCAATAAGTTTTACTTTAATATAATATCCCAGGTTTGCCTGGCGGTGTTTTCCCAGCAAAATTTGCCGGCCTGCCTTCGGCCTGCAGCGCTTAGCTGTGTGTGCAGGCCGCTATCGTCAACTAATTGTTCTATGGCTGTCGCGATGCTTGCCGTCTCGAGCGGATTAACTAGCAACGCTGCATTGCCAGCTACCTCGGGCAGCGAGGTAATGTTGGAGGTAATCACCGGCGTGCCCGATGCCATGGCCTCGATAACGGGCAGGCCGAAGCCTTCCATCAATGATACGAACAGCAGCCCATACGCACCTTTGTAAACCGATGGTAATTCTGCTTCGCTGATGTTACCCAGGAATTTAACCCGTTCATTCAGGCTCAACGAAGTTATGGCTGCTTCAATCTCACCGTCCGTGTTGCCCGATAAGGCGATAATGTAGTCGGTTGGTATCCTTGCTGCTGCAAAAGCGGCCAGCATCCGGTGGATATTCTTATAGCCCCTGCGGTTGCCGATATAAAAGAAATACGGGCGGCCAAAGTTCAATGATTCCGTGTTCGCCGCAAAAACCGGCTCTACGCCATTGTACACCACTTCTATCTTACCTGGGTTTAGCTTTAAGGCCTTTACGATCTCGGCTTTGGTGTAATTAGATACCGTAATTACCTTTTTAGCCCTCGTAGCCAAGTAGGCTATGAAATGCTTGAGGTACAGCTTATGGAAACGCGTATAGTAATATAGATGGTTAAGATCGTGTATGGTGATGACGAATGGGATGGCCGAGTGCCAGGGCGGCATATACGAGGGCGAATAAAACACATCGCTGTTGTTTTGTTCTACCTGCTTGCCCAAATACCAGGGACTAAGCGGGTGGCCGAGCTTAAAATCGCTTTCCAAAACCGAAAGATTGATGGATTCGGGCGTACGGCTAATCACCTCCTTATATAAGCGCCCAATCCCTGTATCTCCTGCCCACCTGCCGTCTGCAAATACGTTCATTATATTTTCCTGTCCCTTTTTGTTTATTATAGCTGCGGCTGGTATTTCCTGAGCACGATACGCGAGGCGAAAATAAGGCATTTTGCGAATATTAGGTTCATCACCATCATCACCAACGGATTGGTAGCGCCGCCCAGCCCGAATATACCGCCGAAAGCTACGCATATAAGCAATATGAATGCCCTAACATCTTTCCGTTGCTGTACCTGCACCTCATACTTACCCATGAAGAAACCCAAGATTGCCTGCTGGAAAACGATTTGCAGCAAGCCGAACAAGCCGAAATCTACATATGCCTGCCCGAACGGCCCAAATGACGGCGCGCCCAGGTTAAGCTCGGTAACTTCGGGGTAAACTTTGTAAGAAATAAACAAGGAACCAAAATATAGTGGTTTGCCCGGCCACAATGCCCTGGGAATGAAAGGGTAAAACGCCTCTTCTAACAAAATACGGCCGTGCTGATACCCCTCCTTGAAATGCACATGGAAATGTAAGATCAATTCATTGAAGTTGGTTTGGTATTCATTACCGAAACCCAAGGCCAACTGCAATATCTGCACGCTATCCAAATCGAAAGTAGTAATCCAGAAAAGCGCGAAAACGATTAGCGGCACCACAACGGCAATTATCGCCAAATACCTGTTCCGCCGGTATTTGGCCCTGTTTTCATCCACCATAAAAATGTAGACAAACAGGTAAATGAAAACCGTAATCATTTTGGTCTTACTGCCATACGGTAAGGCGAAAACGATGCAGCTTAAGATATGCAGCCATTTGCGCTTATTATAAAACAAGCCAACAAGGGCGTAGATATTGAAAAACGTCCCAGCTATATAGAAAATGTGCCCCGTGCCTACCCTGCTTTCGGTGTACACCACGAAACGGGAATTGATGAACGCGCCCGAAAAGCCATAGACCGCCACCATATACATAATAAAGACCAAATTGGTAGCCAAGCTAAACCGGTACAAGTTCTTGAAAAATGATATTTTGGCGTAGGTATAGCTTACCGGGGGCGGGTTCCCTTCATAGTACCTACCCGCCAAATAAAAAACGAATAGGGAGGTGTACGATACGATGTTGAATGAGATGCCGATGGCCGATTTGATGATATCCATGCCGATAATGTCGGCCACGGCGGGGAGCAGGAAGGTGGTGGAAAGCCCGATTACATTGGCAATCAAAAAAACGTTGTACTTATCTTTAGTAAGGTATATCGAAAGTGCGAATATCATTATCGGGAAAACTATGTTGATGATAAGCATTGCCGTACTAAGCTATTTTTAATATCGTATTATAGTTCATCACCATTGCGTCGATATTGAATTTTTCCTCGGTTAATTTACGTGCATTATCCCTTATTCCATCTAATTTATCCCAATTGTTTATGATGTTGGCCAAAACAAACTCTAATGCGGCAACATCTCCCGCCCTGAATAAAAAGGCGTCCACCCTATCGGTAATGATTTCAGGCGATCCGCCGGTATCAGATGCTACGGCTATACGGTTAATTGCCATGGCTTCATAAATGGTAGTGCCCAGGGGTTCGCTCATCTCGGGCAGGCTGGCGTTTACTAGCACATCGATGCCCGAGTACAGTTCTACTACGTTATTGGTATAATCCTGCAGGAATATGTTTTTGTTATCTACTTGGGCGCGCACGGCCAATTCATAATCGTGCTCTACGGGTAAGAATTTGCCTACGATAAGTAAACGGATATTATCGTATTGCCTGCTAAGCCTTTTAAAGGCTTCCATCAATAGCAGATGGCCTTTTCGGGGGATGATTAATCCAACTATCGCAAAAACGATATCGTCGCCTGCGCTGATTCGTTCCCTGAATGTGCTGCGCAATGCGTCCGAAAATTTAAAGGCTTCCAAATCGAGCCCGTTATACAATATTTCAATCTTGTTATGCAAACCGGCGCTAAATTTATTCTTTACTGCCAACGATACGGCCAGCGTGGTATCGAAATGTTTAACGCATTTCTCGGCCAGGTTATCCATCTTTTGGCCATCGGGGTAAACCAAATCGTGATTAGACCATACGAATTTCACTGGCAACCTCAAGGCCTTGAACACGATTACGAGCGGCAAAATATATACCGATGCTGATAGGTTATTGGCATGCACGATATTCAACCTGCGCCTCAGTATCAGGAAGAAAACCGTGGCATTTATCAGCAGGAAATTGCTTGCGAAGATAAGCAAGGTTGCCAATTTACTGCGTTGTACATTTGCCCGGTTGAGCGCTTTGAGCGCATTTTGGCTTTTGACAGTGATGCTTTTGCTCTTCAGCAGATCTGCGAAGCTCCCATCGGGACAAAGCACTGTCGGCTCTACCAGCGGGTTTTTCTCCATCAGACGGGTAATCACGATTTCGGCCCCCGAGTAGTTCGATGAGCCGAACACGTAAAGTATCTTCCTAGTGTTCATTTGATTACGCCCTTGCTTTAATAAACTTAGACGGAACGCCCCCGTTGATGGTGTAGGGCGCTATGTCCTTTACCACCACTGCGCCAGCGGCAACTACCGCCCCATCGCCTATGGTAACGCCGGGCAATATCTTTGCTCCGCAGCCAATCCAAACATCATTACCGATAGTCACCCCAGTTTTTTCGTCGTCCCATGGCTGATCCTTAACACAATCGTTCAATCCGGTAGAATGGTTGCTGGCGATGATACTTACATATTGAGAAATCAGGCAATCGGTACCGATTATAACATCGCCACCACTTGCACGAATATTATTCATCTCGCCTATTGACGTCCGTTCCCCTATAGTCAATGTCGATTTTTTGCTGCTTTTACACCCTTCGTTTGTGCACAGAATAATGTTATTTGCACCTATTGCTACTTTACTACCAATTTTAACATCGGCCAAAACATCAAAGTTTATTGTTGTAGTTCTGTGCATATAGCAATCAAAATAGCTTTGTAAATATGCCAGTCGAAATCGCATGCGTACAGCAGCGGCGGCCTGATAAAGCAATGTTTTAGCAATTTTATAATACATTTATTTCTTTTTAGCCTGCCTCTAGTTCTGTAATTATCAACCCGGACTGCACTTTAATTATATATTTACGATTGAGCTTTCCAACTGATAAAGTTGTGAGATTTACACAGCTTTCCTGCCGTTACTATGGGAGCAAAATTGCCGCGTGATACAATAATGTGCGCATTAGCCTTGTATGAGTTGTGGCTGATTAAGCGCTCCATAACTCTTTCTACGCCTGATGCGTGTTCGCCTCTAAAAATATAGAGTATATTGGTCATTTTATAAGATCCCTATTATGCGCGCCGGATTACATGCAACAACGCTGTTTATTGGCACGTTTTCATAACCACAAGGCCAGCACCAATTATAATATATCCACAATTACAATCTTACCTAAAATAGAACTGTTTGCGCTAATATTTACGTTATTTCCAATGGTGGGCAAATCAAAGTTTATCACCTAATTATCAATTGTTACACAATGCCTAACACACAATTTCCTCCGAGAACCACTTTCGGGTGAACGACAAGCCCAATTACATGTTGGAGCTGAAAGTTTTCACCGCGGCTTGTACTTTCCAGTATGACTCTATAACCATAACGCAATCAATTATAACACATAAAGCAATAAATAAAAAATAAAATAAACAGTATTTTATTCTCCTTAGTTAGCTAGGTTAATCTATAGTTCAATAAAACTAACTGTGATTGATAATTTTCTGTTACTATCCCCATCTTGAAAATGTCTTTTAAAGCGCCTTAAGCTGAGTGTTCATAAATTCAATCTTTAAAAAGCATATTTTACAATTAAATTTTGTGTTTAAAGAATAATTTAACAATCGCCTTCAAATAACGCATTCTTCTTATCAACCTTATTTCTTTAATTATCAACGATATAGCTTCGCGTTTTTGTAATATCGATGCTATATCAATTTCTTCTAACAGAACCGCATCATAAGCTCTCTTATAACACTTATGCCCTCTCCATTTATTAACGATATACTTTTTTGATGCTATCATTTTGCCATAATTACCAGATATGTTACTATTATGCAATCTATAATAAGCCACGTACTCATCAACAAACCCGAATGAATATTTGTCAGCTATTCTAAGCCACATATCCCAGTCTTCTATATAGCTGGTTTCATCATAAAGTCCAACTTCATCAAGAGCTTTGCGATTAATCATTCCCGTTAAAGCAGGTATATAATTACTTAGCAAAAGAGATGAGAAATTGAGGTTCGGCAATTTGACTTCGGGCAATTTACCAAATATCTCCCCTGAATCGTTCACTTTGTAAGCCTTACCAAATACAAACCCCATGTTGAGATTGTTTTGCAGATAGTCTACTTGTAATTTTATTTTATCTGGCATCATATAATCATCAGATGCCAGACAACAAATAAATTCACCTTTTGCATGATTCTTAATTCCTTTATTCAGCGTTTTGGATAGGCCCATATTAGTTTGAGTGTCCAATATAAAGTCGTGCTTTAGTTGAAGCCGTTTTAATATTTCTACTGAATTGTCTTTAGAACCATCATCGATTACTATAAGCTGTATATTGTTGTATGTTTGATTAATCACACTTAGAATACATTCTTCAACGTAATTGGCATGATTGTATGAAGGGACAATAATAGATACTAATGGATTGTTCATTAGGAAAGAAACATTAAATAAAAATATCTTAAGCGGTTTTCTGTTTTAGCTTTGAGGAGATCAAATCTTTGAACCTTATTCTCTCATTTAACTGCTTATAAGAATAAAGAATGGATAATATCAAGATGACTGTTGTTATACCATAACCATACAAATTTTTCAATAACAATGATGTGATAAGGGCTATTGCTGCTAATAATATCGATATACCAAATATTATTAGAAAATCTTTGGTATATGCAAATTCGTATCTTTTAAATGCAACAATACTAACTGTAATATTATAGATAAGATAACAAATTAAGGTAGCTACTGCTACTCCAATTAATCCTCCAATTTTATACCCGCAGATATTTGCTATTAAGAACATTGCGCTGTTTATTATTCCTTCAAAAATAAAGAAGGTCGTCTTATCACCCTTTGCAAAAGAAATATAACCGACCGAGTAAGATGCTGCCTTAAACAACATTGCAAATGCCACCCAAAGAACAAAATCCAAGATAGGTAAAAACTGAGTTGAAAGCAGTATTCTAATTAACACAGGAGCTGTCAACATCATAAAAATTAGTAAAGGAGTAGATAAGAGGACAACCATTTCAGCTTGTTGATTAACTGTTTCGGCTACCCTAATGTTATCATGTGCTATAGCAGATAATCTTGGAAAGTAGTCAACAGACATCGCCGTAAAAATAATTCCTATATACTGATTTGTAATACTAATCCCTGCTCCGTAAAGACCCACATCAGATAATGAACCAAGATGCCTTATAAAAGCGTCGGTCCCATAACTAACTGCAGACCCAATTAAACTAGATATCATTAATACTAATCCCAAACCAATCATTTCTGAACCATCTTTAAATGTATCGCGAATAGATATCTTTTGAAATACTATACCCGTTCTTAAAACGAAGTATAATCCAGAAGACACCGTTACAATAGCGGCCGCGATAAATACAGCTACAATTCCGGAATTTTTAAAATAATAGTATAGAGGAACACAAAAAATGACACTGGTTACCGCTCCAACCAACGATGCTTTCGCCATTTCTTTAAGTTTTCTCAATCCCTGAAGAATCGTAGTAGTGGCGTTACTTAAAATGTTTAGCATTACCGCAATGGAAAGCCACATAAATGTGCCTGAATAATCGTAACTTCCGAATGATAGCTTACTTAAAACACTGGAAAAAATAAAGGTTAAAATTAAGCCGAAAATTGAGCAAGCCGTTACCAATCGAATAAAGACTGTCAACTTTCTATTTACGTCTATTCCATTTTCAGTTGCTTGTGAAATATCTCTAACAGCACTAAAATTAATTCCCATACTGGAAATCTGAATTAAAATGGTAGATGCAGAATTTAACAAAGCATATACCCCCATTCCTGCTGTCCCTAAAAACACGGCAGCGAATTTACCACGAATTATCGATGTTAATATTAAAAGCACTTGAACGCCACCGAAGATGGATGTAGTTTTTGCAATTTGCCGATATGTTGACTTAGTTCCGCTCATTATTTACGTAGTAATCTTACTTTTTATCCGGCAAAAAATAGAGAATAATCTATATCCATTAGTGACAAATAAAAACCTAAAAATCAGTTTCAATCCTTCAAGTTTTAAATTACGAACAGCGCTCATAGCTTCATGATAAAGAGCGGTCATAGCAATTTGATATTTTATATCAAGAGCATTGTCCATTAATGCCCTATTTTTCCAATACAGGGTATTAACTCTAACTAATTCATTGAGCACATTTTTTCCGACTACCAGAAACTCTTTTTCGGTAAAATTATTTTCTTCCAAGAAAAAAAGAAGTTTCAGATTAGTTTCGACAAAGCCAATTTGGTTTATATTCCATTTTTTGGTTATGGCATTTGGATTATTTTGGCGGTAATAAAAAACGCCATCCGAAAAGCTCACCTTAGTACTATTATAAAATAGCATTCGCGTGGTATATTCATCGCTGCTTATGTTAAAATCAAAATAACCTACTTTTTTCACTGTATCCATTCGCCACAGTACAAACCCATGTATCGTCCACTTTAATGATAAAGTGAATGCTTCTTTACCCGTGATTGTTGTACCGAGAAGTCTTTTGTCAGAATTGAAAGGCCGCAAATCGGTATCCGAATAATATAGAAACATTTCAGGAACTATGGCATCTGATCCAAATTTTTTTGCTGACTCGACGCCTTTCTCAAGAAGGTCTGGACTAAAAAGGTCATCCTGAGATGCATACATGAAGAACTCTCCAGTGCTATACTGTAAGCCAAACTTCACAGCGGAGGCCGCTATACCGCCATTCGCTTTCGTATAAATTTTTATTCGATCGTCGATAGAACGAAGCTGTTCTATGATTTTTAGGCTATTGTCAGTCGAACTATCATCGACACAAATAATCTCAAAATTCAGTAAGGTTTGACTGAGTAAAGATCTGATTGTTTGTTCTATGTATAACTCACCATTGTACACTGGGATTACAATCGAAACGATTACGTCTGCGCAAGGCATAATTTAATAGTTGTTTATTGCTGTAATAACTCCATATATTTCGTCATCTGTCATCACCGGGCTTAAAGGTAAGCTTAAAACTTCATCATGTATTTGTTCTGATACAGGGTATGAAAGATGGTTCCATTCTTTATAAGCCTCCTGTTTATGAGGTGGAATAGGATAATGAATAACGGTTTGTATGCCGTTTTCATGCAAATATTTTTGAAACACGTTACGATCTGCCGTTCTAACAACAAACAAGTGCCACACATGCCATTCCTGCGATAAAACCTGGGGTAATACGATTTTAGTATTAACAATCCTGCTCAAGTATTGATTTGCAACATAGCGCCGTACTGTAATTTCGTTATTTAAATATTTTAATTTAACTGATAGAAGTGCAGCTTGTAACTCGTCCAATCTACTATTTATACCCTTAAATTTATTTTGATACTTTACGTGCGAACCATAATTCATAATTGCACGAATAGTAACAGCCAGTTGATCGTCGTTTGTAGTAACTGCGCCAGCATCTCCCAGTGCTCCCAAATTTTTGCCGGGATAAAAGCTAAAGCCAGCAGCATCGCCCCAGTTACCTGCCTTAATTCCGTTAACGGAAGCGCCGTGCGACTGTGCGCAATCTTCTATTACCTTGAGATTGTGTTTGCGGGCTACGGCATTTATTTCTTCCATTTGGCAAAGTTGACCGTATAAGTGCACGGGCAAAATCCCCTTGGTTTTACTAGTAATTTTACTTTCAAGTAGTTTTGTGTCGATATTATAATTGGCCAGGTCCGGTTCAATTAATACAGGCACAAGGTTATTTGCCGATATCGCTAAGATACTTGCAATATAGGTGTTTGAGGGCACTAATATTTCGTCTTCATCGCTAAAAACGCCCAATTCTTTATAAGCCCTTATTATAAGTATTAGGGCATCTAAGCCATTAGCTACACCAATGGCGTGCTTAACACCGCAAAATTTCGCAAAGCTTTCTTCAAACTTTTTAACTTCGGCACCCAAAATATACCAGCCCGAGTCCATTACCCTTGTATATGCTTCGTTTAGCTCTGTTCTATATTGCTGATTAATCTTATATAAATCTAAAAATTTGATCATTACACTTTTTTAATATCATTATCTGTTAGGCAATATTTATCGCCTGTTACTTTATCGGTCAGTTCCAGCGTCAAAACAACAGCTTCTTTAGTAATATAACCCTTATGCACGGCTGGGTTACCGTACCAAACACTAAAAGGAGGTATATCTTTTGTAACCACAGTACCCGCTCCTATCAGGCTGTATTCGCCAATAATAACATTGGGCAAAATTGTTGAGTTTGCGCCTATAGTTGCACCTTTTTTAACGTGAATCTTACCATATTCGTCAAGGTGTTTTTTCGACCGTGGATAGGTATCGTTGGTGAATGTTACGTTTGGGCCAATAAACACATTATCATCTACGGTTATCCCGTCCCAAACCTGCACGCCCGACTTGACGGTAACATTGTCCCCAATAGAAACTCTATTTTCGATAATGCAATTGGCGCAAATGTTACAGTTTTTGCCAATTATTGCTTGTTTAAATACCACGCAAAACTGCCAAATGGTTGTGCCCTCGCCAATACTAGAGGATTGCACATCTGCTAAAGGATGAATTCTATAGTCCACTTTTAAATTCTAAAAACTCATTGTAATCGCGTAAATAATCATTCTCATCATACGTTTCTGACGCCAATACAAGTAATACAGCGCCCGAAGAAAAGTTTAGCAAATCCCGCCAAATACCAGGTACAATCAAAAGCGCATAATTTGGCCTGTTAAGCGTTACCAGTTTTTTGATATGCCCGTCGTCCAGCATCACATCAAAACTCCCGCTTGCGGCAATAATAACTTGGTGAAGTTGTTTGTGACCGTGCCCGCCCCTGGTTTCTCCCCCTGGAACGTCGTACAAGTAATATACTCTTTTTACGTGAAAAGGAATATCAGTATAATTATTTACCGGCGTAATATTACCCGCGCGGTTATGTATTTTGGGCAACTCTATTACGTTACAGTTATAAATGGATGGTTTCATTTATTTAAGTTTAGCAAAGTCGTCGTAAGAGCGTATATAGTCATCAGCGTCATACGCAATTGATGCAGCAACAAATGCTAAGGAATTAGTAGAAAAATTTTCCATGTGTCGCCAAATGCCTTTAGGCACAAATAAACCATAATAAGAACGGTTCAGTTGTACGCGTTTAATGTCTTTACCGTCATTAAGGATAACATCGAAACTACCGGAGAGAGCTATAATAAACTCTTGGTTGGTTTTATAGCTATGCCCGCCGCGCTCTTCACCGCCTGGCACATCATATATCCAATAAACACGTTTTATTTCAAAAGGGATATGGTTTTTTTGCTCAAAAAAAGAGAGGTTCCCGCGTTCATCAATTATTTTTGGAAGATTTATTAACCTAACATCCGATAAAACCATTTGTCTTTGTTGTATTAATTAAATTTTAACAGCGGACAAATATAGACTCAATTATTAATATAATCCTTAATAACGCCCAAAATGTAATCATAATGACTTTCATTCAATCCCGGCCAAACGCCCAACCAGAACGATTGGTTCATGATGGTATCGGTATTAGCCAAATTACCTACAGTGCGATGGTTGATGTTGGCATACGCAGGTTGGCGCAACAGGTTGCCGCCAAATAGCAAACGGGTGCCAATCTTTTTTTCTTCCAGGTGTTGTACCAGCATATGCCTGTCGGCTGCATCGCCCTCGCGCAGGGTAAGGAGGAAACCGAACCAGGATGGATCGCCGTGTTGAGTTGCCTCGGGTAAGATGAAGATCTCTTCTAACTCCTTCATGCGCTCGTACAAGGCTTTAAAATTTTCGCGGCGGCGCTGTACGAAATAATCTAATTTTTTCAATTGCGACACGCCGAACGCGGCCTGCATATCGGTAACCTTTAAGTTAAAGCCGATGTGCGAATAGGTGTATTTATGATCGTATCCATATGGCAAGCTACCCAATTGCTGCGAAAAGCGGCATCCACAGGTGTTATCCTTGCCCGGCTCGCAATAGCAATCGCGGCCCCAGTCCCTAAAGCTTTCGGCAACTTTGGCCAGCTCGGGGTTGTTGATCAACACGGCACCACCCTCGCCCATAGTAATGTGGTGAGCAGGGTAAAAAGAAAAGGTTGAAATATCGCCAAAGGTGCCGGTTTTTTGGCCCCGGTAAGTTGCCCCTAACGAATCGCAATCATCTTCAACTACCCATAGGTTGTATTTTTTAGCCACACGCATCACCTCGTCCAAATTAAAGGGATTACCCAAAGAGTGCGCTATCATGATAGCCTTGGTTTTTGGCGATACGGCTGCTTCGATATCTGAAGCCAGCACGTTGTGCGTTGCGATATCCACGTCTACGAACACCGGGACAGCGCCGAATTGTATCATCGGGTTTACCGTGGTAGGGAAGCCTGCTGCTACGGTTATTACCTCGTCGCCGGGTTTCACGGCTCGGTCGCCAAGTTTAGTAGAAGTTAACGCATAAAATGCCACCAAATTGGCCGATGAACCGGAGTTTACCAGCAATGCCTTATGCGCCCCAAAGTATTTAGCAAAATCGTATTCGAACGAATTGGCAAAACGGCCCGCTGTAAGCCAACCATCAAGCGCGGCATCAACGCCAAGCAATACGTCTTCTTCATCTAACACCTTACCGGTAACCGGGATATAGTTTTTACCGGGTATTATAATTTGCGTTGTTTTAGCTTTAGCAATCTCTCTAAGGCTTTTTTCCAGCTCAGGGGTAGTAATGTTTTTTAACATACGTTCTTTTAAATATTGTAGGTATTAGGTACTTTCCATTTCAATTGGTTTTGCAAAAGGCTCCATTTCGGTTATTGGCTTACCAAAAGCAATTTTTGGATAGGTATTGGTATGCGGGTCAATCATCACTTGCAGTAGCACCGGCGCATTGTTGTTGGTGTCGTTCCACATCCATTTTACTGCATCTTCCATATCATCTTCCGCACTTATAGTTAATGCATCCATCCCATAAGCCTTTGCAACTTTCTCAAAATCGGGAGCGCTGTAGCCCCAATAGGTGCTTTGATATCGGGATTCGAAATAGCTATCCTGAAACTGACGGATCATGCCCAGGTTCTTGTTATTCATAACCACAATTTTAACCGGCAATTTATTACGCACAATGGTTTGCAATTCCTGAATGTTTATCTGCATGCAACCGTCACCTACTATCACAACAACCGGGCTCAAATTTAAGGCGAAACAGGCACCAATACCTGCTGGCAGGGCATAGCCCATTGCACCCATACCTGCCGATGTTAAAAACAGTTGGTCTTTATAAATTTCTACCGACTGTGCAGCCCACATTTGATGGCTACCCACATCGGCCACATAGCATTTTGCCGCACGTGAATTGTGCGATAACGTGTGCATAAAATAATTGGGATTGATGCCCGCTGGTGAAAGTTCTTTAATATCGGGCCATTGCACTTTAAGGGTATTAATATATGCTATCCACTCATTGGGCTTTTTAAATGACTCCACTTTAGCAGCTTTATTAAAATCGATAAAGAACTGCTTTGCATCGGCCACTACCGGCACGCAACCTTTTACGCGGTTATTTATTTCCGCGGCTTCGCAATCAATATGGTAAATGGTACGGTTTTCAAAGAATTTGGTGTCGGCACCTGTTTGTCGAATATCTAAACGGCTGCCCACTACAATCAGCAGATCGCACTCGCCGAAGGCGATATTTGCCCAGCGATTACCGTAACTGCCTATAAAACCCACGCGCGATGGGTGATCATATTCTACAGCATCCACGGCAAGTAATGTAGTGATTACCGGCAATTTCGTTTTTTGAAGAAACGCTTCCATCTCCTCCTTTGCAAAAGCCGCGCGTACACCTCTTCCTACTAACAAAACAGGGCGTTTTGCACGCTTTATGCTTTGGAATATATCCTGAAGTACTGCGGCGGACGGACCTGCAACAGGTAGAACCATATCCCCATCAGGAAGTGGTTCTACCTGGGCGCGCTGGACATCCATTGGGATATCTACTAACACCGGCCCCGGCCTGCCTTCCATGGCTATTTCAAAAGCTCGCTCCATAACAGCAGGCAAATCGTGTTCGTTTACAATTTTAAAACAAGCTTTTGTTATGGGGGTTGCCATAGCAATGATATCCGTTTCCTGAAATCCTAACTGGCGAATATTGCGATCACCTTTTTGTTCATGACGGTTAACCTGCCCGGTTATAAAAACAGCCGGTGTCGAATCGAAATAGCAGCTACCTATGCCTGTTAAAAGGTTGGTAGCCCCGGGGCCACTGGTGGCCAACGCAACACCTGGGACACCCGTTACACGACCATAAGCGTCTGCAGCAAAAGCCGCAGACTGTTCATGATGCATGGTGATTATATTTATGGCTGTTTTTTGGTTTAACGAATCTAATAGATGCGTTATCATGCCACCCGATAGCTCGAAAACATGTTTAACGCCCTTTTTTTCCAAAAAAGTAGCTACAAAATCAGATGCCTTCATTCAATTGTTCTTTAAATTTATTTGTAAAATATTCAATTGTAGCTGATAAAGAAGCATCAAAATCAGATACATCGAATTCTCCAAACGTTTTTACAAACTTAGCCGAATTGCCTTGCAAATGCATAGACTGATTGGCACGGTAAGGTAATTTACCAAAATTTAGCTGAAATGAAGGATTTATTTTATCCCTGATATTTCCTACTAAATCTTTTAAAGCCATTATTTTTTTGCCAGATATGTTATATATGCCGGAAGTGCCCCCCTTTGCTATTATTTTATTGACGGCTAAGCCCAAGTCGTTCACATATAAATACGAATATTTTTGCTCTCCCGCTGTAAGATCCATATCGCTCTCCGTTAATATTTTTTTAACGAGAGATGGTATAAGCCAGTTATTTGCTTCACCCTTACCAAAAAAAGAGAACAGACGTAGCCAATACCACGCTATGCCATACTGTGCAGCGTATTGTTTCACCAACTCGGCACAAACAAGTTTTACACGGCCATAGGCTTCTGTGGGTGCCAACGGGTAATTTTCATCAATACAACCATCATAAACCCCATATTCTCCTTGCGAGCCTAAACCTATAAATTGCTTTGCTTTACTTCTACCTGCTATGGTTAATATCTTTTGTAAATAATCGATGTTTAAAGACTGCATTTCCCAGCTATCCCGGTGCTGATGCCCTACCCCCAACCAAGCAGAATGGATAATTACTGATGGAGACCATGCAATTACCTTATCTACCCATTCGTCTTGTTCATCCTGTAATATCCAGGTTATGTGCTCCCCAAACTCCAGGCACAATTCCTTAGAGGAGCCTTCCCGGTAATTCGCAATAATCTGGTGCCCGTTATTCAGCAATACTTTAGCTATGTTAGAGCCTAAAAAACCCGAAATACCGGTAATGAAAACCTTATCCATTTAAAAATTCATGAATTTGTTGTTCGGTAAAAGCCCCGGCTTTGTCCATATCCATATAAAAGTTCTTGTACCAATCTATAGTGTATTGCACCGCCCGGGTTGCATTAAATATGGGTTTCCAGCTCAGTTCTTCGATTGCCTTGCTGATGTCTAATTTTAACAACCCGGCTTCATGGGGCTGGTTGGGATCTATGTTGGTAAAATAATTACCGCTGCCCCAGCATTGGATGGCCAATTCAACCATTTTGATAACCGGGAAGGCATCGTTAACATCAGGCCCGAAATTATATGCCTGCGAAAAAGACTGCGGTGCGCTAACCAATTTTGCACCTAACAATAAGTAGCCCAGCAGGGGCTCCAACACGTGTTGCCAAGGGCGAATAGATGCAGGGTTGCGTACCTCTATCTCCCTACCAGCAGAAAGAGCCCTCACAATATCAGGTATTAACCTGTCTGCAGACCAATCGCCGCCGCCTATCACATTGCCAGCGCGGCCAACTGCGATGGCTTTTTGATGTATGCCATGAGATTTGGTATTGAAAAACGAGTTGCGATACGAATCAATAACCAACTCAGTACAGGCCTTACTGGCGCTGTAAGGGTCGTAGCCACCCAGGCGGTCGTTTTCACGGTATGGGTAAGCCCACTCATTGTTATGGTAAACCTTATCTGTTGTTATCAAAACGGCGTTGCAGGGCCTATCCAGCTGCCGCATCGCGTCTAGTACGTTGGCAGTTCCTATAGCGTTAACCTCAAAGGTTTCTGAAGGTATCTGGTACGATAGCCGTACCAGTGGCTGCGCCGCCAGATGGAAGATAAAATCGGGTTGAAAACTGGTAACAGCTGCTGTGAGCGTAGCTCTATCGCGCAAATCGGCGATCACCGATTGGCAAAGCGTATCACCCTGTATCACGCTGTATAAGTTCAATTCTGTTTCGGGCGCTAGAGCATAGCCTTTTACCTCTGCCCCCAGCATGCTGAATATCTTTAACAGCCATGAACCCTTGAAGCCCGTGTGGCCGGTTAAGAATACTTTTTTGCCTTTATAGGTGTGTTTCAGTGCTTCTAACATAAACTCACCAGATTTTCCATGGAGATTCATTGCTGTCCCACATTTCGTTTAAATCGTGTTTATCTTTTAGCGTATCCATCGGCCGCCAAAACCCATTATGTTTGTAGGCATCCATCTGCCCGTTTTGGGCTATGCTTTCCATCGGTTCTTTTTCCCAAATGGTACTATCTCCATCTTTAATATAGTCAAAAACACCAGGTTCGCACACAAAATAACCACCGTTTATCCAGGAACCATCGCCCTTAGGTTTTTCAAAAAACGAATGCACTTCGTTATTTGCATTGATATTCAACGAACCAAACCTGCCCGATGGCTGTACCGAAGTAACGGTGCAAAGCCTCCCCCCTGTTTTATGGAATTCTACCAATTCTTTAACGTTGATGTCGCTTACCCCATCGCCGTAGGTCAGCATAAATGGTTCGTTGTTTACGAAAGGCTGTATGCGTTTAATTCGCCCGCCAGTCATAGATTCGTTGCCTGTATCAACCAGCGTTATCTTCCATGGCTCGGCCTGGCTATCGTGAACTTTGATGGAGTTATCTGCCAGATTGATGGTAACATCAGATTTGTGGAGGAAATAGTTGGCAAAATATTCCTTTATCACGTACCCTTTATAGCCAAGGCATACGATGAAATCATTGAAACCATGTGCAGAGTATATCTTCATGATGTGCCAGAGGATAGGCATGCCGCCTATCTCTACCATCGGTTTAGGTTTCAGCACCGTTTCTTCAGAAAGCCGGGTGCCTAAACCGCCTGCTAATAATACAACTTTCATATTTTTTTTGTCGTTAGTCGATTTCGATGACGCAGCCGTCAGTAAGTGGAAAACTACTGCAAAGAAGGCTCTCACCTTTAGCAAGGCCTTCCGGTAGTTTCTGCACCCCTATCATCTTCACCCCTCCTTTTACTACGCGCCCCTTGCAAACCAGGCAATTGCCCGTTTGGCAGGAGTATGGCATATCCAGCAGAGCATCCAGGCCTGCTTCCAATATGCTTTTGCCTTTTACTACTTCTACGCGGTTGGTTACGCCATTTAGCGTTACGGATACCGAACGGGTAATTATGCCTTCAAACTCCGCCGGATCTCTAACCACCTCAAAGTCTTCTGAATAAACGTTATTAACGCTTACTCCCAAGCCAGTTAAAGCCGCCCTTACCGATTCCTTTAAGCCCGAAGGGCCACAGATATAATGGATGGTATTGGCCAGCTTATCCTCACTTTTCATTACAGATAAAACCTTTTCTGGGTTTATCCTGCCCTGCAGCAAATTGGGATTTTCGGGAGCGATTGCGGGCTGTGTATGGAAATGCCATGCCGAAAAATGACTGCCGAACTGTGTTTGCAGGGCCTTTATCTTATCTAAAAAAATCACGCTTTCGGCGTTGCGGTTGCCGTACACCAACGTAACATGCGCCGCTAAGTTTTTATGTAGCGCATATTTAGCTATCGACATCAGCGGGGTGATACCGCTGCCCGCACCCCATAGCACAATATGCGTAGAGGGAGTAAGCGCAGCCTCGTTAAGTGTAAAATCGCCCATGGGCTCCATTACTTCTACCATATCGTCCACCTTTAACGTATCGATAATATGGTTTGATACGACGCCGCCAGGCAAACGTTTGATAGTCACTTCGAGGTTAACATCGATTAGTGGGGCCGAGGAAAACGAATACGGCCTGATATATCTACGCCCGTTTATTCTGAACATCAGCGTGAGGTATTGCCCTGCCTGATATTTCACTTTTTTTAAGCCAGGCTGCTTAAAAGCAACCGTTACGGTATCGGCTGTTTCTGTACGTACCTCTACAACTTTTAAAGTGAAAAATCGCATCCCGATGATTTTAAGCCATTATTTGTTTAATTACGCGCTTGCCTACCAAAAATAACGACACGATGACAACGCCGAGTATAAAACCCATTAGCATCCCTTTTAGTTTACTCACTTTGCTAGCAGGCAAAGGCAATACAGGCTCATCTATCACTTGTATCAAAGGGGTTTCCTGTCGCAAGGCTATTTTCGATATCTCCAGATTCTTTACGATTTCGCTGTAAATGGCCGAGCTTGCCTGCACATCTACCTGCCTTTTTTGCGACGGCACCCGGAGGGTTGACATTGCCGGGTTGGCGTTAGGCGCGGCATCCATTGCCGAAGCAACCCCGGTTATAGCCGAGCCCAGGACATTCTTTACGCTATCGGCCTGCTTTTGCAAAACCTGCACATTTTGATAGCTTTTTTTTGTTTTGGTTTGCGCGTAAAAGTTATTTACAGTTTCTACAAGTTTGGAGTTAAATACTTTGGAGAAAAGCTCGTCGGTGGTGCTAACCTCTACCTTTATAATGCTGAGTTTTTTATCCAGTTTGACAACGCTTAGCATTTTCTCGTTGAATTTGTTGGTGAGATCGGTGATAATGCTATCCTGCTTGCGGCTAAAATTACCCGGGCTGCCCGTAAATGTAATGGTGCTGATGTTATCGCCTTTCTTCCATTTCTCCAGCAAATTATTGGAGGTGATGTACCTGTCAATTAATAGCTGCTGTTTGCCGTCGATAACTACTGGGGTCAATAGCGTTTTCTCTATCATCAGGCGCGATTTGTATAGCTCGAGAATGTTGTCGCCCTGGAAGATACCGCCGCCGCCGCCGCCGCCAATGTCTATACCTGCCAAAGAAGCAAGGCCAGCGTACTGGCCTAAGCCGCCGCCTTTGCTGCCATCCTCTAAAACAAATGTAGATATAGCTGTATACGTCGTTTTTTTAACCAATGCATAAGCAAAGCCCAATAATGCTGCAACAACACCTATGCCCAAAATAACCAGCCACCTTGATTTAAGGTACTTTACCTCTCCTTTCAGATAGCCTACGAGGTCCTTTAAAGAAATTTCGTTTTCCTGAACTTCCATTTGTGCCGAAACCGGTTTGCCCTCCATTTATTTGCTTAAATTTATTATGCCCAAAATAATGGCACCTAACGAAGCCAAACCACTGGTAAGCCCGACCACTTCGGTGGCAGATAGCCCTCTCCTCTCGGGTTTGCGGGTCACATATATCTCGCTACCTGCTCTTACCTCGGGGTGCACATTGAAAAACAGGAATTTACCCGTACCCCTAACCGTATGATTGGCATAAACTACGTAAGAACCCCGTTTAAGTGCTCTGGAAGAATACCCCCCCGCACCTAAAATATAATCATTAAATGATTTTCCACTTTCAAAAACAACCGCACTCGGGTATAGCACTTCACCATGTACATACACAACCTGCTGCTGTTTGGGTATGCTTATCACATCGCTGTTCTGCACTATGAGATCAATATTGCTGCCCGGGGCTTTCAATATACTACGCAGGTTTATGCCTATAAAATTATATTTCAGTTCATTTGAATCGGTGACGGTAGAATCCTTATTAAATTGTTTCAACTTGTTGAGTCGCTGTAAACGATCTGTCTCGATAGCATTTGTATCAACGCCATTTTTATCGGCAACAAAAATGGCCAGCGCGTTCCTTTTAAGTGAAGCCCCATCTATATCCGCAAATGTGGTTAAACCACCAGCGCGGGTAAGCAGGTCAGATACTTTCTCGTTTTTAAATTTAACAGCGTAATAACCCGGATAAAGCACCTCACCTTCTATTTTAACTATACTTTGCTTTTCGTATCCGGGTAGGCTGTATATAGACACAATATCAAAAGGTTGTAGCTTAAAGTTAGCACTGCTTTTTTTTAATTGCGGGTCTACATCAATGTTAAAAACTTCTGCCAGGGTGCTGGTTGCAGAATTTGGATCGCCATTGTTAGTCCGCCGTGCTACCTCAATCCTCCTGGCACTTGCGCCTTCTGTAAAGCCACCGGCTTTAATTATCAGATCTTCCACACTCATGTTTTCAGCGTAAGGAAAATCACCTTGATTGCGTACCTCTCCTTTGATGGTGATCCGATACTCATCGCGTAATTCGGTAATTGAAGTTACGGTTACCACATCCTCACGCTGCAACAGGATATCAGGCGCAGTTTTATTCATCACCTCATTTACGTCGAATGAGACCAGTTCAAAACTATTGTCGGCCTTTAGCCTGGCAATGCTACCGCGGGCACTGAACGCATCTTCCCGCAGGCCTGCTGCGTTTTTTATTAGTTGACTTATTGTTAAACCTTTTTGCAACTCGTACTCTCCGGGGCGGAACACCGCGCCATTGATGGTAACACGATTTTCAAAACGATTGAGAATGCGCTCTACCGTAAATTTATCCCCACGCAACGGAACATAATTTTTATAATCGGCCTCCACCACATCGGTAATGCGGCGTTGCTGATCGCTAATCTGCGATACTTTTATGCGGGCAGTGTACGCTTCATTGCTAAAGCCGCCGGCAAAACGCAACACATCCTGCAAACTCTCGCCGGCCAACACTTCAAATAAAGCCGGGTTTTTTACCTCGCCGGCTAGTTGCACGCGCGTACGGTAGGTAGGTACACGTATAATGTCCTGATCTTGCAGGCCAATATTATCTTTTTGGTCGCCTTTTACCAAAAAGTCGTAAACATCCAGTCGACGGACGATGCGATTATTGCGGATAATCTCTATCTGTCGAAACGAGCCATTCTCGCCGGGCCCGCCAGCTGCATAAAGGGCATTGAAAGCTGTTGCCAGAGATGACAACGTGTAAGTGCCGGGCTTTACCACCTCACCCACCATAATCACCTTTATGCTGCGGATGTTGCCAAGGCCCACCTGCACACTGGTACCGCGCCCCACCGCATAATTATTGGCAGCCAATTTGCTTTTGATGGATGTAGTTGCCTGTTCGATAGTTTTCCCCGATACATTGAGGATGCCCACACCAGGGATATTGATATTGCCCTCGGGCGATACATCTAACTTCCAGTTAACTAAAGATGCACCGTAAACGTTAATGTTTAACTGATCATCCGGCCCTAATATATAGTTAACCGGAGTGGCCAATTTAAGGTTCGGCTCGAAGGTGATATTGCTGTTTCGGAACAGATTGGCACCAAATATTTTTGGCGTGAATAAGCCGTAAATTTTATCGCCGGCAGGTGTATTACTGGTATCGGGCTGGTAGTTAAGACCACGAGCAAGTACAGAAGGTTCCTGTGTGCTGGGTTGTATAGCACCCGCGGTTTTACGTAGCGCAGCGATGCGGGTTTGCAATAATTGGATTTGCGTTGCCGAAAGCCCACGGGCCTGCAAGGTTTGCAGCAATGTAGCATCAGACAAGCCAGAGGCCTGTGCCTGTTGTAAAGCCTGCCGCAGTTGCTCGTCGGACATATCGTTTACATTTACGCCCGAGAGATTCTGAGGCAGGTTTTGGGCGTTTGCAGGGCTAATACATACCAGCCACAATAAGGTAACTAAAAGGATAAAGCAGGGTTTCAATCGATCCATATGGTTCTAAATAACGCTGTGCTTAGCTGTAAACAGGATTAAATAAGCACAATGGGCATAGGCAGGGTGCTTAAAGCTGTGATTAAACATTGTATCTGCAGAGCTGTTTAAGTTTACAAATATATATTAAATTTTGAAGCTAACCGCAAAAGTTAACGATGTCAAAGTTAACCAAATACGCGTCGAATTGTTTGTCGGAAAAATGTTAATTATTGATAATGCGCCAACAAAAATGGTAAACGGCAGTTAAAAGCTTAATTTTGAGCGATGAATTATTTTGAATTTTACAACATTGCAGAAACCTTTAGTCCAGATGCGGCGGCTGTAAAAAAACAGTTTTATGCTTTCAGCAAAAAATACCACCCGGATTTTTATGCCAACGAAGATGATGCGCGGCAGCAGGAAATACTGGAACTATCTACCTTAAACAATAAGGCCTACCAAACCCTGTCAGAGCCCAATAAGCTTGCAGAATACATCCTGAAGTTGCACGGATTGGTGAACGAGGGCGCAAAACCGCAACTGCCGGCAGATTTTTTAATGGAAATGATGGATGTTAACGAACGCCTGATGGAAGTTGAAGACGCGCAGCAACTGGCCGAAATAACTTCAGAAGTACTTGCCATACAAGGTGATATAGACGAAGAAATGGCAGTAGCTACCGCCGGATACGAAAGCCTGGACGATACCGCAAAGGAAGACAGGCTCAATAAAATTGCAAATATTTACTATAGGCAAAAATATCTGTTGCGAATTAGGGAGAGTTTGAATACATTTGCATCCCGCTTCTGAGCGATATATGGCCTCAGATAAAAGCATGCCCAGCTGGCGGAATTGGTAGACGCGCTGGTCTCAAACACCTGTGGGAAACCGTGCCGGTTCGACTCCGGCGCTGGGTACATCAATTGATGTAGAAGGCTGTAAGCTAACCACTTACAGCCTTTCTTGTTTTATCATATACCCAATCACGGATTAAGCAGAATTGACAAGTTGACTAAAGGCAAAATAAACCGGCCTTTTTCCCTCTTATGTGGATCAACTTGAGATCAAACCCAACGAATCAATTAAGTACTTTTTCCGGTTTGGGCTCTCTCAATATTTGTATAGTCGAGTATTCTTTCAGCTCGACGAAACGCGTTTTTTAAGATTTGTTGGAAAGAAAAAAACAACTTTTGAGGTTGTTTTTCATTGGTGCTACGTTCCTTGGCTGGACTACCTGGCCCATACCAGTTTAAAATTTGTGAAGTTGCCAAAGCCTGGTTGGGGGCCATAGGTACATTGGTACAACCCAACCTGTACTGCTTTGCCGTTCATATCTGTGCGTAACACAGGGCTTCCGGGCAGGTCCACCCAGTGCACATTATCTGTACTGGTACGGATATAAAAAAGATCTCCGCTGCGCTGAATCTGCAGGTAGCGGTTAAAATTCCAGGCGGATTGGGTATTGGTTTGCCGGCGGTCGCCATTTACCAGATTGGTAAGCATATTACCTACGTTCCAGGCCGGGAAAATGCCATTTTGTAAAAGTTGCTCACCTTGGTTGCCGCTCGCCTCGTCTCGAGGCAATCTCACCATTAACCCTGCCTCATGGTTTCCCACTACTTTTTTCTGTGCCAACCCGCTCACATCAGTAATCTCCACTTCGGCCACAAAATCACCTGTTACTTTTTGATATAAAAAGGGACCGTAAGGTGGGTTTCCATCCCAGTTGGTACCAACGGATGCCAACCGGAGCGTATGATCGCCCGCTGTTATTTGGGTATTCGTCTGAGTAGTTCCTTTACCCAGCACCCCTTGCCATATAGAGCCTGCCACATCGCCCGAAGTAAAATCTTTGTTAGTGGAAAAATCATCCGCTGCTATTGAAAATTGCGATAAATCGGTACCGGCAGATGCAACGGCAGAAGGACCGACGACATTGCCAAAATTATCCCTTACCTTATAGCTGTACCGGTAAGTTTTATTTGGCGAAAGCCCATAATCGATATAGTAGGGATTATCAGTCCAGTTACGGGGAGTTAATTCATCTCCCCCCGAAAAATAATATTGCAGGTCAGCTGATCGGTCGGTCGAACCCGCTTCCATGGCTATCATTCCCGGTGATAAGGCTTTGGGTAGTTTTTTGTAAACGAGGTCGGCCCCGGCAGGCTGGTGCATATTTTGACGCCAGGTGGCAGTCAGGGCGCTGATTTCCTTAGCTGTCAGCGCATGTTTATACACCAACAGGCTGGCTATCGAACCTGTAAAACCATGTAGATTTGCGGTGCCCAGGCTCAACGTACTTGTTGTTTTTGCTGGCACATTTACCCGTTTCGTAGCGGCCAAATTACCGTCCAGGTATTCTTTTATGAGGTTATTTGTGTACGTTTTAACGAGCAGGTGCCATCCTGCACCTGCATTAAATTTTAAGCCATCATTATTTTTGATGGTAGCGGGCATAAAACCGCCGACAAATTTGCCCTGCTGAGGTTGGGGGCTATATACCATTGCAGCCATGCTGTAACCTTTTTTGCCTTTAACAATAGATAAAGGTTTATTCAATACCAGGGAATGTTTACTATCTATATAAACGGCTATCCGCCCGGCAGCATCCTTTACCTCGGGTGGCGTACCCACCGGGGTAAAACGCCCACTCGCTTCGCCATCGTTATCCCAGCTTTTTAATTGGCCATAAGGCAACTTGGCCGCATCAAGGTAAACGGCAACCTCCGGCTGTTTTACATACCTGAAGGCCGTCTTAATTGCGATATCAGTTAAAGCCCGGTCATAAACCTGCAGCGAAGCTATCGCCCCTGAGAAACGGGCGGGGCCGGCCTGCTGACCACCGATCAAAAATTTATTGGCCGGCCTGATGAAAAGCATTTTATTTTCCTGGTTATTCAGTTCGCCATCAATATATACTTTCTCAAAAGTACCGTCGAAACTGATGGCAACGTAATGCCACCTGCCGGTAAGATCAGTTTCCTTTCGATAAGGAAGATCCGCAAATCCGCCATGTTGGGCGGCGCCCATATCACGGTTATTACCATAGCCGAAAGTGGCAGCCGTTAAATCTCCGCGCTCATCGGCCCAGTCAAGCACCGGATTATCGCCTTGTTGCTGGCCTGTATGAGCCCAAAAACAAACCGTATAGCTGTTATTGCCAGCCAGCGAGTATGGCACATTAAAACCAGAAAGCAAGGTTTGCCCGGCTTTAAAAACGACCGCTTTTTTACCCGCAACAAAATCTACAAAGGGCGATCGGCCTTGTGTTTTGAAGGAACCACCCAAACTGCCTTTATTGGCCCATTCCTTAACCATCGTTCCGGGTTGCAGGCCATCCGCTTCAACATCAATGAGCAAGCCCTGTTGTTTGAAGCTGGCTCTGGCTGTGGGCGGATGGATATTTGCCGGGACAACTTCGTGGTTACCGTCGGCAAACACTTTTAAGTTCCACACGGCCTTATACAAACCCGGATATTCCGTCCCCGTAATCGTCAACCTGATGTACCGCGCTTTTACGTCCTTTTCGTCAACCGCGGGACTGCCGTGCCACAGGTTATCCCTCTTATCGGCAAAAATTTGCCAATCTTTTCCATTGACGGAATATTCAATAAAATAGCGGTAATACCAGGCGGCATATTCAAATTGTGTAAGCACTTTTTTCACGGTAGTTGCAGTGCCCAGGTCTACCTGTATCCATGCAGGTGCCGTGCTGTTGTCTTTAGGCTTCCATAAAGTGCCATTGTTATCATCTGCTGCATACTCCGGCTTAAAATCGTTGTTGTAAAATGAAGAAGCCGTTACTTTTTTTTGATAAGCCAGGTTTGGATACGGCATTGTGGTCTTAGCCAGTAAGCCTATACCCGTATGCGTTGGGATCACCTTTTCAATATTGCCATCTGCGTCAAAAACAAGTTTATCGGCACATATCTGGCGATGATAGCCCCCGCCAGAATGCGGGTTGTTATGCCGATGATAAATGATGTAATAATCATCTCCAACCTGCAATATTGAATTATGCCCGGGTCCATGAACCGTTTCATCGGCATTGGTGGTCAATATCGGACTGTTTTTTCCGTACACATAGCCTCCCATGGGCCCGATTTTACTCGTAGCATACTGTACCCGGTAGGTTTCATTTTCACAAAAACCAGATGAGTACATGAGGTAATAGATACCCTTGCGCTTAAACAGGAAAGAGCCTTCAAAAAAATCTTTAGCATCGGTATTGGGTATTTGCGCCGTTTTAGCAAATGTTTTCATATCGGGGTTTAAAAGCCCTATACCACAACCATACCCCGGGTAAATACCCCAGGTGCCCCAGGTCATGTAAAATTTGCCATCATCATCCCTAAAAGTTTGCCCGTCAAGCGTTATTACACCGGGCACATACAGATTGGTAAGTACGGGTTTGTTGTCGGCATATAAAGGTGTCCAGGGCCCAACCGGTGTCGAAGCTGATGCCCCATATATTTCAACCGTTGGCTGGCAATAATACAGGTAATACTTGCCGTCGTTACCCTGCGTAGCATCTGGCGCCCAGTAATAGTGTGTGGTAGGCCAGTTCATATCCTGCATTGTCCAGTTCACAAAATCTTTTGAAGTCCATACCTGCGATGGCCCCAGGCCTCCGCCGTTGCCATCGGTAGTTGTGTACAGGTAAAAGGTATCTCCAAACTTCTTTACCGTTGGATCAGCAAAATAGCCGGGAATTATCGGGTTACCATTCCCGGCCGAAACGGCCTTCCCCTGGCCCGAAACCTTTGCGGTAATGAAACTTGTAAACAGTGTAAAAGCCAGTAAAACGCACCGTTGTAAACGCATATTATAGAGTATAAATAACCATTCGGTTTGTTGATTTTAATAAATCAAAGAAGCCGCAAACAAAAAGCAGGAAGTAAGTATGGCTGCTTACTTATTAAAATCGTAAAACTTCCAGCCGGTAGTAAAATCTCTGGTTAAGGGTTGATTAGTTAATGTGGCCCTTACCATTTCAATGGGAATAAGATTCTCTTTCATTACTGCGTCATGAAATTGCTTATAGGTCATTTTGCCGCTATCAACCATCTCTTTTTTCAGCTCCATAAGCTGCAATCCGCCCAGCAGATAGGCAACCTGGTAAAGCGGACTATACCCACCTTCAAATGAACGCCTTACTTCGCCTTCAGCATTTGCTTTTTCGTGGCCTACCCTATCCACTAAAAAGTCAATACATTGTTGCGGTGTCCAGTTACCCAAATGATAATTTAAAGAAAATATGATCCGCGCACATCGGTGCATACGCCAAAATAGCATACCAACCCGTTCCTCGGGCGTTTTGGCAAAGCCTTTATCATACAGCAATAACTCCCAGTATAATGGCCAGCCTTCAACAGCGAAGGGCGTAGTAAAATTCTGCCTGTAGGCCTTATAACGGCTATTCATAAAATATTGCAGGTTATGACCGGGAATCAGCTCATGCTGTACCGTCCCCCTCGAAAAATAGGGGTTGTTGCCCCGCATACTCATCAGCTTATCCTGCGCGCCCATGGTGTTGGTAGGGTAAGAAATACTGATTTCCTTTCCGCCTGTAAAAAATGGGTTGACCAATTGTCGTTCGGGAGACATCATCACCATGCCCCAGGTTTCTTCGGCAAGTGGTGGTATGGTGATCAGGTCGCGCGCTTTAATAAAGCTTATAGCATCGTTATATAGTTTAACAATCAGTTCCGGCTGATGCCCTACAGGCACATAACTATTTTTTACCTTTTCCATGACTTTTTTCCAATCATTGCCGAAACCCATTTCCTGCGAGGCCTTTAGCATTTCTTTATCGCACCAGGCAAATTCCTTGTTAGCCAGTTTTATCAGTTCTTCTGGTGTGTAAGGAATCATTTCAGACTGAAGCTGCCTGGTCAATTCCTCCTTGCCTATCGGAACACCTTTAATACCGCTGCTATCGGCTTTTTGGGTGGTACTGAGTTTGCCTTTATCTACGGCTAAATCACTGTATTTTTTTAGCGCGTTATCAAGTTTTTGATAAGGTTGAGGCACCCACCAGGTAAATGAAGGATCATAAGCGTAATAAAAACCATAAAAATCTTTCAACCTCGCTCTTAACCCCAAAAGCGCTTCCTGCATTTTTTTTGCCAATGGCAAATCTATACCGGGCAGCCTGGAATAAACTACGGAGTCTTTTTTAAGCTGCTGTAGTATCGAGACTAATTCGCCGGCAACCTTTTCTCCCTCAACAAAATCGCCCCGGCGGCGTTTTTTTTCTAACGCATAAATCCTGTCTGAAAATGAAATAAATTTTGCCACTTGATTATACTGCTCATCTTCTTTTTTCAGTAAACCAATTTCGTAATGAATTCTTTTTTTCAGGAGAATATAATCCACTTTGCCATATATGCTCATAGATGCAAAATCCATTTCGCCCAGTTGATGCAGGTAATCCCCGTTGATTTCCAATAATCTTTTTCTTTGTTCCGGAGAATTTAGAACATGAAGTTTATATTGATACTCTGCATGTTCGTTAACATTATAAGGAGCGTAAAAATCATCTATGGCGCTGATATCCTGTCCATATTGTATAATCTTTCCTGCAACCTCGCTTGTTTGTTCAAATAGAGGATTTGAAGAAGACACATTCTGCGCTTTGGCCATAAAAGCTATCATGACCATAAATGCTATCATTAAATTCGATATTATGCGATTACAACGGGTTATCACTTGGTAATTGTTTGAAAGGTAAATAATTAAAAAATAGTTAATGCTTCTACAATCTTAGCAGAATAAGATAAACAATATGCGGGGTCACTTTTGAATAGGCGGGGCGTGTTAGCACCTATTCAAAATACATCACCTGCCTCACCATTATGCATATTGTTTACCATAATCAGGTTCTCCTCAGGTTTCTTTATAAACCAAGTTGAATTCCTTACAGCGATTTAAGCGGGATGATGATACGGTTTACAAACCTTTTTCGCGGTCACGCTTTTATCATGTATCATGCGGTACGGGCATATTAAGTTGTATAACTTTCATAGTGATAGGATTAATTGTTGTTTAATTTACAATCATTTGATATCAAACTCCAAATCCTAACACGAACAAGGTAATTTTTAACCACAATGTGCTAATATATTGCGATAGCAATGCTTAATATTGGCAAAAACAAAGTATTGAATATCGCAATTCTCAACATCCGGGTAATATTGGATACCAGGTGGATCGACTCTCGACTTTACAGTCAAAAGTTATCATGCTTATTATTTTTATTAAAAGTATCGGCGTTTTCCAGGGTATATATTTATTAATTTAGCACAACAGTAACATATATTAAATTAGTATCATCTATCAGCGGATAGTGAATCACTTTAACGCGATAAAATAAACAAGCTAAAATCCTGCTACTTATAGCCAATAATGATTTAAAATAGCTCGATCCTCCGCAGTAACTTAGATTTTTCATGAAATGACCTAACTAAACAATAATGCTATGGTAAATAAAAAATGGTTTATGTTAAATGTAGTTATTGTGTCGGGCTTTCTAACGGCCAACATAACCTACGCGCAATCATATGTACCCGAGTGGAACGACACCCGTTTAAAGGTTAAACCTCAAACCGAGATCAAGGCTTATACTTTTGATTTAAAGGATGTACAATTACTTAACAGCCCGTTTAAACAGGCAATGCAGGTTGATGCGGCTTACCTGTTATCCATTCAGCCCGATAGGTTATTATCTGCATTCCGCTCTCACTCTGGCTTAAAGCCTAAAGGGAAAATGTACGAAGGCTGGGAGTCATCGGGGTTAGCAGGGCATACGCTTGGGCATTACCTCTCAGCAATTTCTATGCATTACGCTTCCACCCGCGATCCGGAATTTTTAAAACGGGTAAATTATATTGTAGAAGAACTAAATGAATGCCAGATAGCACGCAAAACCGGATACGTAGGTGCCATACCTAAAGAAGATACGGTTTGGGCCGAAGTGGCCAAAGGTGATATCCGTTCACGCGGGTTCGACTTGAATGGCGGTTGGTCGCCATGGTATACCGTACACAAGGTTATGGCCGGCTTATTAGATGCCTATTTATATTGTAACAACAAAAAGGCGCTAAAAATATGCAAAGGCATGGCCGATTGGACAGGCGAAACCATCAAAAATCTTGATGACGAAAAGCTGCAAAAAATGTTGCTTTGCGAGTACGGTGGCATGGCAGAAACACTCACCAATTTATATGCTATAAATGGCGACAAAAAATATCTCGAACTATCCTACAAGTTTTACGACAAGCGTATTTTAGATCCGCTTGCTCAGCAACAAGATATCTTGCCTGGAAAACATTCAAACACGCAAATCCCTAAAATAATTGCCAGTGCCAGGCGGTATGAGCTTAACGGCGATAAAAAAGACAAGGCTATTGCCGATTTCTTTTGGGAAACCGTAGTAAATAATCACTCTTATGCCACAGGAGGCAACAGCAATTATGAGTATTTAAGTGAACCGGGCAAACTAAACGATAGACTTACCGAGAACACCACCGAAACTTGCAACACCTATAATATGCTTAAACTCACCCGGCATTTATTTGCGCTTGAGCCATCAGCAAAGTTAATGGACTATTACGAAAAGGCTTTATACAACCACATCCTGGCATCGCAAAACCATGAAACAGGCATGATGTGTTACTTTGTGCCGCTGAGGATGGGCGGAAAAAAGGATTATAGCAGCCCCTTTGATACCTTCACCTGTTGCGTGGGCTCGGGTATGGAAAATCATGTTAAGTATAACGAAAGTATATATTTCAGAGGTGCTGATGGCAGCTTATATGTTAATTTGTTTATCCCATCGGTGTTAAACTGGAAAGAAAAAGGTTTATCCATAAAACAGGAAAGCAACCTGCCCGAAAACGACAGAACCACACTTACAGTGACAACCGCAAAACCTGTTCAAATGGGCATACGGATACGTAAACCCAAATGGGCCGACAATACCAGTATTAGCATAAACGGTAAAAAACAACAGCTTACTATAGATGCACAGGGTTACCTGGTTTTAAACCGCAAATGGAAAAACAACGATAAAATTGAATTTACCATGCCGGAGGATATTTACACCGAAGCCTTGCCGGATAACGCCAACAGGCGCGCAGTATTCTACGGACCGGTTTTATTAGCCGGTATTTTGGGTAATACGGAGCCCGATCCACTTAAAGGCGTGCCTGTTTTTGTTACCAGCGAAACCGACCCAAATAAATGGCTGCAGATGGTTGATAAAAAGCAATTGAGTTTCCGTACCGATAATATTTCAAACCCGACTGAAGTTAAACTAATTCCTTTCAATCAAACCAAAAACGAATACTATTCTGTTTATTGGGATGTGTTTACGCCAGAAACATGGGCTGTACAGCAAAAGGCATACGATGAACAAAGGAAGAAACAACAGGAGCTGGAAGCACGCACTACAGATATTTTGCGCATAGGTGAAATGCAGCCCGAGCGCGACCACAATTTCAGCGGAGAAAATGCGATTACCGGGGAAGATCATCAGAAAAAATGGCGATCAACCGAAAACGGGGGTTATCTGCAATATGAAATGAAGATTGATGCCAACACCCAAAACACACTCATTAATACGTATTGGGGGATGGATAACCGCGGCCGTGTATTTGATATCATGATAGACAACGTTAAGCTATCCACTGAAGATTTGAACCAATATAAGGAAAGCCGTTTTTACGACATCAGTTACGCCATCCCTATTGAGCTAACAAAAGGTAAACAAAAAGTAACTGTTAAATTACTACCTAAAAAAGATAATAGTGCGGGTCCGGTTTATGGCAGCCGCATGGTAAAGAACTAATAACAGCATTCAAGAAACGATATCATGATAAAAAAAGGAACTGTAGCTTGTTTGCTATTATGGATGATAGGAATAAACGGCGTGGTGTTTGGGCAGCAAAAGGATTACCCTATACAGCCTGTAGCATTTACCAGCGTACATGTGAACGATAAATTTTGGGAACCCAAAATGGCCGTCAACGCCAATGTAACCATTCCCTATGTGCTTGCGCAATGCAAAAAAAATGGCCGTATGGATAACTTTTTGCGGGCGGGCAAACAGCTGGATGGTGATAAGCTGAGCGAGTTTCCGTTTGATGATACGGATGTTTATAAGGCAATTGAGGGTGCTTCTTATTCCATGCAAAATAAAAAGAACCCAAAGCTTGACAGGTATATAGATACGCTAATTAATATTATTGGGGCTGCCCAGGAGCCTGATGGCTACCTATACACTTTCCGCACAGTGCATGCAAAAAAACCGCACGAATGGATTGGTGATAAACGCTGGGTGAACGAAGAAATACTAAGTCACGAATTGTATAATTGCGGGCACTTGTACGAAGCTGCTGTTGCCCATTACCAGGCCACCGGCAAACGCACCCTCCTTAATATCGCTATAAAAAACGCCGACCTGCTGGTAAAAACCTTTGGACCAGGCAAGATAGAAGAGTATCCCGGTCACCAGATTGTGGAGATTGGCTTATCAAAAATGTACAGGGTTACGGGCAACAAGCAATATCTGGATCTGGCTAAGTTCTTTTTAGATGTACGCGGACCCAAAGGAGATGCCTATAACCAGGCCAGCAAAAAAGTGGTTGACCAGCATGAAGCCGAAGGCCACGCGGTACGTGCCGCCTACATGTACACCGGCATGGCAGATATCGCAGCACTAACAGGCGACACCAAATATTTAAACGCCATTGATGATATCTGGGGCGATGTGGTTAATAAAAAATTATATATCACAGGCGGCATAGGCGCTACCGGTGCAGGCGAGGCTTTTGGTGATGCTTACCAGTTGCCCAATATGTCGGCTTATGCAGAAACCTGCGCGGCCATTGGTAATGTTTACTGGAACAATCGTATGTTTTTACTTCATGGCGACTCAAAATACATCGACGTACTGGAAAGAACACTGTATAATGGGCTGTTATCGGGCGTATCATTAAGCGGAGATCGCTTTTTTTACCCCAATCCATTAGCTTCCATGTTTCAGCACCAACGCAGTGCCTGGATCAGTTGCGCCTGCTGTATCAGTAACATGACGCGTTTTTTGCCATCGCTGCCAGGTTACGTTTACGCCAAAAACAAAAATGATCTCTATGTAAACCTGTTCATGAGCAACACCAGCAATATTAAACTTACTTCGGGCAACGTAAATATTGTTCAACAAACAGATTATCCGTGGAAAGGTCAGGTGGATATTACAGTAAATCCTGCAAAAGCAACAGCCTTTACCTTAAGGATACGTATACCAGGCTGGGCCAAACTGCAACCCGTTCCAGGCAACCTGTACACATTTATGAATAAAACTCCGCTGCCTGTTGTTATTTATGTAAATGGAAAAGCAACATCGTTTGTAACCGAAAAAGGCTATGCTGTTTTAAACCGGAACTGGAAAAAAGGCGATAAAATTTCCCTTGCATTACCTTTAGAAACCGAAAAGGTTTTGGCTAACGAGAAAGTAAAAGACGACAGGGGCCGATTTGCATTGGAGCGAGGACCGATTGTTTATTGCCTTGAAGGACCAGACAACCGCGACAGCCTTGTTCAGAACATTTTAATTGATAAAAATGCTGTTGCACAAGCAAACTATGACCCCGATTTATTAAATGGTGTCGACGTGATCAGCATTGGCGGCAAAAGCACCAAAAGGCAATTAAACAGCGATAGCCTGATAGAAACAGATCAAAAAGTAAGGGCCATTCCCTATTATGCCTGGGCCAACCGCGGGCCGAGTGAAATGACGGTGTGGATACCTTATGAAGCATCGGCCGCAAGCCCGAAACCGGCACCAACCATCGCCAGCACAAGTACAGTATCCTCGTCATTAAAAAATAAAAGGATGTACAAGGCCATTAAAGACCAGTATGAACCAAGCAGTTCGGGCGATACCAATTACCCTTACCTCCACTGGTGGCCAACCCATAATACCAGCGAGTATGTGCAATATGACTTTAATACCGGGCTTACTATTAGTGAATCGAAAGTTTACTGGTATGACGACGGACCATGGGGAGGCTGCCGTATACCGGCTTCATACCAGCTATTTTATAAAAAAGACGGAGAATGGGTGCCTGTAAAAAACACAACTCCCTATATCATAAGCAAGGATGGTTACAATAAGGTAACATTTGAACCGGTTAATACCACTGCGTTAAAAATGGTAATCCAACTGCCTGCCGGTAATTCTACCGGCATACATGAATGGGTGGTGAAATAAGAAAACGGGGACCCAGTTAGCGAGAAGGCCTGAATCGCGGTTTAATCACCGAAGTTCAGGCCTCTTTTATGTCTTGCCATTTCGGGACAAGAATATTTTTTTTATACAGAACTTGCAGCCGACTCTTGTTTGGTGGTGGTTGCTTCAATTTATTGGTAAGTAAATAATCTTTGGACTACCCACATTATTAAAAGGCACAATGCAAAACAGCCGCAATTGCAGCCGTTTGACTTATTAACTAAAATTTAGAAGTAAGGCAACATGTATGTTTCCACGAGATTGCTTACATACACGTAGCTGACCAAGTCTTTCAGGTCTCGTATTCCCTAGGGATAGTTTTTTTCTTAATAATTCAAAAGTCCTTTTAGATGAGCATGATACATTTTAGAAAATTGTTACGTTGTTCAATTCGAAAGTTCCGGAAACAGAAAGTGTCTTTTGGGTTTGCTCGTTATAACCGTACCCGAGAATTTCCCCTTAACTATTTTGCCGTCGTAAAAGGTAATTGTAGCAGTATTTTCTTTAGCTCGACGGGCATATTGTACACCATCGACAAGTACCATTAAAACTTACAACTGTAACTTTGTCCTACCTTAAATATGTGCGCGGTTCCATCGCCGATGCTAACAGAGTGCTTTGCATTGGCAATGTCACCAATTTTTCCGTTGATGATTACCGTACTGATACCATTGCTTTCGGTGTAGGTTTTACCGTTAACAATATAGGTGATTTTTCCGGCGGTTTTGCCTTGGGGTGCCTGCGTCATAGCTGTCAAAGCCTGCAGTTTCGCACGTGCATCAGCCATATCCTTTGCATTTTGCTGCGCTTGTAGTTGTAAAGAAAAAAGAGATAGTAGAATGATGCTTAATATTTTCATGATGAATTGATTTAAAAATTATAGGTTATTTAATGGTTGCTGTTCTTATTTTTAGCGGGCTGCGTTGCTTTGCCGGTGTTTTTATCGGTCGGCGGAAAAGGTTGTGGATTAAGCTGCTTATCTGCCCCCTTTGATTTTAATGGACTAGGTTTGGCCTGTTCTTCCTGCCTTATTTCCTCTTCGTTTCCTAGTGTCAGGGTTTCAACTTTGGAAACCTTTTTTTCCAGTTTTTTAATGTTTTTGTCTACCTTTTTCGGGGCTTCAGGTTTTTGGGCAGTAGGTGTGGTTTGGGCACTTGCGGTGAATGCTACTGCAAAAAAAGCAACAGCGAGAAAGCTCATTTTTTTCATTGTTATAGGAGTCTTATTTGTTTTTAATTTTCTATAATAACTTTTCCGGTTTTAAAATATAACAGTATAGACGATGCCCTATCGTTCCAGTCGGAATTTTTTATGTCTAAAAAAGCGCCTGTGGAAAAGCCAATATCTTTTAGATTGGGTACATTATACAAGAACTGTTTGCTTTTGCCCGAGAAATTGTTTTCTTGAAATATTTGGTAACCGCTAACTATACCATTAGCTTTAAGAGATGATAAGATATTATTAAAGTTATAGGGCGCTAAGGTGGCATATCCCCAAGTTCCGGCTACATTGTTGTAGGCATCGTTAACCAAATCTACCGGATACAGTATTTTTGCTTTACCCAGGTAAAATTGGTTTTCGTAAAGTGTTGCAAAATCCTGTGTTTCGTCAAAAACAACTATTGAACTTATTTTATCATTAATATCTTTAAATCCAATCAGGTTCTGGTTCAGGGTGTTTTTGCCTGTCAAAACCTCTACTTTCTCGAAATTGGCGTTAACGCTTTGAAAAATACTGGTAGCTGGTTTATAATCAGGCCTTAACTGATAGCAATTGCCTTTCAAGTCGTCATCTTCAAAAACAAAGACTTTTATACCCCTGGGTATTAATGCTGATGAAAAGAAGTCGTTGGCATCCATTCCGAGCGTTTTAAGGGAGTAAAAACCACGTGTCAGAATATATTTCTTGCCGGTGTAATTGGCATTTTCGTAAAACCAGACTTCTTCTTTGGGCGGTCGTTCCTTAAATCTTGTAACTTCCCTGTTTTCGGGTTCCAGTTTCTACGGCGCAATAACAGGTCTTAAAATTTGCGCAAAAATGGGGGTAGCAGTTAATAAAAACACCAGCAGACATATTACTTTTTTCATGGCTATTTGTTTTTATGTTGTAAGAGGAACTGTTTTACAAATACATCAAACCTAGGCAGTTTTTTATCTTCGTATACAGCAATAAATTGCCCAAACTGCATATACCCGTATATAGAAGGGTCTTTAGCGGCTTCCTCGTAATTTTTGCCAAAATATTCCTCCACACTTTGACCTGCAGGGACCGGATTAGGCAATTGGGGCGTACATTTTCTTTGCATATTGATAGCACTGCTCCAGTTCCTTTTGCCGTCCGTGCTTGCGCCACCACAACATGGCAACCTGGTTGGCGAAAATTTCATCGGCATAGGGAGACAAAAACTTACCTTTTACCGTGTGTTGCAGGGCGTGCCCCAGCTCATGCGGCAGGTAAAAACCGTTAAAAAACAACCCAAAAATCTGCTTCCCTTCGGCTTCGTTGCCCGCTAACTGGTAGAAGAACTGTTTCTGAGGTTCTATTACCTGAGCCCAAATAGGTAGATTTATTGTTTTGGGAGCTTTTTTGCCATCGTAATAAATTAAATAAGGTGTAGTGTTTAAAATGGTTATGGCCTTTATTTGTGTGGTAGCACTTATCTTTTGAACATCGGCAATAACTTTGGCGGCTATCGTATTTGCATCCCGTATTTCGGCTACACTATCTGTATAAAGGGTAAACCATTTGGTTTGGGCCGAACATAAGTTGGCAACCAATATCATAGTGAGAATTAAGATCTTTAGTTTCATTTTTAAGGCTTTATAATAATGGTGACGCTATATTTCTTGCTGTTTTTGCACTTAAAATACTCTAACATTTCCGCTCCCATTTCCGGTAAGTACTTAATACGCCAGCTTGCATTGAGCGGTTGGCTGTAGTTTCGGGCAGCCTGAAGAAATACAACTGCGTATTAGCTATACCGCATATTTTCCAGGTTGTAGATTGGACCTAAACTTTATCAGGCAGCGAAAGCAGCTCACACAAAAACAAAAACCAAAACAGAGCGTACATTAACTTACCTGTAAATTTTGATACTGGATATATTGTCATTGGCAAGTATCTGTTCGGTACCTGCCTGGCCAGCTATAAAATACAGTCCTCCCTTACTGTATTTGCCGCCCGATTTAAACGTATAGTAATCACCTTTAAAACCCGTTGTTCCGGTTTCCATATTGGTAACGCCAAAACCAGAAGTTGACGCAGCGAGGCCTTTAAATTTATCATCCATAAAAACGGTTAATTTTAACGAAGAAGGAATGAGCATACTGCTGATCCTGTCGTTCCAGTTCGTACCCAGTTCTCTTGTGCTGGCACTGCCTAACAAGGTATAGTCTCCAATTTTCAAGATTTTCTTTTCGCCATTAAAAAATTCATCGGAGTAGATCCAAACTTCATCACCGTTCTGGTTGAAGGCATCATACTCCGCCTGGCATTTATCCAGCACTTTATCTGATTCGCTTTTACCATACACCTTTTCCATCAAATCTTTATTAAATGGCGTTGGTGTTGCAATAGTGCTAACTTTACTACCCAAAGAGGGCTTTTTGTAATTGGCATCAATTCTGTTTTGTGCCAGTGCAAGTTGGCTTATTGCCAAAATACCTGCAACAAGTGTAATTTTTTTACTCATTTCCTTATTTGTTAAACTTAAAAAGTTGATATCGCGCCTTTATTCTTTCCTTTTTTGTCGAGGTACCATTGTCCGTTGTCGCCCTCTTTCCAAAGGGTTTGGTTAACATCGCCCAAATAATAAATAGTGCCTTTACTAAACACCTGATAGGTTGTGTTTCCTTTCAGCACCTCGTTATCGGTTGGGTATCCGCAGCCGATTTCCCATCCCCTTTTAGCAAACTCGTTCCAGATTGCGCCTTTGCGAATGGTATAACCTATGGCATCGTTGTCTTTACGATAGATATAGCCCCTTAAAAACTGTTGTAGCCAAACGCCATTTCCGTGTATGGCTTTTTCTGTAGGATAGCCCAGCCAACTGCTAACGCCGCCCAGGGCTTGGTAAGTAGCATATATGCCGGGGAAGTCCCTGGCGTTTTGCATGCTCATTCCCGGCACCAGCTGTAACAATGAGCCATCTGTATTGGCTACCAGCATGCCGCCCTCAAACTCCTGGCTCCATTGTGTGATTTCGTTTGATTTACTGCCTAGCCTTGCCGCTTTTGCTTCGGCAATTGGATACCCCAAAAAACCACGCTCGTAACGCTCTTCGCCCCATTTGCGCAAAATATCACCGGCCACAGCAAAAGCACCATATTTGTTATTGTTGTAAATGCAACTACCTTCAAAATAGCAGTACACCGCCTTGCCATCAGGCGTGATTTTAAGATCATCTGCAGGGAAGCCTAAAAAGCCGTTGGCATATTTTTCGTTCATGTAGCGTTGCAGTACATTGCCGCGCACAAGATGCGCCCCTGTTTTGGGGCTCCAATAAATGGCTCCTTTATCAAAAAACTGATAGGCACCATCTTTCATTTTAGCCTCGTCCATTTGCGGGTAACCAATTTCCGAACGGATGGTACCCAAGTCGTTATATTTTAATGCAATAGCCCCATAAACGGCAAACGGAACACTCTTTGACCTGCTCATATAAATAGCATCGGCACTGCTCTGCTGAATGTCCATTTTTTTGGAATAGATATATCCATTATCTGCTTCCAGTGCGTTGTCTGCCATTGGGCGCATGCCAACTGCATCTGCTTTTTTGCGCATTACAGCGGTTATCTCGGCGCTTGCTTTCTTACGGATACCAACCTGTGCTTTCACAGTTGTTGCGCCAAACAGCACCATTATGGCTAAGCAGTTAACTATATTTTTCATCTTCGAAACTATTTAGTAAACTAAATTCGGTCTGTTTAAAACAAAGCTGTAATAAGCTGTAAAAGATTTACTTATAGATTTCCGTGAGTCGGCCAGGACCAATATTTACCTTGAAAGAACTTACCCGGTTTTTCCAGGCACGATCCATGCCTATGCTACTGGTAATAGTTCCGCAATCTGTCATTGAAATATAGCCCAACACTTGCAAATCGGTTGGCTTAGCAAAAAGTGGATAATCTCTAACCTCCTTTTTTAGTAAACCCTGATAGCCTTTAAAACCTGCATCCTGATGGATTTGAACGCTCATTTGATAATTGTTGAGTCTGATGTAAGTGATTTTATCATTCAAGGGGCCTATGTCGGCCATGTTGTGACCGTCAACACCAGATAAACCAGGGCCGGGAAAAGCCCTGTAGCACTTATCTTTATCAAACTGGTTGAGGTTGGTATAAATATTATTGCTTTCACCGAAACTGTTAAAATCGATGTAATCCTGATCGGGGTTATAGATAATAATGGAACTGATGATATCGTTGATGTCCGCTTTTCCACTGATTAATCTGTTACCCACATTGGCCTTTGCAACCACCGTTTTTTCAAAATTGAGATTGTTATTGTTTTCGGGAGTTAAAATGTACCAGTCGCCATCAAAATTATCATTAGTATAAACAACAACAATAAGGTTAGATGGAACCACCGCGCTGCTTAAAAAGTCGTTTAAATCAGTTCCCAGTTCTTTAAGCGTATAACTTCCTCTCTCCAGAACAAACTTTCGTCCGCCGTAATTGGCATTTTCATAAAACCACGCCTCTTCGGAATTGCTGCGTTTGCCAAAGGCTTGTTGTTCTGCTTCTATATTTCTTTGCTTAACATTAACAAGCAGATTTTGGCTTATGGGTTTCGCTATTGTGGTAGAGCGGATTTGCGCATAAGCACTAAACACCAGCAGCCCGGTAAACAAGGTTAATATCGTTTTCTTCATTTTATATTATTTAAAAGTGTACTTATAAAGAGCGCCGCCGCTACCATCAGTTAAACCGGTAATGTAGCCGTCTGTATTGGTGGTGTAGGTGTACGCCCCAACTGTACTGCTCCCTATTACTCCGATGGCATCGTATTTTTGCGAACTATAGCTTTTAAGCGCGTAAGCTTTGCGGGTTGAAGTTTCTATGCCATAGCTAACGCTTGGTCTGATGAACACGCCGATCATCGGATCGGGGTCGTAAACACCATCGTAATACTCGTAATTGAACAAGGTGTAAGTTCCGGCGGGATCGCTGCTATTGATGTATTTTGCCATTTTAACACGTCCCTTGCTATCGTTAGTGTATTCATAAGTGTCTTTTACAACCCCAAAGTAACTTTTGGTGTACTTTATCAGCCCTCCCGAGGCACCGTAGGAAAAGTTTTCCAAAGTTTGTCCGTATGTCCCCGTAATGCTAATTACCTGTTTGGCTGTATTCAGGGTATAGGTAAGCGTGTTGCTGGTGTTGCCTGCATTATCTTTAACAGTTTGCGATATCAGTACTCCATTTACATCGTAATCAAATAGATAAGTACCATAGTTATCCTTATAACTTAAAAGTAAATTGGAACTGTTGTACGTATAATCTGCTGTTAAAATGGGTATGGTTTGTACTGGTGGTCCGGCGGCAAATTCTTCTCTTTTGATCACCATACTGCTTCCTCCTGACGGGGGCTGAGCAAGACTGATGCTCGCCGCATAGTTCTGCATGCTGCCGTTTTCAGCAGTAATGGTGAGCGTAAGTGCCTGGCTAAAATTGTTAACAGTAGAACCGCTAACCTGTATAATGCTTCCTGTTTTTAGCGTAGCCTTGGCAGAGATGGTAAAATTGGCTTTCAAGGCAGTTAGGTCAGTGCCATACGGCAAAGTAGCTTTAACGGTTTTGCTGGTTTCATCCACGGTAGCGACCACATCGGCGCTCAGCATTGGATTATCATTTTTGGCAAAACCATAGGTAGTAAGCTGTTTGGCATCGCTTAAAACAGGTATAGGCTGTGGAGCCTGATCAGGAGTTACAGGTGCCGCCTTCTTACAAGAAAAAAGTACTCCAAGCCCTACAGCAACGGTAAACGATAACTTTAATAATTTTCTCATCATAAAAAACTTATTGACATTGATTGTAGGCGTTAACCATGTTCATCCATCTTCCCCACATATAGTTTCCTTTAATATTTTTTACGCTGTAACTGCTGCCGGTTAAAACCAGGAAACGTATTTCGTTTAGAAGATAAGTTTGATGTACCCTGCTCAATTCTTCGGCAAAAGCAATATTGCTGATGGAGCTATAGTGATCAAAAGAGCTCACCCGGATTTTTCCTGATAAGGTTTGCCAGTTGGCTAACGTCAACGTAGCCGGCTGGCCACCCATGTTGCTAACGGATCTGTAATAAGGTGCTGCACAAGCATCCAAAAAAAATAAGGCGGTAAACAATAATAAAATAAGGCAGCGACTGGCCGTACCATTTTTGTGTTGCAGGTTAGGGGTGTTGGGCCAGATGGATAATTTGATTGTCGGCATTGTTTAAAAGCTGACACTAAGCTAGGTTGATATGCTGCCTGTTAAAATCCCTCAATTGGGGGATGGCATACCATGATAAAACTGAAACTATTTTAGGTTTAACAGAAAGTTTATAAAAAATAGCACAATCCGGATTCGAACTGATACAAAATTCAACTCAAAACAGAAAACCCTCTTTAAATTGCTTTAAAGAGGGTTTTTCTTGATTGGTATCGCTTTAGTCGGGATGGCAGGATGATCATCCTACCCCTTAAATGATTGATTATAATGTGGTTATCAAGTTTTCTTAAGTAAACGGTAACCGAATGGGTCTCATTTTATTAGACGTCATTTGATTGCATTTGCATCATAAAAACACTCGTAACAGATAGTCAATGAACTTGTTATGCAAACATAATGAATGTTTTTGAATAAAAAAAGGCATTTTTTAAGACGACCAGCCTACTTTTTGCCGTCATGCTGTACGCCTACAAGTCAAGAGCACACCATCCCTTATTCAACTGCTAAGCAACCAAAAGCGCGAAGCCGGGTAAAATGTCAAGGGCCAACCGCTGGAAGCGGACACAACGGCCCGCTTGTGTACCTTTGACGTTTGATTCCGGCGTGGGCTATCTTCGCTGTACGGGTGAATGAGGAATATTATTCTATAGTATTTGCTTGTCCGCTGATACTTGCCTCCGGTGGAAATTTGTATAAAGATAATTTTGCAAATCTCAATTACATATTTCGCGGATGTATTGATGGCATGCCTGTTCAGGCGCGCCCGGGTGTCTCCTATTGACCTTTCCCTTAAGAGTTACAGGCTAAATAAATACCACTGTTTCACAGTTTCCAGTTGACTTTAATTTGTTGATCGCCATTGACTGCGTATTCGATATTTCCATCTTTTTGTCGTTTACCTTTTAATTCACCGTCCTTACCTTTAACTATAAAAGCTGGCAGTGCCTTTTTGTCTTTGTTAACGATCATCATGCGGCAGTTTAAACGCCCGTCACCTTTGACCTTAAAGCTGAGGGTACCTTTACGATATTTAAAGCCAGCAGTTGGATAATCCAGATAGATCATAAAATTTTCGTTGGGTATTTTATAGAAATGGCGCGGGATGATGCCGAAAGCTACGCCGGCACCATAAACTTCCTGACCGACCGTACCGGATTGTTCCCAACCATCATGAATATCCTCGATAGCGATCCATAGCTTATGATCCACCTGGCCAGTTTTAACATCCTCGGACAGCATTTCCTTTGGCAGGTTAGGCGGGTAGTAATAAGGTGAGCGGTTAACAATGTATTTCAGGAATTCCGGAATTAACATAGATACCGAAGGCAGAATATCTTCGTCCTCCGCATATAACAGGAAATTATGCAGCGCGGCAAATACTTCCTGTTCTTCATAAGCTGCTGTATAGGGTGCATCATTCAACGGGAACATCGCGAAAAAGGTAGGGTAATCCTTTGCATAGCCATAAGTGCATTCCCAAAGCTGAAAGTTCTTGAAGATATTGGCCAGGCATAAATAAGCCAGGTCTAAATAAACCTGATCTTTTGTTTCCTTATAAAGCCAAAGCATGGCATTGGCCGAAAAAGCCGTATTGTTTGCCTGGTAAAACAATTCAAAGCCTTTGCCCTGTAGTGTCTTGGCTGCTTTCTTGGCTTCCAGCAGGTATTTGTTTTCCCTGGTCAATTGCCAGGCGTGCAGCATGACCAGCGCGTAAAGCCCTGCCACGTCTTTCTCACCACCCTTCCCCGGCTGGGTTTCCGCTTTAACTACTTCCAGCGTTTCCATATTGTACATTACCGGCCACTCGTACTTAAAATGGTGGGCTACACGCACGGTAAAATCTAAGGAATCCAAAAAGAGTTTTTTGCCCTGCTGATCTCCGCGTATCGCCAGCCTGCCCAAATTTAATAAAGGGTGGTGCAGGTACCAGGAATCCATTACATTAGGCTGCAACTGTTCCTCATCACCGCTTAACTCATTCGCAAGGGACGGCAGGAACCGTACCACTGTTTTTAATTCTTTGCTGTAAAAAGCATCCAAACCATTTTGTATCTTCCGGATAGACGGCAATTCGGTTTTGCACCAGTCGTAATAATCGGTCAGCGGCAGCAGCACGGCTAACTGTACCATCAATTCCGGCGGGGTTTTATAATCGGCTACATAAGCGTTCAGGTAATCCTGCCCCGCGCCATGAGACCAGCATCCATGGCTGAATTCCAGGTCATGTAAGCCTCTATCAACCATATCCAGCCACCTGTAATATTTGGTAGGTGGTTTTGGCAGGCATAAATAAACATCTGCCAGCAAATTCAGGAACTGTTTGGCTTGCGCCATTTCATCCCCCGGGTTTTCGGGGCCAAACGCGACAAAAGCATCGGAAAGGACGATTTCCTGGTGGGCAGGTATAGGCTTTTCTTTCAAAGTTGGCGGAAGCGCCAATCCCATTTCGGGCCATGTACCTCCGACGACATTCCCCAGGGAGGTTTCGGTTGTCTGGGCATAATCATTTAGCGCAGTAAGATTCTGAAAATAGAGCAGTGCGCCGGACTTTGGCTGATCTAGGCTGATATACTGTAAGCCGGATCGAGTCCCCACCTGGCTAACCAGAATGGTGCCTTTTGGGTTTTTGTCGCTTTCATCCGGCCCGGTGACCACCATATCCCGCGGCCAGAAAGGTACCAGTAAAGGATCATTAGCTTTAAAAGTTGTCGTATAGCGAATCAACGGCTTTTGCTTGTCGGGAAATTGCAGCCTGACCTCGTAATGCCCGATGCTGGCTGAAAGGTTAACGGTGATACCGTCATCCTGCCGGGTCATTTTCCCTAATTGCAAATGGTCATTTGGAGCGTAGGCCGGACGAAGCACAACTTGTGTTCCTTCCGTGGAGGTTACCACGATCCAAAGCGAGTTATTCAGCGTATGGACTTTTATGGTATAACCCAGGATCTCCTTCGAAAATAAAGTCGGTGGGTCCTGCCCGTGAAATAAGGTGTTGACCGCAGCGGCCCAGGGTGATATTGCACTCATTGTAATAAAAATTTAATCTCTAAACAAAACTTTAATACACCGAGAACACGTCGGGCAGCGCTAATAAAAAACGATAAGACATAAACTACGCGGCAAGTCAATTGTTTCAAGTTTTCTTTAAAAAATATTTATTTAACCAAAATGATGGTTTTTGGACTTAAAGTTGCAAGAACAATAGTTCACCATTAAAATCTACAGCTATGTTTCACCACGTCAAATCTCTACAATTCAATGCCAGGGTATCCCGCCCCGATCCGCGTTTTGCCAACCTGTTACTGGAGCAATTCGGCGGAGAGAACGGCGAGCTGGCCGCAGCCATGCAGTACTTTACACAGGCATTCGGCGCGAAGGTGCCGCACCCCGACAAATACGATATGCTGATGGATATCGCGACGGAGGAATTCAGCCACCTCGAAATTGTCGGCGCTACTATACAGATGTTGTTAAAAGGGGTCAATGGCGAGTTAAAAGATGCCGCCGACCAGAGCGAGATCATGCAGGTGATGGACGGTAAGGCTGCAAAGGAAAACATCATTCACGAGGCATTAACCGCTAACCCGCAATTCGCCATTATTACAGGCGGCGGCGTTACCCCGCGCAACAGCCAGGGTATTCCCTGGTGTGCGTCATATATTAACTCCAACGGCGACCTGACCGTCGATCTGCGCAGTAACCTAGCATCAGAATCAAGAGCGAAATTGGTTTACGAACACCTGATGAAATTCACGGACGACCCATATATCCAAGAAACGCTCTCTTTCCTGATGACGCGCGAAGTGACTCACTACAAAATGTTCGAAGCGGCACTGGATAGTATTCAACCAAATTTCCCGCCTGCGGTACTGGCTGCCGATCCAAGGTATTTACAGCAAGCCTACAACTTTTCAGAAGGCACCGTTCGCGGGCCGTGGAATGAGGGCGAGATCAAAGGTATGGGCAAGGAGTATATCTATATAGAGAAACCAATTGCTTATGTAAAAGAAACCGAAGGCCTGACTAAACAGCCCAAAGAAATGGATAAAGCTTTGGCCGATAAGGATAAGCTCGACAAGGAAATGAGCAAAGTCAAAAGCGAAGGAGTAAAAAAACTGATCCGAAAGGCGTAGCGCAATGGAGTACTTATTCCGAAAACAAGATTAATTTATAAACATCAATTAACATACTTATGAAAACTGCAGCAAACAAAACAACTCCGGCAAAGACCGGCAAAATGGAGAACAATGAATTCCACGAATTCTTTGTAGACGAACTGAAGGATATTTACTGGGCGGAAAAACACCTGGTGAAAGCACTTCCGAAAATGAAAAAAGCGGCAACCAGCCCTGAACTGGCCGCAGCATTTGACAAACATACCGGCGAAACTGAAATGCACATAGCGACACTTGAAAAAGTATTTGAGGCGCTTGGCGAAAAAGCTGTAGCCAAAAAATGCGATGCAATGGCCGGCCTCATGGAAGAAGCGAACGGCCTTATCGAAGATACCGACCAGGGTACCATGATCAGGGATTGCGGGCTTATATTGGGTGCGCAAAAAGTGGAGCATTATGAAATTGCTACTTATGGCGGGTTACGGACGTTGGCAGCAGCTATGGGCCATAATGAGGTAGCTGACTTATTAGGCCAGACGCTTGACAATGAAAAAGCGACTGACGAAGCGCTGACTGCGCTTGCTGAAAGCCTCGTTAACGCCGAAGCTATAGCTGAATAAGCCTGGTTAATTATCAGTTTATATCAACATACCTATTTTAAATATGGAAATCTCTGAAAAAGCATTTGATGTGATCAATGATCTTATCAAAATTAACAACGACCGTGTAACTGGTTTTCAAAAAGCGGGCACCGACCTGAAAGACGATGATAACGGTTTAATAGCCGTTTTCAACAAACTGGCCGGCGAGAGCCAGCAATATGTAACTGAATTAACAGATATCGCACAGCAATACGGCGGTGAAGCGGCTGTAGGTACCAGTACCACTGGTGACCTGCACCGCGCCTGGATCGATATTAAAGGCACCTTTACCGGCAACGATCTGTTAGCCATTCTTAACGAATGCGAGCGTGGTGAAGATGCCGCCAAAGCGGCTTACCGTGATTCCCTCGACCCGGAAAATGAATTGAGCCCGGAACTGGCGCAGGTTTTACAAATACAACAACAAGGCATCAATGAAGGCCACGACCTGATCAAGTCCTTGCACGACCAAAGGGATGATGCTGATAATGCCACCTATGAAACAGCAGAAACAACTGCAACAGGATCGCGCGAACTTTTTTATCAGGAGCTGCAGGAACAATTTACAGAGCAGCCGTCTTACGAAGGTGCCGCTGGTGAATCCGATACACAAACCGCTCATGCACCGGAACCGGAAAATATCGAACAGGAAGAAGAATGGCAGGAACTACAAGCAACCAGTACCGGCAATTCTAAACTGATGGAGTTTTTCGTTAATGAATTGAAAGACCTCCTTTGGGCCGAAAGGGAACTGGTGGACACTTTGCCGGATATGGCTGAAGCCGCTACCTCACAGGAATTGAAGACCGCCTTCATTAACCACCTAGACGAAACCAAAACCCATGTCAGCCGCCTGGAGCACATCTTCGGCATGCTGGGCCTGGAGCCGGAAACCACTAAATGCGATGCGATGTCGGGTATCGTGGACGAGGGGGACGAGATCATCAGCCATACCGAAGAGGGAACTGCTCAACGCGATGTAGGCCTGATCTTCGCCGGACAAAAAGCGGAGCATTACGAGATCGCTTCTTATGGAGGCATGATCAGCCTGGCTAAAACGCTTCGCTATTATGACATTGCCGAGATCTTGGTACAGACCATCGACGAGGAAAAATCTGCCGATGCTTTGTTGACGGAGATCGCTGAGAACCACGTAAACTATGAGGCCAGCACAGAACGGGCATAGGATTAGTTGATAGTTTTAAACCTATCAACAAGTTGTGAAACTATTAAATTTATTATGTACAAAAGCCCTCGACCGAGATCATGGAGATCCAATGCAGCATGAAATAAAGTTTAATATGTGAGAGCCTGTTTAAATTTTGTTCAATAATAATTTTATAGCACCGAGTTTGACCATATTTTCAGAAGTTTCAAGCAGCAGTTCATAGTTTCTGCATAACCTTCTATCGTTGTCGAACCAAGAA
>NZ_SOZE01000022.1 GCF_004519315.1 Mucilaginibacter psychrotolerans
TTTCATACTAACTGCGTTTGTCGTTATTCACAATTAGTATTTATTTGACCGATTAGCGATGGCCTTTTTATCAACTTTTCAACACAGAACAATTTTATTCAGCCATTTTTAAACAGGCTCTAAGGAAATAATTTAACCTTATACCAATTTAATTAACAGTACATTTAGATGCCTCTTTAAATTTCAATCAGATACTCTTTGATATACATTATGGATCCTTTTATTAAACAGGTATCCCTTATCCCGCTAAATGACGAAGAGCGCTTAAGGAAACTGTACAAGTACGAAATACTTGATACACCAGCCGACAAAACCTTCGACAAGATAGCCACGCTTGCTGCCCAGATTTTTGATACCCCAAGCGCCTTCGTAAGCTTTGTAGATCAGGATCGTGTTTTTGTTAAAGCCAAAGTAGATACTAACGATACTTTTAAAATACCCGAAGAAGCAATTGCTAGGCTGGCAGTACTCAGTGCCGATACAACCGTAATCAGTGATATGCTCTTAGAGCCTATACTAAGTGCCGCGCCGGTACTGGTCAATACATCGGTGAGGTTTTATGCCGGTACCCCCATAAAAACGCCCGACGGGCACCTGCTAGGTACCGTGAGCGTAGTAGATGCTGTACCAAGAGTAGTGACCGAAAAACAGCTGGAAATGCTGAAGAACCTCTCGGAAATTATTGTTGACGAACTGGAGTTACGCCAAACCACCCGCAACATTGTACGCGTACAAACCGACCTGATGAATATTGCGGTGCATGATATCAAAAACCCACTTACCGCTATATCGCTCTACGCAAAGCTTATCAAACAAAAAAGTACAGAAGAACCCATCAGAACGATGGCTGAAAAAGTAACTAATGCCAGCCAACGCATACTGGAAGACCTGAACGAACTGCTAAACCTGGCCAAAGTTGATAATGGCGCAATGATGCTACACTTTGAAAACGTGAACACTACCAGCCTGATTGAAAAAGCAGTTAATAACCTACAGGTTTTAGCAGAACAGAAACATCAAAAAATTTTGCTGCACCTTAACTGCAAAAGCATGGCAAGGTTAGATAAAGGCCGCATAGCGGAGGTTTTTGAAAACCTGCTTAGCAACGCCATTAAATACTCCCGCTTAAACACCTGGATTACCATTTGTTCGGAAGAGAAGGACGGTAACCTGATTGTGGAATTCAGCGATCAGGGCCAGGGGCTTAATGAGGAGGACATGAAAAAGTTATTCACCAAATTTGCGCGTTTAAGCTCCATCCCCACCAACAAAGAAACCAGCAACGGACTTGGCCTTTCAATTGCCAAAATATTGGTGGAGCTGCACAACGGCAAAATTTGGGCCGAAAGCAAAGGCAAGGACATGGGCGCGTCGTTTTTTGTATCGCTACCCTTACTGCAGAGGTAGAAATTGGTTTTCAAACTTCAATATCGGTTACCCCTTCCAATTAACTAAATACTTTATACTACCAACCTTCACCTGCGCACCCTTTATTACTTCTTTCCCTGTTTTTGGCAAAAACAAGTAGTTTCTATTTGCCTTAGTCATTCAGCATAGGGCAACTCAAATGCAGGTCGCCTATCACTTCAAAGCTTAGAATTGCATCCGCGCGAGGATATGCTAAATCTCACGTAAAACACTTGTCGATAAATAAGTTCGTTATGTTGGAAACCAGCAATTAACGCTGATCAGTAAATCGTGAACCCATCACGCATTTGAGCGATCTCCATCGCGCGTTAATTAAATTACCTATAAAGAGAATTCAGGCAAACATTAACCATTCCTTTTAGTTGTATTAGCAACACACGATACAGTTTCTTTATAGCCCTTCCTCAACAATCTGATTCATTTACCTTAAAAAATTATTACCATGTTTCATCACGTTAAATCACTACAATTTAATGCCAGGGTATCACGCCCTGACCCGCGCTTTGCAAACCTTTTATTAGAGCAATTCGGCGGCGAAAATGGTGAACTTGCTGCTGCGATGCAGTATTTTACACAAGCTTTCGGGGCCAAGCAGCCGCATCCTGATAAGTATGATATGCTGATGGATATCGCCACTGAGGAGTTTAGCCACCTGGAAATAGTAGGCGCAACCATCCAGATGCTACTGAAAGGCGTAAACGGCGATTTGAAAGACGCTGCTGAACAAAGCGAGATAATGGTTGCCATGAACGGCAAGGCCGAAAAGGAAAGCGTTATACACGCCGCTTTATCTGCCAACCCACAGTTCCCTATTATCACCGGCGGGGGGCCAACGCCGCGTAACAGCCAGGGCATACCCTGGTGTGCATCGTACATCAATTCTAACGGCGACCTTACGGTTGATTTGCGCACCAATTTGGCATCAGAATCAAGAGCGAAGCTGGTTTACGAGCATCTGATGAAATTTACAGACGATCCGTACATCCACGAAACGCTGTCATTTTTGATGACGCGCGAGGTTACGCATTATAAAATGTTCGAGGCCGCGTTAGATAGCATACAGCCTAACTTCCCGCCGGGCGTGTTAGGTGCAGACCCACGTTACCTGCAAAACGTTTATAACCTATCAGACGGCACCGTACGCGGACCATGGAACGAGGGCGAGATAAAAGGCATGGGCAAAAATTTTGTATATGTAGAAAAACCTTTAGAACAGGTACAGGAAACCGAAGGGCAAACCCAACTGCCCGAAGATTTCAGCAAAGAGCTTAAAGCCGCCGATAAACTGGATAAGCAAATGAGCCAGGTAAAAAGTGCCGAAGTGAAACAAGCCGAGCCAGAAGGTATAGCGGCTTGGAGCACTTATGGAGAGTGATAGGTAATCCGCCGCATCTGATAGTACCCCGAGGCTGTATCATAAATCTATTTCATAAAAACCAATTAGAATAAAATTTGGCTCTGTGTCCTTTGTGTTTCTTCCTTTGTGCTCTTTGTGGTAAAATTAACCACAAAGGGCGCTAAGATTTGCTTATGTATTAGCACAAAGTTCACAAAGATATATTTTGACAAAATTTTAATTTGTTGCTCAACTGGAGTGTTATTTTTGATCCAGCCTCTAATTGTTTCCGGCATGGCAGAAGGAATTCCGATTTGTAATATTTCGAAGCCTCGACCAGCTTTTGCGCCGCTACCGGTTTAATTTGCGTGGCGGATATTTAAATCATTCCGCTACACTTTTCACCACCGGCTGCGAAAAGAAAAACGTTGAGCCCTGGCCTTCATTGCTTTCTACCCAGATGCGGCCGCCGTGGTCGGCGATGATCTTGGAGGAAATGTAGAGGCCCATACCAAGGCCCGAATGAGTGCGGATTATGTCGCGGTCGCGGTAGAATTTGTTAAAGATGGATTCCATGCTTTTGGCAGACATCCCTATGCCTTCGTCGCCAACGGCCACCAGTACCTGCCCATCGTGTGTTGTAGAGCAGGTGACTCTAATAGCGGTACCCTTTTTTGAATATTTGGCAGCGTTGCCAATAAGGTTCGAGAAAACCTGCTCCATGCGCAGGCGGTCGATATATACGGTTATATCCTGGCACAGGATGGCGGTAACGGTGTGCTGCGGCAATATGTGCTGCAAAATTGCCACCATGTCGGTTATAAAGCTGTTAAACTCCACCAGCTCTTTATTATAAAGCAAACTGCCGTTTTCTATCTTGGATACGTCAAGCAGTTGCTGCACCAGCGATAACAACTTGGTAGTTTGTATATCCACCTTGTTCAGGATATCTTTTACCTTATCGCTGCACTCGCCTTCCAGCTTTTTACCCAGTTGAGTGTAAGCCTTTATCACGGTTATCGGCGTTTTTATTTCGTGGCTTGCTATGGAGATGAATTCGGTTTTTTGCTCGTCGATGATCTTGGAGCGGCGCAGCTCTTCTTCCTGCTCTTCGGCCAGCCGGTTAAGGCTTACGTTGCGCTGCTTAATTTCATCGTAGGCGTTTATGGGTACCCCTTCTTCCAAGAATTTCTTTAGCGCGGTTATTTTGGGTGGGTCGAGTTTCAGCGAACGCGGCAGCCCAATTTTCATTTCGATAGTATTGCTGCCTGCACCTTCGCTAAGTAAAAATTCCGGAACCAGTTTTTGTGCGTAATAAAAACCCTTGTCGGCATTGGTGAAGCGGATGGCGCTATCGTAAGTTACCAGTGCCACCAGCGAATACCGCTGTTCATTTTGTAGCAAGCCTATTGTTAGTACGCCATCGTCGGTATGTTCTATCACCGTGCGTGCAATTTCCGATACCGCCGTAGCGAAAGTAGTTTGCGTTGCAACCGTAAGCCCCAGCTTCTCTGCAACCTTCATAGACCGCCTGTGTGCCAACACAAGGTCCATTTCATTCTCCAGCGTAATGGTTAAAAATTTAATCATCTCAATTCGCTTTAGCTATCACTACCGACATATCATCGCTCCTCCGGGCATGGTCTTTATAAATTGCGGCCGCCAGCACGGTAAGGTCGAATTTATTTATTTGCGGGTATTTGGCAAAATCTATCCGTGTTTTGATCCCGTCTGAACACAGCATTACCTGGTTATAGGTATCGGCCGGGTACTGCTGGTCGTTCATGGTGTTAGGCATATTATGCCCCACAATGCCATTGTACGACATATGGTTACGAAAACTCACCGGCCCAAACATCCGTGCAGCAATATTACCTACTCCGGCACTGCTCCATGTTTTTGTTTCGATATTGTAACCCATAATATTGATAACTGCACCGCGCGTTTTTTTTATCTGGGTATGGATAAACCGCAGGGTTTCTGTAGGGCTATAATCCGGGAAAACCCTAAATGCCGCCGCTGCTTCGTTGATGGCCTTGTTAGCTTCGGGCCCGTGGCCTAAACCATCGGCCAGCATAATTTTAAAGTATTTCTCTGTTTTTTTAAACACAAAGCCGTCGCCGCTGGTGGTTTCGCCGGGCTTTGCCACCACAATGGGGCGCATGGTAACTGCCGGCTTTGGCTTATACGGTTGTGGTTCGTGATAAACACGGCTCATGGCAATAGTACCCCAGCCAATTTGCGAATACAGTTCAAACACATCCGACAGCCTTTTCATGCTGCCGAGGCCATGCCCCAGGGTATTTGAGGTAGATACGCCATCTACCATCATCCGGGCCGGATTTACCATACCAGGGCCGTTATCTATACTGATTAACTCGATATAAGGCGCGCCGTTGTTGGCAAACACACCCATCAATATTTCACCATCATCGCTGTATTTAAACAGGTTCGATGTCATCTCGGCTACAATAAGATCCAACTCGTTTATCCGGGTGGCGCCCATGCCTGCTTCGGTGGCTGTGCGGTGTATCTCTTTTTTTATCAGAGAAAAGTAACTCCTGTCGTTCGCTATAAAACTTGTATGTGTTGCATCAACCATTTGCCCATTTCAATATCGTCACCGTAGTGCCCTCCCCAACTTTACTCTTTATATCAAATTCGTTTACCAGCCTTTTGGTACCAGGCAAGCCAAGCCCCAGGCTTTTGCCGGTACTAAAGCCATCGCGCATGGCGGCGGCAATATCGGGTATGCCTGGCCCCCTATCTATAAAGGTAAGCCGTACGCCGTTAATGCGCCCGCTGGATACCACCTCAACATGGCATTTCCCTCCGTTGGCGTAGCGCATCATATTACGCACCAGTTCGCTGGCAGCGGTTAACAGGCGCGTTTGGTTAACCAGGCCCATTTTTATTTTAACGGCAACCTCTTTAACCCGGTTCTTTAAAAAAACCACGTCCTGCTCCTTCTCTACCAATACGGTATCTTTACTTAAGGATAATGTCATCGGCTCCCTCGTCATCATCATCGTCGTCGTATCTATCCTCGTCGATCATCGATTTTAGCAGGGCCATTCCTTTTTCCACATCCAGCGCGGTATGCACGCCTTTTAAAGGTAAGCCAAGTTCTATCAGCGTGATGGCTACCGCAGGCTGCATGCCCACAACCACCGTTTCCGAATCTAATATTTTACACATGCCGGCAATATTGCCAATAATGCGACCCATAAACGAGTCTACTATCGATACCGCAGAAATATCAATCAGTACCCCTTTTGCGCTTGTTTTTTGCACCATTTGTACCAGGTCGGCCTCCAGGTTTAAAGCAAGCCGGTCGTAAAGGTCTACCTGTATGGTTACCAACAGGTACGATCCCATCCTAAGAATAGGAATTTTATCCATCGTATATTATTTTTGAACGGTAGCTACTTTTCTTACTTCTAAACGCATCACTTTAAAGGCATGCGCCAATGCGCTGGCCAGGCTTGCCTTGGTAATGATGTTGGATAGGTCGATACCCAAATGCACAACGGTTTGTGCAATTTCGGGGCGTATACCGCTAATAATACACTCGGCACCCATCAGTCTGGTAGCGCTAACCGTTTTTATGAGGTGCTGCGCCACCAGCGAATCTACCGCTGGCACGCCCGAAATATCTAAAATAGCAATGCTCGACCCTGTTTCTACAATTTCCTGCAACAGGTTCTCCATTACAATTTGCGTACGTGCGCTATCCAGGGTACCTATGATGGGTAAAGCCAGTATGCCATTCCAAATACGGATAACCGGTGTAGAGATCTCTGCAATCTCATCCGTTTGGCGTAAAATAACCTCTTCACGGCCTTTAATAAAGGTTTCGAAGGTTATCACGCTCAGGTTATCCATGATGCGGTTTATCTTCAGGCTTTCGGTAAACAAAGCTTGAAGGTTGCCTGCAAGTTCCTGCTGCAGTACATCCAGCAAGGCCTCTTTCAGCGAGAAAATGAAATTGCCGGTTTCGCGCGGGCTAAAACCCTGCCTTGCACGGGTGATGGCAATGCCGCCCAGTATCTCAATCACTGGGCTCCATTCCTCCGAATCGATGTTGGAAAAATTTTCTGAAGATAAATTGCCCACCAGGGAATTAACTAACTCTTCCGATTGGCTTCTCAGCTCGTCGTTACTGATCAGGTCTTCGCGCAAGCCTTCATCAGCTAATTGATTTTTCATCCAGAGCTCGAGGATGGTTTTTTTCTGTTTTTGTAGCAATTGATATATTTTTTGACCTTGGTTAAAATATGCAGGATAGTTGATTAGGCGACACACTTAAACTTCCGGCGGGTTTATAATGGATGAAAGATAGAAATCAATATCGGTATTACGAAATCAATATTTTTTATAACTAAAGGTTAAATTTATGCTTTTTTTGGAATACTTCACAAACAGTGTAAAACCTCAGGTTGTATAACACAGTGTAACCGATTAGGTTTTTTTTAACTCGAATATTATGCAGTTGCTTATTTTAAAAAAGACGCGCAATCCAGCTGCGGAGCTTAACTAAATCAAAGAATTGGTAGCATTTTCACATACTTGACCGGAAGCAAGCGTATAAAAAAACATACACTTTTGAGTGCATTAAATGTAATCGGCAGCATTCATCCTAAACCTTCATTTAACATATTTTAGCTCTAGTTAAATTAACCGGGCTATTGTAAATAAAATGTGATAAATCAAACAATAACTGGCCCATCAAGTTAATTCGGCATGTTTTTGTAAGATACCTATAACGAAATAAAATAGGTAAAAAGGCGCATACAAGCAATAAGCTTGCGCAAAACCTTATTATTTATTCTTTTATGATATAGTTAAAAACCAATTACCCTTAAATGAGTATTATCCAAAATAGCAAATCCGCCTATCCCACCCTACCCAAAACCTTAACAGGTATCACCGGGCTGGATGAAATTACCGAAGGCGGGTTGCCGACCGGCAGGCCTACGTTGATATGCGGCGAGGCCGGGTGCGGCAAAACCCTCCTATCGATAGAGTTTATCGTACGTGGGGCCACTGAATTTAATGAACCCGGCGTTTTTGTTGCCTTTGAAGAAAAGAGCGATGAGCTGGCTATGAATGTCGCCTCTTTAGGCTTCGATCTTAAAAAACTGCAGGATGAGAAATTACTGCGCATAGACCATGTGCATATCGACCGCAGCGAAATTGAAGAAACCGGGGAGTATGATCTGGAAGGTTTGTTTATTCGCCTTGGTTATGCTATAGATAGCATCGGCGCAAAACGTATAGTGCTCGACACATTGGAGAACCTTTTCTCGGGCCTGGATAACCAAAGCGTTTTACGTATGGAAATACGCAGGCTTTTTGGCTGGCTGAAAAGCAAAGGAGTAACTGCCATTATCACCGGCGAAAAAGGCGACGGCAACAGCCTTACCCGCCAGGGGCTGGAAGAATATGTGTCAGATTGCGTAATCCTGTTAGATCACCGCGTTATCAACCAGATATCAACCCGTAGGCTGCGCATCATCAAATACCGCGGCACTGTACATGGCACTAACGAGTACCCCTTCCTCATCGATGAAGACGGCATATCTGTATTGCCCGTAACCTCGCTAAAGCTGGCAAAACAAGTATCTACCGAAAGACTGTCAACCGGCATCCCGGCTTTGGATGAAATGCTGGGCGGCAAAGGCTTTTACCGGGGCGGCAGTACGCTGGTATCGGGCACAGCAGGCACCGGCAAAACCAGTATCTCTGCCTATTTTGCCAATGAAACCTGTAACCGCGGCGAACGTTGCGTTTACTTTGCCATGGAGGAATCACCGAAACAAATCATGCGCAATATGCGCTCGATAGGCGTAGAGCTTCAAAAGCATGTTGATGCAGGGTTGCTGCTGTTTAATGCCACCAGGCCCAATATGTATGGGCTGGAGATGCACTTAGTAGCTATACATAAGCTGATCAAAAAATTCAAACCATCGGTAGTGATAATGGACCCGATTACCAACTTCATTAATGTAGGGTCGGTAAGCGAAGTGAAAAATATGCTGGTGCGCCTGATAGACTTTTTGCAGGACGAGCACATAACCGTAATGTTTACGGCTTTATCGCTCAATACCATCGTAAACGAACAGACAGACGAAGGCGTATCGTCGCTGGTAGATTCGTGGTTGCTTGTGCGCGATATAGAATTCAATGGCGAACGCAACCGTGGCTTGTACGTAATGAAGGCACGCGGCATGAAACACAGCAACCAGGTACGCGAATTTGTGATATCTGACGAGGGCTTAAATTTAATAGACGTTTACCTCGGCCCTGATGGCGTACTTACCGGCTCAGCACGGAAGCAGCAGATGCTGCTTGAACAAACGGGGCAGGCCATTCACGATCATTCGATTAGCCGTAAAGACCGCGAGATTGCACGCAAGCGCAAGGTGCTGGAAGCAACAATTTTGAGCCTAAACAGCGAGTACGAATCAGTTGAGGAAGAATTGAACAAAGTTTACCTGGAAGAAGAACTGAAGAAACAAATTTTAGAAAAAAACCGGGAAGAGATTACAAGGATACGGCGAGGGGAAAGCGGTAGATCTAAACCCACCGGAGGAAAATAAAAATGGAAATTGACGAAATAGTTGAAGATAAAAAATGGGAACTGAGGCTATACGTAGCCGGCAAAACCCCAAAATCGGTAACGGCATTAAGTAACCTTAAAAAATACTGCGAGGAGCACCTGAAAGGACAATACCGCATAGAAGTAATAGACTTGCTGGTGCACCCGCAATTAGCCGAAGGCGACCAGATACTGGCTATCCCAACCCTGGTGCGCAAAGTACCCGAGCCTATCCGCAAAATCATCGGTGATTTAAGTAACGAAGAAAAGGTACTGGTTGGACTGAACATTCGACCCGCTTAATTGTACCTATCAGAAGTTATGGCCGATAAGGATATAGAATTTACAGATTACGAGGGCAATGAGGAGCCTACTGCTTACGTATTGCGTTTATTTATAACGGGAGCATCGCCCAACTCTATCCGCGCGGTAGAAAATTTGAATGCGCTTTGCGAAAAGTATATCCCCGGGCAGTACGATTTGAAGATTATAGACATCCATCAGCAACCAGAACTTGCGGAGGACGAAGACATTATAGCCCTCCCGCTGCTCATCAAAAAAGCCCCCGGCAAAGAGCGCCGCATGATAGGCGACATGAGCAACACCAATAAAGTTTTAAAAGGGCTTGGCCTACCCGAAATCAATTAACATCATGGAGCAAAACAATTCAAATAACAGCTTATTAGCCGAAATTGAAGAGCTGCGCCAGCAACTGGAAGAAGCTACAGATACCATACAGGCTATCCGTACCGGCCAGGTGGATGCTTTGGTGGTAAAAGACACCGACGGACACCAGCTATACACCCTAAAAACTGCCGACCAAACCTACCGTGTATTCATAGAAAAGATGAACGAGGGCGCGGCCACCATAAACCGCGAAGGCATCGTTTTATATTGTAATACCAGGTTTGCACTAATGGTTGATGCACCCCTGGAGGATGTGATAGGCATGCCGATACTCTCTTTTGTACCCGAAAAAGCAAAAGAAAAATTGCAAGCCTTGATAGACGACAGCTGGGAAGACGATTGCAAAAAAGAAATCACGATAAAGGATGGCGGCGAAAAGGATATGCATTGCCTGTTTAGCTGTACAACAATAGAGCTGGACAGCGGCACTGCGCTTAGCCTCATTATAACAGATCTCACGATATTAAAGGCCACCGAAAAAGAACTTAAGCTACGTAACGAACAACTCGAAGAGGCCCGCTCGGTTACCGAATCGCTCAACGAATCACTGGAGGCAACCGTTAAAGAACGCACGCATGATCTCACCATCAGCCGCGAGCACTTTAAACTACTTACCAATAACATCGTACAGATGACCTGGACCAACCTGCCCGATGGTAACGTAAACGCTTATAACCAACGCTGGTACGATTACACCGGACTTGATTTTGCAGCAACAGGCGGCTTTGGCTGGACTGACTTGATACACCCCGATGATCTGGCAGAAACGGCAGCCAAATACACGGCATCGCTACAATCGGGCGAGATGTTTGAGGTAGAGAACCGTTACCGTCGCCACGACGGCGTTTACCGCTGGCACTTGAACCGTTCGCAACCCTTGCGTAACGACGAGGGGGAAATTATATTTTGGGTAGGCACCGCTACCGACATTGAGGACCAGAAGCGCGAAATGGAGCGTAAAGACGAGTTTATAGGTATTGCCAGCCACGAACTAAAAACTCCGCTTACCAGTCTGAAAGGTTACCTGCAACTCATGGCTGCCTATAAAAAAGAAGAATTGCCGGCGGCTATCAAAAACTATGTTACTAAAGCGGGCGGATCTTTAAATAAGCTACAATCGCTGATAAACGATCTTTTGGATGTAAGCAAAATAAAGGCTGGTGGGCTGGAATATAATATTGCCGATGTGAATGTGAACCATCTGATAGGGCTGTGTATGGAAAACGCCATGCTCATGTACCCGCATTTCGCGTTCAGCAGCCATGCGGGCCAAAACTACATCATCCGCGGCAACCAGGAGCGATTGGAGCAGGTATTGATGAACCTGGTAAACAATGCAGTTAAATACTCGTACGTAAATAAAACTGTTGAAATAGATACCGCCCGGCATGGCAATTACGTACGCATTTCTGTTATAGATAAGGGTATCGGCCTCTCTCATGACCAAAAAAATAAGATTTTTGAACGCTTTTACCGGGTAGAGGATAAAAAGAATATGGCCAGCGGCCTTGGTATGGGCTTGTATATTTCGCACGAAATTATCCAAAACCATAAGGGTCGCATCGGGGTAGAGAGTGAACCAGGTAAGGGCTCTACCTTTTATATAGAGTTGCCGCTGGCAGAGGGGTAAGCCTATTTAGTAATGCGCTAACCCAGCTAAAAAACTTTGTCATTGCGAGGCTCCTATGGGCAGACCGTGTGCGGGGGAGCCGCGGCAATCTCAGAGCGCGCAAATCGGCAATGCATAGCGACGAGATTGCCACGTCGCGCCACCACGCTTTCCAACGCGCCGCTCCTCGCAAGGACAAAGTCTGGAAAGATTTGCTACTTCCTTAAATTTCATGATATTGCCCCTGCATCCATATAACCATTATGAGTAACCCAAATAACGGCAGCGTATCCATACACATCAGCGATGAGGGTATTGCCACCATCACTTTCTTTCACCCGGCGCAAAACTCACTGCCATCAGCTCTGCTTAAGCAATTGGCCGATGCCATAGATCATGCGGGTGCAAACCCAAATACAAAGGTCATCGTACTCAAAAGCGGCGGCGAGCGTACTTTTTGCGCCGGTGCCAGCTTCGATGAGTTGCTACAGATAAAAGATAAGCAAGCGGGAGCGGCGTTTTTCTCGGGCTTTGTCAATGTGATAAACGCCTGCCGAAAATCGCCTAAGATTATCATTGCCCGTGTGCAGGGCAAAGCAGTAGGCGGCGGCGTAGGCCTGGCGGCAGCGGCCGACTATTGCCTGGCCACCGAGGCAGCATCCATCAAACTCAGCGAACTGGCCATAGGCATTGGTCCATTCGTAATTTCCCCAGCCGTAATACGCAAAATTGGCCTGCCTGCATTCTCGCGGCTTACTATCCGTGCAACAGATTTCCAATCGGCGCAGTGGGCAATGGATAAAGGGCTTTATAACGAGGTATATGCCGATATCCCTGCATTGGATGAAGCAATAGCCAGCCTTAGCCAAAAACTAGCCTCCTACCACCCGGAAGCGCTCGTAGGCCTTAAGCAAATCCTTTGGGAAGGCACTGTAGATTGGGATGAGCTTTTGGCAGAACGGGCTGCTATAAGTGGGGAGCTGGTGCTATCGGAGTTTACGCAGCAGGCACTGAATGTTTTTTTGAAAAAATAGGGCCACCAGCTATTTATTACCATCGTCTTTGCGAGCGATAGCGTGGCAATCACCGGCAAGCAGAGGCGCCATGCAGATCGGCTCTGCTTGCCGGGGATTGCTTCGTCGCCCCCACCGCTCTACCCCGCGGCGCTCCTCGCAAAGACGAAATGATGGTTTTAGGGTGATTGAAAATAAAAAAAGCCCCTCAACCGAGGGGCTTCAAATATTTTAACTGACCAAGAAAATTACCATCTCCTGCCGCCGCGACCCCAGCCGTGTCCGCGACCGTGACCTTCATAAAAATGTTCACGGTAAACTACCCTACGGTATTGCGGTCTGTAATACACCCTGCGATAAATCGGAGCAACATAAACGGGACGGTTTACATAGACAGGCTGTTCGTAATAAACAGGTGCAGGCTCGCTATAATAAACCGGGTGAACTATTCTGCGGGGTTGGTTATAACCTAAATGAATGCTGGCGCCTACCCTTACCTGGGCCTTTGCAAACTGCACCGAAGCGGTTAATACTAATGCGATTATCGAAAATTTAATAAACTTCATGACTATAATTTTTTAATTATAAATTCTTGCTCGTTTTGCAGGTATGACTCCCCACAGCACCAAGGGTTTAAAAAATTATGCCAAATTTTTATCTGTTAATCTTCGTAAAGGCGTAATCGATTGCGTAACAGCGCTATTTCCTGTTGCATATTTTCTACTTTATCCAACAATTCGTCTATCACCAAAATGCCCGGCTCGTTAATATCCAACTGGGTGTGCAGGCGGGCAAGGCGTTCTATTTTTTGTATCTCATCTATTGACACACAGGAAGTTTCATCAACCACAGTTATTGCTATCATTCCGGCTTCCTGCAATTGGTCTATAAAGGCGTATTCCACATTGTGGTAAATACAAAAATCATGTACGGTTATCAAATTCAACGTTTTCATTGGCTTGATTTTTTTTAAGATTTGGCTAATTCTTCAAACAATCCGCGCTGTTTTTCGGTAAGGTTGGTGGGTAATTGTACATTGTAGGTGATGTACAGGTCGCCAAACTGTCCGTCCTTTTTATAAACGGGCATGCCTTTGCCTTTCAGTTTTACCTTAGTTGCACCTTGCGTGCCGGCTGCTACTTTAAGCTTCACCTTGCCACTGAGCGTATCTGCCGTAATTTCTCCGCCCAAAATGGCGGTGTACAAATCAAGGTTTATGGTTTTGTGCAAATCGCTACCCGTGCGCTTAAACTCTGGGTCATCCGGTATGGTAAAGGTGATGTACAAATCGCCTGCCGGGGCGCCATTAGTACCTGCAGCTCCATGCCCCGGTATCTTGATGGTTTGCCCGTTCTCTATCCCTGCGGGGACGGTAAGGCGGATATTTTTCCCATTAACGGCAAGTGTTTGTTTTTTCGATTCCAACGCATCGCGCAGGTTCATTTGGTAGGTCGCGTTCAAATCCTGTCCGCGGTAGCGTTGCTGCTGCCTGCTGCCGCCGCTTCCCGGCGGGCCACCGCCAAACATAGAGTTGAAAAAATCCGAAAAATCGCCGCCGCCGCCAAAATCCTGGGCACCGCCGCCGCCAAAGCCGCCACCGTAGCTGTTCTGCCGTTTTTGACTTTGCTGTGCTTGTTCATAAGCTTCGCCATGCTGCCAGTTTTCGCCGTATTTGTCGTATTTCTTACGTTTCTCGGGGTCGCTCAGAACTTCGTTCGCCTCATTCAATTGCTGAAAAAGTTTATTGGATTCGGGGTTATCCGGGTTAAGGTCGGGATGGTGCTTGCGGGCGAGCTTTCGATAGGCATTTTTGATGTCCTTATCTGTCGCGGTTTTCTCCACCCCTAAAATTTTATAATAATCAATAAAGGCCATAACACATATAGGTTGTAGAAGTTAAACCTGTAAACAGGAGCTAAGTTTTAATAGCTGCACTAAATTACGGTAAGATTATATAAATTACCCCACCAATTATCCCGTAAATGACGAGTATCACAAATCCCTCCAGCGTGTTTAAACCCAGCCCCACGGCCTACCTCAATGTATTGCGCATTTTTGCCTGCCTAATGGTGCTGATTGTACACAGCGGCGAGTTTTTTTATATCACCGCAGCGGGCGCTGTGCAGCCCACGCATTACACCTGGGTAAACCATTATGGCAGCCTGATGCGTGCCTGCGTGCCACTTTTTGTGATGATATCAGGGTATTTGCTGCTGCCGATAAAGGAACCGGCATCGGTATTTTATAAGAAGAGGTTTACGAGGCTGTTGTTCCCGTTTTTGATATGGTCGGTAATGTATTGCATCGTACCGTATTTTCTGGGTACCGATAAGGCGGGCACCATGTGGGCCAATATGGCCAACATCCCGGTGAACATCAATTGGAGCGCGGGGCACTTGTGGTTTGTGTATATGTTCATTGGCGTTTACCTGTTTATCCCGGTGATATCGCCCTGGGCGCAAACGGCATCGAAGAACTTTAAATTATTCTTTTTAGCCATATGGGTTTTCACCCTGTTTTTACCCTATATCCGCACCGTTTACCCCGATGTGCTCGGCGAAGTGTTCTGGAACAAGTTCAGCAGCGTTTACTATTTTTCGGGCTATATAGGCTATTTGGTATTGGGGCAATATATCAAAGAGCATGTGCGCTTATCAAAAGCACAAACCATCGGCATCGGACTAGCACTGGTTATTGCCGGTTATATCATTACCCACCAGGTGTTTGCACATCAATGGCCAACCGCTAAAACCCTGCCCTTACTGGAGTTATCCTGGGCTTTTCCCACCATCAACGTAGCCATGATGGCCACCGGCATGTTCTTGCTGTTCAGCCTTATCAGTTTCAAAAGTGCCAAAACGGAGTTGGCGGTGGCGAAATTCTCGGGACTTACCTACGGCATGTACCTGGCGCATATACTGGTATTGAACCAGTTTTTCGGCCCCGTGAACAATTGGCTGCATGGCGAACCCAGGCTGGTGATACCGGTGCTGGCCGTGAGTACCTTTATAGCTACTTATATCGGCATAAAACTGTTATCGTATTTGCCGGGGAGTAAATATATTGTGGGCTGAATAAGCCCCACCCAAACCCTCCCCGGGAGGGAGGGCTTTAAGAAATTAATATTCACGTAAAAATAAAAGTCTCTCCTACCGGGGGAGATTTAAAGGGGGCTTATGGATACATCTATCTTCAAATACTTCGCAGACATAAAAACCAGGGATATAGCACCGGGCTATCATTCTAAAATTATACACACTGCTACCAATACCATCAATTTTATTGAGGTAGATGCAGGCAACGAGGTGCCGCCGCATCAGCATATTCATGAGCAATGTGCTTTTGTATTGGAAGGTACTTTCCAGCTTACCGTAAACGGCATACCGCAGTTAATGGAGAAAGGCATGTTTGCCATTATACCGCCCAATGTACCACACGGCGGCCTCGCCATAACCGACTGCAAATTGATTGACTTGTTTGCGCCTCCGCGCGAGGATTTTATGCTATTATAGTTAAAAATGTTAGAAAAGTTAAAAGGAGTTGGAAAGGTTACTAAGCGTAAAAATGGCCTCAACTTCTCCAACCTTTTTAACTTCTCTAACCCTTCCAACTTTTCTAACCTCTCCATCATTTATGAACATAACTAGAGCTACCGTTGCCGATATACCCGAACTTACTGCACTCATTAACTCTGCCTACCGCGGCGAGGCTTCTTTTAAGGGCTGGACCACCGAAGCGGGTATGATAGATGGACAGCGCATAGGCACTGCCGATCTGGAAGAACAATTTGCCGACCCGGATGCCGCCATCTTAAAACATACCGAAGCCGATGGCAGTATTACCGGCTGCGTTTACCTCAAAAAACAGGGCGACAAAATATATCTGGGTATGCTTAGCGTGTCGCCGCTTTTGCAGGCCAAAGGCATCGGTCGTAAACTGCTCGAAGCCGGCGAAATCTACGCCCGCGAAGCAGGTTTCCACACGGTGGTGATGACGGTTATTACTTTACGCGAAGAACTGTTAGCCTGGTACGAACGGCGCGGATACCACAAAACCGGCGAAATAGTGCCGTTGGATATCCCCGAGAACTTTGGTGTACTGAAGCAGCCGTTGGATATGTATAAATTGGAGAAGAAAGTGTAGAAAGCACTTTCTGACTTATGCTCTCCGCCGCGTCATTGCGAGGCACGAAGCAATCTCCCGATTAGCAGAGCGACCTGCAAAGTGACTTGTCCTCCGCAGAGATTGCTTCGTTCCTTATAATGACGTGGTTTTAAGTTATTGATTATCAGTATACATTTTTACGCGTCATAACCTTTTTTTTCAGGGTTACCCCCTGATGGATACTCGCAATGACGATGTGGTTAATAGGAACACCTAAATTTTTCAAAATTTTAACATCCCATGCAACCTATTGCCAAAAAATGCATCTCATGTATTACAAGGCGCAGGCATGGAGCAAATACACCCACAGTTAAGAGATTTTATTATTGATTACTGTCGCAAGTATAAGGTGCAGCGTGTGAACCTTGATGACCTTTCGCCAAACACCAGCATCGATCTCGACCTGGATATCTTCGATATAGAAATAGACCTTTTTATTGATGAATTTGCCGAACATTTTAAGATTGACGCTTCCCGTTTTACCTGGTACAAATACGGCTACCCTACCGGCTCTAACAAGGTAAACATGCTCAAAATGCTTTTTGGCTACAAACGCCCATGGGTAAAGCAGCTTGCCGAACGCTGGTACACGCCTAAACTGCGCGTGCACACCCTACAATCAGCCTTGAAAACAGGAAAGTTAGTGTAAAACTATCCTATTCGCTTCGCCTCTTCGCTTGCCTTTATCAAATTTTCTAACCTGCTTAATTGAGTTTTTTCCTGTTTGGCACTCATAACGCGGTGCTGTGATAGCTTTTTATACCAGGGTGCCTGCGACTGGAAAAACGCCCAGGCTTTTTCATTGGCTTTGAATTGCTTTTCGTAAGCGACTGAGAAGGGTATTTCGTCTTTTTCGAAACTGTAGATGGCCGAGCGTTTTTCCTCGCGGAGCGCGTAGGCGGCTATGCCTGCAGGTTGCATCAGTCCTTTCTCCGTAAGCTCTGCTATCTTTTTGATATTAACAGCGCTCCAGATGCTTTTAGGCTTGCGCGGGGTAAAGCGGATGCTGTAGCTATCTTCATTGATATTTTTGCGCACACCGTCTATCCAGCCGAAGCACAACGCCTGATCTACCGACTGCGGCCAGGTGATGCTGGGTTTACCACTGTTGGTTATATAAAAACCAACAAGCAACTCCGCCTGTGTGGCATGGTTATGCTGCAGCCAATACCTGAATTCTTCCTGCGTTGCAAAAAAGGTTGCTTCCATGCAGGCTAATATACAAAGGCCCTGCTATTTTTTTGCGGTAACTACTATAACAATACCGCCAACCAGCAAAATACCACCAAGATATGGCGGCCAGTTTACGTTTTTTTGCCTATCGGCCGATATTTGAATGGGGCCTGCATCTACTATCTTTTCTTTTTTGGTATAGGTGAAGCCTGTCCATATCAGCATAACTGCGCCGACGATAATGAGTACGATTCCGATTGTCCTGTTCATATTATTGGGGATTACACCGATTTGAGGATGATTGCACCGATTTTTTTCTCACCGAAGGCACCGATTTAAATGATTGCACCGATTGATTTGACTTTCACCGACATCACCGATTTTTTGTTCACCGATTGCACTGATTATAATGATTGCACCGATGGTTGTGTGGATAATAGCAACAGGCTTTATTTTGTTTGCGATGGGCACAGAATTAAGTTCACTAAACCCGATAGTAGCGGCACAACGTAAAGCGGATAGCGGGATTGGCGGAACAGACGGGATGCGGGTAGTGCTTTACGTGTGGAAATTGAAAAGAATTCTTAGCCAAAAAGCTATACAGAATTTTCCGGCAAATCAAAGCACGGCAGCGATTGAGAGTGGTTAGGCGTTGAGCCTACCTGTCCTGTGGGGTTCTGAAACAAGTTCAGAATGACGTTTTTTTATACATCTATCTATCCCCGCCCATTGCTTTAAGGTCGTAATCGTTCTCGTAAAGCTCGGTGTTGTGGATGTTCCAGTCTTCGATATCGATAATGCCGGGGACGGTTTGGTAATGGCTATCATCATTAGGGCATTTCACTACGTAACCCTCTATTCCTGCATGCGCTATGATGGGCCGTGCACCACAATTGCGGCAGCGTTTACAAAAAACCGTGTTAGGAATGTTTACGTAGCCATTCATATTTAATTATACGCAAAAATTATTCCATGGGGTTGTGTGCCATAGAAAATAAATGTCAATAGAAATGTTATTTACTTAGCGTCGTTGATTTCTATGAGGTAACCGTCGGGGTCGTTGATATAAATTTGGTTCACGCCATCAACCCGGTGCTCGGTTTTACCGGGCAAGCCCTTCCAATTGGTGTAGGGTATATTCATGCTGTTTAGGCGTTCGATAAAAGCCGGGATAGATGGTACACTGAAGCACAGATGCACACCGCGGGGGTAATCGGCCTTGGGGCAATTGGCTTGTATAATGTGCATCTGCAGGTTAGGGCCAATGCTGTACCAGGTATGCACCGTATCCTGGAATGGGTTGGGGATAATCTTCAGCTGCAGTACGGTAGTATAAAATTTGTTGCTCACCTTAAGGTTGGCACTGCAAAGCGCAGCATGATTAAAAGTGGCTTGCGCTTTTGCCATAAATGGCAGGCAAAACAATACACCTATTAATGCGGACTTAAATACGCTTGCTTTTAAGGTTTCTTTCTGGTGAGATACAGACATTATAGTAAACTGGTTTATGCCATAAATATACACGCAGGCCATACCATCTCCTAATTTTATTTGTAACAAATGCATGTGGCGCACGGCATCTATTCAGGCGCCAAAACACAATGTAACTTTTGTGTGATACGGTTCCTACGGACTAAACTTTGCTTTACGGCCTTAGTTTAACTACTAAAGAAACAGTAATTGACACTAAATTATAGACACCATGAAAAAGGAAATGATAAAGATACTGGCCCTGTTGTTCTTGGGCGTAGGCGCATTATCGGGCTGCGCAATAGATAACGACCGGTACCATAACCGACATCGTAATGACCGCCACCGTGATCATGACGACCATAACGGCTATCACAATAATGATAACCATTACGGCCACAACAATAATTACTACGGTAACTAATTAAAAAGCAATCAACAATTTATACAACCATTAAAATAACACCGATCATGAAATATTTAAAAGTATTAGCCATAGCCATAGTAGCCCTGTTCGCCTTTGAAGGCGCTAAAGCACAAGTAGTAGTTAGCGCCCGTGTGGGCGCACCCGTACACACCCGTACTGTTTTAGTAGAAAGGCCGGCATACCGTACCCACTACCGCCGCACGGTGGTAGCTACACGCCCTGTTTACCACAGAAATTACCGCCGCACTGTAGTGGTAGAACGCCCTGTGTACCGCAGGGCAGTTGCCTATCACCGCCCTTACAAACGCGTTGTAGTTAGGCGTTATTAATAGCTTAACACCTTTTCCTCTTATAAGGCAAATGGCCCTGTGGTTAATCCTCAGGGCCATTTGATTTTATTTGGTTACCAGCACCCAATCTACCAATACTTTAGCATCCCCGGCTTTTATTTTGTCTACCGTAGATTGTGTTATGCCGAAGTAGGGTTTGTCGGCTTTATTTACCGAGTGTGGGAAGCCGCCGCCCAGTGCAAAATTGAGGATGATGAATTTAGGCGTATCAAACACCCATCGGCCATATTTTTCTACCATAGCTTTCGTTATGGTATAGGTTACCTTGCCATCTACCTTAAAAGTTAGGCTCTTGGCGGTCCAATCAACCGTGTACACGTGCCATTGCGTAACGTCTATACCTTTAGGGAAAGGGTTACGGTGTACCAGTGGTGTGTTACCAAAATAACCCGGCCCGTGCAGGGCGTTGCTGGTCCAGCTGCCGTCGCCAACAGTTTCCATAATATCAACTTCGCCGCACTCAGGCCATTCTCCACTACCTAATAGCCAAAATGCCGGCCATAAGCCGCCGCCTGCGGGTATCTTCATCCGGGCAGAAAAAGTACCATAGGTAAACATCATCTTGTCGCGGGTGTTTATCCGGCCTGAAACGAAATCGTATTTATTATGCTCTTTACTGGTATGGCCAGGTTTGTAAACGGCCTTTAAAATCAATGCACCGCTTTTTGCGCCTTCAGCTTTGCCGTTAATCATATAGATGGTACCGACCGAATCGACATAGGCTTGCTGCTCTTCGTTTACGGTGTTACCCGTAACTTCCACATTCCATTTGCTGCGGTTGAGGGTTTTGGCATTAAAATCTTCAAAAAAGAGGGTGTCTTTTTGGGTTTGCTGCGCAATGGCAGCGGTGGAAGCGAGTAATAAAACAGCGATGGTGAGCGTACGTGAGATCATTGAGAGAAATTTTAGTTGAGGCTTTAAAAATAGTTATTTAGCGCAATAGCCCCTCATTTTTTACGCCCTATTTCCCTTAGCTTGTTTATCTTGCGCACTTACCTGTTACTACCATGCATAAAGGCGGCTTTTTAAATGTATTTCTGATAATTGCGGCCCTCACGCTGCTGATGGATTGGTACGTGATTATCGGCCTGCGTACGCTCACGGCAAAATGGCCATCGAGGCCCCGGCGATTGATTGTGCTTTGGGGCTATGCAGTTATCTCCGTAGGCGTAACGGTGGTTTTTATGGCGGGATTCGGTAGTTACAGCACTTCGCGCGGAATGACACCCTACCACGAGTGGACGCTGAGCCTGCTGCTAACTTTTTTTGTTACCAAACTGGTTTTCATCATCGCAATTTCTCTGGGCGATCTGGGCCGTTTCTTATACGGCATAAGCGATAATATCCTGCACGATAAACCCAAAGAGCAGCCCTTTTTCCCTGAGCAGCGCAAGTTTATTGTACAGGTGGGTTTGATATTGGCCGCCATACCTTTCAGCGGGTTCCTTTATGCCATGATACGCGGCAAGTACGATTATAAGGTACACCGCACTACCATTTATTACGATGAATTACCAGAGGCCTTCGATGGCTTCACCATTACCCAGCTATCGGATATTCATTCGGGGAGCTTTGATAACGTAACAGCTATGCAGCGGGGGATTGATTTGGCGAAAGCCCAAAAATCTGACCTGTTTGTGTTTACCGGCGATCTGGTGAACAACGCCGCCTGGGAAATCGAACAATATATCGATAGGTTCGGCCAGCTAAAGGCCCCCTACGGGCAGTTCTCTATATTGGGGAATCATGATTATGGTGATTATATCCCCTGGGATAGTCCCGAAGAAAAAGCCGCCAACCTGCAAAAGCTGAAGCGCCACCACGCCGAGCTGGGGTACCGCCTGCTCCTTAACGAAAACGTGGAGATAGAAAAAAACGGGCAAAAGATAAGCCTCATCGGCGTAGAAAACTGGGGCAAGGGCTTCATCCAACTGGGCGACCTCGACAAAGCCTTGCACGGCGTTGCTCAAGATACGTTCAAGATACTCCTCTCCCACGACCCTACCCACTGGGAAGAAAAAGTGCGCTATCACCCTACCGATATCCACCTCACCTTATCAGGGCATACACATGGCGCGCAGTTCGGCATAGAAACCGCGGGCATCAGATGGAGCCCTGTAAAATACCGATACCTGGATTGGGCCGGCCTAATCAACCATAAAAACCGTTACTTATATGTAAACAGGGGCTTTGGCTTTTTGGCGTTCTCGGGCAGGCTGGGGATTTGGCCGGAGGTTACGGTGATAACGTTGAAGAGGAAGATTTCGGCTTAGCAGGTGATGACAAGCCTGAAAAACTATGTCGTTGCGAGCCAGGGTAGTGCAGGGAAAGGAGCGGCGAAGCAATCTCCTCACCTGCGAACTGTAACGCAGTGACGAGATTGCTTCGTCGCGCAGGCTTCCCACAGGCCGCCTCGCAATGACAAATTAGTTAATTGGCTCAAACAAAATCACCATGCCGACCCTTATTTCTTTATGGAAAAGAAGAAAATAGGTACCGGCAAGAGCCAGCCCACCCATAGCAACAACCATAACGCATTGGAAGTAATGAAGCCGTTCCTGCACTTCGGCGTAAAGGCTATATCGGTTATCGGCGCGGCGCTGGTTACCATCGTGCGTAATATCCCCAAGCCGGAGGCTGATAAACCAAAGAATAAAAAAGACGGAAGGATAATTAAAATATAAGTGATTTCGGAGTTCGGATTTTCGATTTCGGATTTATCAGATGATCTTTTTTGCTATCGACTATGGACTCTAACTAAGCCACTTCCCAAACTCGTAGTACTTCTCTATTTTAATACCCAGTTTGCTTCCGGGTTTGTATTTAGCGCGGTTGTAATTGATAACGCGTAAGGATACCTCGTCGCGCTCTATCACCAACTCTTCGTAAAAGCCCTTGAACAGCACCTGCTTTACCGTCCATTTTTTTGTGCCGATACCGCCGATGGCAATATGCTCGGCATAAATAACCACCGTTCCGCGTTTAGATTTTATCCCGCAAACCGCCGCCTGGGCTGCGGTAAGTTCGCTGCAGTTCACCAGTATTTTGGCGGTGTATAAAAGCTTAGGCGAGTGGTAAAGCTTTTCGGGCGATCCTTGCTCAACTATCTCACCCTCTTTTATTACAATAAGTTCATCGGCCATGCTTAGCAGCTCGGCCGGGTCGTGCGATACCAGTATTACGGTTACGCCCCATTCTTTTACAATCTGGCGGATATCGTGTTGCAAATCATCGCGGTAATTGGCATCCACCTGGTTAAAAGGCTCATCGAGCATCAGCACTTCGGGGCGGTTTATCAGGGCTTTGGCAATGGTAACGCGCTGCTTTTCGCCACCGCTCAACTTGCCGAAGGCCTGTTCTTTTAAGCCGTATATGCCCAATAAATTAAGGGCCTGGGTGGTTTTCTGCACCTGGTAGTTTATATCGCCGGTAGGCAGGCCCGCGCAAACGTTCTCCCAAATCGACGCACCCATATCCATGTCGCGGTTATCCTGGCTCACCATGGTAATGGCTGCGTGCTGGGCGGTGAGGCCATTGCTGCGCAAGGGCAAAGCCTGCGAATGGAAGAACACATCGCCAGAATCGGGCTTGATGTTCCCGCTAAGCAGCTTAAGTAATGTAGTTTTACCGCTACCGCTTTCGCCCACTATAGCTGTTATCTTCCCTTTAGGGATAAAAATGGTGATGTTGTTTACCCCGGTAGATTTATCGCCAAAAAAATTCTTGGTTATGGATATGGTTTCCAGTATCAGTTCGGCGCTCATAAATATCTGCAGGGATTTTTCAATTCTTTCAAACCTAACCTATAAAAATTTATCGGCCAAAAAAAAGTTGAAAAGAGAAGCACCGTTCGCTTTCTTCAAAGCACCAATTTGAATGAGGCCATACCATTAGGATATAATTGGGAATAGTTCTTCAAACATATCTTTGGCACGTATGAATTTTTGGTGGACCGACTCCGATTTATTGTTAACCATTAAATACGTGCTGTTTAAAGCATCGTAATAATGTGTAAAGGTTTTGGTGCCCAGCAGCGCATACATTACCCTACGGTAAATTATGAATCTTTTTGTTTGCGCTTTAGGTTCTTCAAATCCGCTTTCTTTGTTAATGGTATTCGCTCCGACGAATCCGAAACTTGGCAATTCGTTTTTATGGTAAATCGAAAGCATAATTTGCACGCATGTGTTAATTACTCTCGACCCTTTATGCTCGTTGGTTAGTATGTTGTATTTGTAAGGGCTTTGCTTATGCTTTTTCAAGTAAAACTTCACGACGTAAATATCCAAAGCATAACGCTCCACTTCAACCAAATAATAATTTTTTTCTGACCTGAAGTTATAAGTAATAATTTCCTTTAGATACTTGTTAGCAAGCGGCTTAACCAGCCGTATCTGGTGAAAAGGGTAATACGAATTGAACAATTACGGAAGTAAATATTTATAAACAGACGGTCGGCTAGCGTTGATTTCTTCAATAGTTACCTTCGCAAAATTGGCTTTGAATTTTTTCTTATCCAACTTAATTTCAACGCTCTTCGCATTGGCAGCTACCGCGTTGTTTGCAAGCATAGGTTTATTGCCCATTTTCTATTGTCGATTAAATCTATACAAATTTATAAAATGTTTGTTAAAGTTTAAACCAGCCATAACCTACTCAAAGCTAATTACATAAATCCAGGTTCAAATATCCAGCTCACTGCACACCGTAAACCACCTCCCACATTAAACCTTCCCCTATAATCCCCGTCGAATTATGCAGAAACACAACAAAGAATATTAATTAGTACTGCCATGAAAACTACCCTATCAACCATAAAAAACGACCTTTACCGCGTATTTGTTAAAGGTGATGCCGATACCGTACAATTAGCCCACGTGTTTTTACTGATGGCTGTTCCGTCCATCGCATCCATGTTGGCATTCGGCCAATTCCCGTTATATTAATGGCGGGCAAAAAGCTCTGGCTAAAAATAATCTGCTATTTTTGCGACACAAAACGCAGAAATGGATAGCACACTTAAAGGCAAATACGACAGCATTATCTTCGACCTCGACGGTACCCTTTGGGATAGTACCGAAACCATTGCCCGGGCATGGCAAGCCGCCCTTAACCAGGTGCCTTACATGAGCCACGAGGTAATGACCCGAGAACGCGTACGCTCTATCACGGGGATGACTTACGATAAGATATTCGAGAAGCTATTCCCCACACTGGATGCTGCGCAGCGTGCTGAGGTGCAAAAGCTATGCTCGGTAAGCGAACTGGAGATACTGCACAAACAAGGCGGCACCCTGTACCCAAAACTGGCCGAAACGCTGGAATACCTGGGCCGACGTTACAATCTGTATATCGTAAGCAATTGCCAAAACGGCTACATCGAATTGTTTTTAGATTTGAACAACATGCACCATCATTTTTTGGCGCACCAATGCTACGGTACCAAGGGCAACCCCAAAGCCGATAACATACGTGATATCGTTGAGGATAATAGCCTGGTATCACCAGTGTACATAGGCGATACCATGGGCGATTACGATGCAGCCACCAAAGCTGGCGTGCCATTCATATTCGCATCTTACGGCTTCGGCGTGGTAGAAAGCGGGCAGGTGGCCACCATTGATAGTTTTGAAGCGTTGAAGGAAATACTTTAGGCCAAACCTTTTTTGTGGAGATGGGTTCTATGGGTAAATAGCAGTTGATGATGAAGATATCCAAATACATCCATTCGTGCCTTTTATTTGAGCTGGAGGGACATAAACTTCTGTTCGACCCGGGGAATTTTACATTTGCCGATGGCAGCGTAACGCCCGAAATGTTTGCCGAAGTAGATAGTATCGTCGTCACCCACATACATCCCGACCACCTGGATATCGATAACCTGAAGCAAATTGTGAGTTTAAGCCATGCTACCATCTATACCAACATGGAGGTGGGCACTGCCATACAAAAAGCCGGCCTGCATTATTCGTTAATTGAAGAAGGTATTTATACTGTCGGGCCATTTAAGCTACAAGCCATCCCTGTACGGCACGAGCCGTTGCTGGATAGCCCAATACCGCAGATGACGGGCTTCATCATCAATGATAAGGTACTGCACCCCGTAGATTCTATGGAGGATAAGCTGACTGAATACCAGGGAATTGAACTTTTGCTATTGGTAACCATGGCCCCCTTTGCCAACGAGCTACGCATAGCGGGTTTTGGCGATAAATTAAAGCCAAAAAAAATCCTGCCCGTGCACGATGGCTTCGCAAAGCCATTCTTTGTGAAATCGCGTTTCCAGAACTACGCCAGGCATTTTGCCAAAACGGGAATAGAGTTTATTGAGATATATGAACCCGGCGATTCCATTACTGTTTAGAGATTGGTGGCCGGAGAGCAGAAAAAAATTAAAGGCACAGAACTAACCAACCTCTGAGCTCTAGCCTCTAATTAACTAACCCCTAACCTTCACTTCCTTATCAAAATTCTCCATCACCAGCACCGCCGCGCCTATCAGCTCGGCATCGAAGCCAAGGGCCGAAATCAACAGCTCTGTACCCGAAGCCAGGCGTGGGATACAATACTTATGCAGGGCCTGCTGTATAGGCGCCAGCAATATCTTGCCCACTTTTGCACCACGGCCACTTAATACGATGTTAGCGGGGTTCATGATATGTATGAGGATAGCCAGTGCTTTGCCTATTTTATAGCCCGCATCTGATAACAGTTCCAGCGCAAACTGGTCACCCTGGTTGGCGGCATCCATTAACGAGTCACCCATCAGTTTAAAGTTACCGTCCATGGTTTTCAAGCTCGTTACACGGCCCTCTTTAATACCTTCCTCGGCTTTCTCGGCTACTACCAGCATGCTGGCTTCGGCCTCCAGGCAGCCACGCTTGCCACAGGTGCAAAGCGCACCATCGTCTGATAAGGGGATATGGCTCAACTCGCCTGCAAACCCGTTAGATCCGCGGAATATCTTGCCATCTATGATCATTCCCAAACCTATACCCCAGCCCAGGTTTATCACCATTACTTCCTGCTGAAATTTGGCTATGCCAAACTTTTGCTCGGCAAGGGCAATCAAACTGCTATCGTTATCTATATAAGTGGTAATGCCGGTGTGCTGGCTGATATGATCGCTCAGGCTTTGTCCCCCCGCATCCATATAAGTGTAGTTGATACCCTCAACCGCGTTGATGAAACCCGGCATGCCTATGCCAATGCCAGCTATCTTGCTCTTAGGAATACCGCTTGCGGTTACATAATCGTTCAGGCTTTTTATCAGCGTAGGCAGTGCCTCGTCGTTATTGTGCAATTTTATATCAACGGTAACCATTGCCGCAACGGGGTTGTTTTGCAGATCTATCAACTGCAGGCGGGCGGTAAGCTGGTCCATGGCTACAGCCAAAATATACATGGCTTTGGCATTGATGGCGTACATCAACGGGCGGCGGCCTCCACTTGATGGCGCGTACCCTTCCTCTACCACAAAACCTTCTTTTATAAGCTCGTTGATGGCCTTTGTTATAGAGGGGATGCTTTTATCAAAAAGCTGGCTAAGCCCCGCGCACGACATCGCATTATCGAAATACAGGCGCTTAATGATCATATTTTTCAACCAGCTGCCTTTAATGCCGTTACTTTTTATTTCCATTCAGTATGTTCGGTACAGTTTTTAAGATAAGTGCAAAATTCAATCCGATAAAAATAAAAATAATGCGTCAAAGTACAACATATTCATTTTAGCTATACATACCCCCTTGTTTTTTTAATAACTATACGCTGTAATTAAATACCAGTATATTTACTACACCAATATACGCCCAATAAACTACTGACGATGAATAAGATACTACTGGTTTTAATATTCGCTGGCTTTTTAACATCCTGCAAAAAAGAAGATAGCGCCCCCGGGGCTGATGCTTTGCTGAAAGGCGAGTGGAAAGCCAACCTGACCACCGATGTGATATTTGACAACGCAACCGGTGCCGAACTTACACGGGTAAGCTACCTGCATGGCCTGGAAACTAAGCTTACTTTTGACGGCGCGGGCTCGGTAACATCGTACGATACCGAGTATGGCGTAACGCTGAAACACGCTTACACCCTACGGACGGAAGGCAACCGCACGTACCTGAGCACGCAAATAGTAGGCTTTGCGCCCACGGAATATGAGATAACGGCCCTACACGATCCCGACCTGCAAATGAAGGGCCTGGTCATAAGTGATTCGCCTTACAGCATCGATGGTAAAAATTACCGTGTGCATTATGAACGCACACAATTTTTCACGAAGCAATAAGGGGAGCTTACCTGTTAATTATCAATACTCAGGATTTCTTATCCGCCAACTGCTTTTTTAGATTCTCCAACTCATATTCCAGTTTCAATACGTAGTCGTTTTGCGGGGCGAAGGCCCGCTTAATTTCCTCTTCGGTATAGCGTGGGGTAATATGCTGGGGGCAATTCCAATCGAAAGCCTTTACATCAAAAAGAAACATGCGTTCGGGCGTATGCTTGTAATCGGCAGGGTCTAATAAGTTAAACAGCGCGGGGTCGTCTTTCATATCTACAATGCGGGCATCAGCGTAAATTTTAAGGCGTGTTCTGTGCGGATAATCCATCAGGAACAGGGCCACCTGCTGGTGAACAAGCAAATTACCCAAGGAGATAAATTGTTTATTCCCCCTGTAATCAACCAAGCCTATTGTGCCTGCGTTTATCACTTTTATAAAACCCACTGGCCCGCCCCGGTGCTGTATATAGGGATAGCCGTTTTCGCCAATGCTGGCCATATAAAAACTATTGCGGCTTTCAATAAACTCAATTTCTGATTCCGTTAAACCGTCTGTATCTGTTAGCGCCTCCATGCGGGCATAGCTTTGGCGGCTGCCGTTTTGTTCCTGTAAAGCTTTAATACCATCGGTAAAGGCGAATTTTGCAAAGTTCATGATAGGTTCTAATTAGCGCTGTAGTATAAAGGTATTACATATCAGCCCGATACGAACCAAGCACCGGATAAATTTACAATAGCCGTATCAATGTGAATAAGTTAAGGTTTATTGAGGTTGCGCCATAGGTGCAAAATGTCGGTAGAAAACAAATAGCAGATATTTTAGCGTGCCGTTAGGTACGCAACATCGCGAGTTTCGTACCTGACGGCACGATTTTGCGTGGCTCATTATTGTGCTACCGACGTTGAACCCCCATGGGGTTCCTTAATTTAATGATAGTGATAGCCGTATTTACAAACCCATACGCATTTGTATCATGCTTTTGCTGAAGCCGCTTTTCTCGTAGGCTTTTATTGCAGGGGCGTTGTCGTAATACACTTCCAGCTGCAATTCGGTTATGCCCTGGCTTACGGCCCAATCCTTAAGGGCCTGCATCACCAGGTTGTTTACGCCCTTGCCCCTGTGTTGCGGCAATACGTACATAAACCCAAGGTAAGCGTGTTGCGGGTGGTTCAGGAAGTGTTTAGATTCTTGTATCCGGGCGTAGCCGCTGCCAATAGGCTCACCGTTTAGTACGGCCACAACCAGGTGGATGTGCGGGGCAGCAATCATCAGCTCAATATCGTAATAGTTTACCGGATCGGGTTTGAGGGTTGAATCGTAGGGGCGCTCGGCCGTAATTACGCCCTGCTCAAATTGCAGCAATGCGGGCATATCGGCTAATGTAGCCAACCGTGTGGTGATAGTTTCCATTTTTTTGATTACACCGATATTGCTTGTGATTGCACCGATTATAGTTTGATTTCACCGATTTGATGATGATTTCACTGATTTTTTTTCATCGATATTGATTGAATTTCGCGGATTAAAAACTGCTTAACCCAATGACCCTTACTCCGCTTTGCCATATTCCAGCGGTAGCATATCGGCCACCTGCTCCCAGGCCATGTAACCCTCAAATAACAAGCCGCCAGGGTCACTGTAGTTGCCGTTGGCATCTATGGTCACACTGGGGTCGAGCAGGCGCACTACCGATATCTGTCCATTAGGCAGCCGGCCACCCACCGGTTTGTCTATTTTATAACCGCTGGCAGCCAGTTCCGAGGCATCCTGTTCGCGGTAGTTGAGCACAAAAAGGCAATCTTTAAAGCTGAGTTCCTTAAAATCGGCATCTACCACCTTCACCAGCGAATCGCATAGCACGGGCCGCCTGTCGAAGAAGATGGGTTTCTTCGGGTCGGGTTCCTCGCCGGGCAGGGGTTTGTTCAACACCTTAAAAATTTCGTAGCCGCTGGTATAAACGTTGCCGTTGTATATCGCCCGCAAAAAATGGATCACAGAGCCTTTGTATGCTTTGTCGCGGTTGCGTTGCCAGGCTTGGGCCACGCGGTCGGTCTTTGGCTGCATCTCCTCAAACGAGGGATAGCCCTGGTACTTTAAAATGCTCGTTTGCTCGTTATACTCAAAATTGGTGAGCAGGTATTTTATCCGGTAACCCAATGCCTGATTCTCTATAATTAAAAATTCTTCTGCGCTGCCGCTCAGTACGCTTGTTTCCTTATCGAAATGGAAATGGAGTATTTTGGGGTTGATGATCTTGCAATCAGATGCGTTGGATGTGGTGCCTAAAAAGCGTTTTTGGAATATCCGGTAATGCTCTTCCCAATTGGTTTCGGCATGTATCACCACTTGCTGCAAGCTGTTAGTTACTGTTTCTAACTTAAAATCAACTTTCACCGACTGCCCGTTAACCGTAACCGATTTTGCCAGCGGTTTATAACCCACCATTTGTACCACCACCCCATAAGTACCGGGCACCAAATTAGCGAACAAGAAATCGCCAGTTGCGTTGCAAGCGGTAATTAATTTAGTGCCGGTAATATAAACCGTTGCACCGGGCAGGTTGCCGCCGTCGTCCTTCACATTACCCGTTATAGAATAGATGTGCTGGGCGTTGGCAAGCGTACAGGAAAACACCAACAATATTAATAGTAGGATTGCTTTTAGGCTTGATGCAGAGGGCGCTATTTTTGACATCTATATTTATGCTTAGGTTTTCGGGGTGACTTAAAATACTTTGTTAAAATACAAAAAAACAGAAGTTAAAAAAAGCCGCAGCGTACTTTTCAAAGAGACACTGCGAGGATGGGAAAACATTATCGACTGCGTAAATCATTCAAAAAAAGCTTTATATTCCCCTTCAGGGTCGGTTATATCCGGTTGGTATGGCGCTGCCGATGGCTTGAGGAAAAAGTAATTAATAGGCCGCGAAAGCGTATCAATTTTCACTATGGTTGCCTTCCCATTGCTTCGCAGGAATTTCAAATATTTATACCTATCTCCCGGTGCGGATACCTCAGGGAGGTTATTCGCTTTCAACACCGAATCAGTGCCATAGGCATAAAACACATCGTCATCTGCGCCTACATAAAAGCCTTCATCTCCGTATTTCTTCCGAAGGTGATCTAACTGTATCGTATCCAGATCTACCCTCACAGCCGATGTGGTACTTATTAGCAGCGTATCGCCTCTTTCAGGAGTAGCTTTTTTTGTAGATTTCGATTTCACATGCCGGTGTTTTGCAGCTGGTGGTTTAGCGGTTTGGGGGCAGCTTGCACAAATGGTTATTAAGAGTGTAAGCGCGAAAAATTATTTCATGGATGATCGGGTTAAGGTGCCAGGCCGTATGATGTTTTTTTATATAGTGTTACTTCCCATCCCAAACTACTGCATTTTTTGCTTTCCTTTTCTTCAATATCGAATAAACCTCTACCCCTTCCGGGTTGTTAAAATCGGCAGCGTTAAAAATATCTGTCTCAAAACAATCATCAAAGCTTTCAATCTCCCATTTCACCAGCCTACCATCGGAGTTTAAATAGGGCGACGCATAATCATGTTTACTCTTTTCTAAAATCTCATACGCGTTTTCAAAAGAAGATGCTTTTACCAATACAAATCTTTTTTCAATATCCTCCTTTTTTACCTTGAGGCCTTCGTAGCGAATCACCACGGTCATCTTCACACAAAAAAACCTATCCCGAATTGCTTCCTCCTTTTTAATTTTTGTGGCCTTATCAATAGATTTGATATGTACGGTTACAAAATCCAACTTATTTAATACCTCCGCTACTCTTAACGGCACCTTAGTTTTTATCCAACGAGGGCGTTTTTTTGTTTCATCTACGGTGTATTCATCAAATAATTTCAGGTCGACGAGCTTTTTAAGGCCTTCCTTATGGAATTTGTCGATTTGCTTAATCCGCTCTTGGGGTTTAAACGACAGGAATTGTTCGTACTCCGGATACTTTACTCCCACAGTAATATCGGCCAGGAGCCCTTTTACAGATACCCCCTCGTCTAATATCCATTCTTTTTTATTGAATAACTTCTTCATCATTCCACCACAAACTCTTTCTTCAATTTAATATCTTCCGACGATGCGCCTATCATCACGGTAAAGGTGCCCGGCTCTACCGTCCAGTTCATGTTTTTATCCAGCAGGGCGAGGTCGTCCGGGTGGAGGGTGAACTGCACGGTCTTTTTTTCGCCCGGAGCCAGGGTTATTCGCTCGAAGCCCCGCAGGTCGAACTCGTAGGTGGTTACGCTGCTCACGTTATCTTTCAGGTACAGCTGCACCACTTCATCGCCTTTGCGGCTGCCGGTGTTGGTAATATCTACCGATACGCTGAAATCGCCCTGCGAATGCTGTTTATCGGGCGTTACCACCAGGTTGCTATACGCAAAGGTGGTATAGCTCAGGCCATATCCAAAGGGATAAAGCGCGCCGTTCACACTGGTTTTGCCCCAGCTGTTTGGGCCGCCCTGCCCGGCATTGGCGTTTGGCTTAAAGGGGAAGTTGAACTCTATCTGGCCCGTTGTTTTTGGGAAGGTGATACTAAGCTTACCGCCGGGGTTGTTATCGCCAAAAAGCGTTTCGGCAATTACCTGCCCGCTTTGCACGCTGGGGAACCAGGCCTCTAAAATGGCCGGCACATACTTATTTTCCCAATTAATGGTGAGCGGCTGCCCGTTTATCATCACCATCACCACCGGCTTACCGGTTGCCTGCAAAGCCTGTATCAGCTTCAGTTGGCGGCCCGGCAGGTTTAGCCCCGTGCGCGAGAGACTCTCGCCTACCCTGTCCACATCCTCGCCAACTACGGCTATCACCACATCAGAAAGCCGTGCCTGCGCCACTGCTGAATCGATACCTGCCTGTTCCGTTGCAGTCAAAGGCGTTTCGATGATTTCGCTTTCGGGCCAGGTGGCATCTATCATATCGCAGCCTTTGGCGTAGTTTACTTTTACGCCAGAACCAACGTAGTTCCTTATCCCATCTAAAACGGTGGTAACAGGGTTGTGTGATGGGCCGTACCTGCTGATGGCATAATTGGTCTCTATTGCCAGCGGACCGGTAACCAGTATATTCTTCAGCTTGCTTTTATCCAGCGGCAGCAGGTTGCCCGCGTTTTTCAACAGCACCATGCTCTCGCGGTTCATCTGCAGGCTCATGGCCGCATCGGTGGGTGTATGCACCACCTTATCGGCTGCGGCAGGGTCTTTCACGTAGGGACTATCGAACAGCCCAAGCCTGAATTTCACCCGTAGCACATCGGCCACGCGGCTATCGATCACTTTCATGGATATCTTGTTCTCTTTAATCAGCTCGCGCAGCGGGAGGATAAAAGTTTGCGGCATGGTAAAGTTGGTGCGCACGTTAAGGCCCGCCTCTACCGCCTGCCGCACGGCCTCCTTATAATCAGCTGCAACATGGTGTTTGGAATACAGGAACTCCACCGCCTCGCTATCGCTCACCACATAACCCTGAAAGCCGAACTGCTCGCGTAGCAGCTCGGTTAAAAAGTAATAACTACCGGTTATGGGCACGCCATCCCAATCGTTATAACTACTCATTACACCCATGGGGTGCGCCTCCTGTATCACCCTGCGGAAGGGGTAAAGGTAAAGCTGGTGCATCTCGCGCGGCGCCACATGCGGGTCGGTACGGGCGCTGCCATCGCGGCCACCTTTGGGCACGCTGTAAACGGCATAGTGTTTTAAGGTTGATGCTACGCCTTGCTCCTGTATGCCCAGCACCATTTGCTTGCCCAGCTCGGCGATCAGAAAAGGGCTCTCGCCATAGCACTCCACTACGCGTCCCCAGCGTTGGTCGCGCGCGGGGTCTAAAATCGGGGCGTACACATTGGTATAGCCCAGGGCTTTGGCTTCGCGGCCAACGGTTTGCCCGGCCATGCGCACGAGAGGTTTATCCCAGGTGCTGCCGATGGATATGGGCGCAGGCAGTGGCGTAGCCCTATCATGGTTAAGCCCGTGGATACCCTCGTTGGTAAAATCTACCGGGATACCCATGCGCGTTTCTTCTACAAACCAACGTTGAATGGTATTTATAGCGGTAGCGTGTTTACTAAAGGGGTAAGAGTATTGGGTAGGCGCATCGTCGGTATGCGAGGTGAGGTTATTCAGTTCTTCATCAATATTGGCAATGCCGTCTTTCCATATCTCGGTTTTCCAACGGTCTACCGGCATCTCGTCTTTCAGCACCCGTTTGTAGCCATACAGCGTGGCCATCTGGCAGGTTTTTTCTTCCACGGTCATCTGGCTTAGCAGGTCGGCCACGCGTTTGTCTATGGTTTGCGCGGGGTCCTCAAAAACGTCCATCTTGCCGTTCTTGTTAAAATCTACCCAACCCTTATGGTATATATTTTTTGTTTGAGCCGATGCGGAGAACGATAGCAGTAGGACCGGCAGTAGCAGTAGCGGTTTTTTCATGAATGAGAGATGTATGGTTTACAACTCAAATATAGAAGAATTCGGGTTGGCTGCTGTCTGAATCAGAACTTTCAGGATTTTAAAATTTCCAGGAGGGTGCCCTGACCGGACATCATTTGGATCATTTCATGGATCAATTGAACGTGCTAAACAGTTTACAAATTATCTAAAAAAGGGGCGACAATTCCTTTTCAGGCCCATTATTAAAACCGGAGGGTAAATGCGTATTATAAAACCTTTATGCATAATCTGCAATTAAAGTAAATGGAAGATGATTGGAACGTATTTGCTAAATTGCTGAAACCTTATTTTTTACCACTAAATACCCTGGTTCTTTTCAACCACATTCTGCTCAAACATCAAAGAACCTAATAGAACGGCAGTGCCCAAAATAAGGAGCCATTTAAATTTAAGCATCGATAGTAAAAATTGGTTTCCTGCGGTAAGGTCCACCACAGTTAAAAGTGCGTAGACCAATAGTAAGCCAACGCCTATACCCAATAAGGCGAGCAGATTAAAGCGTATGTCGCTTCGCCTCTTCAATTTAATTTTTAATCGGCCGGTAACTTTTGAGGCAAAATTAAACGGCAAACCCTGTTCAGGCTCCCGGTTTAATTTCTGAAATAAAGACTGATAGCGTTGCACCTGCTCATCTTCCGGGGCGGATAAAGTATCGGCAGGTGCCCTCAATTCAATTTCCAGCATCGCCTGGATCTGTTCATCGGTCAGCTTTTTCATAATCTAATCTTTAAGATCGTGGTCAATTTTTTCTTTCAATAGTTTTCTTGCCCTGAAAAGGTGGCTTTTAACCGTTCCTTCCGGTATGCCGGTGATCTGTTCAATTTCGGGGATGGTAAACTCATTTAAATGATATAGGGTTAAAACGGTGCGGTACTGCAGCGGCATTTGTTCAATAAGCAGGTTAACATACGCTGCAGTATCCTTTTTTACCAGTTCAGACTCAGGGCTATTTTCGGTAAAATGATAATTATCTATATCATCCTGAAAATCAGCCTTTTGGTTTTTGTTCCTTTTTTTAATATAATCAACAGTTGTGAGATAAGCGATACGGGCAATCCAGGTAGATAGTTTAGACTGAAATTGAAATTTGGGCAGGCTATGATGTACTTTTATAAAAACATCCTGGCAAATATCTTCTTTATCCTGCTGGTTATACACCAGGCGATTCACTACAAAGAAAACCAGCTTCTCATATTGTTTGACCAATAGCTCAAAAGCACGAAAATCTCCCTTTAATACCCTGGAAACAATTTCCTTTTCATCAAACATATCAGAGTAGTCTGTAATGGCGGACTAACAGTTGCAAAAATTAAAGAAAAATATTTGCAACCGTTGTGTTATTTTTAAGGACTACTGTACCAAAATCATTTAAATCGCAACATCATGAAACAGTTAATGCCCTTTATCATCGTCATTATATTCTTTATACTTATCGCCATATTCATCCTTGCCTTATATAACTACCGTTTAAAGAAACGCATTATTGATGCAGGCCCTTTAGATGAAATCGGGCTGAAATTTTTGCAGCAACTTTCCGGCTTTGGTACCGAAGCCATGAAATGGGCTATCATTCTATCAACTACCGGCATGGGGTTGATTGTTATGCAGTTTATCCCTTACAGTGCCGAAGAATCACCGCTCCCTTATGGCGTGGAGATGTTATTTGTAGCTGCCGGCTTCTTCTTATACTACCTTTTTATCCGGAATCATCGCGATAAACAATCGCTTTAATACGCACTCCGGTTAGCTTACCCTAAAATACACATCAGGTAAATACAGTAATTTTTAAAAGGCCTTTAGCCTTTACGTGGATTGCTTTGCCCAAAATTTTAACACCTTAAATTTTAACACCATGAAAACTAAACAACATTTCTTAGGCATAATTTTATTACTTGTCTTTGTGATCGCGCAAACCGGCAGTGTACTCGGGCAAGCAAATAGTGGTAAACTGATCATAAAAGGCACCACAATTGATTCGGCCACAAATACTAAATTAGCCTTCGTAACCGTAAAGTTAAACGACGACAAAGGAGAAACCATCAGGGCCGGGATAAGCAAGGAAGATGGCTCATTTTCTTTATCGATGCTGGCACCATCAACCTATCACATTGTTATCGTGACTTTGGGTTACGCACCAAAAACATTTTTGCTTAACCTGCATAAAGACACCGATCTGGGTTTAATTGCGCTAAAACAGCAGGTTAACAGCTTAAAAGAAGTAGCTATAACCGGTTCAAGGCCCATCATCAAACAAAAAGCAGACCGGATCATCTACGACCTGCAGGCAGACCCTGAAAGCAAATCCAATAGCGTTTTGGGAATGATGCACAAGATCCCTTACATTACCCTTGACGGCCAGGAGAATATCCTGCTGAAAGGCAATTCCAGCTTTAAAGTGCTCATTAACGGAAGGCCCTCTCCCAGTATGGAAAACAATTTAAATGCGATATTGAAAAGTATGCCAGCCTCCACTATCCAACGAATAGAAGTGATCACCATTCCGCCATCTAAATACGATGGGGAGGGCTTGGCAGGCATCATCAACATCATCACTGTAAAAAAACTGAATAACGGTTACAGTGGATCGCTGAATGCAAATGAAAGCTTCCCCGTTGGCGGCCCCGGTGCAGGAGGGTCTTTCACAGCTAAAAGCGGTAAATTTGTTATTGCTGCCTTTGGCGGCGCAAGCGTTGCTAACACGCCTAAAACTACTTTTACAAATAGCAGGGAGACCTTTGGCAGCAACGCAACCAGCCTGCTGCAAACAGGAGATCGCCGGTCAAATAATAAAACAGCTTACTTTGGCACAGAAATGAGCTACGAAATTGATTCGCTTCACTTGCTATCAGGGCAGTTTAACTTGAATGGCAGCCGTGCAACCGATCATATGGCACAGGTATCCAGCCTCGACGGCACTAATGGGCCCCTCCAGTCTTACGATCTGCTGAACAATAATAAAGGGACCAGTTACGGCTGGGATGCCGCCGTTAATTATCAGATTGGCTTTAAAACGGTTAAAAACAGGTTACTAACCTTCTCGTATCAGTATGCTGATAACCGGAATAATCGCAACGGGGATGTAACGATCACAAATCCTATAAATTTCAACACGCCGGATTATACCCAAACCGACATACAAAAATTCAATGAGCATACTTTCCAGGTTGATTTTGTAACCCCTGTAAAGAAGGTAAACATTGAGGCTGGTGTAAAAGGTATACTGCGCAGCAGTAACAGCAACTTTGGCTACAATAGCTTCAACAATGCTACCGGCCAGTTTGATGCGGATGCAGCATTGTCCAACCAATACACCAACAAGCAAAATGTGTTTAGTGCATACAATTCCTATCAGGTCAATTTAAAAAGCTGGAACATCAATGCCGGGGTAAGGGTAGAGGGAACTGTGATAAGGGCGGATTTTATCAGTACGGCTACAGTGGCCGATCAGAATTATTTTAACATACTGCCGTCCATCGCGGTGAGTAAAAATTTCAGTGATCAAACCGCGCTTAATTTTGGTTTTTCGCAACGTATCCGCAGGCCGGGTATCAACAGGCTTAATCCCTATATAGATCGCTCAAACCCCAACTTCGAGTTAACAGGCAACCCTAACCTGCGCCCTGTATTACTGAACGATGTGCAGGCAGGGTTCAGCAGTAACAAAAAGCTGTCATTAAACTTAGGACTGGATTATTCCTTTATGAACAACCTGGATTTACAGGTAGCCGACTTTGACCCCGCAACACAAGTTACCCGCACCAGCTATGCCAATACAGGCAAATCAAGCAGCTTTGGCAGTAATTTGTCCGTTTCCTATCCGGTTTGTAAGATTTACAATGTAAGCCTGAATGGCAACGTGATGTACCTGTGGCTGCAGGGCATTGCAGATGGCGAGATTGTTCATAATGACCGGTTAATGTACTCCTTTTCGCTTTCAAACGGGCTACGTTTCAATAAGGGATGGGCGGTAAATGCCGACCTGAATGTGGTTAGCCGCAACCCTACCGGCTTGCAGGGTTATTCTAATAGCTTTGTTAGTACCGCCTTCAGTATGAATAAAGAGTTAATCAAAAACAAATTGGGTTTTGCTGCACGTGTAAATAACCCTTTCACCGGCTACCGGAATAATATTACCCGCATCTTCGGGCCCGATTTTAACCAATTGTACAACTCGCGCGATTATTACCGGTCGTTCGGCATCAGCCTGAATTATAAGTTTGGCGGGCTAAATGATGGTGTCAATAAAAGCCGGAGGTCTATAGAGAATAATGATGTGGCGAACTGATTGATGCCATTGATTACCAGTCTACTTAAAACACTAAAATCCTCAACACCCGAGGATTTTAGTGTTTTAAATAGTTCAACTGTTTTTGATTCGACAAAAACCCGGAAGGTCGTAAAATGAAGGAACATTTTGTGATCCCGGTGGTGGGCTCGAATCTGCCTAATTCTTCAACGCCGAAAATCATCGTGTGGTTGTGCATTCTGTGCACTCTAAAATCCTTTAAACGGCAAAGCCCTCCCAGGCAGCCCAAAAGATAAGCAAAGCGAAAAATTCCGAGGCTGACAACCAGCTTATTTTCCGCTACACCTGTACTAAAAATTATCCTCGCGGCTTTATAACAAAGCATAGTTTTAAAGCGTCTTAGTATTATAATGCTTTGGCATTTTATTTGCGCTGGCAATGCTGTATAACTTAACCGGAAGTTTTTTATGAGCCATTCGTTTTTACTAAGCTTTTTTGGATTGTTGCTCATTGCAGTAAACGCGGGCAAAACTGCCCCAGCATCTGTTGCTGCTGAAGAACAAATATGCGGCAAATGGCAAAACCAGGAAAAGAACTTAATCGTTCAGGTTTTTAAGGAAGATAGCCAGTTTAAAGCCAAAATTGTTTGGTTCAATAATGGCGCTGGAGACAAGGCCATGGAAAGCTGGACCGACAAGCACAACCCCGACCCGGCGCTGCGCAACCGCAAGCTATTGGGTATGAACGTGCTCGAAAAACTAGTTTATAAGCCCGAGACGAATTCCTGGGAAGACGGCATGATATACGATGCCCAGGCCGGCAAACATTGGAACTCATCGGCCTATATCAACAATGAGGGCGCGCTTAAAGTAAAGGGCTACTGGCACTTTAAGTTCATCGGCAGAACAATGACCTTCAACCGTATCTGAGAAACAAAACTAAAAGCCATATAAAACAAATCGCGCCCCTGGGTTATCCTTGAGGCGCGTTTTGCGTATAGACTGAAAAATTATTATTTAGATTGACCAAACTCACCGCTTGCGCTCAGTTCAACTTCGTCGCTCAGCATTGGCGAACCATATTTGCTGCCGAAACCGAAATCAGAACGTTTGATAGTACCTGTTACTTTGAAACCCGCAGATGGTTGTTTGCTCATTGGGTTGGTGATAGTACCACGGTGCACAAAATCAAAAACAACCGGTTTGGTAACGCCGTGTAGGGTTAAGTTACCTGCCAGTTTGTATTTGCCGGCACCTGCAGCAGTAACACCAGTGCTTACGAAAGTAAGGGTTGGGAATTTAGCAACATCAAAAAATTCTTCGCTTTTCAAGTGGCCATCGCGACGGTCATTCTCGGTATTTACCGATGCAGTTTGCGCTACGAAAGTAACTTTAGCATCGCTGAAATCTGGTTTTGCAGCAACGATGGTAGCATCGAAATCTTTGAAAGTACCATCAACATCAGATACCGCTAAGTGGGTGATGGTGAAAGTTACATGCGAATGGGCTTTGTCATTCTTCCAGGTAGTTTGGGCAAATACAGCCGTCTGCATCAACAATGCAGCAGCGACTAAAAACAGTGTCTTTTTCATTTTGTTTAAGTTATTGTGTTAATATTTTTTACGTCCCAAAGATATATAAAGGATTGAGATTAGCTAAAATTAAATGTTTAAACATGTAATATATGAATAACCGGTGACAAAATAGGTCACTTTTCAAAGAATTCATCCACTTTTTTGTTGAATTCTTTGGCATGCTCTATCAAAGTGCCATGGCCGCTGTTGGGCACTATCCACAGTTCACTGCCGGGTATATTACTTTGTATCAGCCGGGTATGCTTATCTCGTATTACATCATGGTCGCCGGCTATGATAAGCGCAGGGCATTTTATTTGCTGCAGCTCGGTCAATTTTATGTTGGGCTGGTTCCAGTCGAGCATAAAAATCTTCCAGCTGTTTTTGGCGCGCGGGGTTTTCCAAACGCGGTTTTTATTTTCGTTATAATACTTCTCGCTCTGTTTCCAGCCTTCCGGGTCAAGCGCGGTGCTGTCGGGCCATATGTTGGCGCCTGTTGAGGCCAGTTTAATTACCTTATCCGGGTGGCGCATGGCCATTAGCAGGGCGTTAATGCCGCCGTCGCTCCAGCCCAGTACGTAAGCTTTGGGTACTTTCAGCGTATCCAGCAATACAGCAAAATCATCGGCCATTTGCTCAAAGCTCAACGAAGCGCTGGCATCCACGCTTTTACCCTGGGCACGGCTATCCACCAGTATTACCCGGTATTTTTTGGCAAAGTAAGGCACGTTTTCGGTAAAGGAGCTCATATCGCCGCCATTGCCGTGTATCATCAGCAAGGGCTGGCCGCTGCCATACTCTTCCACATACATTTTGATGCCGTTGATTGGGTAGTACTTGCCTACCTCGGGGTTATTGCCATACATGGTTTTTGGTTTACAACCCAGCAGGGTTAGCAGCTGCGGCAAAATTGCCAGCATGATTAATCTTTTTATACGCATATATAACTTATACATAGGGGTGTATAAATATAGTGATTTAGCGATTAGTTTTGGGGAGGTGGGGATTAGGATTTTTTTAGGTTAGAGGGAAGATGTTAGAGGGAATGCTCAACTCAGCGTCTTGTTTTAAATTCTGAAAATTCTTTAATTCTGAAAATCCTGATTCAGATGATGGCACCCCCTGCGGGCCGGGCTTTGTCGGGCTACGCTGCGCTTCGGCCCCGTTGCCTTTACGCGCAAGCCTGCCGCGCCGTGGCTCCCCCTTTCAATCCCTGGTGCGGTCTGAACCGTTGATTTTTCGTATTTTATTTATTCTTTAAGGTGCTCAAAAGGGCTTCGCCGTTTAAATGATTAAATGATTGCGTTAAAAAAAACAACAGCCATAGCTTCCACAGCTTTCAGGAAAAGAGGATCGGTGATATCGGAGGTTTGCATAATTAGCAATTATTTCCCGGCAACAAGTTTCAACGATAAAATATCTGAAGTGGAAACAACTTCAGATATACTTTCGAGGCTTCCTATTTTAATCATCAGCGGTTCAAAAATATCGGACTGAACGTAAAATCTAAATTCCTTTTGATAAGAGAATTCTAAAGGTTTTTGAAATAAGTTGATGCGCCCGTTAATCTTATTCTTATCATAATACTTCACAAAACCATGACTAAATTCAAGTCCGATACCCTTAAGTCCGTGTTCTATTTTACGCAGAAAAGCAAGATTATCTTTAATCATAAGGCAATGTGAACCGAATCCTAAAACACGTGAATCCATCTCAAAAGTCAACGGATTATTTATCGTAAATGAAGATATGCAATACAAGCTAAAGATATTCCCCAATACTTCTTCATGCGACTCCCTTAAATGAATGTTAAGATAATTGCCTTTAAACTTTAAGGATGGAATCTCAAAGGTCCCGGGTGGGTAATTTTTAATTCGAGATATTCCTTCATAAGAATCACCTCTTAGCTGGTTATCTTCAACACGCCTAAAATATTGGATTGTATTAAGGTATATCGTACCATTTTCATATAAATCCCTAATATTTTCTTCGCTGCCAAATTTTAAAAACATTCCAATTATAGGAGCATCCATGCTTTTTTGTCGTATAATAGTTGATAGAAGTTAAATCCGCTCAATCCCGGTTATATATTCTCCCACTTCCCGCTATCCAAACTGCGGTAAATCGCATCTACTATTTTCATATCCTTCAGGCCTTCTTCGCCGGGTACGCGGCTTTGCTTGTTGAGCGCTACGCAGGTGGCAAAATCGTCCATTTGAGCGGCTTGTTGAATGATGTTGGGGATATTCATAGGCTTGCCGTTTACTTTACCATCTAAACCGCCATAGCCAAAAGCAGGTTCTAACTCAAAATTGCCATGCTCGGCCTGCACATTCAGGTAGCCCCAGTTGTTGTTATAACTGCTTTTGCCGGTCACCTTTGCCCCACCGGGGAACTTCAGCTCCCAAAATACTGTCTCATCAACTTCCTTAAATAGTTCGGGTTTGGTTTTCTCCTGGGTAGCTCTTACGGCTATGGGTTCTTCGCCCAAAGTGTATCGCGAACCCTGTATGGAATAGATTCCCATATCCATCAGTCCGCCGCCACCGGCCATGGCCTTTTTAAGCCGCCAGGCGTTAGGGTCGCCGCCGTAGGTGAAGCCGTTGCCGGTATCTATCTGGGTAACCTTGCCAAATACTTTTTTCTGCCCCAGGCGCATCACCTCCAAAGTGTGCGGCTCAAAGTGCAGGCGGTAGCCTATCGAGAGCAGGCGATTTGCCTTTTTGCAGGCGGCGATCATGTCGCGGCATTCGGAAGCGTTGAGTGCCATAGGTTTTTCGCATAGCACATGCTTGCCCGCTTTCGCTGCACGGATGGTGAACTCCTTATGCATACTCACCGGCAATACAATGTACACGATATCAATATCCGGGTTCTTGGCTATTTCATCGAAGTTTTGGTAGTTATAGATGTTCTTTTGCGGAATGTTATACTTTTTGGCCCAGGTTTCGGCTTTGGCGGGCGTGCCGGTTACGATGCCTGCCAGGTAGCAGTTTTTAGTATGCTGCAAGGCCGGGGCCAGTTGCCCGCTGCTGTAATAACCCAGCCCCACCAGGGCAATGCCCATTTTTTTCTCTTTGCTAAGCGCATTTAACGTTTGCCCCAGCAGGAGCGCACCGGTACCTATGGCCCCCTTTTGTATAAAACTACGGCGCGAGATTTGATTGGCTTTTTCCATAACGATTGATGCTTTAGTGTTTTTAATTGGCACTTAAAATTAAACGAAAATATCGTGCCAGCAAAGCATAAACCACTTATAAGCAAAAGTTTATTTCCCGACCATCAGCTTTACTTCAGTAGTACTTTAGTTGCCCCGTAGCCGAACTTCTCCTTACGGGCATCCATAAAGGTTTGTACTTTGTTGCTTTTGCTGAGCAGTTTATGCAGTTCGTTTTTGAGGGTACCGTTGCCGGTACCGTGTATAAAGGTAATTTCGGGCATCTGGTGCACTATGGCTGCATCCAGCGCATGCTTAAAGTTGGTAAGCTGTATGTTGAGGATCTCGCTGCTACCCAAAAAGTGGTGATCGGTACGCAGTTTTTCGATGTGGAGGTCAACTTCGCTTTGTGGTTTGGCTACCACCTGCTTTTCTTCGGCGGGTTTAAAAAAACTTTCTTTTAGCTTCTGGGCATCGATCACCAGTTCGGCCTCGTCCAGCTGAATCATCCAACCTAACTGATTGATAAAAGGAACATTCTTTTTTGCGCCCGAAAAATCTTTGGCCTTAAATTGCTCACTCACATCCAACGGAGCAAGGGCAGGCTGGTTTTGTTTGGTATGGAACAACACCCGGAACAAGAGCTTTGGCCACAGCTGCAAATCGGCCAACTTTGCCGAATATACCTTGGCATAGCTGCGCGGCTCTATAATACCTGCAAACTCACCTTTATATTGCTTGTTCTGCTCGGTACTAACCGATGCCAGCAGCTGATACGATGTTTCATTAACTAAATGCAGGTGCACTACCGAATTGGCCCTGGCATCGGCAATTACGGCTACAAAAACGCCTTTGCTTTTGAACTCGCCGGCAGGTAAATCCACCTCTATGATGTCTTCGGGCCGCTCATCGCCCACCAGTTTGGCATGGCCGTGTACAAAGGTTACCTTGCTGGCCAGCACCGGTATCTCAAAATCATCGTCGCCGGTAACGCCAATCATCTGCTCATCAATGATGCGGGTTACGTAACCCTCCATTTTTTCGTCTACAAAGCGAACAAAATCGCCTAATTTATATTTCATATGGTATTACTGTAACGCAAAGGTATCAATATAGATAGCTGCAACCCGGTAATTAAAATAATTTACACCTGCAGGTTATTTTACATGCTACAACAGATGCCATTTTTAAACAAGCCCAACACTAACCTTTTATGAATATGCAAGTTACACCCATTCCTACAAACCAAGCGCTATTAGAGGAACTTTTCACCCACCACCTCAACCGTATTTATAGCGGCAAATGCTTCCTGGATAAAAACCTGGAGCATTTGATAAGCCTCGCCTCATCTAAAGGCCTCCAATTGGCCATAGAGGAAATTGGCGGCGACGTAAAAAAGCAAATTTTACGCATGCAAGAGATATACCAGCTGATAGGTAAAATACCTGATAAAGATGAGTGTAACCCCATAAAATCAATTGTAAAAGATGAGTTTTGCCTGGACGAGCAACAAACCCTCGCCGCTTTGAACGACCTGGACCTGATGCTGTACGTGCAGGTGTTGGAACATGTGAATATAACCTCGTACCGCATGCTCATCATGATAGCTAAACTGCTGCATTATGATGAAGTTACCCAACTGCTGAAGGAAAATTTTGATGAATCGGAAGACAACGATAAGCTGTTTATGCTGATTGCGAAGGAGTATATTAGTGAGTAGAGGGTGGAGAATAGAGGTTAGCGATTGGTGTTGCACCTCCTGTCAATCAATTCGTGAAATTCGTCCTCTTTCGTGAAATCAGTGTGCAATCAATTCGTGCTAAAACAACAAAAGCCAGGCTTTCGCCCGGCTTTGCAGAGTTATTTAATACCCCTACTAAAATAACTTTGAAACAAAGAAAAATAATTAATCGGGGCCACGCAAATTAATATCACAAACACATTGTAACAATTCGTTTACCAATATCGTCTCAACAATTAACGGTATATTACCTAATTTGCGCGCTAATCATTACATTCTATATATCCACCCTATAACCTCGTAATTTATGTTTAAAACCATTGCGTTAACTGCGGTGTGCAGTTTGTTTTTATTACAACTGCAGGCCCAAAACCTGTATATGCCGCGCGAAATTAAGCAGGCATACACCAAAGGTACCCGCTCGCCAGATGGTAAGCCCGGCAGCAAATACTGGCAAAACTTTGGCCGCTATAACATTGCCATAACCCTGGCCCCACCCACCCGCACCGTAAAAGGCGTGGAGCAGATCACCTACATCAACAACAGCCCCGATACTTTAAAAAGGCTCAACATTAAGCTTATCCTGAATATTCACCGCCCTGGTGCCTCGCGCGATGGCGGTGCCAGTCTTGATTACCTTACCGAAGGTATACAGGTAGATAGCTTTTTGGTGAATGGCCAAAAAAAGAAATGGGATAACAAAGTTGCTTCGGCTACAAACGCCGGCGTGGGCTTAAGCAAACCGCTAATGCCGCACGATTCGGTAAAGCTGGATTTTATATGGCACTTTGATGTAAGTAAGGAGAGCGGTCGCGAGGGCATGATCGATTCTACTTCGTTTTACCTGGCCTATTTCTACCCACGTGTATCGGTTTACGACGATTACCAGGGCTGGGACCGTGTAGAATTTGTAGACTCTAAAGAGTTTTACAACGATTTTAACGATTACACCCTCAGCGTAACTGTACCCAAAAACTTTATTGTTTGGGCCACAGGTACCCTGCAAAACCCGGCACAGTTATTACAGCCCGAGGTTGCCAAACGCCTTGCCGCCTCCTTTACCAGCGACTCTACCATCAACGTAGCTACCCTGGCCGACCTCAAAGCCAAAAATGTAACCGCCCAAAACCCTACCAACACCTGGGTATGGAAAGCGGATAACATCAGCGATATGGCTGTAGGTATAAGCGACCATTATATTTGGGATGCGGGCAGCGTTGTGGTTGATAAAGCCACAGGCCGCCGTAGCAGCATGCAAGCTGCTTACCCGGAAGCTGCTTTCGATTTCAAGAAATCGGTACAGTATGGCCGTAACGCACTGGGCTGGTTCAGCGCCAACTGGCCGGGAGTGCCTTACCCCTTCCCTAAAATGACCGCCTTTAAGGGCTTTGCCGATATGGAATACCCCATGATGGTGAACGATAGCCAGTTTGGCGACCCTACCTTTGCCCAACTGGTGCAGGACCATGAGATTGCACACACCTGGTTCCCTTTTTATATGGGCATCAACGAAAGCAAATACGCTTTTATGGACGAAGGCTGGGCAACCACGCTGGAATACCTGATAGGCACCGCCGAAAACGGTAAAGAAAAAGCAGATAACTTTTACAAACAGTTCCGCATCAACGGCTGGATAGGTGATAAATCTACCGCCGAAGATCAACCCATTATTACCATGAGCAGCGAGCAAAAAGGCGGCTACGGCAACAACGCCTACGGCAAGCCATCGTTAAGCTACCTGGCTTTAAAAGATTACCTGGGCGACGACCTCTTCAAGAAATCTCTGCACGGTTATATGGACAGGTGGCACGGCAAGCACCCCATTCCATGGGATTATTTCAACTCGATGAGCAATGTATCGGGCAAAAACCTTAACTGGTTCTTCAACAACTGGTTCTTTAGCAATGGCTATAACGATCTGGCTATTACCACGGGCGTAAAAGGCAAGGATGGCTATACGCTTACCGTTAGCAATGTTGGCGGTTTTGCTATACCTTTTGATGTGGTATTAACTTTTGCCGATGGCACAACCCAAACCATACACAAAACCCCTGCCGTATGGGAAGCCAACCAAAAAGAGGTTTACGTAACCTTTAAAGCAGTAATTGGCAAAAGCCTTAAATCGGTTACTTTAGATACCGGCATTTTTGTAGATGCTGTTAAAGCCGATAATACCTGGGTGGTGAAATAAGTGAATGGTGAGTGGTGATTAAAGAGTGGTTCTATTCCTGATCATTAGCTACGGCAACCAAAGAGATTTGACAACTTTTAGAAAGTTGTCAAATCTTATATCCAATCCCAACAAACGCAAAAAAACCGGCTCATCACCGGTTTTTTTGCGTTATTGCAGCGAGTGTCTTATGCGCCTTGTATAGCACTGTTGGCGTCACTGGCAGCAGATTTTACACGGCCTTTAGCTTCGTCGGCACCGTTTTGGGCATAATTTTTTGCTGAGCTAATAGCATCTTCGGCAGTGCCGCGTGCGCTATCAACCACATTACCTGCGCCTGTAACCAGGTCGTTATATTTTGATTTTACCGAGTCAACAGCGTTGCTGCTGTATTCTTTTACGCTGCCGGCGGCATTTTGTGCTTTGTTTTTAGCATTTTCCACCAGGTCGTTAACGTAATCGGCAATGTCGCCTCTTAGGTTTTCACCTTTTTCGGGAGCCAGTAACAGGCCTAATGCGGCACCGGCCGCAGCGCCCACTAAAAGCGCTGCAATAATTTTTGCTTGATCTTTCATATCTGTTTGCTTTTAATTGTTGTTCTTTTTTGTTATAAAGATAACAACGCCTTTGCCTTTGTGTTTAGATAAATAAAAAATAACTTTAATTATTGGTTTAGGGGCTGCAAACAGCGCCATTTGCATTTAAAGCCAACAATAAGGGCTAAAACACTGTTAGTACAGCGGTAACAAGCCCCAAATATGGATCCTATACTGCAATCGATACACTTCCGCAAGGTGTTTTACCTGGTAAGCATCATCGCCCTTCTATTACTTTTCGTCATAAAATACACGCTTATACCGGTTATAAACCGCCGCGAGGCCGAACCCAAAAAGATATTAAGGCATATATTAGATACGCTTATAGGCATTTTAATTGCCGCTATGGCCATTGGCGGTGCAGTTTTTTGGATGAGCGGGAACGAGTAACCGGCAAGAGGGCTTCCTGCGCTTTGCAATTAACTACCGAAACCGGCCTTATATTTTTTGATAGCCCGAATGATGGATTGTACGATCTGGTTCTGCCCCTCATCTGAGTTGAGATATCTTTCGTCTTCGGCATTGTTGATGTAGCCCGTTTCTATCAGCAGGCCCGGCATACCGCTTTGCTGCAATACCAGTACGCCCTGCTCTTTTACCCCCGCGCTGGCCCGACCATCGGTTTCGGTAAATTCTGTATTCAACAACTCGCCAAATTGCACGCTTTGCTTGCGGTAACGCTGTTGGAACGCGGCCAGCACGATGGCATTCATGGCGGCATCTTCACCGTAGCCGTTATATTTTTGCTGATAATCTTTCTCCTGGTAAATAGAAGCGTTCTCGCGCAGGGCTTCTAGTTGTTCCTGCTTGCGGTGGAAACCGTACAGCAGCAGCATAGCGCCGCGCCGCGTTCCTATACGCTGCGGGGTAGAGTTGCAATGGATGGATATAAACAGGTTGGCCTTGCTATCGTTTGCTATCTGTGCGCGGGTGTGCAGTTCTATGAATTTATCGGTGCTGCGCGTCATGATCACATTGAGGTAGGGCATCTGGTCGTTAAGGGCATCGCGCAGCTTTTTGCCTATGCTGAGTGCCACGGCTTTCTCATTTGAATATCCACCATGGGCGCCAGGGTCTTTGCCACCGTGGCCAGGGTCGATAACGATGGTTTTAAATTGAAACGACGGAGTAGAATCGTTGGTTTTGCTGGTTGATTGAGCGAAAGCCGGGCAAACGCCCGCAAAAAACAAGATGATAAAAGCCGGCAAAGGGGCTTTAAATAACGGCCTAAAAAACATGGCGCAAAGATATAGGAATGTTTTAGGGTACAAACCCTTGATTGTTCGAAATATACCTTTTACTCCCCTCTCAAGAGGGGGCGTGGTAGATGGTGTGGTGGGAGGCGTTTGTTCACCACTATGCAATGGCGTAACGCATAGCGTACCAACATACCCCTCCATCCCTCTCAAGAAGGGAATCGCACGTCCCTTTACGCTTTTCAAAGCTTCCGAACACTTAGGGTAAGCCCCCCGTGTTTTTGAATTATTTACAGGCATCTATTTGGTATATAACATGGCTGGCCTTATAACGGAACCTTGGCAGCTATTGTTTGGTATGACAGCAAACACGATAAAAGGATTAAACACGAGTTGACAGGAATTAACAGGAGTTGACAGGATTTAAGGATTAGCACGATTTTACAGGATTTTGTTTGCGTAGTGCGCCATCAATAGGATTAAGGGATTGGGGTAATCTGACAGGATTCTATTTAGAGAGACAGAATATTAACAAGATTACGACATACCTCTTCTAACGGAGCAAAATCAACACGATTAAAGGATTCAATCCTGCTTATCTTTTAATCCTGTTTAATCGTGCTAATCCTTTAATCCTGTTAAACTTTTTAATCCTGTCTAATCGTGCTAATCCTTTAATCCTGTCTAATCGCTTAATCGTGTCACGAAAGCCTTCACCTTAGCCATCAAATCTTGTTTCAACTTTAAATAAGCGGGGCTGTTACTAAGTTTGGTATCAAAATTTATTTTTCCACCATCCCATTTAAAGCGGGGCGTAAGTTTACCGTCTTCAAAATCAATTACGTTGAACAGTTCCAGTAGTCCATCCATGCGGCATTCGCTTACTTCGCCCTGGTTAAGGTCATTTACATAAATAGCAGGCGTGCCCATCCCTATCGATGGCAGGGCGCAATGCACGCGACTGGTTACCACAAAGGCCGCTTTGGCGTATTTGCCCAGCAGTTCTTTGGCGTACTCAAATTTTTCGTCCTCGTCTTTATAAGTCTTCAGCGGGTCGGCGTGTTTTACGTATTCGGCCTGGGTAAGCACCTCGTCGGTAAAATACGGCGAGTAGGTTTTATAGAAACTGGCCGCCCGTATCATCCACCGTAAATTGGTAAAGCCCGATCGGCGTTGCGATATGGTTTTTATGGTGCTGTATTTTGTGAGCAATATCCAGCTGAAGCCAATAAGCGAGCTATCGCGTTTTATAGCTTCGTACTTGGTATCTACAAAATACACTTTGCGTTCTTTTTGCGGGTTGGCATAGGTTTCGCCCAGGGTAAGCGTTAAGCAGCCCGAAAAGTAAGCATCTATACCTTTGGCGCTAAGTACTTCGGCAGTTTTGCGGTCGCGGCAGCCTATAGGGGCGTGTTGCTTTAAGTAATCTACAATTTGCGGCGTATTTAAAAAGTGCTCCTGCGCCAGCACATTCAGGTGGAAGGAGATAAAAAAGGGCAATATATTCTTAACAGGTGGCCAGTTTTTTGGATGGTGGGTAAACCAGCCGTTCATAATCAGGGCTATCTCTTCGCCGGTGTATTCGTTAAGCAATTCGCGGTTCAAATAAGTATCGGCTTTGCCACCTAAAAATTGTAGTGCAGCTAAACTTTGAACGTAATCACCTACGTTATCTTTACGGAAACCTGATTCATAAATTAATACGCCTTTCTTAATACTCATAAGTTTTTTTTAGAAGCCTTGCAATATTTGCCCTAAAAATAAGCATAAATCGTAATTGCGCAAGTTTAGGCGCGGGTTTAATCTATTTTAAACCTTACGCGCATCAAGCCTGCGGGATAGCATTGACACCTATTAGTTATCCACATTTTAATTTTTAATTGATTGATATTGTGCTGTTTGAAAAGAAGTCAATCACACCCATTTCCAATAAATTAATTCCCTCTGCAACCAATCGTCTCGTAATATCGTATTAAATGTATATTAAAAAAATACAGGGCGCTATGGAAGCAATTTTCTCCTCATCATTATTTACTTTTTCCTTCTTCCTGGTGGTTGGCAGCGTAATCGTATATTTTATATTAAAGTTCGACAAGCAACAGCGCCAGAAAATGAGCAAACTGGTGGCCGAAACCCGCGATGTACAGCCTTTGCTGATGGCCAAAGCCATTAACCATAAATTGAAAACCATAAAGCCCGAGTTGAATTCAGATTCGAGGCGCGACATAGCCAAACAACTTGATGAGTTGGTTGCCGCTTACGACCGTGGACAGGTAACCCTACCCGATTATTGCCACAAACTGAACAGCCTGCTATCGATGGTAGCTTAGTGGGAATTCGGAGTTTCGATTTCGGATTGACAATTTCTCGCCCCATCTTGTGTTGTAATAAAACATTGATATTTCCTTAGTTTTGGCGCATCAATATGGATGCTAACCAACAACCCCAACATTTAAGCATAGTTGCCACTGCCGATGGTTCTAATACGATCTATAACGCGCAGGTAGGCGAAAATTACCATTCGCGTAATGGTGCCTTGCAAGAGAGCAGGCACGTGTTCCTGCAATCGGGCCTGGTTTATTTCCTGCTGAACGCGCCAACTATTCACGCAACCGTGAGCATTTTAGAAGTGGGTTTCGGAACCGGACTTAATTTCCTGCTCAGTGCCGATTATTGCGCAGCCCAAAACATCGGCCTCGATTATACCGGCATTGAAGCCTCCCCCCTCAGCCCCGAAATGATTGCCCAAACAGGTTATGATAAATTTATATCGGCTACCACCTGGAACAACTTCTTACAAACCTACCCGGCATCTTTAACCGCCAAAAGCAGTTTCAGCGATAGCATCCAGCTGCAAACCGCCCGGTGCCCGTTGCTAAGCTTCTCTTCCACACAAAAATTCGATATCATCTATTTCGACGCGTTCGCCGCAGCTTACCAGCCCGAAATGTGGGACGAAGCTGCGATAAACCATACCCTAAGCTTTTTAAAGCCGGGCGGCGTATTTGTAACCTATGCCATTACCGGCAACCTTAAGCGTATGGTAAAAGCCCTTGGCCTTAAGGTAGAGAAAGCACCGGGAGCACCGGGGAAGAGGGAGATGCTGCGGGCAGTTTCCAGTTAACAGTGGGCAGTGGGCAGTGGGCAGTGGGCAGTGGGCAGTGGGCAGTGGGCAGTGGGCAGTGGGCAGTGGGCAGTGGGCAAGTTCTAAACATACAGGATTGTTTTTCTAAATTTCAAATTGTTAAACGCAAATCCAACTGCAAACTGCCAACTGCAAACTGCAAACTGAAAAAGCTATCTTTACGGCCTATGTCACTAACGCCGCCTATTGCTTCTGCCACACCTTCGGGTGCTTTTGAGCGCCTGCTCACCATTATGAATGATCTGCGCATCAATTGCCCCTGGGACAAAAAGCAAACCCTGGAGAGCCTGCGCCACCTCACCATCGAAGAGACTTACGAGCTGAGCGATGCCATACTGGGCGGCGATATGCAGGAGATAAAAAAAGAGCTGGGCGATTTGATGCTGCACCTGGTTTTTTACTCGCGCATTGCATCAGAAACCGATAGTTTCGATATCACGGGCGTGCTCAATGGCATATGCGATAAGCTCATCAACCGCCACCCGCACATCTACAGCGATGTTGAAGTAAGCAACGAGGAAGACGTAAAACGCAACTGGGAACAGATAAAGCTTAAAGAAGGCAATAAATCGGTATTGGGCGGGGTGCCTGCATCGTTGCCGGCATTGGTAAAAGCATCGCGCATACAGGAGAAGGCCCGCGGCGTAGGTTTTGATTGGGATAACAAAACGCAGGTTTGGGCCAAGGTGGAAGAAGAACTACAGGAGTTTAAAGATGAATTTAACGTTGCCGATGGCACTGCTATTGACCAGGAAAAGGCCGAGGCTGAATTTGGCGACCTGCTGTTCTCGCTCATCAACTACGCACGTTTCATCAATATAAACCCAGAGGATGCGCTGGAGAAAACCAATCGTAAATTCATTAAGCGTTTTCAATATCTGGAAAGTAAAGCCAAAGAAAACGGCAAGCAATTGCAGGATATGACGCTGACAGAGATGGATGTGTTTTGGAACGAGGCTAAAAACGCCTCAAAATAAAAGGCTTTTTGTAGCGTTTTATTAAATTGCTGCGTAAACCCAATTGAAACCAAATAGCTCATGAAAAGAAGATTTACTTATTTACTTCCCCTGTTAACTATCGTGATAGCCTTATTGGGCAGTTGCGCCCCTAATAAGCCGAGTGACCCCGTACCCAATCCAAACGGAACCTTTGCCGGCGAATTCCGCAGGCTGCACCGTTCAACTGGTGCCAGTAAAATTGATACCCTTAAAGCCAATATATCCGTTACCCTAAACAGCGATTTTACCTACAAGGTAACAGGCGACACCAGCACCGTGCACGCCGGGAGTATAGGTCTGTGGAACATCTCTGCCAATAGTATAAAATTCCAGGATAACACCTATTCAGCAACTTCTACCATCAGAAAAGTGCGCTTATTTGGCGAGTACGATTATGCCTATGATGGCACTTCGCTAAAGATAGCCGTTAACAGCGTTGATACGCTTAGCTTGCAATACGATTTAAAAAGAGTTAACTGATATTGCCGCCAGGCAAATGTGCCCTGTAGCTTAAAAAAGCTACGGGGTTTTTATTTTTATAAATTATTTGGTATTATTTGTAGCGTTTTGCCCGCAGGCGGCGTAATGATTTGTAAACAACCGGAACTAACAGTTTTTAATGCATCTAACCCACCGCATTACCGAAGATGAAATAGTAGGTAAATGCAAAACCGGCAGCCTTAAGCACCAGGAATTGCTATATAAGCAGTTCTATGGCTATGCTATGGGTGTTAGCGTGCGCTATAGTATTAACCAGGATGATGCTTTAGAAGTTGTAAATGATGCGTTTATAAAAGTGTTCAACAACATAAGTACATACAATACCGACAAACCTTTTAAGGCATGGCTGCGCACCATAGTGGTAAACACGGCTATTGACAGGCGCCGCAAAGAACTAAAACACCAGGCCCATACCGATCTGGATAATGCCGTTGGCGTGGGCAGCAATGCCAGCGCCATAGATAGCCTGAACGCACAGGATATTTTAAAAGTAATGAAACAACTGCCGCAGCTACAGCTCACGATATTCAACATGTACGAAATTGATGGCTATAACCACGATGAAATTGGCAAAATATTAAACCTGCCGGCTAGTTCATCGCGTGTGTATTTAAGCAGGGCCAAGGATAAATTAAGGCAGTTATTAACAACAGAAACGCAAACCCATGGATGAGCAGTTTGATAAGAAGCTAAGCAGCCGCATACGGGAGGTGTTTGATAATTACGAATCGCCACCTGCCGACGAGGCCTGGCTGGAACTACGCAAAAAGTTCCCGGTGAAACAGGAACGCAAAATTGCCTGGCTTTGGTGGAGCAGCGCAGCTGCCCTTTTATTGGTATTTTTAGGCGTAGGCCTGTGGCTGATGAACAACAAGCCGCAAACAGGCAATAACGTAGCCGTAAAACCTCAGATACAACAGCAGCAGCCGAATCAAGCGACACCAAACCCTACCCCTGCCGGTAGCGAGGTTACCTCGGTTAATCCGTTGGCAACTACTGGTACCAAAAACGATAGTGCCGTACAAGCACCAAACAAAGCTTTGGCTGGTCCTGCTGTTGCAGCCGGCCATGATACAGCCAACAACGCACGTAAAACAGGAAGCAACGCAGTTGCAACGCCAGGCAATACGCTAGCAATAAACAGCGGCTCCCCTGCCAGTGTCGCCACCAACAAGCAATTGCCAGGCACGGCAACTATTGCAGGCAACACGCCTGCAGCCGGGCAAACTGTAGTTACAGGCGCAATAACCAACAACCAGCAGGTTGCAGCAGTTGATGTGCCGACAAGCGGTAATGGCCAAACCGCACCTGTAATTACCAACAAAACAAGCCCCGTTATTGCGCAGCAGCCTGTAAAAACCATAGACGATTTGTTTGCACAAGACAAAGCCCAACGGGTTGCCAAACAAAAAACAGATAAGAAGGAATTGAAGAAGGTAGACTTTAGCGTATATGCAGCCACTTATATGAACTATGCCCAGGGCAGCGCCAACCAGATAAACGCGGGCGCAGGCTTTACTTCTGATATACGGCTGAGCAAGAACATCAAGCTATCTACCGGCGTATCGCTGGCGCAAAATACGCTGAGCTATGCGGGCCAACCGCCTGCATCGGGCAGCAGCAACAGCGTACTTTCAGCGGCGAGCCCGGGTTTACTGCAGAATGACGCACTTAATTTCGGCGCATCGGCAACGGTTGCCGAGTTGCAGAACTACCGGGCCAGTTTGATGGGACTTGATGTGCCTATCAACATCAAATACGAGTTCAACCCCGAGAAAAGCGACACCTATATATCGGCAGGTTTAAGCTCGGGTACTTTTATCGATGAACGGTACACCTCGCATTTTGCTTATAAAAATGCACAGGGCTATGCCTCGGCGGTAACCCAAGACCAAACCTACACCCAAAGCTTCAACAGTTTTTACTTCGGTAAAACACTTAACCTATCGTTTGGTACCGGCTTCCCCATAGGCAGAAACAACAGGCTGGTTGTAGAGCCCTTCCTGAAATATCCGCTTGGCGGGCTGGGCGCGCAGGCTATCCATTTTGGGGCGGGTGGCGTCAACCTTAAATTTAACTTTAAAACAACTAAAAAATGAAAAAGATCTTCCTGAGCCTTATTTGCCTTTTTATTGCCACTGTATCATTCGCCCAAAAGCTGGAAGTTACCGCGGGCGCATATACCAGCCTATTCAGATTCAGCGGTGAATCAACAGAATCGGTTTCCTTTTTTAATTCGAGTACAGGCCTACCCGGAGGCACCTCTTCTTACACCAATAACCCCTACGGCAACAAAATCGGGATAGGTTATGGCATTAGCGGTCAGGGGCAACTGGTTGGCAAAGGTGGCTTTATTATTGGCTTGCAGGTTGGCTACGAACAGTTGAAAAGCAAAATAGCTATCAAACAGTTTTACGTTACCGATATAACCACCATCGGGGCTCAATACGTTCAAACAATAGATGCCACCGGCAGCACAGCCTTAAAAAGCAATATCATCAACGTAAACCCATACATCGGTTACCGCATACCGCTTACAAAAGTAAAACTGGATATCCTGGCAGGGGCCGATCTGGGCTTCATTAATAACACCCACGAGAAAGGCTCTGCCAGGGCTAACACCGGTACCACTTACACCACCGACTTAGACCGCACCACCATAACCGAAGATTTCAGGCTGAGGCTTGGCCTGGCTGCAAGCCTAAACAAGTTTAGCCTTAACGCAAGCTACGCCAATGGTGTATCTAACTATAAGAGTGGCTACTTAGGCGGTGGCGTACAAAATGCGCATAGCAAAGTAATCAGGATTGGATTGGGGTATAGGATATTTTAGAGGAGTAGAGGTTAGAGAATGTGTCGTATTTAATATAGAATACCGAATGTCCAACGCCGAATAATGAAGTAAGAACCTTCGAAATTCATTATTCGTAGTTCGGTATTCGATATTTTTTTCTCTATTTAAACCTTATCGCCCGCACAGGCGATATACGCGTTACCAGCATGCTGGGTATAATAAGCACCAGCAAGCAAATAACCAGGGTGCCTACGTTGAGCAACACCACATCAAATACGCTAACCTGGATAGGCACAAAAGCCATGTAATAGTTTGCCGGATCCAGCGCGAAAAAGTGGGTTTCCTGCTGAAAATAGCCAATGCCCAGCCCCAGCAAATTACCCAAAAACAGTCCTACCCCTATCAGGTAAGCCGCATTATACAAAAACACTTTTTGTATCACCCAGTTTTGCGCCCCCATGGCCTTCAGCATGCCTATCATGCTGGTGCGCTCCAATATCATAATCAATAGCGCCGATATCATATTGATAACCGCTACCACCGTCATCAGCACCAACATCACCAGCGCGTTGGCATCCAGCAAGCCCAGCCACTCAAAAATCACGGGGTAATTCTCTACTACCGTGTACGATTTTAGCAGTATCGGCAGCTTATCGTCTATCCAGTCGGCAGTAGGGTTAAGTCGGTCGAAATCGGCCACCCGTACTTCGTAACCACCAATTTCGCCTTTGTTCCAGTCGTTAAGGCGTTTGATGAGGTTGATATCTCCTATGATAAAGTTTTTGTCGATCTCATCCGCACCGATATCGAAAATGCCTTTTATCTTCAGTTTGCGCTTACGCGGTGTTTCCTGCACAAAGTAGATCAGCAGGTCGTCACCGGCTTTTAACTTAAGTCGCTTAGCGATCACCTCGGATATCATCACTTGCTTCATCGCCTCTGCCGAATCCCTGAAATCGATAACGCTGCCGCTCACCAGCATTTTCTTCATGTAACCCCAGTCGTAGTTTTTATCTACGCCTTTCATTATTACGCCTTCCCTATCGTTGTTGGCCTTGATAATACCCGGCTTGGTGGCAAAGGCATTGATATGGGCAATATTTTGGTTGCCCTTTAGTTTAGCTATTAGCCCCGGCTCGGGTATAAAAGAGGAATTTTCGTAGGAGTTGTTCAGGTCTGACTTTACGATTTGCACATCGCCGGCAAAACCGCGTATCTTCTCGCGTATCTCCGCTTTAAAGCCCCTGATAATGGCCATAGAGAGTATCATCACCCCAAGCCCGAGCATAATGCCTAAAATAGCTATACGCACAATTAATTTAGAAAAAGTACGCTTACTTTTTAAGGTGATACGATTGGATATGAACCGGGCGAAACTCAATGCTGGATGGATTTTTGTACCTTCGCAAATATGCGCTTTTAAGCTTAAACAGCTGCCTTAAAATTTGGTTTAGTATAATAAAATGATGATGAGGATAAAGATATTGTTGCCCGCCGCCTTGTTATGCAGCCTGTTCATCACCTGCGATAACCTTGCCCAAACGCCCCGCGACCATAAAACCGCCATCAAAAAAATGGTATTGCCGGTGCTGCCCGCTGCCGACCAGGTACCGCTTTACCTCGATTACCTCAAAGGCAAAAACATCGGCATGCTCATCAACCAAACATCGGTTATCGGGCCAAAAAAGGTACCGGTGGTTGATAGTTTGCTAAAGCTCGGCGTTACCGTTAAGAAGATTTTCGGTCCCGAGCATGGCATCAGGGGCAATGCTGCCAATGGCGCAACCATCAACGATAGTACCGACCCGGTTACCGGCCTGCCTGCCATTTCGCTATATGGCAAACACTTTAAACCCACGCCCGAGGATTTAAAAGGCATCAACCTGATGATATTTGATGTGCAGGATGTAGGCACGCGCTTTTACACTTATATCTCTACCCTGCACTATGTAATGCAGGCCTGCGCCGAAAACAACATCGAACTGGTGATATTAGACAGGCCAAACCCCAACGGTTATTTTGTGGATGGCCCGGTGCTGGATACAGCCTTCCGTTCTTTTGTAGGCATGCATACCATCCCTGTAGTACACGGCATGACGATTGCCGAATACGCCCAAATGATCAACGGCGAAGGATGGTTAAAAAACAAGGTACAGTGCAAGCTCAAGATATTCAAGGTAGCCAACTACACGCACGATAAGCCTTACATACTCCCCGTAAACCCATCGCCAAACTTAAACTCCGCGCAATCGATACTGCTTTATCCGCACATCTGCTTTTTCGAGGGCACCAACATCAGTTTAGGTCGAGGCACCCAGCAGCCATTCCAGCTACTGGGCAGCCCTTTGCTCAAAGATAAGTACCCGTTTTCGTTTAAACCAGTAAGCATACCTGGCATGAGCGATAATCCACCCCTAAAAGACCAGGTTTGTTACGGAATTAGCTTAAAAGATTACAATACCGACACCCTAAGGCAACAAAAAAAGCTTAACTTAGCATGGCTGATCAGTTTTCATAAAGCGTACCCTGATAAGGAACACTTTTTTATAGCATACTTCAACAAACTTGCCGGCACCGATGTGCTGAAAAAACAAATCATCGCCGGCAAATCGGAGGCTGAAATAAGGGAAAGCTGGGAGCCTGCCCTATCGAATTTCAAGGCTATACGCAGCAAGTATTTGCTGTATAAATAGCACCGCAGTTGAACACTGCAACGCTATTAAGCTCTCTTTTATTTAGCTAAATCTTAATCTACAAGCAGATGAGAATTATATTTATGGGTACGCCCCAGTTTGCTGTTGCATCGCTCGATGCCTTAATAACCGCCGGTTGCGAAGTTGTAGCCGTTGTAACCGCCCCCGATAAACCCGCAGGCCGTGGTAAAAAAATAAGCGAAAGCGCCGTAAAGCAATATGCCGTAGAGAAAGGATTGAAAGTACTGCAGCCCGAAAAGCTGAAAAACCCCGATTTCTTAAAAGAACTGGAAGCCCTGCATGCTGATTTGCAGGTGGTAGTAGCCTTTCGGATGTTGCCCGAGGTGGTTTGGAATATGCCACCCAAGGGCACCATTAACCTGCATGCTTCGCTTTTGCCGCAATACCGTGGTGCCGCCCCCATCAACTGGGCCATCATCAACGGCGAAAAAGAAAGCGGTGTTACCACCTTCTTTCTCACGCACGATATTGATACCGGCCACATTTTGTTTACCGAAAAGGTAACGCTTAAAGGTACCGAAACCGCAGGCCATTTGCACGACTGGCTCATGAACAAAGGCGCGGGCCTGCTGGTAAAAACCGTAAAAGGCATAGAAAGTGGCCGCTACAGCCAGCACCCGCAGGACCATTTTACCGATGGCATCACCCTAAAACACGCCCCCAAGATTTTCAAAGAAGATTGCCTGATCGATTTTAACCAGCCTGCACAATCTGTTTGCAACTTTATACGCGGCTTAAGCCCCTCGCCTACCGCCTATACCACCATAAATGATAAGGCGTTAAAGATATTTTACGCCACGCCCGAAATTACCGATACCGGCTTATTGCCCGGCGCATTTATCACCGATAACAAAACCCACCTTAAATTTGTAACCGCCGATGGTTGCGTAAACGTAACCGACCTGCAACTGGAAGGCAAGAAACGTATGGAAACAGAAGAGTTTTTAAGGGGGAATAAGTTTTAGGCCCCCTGCGATGAAACGGCTGTTACCTGGCTGCGCTACAGCAAGATTTTTAAATTTAATGACTTTAATCTGTAAAATCTGCTCGCTTCTATAAAATCCAAAGCTTTAATTTTGCCGTTTATTCTTCCATCATGACGGAACAACATACACGGATTAGCCAGCTAAAAAACGAAATCGAACCCATTCGTGCGCAACTCATCGCACACCCGCTTTACCATAACATCAGCAGTATTGATGACCTGCATGTATTTATGCAGCACCATGTATTCGCGGTATGGGATTTTATGTCGCTACTGAAATCGCTTCAGCAGAATTTAACCTGTACCACCCTGCCCTGGATGCCCGTGGGTACCGCCAATACCCGCTACCTCATCAACGAAATAGTAACAGGCGAAGAAAGCGACGTAGACCATACCGGCAAGCGTACCAGCCACTTTGAACTGTACCTGCAAGCCATGGACCAGGCGGGCTGCGATGCATCGGCCATCTTATCGCTGTTTGCGCAACTAAGCACCCAACGTGATATAGACGACGCACTGGCAAACGCCGATATCCCCGAAGCTGCGCGTGCATTCGTAAGGCATACCTTCGATGTAATTGCTACCGATAAAACACACCTTACTGCAGCCGTGTTTACCTTCGGCCGCGAGGATTTGATACCCGGCATGTTCATAGAAATGGTTAAAAAGCTGAACGGGCAACTCCCGGGCAAAGTGGATATATTGCTATATTACCTGGAGCGCCATATAGAAGTAGATGGCGATCACCACAGCCAGTTGGCCTATCAAATGACGGCCGAACTTTGCGGCGAAGATGATAGCAAATGGAGCGAAGCAACAACCGCCGTTAAAGCCGCCCTGCAAGCCAGGCTGGCCCTATGGGATGGCATACTGGCTTCCATAAAAGAGGAAGTGGCTGTTTAAGCTTGCCCTGCTATTTATTATTTGGCTAAGCCAACACGCCTTTATAACCCTCGGGGAAAACCAGCAGGGGTACATCTACAGCTTTTGCCAGGTGTTGGGTGTGGCTGCCTTTTAACAGCCTGGTAAGGAACGGTTGCTGGCGGTGTACCATGGCCAGCATATCCACCTGCCCATGTTCGGCAAGCCAAGCCAGGCCCTCGTTAACCTGGTTATTTTGTACACCGCGGTAGTATATGCGCGGGTAATTTATCTTACAGGTTACATCGCGCAAAAAGCTGTCTACGCGATGTTGCTGCGCCGCCACATCTTCAATCTCGGCATTTACATGAGTTATCAGTATTTCGGCATTAAATAACCGGGCCATGCCCGCCAGCGATTGCAAAACCTCCAGATCGTCCTCGCTCAAATCAGTCGCAAACGCTATTTTTTTAATGCCTTTAAAGGTAGCGTGTGCAGGTATCAGCAGTATGGGAAAATCGGCCTTGCTGATCATCTCGCGGCTGTTACTCCCAAAAAGCAGCCGGTTAAAATCTCCTGCGCCCGACATCCCCATGATCACCAAATTGGCTTTATCAGCTGCAACCAACTCTTTTACGTAAGTTACCACCTCACCGGCATCACTGGCGTGCTCTATTTTGGGGTAAAAACTACCCTCCCCGCCCGCAGCCTCCTGCTCTTTAGATAAGGTTTTGGTTAGGTAATCCAGCTCAGCCTCTGCATCATTCTTTAGCGTACCGTAATCTTCCAGCGGCCATGCCACCTGCCCGGCCATTACGTAATCTGCAGGCACCTTTATGGCATTACAAAACTTAATGCCTGCTTTTAATTTCTGAGCAATGTGTACGGCATACTTTGCCGCATTATATGCAGCGGGCGAGAAGTCGGTAGGGATGAGTATTTTTTTCATGATATGCCTGAATTTTTTACTGATGCTAATTTTGCCAGAAAACCGCTTTTATGGAATGACGACCATCATAAATTATTTCTGATTTTGGTGACGCTCGTCACTTATTACCATTAAACCCAACAAGGCTAAACGCTACCGCGTGGTAGCAACGGCTTTGTTTGCGCCGTAAAGCGCCAGTTCCAGGCTGGCATCCAGGTTATAGATATCTTTATAGGTAACCACTTCGCCGTTCTTCACCTGGCAGGTAAGGTAGGTTATAGCAAGGGGCACGGCCTTTTTCAGGTAAAACGTTTTGGTTTGATACGCATTTATTGCTTTTTGCATGGCAGCTACTTTATCAGCACTGCCATCATTTTGCAACAGCGCAGCGGCAAGTTTATCGGCAAATTGTACGCGTACGCAACCTAAGCTTAACGCCCGTTCGGGTTTGCCAAACAGTTTTTGCTCGGGGGTATCTTGCAGGTATATGTTATACACATTGGTAAAACGGAACACCACCGCGCCGAGCGCGTTATCGCAACCTGATGATTGCCTGGCGTAGTACCTGCCCGGCCTTTGTTTTATTTTAATGAGGTATTCCTTGTTTGGGTGAATAAGCTCGCCCTCGTAATTATAAATGGCGTAATTATTTGCAGCCAGGTAGTTAACATCTTTAATGGCCTTTGGCAGCAATTCATTCGCAAATATTTTAGCGGGCACTTTCGGTTCCGGTGCGGTGGTAAAATACTTTATCCGGCTTTGCAGGCTCGGCGTTGGGTTGCCGGGCTTGCCAACAATTACCCTGAAAGTATCGATGCTGCTTGCGTGGTAAAAGTTGAGCACGTATGATGGTATGTTTACCTGTATGCCGTTCAGCGTATCCACATCAGCCCAGCGTAAACGCTCCATATTAATGGCCATTTTGCGTATAAGGGCTTCGGGCGTTTCATAGCAGTCTTCCTGGTAAAGCCCGGTAAGCAAATGCATTTGATACTGTAGTTGGTTATACCAGGCATTTTTTGGTTGCGCGCTTAATACTACCTCCATCAGGTCGGTACTTTGCATGGCTTGCTTAAGCAAGGCCACCGCTTTAAAACTACCTGCTTTATCCAAATCAATTTTTGCTGCCGGGTATTGGGGGTTCAGCTTGCCGTAATGCAGGTGATTGATAAAGGTAAGTATGGCATCGGTCAGCATGATATCGTATCGGGCCTGGCGATCTGCCGGCACGGTATTGGGTCGCTCCAAAATATCGTGCAGGGTAGTATATAAAAGTTCGTTTGGATGATAAGCCTCATGTGTGAGCCCAAACTGCAGCACGCAATCCATCATGAGCATAGCCGCCCATGCCTGCTTGCCATTGTTGCTGCCGGCAACCCAATTTGCCTTAAAATTTTGCTGTAGGTAAAAACTTGCTGTAGATGCCGGGAAATTGAGAGCCAATTTTCCGGCTGCCAACTGCTGCCTGATTTCTGTAGAAAGATCGGCATTGTTCGTGGGAAGCACTTTAAAAAATAATTCGCGCGATGGATTGTGCGATTCCCCTCTTGAGAGGGGTGGAGGGGTGTGTTTGTACGTTATGCATTGCGGCGAACACACTCCGCCACCGCACAAGCCACCATACCCCCTCTCAAGAGGGGAATTAAAACTTAAAAGCGATTTCCCTGCTGCATGGCTGTTAACGTTGGTATCCGCCCTGGCACTGGTGCCTGTTATTAAAGCAAATAACAATACTACCAAAAAAAGGCAAACTAAAAGCAGCGTATTGGCAGTACTTGCCGGCTTATATTGGTCTGATAATATTGGGTTCTTTTTCATGGCTTTGTGCTTTATGGTTTTCCATATCAAAGTTAAACCGGTACTCCCTGCATAAAATGACCGGCGTCATGCAATAAAATGAGTTGCAGCAAAGCAGGTTAGGCACAAAATGAGGGCGCACATGGGGTGAGACCATGGCGCCCTACGTATTTATGATTAATTGAGATGCCGAATGGTTTTAATCGGCCATATATGATGTTCATCTTCGCGCATCACGGTTTCGATGAGTGTAAACAGCTCTTTTTTCACCTGGCGAAATTCCTCCAACAAATTGGCTATCAAACCTTCCAGTTCTATTTGCTTACCCTTAAGCCTATCTATATTCTCGGGCACAAAATCGTCTGCCATCAGTTCCAACTGCCTTATTTGCTTAGCGAGCGCCTCCCGTAATAAAAGTTCGTCATCCTGCAGGCACTGTATTTTCTGCATAATTTTGCGGAGGTTTTCTACCCCCGAGAATTCTGCCACTTTGGTAAAATACCGGTCGATCAGGTGCTTGAAAAAAGAGGTTTCTACTTTAAAAAATTCCAGATCTGAGGCCCAGTGCTTCGCCATTAAATAGTACTGCAACGAGCGGGCCGACATAGCGTTAAATGTTCCCATATAGTTTTATAGTTATTGTAAATATGCGGCACTGATAACACTAACAAACTGATGCGATTCACAAAAAAAAGTGATGCAAAGCATATTTTAAGCTATAAATCAAAATCGTTTACTTAAGCCCCACCTAAATCCTCCCCGGTAGGGAGGACTTAAAAATTAAGGAGAACGAAGCTAAAGTCTCCCCTCCCCGGGGGAGATTATTCACCTGTTTTATTATTAATTGGTATTCATGAAGGCTTCGCCGTTTAGAGGGGGCTCATCTACCGTTCAAACAGCCAGCGTAAGGGTTTCAATTCCCGCTTCGGCTTCAATTTAAATTGCTTTATGCTTTTTTCCTTTATCAGCGCCACGGCCTCTTCTATATCATCGGTAACCAAAAAGTACTGCATATCATCGTTGCCTATGGTGTGGTTTGCCTTCATTACTTCAATGTGCGCTATCAACTCCTGGTGATATTCCCTGCCTAAAACGATGATGGGGAAGTTTTTTATTTTGTGGGTTTGTATCAGCGTAAGGGCTTCAAAATATTCATCGAGCGTGCCGTATCCGCCCGGCACAACCACAAAGGCAAACGAATATTTCACCAGCAGCACTTTCCGCAAAAAAAAGTGGCGCATATACACCCACTTATCCAGGTAGGGGTTTGGCTTTTGCTCAACCGGCAATTGTATATTGCAACCCACCGAAAAACCGCCAACATCCCGGGCACCGCGGTTGGCGGCTTCCATTAAACCAGGGCCACCGCCTGTAATAATAGTAAAACCCAGTTTAGCAAATTCGCCTGCTGCTTTGCGCGTTAGTTCATAATAAGGGTGGCCCTCATTAAACCTTGCCGACCCGAATACGGTGATACAGGGCCCTAAAAAGTGTAAAGCGCGCAACCCACGAATAAGATCTAGCATGGTTTCAATGGTAAATTTTAATTCTTTAAACCGCGATCGTGGCCCGTCGAGAAACTGTATATCGGTGTTGGTGCTCATACCATCAATATGGGAAAATAATCAGGGGCACGGTTATGCGGCCCGGCAGGCTTTCGCCGATATACTGCCCAAAAATTTCTTCGAAATGGAAACGGTGGTTTACAACTGCCAGCAAATCGTTATGCAAACCGTTTATCATTACATCTACCGCTTTACCCATATCGCGTTCGCTGGTGTTATTAAACAACAGGCGCGGGTAGTGCACACGGTTGTATATTTCGTTGGTAAAAATGCTTAGGGCATAGGCTTCATCCATGTGTGGCAGTCCCCGTGCCGATAAGTGGTTTACCGAAACAGTTGCATTGAACAGTGCTGCCAGCCCGGCCAGGAATTTGACGATCTCCAACCGGCAGTAACGTAGGTCGGCAACATAAACTATCCTTTCTAAATCTTTCACCTCCCAGTTTTCGGGTACCAGAATCATCGGGCATTTTATCCGGTTCAATACATAATTGGTGTTGATGATATTACCCGGTACCTCGGCTTGCGTAGCGCTACAGCCTTTAATAACCATCCAAATATTGCGGCTGTTTATTTCGGCAGCTATCTCACTTTCCTTTTTGCCGGCAATATCCAAAAACACCGCGCGTTGCAGCGGATCGTCGGCCGCATCGGGCACCACCAATGGCTCTTCAAGTGCCGGTGCCGAATTGCCTGCCACCAGGGCAAATTCGCGCACTACCACCGTTTTTGTCACAGGTTGATGTACTTGTGCAATAAGTATTTCACACTGCTCATGGCGGGCTATCAAATTTCCCAGCAAAAGGGCGTTCTCTGCCCCGGCAGAGTTATCGCTTATCACCAAAATTGTCTTCATCGTATTTACAGGCTTATGATTAGTGTAAAGATGAGGCCTGCACAGGGTGCGTAACAATGACTGCCGTCAGTAAAAATTATAGTTATAATCAATTATTTAAACGCCATACTTGCTGTATCTATACTAAAACATGATGCAAATCACTTTTTAGCGGGGGCAGCATTACTTTTTAAGCAATATGATCTATTCATATTTGTGATACGCATCATTTAAACGTTAATTTACACTATGGAAAATGCCGCTTTACTAAAAGCTATTATCAATAATGCCATTGACGGCATTATTACCATAGACGAACGGGGCCTGATAGAAACTATAAACCCGGCTGCGTGCAAGCTATTTGGCTACAGCCAGGAGGAGGTGACAGGCAAAAACGTTTCTTTCCTGATGCCTCCGCCCGACCGCAACCAGCACGACAATTACCTAAAGCGCCACCAGCATACCAACGTGCCACACATTATAGGTATAGGCCGCGAGGTTAATGGCCTGCGCAAGGATGGATCGGTGTTCCCGTTCCGGCTGGCGGTAAGCGAGGTGAATTATTCGGGGCGGAGAAAATATGCCGGCTTTATACACGACTTGAGTAAGCAAAAGGAAGCCGAGGAGCAGTTGAAAGACTACGCCCTGCACCTGGAAGAACTGGTAGACGAGCGCACGCGAGTACTAAAAGACACGGTGATGGCTCTTCAGGATGCCAAGGAAGAGGTGAGCATTTCCCTCGAAAAAGAGAAAGAGCTGGGGCAGATGAAGAGTCGCTTCGTATCTATGGCATCGCACGAATTCCGTACCCCGCTAAGCGCGGTGCAGTTATCGGTTTCGCTGATAGCTAAATACGCCGAGCCATACGATAATGAGAATATACGCAAGCATGTGGGCAAAATAAAAAACGCCGTGGGCACGCTAACTACCATCCTTAACGATTTCCTGTCGCTGGAGAAACTGGAGGCCGGCAAGGTAGAGCCGAGCTTCAGCAGTTTTGACGTAGTGAAGCTGGCCGAAGAGATAACCGAGGAAATGCAAACCGTAGCCAAGCAAAACCAAAACATCATCTATCAGCATACCGGTAAGGCCAGCATGGTAAATTTAGACCAAAACCTGCTCAAGCACTGCGTTATTAACCTTATTGCTAACGCAATAAAGTACTCGGGCGAGAATACATTTATCGAGTTCAATACCGAAATAAACCGCGAAGCCTGCATTATTACGATTAAGGACAATGGCATAGGTATACCGGAAACAGATCAGCGGCATTTGTTTGAACCGTTCTTTAGGGCGCACAACACCGGCAACATACCCGGCACCGGGCTGGGCCTTAATATAGTAGCCCGCTATGCCAATTTAATGAACGGTACCGTAGCTTTTAAAAGCGTGGTAAACCAGGGCACATCATTCACTATTTCATTTACGCATTATGAGTAAACAGGTTTTAATTATCGAAGACAATAACGACATCCGCGAAAGCATAGTAGAGATATTGCAACTGGCCGATTTTACCGTACACCAGGCCAGCAATGGCAAGTTAGGCGTTGAACTGGCCCTTGCCCAAAAGCCGGACATTATCCTTTGCGATATTATGATGCCCGAGCTGGATGGTTACGGTGTATTGTATCTGTTGCACAAAAACCCGGAAACCGCGGCAATCCCCTTTATATTCCTGACAGCCAAGGCCGAGCGGGTAGACCTGCGCAAAGGCATGGAAATGGGTGCCGACGATTACCTCACCAAGCCCTTCGACGATATAGAACTACTCACCGCGATAGAAAGCAGGCTGAAGAAAAAAGAATTGCAGCAAAACTTCTACAGCCAATCGTTGGATAGATTGAACACGCTGATTGCCAAAAACGGCGGCCTTGCCGAACTGCGGAGGGTAATAGCCGAACGCAAAAGCCGACAATTGAAAAAGAACCAGGTAATTTATTACGAGGGCGATAAAGGTAACGGCTTGTACATTGTGCTGAGCGGAAAAGTAAAAACCATGAAACTGGCCGAGGATGGCCGCGAACTGATGACCGGCATTTATGCTGCCGACGATTACCTGGGTGTAAACGCCATGCTGGCGGGCGAACCTTACTCAGATACCGCCACCACGCTGGAAGATACGCAACTTTGCCTTATCCCCAGGGAGCAGTTGGACGAACTGATAAACCAGTACCCCGAGGTGGCCCGCGAATTTATTACGATACTGGCCAATAACGTGCGCGAAAAGGAGGATCAGCTGTTACAACTGGCCTATCAATCGGTACGTAAGCGGATGGCAGGCGCCTTGCTACGTCTGCATAAACAACAAAACAATGCGGAGAGCATTAAGATAAGTCGCGAGGATATGGCCGCCATGGCGGGCATGGCTACAGAAACCGTTAGCCGCACGCTTACCGATTTTAAAGACGAAGGGCTGATAGAAAAAAAAGGCAGTGTGATAACCATTTTAGATGAAAAACGCTTGCAGAAAATGAAAAACTGACGAAGATCACTTTTTAGCCTGACCGTTCTCAAACATAGGCCGCTGCCGTTACGATAACTTTGATAACAAATTATTGTGGATGAAAGCGGTAGCATACAGCATAAAGCCCTTTGAAAAGGAATACCTGGCCAAGGCAAATCAAAAAAAACATGATATAACCCTTATATCAAACCCATTGAGCTTAGAGACAGCCCTCTTTGCCGAGGGTAAAGACGCGGTTATCGTTTTCACTAACGACGATGTATCGGCAAACGTAGTGCAGCGGCTGGCAGAAATGGGCGTTAAGTACATTGCCACCCGCTCTGCCGGTACGGACCACATAGACAAAGAAGCTGCCGCCAAATACCACATCAAAGTGGCCAATGTGCCTCAATACTCGCCGCAGGCCATTGCCGAGCATTCTGTAGCGCTTGCCTTTGCCCTCAGCCGCAGGCTCATCAAAGCCGATTACAACAGCCACCATTTCAATTTCACCAACGATGAGCTCATCGGTTTCAATTTCCACGGCAAAACCGTGGGGCTGATTGGCCTGGGCAATACCGGACTGGCAGTAGCGGCCATATACCATGGCATGGGCTGCAAAGTAATTGCGCACGACCTTAACTTCCCGGCAGGTTCCGCTATAGTGAAGCAGGCTTCCCTGCAGGAAATTTATGCCACTGCAGATATTATCTCGCTGCACGTACCTTTAACGCACGCCACAAAACACATCATCAATAAAGATACCATTGCGCTGATGAAAACCGGCGTAATGCTCATCAACACTTCGCGCGGTGCCTTACTTAATACCGCCGATGTAATTGCCGCACTGGAAAGCCATAAAATTGGCTACCTGGGCCTTGATGTTTATGAGTTTGAGAAAGGCCTCTTTTTTGAAGATCACGAAGACGACCTGGTAAAAGATGCCCTGTTAACCCAACTAATACACCGCGATAATGTGCTGATAACGCCTCACCAGGCCTACCTCACACGAGAATCGTTACAGGAGATATGCAACCAAACCATCAAAAACCTGGATATGTGGCATCAAAACAAATGCGTGGGTAAAGCCTGCGTGTGTGCCAATAACTGCCGCACTGCAGTTGCTATTGCCATAAGCCATTAAAACGGTAGCTATTCCTAAAATATTCCTCCATTACTTTTTAGGAATTTTGCCAAATAGCAGCCTGTTACATTCATATAATCCTCTACACCATGTCATTAACGGATAAGCTTTTAACCGAAAAATATAACGTTGCCGCGCCGCGCTACACCAGCTACCCCACCATGCCCTATTGGGATACGGAAGCATTTACAACTAACGCATGGGCAGCCAGCGTGCAAGCCTCATTTACCCATAGCAACAGCACCGATGGGATAAGCCTGTACGTGCACCTCCCTTTTTGCGAAAGCCTTTGCACCTATTGCGGCTGTAATACACGCATTACCAAAAACCACGGGGTAGAGCAGCCTTACATCAAAGCGGTATTAAAGGAATGGCAGATGTACAGGGATATGATGGGCGATACCCCCGTAATACGCGAATTGCATTTGGGTGGTGGCACGCCAACCTTCTTCAGTCCCGAAAATTTAAAGCAACTGATAGAAGGCTTGCTTGATGGTGCCATTGTACACCTCCGCGCCGAATTCAGCTTTGAAGCCCACCCGGGTAATACCACTGCGGAGCATTTGAAAGCATTATACGCCGTTGGCTTCCGTCGCCTTAGTTTGGGCATCCAGGATTTCGACCCGAAGGTGCAGTTCATCATCAACCGGCACCAAACGCTTGAGCAGGTGCGCGAGGTTACCATGGAGGCCCGCCGTATGGGTTACACCTCTATTAACTACGATTTGATTTATGGCCTGCCGCTGCAAACTGCCGACGGACTGATCAGCACCATGCAAATGGTAAGCGAGCTGATGCCCGATAGGATTGCCTTTTACAGCTATGCCCACGTACCCTGGATAAAAGCCAGTCAGCGCCGCTTCACCGAAGCCGACCTGCCCGATGCCGACGCTAAACAAAAACTATACGGTATTGGCCGTAGCCTGCTCAAAAACTACGGCTATATAGAAGTGGGTATGGACCACTTTGCCCTGCCACACGATTCGTTGTTACAAGCAGCGGAGAGCGGCCAGCTGCATCGTAATTTTATGGGCTATACGCATCAGCACACCCAATTGATGATAGGCTTGGGCGTATCGTCTATCAGCGATTCCTGGTATGGTTTTGCGCAAAACGTAAAACAGCTGGAAGAATACCACAGGCTGATAGAACAAGGCGAGTTGCCGGTGTTCAAGGGCCATATACTCACCCGGGATGACCTTGTATTGCGCAAGCACATCCTCAATATCATGTGTACCGGCACCACCACCTGGAACCACCATACCGAGCCCTGTGAGGCCCTGGTATTTGGCATAGAACGCCTGCAGGCCCTGGAAGACGACGACCTGATAGAACTCAATTTTTTAGGCCTTACCGTAACCGAAAAAGGCAAACGCTTTTTGCGCAATATATGTATGGCCCTGGATGCCCGCCTTTGGGCCGACAAGCCAACCACGCCGCTGTTTAGCATGGCGGTATAGAAAGTAGTAATAGCGCCATAACCACACCAACTCTTCCCCCCTTGTCATTGCTAAGCCCCCGGACGGGGCTAGCGCATTTGGGGGCTGTGGCAATCTCCTCTCGAGGTCCGAGCGAATTTTCAGCCACTTAACCAACCAGAAATTTTTTAACTATAGCGCTAAAAACGACTGTTCAAAACAAGTAAAAGGCTTTTTGCTTTTTCAACCGTAGAAAGGCGAAAAAACCTCCGAAAACCACAGAAAAGCACCGATTTTTTTCGGGAATTTTGATGGTTTTATCCTGCCACCGGGGTAACAAAACGGGAACAAAAGTACACCGCGGGAGCTCACCATTTCCTTGTATTTTTTGAAATTCTATAAAATAAAAACCGCACAAGAACTTCGGTAAGTTAGACCTATAAACAAAAAAGCCGGCTACATCTAAACGATGGCCGACTTGCTGTTTATATGAATTGTTGAATTAGGCTGTTGCTATTTCCAGCACAATGCGGCCTTCAATCTCACCCTTTTTCATGTTATCGAAAACGGTATTGATGTCTTCCAGCTTGGCCGTATGTACGGTGGCTTTTACCTTGCCGGCAACGGCAAATGCAATGGCTTCCTGCATATCTTTACGGGTACCTACAATAGATCCCCTGATGGTGTAGCGGTTAAGAACCGTATCAAATATCGACAGATCGAAGCCGCCTTTTGGTAAACCATTGAGGGCCAGAGTACCTTTGCGCCTAAGCATGCCTATACCCTGCTCAAACGCAACAGGCGATACCGCAGTTACCAGCACGCCATGCATGCCGCCGGTTTGTTTCTTCAGATAGCTGCCGGGGTCCTGCTGTTTGGCATTCACCACCAAATCGGCCCCCAGGCGTTTTGCCAGGTCGAGCTTATCATCGGCAATATCTACAGCGGCCACCAGCATGCCCATGGCTTTGGCGTATTGTATGGCCAAATGCCCCAGTCCGCCTATGCCCGATATAGCTACCCACTCACCGGGTTTGGTTTCGGTTTCCTTCAGGCCTTTGTACACAGTAACGCCGGCACAAATAATAGGTGCCATATCCACAAAATTAACCCCCGCCGGAAAATGCGCCACGTAGCGCGAATCGGCCACTACATATTCGGCGAAGCTGCCGTTCACGCTATACCCGCCGTTCTGTTGTTCCGCACAAAGCGTTTCCCAACCGGTAATGCAAAACTCGCAGCAACCGCATGCACTGTAAAGCCAGGGCACACCTACTATATCGCCTTCCTGCACATTGGTTACGCCCTGCCCTTTGGCTACAACATAGCCTATCCCCTCGTGCCCGGGTATCAGCGGCAACTGCGGCTTAACGGGCCAGTCGCCGTTGCAGGCGTGTAAATCGGTATGGCAAACGCCACAAGCCATTACTTTTACCAACAGCTGGTTGTAGCCTGGCTCGGGAACGGGGACTTGTTCAATCAGCAACGGTGCTCCAAATTCATGGATTACGGCAGCCTTCATTGTTTTTGGGATCATGTTTGTTTAACTGGTTAGATGAATAAGATGCGATAGTATTAAATCAAAAAGATAAGTAACATCAGTACATGCGTAACAACGCTTACGGCCAGTAAACCCAGCAGTGTTTTGATACCAGAGCCGCCCATGCCTGCAATAATATTGGCGAAAAACAGCGCCAGTGTAATAGCCAGTACAACTATCGGCGCGTGGAAGTAGTACATAAATACGGCTGGCAGCGGCAGGAAGAGTACGCCTTGCGCTATCAGGGATACTAAAAACCAAGCGGTTTTGTTAGGTGCCTGCTCATCGGCCCAGAGGCTTAGGCGGGTAAGGAAATTGTTAGTAGTGGTTTTAGCAGGAGTGCTATTGGCCCAGTGGGCGGCAGTGTTGGTTAAAGTTGCCATGATGTGTGTATTGATAATTTATACCACAAAGATGGCCAGTTGGCCACGCCCAAGCCATGACGGCGGGCCTTTTCAAAAGTGACAGGCGTCACATTTGTTGGTCAATGGCAAATACTGCCATCGGGGTTCCTGGCAGGGCTAAGGTAAGGTATATCGAGGCCTGCTCCGCGCAGAATAAACCATAGGCCCAGGCAAACCATTAGGTAGGGCAAAAACACGTTTATTTTGCGGCGCACCGCCGGCCCCGCGAAGCCTGCGCTTACGGTAGCAAGCAGCATCAGTGGGAAGGTGCCAGCGCCAAACCAAAACATATATTGCGATGCAGTTACCGGCGATGGCGTATTGATTGCGCCCAACAAAGCCAGATACACAAAACCACAAGGCAAAAATCCATTCAATAACCCAACGGCCAAATGCCCGGCCTGGTGCTTTAAAGCATAGTTCAGCATACGGTTTACCGGCGAAAAAAAGGCTTTATTGCCTTTGCCTAGTAACAGCCTCCATTTTAATATGCGACTTACGCCTACCGCAATAATAATAAGCCCCGTAACAATACTTACGGCCTGCTGCAGGTTTGCCAGCCACAATTGCTTACCCAAAAATCCCACTACAAAGCCCAGCAACGTATAAGTGATAACCCGACCGCTGTTGTAAAGTAACTTATCTACAACCATACGCCAGCGGCTTTGCCCAAACGAGGGGATGGCTAAAGCAAGCGGCCCGCACATGCCAACGCAGTGCAGGCTGCCAAACAAGCCTATAAAAAAAGCGATCTCGTTGCTGCTCATTTTACCAACACTTCTTTTTTATACAAGTATTGTTTGTTGTTGCTTTTCCATTCTATTGATAATTGCCAGGGGCCGCGGGCCATGTTGGCCAATGGAATAGTCACTAGCCGCCCTGTATCTGAGTTGAGTTGGAATACCTTATCCATACTTGTGCTGGAGGGGCGCATGAACTTGACGTTACCAACAACCGGCCTGTTAAACACGAATTGCAAGGCCCCGTTTGTCTGTGTGATGGTGGGGCGGGCATTGTCTTTAGTTACCTGTTGTTCGCGGTTGTACTCTTGGTTAAAGTTCAAACCCTTTTCATAATACTGGTGGTCAAAATCATCTGCCGGCACATTGAACATGTAGATGCACATACAGATGATGAAGAGCATAAATACTACCATGCCCCCAATTATTCCTTTTCCCCAATTCATTTGCTTAATTATTTACAGGGCCTAAAAAAGAGGCGCTTACGGTTTGTATGATCTTGTTATTGGCTATCACCTGCAGCTTAATATCCGTTTTTGGCGTATGGATGGCCGCTGCCTTCACCATCAGAAAAAACACCACTTTGGTAGAGCCGCCTTTGGCAATTTTATCCGGTGCCTGGATATATTTTATTTTGATAGCCGGGTCTTCTGCTTTAATAGTGATGGTGGTTGGCACGTTGAATTTATTGATAATTTCGGCATTGTAAATATTGCTGATGTAGCCTCCGGGTTGTTCCTGGTACAGCATACCGGCACTGCGCATCACGGTCATATCCAAATCTGTCCTGCTGAAGATAAAGTAACAAAGTACCGACATCATCACCGCAATTACCGCGCTATAGCCCATCATCCTGAGCGTAAAAACAGGCTTTTGATTATTGGCGATCATGTTTTCAGAATAGTAGCCAATGAGGTTGCGCGGCTTGTGTATCTTATCCATCACATAATCGCAGGCATCTATACATGCGGTGCAATTAACGCACTCCAGCTGTGTGCCGTTACGGATATCAATACCCGTAGGGCAAACCGCTACGCAGAGGTTACAATCTACACAATCGCCCAGCGGAGGTGCCGATGGCCCGGCATTTCTATCAAGTTTACCTCGAGGCTCTCCCCTTGTCTTGTTATAGGCCACAACAATGGTATCGTTATCTAAAAGCACGCCCTGCAAACGGCCATAGGGGCATATTACGGTACATACCAGCTCGCGCACCTGACTGTAAACAAAGTAAAAAACGGCAGTAAACACCCAAATACTAAGGAAGCCAACCCAATGCAGGCTAACCGACTCGGTAACTATTTTTACCAGTGCCTCGCTGCCGATGACGTATGCCAGGAAAGTGTTGGCTATTAAAAACGACACGAGGATGAACAACAGGTGCTTGCTGCCTTTCTTCAGTATCTTTTCCCTGTCCCAGGGCGCGGCATCCAGTTGTTTGCGTTTGTTGGCATCGCCCTCTATCCATATCTCTATCTTACGGAAAACCATCTCCATAAATATGGTTTGGGGGCATATCCAGCCGCAAAACACCCGGCCGAAAGCCAGCGTAAACAGGGCCACGCAAACAATGAACACGAGCGTGGCCAGCACAAACAGAAAGATATCCTGCGGCCAAAAAACCTGTCCCGCTATCACAAAGTGCCGTTCCAACACATTCAGCAGCAATAGCGGCTGCCCGTTTATCCGCAGGAACGGCCCCGCAAAAAAGAACACCAGGTACACATAGCTAATGATGCTCCGCCACTTGTAAAACCTGCCTTTACGCAACGATGGATATAGCCACCTCCTCTTACCTTCGCTCCCAATCGTTATCGATGCGTCCATTTTAGTTTGCTGCTATTTTATTATCTTCTTCTTTGGTTCCTTGCGGTTCTTTTGCAGCCGCCGGATGTGTATCTTTCAATGACAATATATAGTTAGCCACATCGGATATCTGCTTGGGCGATAGCTGCTTTTCCCAGGTAGGCATGCCTTTGCTCAACACACCATATTTCACGGTTTTGAATATGTCGCCAATCTTGTGCCCATGTAACCAATACTCATCGGTAAGGTTGGGGCCAACTACACCCTGACCGTGTTCGCCATGACAAGCTGCGCAGTTTTGTTTAAACACAGCCTGCCCCGATGCGATCACTTCCGGATCGCTAACAAATTTTACCGTATTCTCGTCTACACGGTTTGCAGCTTTACTCAGGTACACCTTTTGCGCCGCATCAGCCTGTGCAACCTCGTTTTTATACTCATCATACTGCAAAGGTGCCAGCCCAAAAACATGGTATATGAGCAGATAGCACACTGCAAATGCTATGGTACTATAAAAAAGCACCATAAACCAGGCCGGCGTGGGGTTGTCAAGCTCCTGTATGCCATCATACTCGTGTTCCATAATCATATCCTTTTCTTCGGATAGTGGCCTTAAGGATAATAACTTGTTCCAAACCTGCGCCTTGGGTTTGGCCTCGGCCTTTGCAGGCTTTAGTTCGGCAGCAATTTGCTGGTTGGTATAACCCTGGCTTTTCAAAATAACTTTGGTAAGCACTTTAAAAGTGCGCAGTATCATCAAAAGCGCTAACAGGAACAGCAGCATCATGGCGATGATGGCACCGTAGCCAATATAATTTTGCATCTCAGGAGATACAAGGCTATCATTTTGGGCGCTTGCGGGTTGCAAAAACATTACAAAAACAGCAAGCAATATTAAACGTAAGTATTTCATGGCAATTGGGTGTTAAGTACTTCGCCTTCGTTATCATTCAGGGGGATGGCGCTCATATGATCTACATGGCTTTTTTTGAGCCTGAGCAGCAGCACGGTTACAATAATAAAAAACACTAAAAATATCCCCAGTGAGAAAAGCAGGTACACCTGATTCCCTTGTATGTTTTCTGTAAATTGCTTAAACATGATATGGTTATTTATTGGTGGTTTTGGTTGCTTTAATATCTACTCCCAGGCGTTGCAGATAAGCTATCACGGCTATTATCTCTTTATTGCTCTGCACTTTTATCTTATCCTTGGCCAGGTTATCGGCAATATCTTTTGCCTGTTTGTCAAGTTCTCTGTTGGCTATTTTGTCGTAGCCCGCAGGATATGGCACGCCCAGGGTTTGCATGGCGCGTATTTTGGCTGGTGTAGAAGCGGTGTCAAGCTTCTGGCTTATTAACCAATCGTAATTTGGCATAATACTGCCTTGTGACATCACGCGGGGATCCATCATGTGGTTATAATGCCAGGCATTGCCGTATTTCTGACCTTCACGGGCCAAATCGGGGCCTGTACGCTTAGATCCCCACAAGAACGGATGATCGTACACGAACTCGCCTGCCTTGCTGTACTCACCGTAACGCTCCGTTTCTGAACGGAAAGGTCTTACAGTTTGTGAGTGACAGTTAGAGCAGCCTTCTCTAATATATATATCGCGGCCCTGCAGTTCCAGCGGGGTATATGGTTTTACGCTGGCAATAGTAGGCACGTTAGATGATATGGTAAGCGTAGGCATCAGCTCGATAACCGTACCGATGAGGATAACCACTAAGGCAGCCACCATCAATTGTATGGGTTTACGTTCCAACCGGCGGTGCCAGGCTTTTTCGCGCTCGATAGTGTGTACTGGCTCCAGCGCCATAGCCTGTGCAGGCTCGTTGGCTACCAGTTTGCCCTGCCGCATGGTTTTGAAAAGGTTATAGGCCATTACAATAACACCCAGTAAATACATGGCCCCACCTACCGAACGCATGATATGCATCGGGATGATTAATAGGGTAGTCTGTAAAAAGTTAGGGTATTTCAATATGCCTTCGGGTGTAAACTCCTTCAGCATTAAGCCCTGGGTAAAACCTGCCCAATACATGGGTATGGCATAAAACAATATACCCAGCGTGCCTATCCAAAAGTGGAAAGAGGCCAGTTTTTTGGAGTAAAGCTCGGTTTTGTACATTCTCGGCATTAGCCAATACAAAATGGCAAAAGTGAGGAAGCCATTCCAGCCCAAAGCACCCACGTGTACGTGCGCTACTATCCAATCGGAAAAGTGAGCTATGCTATTTACTTGTTTAAGCGATAACATAGGCCCTTCGAAAGTGGCCATACCGTAAGCAGTAAGGCCTACTACCATAAACTTAAGCACTACATCTTCGCGTACCTTATCCCAGGCCCCGCGTAGCGTAAGCAAGCCGTTGATCATACCTCCCCAACTTGGCGCTATCAGCATGATAGAAAAGGCCACACCTAATGATTGCGCCCAGCCAGGTAATGTGGTGTATAACAAGTGGTGCGGACCTGCCCATATGTATATAAATATCAGTGCCCAAAAGTGCAGGATACTAAGCTTATAAGAATAAATTGGGCGGTTGGCCATTTTAGGCAGGAAGTAATACATCATGCCCAGGTATGGCGTGGTAAGGAAAAATGCCACAGCGTTGTGGCCGTACCACCATTGCACCAATGCATCCTGCACACCGGCATAAACCATATAGCTTTTGAATGGCGATACCGGCAGCTCGAAAGAGTTTACGATATGCAGCACCGCTATGGTAACAAAAGTGGCAATGTAAAACCAAATGGCTACATATAAATGCCGCTCGCGGCGTTTGAAAATGGTACCGAACATATTAACACCGAACACAACCCATATCAACGTAATGGCTATATCGATGGGCCATTCCAGTTCGGCATATTCGTGTGATGTGGTTAGGCCAAGCGGCAAAGTAATTACTGCCGATACGATGATTAGTTGCCAGCCCCAGAAGTGTATCTGGCTGAGCGCGGTGCTGAACATCCTGGCCTTAAGCAGCCTTTGCAGCGAATAATAAACGCCCATGAATATAGCATTGCCCACAAACGCAAAGATTACCGCATTGGTATGCAGTGGCCTGATGCGCCCGAAAGTAGTGTATTGATTGCCCATATTGGCAGCGGGATGAAACAGTTGTATGGCTGCAATAAGCCCTACCGTCATCCCGATGATGCCCCAAACAATGGTTGCAATACCAAAGTTGCGCACGATCTTGTTATCATAATAAAATTTCTCCGGCTCCATATATTGTGATTTTTATTTCGGTGGTAAAATTATAATCGCCAACCCGGCGACAGAATGACCTCAGTTGGCTTAAAAGGTGATGGCGGTCACTTATCGGTGGCTCGTTGCTTGTCGTGTGGCTATTTGACTCACCCCGGGTTCGCTATCGCTGCCCGACCCTCTCTTCGCTACGCGGAAAGAGGGAGAGCTACGGTATATTATTTTCTTGCCCTCTTTGCGTAGCAGAGAGGGCCGACGCCCGCGAATGGCGGGCCGACTGGGTGAGTCAAATAACGACACAAGCATGCCAATATCATTTTTGTAAAGGCTCTTCCTCGTCATCCAGCAGTATGCGTACCGATGGGGTGTATAGGTCGTCGTTTTGGCCGCTGCGCTGCGCCCAAAAAAAGGCCGATAAAAACAGCGTGGCCAGCAATACGCTGCAGCCTATTAAAAAGTAGATGATGTTCATTGTAAGCCCCTCCTGCGGGCGGCCATGTGCGTGGCTATTGTGGTGAATGATATAATGGTTACGGTGCTTACAGGCATCAGGATGGCCGCTATCAATGGCGACAGGCTGCCCGTTACCGCATAGCTTAGCCCGATAAGATTGTAAGTAAGCGAGATGAAGAATGAGCAATGGATTATCCTGACCGTGCTTTTTGAAAATTGCAGAAAGGCCGGCAGCTTGCCGAAGGATTTGCCATCCAAGATGGCATCGCAGCCTGGCGAAAAGTTATTTACGTTATCGGTTACGGCTATACCCAGGTCGCTTTGTTTAAGTGCGCCGGCATCGTTAAGTCCATCCCCTACCATCATTACTTTGCCCCTGTGTTGTTGCAGCAATTGTATAAAGCCCAGTTTTTGCTGCGGCGACTGGTCGAAATGCATCTGACCGGCCTCGAATACGTTGAGCAATTCTTTTTTCTCGTGGTTCTGATCGCCTGATACCAGGAACAAGCGATATGGTGGGGATAGGTGGCCAACTTTATCCAATCCCTGGCGGTAGCTTTGGGTGAACGTAAAATAGCCCAGATACTCCTCATTGATCATGATATGCACTCGCGTAGAAAGTGCATCTTCTTCGGTATGCCCAAAGACAAACTTACCGCTGCCCAGCCGTATGTTATCTGTGCCGATAACGGCGCTTATGCCTTTGCCCGGCATTTCGGTATATTCCTTTACGGGCAGCTTGGCCATGCTACCCAGGTAACGGCATATCATACGCGATAGCGGGTGGTTGGAGTTGGCACAGGTACTGTAAATAAGCTGTTTCTCATGCCCCCGCAATACTGCATTCAGCGTAATGTTATTGCCGCCGCTGGTAGTAATGGTACCTGTTTTATCGAATACGATGGTATCTATGCGGGCAAGCTGCTCTACTACTGCCGTATTCTTCAGGTAAAAAAGGTTGCGGTCGAAAATGCTGAGCGCGGCCGACATGGTGAAGGGCGTACTTAAGGCCAATGCGCATGGGCAAGCCACAATTAGCACTGCGGTAAAAGCCGCCAGCCCTCTCCGGGCATCGGTTGGCAGCCAAAACGCCAGGCAGCCAAATGCAATTACCAGCAGCACTACCGTGAAATATTTGCTTACCTTCTCGTTGAAGGTTTGCATCCGGTTATCCTGCTGGCTGGTAAAAGCCTCGTTGTTCCAAAGCTGGGTTAAATAACTTTGTGATACGGGCTTCACCACCTCCATCTCTATAGCTTCGCTGGTTTGCCTGCCGCCTGCGTAGATAATTTCGCCGAGCGTTTTATTTACCGGTACCGATTCGCCCGTTACGAAACTAAAATCAATCAAAGCTTCGCCTTTCAGCAATATCGCATCGGCAGGAATAATTTCGCTATGGCGGATGACGATGCGCTGGCCTACTTTTAAATTGGCCAGTGGGACAGACTTTTCTGCATCGCCTTCTATCACCTGCACTGCAACCGGGAAAAATGAGCGGTAGTCGCGCTCGAAGGAAATATGGTTATAGGTTTTGCGCTGCACAAATTTGCCCACCAGCAAAAAGAAAACCAGTCCGCAAAGCGTATCGGCAAAACCTGCGCCGCTTTTTGTTAGTATCTCTATTACCGTGCGCCCAAACAGTACCGCAATACCCAGGGCCAGCGGAAAATCGATATGCATTACTTTGTTACGGATATTTTGCCAGGCTGATGTAAAGTAGCCCGTACCGCTATAAAAAACAACCGGCAGGCAAAACGCTATATTAAGCCAGCCGAAAAAGTGCCTGAAAGACTGCTCGTAGGCCGATAGACCGAAATATTCGGGGAAACTAAGCAGCATTACGTTGCCAAAACAGAAACCCGCCACGGCAATTTTGGCCACCAGATTATCTTTATCTGCTCCGTTTTGCTTTTTAATAACATCCTGGAGGCTTATTACCGGCTCGTAACCAATATCGTACAGCAACTCTACCAGCCCCTTCAGGCTCAGTTTCTGATTATCGAATTTGATATTGAGTTGCTTCTTCAGGAAGTCGATACGGCAGTGATGAACAGCAGGATTAAACTTGTTCAACTTCTCCAGCAACCATATGCACGAACTGCAATGGATATGCGGTATATAAAGCGTAACCGTTGTTATCTCGTTATCGGTGTAATCTATCAGCTCCTTAATAATAGAAGGCTCGTCCAGGTAATCGAAACGCTTATCTATACGTTGGCGGGTAGCCCCGGGATGGTCGTTATAGTTATAGTAACTGCATAACTTATTTTCAGAAAGTATGCGGTACACGCTTTCGCAACCCTGGCAGCAAAAGGTTTTTTCTTCGAATTTGTACGTTGTGGATACACAGTCTTCCCCGCAATGATAACAGGTGGTGAGCTGCGCAATTGTGCTCTCGGTCATTATTCAAATGTTTGCTCAAAAATCCCTGCTTTTGACTGCTTAAATAATGATGCGCCGCGCCAAAAAATGTGACCTCCGTCAATTTTCGCACCGAGGGGTAAGCCTAGCTTTGATGAAAATTATACGCAGCATGAGCCATACATTTCATATACCCGTATTAGGGCTTGGTTACTCTATAGATACGCCACTAAAAGTTGCCCGCTATGGGGTATCGTCGGTAATGTCGATAGTAGACGATGACCTGATAGAACGCATGCGGGAATACCATTGTCACAAAGCAGGCGAACCCTATACGCTTATCAAAAAAAGCGATGATGATAGTCGTGCAAGGCGTATTACAGCATACCTTAACCTAGTGAATAAACTGGTGAAAGCGCAGTTTGAGGAGCTAAAAACGCAATCATTTGAGAGCGGTACGGATTTATACCGATACTTTGACCTGCTGCCTGATGCCTCGCAACTGAAGCAAGGCTACGACCTGATGGTAGACTATCCCGACCATGAGCGGAAGCAGATATTCGGCAACATCCTGCGCCAAAAAATGACGATGGGCTCCATCGACGTAAATATTATGGCCAAGGTAGATAAGATGAATTTTGACGCAGATGGCCAATACACCGGCGACGAGAATACTGATGCGCTGGCAGCCCTTCGTGGCTTTGCCGAAAGCAACCTGTCATCGTCGGTCATCCTCTCGGCTGGGATGAACCCGAAATTGTACAGCTACCTGGAGGCATTCGGAGCGTTTTTCCCCGATGAAGCAGGCAAGTTAAAGAAGAAGATAACATTAAAGGTGAGCGATTTCCGCTCGGCTTTTATACAGGCCAAGTTCCTGGCCAAAAAAGGGCTTTGGGTGTCAGAGTTCCGGGTAGAATCGGGCCTCAACTGCGGCGGGCACGCCTTTGCTACCGAGGGTTTTTTACTAGGCCCCATATTGCAGGAGTTTAAAGAACGTAAAGCAGAGATGCTTACGAGCTTATCCGAATTATACAAGAGCGCGCTGGCCCAAAAAGGCATCGTAACCTCCCAAATACCCCAGCAACGTTTCAGCGTGCAAGGCGGCATTGGTACTGCGGCAGAAAACTCCTTCCTGATGGAATACTATGAGTTGGATGCCACCGGCTGGGGAAGCCCCTTTTTACTGGTACCAGAGGCAACAAACGTCGACGACGAAACCCTTGCGCACCTTACCGATGCCGGCGAGGAGGATTATTACCTCAGCGGCGCATCGCCATTGGGCATCTTGTTCAATAATTTTAAGGGCAGCAGCAGCGAAAAACAAAGGCTTGAGCGCTTAGAACGCAACCGCCCCGGCAGCCCCTGTACCAAAAAATTCCTTTGCAGCAATACCGAGTTTACCGAGCAACCCATCTGCACGGCATCGCGCGAGTATCAAAACCAAAAAATACAGCAGTTGGATGCGATGACACTGCCGAAAGAAGAACATGATGCTCAACTGGCTACGATAACCGAAAAAATATGCCTGTGCGAAGGACTATGCTCATCGGCCTACCTTAAGTACGGTATGCTCAAGCCACGCGAGAATAAGGCGGTAGCCATTTGCCCCGGCCCCAACCTGGCCTATTTCAAAAAAGTATTCTCGCTGGATGAAATGGTGAAGCATATCTACGGCAAAATAGATATCCTGAACAGTCCTAATCGCCCGCATATCTTCCTCAAGGAACTTGACTTGTATATAAACTATCTGCAAACCGACATCCAAAACCACGTAAAGGATCTTACCGATAAAAAACGGAAGCAACTGACCAAATTTAAAGATCAACTGCAAGAGGGTATTAATTACTATAAGCAGCTTTTCAACGAGTTGCCCGCACAAGCCACCGGTTATGTACAGGAAACCCTGTTACGCTTTGAACTGGACCTTAACGCTACGGCAATAGCCTAAGAGCGTAATATTGCAAACAGAGCGAATTACAAACTTTGAGGTTAGTAACCTTATCCGGTTTGTAATTCGCTTTTTATTTTCCATCGGGGATGATTAAATGCTACTTGCAAGCCATCTCCAGTGTGCTATTATTGCCAGCCTCCCCCTAATGCCCTGTATAAATTAACAATGGCTTGCAGTTCCTGCAAACGATCATTAACGCCGCTTAACTGCGCCGCCAAAAGGCTTTGCTCTGATGTTAATACATCGGTATAATTAGTTGCCGAACTGTAGCGTAACAACTCATTGGTGTAGTCGACAGATTTGGTCAAAGCGACAATTTGCTTATTACGTATTTGTTGCTTGCTGATAGCATTTTCATACGAGTACAATGCATTTGAAACCTCCTCACCTGCTGTTAGTAGTGTTTGTTGAAATGTATTAAAAGTTTCCTGCTGTTGCGCCTGCGCAATATGGTAACGGGCTTTATTTTGACCTTTGTTGAAAATAGGTTGCGTTAAACCACCAACCAGGTTGTAAAAAATAGAGTTGCTGAAAAAATCTTTCAACTTCAAACTGGATAAGCCACCGCTGGCGGTAATGGTAAGTGTTGGATAAAAGTAAGAATGCGCCACGTTGGTATTCTCAAACGCCGAGCGGAAAGCATACTCCGATGCCTGCACATCGGGCCTGTTACTAAGTAGCTGTGCAGATAAACCGGCATTTAGCTGTTTAATTGGCACCTGTTCGTTTAGGGTGCCTCTTTTAATAGGGCCCGGAGCCCGGGCCAAAAGTACACACAAGGCATTCTCTGCCTGGCGGATACTTTGTTTCAGATCAGGAATGGATACCTCTGCGGCATAACGGTTGGCTTCGCTTTGCACTACTGCCGCGCCATTCACAATAGCACCTTCTTTAAGTGCTTTCATTGTTTCAACGTCTTTTATCCTGTTCTTTACGGTTTCTTCGGTAATACGCAATTGCTGATCATACGATAAGAGATTGTAATAATTATTGGCAATATCAGCGATCAATTGTGTTTGCACCGCGCGTTTTGAAGCATCGCTTTTTAAAAAATTGGCCAGCGCTTGCCGCTTTAAGCTACTCAACTGTCCCCATATATTAACTTCCCAACTAGCACTTAACGAAGCCTGGTAAGTGATAGTATTTAAATTAATACCTGTACCCGCCGGAAAATTCAACGCGGCCTGCGACGTTTTGGCCTTGGTAACCTGCACGCCGGCATCCAGAGAGGGCAGATAAGCCGCTTTACTGGCACTCAAGGTTGCCTGTGCTTCCGCAATTTTAAGCACAGCCGTTTTAAGGTCGAGATTATTATTGATCCCTTCCTGTATTAAATTTTGAAGTATAGTATCGGCAAATAATGAGCGCCATGGCAGGCTTGCCATTGAGGTCGTATCCGTTATTAAGCTATCGCGATACAGGTTAACTGTTTTTAACTCGCCGGGGCGTTGATAAACCTGGTTTACTTTACAGGATGCCAGAGCTAATATACCGGCTAATCCTAAGGTGATATATGCTTTATTTCTTGTTTTCATGATTTGAATGGTTAGATGGCTGGTTGGTTGTTAACTTCTGCCGTAGTAGCTGTAGGTTGCCCGCTTATCTTTTCCTGAAGCGATTGAAAAATAATAAACAATACCGGAATCACAAACACCCCGAACAGGGTACCAATTAACATCCCACCTACTGCACCTGTACCGATGGAACGGTTACCTTCGGCACCAGCACCTGATGCCAGCATAAGCGGCACCAAGCCAAGAATGAAGGCGAAGGAGGTCATTAAAATAGGCCTTAAACGGGCAACAGCACCTTCAATAGCGGCATCAACCATACTCAGACCATGCCTGCGCCTTGCTAAGGCAAACTCCACAATCAGGATGGCGTTTTTTGCCAGCAAACCGATGAGCATAATTAGGGTGATCTGGAGATAAATGTTGTTTTCTATACCAAATATTTTGGCGAAGATGAATGCTCCCGCAAGCCCGATGGGTAATGAAAGTAATACCGCGAAAGGCAGGATATAACTTTCGTACTGTGCACTCAATAAAAAGTAAACAAATATTAAACACAGCATAAAAATAAATACCGTTTGGCTGCCGCTTGATAACTCCTCGCGGGTAAGGCCAGAATATTCGTAGCTGTAACCTGCAGGCAAAGTTTGCGCAGCTACCTCACCAATAGCTTTAATGGCATCGCCCGAGCTGTAGCCGGGCTTTGGAGAACCCTGTACGGCAATGGATGTAAACAGGTTAAAGCGGTTAATCGCTTCGGGGCCGTAAACACGTTTAAGCGAAACAAATTCGCTTACCGGCGACATGACGTTATTTCCATTGCGTACATAAATTTTATTAAGGCCTTCTGGTGTGCCCCGGTAACTATTGTCGGCCTGTATCATTACCCGGTATTGCTTGCCAAACTCGTTAAAGTTTGAAGCATATAACCCGCCGTAATAACCTTGAAGGGTACCCAGTACTGCGCTAACGGTTAAGCCCGCAGCCTTTGTTTTAGCCACATTTACATCCACCTGGTATTGCGGAAAGTTGGTATTGAAAGAAGTTGTTGCGTACTGAACCTCGGCCCGTTTATTTAACGCTGCCAAAAATTTCGCGCTTACCTCGCTAAACTTATTGATAGCCCCGCCGGTTTTATCCTGAAGCTGAAACTCAAAACCGCTGCTGTTACCAAAACCCTGTAATGTTGGCGGTGCGAAGAAAATGATCTGGGCGTTTTTAATCCCGCCGGTCATCCCGAAAAGTTTTCCGGTAAGGCTTTTTATATCCTGCCCTTTTCCCTTACGCTGATCCCAGGGTTTTAGCTTCACAACGATCATGGCATAGGAGCCGCCAGCACCGGCTATAAAATTTTGCCCGGTTATGCGTAAAGTAGATGCCACTTCGGGCAATTTTTGTATCATATCATCTACCTGTTCGGCAATTACAGCAGTACGCTCTAATGATGAACCCGCCGGCAAGCTGATATTACCGAACAACGTTCCCTGATCTTCATCAGGTACGAAGCCAGTTGCCGTAGTTTTTAGCAGGATGTAAAATATTGCCGCAAAAACAGCTATACCTAAACCAGCCAGCCATTTTTTACCGATCAAAAAGGTCACCGATCTTTTGTATTTTGCGGTAACTGTTTCAAACGCGGTGTTAAACGCATCGTAAAACCGTTGCTTGTAAGTGGTTTTGTGATGTTCGCCTTCCTGATGTGGTTTTAACAGCAATGCGCACAACGCCGGGCTAAGCGTTAAAGCATTTACCGCAGATATAATAATGGCAATAGCCAGTGTTAAACCAAATTGTTTATAAAACACACCTGACGAACCGCTGATAAAGGATACCGGGACAAACACAGCCGCCATTACCAAGGTAATAGAAATAATAGCCCCGCTGATATCGTTCATGGCCTCGATGGTAGCACCCTTAGCAGATTTGGCGCCTGCGTCTAATTTGGCATGCACCGCCTCTACTACCACAATGGCATCATCTACCACTATACCAATAGCCAACACCAGTGCAAACAAGGTAAGCAGGTTAATGGTAAAGCCAAAAAGGTTTAAAAAGAAGAAAGTACCCACAATAGCTACAGGTACCGCAATGGCCGGAATAAGCGTAGAGCGAAAATCCTGTAAAAAAACAAATACCACTATAAACACCAGGATAAAAGCTTCGATGAGGGTACTAATCACCTTTTCAATGGACGCATCTAAAAAGTCGTTAGCATTTAGCAGGGAGGCGTATTTAACACCCGGAGGAAAAGACTTTGAAGCGGTTTCAATCGTGCTTTCTAACTGTTTGATTAATTCGTGCGCATTGGAGCCGGCCGTTTGATTAATAGCTATCCCTATAGAGGCCTCACCATTAGTTTTGGTATCGCCAGTGTAGGTTTGTGAACCGAGTTCTACGCGTGCAACATCTTTTAAACGTAAAATCTGACCGCTGGCAGTTGAGCGGACAATAATATTATTAAACTCAGTAACCGATTTTAAACGGCCTTTATATTTAATAGTGTACTGAAAAGACTGGTTGCTGTTCTCGCCAAATTTTCCTGGCGCAGCTTCCACGTTCTGATCGGCAAGAGCGCTGTTTATATCATCCGGAATCAGGCCGTAAGTAGCCATCACATCCGGCTTCAGCCAAATCCGCATCGAATAATCACGGGTACCAAACACACTGGCATCGCCTACCCCGCTTATCCTTTTAATTTGCGGCAACAGGTTAATGTTGGCGTAATTTTGGAGAAAGGTTTGGTCAAACGATTTATTATCGCTGTAAAGCGAGAAGATCATCACCATGCTGCTTTGCCGCTTGCTGGTAGTTACGCCAGACTTGGTCACTTCCGCCGGTAAAAGGCTGGTTGCTTTTGATACCCTGTTCTGTACGTTTACGGCGGCCAGATCGGGGTCTGTTCCCAGTTTAAAGTAAATGGTGATCGATGCTGAACCATCATTACTCGCAGTAGAGGTCATGTAAGTCATGTTCTCTACCCCGTTAATCTGTTCTTCAAGTGGCACAATCACACTGCTCATCACCACATCGGCGTTGGCCCCTTGATAAGAGGTAGATACCTGTACGGTGGGAGGGGCTATTTCAGGGTATTGAGAGATGGGTAATGAGGTTAAACCCAATATACCCAGTATAACGATAATGACCGATATAACGGTTGAGAGCACCGGTCGTTCAATAAATTTGCGTAACATAACGTTGGTTAATGTTGAGTGATTTAAAGTTTCTTTATTTTAAGTCCTGGTAAACCTTGTCGGCAGCCATTACTTCGGGCTTTATTGGGGCGGCATCTTTCAGAGAACTGTTACCATCGTACACTACCTTATCGCCGGTTTTAAGGCCACTGGTCACCACGTAATACTGGCCTGCAGCAAGATCCATTATCTGTATCTCCACACTTTTAACCGTATTCGACTGATCAACAACATATACAAAATGCTTACCCTGCAGTTCGTATGCCGAGCGTTGCGGGATGAATATGCCGTTCTTTACCGCCTGTGGAATGCGCACGTTGGCGCTGCTGCCGCTACGCAATAAACGCGTTGGATTAGGGAATGCAGCACGGAAACTGGCCGAACCTGTTTGTGTATCAATCAAACCGCCTATGGTTTCCACTTTACCCTGCATGGCATAATTTGATCCGTCGGACAGAATGAGCGATACTGCCGGCATATTGGCTATCTTTTCCGTCAGTGTGTTACCTTGTACGGTCCTTGAGAACTCCAGCAACTGCTTTTCGTTTAAAGAGAAATAAGCATATACTTTATCAATATTTGATACCGTAGTTAAAGGATTTGTGGTAGCGCTGGTTACTAAACTGCCCACTTTGTAAGGCAGGGTACCAATCACTCCGTTCACCGGGCTGGTAATTGTAGTATAACCTAAATTTGTTTTCGCATTTGCCAGGGATGTACGGGCCTGGGCAAGGGTCGCTTTCTTGGTATTCAATGCAAACTGGTATGTTTCCAGTTCGTAATGGCTGATGATATCTTTGTCAACCAGGGGTTTGGTCTTATTCACCTGTAATTGGGCGCTGTTAACTTCCGCCTCGGCACTGTTAATGGTCGCTAAGGCATTGTTTACATCCTGCTGGTATTGGGGAGCATTTAGTTTAAAAAGCAGTTGACCTTTTTTTACTGCGGAGCCCTCATCCACATAAATGGCTTCTACAAAGCCGTCAACCTTCGGGTGGATCTCTACATTCTGTTCACCCTGTAAAGTGGCCGGGTAATCATTATTTAAGGTGGCATCTTTTGCTTCGATTGTAAATACGGGGTAGCTTGCCGGTGGTTGAGCACCACCAGGGCCACCCGCCGGGGTTTGCGATCCTCCGCAGGCCGTTAAAAGCAAGGTTCCTAAGCTCAAAAAAGCAAGGTATTGAAGCGTTTGTATTTTCATTTTATTGTTTTAATGTGATTGGGTAAATAATAAATTGACTTTTATATTTGACTTTTTTGTCAGTTTTTAAGCAAAAAAAAATTAGGTAAACAGCATGTCGACGATTATTTTCTTCCGTTCGTGCATCAGTTGTTCAAATTTAATATCGGTAATTTCCAGCATTTGTTTAAACAAGGGGCGCGTAAGCAAAGGGTAAGCAATCAGCGAGAAGAGGTTGAGCATAAAATTTACCGGCAGCATTTTCCTGATCTCGCCCCGGTCTATCGCCTGCTGTATTTCATTGAAAAAAAATTGAAGTGCCTTTGAGGGTTCTTTTTCGGGCATCACAAAACCATGTGCATTAATTTCGCTGATCATAAACGTTTCTTTGTAGGGGTATTCACTCAGTTCAGTCGAAAACACATCAATGAATTTGACGATCTTTTTTTTGAACGGCAATTTAGAAAGCAATACTTCGTCTAATCGCAGCTTCATATCATCCATCGCATCCTTCAGAACCTGCTGAAATAAAGTATCCTTGGATCTGAAGTAATAATTGATAACCGTCCTGGCAACACCGGCTGCATCAGCAATGTCCTGAGTGGTGGCATTGAATTTACCTTCTGAAAAAAATATCCGTTTCGCGGTATCTTTAATTAATTGCTCGGTCCCTGTATCCCTTATAGCCATTTTATTCTACTATATTGTTTGACATTTAAGTCAGACAAATATAGGCTTGTATTTCCTTAAAAAATGTCAAAACAATCACATTTTTTAACTCGCAATTGATGAAAGTCTTAAATGAGGCAAAATAAGCGGAAATAGAGGCATACATACTACTTAATTTCTCCCAATTCCTGACGACTCGTAATTTCTTTATTTTGAGTACCAAGATAGAACCAAATATAGGAAATACATCGTTAATTATCCAAGAATTTGGACAAGCTAAATAGTCATAACTTATTAACAATGAGTTATTTAATTGTCAGTATATGTCAGTGTTTTGGGTTGTTTGAGGGGGTTATTTTCCGATACAAAACTTGCTAAATATATTCTCCAGCAAATCGTCCGTAGTAACCGCGCCGGTAATCTCGCCTAAGTAGTGCAGGGCCTGTTTGATGTCCATCGACAGGAAATCAGATGTAACGGTGTCTATCCCAGCCAATACCCTGATAAGGGCTTCTTCGGTTTTTTGGAGGGCTTCCAGGTGGCGGATATTGGTCACCAGGGTTTCGTGCCCACTGAGGTTTTCTTTGATGGCAGCGGCGTATATCTGTTGTTTCAGCTCGTCTATCTGCTGTTTTTCTTTTGCTGAAATCAGGACCAGACCATCGGTTGGCGACCCTTGAAAATCGTAGGAATTTCGGTGTTTTTCTTTGAATTTCTTTAGTTTTTCATCACCATCCAGTAAATCTGCCTTATTGGCTACTAACAGCATCGTAATGCCGGGTTTTTGCAAACTTTCTATGTCGGCGGTTAGTTCTTCGGCGGTTATTTGGTCCGCATCGAAAACGTAAATTAGCAGGGCGCTCTGGCTTATTTTTTCCATGGTGCGCTGCACGCCTATTTGCTCAATGGCATCCGTAGCTTCGCGGATACCGGCGGTGTCTATCAGGCGGAAGTTGATGCCTTTGATGTTCAGCACCTCCTCAATGGTATCTCGCGTGGTGCCGGGGATATGGCTCACAATGGCGCGTTCCTCGTTTAACAGGGCATTCAGCAGGGTTGATTTTCCCGCGTTCGGCCTGCCGGCAATAACCGTGTTTACACCGTTCTTGATGGCGTTGCCCAGCTCGAAGGATTGTATCAGGCTGCCGATTACTTTTGTAATCTCGTGGATAAGTTTTTTCAGCTGGTCGCGGTTGGCGAATTCTACGTCTTCTTCGGCAAAATCCAGTTCCAGCTCTATCAGCGAGGCGAATGTTACCAGTTGGTCGCGCAGTTGTTTTAGCTGGCTGCTGAAACCGCCGCGCAATTGCTGTAGGGCAATTTGCTGCGAGGCTTTGGAGTTGGAGGCAATCAAATCGGCAACGGCTTCTGCCTGGGATAGGTCGAGCTGTCCGTTCAGGAATGCCCTTAGGGTAAACTCACCGGCTTTTGCGGCACGTGCGCCGTTTCTGATGAACAGCTTAATGATGGACTCGATAATATAATTGCTACCGTGACACGAAACCTCGACCACATTCTCGCGGGTGTACGAGCGGGGCGCCACAAACAGCGATGCTACCACCTCGTCCAGCTCCATATCGCCATCCATAATACGGCCGAAGTGCAGTGTATGCGATGCCTGCTTGGTGAGGTCCTTGCCCTTCCAAACTTTTTGGGCAATGGTAATGGCATCCGGTCCCGAAAGGCGGATAACCCCTATGGCCCCTATCCCGTTGGGGGTGGCAAGTGCTACGATGGTGTCTTCGTTGTTGGTCATGGTAATTTGTCGGAATCAGAATTTTCAGAATTTTAGAATGAGCAGAATTCTGAAAATTAACTAATTCTGAAAATTCTGATTCAGACAGCAAAAGTCGCTATTTCGTCTTAATGTTCCTAAGGCATAATTGTGCAAGGCGAGGCAAAAATAATGACGCAATGACCCAATGACTCCATGACAAATCTCTACCTTCGCATCAATTATGGTAACTTTTTTCGAAGCTTCGCTGGATACGATTTCGGTACATCATGTGGGCAATCAGTCTCAGGGCGAGATGTACGCTCTTTCTGATGCTCCCCTTGAATTAAAGGATGACATCATCCCCAACCTGTTAATGCAGTATTTTTTGAAGCCCTTCGAAAAGGCCAACGAGGTTTACCACCTGATGCACAGCAGCGGCGACCTGGGCCTGAACGAACTGCACCACTTCGCTACCATGGCTTTCGAGGATAAGGAGAAATTCCAGGAAGCATCTGAACAGATTGCCAAACACCTGTACAAGGTAAGCACCCACCCTAACATCAAAGGCGGCGAACTATACGTGGTGTATTTTAACCAGGTGCAGATAGAGGGCAACGCGTTGGATTGTATCGGCATCTTCAAATCTGAAAACAAGGAGACCTACCTCAAGGTCTACCCCGATAAAGGCGGCTTCGCGGTAGATTATGAGCAGGATGCTATCAACATCAACAAGCTGGATAAAGGCGTGCTCATCTTCAATATCGAAAAAGAAAACGGCTACAAAGTAGTGGTGGTTGATAAAACCACCGGCGGGCAGGACGCGGCTGTGTACTGGAAAGACGAGTTCCTGCAACTCCAAATACGCAACGACAGCTTCAACCGCACCAGTAATACCTTAGGCATCTACAAAAATTTCGTTACCCAAAAACTGGATGACGAATTTGATATGAGCAAGGCCGATAAGATTGACCTGCTGAACCGATCGATGAAATACTTCAAAGAAAAGGAGACTTTCGACCTCGACGAATTCAGCGAGGAAGTCATCAGCAACCCCGAGGCCATCACCTCCTTCAAGAATTTCAAGAACCAATGCGAGGAAGAATTCGGCACACCTATCGGCGATAGCTTCGAGATATCGGGCAATGCCGTAAAAAAACAGGCCCGTGTTTACAAAAGCGTGCTAAAGCTCGATAAGAACTTCCACATCTACATCCACGGCGATAATAAACTGATAGAGAAAGGCTTCGACGACGATAAAGCCATGAATTATTATAAGGTTTATTTTAAGGAAGAGGCATAGTTGGGATTACACCGATTTCAGGGAGATTCCACCGATTTTTTTGTCCCCGCAGGGTCTCTTTGAAAAAGGACCCTGCGGCGGGTAATCTCATTATTTAGAATCCATTATTGCTGAACATTGAAAGTTTTATGGAATATGAGTATCTTTATATATTACTTTAAATGCCATGACTACAATAACACTTAATGTTCCTGATGCGCTTGAAAAAGAGCATGATGAAACAGTCCGGTTAATTGCCGCTAAGTTGTACGAGGCGGGTAAATTGTCTTTAGGGCAAGCGGCTGAAATGTGCGGCATGAAAAAATGGGATTTTCCGGCGGTGCTGGCCAAATTCAATATTGCCTATTTTCAATATACCGGCGACGATCTGTTAAATGAGTTTAAGTAGAACCGCTGAAAGCGTAATTGTTATTACGGATACAAGTTGCTTGATCATTCTCGAAAAAATAGCACTGTCAACGTTTCCGTAGGGTACCTTATCAGGAGCCCCTGCGGGGACAGAAAAATTTCAAAAATGCTCCGTTTCTAATGGTCACGCCAGTAAACGTTCTTAACAGGCGACAGTAACGGTTGGGCAGAAGGCATAATGATAACCTCAAATGATATATGCTCTTCGTCAAATTCCTGTTCGTAATCGTCGGGATCAAACATTTGCCGTACGGTAAGTTTATACCATCCGTTTTCTAGTTCAATTTTAAGGTCAGCATGATGGCGGGCGGGAATACGCTCATCTAAAAATTGAGCCGCCAGTGTTAAATCACTATAGTTAGTTAAAAATAACGCTCCCGATGTGACATTAACATTCTGCTCAAATTGCCTGAAGGCAGTGGTAGCGGATGGATGTTCTTGAAATGAAAGCAGCCAATTCCCGCCGCCATCATTGCAAGTTTGCCATATAGCTATATTCCCAGCGTTCATTTGACTTACGAAATGTGCAGTTAATTGGTCAAATTGCCAATCTTCGTCAACAAAACTTTGATAGCTATCGTTGTTTACGATTGCAATAAACCCCTCATCATCAATGATGTTCAATTTCATAGATCAAGGTACTTATTTAATATTAAAGAAAAAGTTTCTTTGTCGTTAAAAATAGTTCTATATTGAGAGCTTAATCTAAACCATGATCACAATTTTTCCAATATCTGCCAATTTGAAGATGATTTTTTCCTTATCATTCTTCCTTGTTTCAACTATTTGCAGTGCGCAAAACAGGGTAACGATAAAAGGAAGAGTTCTTGATTCTCTCAATCGTAGTCCGCTTGAGTTAAGCACGGTAACAATGACGCTCGCGACCGACTCTTCATTGTTGTCTTACACCGTCGCGGACAAAGCGGGGGCATTTTCTCTTACAAATATTCCCATCAAAACCCAGTTGAGGCTTATAATCTCCTTTACCGGCCATAGGACACTAACAAAACAACTCGAGTTTGATAGGGCATCGACTGTAAACGTTGGAAACCTGCTACTTGAAGGAGGAAATACACTTAACGAGGTGCAGATTTTGGGGTATAGTCCGCCGATAATTGTACGTCACGACACTGTAGAGTTCAACACGAAGTATTTCAAAACGCGACCAAATGCAGTGGTCGAGGAGCTGCTGAAAAAGCTTCCTGGCATTCAAGTCGATGTCGATGGGACGATATATGTGAACGGAAAGCTAGTAAAAAAAATCCTGTTAGAAGGCAAAGAGTTTTTCGGGTCAAACCCTAAGGTTCCCTCTCGAAATCTCGATGCTGATATTATAGAGAAGGTACTCGTTTACGACGACAGGGAGAAAGACCCCAATCATTTGGTCAGCGAGGCGCTTGTGGACAAGATTATAGACTTGCGAATCAAAAAAATATTCAAAAAGGGTGTCTTTGGAAAGGTAACTGCTGGGGCTGGGACTAAGGATCGTTACCAATTATCCGGCTTGGCTAATATTTTCAGGGATACATTGCAGGTCAGCTTGCTTGGTTCGAGTAACAACATGAACACGTCTTCATTCAACTTTAATGACTTGTACTCCATTGGAGGCTTTGAAAGAGGTGGGTCAACCAGTTCTGTCGCTCTCGGCGGTGATAGGTTCAATTCGATCCAGAAAGTAACCTCAGCGGGATTCAATCTAAACAATGATTTCGGAGACAAACTAAAACTCAACCTCACATACTATTATAACAATTCGAGGGACGTTTATAAAACTAACGCACTTCAGCAACAGCTCTTAAGAGACTCAATTCTCTATACTCAATCAGCTGAGGACCGAGTAGAGTCGCTTTGGCAGCATAATATCAACGGACTTCTAAAGTGGCGCCCAAATTCGAAGACTGAAGTAAGGTATGAACCATTATTAACCATTGAGGAAAGCAAAAGAGACGGCTCGACTAAAGGTAAAATGTTTTCCGGTTTTACTCCTGTCCTCAACAACAATAGCAACAATACCAACGAAGCGATAAAAAACATTACTTTCCAGCATTCGCTATACTATTTCAAGGCGCTTAAGAGTCCAGGGCACTCGCTGACCATCAATCATTTTCTCTCATTAGGCTCGACCTCGAATGATTATTTCAGTTATTACGATCTTTCGTCATTTATTAAAACCGACTCATCTATTACCATTGATCGATTCTCACGCTCAAAAAATCAATACGCGCGACTAAGTGTTGATGCAACCTATCGCTTTCCAATAAGCAAGAAAGCCGTAATGGACGTATCCCTTAGTAGCAAATACAATGGCGTGGAAAACAACTTGCAAACATACGATAAAAACGAAGGGTCGGACAGTTACGATATTTTGTTACCGTCGCAGTCCAGCGATTTAAACAGAATTCAATGGACTAATACGGTTAAGCCACGAATAACTTATGGCATCAATGAAACGTGGTCAATAATCACCGCCTTTTCAATTCAATCACAGTCTTTAAACACTAGTTTTAGCGATGCAGCCCCTTCACGTTTAACCCAACAATACGTCTATTTTCTCCCATCCGTAGAGTTGCGAGGCGACGGATTGACGCTGAGTTATAATGCGGCACCAAACTTTCCGTCTGTAAACCAACTTCGCCCCGTCACCCTCACGTATTCGCCACTCTACCAGTCTACGGGCAACCCCTCTTTGAATCCTTATATTTCCCATGATATCAGCTCCCGCTATTATAAGAACGTCCGAAGCAAAAGCATCAGCATCAGTGCAAATCTAACCCTGTCGCTACCATATAATGCGATTGTCAGAAGTCAATCGGTGGCTACTGACGGCAAGACCAGCGTGATCCCAATAAACGTAAGTGGATTCAACGGTTACAACCTTTCGATGGGTACGTCACTTTCAAAGCGCTACAAAAGAGTTAAAAATCTCCAGGTAGCACTTTCCACCAGCTTGAACAGCAGCATAAACAGAGACTTGTTTATTGTAAATGACAAGGGATTTGCAAACACCTATTTTCTTAAAATCAGGGAAGCTGTGAGCCTAAATTGGAAAGAAATCCTGGAATACACGCCGACATACAGCTTTTCTAAAAACTTCGCCTCCTATAAACCGTCTACGTATCCCAGCAATGGCTCAACGACCCACAATCTTATCAACAGGGTGGATTATTATGCCACCAAGAAAATATCACTTCAGGGCAGCTATACATACATTCACAATGCAAATTATTATAGCGCGTTTAGCAACGATATCAATCTTGTTGACCTTTCGATATCGTTTCAGATTCAAAAGAACAAGGCTGGCAACCTCAGACTCTCAGCCATCGACCTTCTAAATCAAAACGTTAGCGTATTGAGGTATGCATTTGATAATAAAATAATAGAAAGCGAGAACAAACTCCTTGGACGCTATTTTTTAATAGCGTATTCATACAAATTCAAAAAATAACATACACCTAATGATAAAAATTAGTTACAGTGTGACGCTTGTTCGACTCAGGAAATCGAAGAACATTTCTCAAAAAGCAGTAGCTAAAGCCCTTTTAGTAAGTCGGCCGACCTACTTATCCTGGGAGTACGGATCCGGCGACTTGCCTCTTTCAAAATTGTTTTTGTTAAGTAATTATTACGAATTGTCTGTTCACGTCATAATCCAGATGATCTTTGAAGAAAGCAAGATAAATCTTCGGCAAGAGGATTTAGATTTCGCAATCCTGAAAAATGACCTATATCGTATAAAACAGGTGTTGGAGAAGTACCTTTAATCGGTGACGTATCAATATAGAAAACAACAACCTCGGCCCAATAGTGGTCCCTTTAATAGTTTTCTGCCAGCCAAACGGCAATTTGAAGTCGTTTACTATGGGAATTATTTTTATGAGGTGACCTAATTACATTGGGAACCTCTATGCAGCTTATTTCTACATTAATAGACTCGTAATGTTAATTTGTTATCGGTTGTCGATGATGCTGTCCTTTTTGTGTGGCAGATTCACTGGCATCAAAACAGGTCAAAAACTGTCAAATAATTAGACTTTTAGTAAAAACAAGTGACAGCTGTTTAGTCGCCCGTCTAATTCATATTGTTTAACTTTAATCAAAATAAAAATGAATCATGAAAAAAAACTAATCTTTGCCTCCGCAGTGTTTGCAATTGGCCTTTGCACGACTTTAAGCACGATGTCGCAAAAAAAAACACCCAGTGTGGTGGAACCGGTGCCGGCTCGTCTGTATGACACCGACCTCTGCTCCATACAAAACTCGAATGGAACGACCAGGACAGGCACTGGATGCCTAGACATATGCTACTTCTCGGGCACTTGCCCATGCGACCGTTCTTCAGCTTGTCATTAAATTCGACACGCTAAATTTGTCCAAATTTGTAGAACCAATACAACAACCGTCGTATTATAACCATGTAATTCGACATTTAAAAAATCAAAAAACATGAAGAAAAAAGTATTGTTGCTGATTTGCTGCATTGCCATGGCAATTACTGTAAGCACAAGACCGGCATTTGCCGTTTTAGAAGAATCGACCAAATACGACACAGCTGTCTGTAAGCAACCCGCCGATGGAGGTGGGAGTCAGCATACAGGGTCTTGGTGTGATCCGCCCCTCAAAGATGGACCTTGCACAAGACAAAGCGACTGCCATTAATTAAAATCAGGGAGGGGCGGCAGCCGCTCCTCCCTATTGTAACTTCAATACTTTTATACCACTTTATTAGCTACGCCTCCATTTCAAGCAATCGCTAACAACTTCATACATTAAAGATGAAAATAAGATACCTTTTGGTTTTTTTGATTATTATATGCGGCTGCGAAAAACGGCCCAAACCCTATGTGCTAGTAACAGCTGTGAACTCAAGGACAAAACTAGTATCAATTGACAGCTCTGAATATTTTAAAATACCAATCGACTCAAATAGAACATTTTTTTATAAAACCTACTCTATTGGCAATAACGGTATTTTCTGCGGATACAATTACAGTAGAAAGTCTCTTGACTTCTTTTCAATACCCTCAAAAAAAATGCTCGCGCAAACGAAACTGGACGTGCTATCTATCGACGTAAACTTGGGGGTACGAAGTATTTTTTACAAAAATCGTGATTCGATTTTCATATTTAACAATAAGTCGTCGGTTTACATGATTGACTCTACTGGAAAGATCAAAAGAGAGATAGGTGTGAACCTTCCGAGATACAATCCCATTTTTGAGCACCTAATATTTCACGACTACGACCTGGGCAATAACATGTACTATGACGGCCCTACTAACACGCTATATATGCCCGCTATGGTCGTAGATAAGCCAAGGGATTCTAAAGAGTACTACCGGCAGCCAATTCTCTTTGAAACCAAGCTAAACTCAGATCCGATTCCTAAAGCGGTTCCTGTTTATTATTCCGCATTGTTTACGTCGCAATTCTATGGCTTTGCGAACGCTCCAAAATTCAATTTCTTGGATTCGGGAAAGATAATTTACAGCTTCAGCATTGAGCCAAATATATATGTTTACGACATGAAAAAAGACACGACAATCGCGGTTGGCGGCGCATTGAACAAGTATCCCTTCGTTTCCAAGGGCCTTGACTGGAAAGCTGTATTCAACGATGATTTGAAAATGGACAACCTCTTGCACAATGTAGACTATTCGAAGGTTATCAAGGACCCGTATAGAAACCTTTATTACAGATTTCAATATAATCCAGCTAACGATACTCCGGAAAAGGCAGCAACGGAGAACGATAGGCAAGAGTTTTTGACAATTTTTGACTCCGACATGCGGATAATAAGCACTGTTGAACTGACCGGACGAAGATATATCATTGAAAATTCCTTTGTCGCTAAAGATGGCCTATACGTGCCTGCGCCAACAGGCTTTAATACACTCAGTTACAAAATATTTAAAATTCATACCAAATGAAGATAAAAAGTTACATTTTACTGTTTTTGGTGTGTGCAATTACGGCAATTGGCTGCACACGAAATAAAGAGGTCCCTTATGAAAAAAAGCAAAAATTCGAAGACTATCTGAGAGCCAAAGACGTTCAATTGAAGGGCGATGTCTTGGTGGTTGCATTACAGCCGGAGTGCGAGTGTACAGCTGAACATATCAAGTTCACCCAGGAGCTTATTTCATCGCCCAAGTATAGTCAGTATAAAAAGGTTGTAATTGTGCCGGACACCACGCATTCAATTATTGGAAAAATAAAGGCGGCCGGGCTGAGTAGTGTAAGGATCGTTATCGATGAAAACCAAGGTCTAAGGCGAGCTGGCGTAGTCATGTCTGTAGACAGGGTATTTTTGTTCAACGACGACAGAATAGTCAAACTATCTGACATGCATTTAACAAAATACAAAGATCTAATACAGGAGTATTTGTAATTGCTTTATCGGATTTATCATTTGACTAATCCCCAACATACTGAGCCACCAGTCTGCCCAAAGTGAGCCACCCGAAAAGAGAAAAAACAGGAGGAATAGGCAAGGTGATACGTCCTTCTATAGTTCCCCCCCGAAAACATATGCAACACAATTCGATTTTTTATCAAATCTGATAAAAACCTTAATAATACAATAAGTAAATGCTGTGTTTTTAGGAGCATGTCTTCGCCTTAGATTCTAATGAATAATCTAAGGCGAAACTGACTCTGTAATTGATAAGTGATTCGCGTTGCTTCATATCGAAAGTATAATTATCGACACTATTTCTAATCGGGTTCCTTAATCTCCAGATATCTGGAGGCTTTGCGCATATTGCCTTTCATACACTCATTGTATATAACCTGAGTTCGATTAATCAAAAGGCGGCCATCTGATTAGAATAGGTCGATTGATAAGAGATGGACGGTTTTTTAGGAAAAAGTGAGTATGCGATTAATCCAGCCACGATATTAGCGATAAAGTTGGCGAAACACCTATGCCTGGAATGCTCGATCTGGCAAATGTTTTTGAGCTCATCATTGACTGTTTCTATCACCGACCTT
>NZ_SOZE01000023.1 GCF_004519315.1 Mucilaginibacter psychrotolerans
TACTGGAATTGATAGCGATAGTCCGGAGGGAGTTGCCAGGCTTGGGCTTACATAAGCTTTACCGGTGCATATATCAGCCCCTTAGGACGAATAACATCAAGATGGGCCGGGACAAGCTTAATACCTTGATGCGCAACCATGGCCTGCTAATCGTGAAAAAAAGGCGCGGTCCCCGTACGACGAATTCAAACCATGCATTCCATAGGTACCCGGATCTGGCTAAGGATCTGGAATTAGTCCGGCCAGGACAGCTATGGGTATCGGACATTACTTATATCACCATCAGCTATGACTTTAACTACCTGAGCCTGATTACGGATGCTTATTCCAAAAAGATCATGGGCTACTGCCTTCATCCTTACCTTACCAATGAAGGCACGATAAATGCATTGAAGATGGCTTTAAACAACCACACTCCAAGCGATGAGCCATTGATGCATCATTCAGACCGCGGGGTGCAATATTGTAGTTACGATTATATAAAGATGCTCAATAAGGAAAAAGTCATCATCAGCATGACCCAGAACGGCGAGGCTTATGAAAACCCGATTGCTGAACGGGTTAACGGCATCCTCAAAACAGAATTCGATTTAAGTAAAGTATTCCAATCAAGATCAGAAGCCTTGATAAGCGTAAAAATGGCAATCGATGCGTATAACAATCTCAGGCCGCACATGAGTTGTAGTTATTTGACGCCGGCTGCCGCTCATTCAACCACCGAGCCGCTGAAAAAATACTGGAAGAATACAAGAAAGAAAAAAGCTATAGTAGCCCCTCCGCCGTAGCCGTTATTAACATCAGAAGCAATTGAGTGAAAAGAAAAAAGAAGCAAAAAAGAAAAACGTGTTGAAATATGGAAAACTGAAGGAGTTTCCCACATTCCAACACGACAACAAGCAACAATAACTATTATTGTAATGTTATTAAAAGTCCCATGTTTAACCATCCAAAAGTGTAAACCAAAACACGGACAAGACCAAGTGTAAACCAAAACACGGACAAGACCAAGTGTCAACCTTCATTAGGACGAGTCAGTTCAGACAAAAATTGGAGGGGGATGTCGGAGCATCAGTCGCTACGCTAAGTTTCTTTGGTTACTTTCTTTTTCGCAGAAAAAAGAACGGCGACGCGCTCTTGAGCGCCGAAAATAAACGACATCGAAAAACGCGACATCCACAAGCTTAAGTTTATTCTCAGCACGCTCCTAACAGGGCGCAAACCGAACGTAACGCTATAAAAGCTTTGTCATTTCGAGCGAGCCAGGGCCGACCGTGAAAAGGCGCGACGAGAATCTTGTTGACCATATAAGTCGTGACTTTGCATGGAGAGCCTTGCGTTAATAACAAGTTTTCTCCCTCGCTATCGCTTGGTTCGAAATGACAAAATGAATATTGTTTTGATACATTTTTAAACCAAACATCATCATCAGTTTTTCAGACCATTTTGCTGATGCCGGTAAAATGGTTTTAATCTATCATCATGCATTTGCTTCTCCCCCTCGAACCAAAACCCCCTTTACACGTTACTCAGCATATTTCCCTATTTTTACCATCCATGAAAAACGTTTACCTCCCCCTCCTCTTCTTCGCCGCAATCATCTTTTCCTCCTGTTCGCCAAAGGTTACTAACCCCTACGCTGTTACCGAGAAGCGTTACACCAGTGCAACGGATAGTTTGGTGGCCGTGGTGCAAAAGCAGGATACCGTTACCCTGGCCGATAGCCTGGGCAGGCCTATTGCCAGCGAGTGGGTGGCTACCGTTAACTTTAACCTGCGCAAGCCAAACTACGTCATCATTCACTATACCGCGCAGGATTCATTGGCGCAAACCATCAAAACTTTTACGCTGGTAAAGCCGCAGGTGAGCGCGCATTATGTGATCAGTAAAAACGGCAAGATCGTGCACATGCTGAACGATTACCTGCGCGCCTGGCATGCGGGCATCAGCAAATGGGGCAGCATCAGCGATATGAACAGCTGCTCCATCGGCATCGAACTGGATAATACGGGCAAAGAGCCCTTCGCCCCGGCGCAGATGCAAAGCCTGCTACTGCTGTTGGCGCAGCTCAAAAAAACGTATAACATCCCAACGGCAAATTTCATCGGTCACCAGGATATTGCCCCCGCCCGCAAACCCGATCCCGGGCTACTGTTCCCCTGGGCATTGCTGGCCCAAAAAGGCTTCGGTATGTGGGCCGATGTAGAGCAGCTACCCGCCCCCGAAGGTTTCGACTATGTTACGGCTCTGCGGCTCATCGGGTACGATACAAGCAACCTCCCCGCCGCCATCAGCGCATTTAAACGCCACTTTGTACAAACAGACGACCTGCCGGTACTCACCTGTTGCGATATGGATGTGTTGTATAATGTGTATAGGAAGTATTGAGCCGGTTGGCGGTTGGCAGTGGGCGGTTAGCAGTGGGCAGTCTGCAGTGGGCAGTGGGCAGTTTTTTAGGATTTGCATTGAGAGTCGACTCACCCCCCGCCCCCTGCTGCGCAAAGAAGGGGAGAAATTGGGGCAATTTTTTTTATTTTTCTTTCCGCTTTCTTCACCCTCTTTAACGAAGTTAGAGAGGGTCGACGCCTGCGCATGCAGGCCGTCGGGGTGAGTCAACTTGCCATGCGGCCATGTCTGCGTCGCTATTCGACTCACCCCCAAACCCCCTGCTACGCAAAGAGGGGGCTTTTTTTCTTTTTTTTCTTTTCCTCACCCTCTTTGCGGAGCAGAGGGTCGACGCACGATAGTGCCGTCGGGGTGAGTCAAATCTTCAGCAACAAAAAGGCCCCGGTTCTTCCTAAGAAAAACCGGGGGCCGGGTATATATATAAATAGAGGCTAATTAACGGATAGCCTTTGCCGCCACAAATGTGCCTGTAGCATTAAACGTTACCACGTATTTGGTATTGTTCACGGTTATAAATACATCATAACCTTGCAAAACGCCTGCTTTAGTACTTAGCGAAAACGCCTTGTTAAACACGTAACCTGCATAAGTAGTGGTGAGGTAAGTGGTAGCCGTTGCAGGTAATGCGGCTTCGGTAACCGATGCTACTTTGCCGTGGCGGGCATCAATCTGGGCACGTACAACCAGGCTGCCTGCGGGGGTAATGGATGTTGCAAACAGGCCGTTGTTTTTGCTGATGAGCACATAAGTACTATCGTGCGCCACAAAGGCATGCAGCAGGGTATCGGCAGGGTAAGTGGTGGTAAAGTAAGTGCTTACGGCAGCAGGGATGGCCGATAGGGCAATGGTATCGCGCGGTTGGCCGTTACGGTCGCCAAAGGGGCCACCCTCGTGGAAACGGCGGCCGTGTTTCAGGTCGTCGCCAATGCGTTGCTCCAACACTTTTACGAAGGTACCGTCGGTAGCAAATTTAAGGCCCACTGCGTTGCCATTGAATTGGATGGCTACAATGTAGGCGGCCAGCACGCCGGTGCTGTCTTTTACCGAGAAGGCCTTTTTAAACGTGTAGCCCGCATAGTTGGTAGTGAGGTAAGTACCAACGGCGGCAGGCAATGCGCTAAAGGCTACGGTGTCTTTTTTATCGCGCTTGCCCATGCAGCCCACCAGGTAAAGGCTATCGGTTGCGCCCGATAGGCTTACGGTTGCAATAGCGATGGAACCCGTGTTGGCAACGGCGGTAGCCAGGGCCGTTTTAGATGCCGCAGTGGTAGCTTCGGCAGTAGTAGCGGCATCTTTGGTGCAAGACGATAACATACCTGCGCTGCCCAGCAGCATTAAGCTGTAGTAGATAAGTTTCCTTTTCATGATCATGCTTTTTTTATTTAAAAAATTGGTTTCTATATATATTCAATTGCTTTTTTGGCGTATTAGGAAGCCATCAGGTAATCTACCCGCGAGGCAAACAGGCTTATATCCAATGGCTTTACAAACAGCGCTTCGCATTTATAGGCTTCGGCCAGTATCTTTTTGCTTTTGTAGCTGGTTACCACAATAATGGGCACGCCCTGTAGGTCGGCATCTTCTTTAAAGTCGCGGCAAATTTCCTGGCACTCGTTGTTCAGCAGCAGGTAATCTAAAATAACCAGGTCGGGTTTCAGGGCTTTGGCGCGGTCATAAACAGCGTTGGGGTCGTAAGTAATGTGTACCTCAAAATTGCCCAGGTGCATCAGGTCATCCACTACCGATAGTATGCGGTTATCCTTATCCAGTACCAGTATGTGTTTTTTATCGTGAAGGGCGTTCATCTTATTGCTAAATTTTGTTAAGCTAAAGGTGAGGCTTTGCAAGGAGCCATTTTGCAGAGTATCGTTTAACAGCGGGAATGTATCGGTAAAGGGAACCGGGATTAAGCGGATTTTCCGGATTAAGGCGATTATTGCTTGGATTTTTTGTCTGAACCATGATTTTTAGGATTAACGGATTTGCCTGATCTTTTGCTTCAAGAAATCCTAAAATCAGGAAAATCATGGTTCAGACATTAAATGATTCCGTTAATATTTCTGAACCATTATTTTTAGGATTAACGGATTAGCCTGATTTATTTGACGAGAAAATAATTCCCATCAGCGAAATCATTTAATCAATAAGATCAACGGTTCAGACAGCTCAGCTTCGGGCGAAAACGGGCAGATTAGTTTAGTGCAAAAAAATGGGGCGCAGTGCAGCACACACAAACGCCCCTACTGAACTATATGAAAAAAACAGAACGCTTATGAAGCCATCTTTTGAACGGAGCGGAGGGGGAGGACTTGCTAACCTAAACACCTGAATGCCTCCCCCTGCTCCGTTAATTTCGCGGGTTATTTCAACGTAAATACTTCTACGGCTATATCGCCGCCGCCTTGCCCGCCCGGCGGAGGGCCCTGCGGCGCTTTATCGCCTTTAGGTGGTGGCGGCCCTTGCGGTGGCCCGCCCGGCCCTGCTCCTGGCGACGGACCCGGCATGCCGCCGCCTGCTCCACCGGCTATATAAATCTTATGTTCGTAAACCGTTCCGCCAACGCCGTTTCGTGCCAGATTAAGGTCGGCGGTTTTTACCCACTGGCCGCCTTTGGCCGGGTCGTAATAAAAAACATCTTTTTGCGGGCCATTGGGCGTAGTGGCGGTTGCCCGCTCGCCGCCTATATAGTATATTTTCCCATCCAGGTTTACAGCTGTGCCGCCACCTGTACCCAGAGGTAGCTCGGCGGCTAGCGTGCTCCATTTGCCTTTTTTAAAATCGTAACAATCTACCGCCAACTGCACCTTATCAAAAAAGGACATGAAGTTATCCTTGTCGTGTAAGCTGGTATTGCGCCCGCCCAGGGCGTAAAGCTTATCGCCCACCACTACCGCCTGTGCATGGTCGCGTATGTGCGGGGCATCGGGCAGTTGCTTCCAGGTCTTTTTTATCGGGTCGTACTCATCAAACATGGCGTTGGTGCCGCTGGTATGTCCGTTGGTAATACCGGCCACCAGGTACAGTTTGCCTTTATATTCGGCGGTGCCTCCGCCTGCGCGGCGGCGGCTGGCAGGTATTTCGCCTCCAACTTCCCACATATTGTATTGCGTATCGTATCGGTACACATGGTCTATAGGCGTTTGGTTGGGGTAATTGCCCGTCATAAATGCGCCAAGAACATATATTTTATAGTCGTAAGCCACGGCCTGTAAATGGTGCATCGGCACGGGCGCTATGGCTTTCTTGTTCCAGGTGAGTGTAACCAGGTCAAGGTCCTCAACCGGCATGGCGGGGCCATCGCCGCCAATTAAAAAGAAGCCCTCGTCCGTCCGCACAAAACTGCATTCGCTGCGCGCGGCTATCTTGTTTTTTGTTTTAAGCAGTTCCCAGTGGCCATCGCCTTTGCCCATGGGCATAAAGGCAAGGCTGGCAAACAGGGCCATAATTGTGAGGTAAACAGCGGCTTTTTTCATGACGATACTAATAATTGCTTATACAAGGCAATGCTGAATACTTGAATTTATTGATGTAAATGTAGCGGGGAGGGAGAAGGCGGGGTAGTGGGTATCGGTAAACGAGGATTTTGTGTCGATAAGAACACGATTTTCCGCACGTAATTGTTTTTGTCGGCGCAGGAGGGCTTTGCCGTTGAGGGATTGAAAGGATTAAAGGTAATTGGAGACGCTTACCCGTGGATGGTTTCGCCTTTGCCGTAGTTTTGTATCACTTTGGCTTCGTAGGCCAGGAACTCGGCCCAGCGTTTATCTACATCTATTTCTACGGCGTGCTTTTTAGCGAGGCGGATAAACATGGCATAGTGCGTGGCTTCGCTTACCATCAGTTCGTAATAAAATTCGGAAAGGGCAGCATCATTGATATTTTCGGAGAGTACCTTGAAGCGTTCGCAACTGCGGGCCTCTATCATGGCCGATAACAGCAGCCTGTCTATCAATTGTGCTTCGCGGCCACCGCCTACGATCATGAATTTGCGCAGTTCGTTTACGTAATTGTCCTTACGTTCTTTACCAAGCGTAAAGCCGCGTTGCAGCATTATATCATGAACGCGTTTAAAGTGATCCATTTCTTCCTGGGCCAGGGCAATCATTTCCTGCACCACATCGCTGAGGTTGGGGTTTTGTACAATGATGGTGATGGCATTGGTGGCGGCCTTTTGCTCGCAGTAGGCGTGGTCGGTAAGCAATTCTTCTATATTGCTTTCTACCACGTTCTTCACCCAAAGCGGGTCGGTAGGCAGGTGTAGTTTTAGGATGGTTTTCTCGCTCACAGGAGCAAAGATAGGAAGAATGGAGGTAAGATATAAGAGGCGAGCAACAAGAAGGGTTTACAGCCCACCTGTGAACGCAGGATTATTTGTATGCAAGCGAGTATCCGCCGTTGACTTCGTTTTTCACCATTTGTCCATTTCCTTTTTTACATCCTCCCAATCCATGCCTTCGCCTCGTTCCAGTTCTGCGACCCCTTTTTCGATTTTAGCATGAATGATGATACTTTCGATGAAACCCTCTAAGATTACCGTATCCGGAAACTTACTCAAGACTTCGTGTAGCCCTTCCTTCGAAATTACTAATGCATCCATAACTTTATACTTTATACAAACCCTTGCTCTCTATAAAATTCAAAACAGCATCGGGCACAAAATATTGTACGTTCTTTTTTTCGGCGATGGATTTACGGATGAACGTTGCCGATAGTTCCATCTGCGGGGTCATGGTGATGGTAACGGAGGGGTGCGAGGCAAACTCGGCATTCTCGTGGCCGGGGCGTGGATATACGAAGATGCGGTAATCGCGCAGGATGAGTTTGTAGTTTTTCCACTTATGCAGGGTGGCCAGGTTATCTGAGCCCATAATGAGGGCAAACTCGTGTTCGGGGTGTTTTTCTTTTAAATGCGCCAGGGTATCAATGGTGTACGAAGGCTGCGGCAGCTTCAGTTCAACATCACTCACGGCAATATTGGTGGCGTTGTCGGTAGCCAGTTTGGCCATTTCCAGCCTGTCGTAGGTGTTAATGAGGTCGCCGTATTTCTTCAGCGGGTTTTGTGGCGATACCACCAGCCACACTTTATCCAGCGCGGTGTGGTTGGCCATGTAATTGGCAATGATTAAATGCCCTATGTGTATGGGATTAAACGAACCGAATAGTAGCCCTATTTTCATCAGTTTGCAGTTTGCAGTGTGCAGTTGGCAGTTAATTATCAGTTGGCAGTTTGCATTGGAGTTATCCCGCGCCGAATTTATCCGGATTATCCATCATGTATTGCAAAATCCGCCCCACTTCGCCCGATAGAGCTAATAGCTTTTCATAAACCTCTTTAGTAATATATCCGCACGCTAAGGAAAATTCCAGCCAGCCCTGAGTTTCGCTGTTTTCCATATCAGCATCGGTTAGCTTGCTCACAAAATGATTTGGATACCTGCGCTTTCGGTAAGCTTCGATAGTGCTGATGTTGACAGAACGAGAAGACCTTCTTATCTGATCCGTTAATGAATATATTTCTTCTTTGGGAAATTGCTTCGTTACAGAAAAAATCTCCATGGCCAGAGTAAAGCTTTTCTTGTACAACACTAAATCTTTATAACTACCCGTCGTAAATCAAACTGCAAACTGCCAGCTGCAAACTGTTAACCGGCTATAAAATCTGTCACCAATTTCTTCGCCTCTGCGCAAGCCGTTTCAAGATCGTAATTTTTGAGGATAATATCAAATTGCGGGGCGTAGTTTAATTCTTTTTCTGCTTTTCCAAAGCGTTCCAGCAGTTTTTCGGGGCTATCTGTGCCGCGACCGGTCAATCGCTCTTTTAAAACCTCTAGCGACGGGGGCTGCACAAATATGGCCAGCGCCTGCCCATCGTACTTACGCTTAAGGTGCAAACCGCCCTCTACGTCGATATCGAAGATAACCGTTTTGCCTTTTGCCCATATGCGCTCAATCTCTGCGCGCAAGGTACCATAAAACGTGCCGGTATAAACCTCTTCAAATTCTACGAATTGTTTTTTGGCAATACGGTGGGTGAACTCGGCCAGGCTGATGAAGTAATAGTCTTTCCCATCCTCCTCATCGCCGCGTGGTGCCCTTGTGGTGGCCGAAATGGAAAACTCCAAATTGGGTATCTGGCCCAGCAAATGATGCACAATAGTAGTTTTGCCTGCACCCGATGGGGCCGAAAATATGATGAGTTTACCGTCTTTCATTATTGTTGGAAAGTTGAAAGGTTGCAAGGTTTAAAGGTTGCTGTTGGGTTTATAACATTCCAACTTTACAACCTTAAACCTTACAACAACTTACAACACGTTTAGTAATTGTTCTTTTATCTTTTCGAGTTCCTCTTTCATGCCTACCACCAGCTTTTGCATGTTGGCGTCGTTGGCTTTGGAACCCAGGGTATTTATTTCGCGACCTATCTCCTGCGAAATAAAGCCCAGCTTTTTACCATTGGCATCAGCATTTTTCAGCGTTTCTAAAAAGTAATCGCAGTGGGCCTTCAGCCTTATTTTTTCTTCGGTGATGTCTAAACGGTCTATAAAGTAAATCAGTTCCTGCTCAAAGCGGTTCTTATCTATACTTTCGGCACCAACGGCTTCGCTTAAGAATTGGTTAAGGCGCTCGCGGATAACCGGCACGCGTTTAGGTTCTTCAATTTCTACCAGCTCCAGATTCTTAAGGATGATGCCTATACGCATCCTGATATCCTGTTCCAACACGTTACCCTCATCGCTACGGAACTGCTGAAACGCCGCCATAGCCTGGTTGAAGGTTTTCTCTACCAGTTTCCATTCGTCTTCAGATATCGATTCTTCTTCAAACTTAACCACCTCGGGCAAGCCCAGGGCCAGTTGCAACAGGTTGCCGCCCGGCTCGTTAAGTTCGTCGCTTACGGCTTTTAGCTGGCTGTAGTAGTGCTTAAGCAAGGCCTTATCTATACCGGCAGCTTTCACTTCGGCGGCATTGGCTTGCTCGGCATTGATGGATAAGTTTACTTTTCCGCGTTCTATCTGCTTGCTGCAATCGTTGCGCAGCTGGAACTCTTTCTCCGAGAAAACTTTGGGTAAGCGCAGGGACAGTTCTAAGAATTTGCTGTTCAGGGATTTAATTTCGACGGTATATTTTGTGCGGCCCGAATCGAAGCTGGCAATTCCATACCCTGTCATGGATTTTATCATGTGCAAAGATAGTTATTTTAGTTAATTAGCGGCTAGAGAACGGAGGTTAGAGATCGAAGCTGGTGATCAGGTAATTCCAGGCGATAGAAACTAACCGCTAAACTCAAGCCTCAAACCTCTCTCCCGCTTTTAACACTTTTTCACATTTGGAACCGTTTTAAAGCGATAAGTTTGTATTATAAATATTTATGCCCTTGAAGCGCCTTTTTACCTGCACCTTATTGTTTATGCTGATTTGCCGGTGTTGTGCGCAGGCGCAGGAGGCAAAGGGTACCACGTACCGCAAAATATCAAACGACAGGCTATCGGGCGTATCTGTTAAGAACTTAAAGAATAGGTTTGAAACCGTTACCGACGAGCTAGGCAACTACACCATTAAAGCCAATATTGGCGATACCCTTGAATTTACCAAATCAGATTATACCGTACAGCAGCAAAAGTGCGAGGGCTTCGGCATGGTGGTTTACATGCAGCCCGAGTTTAAGCTGAGCGAGGTGCGCGTGGTTGGCCAAACCAAAAGGCAGGAACTTAAAGAAATTATGGGGGCATATAAAAGCCAGGGTACCTTTTACAATGGCAAGCCGCCTGTACTGAGTTTTTTAACCAACCCCTTAACCGGCATTTACGAATTATTCGGCAAAACACCCGGGCGTGCCAGGCGCTTCGCAGCCTTCAGCAAACGCGAACTGGAAGCAACCGAGGTTGACCGCCGATACAACCTGCCACTGGTAATGAAGGTTACCGGCGTAAAAGATACCGTAGAAGCACAAAAATTCATGGGCTTTTGGCGGCCATCGTACGAGGACCTAAAGATTTGGGCCGATTACGATCTCATGAAACACATCAGCACCAACTACCAATACTACAAACGCAACAGCGACAAGTACCAGGCCCTGCCCCAAATAAATGCGCCAGTATCACTGGGTGGACCGGGGGAATTAAAGATAAAGAAACCTTAGTTTTAGTGAGTAGTTGATTAGTGAGTGGAGAGTGGTTAACCGACTTAACCAAGCCTCAATCCGAAATTGAACATTCGAAATCCGAAATCAATCAGATCCCCAACGCCGCGCATGCTTTTTCTGCTGCGAGCTTTTCTGCGTTCTTTTTACTGAACTCCTTGCCAGAGCCCATCACTTCACCGTCAACAACGGCTTGTACGGTAAACAGCTTGGCACTTTCACCATCGAGGTTGGTGATCACATCAAAGCTGATGTCCTTGCCGTGGCGCTGGCACCACTCAATCAGCTTGCTTTTGAAGTTGGTTTCGGTTTGCTCCAGCTTATGGATGTCGATATGAGATTTGATAATGTGATTCACCAGAAAGTTCCTGGTAAAATCATAGCCCTTATCCAGGTAAACGGCGCCAATGAGCGCTTCGAAGGCATCGCCTAGCAACGAGCCTTGCCTGCCGCCATTCAATATTTTGGTATCGAATTCTATCAGCTTATCAAAGCCGAGCTTTTTACCAAGGGCATTGAGGTTGTTGCGGCTTACTATTTTAGAGCGCAATTCGGTTAGGAAGCCCTCATCCTCGTAAGGGTAAAGCTTAAAAAGCACTTCGGCTACCACGCTGCCCAGCACGGCATCGCCCAAAAATTCCAGGCGTTCGTTACTGTTCTTTACGCCTTTGCGTATGTTTTGAGCAACCGATTTGTGCCTGAAAGCCAAACGGTATAAAGATAAATTGCCCGGCACAAAGCCGAGCAAATTCTTTAAAACCTTAACGTATTTTCTATTAGGAGAAAAGTATAGCTTGTAAAAGCGGCTTATTGGCATCCAACGCGGGGTTATTGCTGGTATTTTTTAAATATTACCGATGCATTGTGGCCACCAAACCCAAAACCATTGCTCTGTACCACGTTAATATCGCGTTTTTGCGCGGTATTGAAGGTAAAGTTGATGCGCGGATCGAAAGCCGGATCATCAGTGAAATGGTTAATAGTTGGCGGGATGATGCCATTCTTCAGCGCCAAAATAGAGGCTATTGCTTCAACAGCACCTGCCGCGCCAAGCAAGTGGCCGGTCATTGATTTTGTTGAACTGATGTTGATATCATAAACCCGGTCGCCAAAGGCATCCTGTATTGCTTTTACTTCCTGCGGGTCGCCTATAGGGGTTGAGGTACCATGTACGTTCACGTAATCCACGTCCGCAGGGGTTAAACCGGCATCTTCTAACGCGGCTTTCATTACCAATGATGCGCCTAAGCCGTCGGGATGCGGTGCAGTCATATGGTAAGCATCAGCACTCATGCCGCCGCCAACCATTTCAGCATAAATTTTGGCACCGCGTTTTAGTGCGTGCCCCAATTCTTCTAAAATAATGGTACCCGCTCCTTCGCCTGCTACAAAACCATCGCGATCCAAATCAAATGGGCGCGACGCAGTAGAAGGGTCGTCGTTACGGGTTGATAGTGCGTGCATAGCGTTGAAACCGCCAATACCAGCTTCGTTTATAATAGCTTCAGAACCGCCGGTGATAAACATATTGGCTTTACCAAGGCGCAGGTAATTGAAGGCATCAATAAGCGAGTTATTTGATGAAGCACATGCCGAAACCGTTGTAAAGTTTGGCCCGCGTAAACCATATTTGATAGAGATATGGCCAGGTGCAATGTCGGCAATCATCTTCGGAATAAAGAACGGATTGAATTTGGGAGTACCATCGCCTTTGGCAAAGTTCACCACTTCGTCTAAAAACGTTTTCAAACCACCAATGCCCGAACCCCAGATAACGCCTATGCGGCTGGTATCCAGTTTTCCGAAATCTAATCCGGCATCTTTAACCGCTTCTTCGGTAGAGAACAAAGCATATTGAACAAAGGGATCGAGCTTGCGGGCTTCTTTACGGCCCAAAAAACCTTCCGCGTCAAAATTCTTTACTTCGCAGGCAAATTTAGTCTTGAATTTCGATACATCGAAACTCTTGATAAAGGCAGCGCCGCTTACCCCATTGATTAAGCCGTTCCAATACTCTGGTACGGTGTTACCAATTGGAGTAAGCGCTCCAAGCCCGGTTACTACAACTCTTTTAAACTCCATTTAACAGTTTTAAGAGGAGCTTATTTAACGTTTTTCTCAAGGTAAGCAACAGCCTGGCCTACAGTACCGATAGTTTCGGCCTGATCGTCAGGTATTGCAACGTTAAATTCTTTTTCAAACTCCATGATTAGTTCCACGGTGTCTAAAGAGTCCGCACCAAGATCGTTGGTGAAACTTGCTTCTGGGGTAACTTCACTTTCGTCAACACCCAGTTTTTCCACGATAATAGCTTTTACTCTTGAAGCGATATCAGACATAGTCTTAATTTTTAATGATTAATAATTTTCAGTGCAAAGAAAAATAAATTATGTTAAATATCAAACCTAAAAACTTCGCATAATTATCAGAACAATATTTTATTGCAAAGGTTTGGATTAGTAATTTTAACGCCGTAAAAATAATGATTTTGAACAGGAAAAATTTAAAGTTTGAGATCGATTTTGATTTTATATTAATTGCGCTCACCACATCGCTTAAAGATTACCGCATTTGTTACCTTATTAACAAAAGTTTAAACTTTAATTTTGTGCGCAAAGACGACCTTAAACTGGATATTGGCCCCGGCGGAAGCGAGATTTTGTTCTCTATTTATCAGCATACCTGGGAAAACACCGAAACTGACTTTATTTTTATTGGTAATAAGGGTTCAGAGGGTTACCTTGTGCCCGAAATGCGCGAAGCCGATTATTTTATTTTAATTAAAAATTATATCGACGAAAACGATCTTGAAAGCCTAATTTCGGCAATTAATAAGATACCCGAAGTAGTAGCCGCCGTAAAGATTGAACCGAAAAAAATAAAATCACGCGAAAATCTATTATTTTAGCGCAAATTTTGATGTGTCTATACTACACTATAAGATAATATAGCCCGATTTAAACCCGAGAATATGAATTTTTATTATAATCGTACCAAGATTGTTGCCACCATGGGGCCTGCGTGTTCCAAAAAAGATGTTTTATTATCTATGATACGCGCCGGACTGAACGTTTGCCGACTGAACTTTTCGCACGGCAAACCCGAAGACCACAAAAAATTTATCGACCTCATTCGTGAGATAAACGCTGAATACAAAACCAATGTTGGCATCCTGGCCGATTTACAAGGCCCCAAAATACGTATAGGCCAGGTAAAAGATGGCGGCATACACCTTATAAACGGTACACGTATTAACATTACCACGCACGAATGCGTTGGCGACGACAACCAGATATACATTACCTACGAAACTTTTCCGCAGGATGTGCAGGCAAACGAAATTATCCTGTTGGATGATGGTAAACTGCAACTGAAGGTAATAGACACTAACCGCATTGATACCGTTATTTGCGAGGTGGTACACGGCGGCATCTTAACATCGCGCAAGGGCGTTAACCTGCCAAACACTAAGGTATCTATCCCAAGTTTAACTCCGGATGATATTGCCAACCTTAAATACGCCCTGGAGTGGGATGTGGATTGGGTAGGCCTGTCTTTCGTACGCACCGGCCAGGATATTATAGATCTTAAACGCATTATCAAAGAAAGCGGCAAGGCAGCCCGCGTAATTGCCAAGGTTGAAAAGCCTGAAGCTATTGAGAATATCGACGAGATAATAGCGGCTACTGATGGCGTAATGATTGCCCGCGGCGATTTGGGCGTTGAGTGCCCGCTGGAAGAAGTGCCTTTGCTGCAAAAAATGATTGCCCGTAAATGTCGCGATGCTTCTAAACCGGTTATCGTAGCTACCCAAATGCTGGAAAGCATGATAACCACCCCGCGCCCAACACGTGCCGAGGTGAACGACGTAGCCAACTCTGTATTGGATGGTGCTGATGCAGTGATGCTAAGCGGCGAAACTTCTGTTGGCGAGTTCCCGGTTATTGTTATTGAAACCATGGCTAAAATTGTGCGTAACGTAGAAGATTTAGGCTACCCTTTCAACGCATCGAAGAAAGAAAATCTGGATACTGCGCACCCCAATTTCCTGAGCGATAACCTTTGCGGCAGCGCCGTTTATTTAGCCGAGCATACCAGAGCAACTGGTATAGTATCTATGACTACCTCGGGTTACACAGCGTTCGAAATTTCAAGCTACAGGCCAAAAGCAGGCACTTACATCTTTACATCAAACAAACAGCTGCTTAACGCGCTGAGCCTTGTTTGGGGCGTACGTGCTTTTTACTACGACCAGTTAGAAAGCACCGACCAAACCATAACCGATGTTAACGACATCCTGAAAGCGCAAAGCCTGATACAGGTTGGCGATGTGGTTATCAACACCGCAGCAGTGCCTATTACCAAGCATGGTAAAACCAATATGCTTAGGGTAAGTGTGGTAGAATAAGTTTTAAGTCCGGAAGTCTTTAGTCAGAAAGTCCGAAGACGGGGGATTGAAAATAATAAATAGGGTTATCGTGATGAGCGGTAACCCTCTTTTTTGATTTAAAAAGCTTCGTCATTGCGAGGAACGAAGCAATCTCTACGCAGGACAAGCCTCTTTGCAAGTCCGCCCTGCAAATCAGGAGATTGCTTCGTTCCTTGCAATGACGTGGTGCTTATAAACAAGAAAAGCGGCTGTCGCCGCTTTTCTTGTTTATATAGTTTTCCTAATCTCTAATCTCTACTTCGTCTTTTCCGCATAAGTTTTCGGATCCAGCGCTGCGGGCGACCAGCTTTGGAAAAACTCCAACACTTTCGTATTGCTGTAGCCTTTACCTTCTTCCAGGTAGCCTGAATTTTGGGTGTGCAGGCGGTTGCCTTTTTCATCCAGAATAATAAACACCGGAAAACCAAAACGTTGCGGGTAGCCCAGTTCGGCCAGCAGTTTTTCGTTCATGTTTTCTTTGCTGTAATTTACGTGCACTATCACGTAATTGGCATTCTGGTAATTGTTAAGCGAATCGGTAGTGGTAACCAGTTTGTTAAAGCGCAGGCACCAGCTGCACCAATTGCCGCCAATTTGCAGCAACACATTCTTATGCTCTTTTGCGGCCTGTTTTACTGCGGCGGCAATATCGGCCTTGGCATTGGCAGCCGGGTTGTACAGGTTGGGTGTTGTTTGCGCCTTAGCGATATTAACAAAGGCGATGATGGCGGCAATGAGGAGTATTTTTTTCATAAAGGGCTGTGTTGTTATGGCTAATGTATGCATTTGCATGCAAATAACGGAAGCGCCGGTGTAAACTTTCCGTGACAGGGCAGGCCTTACACGTCAATGAGGTATTAAAGCAGTCCACCACCACCTCGTCATTGCGAGGAACGAAGCAATCTCCCTACAAGCAGAGCGACTTGCAAGGTGGATTGTCTTGCGTAGAGATTGCTTCGTTCCTCGCAATGACGAGGTCGTTTAAACAATAAAAGCGGCTGATGCCGCTTTTATTGTTTTCTATTTTGTTTTTTTTACCTCACACCCTCAGTCTTCCACCATTTCGCTGTTGGGGCTGCTTACCTCGGGCTCCTCGTGTTTAAAGTAACGTTTTTGGTTCAGCAGTATCATGATAACGCCTATGGATATAGCCGAATCGGCCAGGTTGAATATCGGCCGGAAGAAAACAAACTCCTCCCCTTTCCAAATGGGGAACCACATGGGGAAATTCCCCGATACCAACGGGAAGTAAAACATATCTACCACTTTACCGTGGAACAACGGTGCGTAACCATAAATAACGCCGTAAAAAACCGAATCGATGATATTGCCTAAAGCACCGGCCAGTATCAGGGCCACCATCATAATCAACCCACGATGGTATTTATGCTTAATAAGGTGCACCAGGCCATAACCTATACCACCTACCGCCACAATGCGGAAAAGTGTAAGGGTAAGTTTACCCAGCTCGCCGCCCAGCTCCATACCAAAGGCCATACCGTTGTTTTCAATGTAGCGGAGCATACCCCTGTTGCCCATGAAGTGGATCACATCGCCGGGCAGCATGTGTTGCCTCACCCAAATTTTAATAATCTGATCCAGCAATACGATAAATGCAGCGGTTAAGAAGGGTTTTGTATAAGCTGCCTTCATTTACTGCTTCAATTTTGCTTCCATAGTAAGCGTGGTATGCGGCACAGCACGCAAACGCTCTTTAGGGATAAGCTTGCCGGTTTCGCGGCAAATACCGTACGTTTTATTTTCTATGCGCACCAAAGCGGCCTCTAACTGCTCTATGAATTTCTTCTGACGGGCAGCCAACTGGTTTATCTGCTCTTTTTCTAAAGTTGCAGAGCCATCTTCCAATGTTTTGTATGTGCCGGCGGTATCATCTGTACCGTTTGCGTTTGGCGAACTCAATGATGTTGCCAACGCCGCAAGCTCTTCTTTAGAGCTGCGCAGTTTCTCTAACAGCAGGTCTTTAAATTCTTTTAATTCTGCGTCAGAATATCTTGTTTTTACTGGTTCTTGACTCATGTTAACTTTTACTAATAGCTATTAAAATTTCATTTCCATCAATCTCTACTTTATCGCCCTCAGTTAGCTCATTATCAAGCACAAGGCTATCAGCTAAAATTTCGGCGCAAATATAGGATAAATTATTTTTCACTGCTTCCCCGATGTAAGGGTGGTCGCTCACGCGGACGATTATCTTATCGGTAACTTCAAATTCTTTCGACTTTCGCAGATTCTGTACACGATTTACCAACTCTCTGGATATCCCCTCCTGTTTTAATTCTTCGGTTAGCGTAACATCTAAAGCCACTGTTAGTTTGCCTAAATTTGCAACCTGCCAGCCCGGAACATCCTCGGCGATGATTTCTACGTCGGTGGTAGTGATTGCGTATTTACCATCAAGCAGCAGTATTGAGCCTTCGCTTTCCAGTTTGGCAATCTCTGTTTGGCCGAATGCGTTGATGGCAGCGGCAACATCTTTCATATCCTTACCTACCTTAGCGCCCAGGGCTTTAAAGTTTGGCTTGATCTTCTTTTTAACAAAGCCTTCGGTATCGGTAATGTATTCTATCGCCTTTACGTTGGTTTCTGATAAGATAAGGTCCTTCACCTTCTCCACCTGCTCCTTAAAGTTTTTATCCAAAATAGGCAGCAGTATTTTGCCCAGCGGGCGGCGCACCGGTATCTCTATTTTTTTACGGAGCGATAACACCAATGACGATATATCCTGCGCCAAGCCCATGCGCTCTTCCAAAGCCTTATCTACCAGGTCGGCATTATACTCGGGGAAGTAAGCCAAATGCACCGATTCAAATTCCTCTTTACCGGTAACCGAGTTAAGGTCGGTATACAAACGCTCGGCAAAGAACGGCGCAATAGGCGCCATCAGCTTGCTGATGGTAATTAAACAAGTATAAAGCGTTTGGTAGGCCGATAGCTTATCCTCCGTACTATCCGAGCGCCAGAAACGGCGACGGCTCAGCCTGATAAACCAGTTGCTGAAGTGCACATCCACAAATTCCTGTATGGCACGCGCAGCTTTGGTTGGCTCAAAATCGGCGTAGTAGGCATCCACCTCTTTACTGAGGGTGTTTAGTAACGAAATTACCCAGCGGTCAATCTCCGGGCGGTCGTTAATGGCTATCTCGGCTTCCTCGTATTTAAACTTATCTATGTTGGCGTAGAGTACAAAAAACGTATAAGTATTGTACAACGTACCGAAGAACTTACGGCGCACCTCGTCCAGCCCTTCCAGGTTAAACTTTAGGTTATCCCATGGTGCGGCATTACTGATCATGTACCAGCGGGCCGCATCGGCGCCGTATTGATTAATGGTTTCGAACGGGTCGATACCATTGCCCAGGCGCTTGCTCATTTTGTTGCCGTTTTTATCCAGCACCAGGCCGTTACTGATAACATTTTTAAAGGCGATGCCTTGATTGCCAACTTCGGCATTAACGGCTTTTATCTCGTCGCTGGCTTCGCTCAGCATTACGGCAATGGCATGCAGGGTAAAGAACCACCCACGGGTTTGATCAACACCTTCGGCAATAAAATCTGCAGGATAGGCGGCTTTAAAATCAGCTGTATTCTCGAACGGGAAATGCCATTGCGCATAGGGCATGGCGCCGCTATCAAACCAAACGTCGATCAAATCCGGCTCGCGCAGCATTTTATTGCCTGCGGCGGAGGTTAATATCACATCATCCACATAAGGGCGGTGCATATCTTCCAGCTTAAAACCTTCAGGCATGAAGCCTGCGGCAATAGATTTTTCAATCTCGGCATTCAGTTCAGCTATCGAACCGATGCATTTTTCCTCGCCACCATTTTCCTCGCGCCATATCGGCAGCGGGGTACCCCAGTAGCGGGAGCGGGACAGGTTCCAGTCTACCAAATTCTCCAGCCAGTTGCCAAAACGGCCTGTGCCGGTGCTTTCAGGTTTCCAGTTGATGGTTTTGTTCAGCTCCACCATTTTATCCTTAACGGCGGTGGTTTTAATGAACCAGCTATCCAGCGGGTAATACAATATCGGCTCATCGCTGCGCCACGAGTGCGGGTAGCTGTGCTCGTATTTTTGTACGTTGAAAGCTTTATTTTCTTCTTTCAGCTTGATGGAGATGAGTACGTCAGTCGGTTTAAAACCTTCCACGGCACGCTCTGCATCGCTATAATATTCTTCTTTTACGTAACGGCCGGCATAGTCGGTAACCTCGTCAACAAAGCGGCCCTGCTTATCAACAAGCGGTACATCTTTGCCGTTCTCGTCCTTCACCATTACCGATGGCACGTTGTTTTCCTTACATGCCCTAAAGTCATCCGCACCAAAAACCGATGCGGTGTGCACAATGCCGGTACCATCCTCGGTCGTAACAAAATCTGCCGGGATCACGCGAAAGGCATTTTTCTCCAGGTCTTCATTCGTAACATACGGCATCAGCTGCTCGTAATGGATACCAACCAGTTGGCTGCCTTTTATTTCAGCATCTATACGGTAAGGGATTACCTTATCGCCGCCCTTGTATTCGTCGAACGATGCGCCTTCGCCTTCAGCCTTAAAATATTTTTTAACCAGATCTTTAGCCAATACCACTGCAACCGGGGCATAGGTGTATGGGTTAAAGGTGGCTATTTTTACATAGGTGATGTTTTCGCCAACGGCCAGGGCACAGTTAGAGGGCAATGTCCAAGGGGTGGTCGTCCAGGCGAGGATGAATACGTCGGTGTCCACACCTTCAAATAAAAACTCCGAATCGCTATCGCGTTTTACTTTGAATTGCGCGGTGATGGTAGTATCCTTCACCATTTTGTAGGTACCCGGCTGGTTCAACTCGTGCGAGCTCAAACCCGTGCCCGATTTTGGTGAGTAGGGTTGTACTGTATAACCTTTGTACAGCCAACCTTTGTTATACAGCTGCTGCAGTATCCACCAAAGGCTTTCGATGTATTCGTTTTCGTAGGTAACGTAAGGGTTTTCCAGATCTACCCAGTAGCCCATTTTCTCGGTCAGGTCGTTCCATACGTCGGTATAGCGCATTACCTCCTTGCGGCAGGCATCGTTATACTCTTTTACGGAGATCTTTTTACCAATATCGTCTTTAGTAATGCCAAGTGATTTTTCTACAGCAAGTTCTATGGGCAGGCCATGGGTATCCCATCCGCCTTTGCGTTTAACCTGGTAGCCCTTCAGCGTTTTGTAACGGCAAAAAATATCTTTGATAGAGCGCCCCATTACGTGGTGGATGCCGGGCATCCCGTTTGCGCTTGGCGGGCCTTCGTAAAAAGTGTACGGCTTACTTGCCGGCCTGCTGCTTATGCTCTTTTCAAATATGCCGTTCTGCTGCCAGAACTCCAGTATATCCTTACCTGTTTGCGACAGATCTAACTGCTTATATTCCTTGTACATCAATGTGTTTCGCGTCGAATTTTAAAGGTTGCAAAAATACGCAATTTTATCTTAAAAAAGGAGAAAAGGAGGGAAATGGCGGAGCAAAATTATAGCGTGGTGGCGATTTTTAACCGCAGAGGATGCGGAGGACACGCAGAGAGGCACGGAGATATAAGAAGGCTTTAATTAGCCATATGCAGGGCTCTGTGTACCTCTGTGGCTGCTCTGCGTTCTCTGCGGTTAAATAGTCGAGGCTGTTTCTTATATTTGGTTTTCAACAAGCCCGCTATGAAAATAAACACCCTCAAATTATTTGCCCTAACCGGCTTGGCCGCCGCAATCGCCGGCTGCAGTTCCGATGAGAAAAAGCAAACCGCCGCGACTACTGCTGATACTGCGCTCGCTGCCGATATCAAACACCATATCGCCATTTTGGCCAATGATTCGCTGCTGGGGCGCAAGCCTTTTACCCCGGGCGAGGATAAAACCATTGCCTATATATCGGCCCAATTCAAAAGACTGGGACTGGAACCGGGTAACAACGGCAGTTACTACCAGGATGTACCCATGGTAGAGATTGGCCCCGCCGCCGAGCCTACCATGCAAATTACCGGCAAAACACAGCTGGACGGCAAGATGGCCGTAGACTTTGTGGCCGCTACCCGCCAGGAACTGCCCGCTGTAGACCTAAAAAACTCGCCGCTGGTATTCGCCGGCTTTGGCGTGGTTGCGCCGGAATATAACTGGAACGATTATAAAGGGCTGGATGTAAAAGGCAAAACCGTTGTGGTATTGGTAAACGATCCGGGCTTTAAAGCACCCGAACGATTATTCAAAGGCGACACCATGACCTACTATGGCCGCTGGACTTACAAGTACGAAGAAGCCGCCCGCCAGGGTGCGGCAGGGGTACTCATCGTACATCAAACCGAACCGGCAAGCTATGGCTGGCAGGTAATACAAAACAGCTTCACGGGCTCTAAGCTATACCTTACCCAGGCAGATAAGCACATGAATCGCTGCAAGGTAGAGGGATGGCTGAGTGAAGATGCCGCCAAAAAGCTACTGGCAGGCGCTGGCATTAACGAAGATATGCGCACCTACGCCCGTAAAAAAGATTTTAAAGCCGTGCCGTTGAATAGTTCGGTATCGATATCGCTAAAAAATAAACTAAAGTATTCCACCTCGCACAACGTGATTGCCACCCTAAAAGGCAGCATTGCACCGGGCGAGTATATCCTATACACAGCCCATTGGGATCACTTTGGCAAAGGCAAGCCCGATGCGAAAGGCGATAGCATTTACAATGGCGCCATAGATAATGCCAGCGGCGTTGCGGCGATATTGGCCGTAGCCAAAAAGTTTACGCAGGCAAAAGATAAACCGAAACGCTCTATTGTTTTCCTGGCGGTTACTGCCGAAGAGCAGGGCTTGCTGGGCTCTGAATACTATGGCACACACCCCGTTTATCCGCTAAACAAAACCGTTGCGGATTTAAATATCGATGCGCTATCTGCATTTGGCGAAACAAGCGATTTCTCTATCACCGGCAAAGGACAGAACGATTTGGACGATTATGTCATCGCACTCACCAAACCAAATGGCTGGGGTGTGAAGGGCGACGAAAAACCCGGCTCGGGCAGCTACTATCGGTCGGATCACTTTAATTTTGCCAAGGTTGGCGTGCCGGCTTTGGATTTGCACAACGGCGCAACCTCTATCGACAAAGGCGAGGCCTACGGACTGGCGCAAGCCAAGGATTATAATGACAACCATTACCACCAACCATCAGATGAATATAGCGACAGCATGAACACCCTTGGCATGGCGCAGACTGCCGGTTTGATGTATCAGATTGGCCTTAAACTGGGCAACGAAACCACCTTCCCCGGCTGGAAAACAGGCTCGGAATTTAAGGCCATACGGGATAAATCGATGGCGCATTAAATCTGCAAAAGTCATAAAATGCAAAAGCCGCTCCATTTGATATGAAGCGGCTTTTTGCATTTGGGCGAAACTGTCAGGATTGCACCCGGTTAAAAAATATTAGCTTATACCTGCGCATCACGTAAAGCTTTGATGCTATCGTGGCCTAAATTGATGGCTTGTTGTTGCGTAGCAATCAAAGAAGCTTGCTCTGGCGATAAACCGTTGTCTTCGTTTAACGCATCACGGTATGCTTTTTTGATGGCATCTTCGCCGCGCTCGCATTCGTCCAGAATGGCTTTGCGGTCGTGGCCGCTAAAAGTGGCTTTTACGTCAATCCAGGCACGGTGAATGGTACCTGCAACGGTATTGCCGGTTTCTAATTCGCCGCCTGCCTGGCCAACGGCTGCGCTTAGTTCCTGCACGTTCTGGCGGCTATCTGTTGCAAATTTGTCAAAAACTGCTTTCAGGTCGGCATCGCCTTCGCCTAAATCTTTGGCAGCACGGCTAAAACCGTCTATACGGTCGTTATTGATTTCTATCAGGTCGTTTAGTACTTCGATTGATTTTTCTGTGGTAGTTTCCATGGTGATGTTTTATTATTTGTTTGATAGGGTATATGCAAGCACCATGCCATTATTTAATTAGTAATTAAATAAATTATTGAAAAAGCACCTACCGCCTGTATTTTACAGCGAAAAAAATAATATTTTTGGATGTTGAAAGATAAGTAGGATACTTAAACGAGGCAGGTTAGGACAGGCTGTATGGTATTTTATCTCGGCTTTTAATCGTTAGTGCGTTTGTGCCGAAGCCAGTATGTGCCTAAATTAAAAGCAATAACCAGGTGGTTGAACACGGTGGGCAACAGGCCATAATGCCTGCGCATAATGGCAAAGCGCTCTTCCAGGCTTTGGCGGTGTTTGGCTTTAGACATCCCCCCAACCAGGTATTTGGCCACATACCCATCTACCTTAACAACTTTTTTTGCCTTTTTTGCCGCGCGAATGATCCAATCGATATCGGCGCTTAACTGGTAAGCCGCGTCGTAAGGCTCAGCCAGTTCCCTGCGGATGTAGATGGCCTGGTGGCTCACGCTCATACCGTATTTAAAGCTGCGCCAGTTGAATTTGGCAGGGGCCTGGTGCCTGCGTTGGCCAAGGCTTTCGCGCTGGGCGTTTACCATTTCGGTTTCGCCGTAGTAAATATCTGCGCCATCGGCAGTGGCAAAAACCTTTTCAACGGTATCGCCGGCGTAAAACTCGTCGCCCGAATTCATGAAGATGACGTAATCGCCCGTGGCCAGGGCAAGGCCCTTGTTCATGGCATCGTAAATGCCCTTATCGGGCTCAGTAACGAATTTGGCTATGCGGCTTCTATAGGCATTGATGATCTCCAGCGTACCGTCCTTAGAGCCACCGTCGATGACGATGTATTCTATCTCCTGATAGGTTTGGTTCATTACCGATAGCAGCGTGCGACCTATATCGGCTACGTTGTTGTAAACAACAGTGATTACGGATAACGTTGGCATCAGGGCTTTACCTCCTTCAACAGCGATTGGTACAGACTGATGTACTGCCCGGCAACTTTTTGGTTATTAAAATCGCGCAGCACTTTTTGACGAGCCGCATCTGAAAGTATCGCAGGGTTGTCGGCAGCGAGCACGTAGTTTATGCCAGCGGCCAAATCTGCCGACGATTTAAACGCCGCCAGGTAGCCGTTCTGCTGATGGTCTATCATATCCGGGATGCCGCCGGTATCAAATGCCACCACAGGCGTACCGCAACTCATAGCCTCCATAATGGTATTGGGGAGATTATCTTCTATAGATGGCAGCACAAAAACATCTGCCAGGCTGTAAAGCTCGGCCAGATCTTCCGGCGACCGGATGATACCCGGAGCATGCACCGGAAAAGGTAAAGTACCAGTATCGAAGCGTTTGTTTTTACCGAAGATCACCATCTCTATTTGATCCGTGCCGGGATAGTTTTTGAGGTAGTCCAGGGCTTCAACCAGGTAAGCCAGCCCCTTGCGCCTATCCGCAATGTTGGCTGCACCAAAAAGGATGATCTTTTTAGAGGGGTCTATCCCCCATTTCTTACGCGCCTCGTCCATTTTCCGCGGGGCAAATAGCTCGGTATCTATAGGGTTTGGAATGGCTTGTATGCTGGCGTTCCTGAGCAGCGAGCTTGTTTTTGCCACCTGACCAAGCCAATTACTACAGGTTACGAAGGAAATATTTTTAGCATCGCCCAGCATTTTGCTTTTGCGCTGCCAGCCGGTATGCGATATATCGTTAGGTTTAGGATTTCGCAAAAAATAGCAATTACCACATTCCAACTCAAAGTGCATGCAATCGCCTGCATAATGGCAGCCGCCTGTAAACATCCACATATCGTGCAGCGTCCACACGATGGGTTTGTTTAATTTGATGAGTTTATCAAGGTCGGCAATAGATAGGAAGCCGGAGTTTGTCCAATGGATATGCAGGATATCGGCATCCTGTATAATCGGTTCATTACTGATATCTGTACCGGCGTTGGCGGTAGAAAAAGCGAAGCGCACGCTCCTGTCTTTAGCCTTAAAGGCGATAAAGGGCAGTCGCTCGTAAAAAAAATTGAAGTTTGAATGGAGCCTGTCCAGTTTGGTTTTTTCTACAGCATATACCGCCGGCTCGTTGCGGTTTTTGTGCTGTACCACCATGGTTACCTGTACCTGTTGCAATTGCAGGGCCTTTATCAGGCGCATGCATGCTTCGGCGGCACCACCGCCGGCATCAGATGTGTTTATGAGGGCAACCTTCATTCGGCAACGTCAATTATCGGGGCAAGTATAATGATACTAAAATTAAAAATTTTACTTTTGAACGCTCCATCTTCATCAGCATGGGGCATCACAGCAAAATTAAGCAGCAAGGCATGAATTTTTTCGCGTATTTATTCCAGGATTGGCGGGCCAACCGGGGCAATATCAAAGCGCGGCTGGTGCTCTTTATGTTTCGCCTGGTGAATGCTATCAACCGCTACATGCTGCTGAAGATCATCTTTTTCCCTTACCTTATGTTCTACCGCTTTTTTGTGGAATGGAGCCTCGGCATCGAACTGCCGCGCAAACTTAAAGCGGGCAAAAACCTGGTATTTTACCACGGACAAGGGCTTGTGGTAAACTACGGTACCATCATTGGCGAGGGCTGCGTTTTGCGCAACGGTGTTACCATTGGCCACAAAAAACTGGCAGACGGCACGCTCAGCCGCTGCCCGCAGATAGGAAACAACGTAGATATTGGTGCCAACGTTTGCATCATTGGCGATATTGAAATTGGCGATAACGTGGTAATTGGTGCCGGTGCCGTGGTCGTAAAAAGCATACCCGCAAACAGTGTAGCCGTGGGCAACCCGGCAAGACTGCTGGAAAAGAAAACGGAGGCCATAAACCCAACAACAAATATTTAATGGACAATAATTTAACCGACAGGGCTTTTTGGAAATCGTTTTGGGAATCGAGAATCGGGCTTATCTTTAAGCTGAAGCCTAATTACGTCTTCGGCGATATACTGGGCAAAATCATTGCCGAAAAGGGCGCTAAAACCGGCATCGAACTCGGTGGTTTCCCGGGCTATTATGCTATCTATCTTAAAAAATATAAGGGGCTAAAAACCACCCTGCTCGATTATTTTATCCATCCGGGTTTGGTGAACCAATTGCTTGAAGTAAACGATTTAAAACCCGGCGACATCGGCATAATAGAAGCCGACCTGTTCACTTACCAACCTGCCGAGAAATACGATTTGGTACTTTCCTTCGGGCTGATAGAGCATTTCAACGATACTAAATTCATTATTGGCGAACACCTGAAGTTTTTAAAACCCGGCGGCACGCTGTTTATCACCCTGCCCAATTTTAAAAGTGTGAACGGTTGGCTGCAGCGCAACTTCGATAAAGAAAACTACGATAAGCACAACATCGCCAGCATGGACCTCGCCCTGCTGAAAAGCAGCTGCGAAGCGCTAGGGCTAAAAAATGTAGAGGCTTATTATCACGGCAAATTCACGGTATGGCTGGAGAATAAATCTGAACAGAAAGCCATGGCCAAACTGCTGATGAAAACCATTTGGGTGGCGGGGAAGGTATTTACCAAAATTATCCCAGTGGAGAGCAAGGCGTTATCGCCTTATATTGTGGTGAAGGCGGAGGGGTAAGCGTCCTTAAAACTTAACCACTTTGTCATTTCGAGCGAGCTGGGGCGGGGCTGTGTGGTGGGGCGACGAGAAATCTTGTTGTTTACTCAAAGTAGTGGAATTGCGTAGCGGCTTTGCATATCTAACAAGATTTCTCCCTCGCTATCGCTTGGTTCGAAATGACATTGGGAAGGGATACAAAAAAGCCCCGCAATTTCTTGCAGGGCTCCTATTCTATCCTAAACTATAAGTTATACGATATAATTCCACCCGTGTGTATCGGCAGTACGGCCATATTTAATGGCATCGAGTGTATCGAAAACGCGGTTAGAGAACGCCCTTGTTTTTGGATCGCTCAGGAAGTATTCTTCGCCATTGTAACTGAATGAACCAACCGGGGCGATGGTAGCTGCAGTGCCTGCGCCGAATGCATCGGTCAGTTTGCCGCTTTTGGCACCTTCGATAATTTCTGCTACCGAAACCTTGCGCTCCTCAACCGGGATGCCCCACTCTTTAGCCAAAGCAATAACCGTATCGCGGGTTACGCCATCCAAAATGGTGTCTTTTGCTTCGGCAGTTATCAGCGTACCATCTAACAGGAACATCGCGTTAGCGGCACCCATTTCTTCTATATAGGCATGCTCTTTAGCATCGGTCCATATCAATTGGTCAAAGCCTTCTTCGGCAGCTTTGCGGCCGGGAAGCATAGATGCGCCGTAGTTACCGGCTGCTTTGGCATAGCCCATACCACCTTCGGCAGCGCGGGTGTAATGTGTTTCTATCTTTACGCGCAGTGCCTTTGAAAAGTAAGGGCCAACGGGGCCTAGTATCACTACAAATTTATAAGTAGCCGATGGTGTTACGCCCAGGTATGGGTCGGTAGCGAACATAAACGGCCTGATGTAAAGCGCGTGGTTGGCTTTCGTGGGTATCCACTCGCGGTCCAAATCTACCACGGCGGCAATGCTTTGTATAAATATGTCTTCGGGCAGCGTTGGCATGCAAAGGCGCTCGGCCGATTTGTTGAAACGGATAGCGTTTTTTTCGGGGCGAAAAATGCTGACCGTACCATCGGCATGCTTATAAGCCTTAATCCCTTCAAAAAATGCCTGGCCATAATGCAGGGCCGAAATAGCCGGGCTCATGGCAATGGGGCCGTAAGGTAAAATCTCAAAGTTTTTCCATTCGCCATCTGCATAATCGGCCACAAACATGTGGTCGGAGAAGGTGCGCCCAAAGGGAAGATTGTCAAAATCGGTTTCCTGTAACCGGGAGTGCGCTGTTTTTGTAAGTTTAAAGTCCAAAGTGTCTGTCATGACGGTACGTGTTAATCGAAAAATGGCAAGTTAAAAATTTTTCGTTGCACTTTTTACTTTTTCTATTATATAAAGTTATCTTAGTAAGCTTAAATCCTAAATTCTATGTCCAAATACGAATTGACTACCGAAGGCCGCACCAAATTAAAAAAGTTGTGGACCATTACGATGTTAGGCTCATACGCTGCCATAGTTGGCATTTTTGCGTATAACCTGCTTTACCGAAGCGGCGAGATACGAGATGTATCGATATTCGCTATTATTATTATTTTACTGGTAACCGGCTTTTTTTACGGCCGCCGCAAGTACTTTTCTGGCGTGGATGACACCAAACTGTTGGTAGACGATGACAAAATTACCCTGCACGGCCTTAACCAACCCGATGTGGCCATTGCGTTCGAGAACATAAGCCAGGTAAAACCATCCAAGCAAGGCATTTACCTCATCAACAAGTTCCCGTCTAAAAAATCGCTCTTCGTGATGAACAAATTCGAAGGTTTTGCCGAACTCGAGAAGTTGATAGCTGATAGGATGAAGGAATATAGCATGCTGACGGCAAGCTAAACCGGAGCGTTATACATCCGCTTTTTCGGTACGCGCACCGCCATCAAATTTTTGCTTTAATCACAAACAGCTTACCACAACGTCATTGCGAGGCACGAAGCAATCTCCCGGCAAGCAGGTCGGATTAGCAAAGCTCTCTGTCCTACGTATAGATTGCTTCGTTCCTCGCAATGACGCGGTGGAGATTGATGCAAAGCGACTTAGCAAAGTGGCGACTTTTATGATGGGGTGCTGATAAAATTTCAGCATGACGTTATTGATATTTATCTAGAACACCGCCGACCTATAACCCGCTCACCACTTTATCTACCCAACCTTTTCCCCAGTTTTCCAATTCCTCTGCCGACCATAGCGAAGGATAGAACACCCTTTTTTGGAAACGCGGAGGCAAGTACTTTTGCCAGTTAGTACCGCCGGTAGCCTTTATCTCTTCGGGTTCGCGATTTAAGTAGCGTACGGCAGATTTATAGTGCGATAGCGGCCAGTTTACATTTACGTTGATATCCAACTGCCTCAGCTGTTCGACTAATGCCGTGGTGTCATCGCCTTGTGCGGTGAGTTGTTTGTATAAATGATAAAAATTGGTAGCGGTAACACTTTTGCCCAGTTCGATGAATGTTTTGGCGTATTTCTTCTCGAACTGCTTCAGCGTAAGCGTTTTTTTGCCGGTAGAGAGTTCCGTAGCGCCGAATTTCCAGTAAATCTGCTCGAATTGTTCTTCGATGGATGCGTTACCCAATTGCTCGCGCTGGTCCTTAGCCACCAGATTGATGAAATCGGTAGCGTAAATCTCTATCATGCGGTATTGCCCGCTCTGGAAACCGCTTGCCGGCAGCAACGACATCCGGAATTGCAAAAACTGCTCCTTCTCCATCCCATCAACCATTATCTCGAAGGAATTGGTGAGCGCCTCAAAGTACCGGTTGATGCGCTGCACGCGCGCGGTAAAGAAAGCTGCGGTAAGCGGCTGTGCGGCGGCAATTTGCTTGCACTCGTGCAGGCTCAGCTTAAAATACAACTCGGTAATTTGGTGGTACATAATGAAGATCTCTTCATCCGGGAAAGGCGTTTTAGGGCTTTGCAGGCTCAGCAAGGTATCCAGGTGGATATAATCCCAATAGGTAAGAAAATCGGCGTGCAGCAAGCCATCCAGGTAACTGCTCATATCCTGCCCCATGGCTTCGTACTTTTCTTGCAACAGGGCTAATTTTTTTTCTATTTCCGGGGAGATGCTCATTAGAGGCAAAAATAGATTTTAGATACGAGATATTCAATTTCGGCGCTCGGATGTTCGATTTCGGATTTTAAAATTGGATTGGGGATGACCGAATCGCAATAAACCGGAAAATATCAAATCCCGCGTCCGAAATAATTAATCTTTATATGGAGCGATGCTGTCCACTTTAGCTATCCTGTCTCCTATTACATCACCCATGTTTTTAAAATACCAGGGGGCATAGTCACTGTCGAGCGCATAGCTGTATGTATTACCCCGGTAAGTAAAGCCAAGCGTAAGTGCGCCGCCGTCTGAGCAGTCGGGGCAGCCAAAGTTTTTGGGGTGCAGGATCATCGCCAATGGCACTTCGAACTTCAATTTCCTGAAATCACCCTTGGTTACGATATGCTCCTTTTTACGGGTAACGTTGTTAAAACGGTCTACCACTAAGCTATCAGCAGTTATGATATAATTTACTTCGCAGGTGCCGTAGCACTCGCCCGCAAAATAACCTACTGATTGTTTTTGCGGATATATTTTTATGAGTGCCCCGCAATAGCACGCCACTCCACCCAGCAACGCCAATATAAAAACAACTTTGACGAACATTGGTACCCTGATGGACTTAGGCATCCACGCAGGCAATTTCATCCGCATCCGCTTTGCGACACTTTTCCAGCTGATATTTACAGAATCTTCGGCAATTCCCATTTCCTATTAATATCGTTCCGTTCAAATAAGTAACCCGGCAAAACCCGAATTCAAAGGAATCGTCCTAAAATAAATCCGAAATCCCAAATCCCACATCCGAAATAATGATATATTTGCAGGGCAAGGCGATGGTGCTCCGCCTAATTGAACCGCTGCAAAGCTGATGGCGCCTACTCAAATATTTTTATATTTATTTGCATGTAGGCTATGTTCAAAAAAATCTCTTCCACGCTTTTCAATCTCTTAAAATATATTGCCCGTTGGGCGGCAATGGTAACGCCTGTAGCTATTGCCATAGGCAGTATGGTCGCCCTGTTTTTATGGCTGCTTAATTGGGCCATACAATTCAGGTTTGGGCATACCTGGCTGTTGTTTCTGCTACCGCTGGCAGGCGTGGCTATCAATTTGCTGTACAAATGGTACGGGCAATCGGCAGAGCGTGGTAATAACCTTATCATTGATGAGATACACCAGCCCGGCGCAGGCGTGCCAAAGCGCATGGCTCCGCTTATATTAATCACCACCGTAATTACCCACTTGTTTGGCGGCTCGGCAGGGCGCGAGGGCACGGCGGTACAGATAGGTGGCAGTTTGGCCAACCTTTTTGCCGGCTGGTTTAAGTTGGATGAGGCGGATAAAAAAACAATACTCACCGCAGGTGTTGCTGCGGGTTTTGGCGCAGTATTCGGCACGCCCGTAACGGGTGCCATCTTCGCGCTGGAGGTGATAGCTGTTAGCCGTATGGATTACAAGCTTCTTTTTCCTTGCCTGGTCGCGGGCTTCGTCGGCGATATTACCGTTGCGGCCTGGGGCATTAAGCATACGGCTTATCACGTAGATATCGTTGATACGGGTCAGGTTATCTATGGGCAGCATTTGCCGCTAAGCCTGTTGTTACTTGCCAAAGTAGTAGCAGCGGCCATTGCGTTCGGTGCGGCAAGCATGGCATTTGCGCAGGCTACGCACGTGGTAAAAGCTATTTCGCTTAAATGGATAAAAACTACCTGGTTGATACCCGTTATAGGCGGGTTGATCATCATCGGCCTTACCTATCTGCTTGGCCGACCCGATTATTTAAGCCTGGGCGTAGCGGCCGAGCATCCGGGGGCGGTAACCATTGTATCGGCATTCCAGCATGACGGGTCGTTCGCGTTCAGCTGGTTATGGAAGCTTATCTATACGGCCATTACTTTGGGTACCGGTTTTAAAGGTGGGGAGGTTACGCCATTGTTCTATATTGGTGCCACCCTTGGCAACACGCTTGCAGAACTGATGAACGCGCCGGTTGGGCTGTTTGCGGCACTGGGCTTTATCGCAGTATTTGCAGGGGCAACCAACACCCCGCTCGCCTGCACGCTAATGGGTATAGAACTTTTTGGCGGGCACTATGCTTTGCTGTTTGCAGTGGCTTGCTTTATTGCGTACCTATTTAGTGGCGAAGGCGGCATCTATTCCGCCCAGCGTGCTGCCAGCAATAAGCTGCACGCGCAGAAAGCCGTAAAGCCCGGATACCTGCATCGCATGTTTAACAGGTATAAATTATAGACAACAAAAACATATTGCATCAGTATTGTTATATTAGACGCAAATACATCATACCATGCAAATCAGCAGAATACTCATCGGGATAGACGACAGCAAGTTTGCCGATAACGCCGCGGCTTACGGTTTTAGCCTCGCTCAAAAATTTAACGCACATGTTGGCCTGGTGCATATAGTTGAGCCAATAGTGTCACCTATCAACACCAATGATAGCATTACCGGTTTGCCCTTTGGCGATACAGGCATCAACGAGGTAGAAATGCTCGCCGTACAGGAAAACATCGGCGAAAACCTGGTTGAGCGCACCATAAAAAAATATGCAGGCGATTTGGAGGTTACCCATTTTAGCGAATATGGTGCTACAGCTGATGGCATACTGCATTGCAGTAAAGAGTTCAAGGCCGACCTTATTGTGGTAGGTACGCACAGCCGTAGTGGCTTCGATCGCTTACTTATGGGCAGCGTAGCCGAAAGCGTAGTACGCCACGCAGAAGTGCCGGTGCTGGTGGTACCGTTTCAGTAGGGAAGTAATATTGAACACCGAATTCCGAATAATTAATTTCGAAGTGCATTTTTACTTCATCATTGGCTATTCGGGGTTCATCATTCGATATTCAAACAACTTAATACAGCAGCCTAAACTTTATCGTGTTTTCTATAGCTTTCAGCTCGTTTAGTACGCCGGTTTCGTAGCCGGTATTTACATCGGTAATTACGTAGCCTATTTGGCTGTTGGTTACCAAAAACTCGCCCACGATATTAATGTTGTGGCGGGCAAACACCTCATTTATCTTGGCCAGTATGCCGGGCACGTTCTTGTGGATGTGTATCAACCGGTGCGCATTGTTATTACGTGGCGGTTGCAGATCGGGGAAGTTGCAGCTCATGTGCGTGCGCCCCTCGTTCATGAACGCGATAACTCTTTTGGGGATAAAATCTGAATTGCGGGGGTTATCCTTCGGATCATCAAAGATGATGATACCGGCATCGCAAGCCGCTTCAGACAGTTTGCGGCCTATCCTGCCGAAACAGCCTATAACTTTCAGGCGGCCCGCATTCTGTATTTGCTCTGGCGTGGGCTGGTTGGCTTCGTCGCAAAACAATACGCCGGCTTCTTCCAGGTATTTCTCTTCTATCGTATCCTTGTGGCGCAGGTTGTAGCCTTCGCGTTTCATCTGCCCAAGGGCTTCATCGTCTATATCACCTACCACCAAACATTTGATACGGTTTTTGGGGTATGATATGGCACGTGGCAATTTGTTGATGTACAGAAACTCATCAAAGCTGGGGGTAATATGATCGGCCTTTTCGGCTACGGATTTACGTTCGATATTTTCTGTAAAGGCAAAGAATTTTTTGATCATGCCCGATTCCTTCAGCTGAAAATCGGAGTAGCCATCGCCTATGCCAAATATTTCGCCCTGCAGGTTAAGCTCTTTCAGAAGTTTCACCTTGCCACCTTCCTGCGAAAGCGGGTTATTGCGATCGTAACCTATAATATTGCCTTCCTCATCGAATACGAATGTGTTTGCATAGATATTCTCTTTTTTGATATGGTATTCGGTAACAACCGGGATGATGAATTCTTTGAAGCCACCCGATACGATGAGTACTTCTTCCTGGTGGTCTTTAAAGAAAGCTGTGTTACGCGAAAAAGATACCGATACCTTTTTCTTAAGGTGGGTAATCAGCATCTTCAGATGGTCGCGGTTGGCGCAAAGCAGCTTTACCCTGGCTTGCAGACTCTCGGTAAACGAGAGTCGGCCCTCCATAGAAGCATTGGTAAGATCTTCTATCTGCTTGTAGATGGCTTCCCTATCGGGATGATTCTTGAGCGAGATACGGGCAAGCTCGTCTAAGGCTTCCACCTGTGTAAAGGTGCTATCGAAATCTATGATAAAATACTGATCCATGTAAGGGTACAAATTGCTGCTGCAAATGTGCACATTTTTGGCAGAACAGCATCCCCGGATTTTTAAACAACAGGAGAGTTAGCAACATACGGGAGGTGTGCTCTGCTGGCGGCTTCGGCAAACGCCGGACAGCTTGTGCTTTCGTAACTAAGGGATGAGGACTCTTTTTCTGGCCTGCGACACTTGTTTATTTGCCAGATATTGAACTTTAAGTTATTTTTATAACATATGCAACGCCGGACTGGGCCGGGGCATTCCCTATTACTATGAAGAGAAAATTTTACATCGCCCTGTTGGTTACCATTATAGCAACTATAGCGTTCATCACCACCAATTTTACGCATTACTTCAATGGCAATAAAATTGCCGATTTCGTACGAGGATTTTCGGGTGGTTTGGCCTGCGGGGCGTTTATAGCAACCATCAGTTTCGGCGCAAGGTGGAAACGCGAGAAAGAAGCGCAGGCACCGACAGGATAGCTCAGATCGCGAGGAACTAAAAAGGGATAAACTTTCTCAAGCCTATCCCTTTCTTGTACCTGTTTCGCAACAGGGACAATGTTGTTATGAATTAACGTAGGCGGGTACCGGTACCTTTGTTTCCGCCTTTTTCTGAGTGAATTTGGCAAACAGCGCTTTGGCTTTCCCCCAAATACCTTGTACAGCATCTTCGCTGATATAGTGCGATGCCTTTTGCGACAGGATGCCCACCAACGTCTTCACTAAAAAATTCGAATGCTTGAACAGTGTTTTGTTGAGCGTTAGCGGCAATAAGATACGCGATAACAACCCTAAAAAATCCTGGCTAAAAAAGCTCTCGTTCTTTACACCATCAACCGTTGGCGATTTTGGGAACAGCGTCATGGCCGTTGAAAAAATTGCCGCAGGGCTGGCGAAACGCGACTTTAACGCTACCGACTGCTCCACCTCCAGATTCTTAAGCCTGGCTATCTCTAACTTCAGATCGTTTGCGTTTTGTATAAGGGTGTTCATATTTTATTTAAATAGCTTCCTTACCAGGATATTAACAATTGGCCGCTCTATCGGCTTTTTGGCAACTACTAAAATTATAGCCAGCAGCATATAAAAAGCTGCAACCGAGCCAAAGCCCTTCCAATAAGCATGGAACACATCGCCAAGGAACAAGGCTAATGTAAAGCTGGCGAACAAAAATGTAAGCAGGAAGAATATGACTACAACCAGTTCAACAACAATGTTGGCTGCTATGGCTGTGCTGCGTTCAATTACCTCCAGTTTCAAAAGCTTTACGCGTGTTTCAACGTATTCCTTTGCCTGATCTATAATTGGGCGGGCTGTCTCTTTTTGTTGTTCCATATATCGGAAAAAAATTGGGGTCCTGTATTAACCCGCAAACGGTAAAATTTATGCGTGCTCCAAATCGTCCTGGTACTCTTCCTCGGTCGATTTTACTTTGCTTTTAATGTTCTCTACAACGGTGTCTTTTAAACTCAAGATCCTGTCGAGTTCATTAGAAGCAGTTTCTTTAATGGTGTCGCCAAGGTTCTTCAATGAATCTGAAAGCTTGTCGCGTGTTTCGGTTCCTCTTTCGGGTGCAAATAAAATTCCAAGTGCCGCACCTGCTGCTAATCCTGCAAGCAACGCGACAACTACTTTTGTGTTATCGTTCATAATGTATTAATTTATAAGTTGAATATTTGTTTTATTAATTACTAAATTTATTTCAGGCGATTGCCTTAGGCGTGTTTTTAACAATATAATCATTAACGTTTAAAACCGCCATTTTGTTACGTATCGGGCCCGGTGCGTATGCGTTCCAGCCTGTCGGCAGCGAGGCGGTTGGTCTCGTAAATTTCCAGCAATAATAAGAAATACGACAGCAAAACCGGCCCAAAAACAAGCCCCAGTATGCCAAAAAGCGGCAGGCCGATAAACACACCTATAACCGAGATGATAGGGTGCGTATTGCCCACCCTTTTGTTGATGATAACGCGCAGCACGTTATCTACATTACCTATGAAAAGCAGCCCATAGGCCAGCAGCAATACCCCTTTAAGGTTTTGCCCGTTGGCAAAAAATATGATGCTTGCAGGTATGCACATGGTAGGCGCGCCCACCACCGGCAAAAACGACAGGAACACGCCTATCACGCCCCAAAAAACCGCATCGGGTATTTGGAAGGCATAAAAGCCCATGGCCAACAATACGCCCTGCGTAATGGCAATGATGCCCTGCCCCAATACATTTGAGTAAGTAGAATCGCGCAGGGCCTGGGCAAATTTAAGCGCGTGCTGCTCACGGAACGGCGCGTACTTCAGTAAGCCGCTCTCGAAGGCACCCATCTGCGTAAACATAAAATACATCAAAAAATACATCACCAGCAGGGTAATGATGATGCTTGCCGCGCTACCCAGCAGCGAGGGAAACAAGTCGGCCCCGTAAGCACCCAGCTTTTGCAGGGTATCTTCTGCAAAATGAGGTTGGTTTAAGTTACTGCCGGTAAAGGCATCTATTTTGGCCGTCCATTTATCTATGGGCAGGGCATCTTTGTTGATACTGCCTATTTTGCCTATCACCATAATGCTGAGCGACAGGAACGGTATTACGATAACGATAAGGGAAATAAAAATGATAATGAGTGCGGCGAATGTGCCGTTAAGGTTCTTCTTATCCACCATCCACAAATAAAACGGACGGAAGATGGTAAACAACACTATAGCGCCCAATATAGAGCTAAACAACTCGCTTAACGCATACAGCAAAAAGCAGCCAAGCACTATAATGCTTACCAGTACGATGTTGTTACGCTGTTTATAGTTAAAAATGGACATGCTTGTGAAAAGCCTTAGTATGATTGATTAACAAAGGGCCGGCAAAAAGGTTTATAAACCAGGGGTTTATTTATAATTAATTAGCGGGTGGTATGCTATCAAGCAGGCGATCTATCTTTTGGGCAGAGGCGAGCATGCTATCCACATAAAGTGCCGTATCTCCATCCAAATCTTCTAACTCGTAGCGCAGGCCCTCTATAGCCAAATGAATATTGGATAGTTGGTTCTTGATATCGTGCTTTAGTGCTAAAAGGGCTTCGGCATCGGGCATAGTACTGCTCGCCATAACATTGTTATTTTAGGTTAATAGCCTTCATTTTATTGTAAAGCGTTTTACGGTCGATATTCAAAATCTCTGCTGCTTTTGTTTTGTTGAAGTTCACCTCGCGCAGCACCTTTAAAATGGTTTCGTGCTCGGCACCAAGGGCTGCGTTCTTCAGGTCATGCCGGGGGTTTTCCTTTACCTCGGCTGCCGCAGCTACAGGTGCGCTACTATAACCGTTGCCCGCCGACGTTTCGTACGCTACAACGCGGTAGTTCGATATCTCCAGCGGCAAACTCTTCAGGCCCACTTCGGTTCCTTCGGTAAGCAGGGCTGCTCGGCGTACCACGTTCTTTAGTTCGCGTATGTTGCCTGGCCATCTATAGTTCATAAAACATTCATAAACCTCTGCCGAGAAAGTGGTTACGTTTCGATCAAGTTCCTGGTTGGCAATTTTGAGGAAATGCCCAGCCAGCATCACGATATCGTTACCCCTATCGCGCAGCGGCGGCATGTATATACTAAACTCGTTGAAACGATGATACAAATCTTCGCGGAAACGGCCTTTGGAGATACCTTCCTGCAGGTTTTCGTTGGTGGCTATAATAATGCGCACATCCAAATCAATCTCTTTGGTGCTGCCTATGCGCTTCACCTTGCGTTCCTGCACGGTGCGCAACAAGGCGGCCTGTATCTCGTAAGACAAGTTGCCCACTTCATCTAAAAACAAGGTACCACCGTTAGCCATTTCAAAGTGGCCAATTTTGGTGGCAAAAGCACCAGTAAACGAGCCTTTCTCGTGCCCAAAGAACTCACTGGCGGCCAGTTCTTTGGTAAGCGAGCCGCAATCCATGGCAATAAAAGGTTGGTTGGCGCGGGGGCTGTTAAGGTGTATGCTCTTGGCTACCGATTCTTTACCCGTGCCGCTTTCGCCAAGTATAATTACGCTGTAATTGGTTGGCGCAACCAACTCTATCTGCCTTAGCAGTTCTTTAGATGCCCGGCTGGTGCCGGCTACAAACTCGCCCGAAAACACTTGTTTTTTACCCTCTTTCTGCGGTTTATTGGTGCTGGTGTAGTCGTTATCCATCTCCAGCAGGGCGTATTGGGTTTCTATTGCTTTGGAGATAGTGGTGAGTATCTCATCGGGGTATAGCGGTTTGGTTATATAATCGTAGGCGCCCATTTTAATGAGTTCTACCGCCATTTTAATATCCGAATAGCCGGTAATGATAATTACACCGGTGTTGGGGTACAACAACTTGATATTTTTGAGCATCTCGCGCCCATCGGTATCTTCCAGCCGGAAGTCGCATAGCACTAGGCTGTAGGCGTTATTTTTAAGACACTCCATCCCGCTGCTGCCGTTGGCGGCAGTATCAACTTCGAACCCATTGCGTGTTAAGAACTTAGAAAGCAACAGGCCAACGTTCACCTCGTCATCTATGATGAGAATCTTCTTCATATTGGCTATAACAGTTTACAGGTAGAGAATATAACGAGGTTAAGGTACAATTTTTTGCTAAAAATTACGAATTAATTAAAGTTGGGCAAAAAAATCGGGATAAGCACCCGGCATGTACTTAAAAAATTTAATGCAAATAATATTGGCGATGAATCAACTCGTTACGCAGTACCTACTGCTTTGTTCTTCAACCCTTAAAACCCATAAGCTACCCTCAGCCCTACCAGGCTCACTCTGCTGTTTTCGTAATCTGCGTTGAATTTACGCGTAGCCTCATAACGTATGCCGATATCGATGAAATTACCGTTTGTGTTAACCGGGCATAGTACCCCAATTTGCGGCGCATAGGTAAAGGCGACCGATTTATCGCCCGAGAAAGCAGATTTGTTCAGCAAGAATGCTGCACCCGCTTCGCCCTGTATGTAGAAGTTAGGTTCTAAAAAGTACTTAAGCCCTGCTTTAAGCGGGACAATTTGTACCGAAGGCGTTTTGTAGCTGGAAGGCGCATCTTGCAAATTTAAAGCAAGCGACTTACCGAAATAGTTTTGGAAGCCCGTGCCGATAGTAAACTGCAGTTCCTTTGCAATAGGGATACCCGCCTGCAGCGAAACACCGAGCATCACTGAGTTCGTCTCTTTGATGCCTGCGGTTGCGATGCCGGCATCTATGCCGATGGAGAATTGCGCTTTGGCGGCACGGGTAGTTTGGGCTTTGGCTGCAAAAGTAAGCAGGATAACTGCGATGATGGTTGTTAAGATTTTCATATTGATATTATATAAGGTGTGTAATTTGCCAAAAGGCATTTAAATGGCATTTATGGTTTTGTTAAGTTGGGGGCATCTAAGCCGGGTTCAGGCGGCGGCTTTTTAATGATTACGTGGGTAAGGCATACATCGATACAAGGAGCGGATATAATATTGCCCGGCAAAAAAAGCGGAGGCCAGCCAGCCCCCGCTTTAATTAAAACAAGTGTAGATATAGGGTAAATTCTTAAAAGCCGTAATTCACAAGCAGTGCGCAAAATTGCATGCTGCTGCCATTGGGGCTGGGGCTGTATTGGGTTGTTTTTTCGTACCGGATGCCCGCATCTATGCCAATGCTGTAACGGATGCCACTTATGGTAGTGCTGCTGCTTTGTGCTTTGGCTGCGACAACGATTGTGGTTAATATAATAATGGTAAAGAGTTTTTGCATGTGTGGCTAAGGTTGTTTTACAGCTATTACGCCGTAATTGTATCAGATGCTACAACGCTTAAAACAAATATTTAGTGGCTGGGCTTTTGTAACATCATTGTTAGAAAAGCGGCTGACTTAAAACAAACAGGGGGAAACCGTTCTGGCTTCCCCCCTGTTTGTTTGTTTTTCGGTGGTTTTGGTAAATGTAGGGCCTATTAAAAGCCGTAAGCTACACGTACGCCTACAAAATTTACTTTGCTGTTATCGAAGGCACTGCTGTATTTGGTGGTACCTTCATAACGTACGCCTGCATCTATAAAGTTGCCGCTTGCGCTAACCGGGAACTGAACACCTATTTGTGGTGCGTAAACAAATGCTACTGATTTATCATTAAAGAAATCTGATTTGTTCAGCAGGAATGCAGCACCAGCTTCGCCCTGGATGTAGAAATTACTTACCGGGAAGAACTTTAAACCGGCCTTAACTGGCAATAACTGTAGGTTTGGCACATCTGCAGCAGCAACACCGCCTACATTTTTCTCGCCGAACACATTGTTATAACCCGCGTTAACGGTTACGAATAACTGGCTGGCGACAGGGATATCTGCCTGCACCGAACCGCCCAGGTTCCATTTGTAGTTATCTTTAAAGTTACCCGTTGGGATACCTGCGTCAACACCGATGCTGTAGCGTATGCCGCTTTTAGTTGTGGTAGTAGTAGTTGCTGTTTGTGCTTTTGCTGCAAAGGATAATCCTACGAAAGCTAAAGCGATGGTTGTGATTTTGAATGCGTTTTTCATGATATGTAAAATTTAAATACTGTGCTGTTTTGATTAGCACACCACAAATTAAAGCATGAAATTGGATATGATTTTTCATCCGATTGTAAGGTTAATTCAATCGATTGATTAACAATATTTTATTTTTTGACCAGATGGGTGATTTGGTCAGGAGAGTGTAAAGAACAGCTAGAACCGTTGTTTTCAGGTAATATTTATGTGTCCTGAATTAAACACCTAGGGTGCCTTTTTCGCTCAAAAACGCGCAAAAAAGCCCATATGGCTACTTTCCTTTAAATTCGGGTTTCCTTTTCTCCATAAACGCAGCCACGCCCTCCGTAAAATCTTCCGTGCCGAAAGCTTTGGCAAATTCGGCTATCTCCACATCGAAACCGTTAACGCCATCCGTTGATGCCGCATTAACAGCTTTAATTGCCGATGCTAAAGCCAGCGGCGCGCGGGTGAGTATTTTATTGAGAATTTCTTCTGCTTTGAGATACAATTCTTCCTGTGGTACCACATGGTTCACCAGGCCCGATTGTAATGCCTGCGCGGCGGTTACCATATCTGCCGTCATGATCATTTCTAAAGCCTTGCCTCTGCCAACCAGTTGGGTTAAACGTTGCGTGCCGCCATAGCCCGGTATCAGGCCAAGGGTAACTTCGGGCAGGCCCATTTTGGCATTATCGCTGGCTATGCGGATGTGGCAGGACATCGCCAGTTCCAGTCCGCCGCCAAGGGCAAATCCATTTACAGCTGCAATAACAGGTTTGCTGCCGTTGGCAATTACATCGAATACATTAGTTTGTGCTTCCAGGGCTATCGCCCGGCCGGCTTCAACATCAACACCAACAAACTCGGCAATATCGGCACCGGCCACAAATGCCTTTTTACCGGCACCTGTGATGATGATGCCGCCTACCTCAGCGTTGCCGAATGCTTCTGTTAAAGCGACATGCAGTTCCTGAAGGGTTTGCTTATTGAGGGCATTTAACTTGCTTTCGCGGTTGATAGTGATATATTGTATTCGCCCTTTGCTTTCTATCAGTAAATTCTGGAAATCCATAATCGTTATATTAAAAGTTACGGTTGGCGTGTACCCATTCTGTAATGTATTTTACGATATCTGCCGTACTGGTACCCGGCGGGAAGAGTTCGCCTACGCCTATTTTTTTGAGTTCGGCCATATCATCCGCAGGGATAATGCCGCCACCTGTGAGCAGCACATCGTCCATTCCTTTTTGTTTGATGAGCGCCATTACCTTGGGGAAAACCGTCATGTGCGCACCAGAGAGGATACTGATACCTATCGCGTCTACATCCTCTTGCAGCGCAGTGTTCACCACCATTTCCGGCGTTTGCCGCAGGCCGGTATAAATTACTTCCATGCCCGCATCGCGCAGGGTGGTGGCGATGATGCGTGCACCGCGGTCGTGCCCATCCAGCCCTACTTTGGCTACTAAAACACGTATGGGGCGGTTGAATTGGGTATCGCTCATGGTAAACGGCGGTTGGTTGGTGGTAAAAGTAAGAAAATTGTTTCTGATTGGTGGAGACGCAATATTTTGCGTATTCTTTGGCGGGATTTTTTAACCACCGAGGGCGCGGAGGAGCCTCAGAGAGGTACGGAGCTTTGCAGGTTGTGTTGTCAAACTCGAATTTTAAGGAATTAAGCGAATTCACAGAATTTAAAACGCTTAACAATCATTCTGCCAATTCCTAAAATTCGTTTAATTCGAGTTCAGACAGCCAATTTTTCCGTACTTTTGCAGCCTGTTTTACACACCATGAGCGAAGAAAAATCACTGAATTTTATAGAGGAAATTGTTGAGGGCGATATTGCCGAAGGTAAGCACGGCGGCAGGGTTCTAACCCGTTTCCCGCCGGAGCCTAATGGCTATTTGCATATCGGGCACGCCAAATCGATATGCTTAAACTTTGGTTTGGCCCAGCGTTACGGTGGTAAAACCAACCTCCGTTTCGACGACACCAACCCCGTAAAAGAGGATGTGGAGTATGTTGACAGCATTAAAGAAGACGTAAAATGGCTTGGGTTCGATTGGGCCGAAGAGCTTTATGCATCCGACTACTTTGACAAATTATACGACCTGGCCGTTGAACTGATCAAACAAGGCCTTGCCTACGTTGACGACAGCAGCGCCGAGGAGATTGCCGTTCAAAAAGGCACACCGACCGAACCCGGCGTGGGTAACGAATACCGCAACCGCAGTGTTGAAGAGAACTTACAGCTTTTTGCCGATATGAAAGCCGGTAAATACCCTGATGGTGCCAAAGTATTGCGTGCTAAGCTTGATTTGGCTTCGCCAAATATGCACCTTCGCGACCCATTGATGTACCGCATTAAGCATGCCCACCATCACCGCACCGGCGATGCCTGGTGCATTTACCCGATGTACGATTTTGCGCACGGCCAAAGCGATGCCATTGAAGAAATTACGCACTCGATATGCACGGTCGAGTTCATCCCCCACCGCCCGCTCTATGAGTGGTTTATAGAGAAACTAAACCTGTTCCCGAGCAAGCAATACGAGTTTGCCCGCTTGAACCTGAATTATACGGTAATGAGCAAGCGCAAGCTGCTGCAACTGGTTACCGATGGCCACGTAGATGGCTGGGACGACCCGCGCATGCCTACCATCAGCGGCTTGCGCCGCCGTGGCTACACGCCTGCCAGCATCCGCGAGTTTTGCGAACGCATTGGCGTTGCCAAACGTGAGAACATGATTGACGTTGGTTTGCTGGAGTTCTGCATCCGCGAGGACCTGAACAAAACCGCCTGGCGCCGTATGGCGGTGCTCGACCCTGTGAAGCTGGTGATCACCAACTACGAAGAAGGCAAAACGGATGCCTTCCAGGGTGAGAATAACCCCGAAGTGGAAGGTGGCGATGGAAGTCGCGAGTTTCCATTCGGTCGCGAGATTTGGATAGAGCGCGAGGACTTTATGGAAGTGCCGGCCAAGAAATATTTCCGCCTGAGCATTGGCGGCATGGTGCGCCTCAAAAACGCTTACATCATCAAAGGTGAAAGTGTTGTGAAGGATGCTGATGGCAACATCACCGAGATACATTGCACCTACATTCCCGAATCAAAAAGCGGTAATGATACCAGCGGCATCAACGTAAAAGGCACCATCCATTGGGTGAGCGTAGAGCACGGCAAAACCGCCGAAGTGCGTCTGTATGACCGTCTTTTCCAGGTGGAAGACCCGAGTAACGAGGACGGCGACTTTAAAGATTACATCAACCCCAACAGCCTGCAGGTATTAACTACGGCTTATATAGAACCGGATTTGGCTAACGCCAAAATTGGCACCCCGGTACAATTTATGCGTAAAGGCTATTTCACGCTGGATAAGAACTCAACCGCCGATAAACTGGTGTTTAACCGCACAGTGACGTTGAAGGATGGGTGGGTGAAGAAGTAGTTAGCAGCCCGTTTGATTTTATCAGGCGGGCTTTTTTGTGAGCAAAACTTACCAATTTGTCATTGCGAGGAGCGGCGGGGGGATGTGCGATGGGGCGACGTGGCAATCTCATAGGACGGGCGGAGTGCTGTGGGACTTTTACAAACCATGTGCTTAAATGAAAGCATCCGCTCGCTCATTCGCCGCGAGGGGCTTGTTACTTTTTGAAGCACCAAAAAGTAACCAAAAAGTGCTTTCAGCAGAGAGGCTTCTTTGCCGCACGAGCCTTTGCCCTGCAAACCGGGCAGAACCACGGGCTGGGATAATTTGCCCCTTGCTTCGCCGCGCCGCCCCCTCGCTTCAGCAAACAATCCCTATGCCCTTGCAGCCGCACAGCCCACCACGTTCTGCCCGCTTTCACCCGAAGCTTTCCTGCTGATTGAAAAAAGAATAAAAATTTAAATGCTAATTAAAAGCTCCACCTTCAGGGGGTTAGGGGGCTAAACGCTACAACCTCCCGCAGGTAATTATCCATCATATCCATATCGATGATATCATTTACGTAGCCGATGTACATATCGGGGCGTATGATGAGTGCTTTGCGCTGGCCGGGGCGTATCTCAAAGGTATCCAGGATGTGCTGGTTTTTATCTGAAGGTGGTAGGTGGAAAAAGTTAAGCGTTAGGTTATATTGCTGTGTAATCCATTTGGCAAGGGCAAACAGGTAGTTTTCCTGTACGATACCAATGGTGATGAGCGTAAACCCGGGCTTGCTGCACCAGGCGTGTATATCCGTCATCTCTTGTTTCTTCTCATCGAATATCTCCAGATAGGGCAGCCTGTCGCCAGCTTTTATTTTGCTGTTGTGGCTCAGGTGCAGGTTGATTTTGCTATCGCGATAGTTGATACCTATTTGCGATAAGGCCCGGAATGCATCAGTACGCATCTTATCCTTTTTCCAGATGTATTTAAGCAGCGGCGGAACGATAAAGCGTTTAAACAGGTTACTGAAAAAGCTTTGCGAGGTAATCACATTGAACGCCCTATCAGTACTGCTTAGCAGGGCGCGGGCCACGGGCATTCGTTCTTCGGCATAACTGATTAATATGCCAGGTGCCAATTGCCCGGTTACCACGCCTGCCAGTTTCCAGGCCAGGTTATAGGCATCCTGCAAGCCAGTGTTCATGCCCTGTCCGCCCACCGGCGAGTGGATATGCGCGGCATCGCCAATTAAAAAGCAGCGGTCCTCATTAAATTTATCGGCCATACGGTGGTGCAGTTTATACACCGTAAACCAGTTTTGGTTCTCAATATTAAGCGGCTGGGTGGTAACCGCACGCAGGTGGGGCAATACTTCTTCAAAAGTAATACCGTCCTTATCCAATGCTGCGGGCAGGTTGCCTACTACGCGGTAAGTACGCTCTTCTGGCATCAGGAAAAAGGCCGCGAAACCCATGTTCGAAAGGAACATATGCAGGCAGTCGTCGTCAAAACCATCTTTGAATTTGATATCGGCCAGGTAAAACTTGTGCGCGTATGTATCGCCGCTAAAGGGTATGCCCAATTGCTTGCGCACTACGCTATGTGCACCATCGGCACCAATCACATAATCAGCATGCAGGGTGTGGGTACTATCGTCTGCTTGTAAAGTAGCATCTGCCCCATCGCCTGTCTGCCTTAAGGCATTAAGCGATGTTTCCCAGTAAACGGGGCAGCAATTCAGCGTAAGGTAATCCAGCAAAATACGCTCGTTCTTGCTCTGCGGCAACATAAAAACGTATGGGAAGGGTGTTTGCCCTACGCCAATTTCCGTTAGCGGGATGCGGGCCATAACGGTATCACCACGGTGCAATACCGCCCCGGTAGCCGGTTTGCCTTCTTTCAGCGCCTGGTTGGAAAGGCCCATTTGCCGGTAAATTTCCATGGAACGGGCCTGCACCGCCAATGCCTTCGTTTGGCTGGTTGGCCCCTGCCGGGTATCTATAATAACCGGTACAATACCGTAGCGCAGCAACTGCGCCGCCATCATCAGGCCCGACGGGCCTGCGCCTACGATAAGCACCTGTGTATGTTTCGGCAGGGGTATCATAGCTTATCAGGCATGGAACAACAAAAAGATAGCCGGCCGCTTGCGCAGGTCGGGCACCTGTTTTTTCCAGTCGGCAATGGTAAGGGTTTTAATGAATTCTGTCGACGCAGTAATATCGCAGGCAATGCAAAGCCTGGTTTGCGGCTTGCTGTGTTTAAGCACATCTTCCAGCATACTATCGTTGCGAAAAGGCGTTTCTATAAAAATTTGTGTTTGCTTTTTTTCGGCTAACACCTCCATCTCCTTTATTTTTTTGGCGCGCTCTAATTTATCAATGGGTATATACCCGTGGAAAGTAAAACTCTGCCCATTGAAGCCCGATGCCATCAGCGCCAGCAATATCGAGCTTGGGCCAACCAGGGGCACTACCTTGATGCCTTTGCGGTGTGCTTCGGCTACGATGTCGGCGCCCGGATCGGCAATGCCGGGGCAGCCGGCTTCGCTCATTAAACCAACGTCGTTACCGGCCATCAAACCTGTAAAGAATTCTTTTAGGCCTGCGTCGCGGTTGTGTTTGCCATAATCATGTATCAGCAATTCGCTTTGCGGGGTTTTCAAACCGGCCTCTTTTAAAAAGCGGCGGGCGGTTTTTTCGTTCTCTACGATGTATTCTTTTACGGCGTTTATAGTGTCGACGAGGTACGGTGTGTGCGATTTAGCAGCAGCTGCATCGGCAAGGGGTACTGGTATTAAAAAAAGCGTTCCTGGTTGCATGCTACAAATTGACGTTTTTTATTTAATTTAAGCTAATCGTAAAATCGTTTAAAATATGAAATCATTAGGCATCAACTGGTTCATAGAAGGCTCAATAGATTTTGAGCATAAAAAATACATTTTGCTGGATTATCTACAGGAGATAAATCGCCATTTCGATAAAAGCCGCCTGTACCCAAACCTGAGCGACCTGATATTCCATCACAACAACCTGCTCGATTTCAGGAACAACAAAACCGCCTTACAGCAAACTTTTCCGCAGCGCCTAACCAAGGCAGATATAGCTGCCGTGAAGCTCACCTATCAAAAAATAGTGCAGGATGATAACGCGATGGCCGAAATTGAAAGCATTATTTATTATGCGCTTGCCAAAATGAACCCTGCTATACAAACGGGCAAAGAAATTTATGATTTTGTAGAAAGCCGTCTCGTTATTGACCCGATCGGGCTGGTGCCCTTAATGCCCTACCACGGCTATTTTAGCCTGCGTAACGGCAAGGAACGTACCAATTACATTTACGAATACCAGGTAACTATTTTTGAGCATAAGGACGATAAATTCCGAGGCATTAATGTGCAATTTGTAGATACCTATGAGCAAAGCATCGTTGCCACACCCGAAAATATCAAGCTCGACCTGATTCGCCGCCGCAAACACCTGCCCAACCCGGCTGTGTATTACGTACAAAGCGATATTGCTTTCCCGCTGGAGCAAACTTTATTACCGGTAGCAAAGCGGAGTTTGGTGAAGTATATATCGAGTGCGGCCTGATCGGTAGGCGATTTGCAAGTATATGTTCAGCTTTCCACCTTCATTGTCGTTGGGCTTCAGCCAACGGAATAGTGCACTCATGTATTGCCCCGTCGTCTCATAAATGAGACGGCAATGAAGGTGGTTGGTTATTGATTTTAAGTCACCTGAGCGGTGATTTACTTCAGCTTGCTCAACGCCGCTTTCACCCTCGGCAATAAATCTTCAACCTCTTGTAAAGCACTTGCCCCTACCGATACGCGGAACCAGGGGTTCATGTCATCTGTACCGAAGGCTGAGAACGGCACCAGGGCAACGCCTGCTTCTTTTATCAGGTAAAAGTTCACATCGGCCGAGTTGGCGAGCACTTTGCCATCGGGCGTGGTTTTGCCTATGTAGTCTACTTTTACCGTCAAATATATAGCACCCATCGGTACTATAGAATCTATGGCGAAGCCTTCGGCTTTCAAGGCCTGGAAACCCAAGTGAAGGGTGCTCAGGCTTGCTTGTATATTGGCTTTTAATTTATCCAGGTAAGTATCAACCACAGGCTCATTCTTTAAATACTCGGCCATGGCAACCTGTTCAGCCTTGGGCGCCCATGCCCCCATGTGACCAACAATGGCTTTCATGTGGTTGATGATTGCTGCCGGGCCAAAGCCCCAGCCTACACGCACACCCGTTGCCGCAAAGCATTTAGAGCCGCCATCTACAAAGATGGTGTAATCCCTCAACTCCGGGCGAAGGGTTACCGGGTCGTAGTGTTTGTATTCGCCAAAGGTAAGCTGCGAGTATATCTGATCGTACAGCAGGTACAATGGTTTTTGGCCTTCGGGGCGACTTTTGTTTTCTTCGATCACCAGGTCGCATATCTCCTCCAGGTCCTTCTTACTGAACATGGTACCCGTTGGGTTCAGGGGCGAACATAGTGCCAGCAGCGTAGCCCCTTTAACATGCGGGCGCAATTCATCGGCCGTAGGCATAAAGTTATTTTCGGCACGCGTGTTTACGATGATTGGCTCGGCGCCGGTAAGGTCGCAATAGTGGTTGTTGTTCCACGAAGGTGCCGGGAAGACCACCCAGTCGCCCGGATCTATCAAAGCAAGGTAAGTTGAGTATATCAAGGGGCGTGAACCGCCCGAAATCAATATTTCATTGGGCGCGTAGGCCAAACCCAGTCGGCTTTTCAGGAAACCCGCCACGCTTTCGCGCAGGCTGAGCATGCCGTCTGCCGGGGGATAGTTGGTTTGGTTGTGGTTATAGGCATCAATAATACCCTCTTTCAGTTCGGTAGGGATAGGGTAAATATTTGAGTCGAAATCGCCTATGGTGAGGTTGGCGATGTTCTGCCCTTGTTTTTTCAACTCATTTATTTCGCCTGCTATCTTAATAATTTCAGAGCCGCTTAAATTCTGCGCTAATACCGATACTTTCATGAGGCAAATATAGATTTTTGCCGGAAGATAAAAGACAGCCGGAGAAAGAAGCAAGATAGCAAGAGCCAGGAATCAAGACATTAAGCAATAGCAGGGCAAAAACAGGTAGCGGGAATTACTAAAACTCACCAAAAAATAAAAAACGGGATATCTTTCGATTCCCGTCTTTCTTGATTCTTGTATCTAATTTCTTGCTTCTGTTACAAGTATGCCTTTCGCAGCCTGATAATCCTGGCCCAGTGCATCAGTTTCATCACCGGGTAAACCGGGTCTATCTCGAACCATTTGGCGCCAAAGTTTGCATTGTTAGGGCGTTTATGGTGGTTATTCTGGAACAACTCGCCAAGCATCAAAAAGTCGAATGGCGTAGTGTTTTTTGATTTATCGTTGTTATCGAAGTTAGCATAACCGTATTTGTGGCCGCACCAGTTTACAATAGCGCCGTGGATAGGGCCCATCATGAAATGGATAGGAATCAGCAGGAACATCCACCAGGCGGTTGCAAACTGCACGTAGAAAGCGATGTATAAACCGCCGAAGATTAAACGGGAAACGATAGACGAACCTATATAATCCAAAAACTTCCATTCCGGGTAATTGCCTTTAAAGCGTTCTTCGGGTTCCTTTAAACGCTTGATATGGTCACGGTAGCTCAATACGGTGTGCCACATCATCTGAAAAACATCGGTAAAAAAGTGAGGGGAATGCGGATCTTTCTCGGTATCGCTATATGCATGGTGCTCACGGTGCATAATGGCATAAGCCCTGGGGTTTAAAAAAGATGAGCCCTGGAAAACGTAAGTCATTATGTAAAATGTCCGTTCAAAAAATATATTGGTGGTAAACATTTTGTGCGAAGCGTACCTGTGCAGGAAAAACGTTTGGAAGAACAGGGATAAAAACCAATGGGCAAGAAAGAAGATGAGTATTATCACAATAGTCTATTTAATTATGGTGGTATTATTTATAATCATTACAAATGTACGATTTAAAAAGCGATTTGGTTTTAAAAACGACTGATTAATTACGGGGATTGCCTTTTAGAAACCATGCACGGGAGGCATGTGCGATTCCTCCTCTTTTCCGACAGACTCCTGCGGAGTGCGTAATTGCCCCTTTCTGTTTTGCAGGTAGATGTTAGTTTGGCGTAGGGTTTACATGAGGTGTTTCAAAAGCAGTTCAATTCTGCCCGAAAAAGTGTTTCACTGACTTTTACTATTTTTTGTTAAGTAATTAATATAAAGACAATTAATAAACCTACTTGAACAAAAGGTTGTTTCACGGAATTTTGCGTATGTGAATTAAATACATGATAATCATATATTTAGAAAAAAAGCAGGTGTTTCGGGTGTGTCACTCGCAAAGCGAAACACTTCGCTCAAAAAAAGCATGCGTGGCGGGCAAAATTGGCTCATCGTTTCGAGAATGGCTAATTTATGATATTTTTATAGCTCATGCAGCAACCCGCCTTAAACAGAAAGATAAAGCCCTTCCAACTGGTTGCGTTGATATTCTTTACCGTATCCGGCGGGCCCTATGGGCTGGAGCAATTACTGGCCTACGCCGGCAATCATGCTGCTATCCTCATACTGCTGATAACGCCATTGCTTTGGGATGTGCCTGCCATTTTCACGGTGATGGAGCTTAATTGTATGATGCCCGTTACAGGCGGCTATTACAAATGGGTTAAGCACGCGCTGGGTACCCGCTGGGGCTTCTACGAAGGCTGGTGGACCTGGATATACACTTTCGTAGACCTTGCCATATACCCTGTGCTTTTCGTAGGCTATGCATCGTTCTTTTTCCCGGGGATAGAAGCATACCGCATACCTGTTTGCCTGTGCATCATATGGGCATCGGCGGGGCTAAACATACTGGGGATAGTGCCCGTAGGCCGGGTGGCCTTATTCCTGAGCGCGGCGGTATTGTCGCCGCTCATCGTGTTGTACGTGATGGCTATTTATAAGCATGGCGGCAGCCTAACCATACCGCATCAAACATTGCATGGCCTGTCGTTCCCCTCTTTCGGCATGTCGCTTTATTTCGTGATGTGGAACTGCCTTGGTTGGGATAACATCACCACCTATGCCGAGGAAGTAGAGAAACCGGTACGCTCTTACCTTAGGGCTACATTTATCGCCTTTGCGCTGGTGATGGTAATCTATTTTTTCGCGGTAGCAGTGGCCATACAAGCCGGCATTGGCCATCAGCTGTTTTTTGACAAGGGCTTCCCCGCTTTAGGCGAATTAGTGGGCGGGCACTGGCTGGGCGCTATTTTGGCGGCGGGTGGCATGGCCAGTTCATTAGGTATTTATGCGGCGGTACTGCTTTCTGTATCACGCGTGCCTAAAGCCATGGCCGCCGATGGCCTACTGCCAAAGAAACTAAACATACTGCATTCGCGGTTCCGTACGCCGTACGTCTCTATCGTCCTGTGCTCGCTGGTGGTAAGCTTCATGATATTATGGCCCCTGGCCGAGCTGCTGATCATTGATGTAACGGTTTACGGTGCGGGCCTATCGCTGGAATACATCTCGCTTATCCGACTGCGCATTTCCGAGCCCGATACTAAACGGCCCTTTAAGATACCACTAAGTACTGCTGGACTTTGTATTGCGGCGTTGTTGCCATTCGGCGTATATTTCATTGCCTTGGGCGGGGCATTTGCATCCGAGGGTGGCGGCGTAAAAGCTGCGCTTTTTGCCATTGCGGTATTGAGCACTGCCGAACTATTCTGGCAGGTAGTATGCTGGAGGAAACCGCATTTCAGGAGGCATAGGTAAATAACCTTATATTGCGTCTACTAAAAATATGAACCTATGGGAGACCTAAACCTAAAATCTACTACAATCGAAAAATCACTTGACGTCGCGAGTGGGTTATTTAATAAACTTTTTGGCAGTGTGGTTGAAGAATTGAGTTTAAGAATGACGGATAATCTCAAAATGTTTCGACTTAAAAATCAAATAAGAAATTTCAAGAAAATCGAAAAGATTGTTGCTGATAATAATATTACCATGCGGCAGATAAATCTTAAAGCATTGGTTCCATATTTAGAAGCAGTTGGGTTGGAGGAAGAAGAAAGTTTACAAGAAGCCTGGGCTAATCTTATGTCAAACTATATCGATTCCAGTAAAAACTTGATATCGCATGTTTATCCAGATGTGTTAAAACAACTGTCAAGCAACGAATTGGCTTTGCTCGAATTTATAATTGTCAAAACAGATTTAAACACCTTCACCGTTAAACAATTTACGGAAGAAGAAATAGGAAACGTAACTCGATTAAATCTGATAGAGGAGAGGATGAGAAATGACGGTGGTAGGGGTATATTATCTAGCAACATTGCATACCCCAGCGGAATATTTTTCCCGACAAGATTTGGCAAAAGTTTTTACCAGGCGTGCCGCATCTACGCGGTCTCAGATCAATCGTTATAATTAAATTAATTACATAGTAACTAAAACTTATAGCTACGGCTTGTGTTGACAAGGTATAAACAAAATCAAAAATTAACTACCTATGGCAACTACCAAAGCATCAACCAGCACAAAAAAAGCACCCGAGACAACCGACTTGGTTGAAGACTCGGCATTGAACGAATTATTTTTAGATGAACTTAAAGACATTTACTGGGCAGAAAAGCACCTGGTGAAGGCTTTGCCGAAAATGGTTAAAGCAGCTACATCAGAAGAATTGAAAAATGCGATACAAACACATATCGCCGAAACGGAAAACCATATTACACGACTGGAAAGCGCGTTTGCTTCGCTGGACGAAAAAGCCGTAGCCGTAAAATGCGAAGCCATGGCCGGACTTTTGAAAGAGGGCGAAGAAATCGTTAGCGAAACAGAAAAAGGCACCTTAACCCGCGATGCAGGTATCATCTCTGCCGCGCAAAAGATTGAACATTACGAAATCGCTTCATACGGCACCCTGCGCACGCTGGCACTAACTTTAGGTTATGCCGAGGCTGCTGATTTGCTGCAAGCCACACTTGATGAAGAAAAGAATTGCGATAGCCTGCTTACCCAAATAGCGGAGGCCGGTATCAACGATACTGCCAAAACCGAAAAAGAATAATTCGGCATTTTTTAGAAAGCGTTAGTAAAATGGCTGCCCTGCGGGTGGCCATTTTTATTTTGTAAAAAAACAGGGCTGGTGTAACACATACACCTTGCCTCCCGTCATGGTAATCATAATGTTACAAAGTACAGGGCCCGTATGGCGCAGCATTATGCATTAAATACATCTATTCACAATTTAAAAGATGGCCATGCGCCATCCATTTTTACGACCATGAAAAAATACATCCTATCCTTGTTAGCAATAACCACCATATTATTCAGTGCTTGCAAAAAAGACAATGCTAACAACCCAGCGCCTAATGAAAGCGGCGCTTACCAGCCATTTACCGCAGGTTCTACCTGGAGCTATCGCAACGAGACTGCCGCCATTGGCGATGACACCGATGCCGAAGTAGAAATTACCGTAAACACCATGACTGATGCCACTAAAGTGTACAATGGCAAAACATTTTATAAGCTTACCTCTGTTACCGGCGGCGAGACCGAAAGCACCTATCTTAATTTCACCAATCACGTTTATTACAATTACAGCTTTAATGCTGAAGCCGACATGGCTTTGGAGCTGCCTTACCTGAACGATGAACTGGCGGTTAGCGATACCTGGACAGTACCTATAGTAGTTGCAGGCGCTCCCGAATCTCAGATAAAGGGCATCGTGGCAGAAAAGGGTATCACCAAAACCATTTTGGGTAAAACATACAATAACGTAATCCACAACAAACTTGAGCTGCAAAGCAAACTGGGAGGCGTGTTTACTACGATATTCACCTTCGATTTTTATGTAGCGAAAAACATTGGCGTAATTGCTATATATACCAGGTACGATGACACCCCCGTGAGTAAATCTGAACTGATTAACCACAACATCAAATAATGCTGCACCAAGCCAATAAACCAGCGCGGAACCATAAAGCTACCTTAACCATCCGGATGCGTAGCCTTGTGGATGGTTAGCTACCCTACACACTATGAAAAACAAATGCTTAGCTAAGCAACTCCGTAAAGGTCGGTCTCTAAAAACTATCACTATAAAAATAAATTCGAAGTTTCTTGGGGGACTGTTTAATGCCCAACCCATACATAAAAAGGGTTGGGCATTTGTTTTTTTGCGTAAAAAAAACCCTACCATACCGTTTTCAGCATCAGCAAAACAATGCGTGTACGATGCGATTAATGCGTAAACATTTACCAACAACATGCGATTGTTTGACGGCATAACACCTGGAAGAGTAACCCATATCAAAATACTTTTGCAACAGGATAAAGAATAAAGATCAAACGTTTACCAATTGCGATCTTCATACAGATAGCGCGTAGCGTAATAGAAAAAAATGTGATGGTACCCCTATTGACCGGTTATCATTGTACTATTATCATATCAAACGCAACGAAATAATCACATAATAAAATCGCTTATTTAAGCAATTAACTTACAGCTAAATAATTATAACTATATTTAGCTGTATGAAAAAGCAAACCCTAATCCTTATTACCCTGGCAGCTTTATTTACGCAGAGCTGTAAACTTGATGCCCCTGACATAGCAACCAGCGGCAGCGGTGGCACCAAATCCGACAGTTATATGCCCCTGACATCAGGGTCATACTGGACGTATAACAACGTAATAACAGGCACGGCGCCAGACACCCTCACCATCAGGGTAACCGGCGAAACAAGCACCGTAAACGGCAAATTGTATCACAACATTACCAGCACATCAAAAGCCCATGGTAGCACAGCCGGACTATATTATTACGGCAACCATATTGCTGTGCTAAGGGCCAACACCATTGTGAACGGCCTTACCTTAGATTTTCAGTTTCTTAACGATACTACCGCCGTTGGCCATACCTGGACAGCCAAACCTACAGATAGCGGCCTGATTAACGGAATACCCGGCAGGCTTACGGGCAAGGTAATAGAAAAAGGCGTAAGCAAAACTATTGGCGGCCACACTTTCACAGATGTTATAAACACCCAGATCGACCTTGAGTATGATTACTAGGTGCCGGTTTTGAAAGCTATGGTACTTACCATTTTTTTGTAGCCAAAGGTGTGGGGCTAATAGAAATAGATAGCGAAGCATTCGGCACCGAAATTGGAAAAGAACGTATAATAGATTACAACATCAAATAAATCCGGTTGGCGGCCTTATTATCCTAAAAGGCCGATTTGCCCGCCAAACAAAAAGAGCGATGAGGTGATCTCATCGCTCTTTTTGTTTTTAACAAACTGCGCCTCCTATTTGGTCTTCTTTGCCGGAGGGTTAGCTGCAGCTTTAGCAACCACAATCGGCGCAGGCACCGGCTCGTTTCTTTTTCTTTTTATCTCGGCAAACAAAGCACCGGCCAGGGCTAGCACCAATAATATCGAACTTGCCAAAGAGATGGTTTCGCCGGTGTAATATGATGCCGGGTGGAACACAAATTCGATAGTGTGGTTACCTACCGGGATATTGGCGGCACGCAATAAATAATCGGCCCTGAAGTACGGCTGCTCAGCACCATCTATCAACATCTTCCAGCCTTTGTTGTAATATATCTCAGAGAACACCGCTACCTGGTTGGCCGCAGAAGTGCTCTTATAAATCATATGATCGGGCGAGTATTTCACCAGGTCTATTCTTGCAGCGGTATCGCCTGCAAGCGTCCTGGCCTCGGCAACAGCTTTGTATTGCATATCAACCATTGCCTCATCCTTTGGCGAAAAGCTGCTGATGGCCTGCATCTCTTCATCGGCATTTTTCACATATTTAATGCTACTCACAAACCAGGCGTGGCCACAAGCGGTTTGGTTATTCTGTAGCTTAGCGCTGTTCGTTTTCTCATCAGTTGTAATGATGTATTTCGTGTTCAGCATATCTAAAACATCGTGATTGGTGCTTTTAGCAAACTGATTTAAAAATACTTCCTCATAGCGTTTTAGCCTGGCAGCCGAATAACCCGTTACCGATTTATGGAAGAATGGATTGAAAGTATCCGAACGAAAATCTGCACCCGCATCAAATACACGGAAATCGGGGTCGGGGTCTTTCATAATGAAGTTATCCACTTCGCGCGGTGTTACTACTTGTGCGGCTTCAACCTTATCCTGAAAACTACTCTCTTTCAGGTAGCGTTTATCTATCTGCCAAAAATCTACCAAAACGGCAACAAATAATATTACAGACAGTATCTGCACCTGTATTTTATTATTAATGTATGCCCATAAAACGCCAAAGGTTAATAGCAGGAATATAAAGGTGCGGATAGCATCCATTCGCTCAAGAGACATTCGGTCCTTAACAACGGCATCGCCAACGGCATTGGCTGTGGCAGCATCGCTTCTCAGCATTTGTGACAGGTAATTAACCATTTCTGTATGGTTATCAGTCCTAAAGCTTAACAATACGCTGGGTACTGCAATCAAAATTAAGGTAAGCCCACCCACAATACCGCCGGCTAAGTATAATTTCTTAGTAATAGCCTTTTTGTCGGGATTCTCAATAACTTCCTGTACGGCCAACAGTGCAAGTATAGGGAAGCAAAGACTTGCGACAGCCAATATAGATTCTACCGCGCGGAACTTGTTATAAAGTGGGAAATACTGGAAAAACAGATCTGAAAGGAACGGCAGATTGCGGCCAAACGAAAGGAAAAGCGTAAGTAACACTGTACCCAGTAACCACCATTTTAAGCGGTTGCGTACGATAATTAGACCCAATACAAACAAAAAGCAAATTACGGCACCAAAATAAAATGGCCCCGATGTGCCCGGCTTGTTACCCCAATAAAGAGGTATTATTTGGGATGTTATTTGCTGCGCGTATTGTTTGGCCTGATCTTGTGGTACGCCTTTATCGGTAAATACTTTGATAGTTGCGGCATCATCGCTTATTGGTACCGAGCTTGGTAGCGCACCGCCATAAGCATTGGGTACCAAAAACGTAAACGATTCGCCAACGCCCTGGCTCCATTGATAAGCATATTCTTTATCTAAACCATTAGTAGGCTCGGCAGTAGTAGATTTAAGATTTGATTTTCCACGGATTGTTTCTGTGCCGTAATCATAAGTACTCCAAAGGATTGAGGCATTTACAGCTATTGCTAATAAAGTAGCCACGCTCAAAAAGCCCAATGCCTTTAAAAACGGCTGTAGTTTTTTCCCTTTTACGGCATGAAATAATTCGATGCCCATTAAAATGAGAATAGATAACAGCAGGTAATAGGTCATTTGAATGTGGTTGGAGCGAATTTCCATGGCCAGAAAAAAAGCTGCCAATGCCGAGCCGCTGAGATAATTGCCCCTAAGCGTCATAATAATACTGGCCAATATGGGCGCAAAGAAAGCTATGGCAAATGCCTGATTGGAATGCCCCGCTACCAGCAGTATGATGTTATAACTGGAGAAAGCAAATGCCACAGACCCGGCGGCTGCCAACCAGGGGTTTATTTTCAATACGATGAATAAAAAATAAGTGCCTAATAAAAGCAGTAGCAAGGTATCAACCGGGTTAGGGAAAGTTGATTTTATAACGTCTACTACATGCGTAGTAATATTACTAGGATATGGCGCCCATATCTGAAACGTGGGCATACCGCCGAAGATTTGGTTGGTCCACAGGATGGTGGTATCCCTGGCGCGGTAATCGTTTATTTCTTTTTGGGTACTTTGTGCGCCTATTACGTCGCTCTGCCCCAATGTTTTACCCTGAAATGCAGGCGTAAGGTAAAAAAAGCATATAGCTAAAAAAATTCCGATAACGGCCAGGTGCATGCCGTTACGTTTAAACCAGTTGTTCATCTAAATTATTTAAAGGGACATTTATAACAATTTCCAAAAATAGGAATTTGAATGACAATAGGAATGATAAGTTTAGGTAAAGGATGTTAATTAACAGTTATGAGGCTGCTTATTGATGAAATAAAACATTACTACCATACCAATAATGCTTACAACGTAAACAATTGTGTTTAAGCGGTTATATAACTCGCGGTTGCGGCGGATGGTGTAGGCGTTGTAAAGAGCTAATACGCCCAAGGCTCCCCAAAAGAAGTTGCTTATCCTGTCGCAGTTGGCAAACAGCGATACAAGTACGGCCAACACCACGCAATTGGTTACGATGAGCAGCAATTGCGGCGGGGTGTTATCATGGGCTCGCCTACGCTTGTACAGGTTTTCGGGCAGCATAGAAAGTATTATTTGATTTCTTCGTAATCTACAAATTCTCCCTCGGTATCGGGCAGTTTTTGTTTGTTACCTTCGGGTATATAATCAACCTTAACGCGACCTTCCGGCTGCTTAGGTGGTTGTTGCTGGTAATACTGCTGCCGGGCATTTTGTTGCGCATTCTGCTGCACGTTATTAATTAAACCCCTGAATATGGCAGGCAATAACATTTTGAAAATGTATTGAACAATATACAGGATGCAAATGATTATAATGAGGTAACGGAACATCTATCTTGTTTTTTGGCTTACAAATATAAGTAGTATAACGTAAAAATTGTTTGGATAGTTTGTAGATGTGCAGGTGTGCAGATTTCAGATGTGCAGATTAGTTAATGATGGTATACACATCTGCAATCTACTTATTCGCATGACCTTATTTCTAAATCTGCACATTTGAAATCTGAAATCCGCACATTTGAAATCCGCACATCTATGAGAATTTCTCCTCCATCATCTTTTCCAAAGCAAACATCTCATCACGCAATTTGGCGGCAAGCAGGAAGTCCATATTCTTGGCGGCTGCGACCATGTCCTTGCGGGTGTTTTCTATAGATTTCTTCAGGTCGGGTTTGGTCATGTATTGTACTATCGGGTCGGCGGCCAGGGTGATCATGTCATTTTCTACATAAGCCTGCTGCACGCCACCTTTAAAGTCTACCACCGAGGTTTGCTCCATGATTTCTTCTTTGGTTTTGCCTACGGTCCTCGGCACGATGCCATGCGCCTCGTTGTATTTCATCTGCAGCTCGCGGCGGCGGCTTGTTTCAGACATCGTGATTGCCATCGAATCCGTTATCTTATCGGCATACATAATCACCCGGCCACGGTCGTTACGCGCGGCACGGCCAATGGTTTGAATCAGCGAACGCTCCGACCTTAAAAAACCTTCCTTATCTGCATCTAAAATAGCTACCAAAGATACCTCGGGCAAATCCAGGCCTTCGCGTAGCAGGTTAATACCGATCAGCACATCAAACTCTCCAAGGCGCAGGCCGCGCAATATCTCTACGCGTTCCAGGGTTTTTACTTCCGAGTGGATGTAGCGGCATTTGATACCCAGCCTGTCCATATACTTAGCCAGTTCTTCGGCCATGCGTTTGGTAAGTGTGGTTACCAGTATGCGGTCGCCCATTTTGATGGTTTTATCAACCTCGTCCAGCAAATCATCTACCTGGTTTATTACGGGGCGGATATCGATCAGCGGGTCCAGCAAGCCTGTCGGGCGTATTACCTGCTCTACCACTACACCGCCCGATTTTTCCAGTTCGAAATCTGCCGGTGTGGCGCTTACATAAATGGTTTGTGGTGCCAAACGCTCAAACTCCTGGAAGTTAAGCGGGCGGTTATCCATCGCCGCAGGCAAACGGAAACCATAATCAACCAACGAGATCTTCCTACTCCTGTCCCCGCCGTACATGGCACGGATCTGCGGAACGGTTACATGGCTTTCGTCAATCACCATCAGGTAATCTTCCGGGAAATAATCCAGCAAACAGAAGGGGCGCATGCCCGGCGCGCGACCGTCAAAAAAGCGCGAGTAATTTTCTATACCACTGCAATAGCCTAGTTCGCGTATCATCTCCAGATCGTAATTCACCCGTTCTTCCAGCCGTTTGGCTTCTATAAAGCGGCCATCATCAATAAACTGCTTTTTGCGGGCTTCCAGTTCTTCCTGTATGGCCCAGATGGATTGCTGGAAACGCTCGCGCGGGGCCACGTACAAGTTGGCAGGGTAAACCACCATATGCGTCATTTTTTCGATGGTTTTGCCGGTGGTGATGTCGAACGCACTGAGTTCTTCGATATCGTCGCCAAAGAAGGAAACGCGATAGGCGTGGTCCATATACGGCGGGAAGATATCTACCGTATCGCCTTTAACCCTGAATGTTCCTCGCTTAAAATCGGCTGTTGTTCGGGCATATAGTATCTCTACCAGCCTGTGCAAAAAAGCATTGCGACTAATGCGCGTGCCTACGGCGAATTTGAATACCGAAGCCGCAAAATCCTCGGGGTTACCCATACCATAAATACAGGAGATAGACGATACCACAATAACATCCCTCCTGCCGCTCATCAGTGCCGAGGTGGTGCGCAGGCGCAGTTTCTCTATCTCCTCGTTAATCTGGAGATCCTTTTCTATATAGGTGTTGGATGAGGGGATAAAGGCCTCAGGTTGGTAATAATCGTAATAGGATACAAAGTAGTTCACCGCATTATCCGGGAAAAACTGCTTGAATTCGCCATATAGCTGCGCCGCAAGGGTTTTGTTGTGGCTAAGTATCAGCGTTGGCTTTTGGGTTTGCTCAATTACGTTAGCAATGGTAAACGTTTTGCCCGAGCCGGTAACCCCCAACAGGGTTTGGAACGGGTCGCCGTTGTTTACGCCTTCCACCAATTGCTTAATGGCGGTTGGCTGGTCGCCGGTGGGTACGTATTGAGAAGTTATTTTAAAATCCATTTATACAAAGGTATAGATTTGAGATGTTAGATATGAGATTTGAGATTAGCTACTGCAATAGTTTACAATAGAGTAGCATCTTCAATATTACAGCAAATCTAAGTCCGATAAGTGACAACCCTATGGCAGCAGCTTTTTACTAAACGAATTTATTTAAAGATTGATTGCGATTGTGCATCAATTTAGCAACCTTTAAAAGATTTAAGATGAAAGCCTATCGTCTCAAATCTCATATCTAACATCTCATATCTAAAACATGCCTTTCATCCTCAACAAAACCGACAGCATCGCCAACGTATTTTTGGCGGATATGCGCGATGTTACCACCCAACAGGACCGCGCCCAATTCCGCCGCAGCCAGCAAAAACTGGGTGCCATATTGGCTTATGAAATAAGCAAAACGCTGAAATACGAAAGCAAGGAAGTGCAAACGCCGCTGGGCATTTGCAACGTGAACGTACCCGTGCAACAACCGGTTTTGTCTACCATCCTGCGTGCCGGGCTGCCCTTTCACCAGGGCTTTATGGATTTTTTCGAAACTTCCGATTCGGCTTTTATTACCGCCTGCCGCAAAACCAAAAAAACGGGCAGCTTTACTATACAGGTTGACCATATCAGCAACCCCAATCTTGATGGCAAAGTGCTCATCATGATTGATACCATGCTGGCCACCGGCCAAAGCGTGGTAAACGTTTGTAAGGAATTGATTGCCCAGTACGACATTGCCGAACTGCATATTGCCGCAGTAATTGCCAGCGCCGAGGGTATTGTTCACGTACGCGCCAACCTGCCTAAAGCCAAAATTTGGACTTGCGCCGTAGATGAAGAAATGACCAGCAAAAGCTATATCGTACCCGGATTGGGCGATGCAGGGGATTTGGCGTTTGGGGAGAAGGTGTGAAGGGATTTCGGAATTGGGATTTGAGATTTCGGATTGTTTGATTAACTAAATCGCCCTTCAATGCCTAAAATCAACACAAACAATGAAAATTATAACTACCGCATTTTTACTGATAACACTGTTTACTAACCAGTGCTACAGCCAAAGCACCCCTAAACGCCTACAAAAAGTTGTTGATGCCGCTGTAAAAACCTTCACCTGGGATATCGAAACGGAAGAGAAAGGCTCGATGATGTTTTTGGACGTGCCTTATGACGGGAACGGCAAAACCGAGTTCCTCACGCTGACCGTCGCTAAAGACACAGCGGCAGACCGACCGGCCTTCATATCGGTCATCGTGCCGAATAGCCTCAACCAAAAGAATGGCATCTTTATAGCGTTTGCTCAAAATTCCGCAGGTGGCGGCATGGCGATAGTTAAAGCAAGCACGACGCGATTGAATTTTGAGGCCTGCAATAACGAGGATTGCACCGCCAGGATGGTAAAAGCCTATGCCCACAGCGACGAGCGGAATCAGGACGTTGATATACTGGCCAACATGCTGCAGTACGACCATGTGATGTTCCTTATGGTTTACCCTGATGGCAGCCACAAATCTGTTGCCGTGCCTTTATTCAGTTTTAAGGAGCAGTATAAAAAATTGCCGTAGCTATTCTTTGGCAAGCTATCAATACACGTAATTTCGTTAAAGGTTTGAGGGTTATAAACAGTATCTACCCAATATATTTTGTACCGAAAAGTGGCGTACTGCACCTCTAACGTAGTTTCCTTATTTATTCGGGCATGCGGCTTTTCTTTCGGTTAAGCACGAATGTATCTCCATTGAAGTAGAAGATGCATTTTAAGCTTTTCGCGGTTTTTAACTCGCCGCTGATGTCAATAACATCTGCGATTTCAGAATTGTTACTCGTTAAAGCAGCCCGCACGTCGTCGGTGTTACAGTCACAATCCGTATGGTTATCATTGTCACCTTCCGGGTCATGTTCCACTGTAATAAGTTCATGTTGTTTATCGTAGGTAATTAACCCACCGCCCGATTTGCTGCTAATAGAGTAAGAAAAGTCGAAAAAGACCTCACCGTTTTCAAAATGTACCAATTGTATGTATTCCCCTATGCAAGTTGTGCATCCCACAACATTCCCATATAGTAAATATTTCGTCCCGTTTGGCGTTGGAATCATACCAATGGATTCAAAACCATCCGGGTTAAAATTCTTACCTTCTGATATTCCACCTCCGTCGACATTAAAATTGATTACCGAGCCGTTGCCGGGCCTGTAATGTATAAAAGATTTGTTGCTTTGGTAAGTGCCTCCTGTATTGGCCGGGTAACTAAGGCAGAAAAGTTTGTCATCAGATGATATAACTACTGCCATGGATAAAATATCGCTAAGGTCATATTTAATAATGGCTTTATGGTTCAATATTTTATCCAATAAGCTATCGGCATGCGCTTGCACATAAGTATTTAATAGCGAGCCTACAATTTTGCCTTTATCCTCATTATCATTATTTTTCAGTAAGGAATCCACTTCACTTTCAGTCAGCTTAAAATCCTTTGGGTCATAATTGTCAAAAGGCAAAATAGCGTCATTTTCTGTAAGGTATTCATTAGCCTCATCTACAAGTGCCCTCAAATCCGGTTCAGTAATTACAACTTTCTTCATTGTATCTGAATGGCGGACAGCTGTTTTTGTGGTAACAGGTATAATTGTGGATCTATCTTTTGGGCGCTCTTTGCAAGAAAACCATACGCAAAGGGATAATATGAAGAGGCTAACAAAAAATGGCTTCATGTGAAAAGGTTTTATAATAAAATTGGGCAATAAAAATCATTTAAACAAGCAGGGGCATCAAATAGCATTAAGCCGAATACTTCCTCCCTAACTTGATTGAAGGAGCCTCTACCCTCATAAACATTACTTTAGCACAAACGACTACTACGGTCAACAGCGTAAAATCCGCCAGGATGTTCAGCACCGTAGTGTTTTGCACGGCCTGGTAACGTTTCACAAATCCCAATAAGTATATGCCCAGCGGCACGTGTATTAAGTAAACCGAGTACGAATAATCGCCCAGGCGACTAAAGAAGTTATTTTTTAGCGGGAAACGCGCGTTCACGGCAATTAAGGCAATGGTTGCAAAGTAGGTAATGTGATACGCAAATTCGACATGTTTTAAATATACGCCCGCCGCCGCCGATAGTAACAAGCCCAGGGCTGCGTAGATATTGCCCTCCTTGTGCAACACCAGGTACAGCGCATAACCCAGCAAAAAAGCAGGCAGTTCGTTAAAAAAGAACAGGAAGCCGGTGGCCTGGTAAGGCACCCATATGGCGGCCAAAGCCAATACCAACAGCAAAAATGCACTTACCTGTTTGCTAATGGCCATAGCGAGGAATACGAGGAAGTAAAAAAACAATTCGTAAGGCAATGTCCAATAAACCCAATTGATGGTGTGCTCAGACGATAGCGGCGCGGTGTATAACAAAACAGCCGCCATTACCCTGCCGAAACTATTGGGCAGGCTTGCTGCAGAGTTGGTGCCGGTAATTAACTTTATAGCCAGCGCGCAGGCGCACACCAATAATATACTGAACCAATACGGCGGAAAAATGCGGAAGAATCGCCTGATGATAAAGCTGCGTGGAGTTTTGGCATGCTGCTGCGCAATGCAGATGCAATACCCACTAATGATAAAAAAAACCGGCACGCCCAAATAGCCAAGCCCGCAAAAAGCACGATACCAATTATCGGCAGGAGGTATCCCGGCATTAAAATGGAACAAAGCCACCCACGAAGCAGAAAGGAATCTTAACAGGTCGATTAAGTAATTACGGTTGTTGGTTGTTGCCTGCATGGATAGGCAAATATAATTAATTCGAGCGCTTTAGTCATTAAACACCAGCCTCGCCTTGTCACCCCTTACCACCACGTTCAGTTTTTCGCTTATAGCGATATCTCTATCGGGCATTTTGTTAAGCAGACTTATACCCACAGCGTTTAGCCGGAACGTTGCTTGTTCGTCAACCTTATAGTTAATAACCACACCGTCGCTATAAAAGGAATTGCCTTTTTGGCTGAACTGTATCATCTTCATTGCCTTTTTTAAGTAGGCAAGTTCGGCGCTGTTTATTGTAATACTTACCTCGTTGAAGGTATTGAACTGCCTTGGATATTTACGCCCGCCGGATAGTTTCTCGTTATATTGCCGGTAAGTCATGGGGCTGGCAATTTCTTTTGGCGAGAACCCCATCATGCTCAGGATTTCCTTTTGATACTCCAATATAGATACCACAAAACGGCTGGTGATTTGATCATTCTTTATATTCAGTTGTTTATACCAATTAATTTTTTTGCCCTCATCATCCAAGGTAATGGTCTCTATAGCAGTAGCCAGCTTTTTTTTAGCGGCGTACTTTGCGTACCAGTCAAGCCCGGTTGTGCTGCGGGTTTTAAACTCTATGCCCAGATCGGCATATTTATCACCAAGGGTTTGCGAAGCTTTTGGCTTAAAAAACTCCATCGTGGCCGCCAGTCCCATAAAATATTTACCGGCATATTGGCCGGTGCCCGTAGTGGTAGCCTGGGCACGGCAAAAAAAGAGGGTGTCTTTTAAGTATTTATTCTCGAAAAGCTTTTGGTAGGTGACGGAATCGATACAAACAAAAACGGTGTTCAAATCAATCTGCGGTTTGGCAGTTTGGGCCTGTGATAAAATGGGTAACAGGATGGCGGCAAGTATAAACAGGAACTTTCTCATATATTAACCGGAAAAGGCTACGCAAATTAAAGATATAAATGGATATTATGCTACATCCCGCAGCTTTTGCAGCCGGGCGTGTTTTAATGTATAGCTCTGGTATTTAACTATGATAAATTCTATCAGCAAGCCATTGATAATACTGCCTGTAACTATCCCGGCAAAGAAATCCCATGGGTAAGGTAATTCTACAAGTGCTGGGATCATATAATACGGATAAGCCGTTGCCGCAAACACAAAGGCGCTTACCGTGCAAAAGAAGGAGTTAACATCGCCGTGAGAGAACAAATAGAAAAAAGTATAATCGAACACATAATACGCCCCGCCCGAAATGGCCATCAGCATAATTATAATGCGCACCAGGCGTTTTGTGCTGAAGTTTGACGAGATGTTTTGCAGGGGCTTCACTGCACAAGATAGCAATTAACCGCTACCATTTCATCATGCGAATAAAGTTGTCGAATTTTTCGATGCCTTTATCCGCAGCGTAGGTTCTGTCAAACTCTGCTGGCTCAAACTGTTTTGGGGAATAGCTAAAATGCCATTGCTGCAAATGGCGGTTGAATTTTATCCGCAAGGTTTCCCGTCCAAATTCAATAGGGTTGTAAATGCTAGTGGCCAGCGTATCTAATGAAGTATAAGCAAACAGGCGCTCGTGCAGTTTTGTGCCGGTGATATGCATTATCAAATCCACCATTGGCATCAATGCCCATCCATTAGCCAGCAAATCCCGAAAAAAGGCTTCAATACCCTCCCATGGTGTGGGTAGGGTTAGTTGAGGTTTATCGATGCGATGCATGGTGATTGCGAATTTATTGATTATCGGGGAATATTTTCAATTTCATACTCAATGTTTTGATGGGGATAACTGTAGCGCCCAGATATAGGTAAGTACCGTCGGTTAGGCGGCTGTTACTAATGATGGATAGTTTAGAAATATCCACGCCCCGTATTATACTTTTAAAATCATGTACCACTTCACCGTCATATACACCATATGAACTTGCCTCCCCAAATGGGCAAATAAGCACTTTACCGTCCGTTAAAAAGCCTGTTTTTCCTATAGGCCGCAAATTGCCTATATCAATTGCCTTATTAAAGTGGTAGCCATTTATATAAAGCTGATTATCATAAATAATAACAGTTTCGGCAGGGTTCTTAAATTTGGCTATATCAAACGGCTCATCCTTTTTGGTAAGCCGGTTAAAAATGGTTAGTTGCTCTATTTTTTGTGGAATTTTCCGTGGGTCGTAAGGCCGGTAATAACCATCAGAGGTTTTTATCAGGAAGCCGCTCTTGTCCTTTGAATAGTCATACTTAAAATTCCCATTACTTAGGGGCATATATAAAGAATCAGTCCCCCGTTCAAATAAATGCAAACGAAAAGGGAGCACGGTTTCTATAGTAATATGTTTTTCTTTAAAGTATTCAATAGTTGTTTTAAACCACTCTAGCGACGGCCTGTTGCTTTCAGAGTAATCGTTACCGCCATCCTTCTCATATGAGTGTTCACCATCTGTAAGTGAATAAGTTTCGTCGTTCCACTTAATTTCTATCAGTTTATCGGCATTAAGGGTAAGCCTATTCACTTGGTCGCTTATACCATAAACATGACTGTTATAAATAAAATAATTGGCCGACACCAATGAAGCTCCGGCCATGCCCTCGCTATCCTCAACTTTCAAGGCTTCGAAGGTTTCTTTTTCCAGGCTTGGACGATAGTGTTTATTGAGCAGGTACAGTCCGTTTTTATCGGTATAATAGTCTCTTGCCAAATGCTTTAACGATGCGGCATCTAAAACCGCACCATCCGTAATCTGCTCTAATTTTTCATTATAAATTGCAAACAATGCTGCAGTTTTATCTGTGTAAACACTATCCGTTATGGCCGTGAAGCCAGAGATGTCTACACTTTTGACTTCGTTCCTGCCTATGTTGTAAAAATAGATTGTCCTTTTAGATTTCAGGATTGCATAACCATACCGGCTGTATAACGCTCTTAAATTTTTAAAATCCTCTTTGATTGGGAAGTTCTCTTTAAATAAATTCAGGTCACCAAATAAGATAAGCGTAGTTTTTTTATAGTTTATGGTTTTATCTTGCACATACGTATATCCATCCCACATTACGCCTTCGGGCGTGGTGCCCCCCGTCATGGTGTAATTGGCAATAGTTTTCTTTACCGGATCTATCCTATACCATCCAAAATTATACGGAGGCACACTTGCGGTAACTGTATCGGCGATCCCGATAGGTTTTGGAGCCGGGCTTTGAGCGTAGGTAGCCCTCACCAGCAGTAATAAATAAACAAGCGCTATTATTTTTCTCATAACTTTGCTAAGGCTACTAATTTACACCCTTTAGTCAATGATATTTAATAAGCGGGAACAATAACGCCCGCTCTATAGCTGTTTTCACCAAAATTTCAACAAAGTCTGAATCCAGGCATTATAGTTCCTGCATTAATGAAAAAATACACCCACATTTTCTTCGACCTCGACCACACCATTTGGGATTTCGACAAAAATGCCGAAGAAACCCTGCACGAGCTTTACGGCACCTATAATTTAAAGGATATCGGCCTGCACTCTGCTGATCTGTTCATAGAAACTTACACCCGCCACAACCACCGCCTTTGGGCACAATACCATCTGGGCGAGATAACCAAGGATGAATTGCGCGATGCCCGTTTCAAAAGCACCTTTACCGAACTTGGCCTACACCCCGATCTGATGCCAGCAGATTTTGAAGATGCCTACGTAAACCTGTGCCCTACCAAAACCAACCTGTTCCCCCACGCACATGAAACGCTGGCGTATCTGCAATCTAAATATACCCTGCATTTAATATCCAACGGGTTTAAAGATTCCACCAATCTTAAAGTAAACGGGACAGATTTGGTGAAATACTTCCAAAACATTATCATCTCCGAGGTAGTTGGCGTTAACAAACCCGACCCGCTTATCTTCCAACACGCCATAGATTTGGCCGGTACCACCAAAGAAGAAAGCCTGATGATAGGCGACAGCATAGAAGCCGACATACGCGGCGCCCTGGGTTTCGGCATGGATGCTATTTATTTTAACCCGATGGGTTTAGAAAAACCCGCCGACGTACCCCTACAGATAACTCATCTAAAAGAGTTAACTTTAATGTTGTAATTTTATATCGTAAATTTGAATATGAAACAACGCACGTATCGCATATTATTAACTCCTGAAGACGAAGGGGGATTTAGTGTTTCGGTACCCGCTTTACCGGGATGTTTTACACAAGGCGAAACGGTCGACGAAGCCATCGCAATGGCCAAAGAAGCTATTGGTTTATACATTGAAAGCCTGGAGGCCGATGGAGAACCCGTTCCTGACGACAGTAACAATCTCGAATATTCCTTGACGCTTGCTTCATAATTCATGAAGTCGTATACTCCGAAAGAAATCATTGCAATCCTAATGGCGAACGGGTTCGAATTAAACCGAATAAGCGGCAGTCATCAAATCTTTGTTAACCGAACCACTGGTAAAAGGACAGTTGTGCCAATGCATTCAAAGGATTTAAAAAAACGCACATTGCATGGCATCCTCAAACAGGCCGGCATCGATTTAAAAGATTGATTTATGAACATAGCCAAAGAGCGCCGCGCCATCGAGGCTGCATTAGATAGCTACCGCGAACAACTGGACTCCTTTACCGGCGAGGCATTTGCCGCTACACCCTCTATCGGCGGCTGGAGCTTATCAGAAGTGTACGATCATATCCTAAAGGCCAGCCTTAGCTCGTCGATAGCTTTAGAACGCTGCACACATAACAATTGCCCGCCTACCAAAAAAGGCATGAACCTATGGGGCTATTACGTCATGCTCACTGGCAGGTTCCCGTTTAGCAAGGTAAAGATGCCCGAATCGGTAGCAGCCAAAATGGCCCCCAGGAAAATAGAGATAGAAGAAGCCAAAAACCTCCTCATCAAAGTGCGCAAACGGGTAGAGAGCACCGCCGCGCTGGTACCCGATGCACCCGCAAGCGCCCGTTGGGAACACCCCCGCCTGGGCATGCTCAACGCCGCGCAATGGTTCAGGTTTATCCGCGTGCATTTACAGCATCATTTAAAACAGCTGGAACGCATAAAAGCGTCGATGTAAAGGCTGCGGTTTAATCACTAAAGTGGCATCGGGCCATACGCCGGATTTTACTAACACAACCGGCCCCTATGTGGAAAAAATAATTCTTCCCTAAGATGAAACCTTTTACATTTAACAAAGTCTTAACATTATAATCATTTGATAATAGGACATTTGTAAAAATAAGGAAAGATGAATTTTGAATTTACCTATCTGTTTGTGTTCGGATTGCTGGTACTGCTTGGCGCATTCTACCTGAGCCCTTACGAACTGAGTGTTAATGAAGACGACGACGACGAATAACAGCCTGCACAAAAGCTCCTGTTCTGTTTTCTACCGGTATCATTTACCGGCTTGCATAATAGCCCCCTAATATTAATGGCAAAAAGAGAAGTAGACATCGTAATCATTTCTGATGTGCATTTAGGCACCTACGGCTGCCACGCCAAAGAATTACTCAAGTACCTTAAAAGCATCAAACCCAAGATGCTTATCCTCAACGGCGACATCATCGATATCTGGCAGTTCAGCAAATCGTACTGGCCCGAAGCGCACATGAAAGTGGTACGCCGCATCCTCAAATTCGTTACCGAAGGCATCCCCGTTTACTACCTAACCGGCAATCACGACGAAATGCTGCGTAAGTTCACCGATTTCGACCTCGGCACTTTCCAACTTCTTAATAAAATAGTTTTGAATATCGACGGCAAAAAAGCCTGGATATTTCATGGCGATGTGTTCGACGTTACCATGCAGCACTCCAAATGGCTGGCCAAACTAGGTGCCGTTGGGTACGATACCCTTATCCTGATCAATAGCTTTACCAACTGGCTGCTCACCGCAATGGGCCGCCAAAAAATGAGCTTCTCGCAAAAGGTGAAAGCAAAATTCAAGGATGCTGTAAAATTCATCAACGCCTTTGAACAAACTGCCGCCGATCTGGCCGTGCAGAAAGAATACAGTTATGTAATTTGCGGCCACATACACCACGCCGAGATCCGCGAGGTACAATCTACCGAAGGAACGGGCAGCGTGCTGTACCTCAACAGTGGCGATTGGGTAGAAAGCCTCACTTCATTGGAATACCATAATAAAGAATGGAAAATATTCACCTACACCCCCGAAGCCTTCCACACCGATAACGACGAAGAGGACCTTACTGATGCCGAAGACCTGGATGCCAAGCTCGACGTAAACAAGCTATTGGAACGTTTTAGGCAGGAAGCGGAATAGGACACAACCGGGATTAAGCAGATTTATACGATAAGAGATTTTTTAAAAAATTCCGCTAATCCGTGTTCTGGTTATGGCAATGCCTGTTGCCTGTCGGCAAGCAGGCCCGCGCTTTCCGCTCATACGCGCACATGGCCTTAGGCGCTTTGCCGATATCCGCTTCAATCGCTATTGCAAATTTTCCAAACCCTGATTTACCCGATTAAAGGATGAAAGAATTCTTTTTAAGAGCAGATTTTGCTTTCACTCAGCAGACAAGCTTCGGACGAAAGCGGGCAGAACGTAGTGGGCTTGCGGGCAGGAAGGGCATAGCAATACTTGCAGAAGGGAGGGGAACGCGGGGCGCGCCAGCTGGGCAAGATTTTGCAGCCCGTGGTTCTGGCCGGTTTGCAGCGGAAAGGCCTTGTGCGGCAAAGAAGCCTAATTGCTGAAAGCACTTTTGTTACTTTTGGTGCATCAAAAGTAATAGCCCCTGCGGCAATGAGCAGACGATATTGTTATTAAAGCACAAGAATCTCAAAATGACGATAATTGCCGTCCTCGCTTGCATCTACCTCCAATTCCACATAACTTTAATCGCCATGATGAAAACGCTCTCCTCGTTACTTATAGTATTGCTTTTTACGTTACAAACCTTCGCCCAAATAGATACCAGCACGTACCATGATTTCAACAACTTTAACAACGAAGTGCTAAAAGGGCATGTAAAAAAGCAGGAGGCGCAGCGGGCTATCGGCAATTTCATCAAACAGGTCAACAGTAATTACAACGCTCCCCGGTCCGCTACAAACACGCAATGGGTATTCCCACTTGAGGGCTATAACTACCGCGCGGCAGGCGGCACCAACGGCAATGGGTACAATGATAAAGGGTTTAATTATATAGATGGTAATAAACATGGCGCGCACCCGGCCCATGATATCTTCATCAACGATAAAAACCAGGATTGTCTGGATGACCGCACCGGCCAGCCCGTAAATGTCCTTGCCGTGCAGTCGGGCATCGTAATAGCCTGTACCAACCAGTGGGATGCAGCAGGCGATATGCGTGGTGGCAAGTACATCTGGATATATCACCCTCCTACCACCATGGGGGACCGGGGCTTCTTTTCCTACTACGCCCATAACCGCCAAATTTTTGTGCAGCCCGGCCAATATGTTACAGAGGGCCAGAAAATTGCTGAAGTAGGTCGCACAGGACTCAACGCCTACAAAAAACGTTCACCAACGCATTTGCATTTCTCTACCTTTAGGCTGGTGGATAATCTCCCCGTGCCCTTTAATAGTTTTAGCCAATTAAAAGCCGCCATCGTCAAATGAAATACCTTATCGCCATTGTGCTACTGGCCTGCCTGGGCTTTACACCGGCAGACAACATAACCAGCCGCTTTAAAACCCCTGCCGGCTATCAGCGCGTGGCTACCACACCCGGCAGCTTTGGTGCCTACCTGCAAAGCCTGCCGCTTTTGCCTGCCGGTACGCGCACCAAAACCTATAAAGGCAACATTGCCGCTACCGACCCTTACACCGCTGCCGTAGTAGACATGAGCATAGGCAGCCAGGACCTGCAGCAATGCGCAGATGCCGTAATGCGCTTACGCGCCGAATACCTGTTTAAGAAACAGAATTTCCAAGCCATCAGCTTTAATTTCACCAATGGTTTTAAATGCGATTTTGGGCACTATGCCAACGGCTATCGCTATAGCAACAACCGTTGGGTACTCAAAAGCAAAAAAGATTACAGCTATGCCAGCTTTATGCGGTATATGACGCTCGTATTCAGTTACGCCGGCACGCTATCCCTGCAAAAGGAGTTGAAGCCTGTTGCAACCGCAGGCGGCATGCAGGTGGGCGATGTTTTTATCCGCGGCGGCTCGCCGGGGCATTGTTTTATTGTGGTGGATATGGCCGAAGATGCATCGCACAAAAAAATATTCCTGTTGGCGCAAAGCTTTATGCCCGCCCAAAACATACAGGTATTGCTAAATGATAGCCCCTGGTTTTCTCTTGCGCAAACGGCAAACATACCCTACGGCGACCTGGTAGACTTGAAATACCTGAAACGGTTTTAAAAGTCGGCGTATATGTCACATCTTACCAGCAGTGCGCTCCCGCTTTTTTTCCATCCGTGTCGTAGTTAAAAGGTGACGACAAGCACCTCTTGTAGTGAACTTAAATGTGCTTTTGTGAACTTTGTGTTTTTCCCTTTGTGGACTTTGTGGTAAAATTTTAAGCACAATGTCCGCAAAGCCTATCTTAACCAAACTTAGTTTTATCAACGTAGCATAAGCTCCCCGCAAATAATTAAAACACACTGCTGCAGTTTGGGTTAGGGTAAATACAAATTATGCTTGTTGCATATTAAACCTTAATAGCGTAAACTTATCTACATACACATAACAACTTAAAAAAGCACTCATGAAAAAATTAATACTAGCAGCCGTTTTGGTTGCATCAACCTTTACTGCAACGTTTGCCCAAACCGTAGATATGCGCCGCAAAATAGAAGTTACCGGCGTTGCCGAGCAGGAGGTTACCCCGGATATCATTAACGTATCTATCTCCCTTAAAGAATACCTGGATGGCAAAAAGAAGATAACCATTGCCCAACTGGAGAGCCAATTGGAAAAAGCCATTGCCGAAGCCGGCATAGCCAAGGAAGATTTCACCGTCAATAACCTATCCAGTTGGAACTATACCACCGAGAAAAAGAAGAACCCCGATTTTTTGGCGAGCAAAACTTACGGTATCAAATTCCGCGATCTGAACAAGTTCGACCAGATACTGAGCAAGGTTGATGCTAAAGGCATCCAGTACACCAATATCGATAGTTATGATTATTCGAAGATCAACACACTGAAGAACGACCTGAAGTTGAAAGCCCTTTTGGCCGCCCGCGATAAGGCTTCTTTCCTGCTTGCCGGTATTGGCGAAAAGCTAGGTGGTGCTATCAATATCGTAGAGAATGATAACAGCAGCTTTCCTTCGCCACGTGGTGTAATGTACATGGCAAAAGCAGCCTCGGCTGACGTTGCACCCGAATCCGATATCGATTTTAAGAAGATAAAACTGAGCTTTACTATACAAGCCGTTTTCGAAATAAAATAACGTTTCAGATAATTTTAATGCGCCGGACTTAATATTTAAGTCCGGCGTTTTTTTTGCGCTCATTTTTGCCATTTTTTAACAGAAATGCAATCATTATTAGCGAAATAAATATCATTCTTATACTTAAAACTGCTTGATAATATAAAAAGTACATTTTACCTTTACGTACCCCAATTCATTTGAGCATGATTAATTCTCGTTCTAAAAAAGTACTTTTGGTATCGCCGAAGGCGTTTCCTGCTGAGCTAACTGCTGGTTATAAATCTGTTCGGCAGGTGGCTGCTCAAACAGCTATTTTCCCTTCGATACACGAGCTAAAACCGGATGTGATTCTGTTCGATTACGAATATTTGGGCGCTGAATTGGAAAAAGTATTGCGCCGCCTGCAATCCAACAACTTTTACCGCAACATCAAAATCTGCTGCTACAAAAACAAAGAACACACCCGTGTAGATGGCCTGCTGAAAGTATTGGGTGTAAATCATTTCTTTTATCAGGAAGACCTGGAAAAAGTAACTAAAAGCAAAGCCGCCCTCAACGCAGTAAATAGCGTACTCGATGCAAGCCTGGTAAGCTGGGTAGCCGGAGTAGCTTAATTAAGTCATTGGTTCATTAGTCTATGGTTGTATAGCCCTTTAGTCTCTACAGCTATGTATATCTCACCCCGCATGTCAATTGGCTAAGCGGCTAGCACATCGCTATTAAAATCCTCGCGCCTACTTCACACCTCGCCCTGCTACTGCTACTGCTACTGCTACTGCCACTGCTACTGCCACTCAAAAACTCCCATACAAACTTTTACAAAACGCTAACACATTTATCACAAATTGCTGTTAAACTTGCATGCTTTATAACGGCGCTGTGGCATACAGGTATTTGCTGTGGTTCGGGTTATAATTGCTTAAATCGTATCAGCAAAAAATGAAGATTGGAATTGTATGTTACCCCACCTTTGGTGGTAGCGGGGTTGTAGCCACAGAGTTAGGTAAGGCCCTCGCCGATAGGGGGCATCAGGTTCATTTCGTTACCTATAATCAGCCCGCCCGGCTCGATTTCTTTTCCGAGAACCTTTTTTACCATGAGGTTTCGGTATCTAACTATCCATTATTTGATTATCCGCCTTACGAGCTTGCCCTGGCCAGTCGCCTGGTAGATGTGGTACGCTTTGAAAAATTGGATGTACTGCACGTGCATTACGCCATCCCCCATGCTTCGGCAGCGTTTATGGCTCAGCAGATACTGCTTACTTACGGCATCAATATCCCCTTTATCACCACGCTGCACGGAACGGATATTACGTTGGTGGGGCAAGATCGCACGTACAAGCCGGTAGTTACGTTCTCCATCAACAAATCAGACGGGGTTACGGCAGTATCCGCCCACCTTCGCGACGATACCTACAAGTATTTCAAGATAGAAAAAGACATCAAGGTTATCCCCAACTTTATCGACCTGAACCGCTTCAGCCTGAAACCGAAGGACCACTTCAAGAAAGCTATAGCGCCCAACGGCGAAAAAGTATTGGTACATACCTCCAACTTCCGCCCGGTAAAACGCACCGAAGATGTGATAAAAATATTTGCCGAGGTGGTGAAAACCATCCCAGCTAAACTATTAATGGTGGGCGATGGCGGCGAACGCTCGGTTTGTGAGCGCCTGGCCCGTGATTTGGGTATTGCCGAGCACGTGCGCTTCCTGGGCAAGCAGGATGCCATAGAAGAGATCCTTTCCGTGTCCGACCTGTTCCTGATGCCGTCCGTGTCCGAAAGCTTCGGCCTCGCAGCACTGGAGGCCATGGCCTGCAAGGTGCCGGTGATCAGCAGCAACGCTGGTGGCCTGCCCGAACTAAACGTAGAGGGCGTTACAGGCTTCCTGAGAGACGTGGGCGATGTGGCCGGTATGGCCGAGCGCGCCATCTATATATTGGAAGACGACGACCGCCTGAACCAGTTCAAAGAAAACGCCCTGGCCCACGCCAAAACTTTCGAGCTAAGCAAAATACTACCCGAATACGAAAACTACTACCAGGAAGTAATAGAAAAGAGCAAACAAGAGCAGGTATAAATGTCTGATTAAAGTATCCCGGGATTAGCGATAGCTAACCCGAGATTTATATTGCCGGGCTTTCAGCTTCCGTCGGTTGAAAGCTGACACCAGGGAACCAAAGGTTTAAAACCGGCAGAACCGTTTGTAAATGTCTTCCGCATCGCTGTAAACTATTCCTGGTCGTCCCAGTAGTAATTGTATAGCAAGCCATCCTCAAAATAAAAATACCCCATTGTACCTGTTGCCGTACGAATATCGCCGGTTAAGTCGGTTTGTTTTTTATTGATAGTAACCTCTATCCCCACGTTTATAAATGGGTGTTTGTAATCGCCCCACTGGTATAACTTGTAATTCACGCCGTTATTTACAAAGCTAATCGTGTACGATTCAAGCGCACTGTTCTGCGCCCCGCCGTTCCGTATATAGCCGCTATACCTGAACAGTTGCCAGGAAGAACTTGCGGGCGCTGCGGGATATTGTAATTCTACCTTTGTAACGGAGCCGAAACGATAAACGAGGTAGGTATTGTCTTTTTGCCGGCATAAGGCCGCTATTTTCCCATTCTTCAGCTTAAAGCCGAATACTACAACCTCGTCGGCTTTTTTTAGCAGCCCAAAGTTTTTTATTTTTTGTGCACAGCTTAGCTGGGCAATGCCAAGCAGCATGGAGATAAAAAGGATAGTTCTTCTCATAAATACCGGGGCTATATCATCGCAATACCTTCTACCGAGAACAAAATCCCGCCAGGGAAGGGCATCAACTGCACCACCTGCTCCTCGAAGCTATCGCTGATAAGCTTGCCGGTTGCCGGGGAAAACCCCGCCGTACCCGAAAGGAAAATAAAACCATTTGCAATTACTACCTGCGGGAATACTTTAGTGCCGCGCGGCACCAGATTGGTATTGAAGTTTTTACGGTCGGCCATGATGTGTGAATTGGTATTGGTGCGCAAAAATACTTAAAAGACAATGATTTGCCCCAAGGAAATTGTTCGAAGATTTCAACTCCCCTCTCAGCGTGCAGGTGCGATGAACGGTGTAGTTGCCTCGGGGGTGTTGGCCATTATGCAACGGATGCATTTAACGCACCGTACGTATTATTTTTTTCGAACAACCCCTCTTCGCCTTAACCCATACGATAATAAATTATTACCGTAACCTTTTGGCAGGATTTATGTTATGTTGCTATATATTATATATACAGAAACAATGAAAAAGATATTTCAAACATCCCTTGCTATTGTAGCCTTAAGCTTTGTGTTCGCAGCCTGTTCAACCCCGCAGAATGCCAGTAACGGCACTACAACTGTCCAAACATCTGCAACAAGCGTATCGCGCGGTAAATTCGTAGGCACCTGGACATTGACCAAGGTAGATTACGATGGGCTGGTACCCAACGCCGTTCAAAACGTGTTCGACCAGGCGGCACCTTCGGCTTTCGTAGGTAGCACCTGGAAGTTCACCAACAGCGGCAACGGTATCTATACCATGAGCGACGGCACTTCGCAAACCATCTTCTGGTCGGTTTATAACGGTGGCAGCACCGGCACGCAGTTCCAGTTTAAGAAATTATACGAGGGCGATAAAGCCAAAAACGTACAGGAAGGTTATCGCCTCAACATCGGCACGGTAAGCGATACCGGTATGACCTTGTTATCGCCCGTAGCAGTAGGAAGCGGTACCGGGTATATCATCTATACTTTTGTAAAATCGTAAATCTGATTTAAACACTTCCAAAAAAGAAATCCCTGGATGGCATAACGCCCCGGGGATTTCTTTTTATATAGCCTTTCTCTTATCTCAGGTCTCTATTCTCTAAACCCTACTGCGCCGGTGCAAATTTCAAACATACCGGGTTGCCTACCTCTACTTTGTAAACAATGCCGAGCATCTTACCGGTGTTTTTATCCAGCTTGTAAACATAAACCACATCGCTGTTTTGGTTGGCTACCAGCAGGAAATTACCTGTTGGGTCGATAACAAAGTTGCGCGGGGTTTTGCCGTTTATGGCGCGACGATCTACAAAGGTCAGTTCGCCGGTTTCCTGGTTGATGGAGAATACCGAAATATCATTGGCATCGCCGCGGTTACTGGCGTACAGGAACAAGCCGTTTGGCGATACGTGTATATCTGCTGCGCCGGTTGCGCCGGTGTAGCCATCTTTTAGCAGGGTAACGGTTTGTTTTGGGGTAAGCTTGCCGCTGTTATAATCAAACATGGTAACGGCGCTGCCCATCTCCTGCACCAGGTACAGGTGTTTCTTATCCAGCGAAAAATCTAAATGGCGCGGGCCGCCACCCGGGGTAACGCTTACAAAGGGCGGTTTTACACCGGAAAGTGGGCTATCCTTACCCGGCTTGTAACGGGTAATGTGCAGCTTATCGGTACCCAGATCGGTATAGAACACATATTTTTCATCGGGACTAAGCACTGCGGTGTGTACGTGTGCTTTCTCTTGCCTGTCTTTATTGGGGCCGAAGGGGCCGCTATCGCCGATGGTTTGCACGCTGGGGGCTATAGAGCCATCTTCGTTCAGTGGAAGCACTGCGATGTTACCACCGCTGTAGTTGGCCACAAACAGGCTCTTGTTGGCCTTATCTACCGATACGTAGCAGGGCGCCCCGCCAAGTGTAAGTTGTTTATTGATGAATTTCAGCGCACCCATCTTAGGGTCGAACGAGAAGGAGCTTACCTCGCCCTTGTCGTTCTCGTTTACGGCGTACACGAATTTGCTATCTGCCGACACGGTGAGGTACGATGGGTTGCTTACGTCGTCTATCTGGCTCAGGTAGGCCAGGCGACCGGTCTCCGCATAAAAGCGAAACACAGTTATGCCTTTGCTTTTGCCGTTGGTGTAGGCGCCTACAAGCAAATCGTAGGTTTTGGGCAGTGGCTTTTGCGCAAAGGTTACCGCAGGTATTAGCAACGCAGCTATCATGAGGAAGTTTTTCATGTATCGAAAATATTGGTTTATGTGTGCAAGTTAATAAAATGCGCAAAAAGTAGACAGTTTAGGGGAGGAATAGTTTAAAGGTACCGGATGTTTAGGTAAGTTTCGTAACTGAACGAAAGTCGTTCTGCTCATTGCCGCAGGGGCTACTTCTTTTCTCTTGAAAAAAAAGAAGCAAAAGTTCAAGACAGAAAAAAGCTTCCCCCCACAGGGCCTTTACCCTTGGCCCGCTTTTCTGTCGTCTCCGCGCTCTTGAGGACTAGCCCACCACGTTCTGCGCCCTTTCGCCCGAAGCTTGGCTGCTGAGTAAGAAAAGGCATCAAGGCTATCCTTCAATCCTACGAATCAAGGTTCAGACAACATCAGCGAAATCTTAAAATCATTGAAATCAGCGGTTCAGACAACCCCAACAAAAAAAGGCCCCATATGGAGCCTTTAATTATTCTGTGAATTCTATAATTCTGAAAATTCTGATTCAGACAGCTGTTATATCAAATGCTTCAGCTGTATTACTTCCTTTTCGTCGAGGTATCTCCAGCGGCCACGGGGAAGGTCTTTTTTGGTGAGGTTGGCATACACCGAACGATCGAGCTTTACTACTTCGTAGCCCAGGCTTTCGAATATACGGCGTACGATGCGGTTTTTGCCGCTGTGTATTTGGATGCCTATTTCTTTTTTAGTACCGCCTGTTACATACGATATGCTATCGGGCTTGATGAAGCCGTCTTCCAGCTCCAGGCCAAAGCCAATCTTGTTCAGGTCGCCCTGGGTGAGGGCCTTGCTTAGCTCTACGTTGTACAGCTTGGTGATGCTGTTGCGCGGGTGGCTCAGCTTATCGGCCAGGTCGCCGTCGTTGGTCATTAGTATCAGGCCCGTAGTGTTACGGTCCAGGCGGCCAACGGGGTAAATACGCTCTTTGCTGGCTTTCTCTACCAGGTGCATCACGGTGCGGCGCTCCTGCGGGTCGTCGGTAGTGGTGATGTAGTCTTTGGGTTTGTTCAGCAGTACGTACACCATGCGCTCGCGTTTAAGCGCTTCGCCGTTGTAGCGTACAACATCTTTCACCGGATCTACCTTGTGGCCAAGCTCGCTGATTACTTCGCCATTTACCGATACCACGCCGGCCATGATCAGCTCATCGGCCTTGCGGCGGCTGCAGATACCTGCATTGGCTATGTAACGGTTAAGGCGTATCAGGCCATCATCTTTTGCACGTGGAGCAGGCGCGTTTTTGCGGCTGCGCATAGTGCGGTTTGGGCCATCCGCTGCGGGGCGATCTCCCTCGAATTTTTTGTAGCCGGATGTGGTGCCCGCGAAATCTTTTTTACCGGTACCATTACCTGCACCGGTTTTTGGTGCGCGGTTGTAGGGCTTCCGCTCGCCGCTGGTATCGCCAAAGGCACGCTTTGGTTTATCGCCATCGGCACCGAAGCTGCGTTTAGGGCGGTCGCTATCCGCACCGGTTGGGCGGTTGCCAAAGGGTTTATCTTTAGATGTAGTTTTTTTGAACGATGCTGCGCCCAGGCCACGTGGCATGCGCGGGGCATCGCTTTCGCCGGTTGGGCGGCCGCTGTAAGGGCGGTCTTTAGGGGTAAAGCTTTTACGGTCATCGCCGCCGAAGCTGCGTTTAGGGCCGTCGCTATCGCCGGTTGGGCGGCCGCTGTATGGCCTGCCTTTTGGCGCGAATGCTTTTTTATCGCCACCGCTGAATGATGAGCCCGACGATGTGCCGCGTTTTGGCCTGTCGTTATCTCCTTCGGGGCGGTCGTTGTTGGGTTTTGCGTAAGTTGAAGACCGTTTATCGGTACTGTAGTGGTTCTTGCTTTCGGCATCACGGCTACCATATGGCTTGCCCGCAGATGCAGATGAGGTGCGTTTTGATGCGCCCCCGCCACTTCTTGGGCGGGCTGAATTGTTGTTGGCCTTGTCGTCGCGACTGCCCGTTGGTTTCTTAAATACCATATGTTTTTAGTTTGCGCTTTCGCAGCGTGAGAGGGTCAAAAGTACAACATTTCGGCCGCATTTTAATAAAAAAATCAAAAAACCTCAGCGGTTCAAAATCGCGGTTTAAAGCACTTTAAAGCGCGATTTTGGACGGTTTTGAAAAGCGGTCAGCACACTATCCCCCTACTAAGTAGTTGACAATGTGATTTGTATGACATACCTTTGCCCCACATTATACCAAATGTTAATATAAATGAGTAAAATTGAAATGCGTAAAAATCACTTAATTACGTGCTCCGTAATGCTGGTGCTGGTTATCATTTCCGCCCTCAACATCTTCGGTACAGAACCTGTACTTACAACAAAAACTACCCCCAAAATCAAAGTAGCTAATGCCGCAACGGCCCTGGTATTTTACCGGCCCGACGCTGTTGAAAGCATCTTTAGCTTTGCCGATGAAGCCATACCGCTTAACGACAAACGGGTAGATCTTAAACTTCAGAAATCCATCACTAAAAACAGGTTCAAGTTTGTTCAATCGAACATGCTACACATGAAAGCAGAAAAGCTTTTCCCCATCATCGAGCCCATCCTGAAAGCCTACGGTATCCCCGAAGACTTTAAGTTTGTGCCCCTGGTAGAGAGCGGCTTATGCGAAGGCACATCGCCCAAGGGCGCACGTGGCATCTGGCAGTTTATGCCCGGTACCGCACGCACCTACGGACTGAAAGTGCGCGGCGGAGTAGACGAGCGCCTTAACGTGCGTAAATCAACTATCGCGGCTTGCAAGTACATTAAAGAACTGTATGGCGAATTCAACAGCTGGACGCTTGCGGCAGCCGCCTACAACAACGGCAGCATTAAGCTTAACCGCGCCATTAACAGGCAAAATGAAGACAATTACTTCCGCATGAGCCTTAACCGCGAAACCGGCAGCTACGTGTACAAGCTAATTGCCATGAAAGAGGTGATCAATCACCCCCGCAAGTACGGTTACAAAAACTATTACAGCTACCTGCAAAAGCAAGATGCCGTACCCAACTACCTGTTGGCAGCAGCCAACTAAAATTGTAATTCATTAAAAAATTACGGAGCACATGACAGAGCCGTTCGCAGTACGCGGGCGGCTTTTTTTGTCTGAACCGGGATTAAGCAGATTTGAGGGATTACGGGGATTTTTTTTCTTCAATTCCCCTCTCGGGAGGGGCGTGCGTAGGGGTGCGCGCAAAGGCGGGGTGGGTTTCGGCGCGGCTATTGTCTGAACCTTGATTCGTGGGATTAAAGGATGCACTTGATTTTTCGAAAACCACACCTCACCGCTATAACCCGTTGTCACGAGGGAAGCACAGCAACGAGAACTGACTCTTGAACGAAGTGAAAAAACCTTGCTAGATATGCAAGGCGGGCATGTAATTTCAGCCTGTGGTTGGTGTTATCACCATACCACCTCCGGGATGCTGTTATAGGTGGTTTATATTTGCGTTATCATGTCGGTCCGTGTATTTCAAAATGGATACGCTGCCGGTAAATAGTTATATACATCGGGTAACAAGCGTAATATGCAATTAGGGCAAGTAGCGGTAAAAAACACAATGCCCTGTTGCATTATGCAATATAACAACTCATTGGTTTTGAGAGCATCCGTGAGTGGTATGGTGATAACACCAAACCACAGGCAAAAAAAGATCCGAAAATTGGATCAAACTGTAACTATTCTAAAAATAATTCTCGGTCAGCCTGATAACACTAACCACTGGCAAAAATAAAATAATTTTTATATGGACAGACATCAGTGTAAAACCATTATATTTAGCTATCTAAACTTATTACACTTACAAAATGATTAAAGAACCGATAGCGGAATTATCGCAAAAGCTGTCAAAAAGATTGAAATTGCCACTTTTTTTTCTGCCTCTAAAATTGGCTTTCGCCTGTTGTCATCCCACATCGTTTTCTATTTTAACGCTTGAAATTACGGCTACAATGCGCAGCCAGGCGTGAGAATAAAGTTCAAGCAAACCACTTATCACAATTTATAGACTCCTATGAAAAAAATAATAGTCGTTCTATTCATATTATTCTCTTATCAGTATAGTTCCGCTGGTTCTTCTATTATTTGGTCAGGAAAACCGAAGGATCTGACGATTTTTGCTGAACGCACCCAAACCGAAGACCTGGTACTATTAGGCAAGATTTGGGGCTTCTTAAAGTATTACCATCCCGCAATTACGAATGGTAAATTTGATTGGGACGCTGAATTGCTAAAATTCCTTCCGCAATACACCTCCGGTTTAACTATAGCCGGACGAAACAAATTGCTGTTACAATGGATCAATGATCTCGGTGCGCTGTCTTCCGGTCTCCCAAATGATTCACTCATCCCAAACATCAAACTTAAACCCAACTTCAAGTGGATACGCAATAGCAGACTGTCGCCGGCGCTCGTCGCTGTATTGACGAAATTAAGTGAATCACCTTCCAATGTTGGAGCGCACTACGTCAAAATCCTCAACGATGATGGCGTAAGTTATCCGCTTTTTGAACATGAAACGAATTATACGGAAAGCAGCAATATCTCACAGGAGTTAAAGATGCTGGCTGTATATAAATTCTGGAATGTTATAGAATATTGGTATCCATATAAATACCTTATTTCGCCCAAATGGGAATCATTGCTAAGCAAATTTATCACAGATGTAAGCAGCAGTAAATCTGATACCGACTATACTATTGCTATACAGCGTATGATTGCCTCCGTAGAAGATTCCCATTCGACGGTTATTGGCAGCCAGATTGACGAGAAAAATGGTAAGTGGGAATTGCCCATCCGTGTAAAGATAATCGGGGGCCAGGCTGTTATTTATTATCCGGACCCTAAAGTAACCGACAAAACAATCCAAACCGGAGATTTACTGAAATCGGTAAACGGGGTAGCAGTAGATGAAATTTTGAAAAGCAAAATCCCTTTTATATCAGCCTCAAATAAGGCTTCGCTCATGAGGGACGCCGCCAAGTTGCTCACCAGAATCAAAGATACAAGTGCGAACATAGCTATTGAGGACAAAAACGGCGTGACTAAGGAATTAAGACTTAAAGGGAAGCGGTATAATGCGTTGGCTTCTTATAAAATTTATGACTTCCCGTATCAAAAGGACTCGACCTTTTTTTTACGGGCGGACAGTATTTTATACATAAATATCGGAACGCTGAAAAGAGCGCAGATACCGGCCTTAAAACCATTTCTAAAATTTGCTAAAGGCATAATCTTCGACAATCGTTTGTATCCGAAAGAGCCGGCCGGAGATTTGCTAAGCGAATTCATTTTGCCCCGAAAAACCGCACTAGTGAAGTTTACCAATCCTGTTAAGGGGTATCCTGGTTTCTTTAATTTTTCTAAGCCGATGCTAATCGGTAAAGATACCAACGATTATTATAAGGGGCCTATTATTACTTTAGTAAATCAGGAAACACAAAGTACCGGAGAATTTATTGCCATGTCTTTCCGCCTGGCTCCAAAATCTTTAATTGTTGGTTCCATGACAGCCGGTGCAGACGGAAATGTATCGACGCTGATTTCATTGCCTGGTCGTTTTTTTACGCAGATAACTGTTTTGGGTGTTTATTATCCAAACGGCGGCGAAACACAAAGAATAGGCTTAGTACCTGATTATACCGTTTATCAAACTTTGCAAGGTTTAAGAGATCACAGGGATGAATTGCTTGAAAAGGCTGTGTCGCTCATTAAAGATCAACGGCCCTAAGCGGCTTTTCAACCTGTGGTTGGTGTTATCACCATAACACCTCCGGGATGCTGTTATTGGTGGTTTATATTTGCGTTATCATGTCGTACGTATATTTCAAAATGGAGCACGCTGACGGTAAATAGTCATGTCCTTAGGGTAACCAGCGCAATATGCGCATAGTGCAAGTAGCGGTAAAAAATACAACGCTCTGTTGCATTACGCAATATAAACTTATTGGTTTTAAGGGCATCCGTGAGTGGTATGGTGATAACACCAACCACAGGCAAAATTTTGTTTCATCCTAGATATTGTGCGTGAATAATATGATCTTTAATTATTCCATTCAGTAAACTATGAAGACCGTAGACAAACAAGAGTGTATAATTCATTATTCAATTGATCCATACTTTTTTGAAAATCATTCAGAACTGGAACGCAGCTACACTACCTACTCCAATTGGCGCAGGGGTGAAGGAAATACCTACATTCTAAATCATGGAATATCATTTTCGGTGGTCGATAAAAATACGCGCGATCAATGTATTCGCTTCGAAAATCGATTGAAACTTCAATGTATCGTTGACGACATCTCAGTTGATAGCTTAGCTATACTTAAAGCGAAAGAGGAGTTACACCTTTCAGCAAATGAATTTCTTAAAATGAATAGTTTCTCTTTTTTTGATAGGCTTAAATTTCCCGCCGTAGAATTCGCAGCCGAGCGAGCCTTGAGAGAAGAAGAAGCATTCATTATTATGACCAAAGATGCTGTAGCTTTAGAAGATAAGTCTGAACATCAATTAAACCTTGAAAAGACAATTGATAGAAATCACCTTGCAATCAATATTGATAAAAAAGAATAAATCTTTGAGATATGATCAATTCAAGTAGTGACATTCACGTCACCGCAGGGTCTCCTGATAAGGGACCCTGCGGCATCGAATTTAGTTAAAAGTCGTACATTCAACCATGGCAATTCGCACAAAACATTCATCTGACGAGAACACTTAGTTCATAACCTTCACCTGCTACAATTGGTTGTCGCTGTTCGCAACCACCTAATCTTACGATTTGGTGTACAACTGGCTAAAACTTATTGATGAAAAGTACGAAATAAAAACATTTGCGTTCGTGATAATGCCTAATCACGTCCACGCCATATTATACCTACCGGATAATAAAGCCGACTTAAATAAAATCATTGGAAACGGCAAACGGTTTATGGCCTATGCTTTGGTCGACAGGCTTGAGCAGCGTAAAGAAGAAAAGTTGTTAAATATACTTTCGATGGCTTGTAGCGAACCGGAAAAATCAAAAGGGCAAAAGCACAAGGCATTTGAAACATCTTTTGACGCGAAACCAATCTTCACTTTGCCTTTTTTACATCAGAAATTGGATTACATACATCATAACCCGGTTAGTGGGAAGTGGAATCTGTGCAAAGAATATACAGATTATCCTCACAGCAGTGCGGCTTTCTACGTGGACGGAATTATTCATGAACATGTTTTGATTACAGATTACCGCGACTATTGGTTATAGCGGCACTATTCCATGAAAGCATCCGTCATTTAACAACATCCGTTACCGCAGGGTCCCTTGTCAGGAGACCCTGCGGTGACTAAAATATAACCACTTATTGGTTTTGAAGGTATCCGTGAGTGGTATGGAGATAACACGAAGGACAGGCAAAAAACTTGCTCATTGCACGTAATAGGCATTAGTACGCCTTTGCCCGCCTGGCCCGCGCTGCATACTAGCGCCAGGTTGAGTGGAGGGACAATCTTAATTTATTAAAAATAATTAGTGATATTGTGGGACTAAACAAAAATAATGTCACAATGGACGAGCCTAAACACAAAGACAAACATTACTATCGAGGTTTTTTATTAGCACAGTTTGCAGCTTTGGAAACGACCATAGATGTTTATATAGCCTCGTATTTTATCGATTCCGATAAGAAATACGATTTTATGAATATTATCTTAAATAGGCTCACTTTCGAGGCAAAAAGGACTGCCTTAAAAACAATATTGGATCGCAAAACTCCGGATTTTGTTAAAAGCAAAAACAATACATGGCCAAACAGTGCATTCATAGAAGAATTGAGATTGCTTAATAATGAGCGCAATATTTTTGCTCATTACGTTGATACAATAAAGCATGATGAATCAGCCATAATTTCTTTGATGGAGTTTCGGGATAAATCGAAAATAGTAGAATATGATTGGCCGAAATATGAATCGATAGTAAAGAGGATACTATCGGCATTAAAAAAATTACAGGATGACGATTTTGTAAAGTCAAATTAAGCTGCGCGCTACTTTGTCTGCTTCGTGTCACATGCATATACCGGATTGAAGAAGCTAGGTTGCTTCCCTATTTTTTAAACACCACAGAACCTTTTATTTTCGAGCCGGTTCTGTCGCCGAACAGAAGCGCCAAACTATCGCTTTTAGTAGTGCCTCTGACATAAATGTCGTGCCCTTTTTTGCTACGCCACTCACTTAGCTTGCCGCCTATTTTAACGTTGAGCATGTCCATCGCATTAGAATCGCCGGGTTCGTAGTAACTGACTTTAAATTTGTCCGATGTTTGCTCGCCCGCAATTTCCACTAAGCCCATATCATCGGGGCCGGTAGCCTTAAAACAGTCTTTTATAGTTACATCGTTAATCGGCTTGTCAGTGGTTATTTCGCTCGCCTTTACGCGGGCCTCGCTGAATAAGCAACCGCTATCGTTTTTGCTGGCGCAACCGGCCACCGTTATGGCCACGAAAAAAAGTAAAAAAGGTTTCATAGCGGTAAAGTTATTAAATTGCACGAAACACTTAAACCAATGCTACTACAATATTTGCCTAAATCTGAACCTATTACAACCTATCAGTTGGCATTTCTTTTCACGCTTGTAATACCTTTAATTCTATCGGGCATCCAAATTTATATGCTTTGGAAACAGGGGTATCAAATTAAAAAGGGGCAAAATCAAGCAGATAAAGAAGATATCCGAGAGCTTACAAGATTAGTTGAATCTGTTAAAAGTGAATTTGTTAAAGATAATGCCAGAATGCTTTCTGAATTGGACATGAATAAAGATCGGAAGGGGAAAAACTTTACTCAGGCACAGCAAGCCATTATCAATTTCTACACGGATTTTAATAATTGGACAGGTGCGCTCTTCTCATTGCACCCGTCTATGTTTAATATCAATAACTTCGAGACTATAGAAACAGAAATAGCAAAATTAAACGTCCTACAGCAGAAGGCAGAACTTTCAAATAGCCTCATGGATTTATTGGTCGACGCCCACGAATGTACCCAACTCGGTTATTCTTTGATAGGAGAAGCATTAAAGTTTGGGCACTGTTTAAACAATTTTTTTCCAGCACTACTTAATAATTACAATAAAATTCAACAAATCGATACTGATTTTGTCCAGGCGGCCGCATATGCAAGCGAAATAAGGGGAGAACAGTTTTTGCATGATACAAGGGCAAAACTTCTGGGTGAAGTTAAAATTTTGAAAGAAACCTATACACCTGAAAAGCAAAGAAATATGGTGGAGCTCCTCGCATCTCAAGTTAGGTTTAAAAATTTGGCAAAAAATTACTTATTGCAGTAGTGTTTAAATCCCATTTAAAAAGCTTTGATATGCCCTTTCAAATTGGGTTACTAAAGTGGGCAGCTCGTCAACTGTGAACTGATTGAGGGGCTTGTTTTTTCCAGAGTAGCGGATGCACCAATTATTAACGCGCTCCATATCTACCTTGCCGCTCAGTAGCTCCCAGTGCATCTCATGCGCCCGGCTCAATATTTTATTTCGCATATCGTCGCCCGGTTTTTTTAAGGGAGTTGCCGCCTGCCCAACCATACCCTCAAGCTGCTGGATGATTTCCTGCGTTTCCTGATAATTCATAGCCTTGAGGCTATCAGTGCGCCCGCCTGTTAACTGCTTTACGAACACTTTTTTTTCCTTTTCGTCGAACCCCGCTTTACTTAGCAGGGTTCGAACTTTTGTTATTTGTGCTGTATTCATCGTTATTTCATTGTTGACCAGTTCGTATCAAAGAACCTGTCGCGTAAATATTTCTCCGGGTCGGCTATTTCTTGCCCTTTGCCCGCCCTGAATTTTTGGTAAGGTTTGGCGCGGGTAATGGCTAACAGCCTGTCGCCCGCGCTGAGTTTCTCGTAAAGTGGCTCGGAGCGCTTGCGGTTTATTTTCCTATTGTAAACCTCCCAAAATGCCTCAAAGCTCGTATCCTCCGGCACCTCAGTTAAAGTGCCTTGCAACTTCGCTTTAAGCGATAGGAGGTGAATCTCAATTATTGGCAAGTTCGGCAGCAACCACTCGTTCTTAGCGTGGTCGAGGTCGGTTTGGTTATGGTAGAAAAGCAGCTGGCCGGTATCACTATAGCCGAACGTTATGCTGCCGCTGAATTTTGGGGATGTTAGAACTATTTTTTTCATAAATATTTATCTATTTAATTGATGGTTTGATTTAAAGCTGCTTATATTTGTACGCTTGTCTCACTACAAGCAATCACATAATCGTTTAATAAAAAAATCATCACGGCGGCAGCTCCTTTGCCGTAATCCCAACCTCTCAAGCTGGGCTGAATCACAAAGTGTGATTCCAGTATTTTTTTTATTTTTTTCATCATTGTTTACAGATGGAAGTAATTATGTTTTTGGCCGCCTTTATACAGGTTGTTCGGGGCGCTATCGATGTCGTTATGTTTTGCAAAAAAAAATGAGATAACAATAGGGCACGCCGCACGGCGTGCCTTTTTTGTGCCTAAAAGGTAATTATTCGTCAATTGAGGGCATGTTTAATTTGAGGGCTAAAGCCCGTTCGGTTTTCGCCTGGTCGCAATCATCCCAGCCCGGAATCATACAAATAAAGTCTGCCGTTAGTAGCATGCCAAGCCCGACACGCTGCGCCATCGCCGGGGGCATGCCTTTAGGAATTACTTCGCATCGGTTCAAAACTTTAAAATCCAATGCCTCTAATTCGAGCTGCTTAGCCCTGAACGTTGTATAAATTACGGGGGCGCTTACGCCCGTTACTTGCCCGGACAGGTAAACGCTCGGCACTCTGCGACCTGACGGGAATTCGATTGGTTCGTCTGTTTGTTGTTCCATTATTGTTTATTGATAATTAGTTATTTAACTTTATGTGCCTGCTCAAATGTGGGTTAGTTCTTTATGATAGCCGTAGTTTGCTACCTGTTTCTCAGGTATTTCAAGTTTGAGATACGTTGGGAGAAGGGGCGGCTAACCTTTTTAAAAATTGGTTAAAGCGACACACTCAAAACGGATTCTTAAATCCAGCAAAGCGCCTTTCGGGGTGCTTTGCCGTTTATGGTCCTTAGACATTACCTCTATTCGTCCTCAGCAATTGCAAAACATATCACATTCCCAAGCCCCCCCACCCACTTTCCAATCCGCCAAAAACCCCTAAATTGCGCTATCCATAAATCACGCCCATGAAACCTAAGCTGTTGCTAATCTTCCCTTTCGTTTTGTTATTCTTCGCGGCCTGCAAAAAGGGCGGCACGGTTACGCCTTTAACATCTAAGGTTACCATCAGTGGAACTGAATACGCTACCGTTAAGATTGGCCGGCAGGAGTGGACATCCGTAAACTACAACGGCCCGGGCGGCCGGGAGGCCGTATTCAACATACCTACCGACCCTAACTATAAAAAGTACTACACCCTGGCCGATTTGGCAGAGCTCAAGCTGCCGTCCGGCTGGCGCATCCCCAACATAGCCGATTACAATAAGCTGATGAGCAATTTCACTACCAAGAAGGACACCGACGGCAACTACGTGGGCGATTACGAGCAAACGCTTGCGTTGCGGTCGGCCACAGGCTGGGAAGTCCGCAGCGCCGAAGATAAGCAGGGCACCAACAGTTCGGGCTTCAACGCCTTCCCTGCCGGGTATTATACGGATTATAAGGATAACGAAACGCCCGGCAACCTTGCGCTGTTCTTAACCTCCACCCCGCTGCCGCCGGGCAAGGCCAACGTGCATGCCAGCTATTATTCGTTTATCGTAACCCGCCTGTACGTTACCCCCAGCAGCGATGATTTCACCCATTGCTTCAGTTGTTTTTTAGGCCAGGGCCTTAATAACAACCAGCCCAAGTCGGTACGGTTCGTGCGCGATTTTTAGGAGGAATGCCCCCGCTCCAGCAAGTGTCACCAATGTGGCCACTTAGCATAGCCGCACCGCGTTTCAACACTCCCAATTGCACACTGGCTACATTGCAAACGGGCCACAAGCCGGGAGGCTGGTGGCAGCGGCAGAACCATTCCAATGGCACAAGGATACCCTACATACGCAAGTAGCGACCTGAAGCTTTCTCCCCCCTCACGTTTCCCTAATCCCGAAAGTGGCTTCGGGTCCATTAGCAGCCGCTTTTTCGTATTCGGTGGGGCTTAGGCAGGTAAAAAACTTAAAGTCTTTGGCCAGGTGCTGGTAATCGTAGTAGCCCAGGGCTATTGCTATGCTAAACCAATCGCGCCCGGGCTGGGCATTCTTCATCTTCATGGCGTTTTCGAAGCGGGCAATGCGGCCATACAGTTTGGGGCTGATGCCCTCGCGCTGCACAAATTGCCGGTAAAACTGCCGCTGGCTAAGGCAGGCCTGGCTGGCCAGCCAATCTAAAGATGTGCCGTTGGGGTTTTTGAGCAGGTAGTTGCTCACCCTATCAATAGGCAGCGCCCGCCGTTTACTCCGCGCCACCACGAAATGTAAAAAGCCCTCTACAATGCCAATCATTTGCGTGTAGTGTGTGGTATTGGACAGTCGCTCGTTTACCAGCCGTATCTCTTTCGCAAAAATGGCTTCGGCATCAATGAAGGTATTGGTGAGTTCGTGCCCGGAGATGCCCGTAAGCCTGTACAAAGCACCGGGCTGAAACACCACCTGGAAAACAAAGAAGTTGCGGCCCACGTGCCGGTTGGTGGCTATAACGTGCTGGCTGTTTAGCCTTGCCTTGGGTGCAGCGATCAGTTTACCATCAAAGCCATACTCCACCAATTCAGGGTCGTACGGGGTAAACGAGAGGCAGTTCTCTGCCCGTGGCCAGTAGGCTTTAACCGGCAGTTGGGCCATGCTTGCCGGGAAACTGCAGCCAACAATCTGGTACATCCTCACATAGGCTGCCAGGGCAGGGCTGGGTGGGCGGTAATCGTAAACAGACATAGGCTATGGGCTTTTACTTTGGCGATACCGGCGGCCCCACAATTTTCATATCGTGGCTCTCGAATATTTTGGTGGCTTCTGCCGCCGTAAAACCTGGTTTTAACTGACTTAAAGCTCGGAAAAAATCTTCCATTTTACCAGAAGGTGTAAAAAAGAATAAATATTTCCCGCTGTCGCTCAGCTGGCAGGGCGCGTGCGGCGTATTACGGGGTATAAAAATGGTATCGCCGGGGTGCAGGTAAAACTGTTCATTGCCCAGCTGAAAAAGGTGCTCGCCCTCCATTACGTAAAAAACTTCGTCCTGCGCGGGGTGGATGTGCAGCGGCGGTCCGCCTTTGGTTAGGCCGGTGTACTCGTTAACGGTTAAAGCGCCGCCGGTATCTTTTGCAGATACCTTGATATCCACAGGGCAGTTGCCGGTGATGATGGTGTGCTCGTTAAAGCGGCTCTTCCCCTTGCGGATAACAAAGCCCGCCCTGGCGGCAGTTTTTGCGAAAAGATTTTTTGCGCCGCCGACCAGTAACGTGGCAAGGGCTGTTGTGGTTAAAAATTTCCTGCGTTGCATAAACTTGTGTTTTGGTTGGTGATTGATCAAAACAAAGTTTGCCATAGGCCGGCAATGTTTACTGGTATAAAACGGACATATTGAAAATAGATGTGGCCCTTAGGTGTTGAACGCCATTTTGTTGCGTACCTACGGCCAATGCTATTAAGTTAAGATTTTTTATCTCGCAAAGCCGCCAAGACCGCAAAGTAAAAGCTCAAAATTCTTTGTGCCTTCGCGACTTTGCGTGAAATTAACGCTACAGCTTTCCCTTAACTTAATAGCATTGACCAACGGCACGCGCGGTTTGGGGTGGCTACCAAGCTTTCGCCCTTATGGGGTGGCATGGTTTTAAAATCATGGCCTGGCACCTGCGCTGGCAATGGCTATTTGGCAAAGGGGGCACAAGCCCCGAACACCGCAATTAAGGGCTTACGGTAAACCGATACGTTCCGGAACCTATTTGCAGCATTGCTTTGCCGTTTTCATATCCCAATGGTTTAATGGCTTTACCGCCTTCGGTTATTTTGCTGTGTTTGCCTGCAGGCAAATAAACTACCGCAGTGGTATTTACGGGGATAGTTACGGTCATTACAAAACGCCCATCTTGCTTATGCCATTCGTTACTCACCCTGCCGTATGGCGATTGGAAGCTTGCTTTGGTGTGGGTTACATCGCCCACCACCTCGGGCCTGATGATGATCTTTTGAAATGCATTGGCACCGGTATCAGCCTTGATGCCCCCCAGGCCGCTGTAGAACCATTCCATCAGGTGCCCCAGCATAAAATGATTGTTAGACGAGATTCGGTTACCCGCCCATGATTCGGTAAGTGCCGTAGCACCCTGCGCTAACTGGTAGCCATAACCCGGCACATCCGACCGGCTGTTCATATCAAAAATAACATCGGATCGGCCCGCATCATCCAATACCCGCAACAGGTAACGGTAACCAATATCGCCCGCCGTAATGCCGTTGTTGTGCGCACGGATATCCTTCACCAGCATATCGATCACTTTACTTTTGTTCGCATCCTCTACCAGGCCCATATAAACAGCCATGGCGTTAGCAGCCTGGCTACCGCTGCCGTACTGGCCGGTAGCTGCATGGTAAAACGTTTGGTTAAAGGCTTCCCGCACTTTAATGCCTAATGCCTCGTATGCTTTCGCATCTTCGGTTTTGCCCAGTATGCGCGCTATTTTGGTTAAAAGCGTAAGGTCATAATAATAAATGGCTGTACCGGTAACGCCTTCGGGAGTCAGCTGCGAAGTGCCGGGGTCTTGTGGCCCTATATCGTACCAATCGCCAAGGCCGAAATACAGAATATGCTTATTGGCTTTTCTTTCGAGATAGGCCGCATAACGCTGCATCATGTTATAACTCTCTGCCAGCACCTGCTTATCGCCATACCATTGGTAAACGTAATAAGGCAAAATGATGCCATTACTACCCCATTCGGGCGAATCGCGGAAGCCGCCACCAAACTGCGTGTATTCCGGCGCAATATCCGGGATGAGCCCATCGGCCGTTTGCGCGTTGATCATATCCCTGATGATCTTGCGGCACAAACCGGCAATATCATAGTTATACCGTATGGAGCTGCCCACCAGATGCGCTTCTTCCAGCCAACCGAGTTTCTCGCGATGCGGGCAATCGGTAAAAACACTCGCCGTATTGCTTCTTATTGCCCAATCGATCAGTTTAAAGGTTTTATTAAACAACTCGTTAGAACAACTGAACTCCCCAATGGTAGCGGCGCTGTTGCGGGTATGCAGGCTTTTAATTTCTGTGATAACGGGTTGCCCGGCCTTAACTTCATCGGCAGGGCCGGCACCTTCTACCTGTATATACCTAAAACCGTAATACATAAACTGCGGGTGCCAGTGCTCTTCCCCGCCGCCTTTAAGCGTATAGTTAAAATAAACCGGCGAGCCTACGGCCTCCTGTAAAACCATTCCTTTGTCGTCTATTAACTCGGCAGGGGTCAGTTTTACCACCGCACCTTTTTTGCCCTTAAGGGCTATCATGGGTATGGCCGACGCATTTTGCCCCATATCATACACCCACACGCCAGGTTTGGGCTGCGTTATCTTCTTCACGCCAAACTGATCGAAGATCTTCAGCGGCTCTTCCTGCTGCGATTCCAATGCGGGCGGGCCATCAACAATTACCGCATCTTTAAACCTGCTATCATTAAAACCCGGCTTATCCCAACCGGATTGCGCTAAGTTGGCATTATAATCTTCGCCGCCGTAAATGCTGGAGAAAGTAACCGGTCCGGGGGCGGTTTTCCAGCTGTTATCGCTTACGATGTTTTGCTCGGTGCCGTCGGTGTACTGTATCAAAGTGCGGCAAATCATTTTGGGGTAGCCATAGGCTCCTTTCAACTTACGGTAGCGTTCGCCGGGCATAAAATAAAAGCCATTGCCCAGCATCACGCCAAGCACATTGTTGCCTTTTTGCAGGTTATTGGTAATATCGAACGTTACATACAGCGCATGTTTGCTGTATTGTGTCCACCCCGGGTCCAGGAAATGGTCGCCCACTTTTTTACCATTGATGTTGAGTTCGAACTGGCCGAACCCGGTTATAAAAATACTTGCCTTTTTAACGGCTTTTTGCAGGCGGAATTCTTTGCGCATCAGGGGCAGCACATCCTTGCCCGTGTTCCATCGTTTATCGCCGGGGTTATCCGTTGCCGGCACCATGTACAGCGAATCGGGCATTTTGTCGTAGCCTATCCATTGCGCACCTTGCCAGTCGCCTGGTGTTAACAGCCCCATTTGCCATTTGGCGGTTTTGCTCCAGGGCGATGCATGGCCATAGTTGTCCCATACCATTACTTTCCAGTAGTAGGTTTTTGCAGCTACCAGTTTTTTACCCGCATAGCTAACTTGAATAGATTGGGCGGAATTTACTTTTTTGCTATCCCAAATGTTACCGGTGTTTTTGGCGATGAGGGCGGTATCGTCGGCAACAATTACCCGGTAAGCCTTTTGCAAACAATTACGCCGGGCGGATTGCAGTACCCACTGTAGTTTAGGCAGCGGATTATCGATACCCAGGGGTTGTTGGCGGTAATCGCACCTTACCTCTTTTACCACCGTTTGCGCCGATGAACCGATGGCCGCGCAAATAAGCAACATCAATATAATGGTCTTCTGCATCCGTTTGGAGATTATATAGCTATGCCGTTTCCCCGGTTTTATAAGCACAGGTAAACGAGCACCGCCCACGAAAATACTTAGAAAAAGTTGGAATGGCACAGGTAAAAACGGTCGCAAAAGTTGGAAAAAACTGAAAATTTATTTACTGACCGTAAACTCTGTATTTCGCTAACAACGGTCATTCCAGGCAAATTAGGTGCTTTTGCCAATTGCAGTAAAAAGCCTTACAAAAAACACAGAAAAACACCGATTTTACTCCGGTTTTTTGCGGTAAAAAGCCTCTCCGTAGGGGTAAAAAAAGCAAGAGGTGGGGAACCGACATCCAGCCCAAATCCACCCGGTTCTCGCCCAAATGTCCATAAAATAAAACCGGATAAGAATTGGCGAGTGTCGACCCCCTATCGCCCCTCCCCAATGCCCAATGACCCGCCCCCTTTTGCACATCTGAAATCCGCACATCTGAAATATGCAACCTGTTAATAATCAATAAAATGTTAACAAATAAATCATGTGGATATAACGTTTAAACAATAGTTAATCGCTTATTTTTATAGACCGTAAAAAGGTCGCGTATTAAAAATCATCTAAATGCATTTTTATGGCCTGGAAAAAATTCAGCGGGGAGATCATCCAAACACCCATTTTAGAAGAAGTAGAGCGTGCCATAGAGCGCGAAACCCAACTGGGCAACAAGCTTAAGGTTTGCATCGGCACCGATTCGCAGGTAAAAGGCTCAGTTACCGATTTTGCTACCGTTATCGTTTTCATCCGCGAGGCGAGGGGCGCTTTCATGTTCATCCACCAGGAGCGTACCTCCCAAAAGATGACCATCAAAGAACGTATGCTCAACGAGGTGCAGAAATCTATCGATATCGCCTACAAACTCTGCGACCTGTTGGACCTGTACGATGTGGAGCTGGAGGTGCACGCCGATATCAACACCAACCCCATGTTCAAGAGCAACCAGGCCCTGCACGAGGCTATGGGCTACATCCTCAGCATGGGTTTTGTTTTCAAAGCAAAGCCCGAGGCTTTTGCCAGCTCGTGCTGTGCTAATAAGATGGTGCAGTAGTTAGCTTAGTGATTTGAGGCTGGAGACTAGAGGTTAGGACAGCTTTTCTTGCTGCAAATAATGAATTTCAACCTTCATTATTTGATATTCAGCGTGCGGAGTTTGATATTTGGATTGGCAAAACAAACTAAACGCTATTCTTTAATCTATATCCTCTACCACCATGTCTCCGCTTATTGAAATTACCGACCCTCATATTTTAGATAACTCAAGTATCCTCATTGATGTACGCGCAGGGGCCGATGCGCACGAGCGTTACCTGGCAGGCCACCTGCCCAATGCCGTATTCGCCGGCCTGGATGCTGACCTCGCCTCTAAACCGGCCGATGCTGCCTTCGGCGGGCGCCACCCGCTACCTGCTCTCGAAGATTTTGCCGACACTCTCGCCCGCTGGGGTGTTACGCCCGATAGCCATGTCATCGTTTACGACGATAAGGCCGGCGCTATGGGCGGCGCACGCCTATGGTGGATGCTGCGCTCGATAGGCCATGCCAACGTACAGGTGATAAACGGCGGCTTGAAAGCCGCAATAGACGCTGGCTTAACTTTGGCTAACGATGAGTACCAAAACGCCGCTGTGGAGCCGTATCCTATCCCTGCGGCGTATGCGAATACCGTTGATATTGAAGAGGTGAAAAAAGCTGCCGCAGATGAGGGCCGTGTGGTAATAGATGTGCGCGAAAGCGCGCGCTACCAGGGCCTCACCGAGCCGCTGGATTTAGTTGCAGGGCATATTCCCGGTGCGGTAAACTTGTTCTACAGCAACAGCCTCTCGCCCGAGGGCACTTACCTAACCAAACATGCGCTGGCTACCCTTTATGCCGATACCATAGGCAAAGTAAAACCACAGGATGTGATTGTGCATTGCGGATCGGGCGTTACGGCCTGCCATTTGCTGCTGGGCATGGAATACGCAGGTATTACCGGTCCAAAACTCTACGTAGGAAGCTGGAGCGAATGGAGCAGGCGCGGCTTACCAATTGGTACAGGATTGGACAAATAAATTTACATTACAACGAAATTGTACTTAAATATTATCCGTTACTTGCGGCGTGAAAACATATGCACTAATAATTAAGCAAAATTTACCGCTCACCTTGGCAGAGGCTTGGGATTTTTTTTCGTCGCCGCATAATCTGGCCAAAATTACCCCGCCCGAGATGGACTTTGTAGTAACCAGCACCTACAATGGCGAGGCAAAGATGTACCCCGGCATGGTGATCACATACAAGGTATCGCCACTGCTGGGTATCAAACTCAACTGGATGACGGAGATAACCCATGTAGAGGAAGGGAAGTATTTTGTTGATGAGCAACGCTTTGGGCCCTACGCCTTATGGCATCATCAGCACCATTTCAAGGAAATACCCGGCGGTGTAGAAATGACCGATTTGCTGCACTACGCCATCCCATTTGGCGTCTTCGGTCAATTAGCCAACGGCTTGTTTGTGGCCAATAAGGTAAAAGAGGTGTTCGAGTTCCGCGAGAAAGCGGTGGTAGAATTGTTTGGGGAGTATAAGGGTCGATAAGCTTTCCCGTCTACCGGTAAATCAACAGTTATCGTTTATGTTGGCCTGACTGGCTGGTCATAAATCAACGCAATCAAAAAAACGGCGACGCCCTCCTATGTTTGTCAATTACAAAGGAAGTGTTAATCTTGAAGAAAAAGTGAAAAAGTGTGAGAGTAAACGGAGCCCTAAACAATTTTAAAAATATGTTGGTCAAGAGATATTACCTCA
>NZ_SOZE01000024.1 GCF_004519315.1 Mucilaginibacter psychrotolerans
GGCAACTTATCTAAAAGAACAATTAGTGCCTATCTGGTACCATATCCAAAACAGTGGTAAATACACTCCGAAAAGACTGCTTTTAAATATATAGGGCAGTCGACTTATTCACCAAACCCTAAATAAGAGAGTGCTATGAAAAAGCTTGTAACTTGTATAGTGGCTATGATGATGTTTTTTGGTATAGGCTATGGCCAGGCCATTAAAGGCACCTACGCTATAAAAAATGTACAAACCGGCCTGCTGCTGAGGATAAAGGATGCCAATAGTAAAAACGGTACCCCGATAGTGCTTTATGCGCCTCAGGATTGGAAGTGCATGACCTGGGATTTTAAGCAGGTTGAAGGCAACACCTATCAATTAAAAAATCTTTTCAGTAACAAAACCATGGAGGCCCTTGGCACCGAAGCCGGGACGGCCTTTAACGAGCAGCCACTGGAACAATTAAAGAGCAGCCAGCTGTACGATTTCGAGCCCGCTGGCAAAGATACCTACCTCATCAAATTAAAAGGCACCGAGCAATACATTACTTCGCCGGGCGATAGCGAGGTAAATACCCAGGTAATACTTGCGCCTAAAACCGGCGATAAAAGCCAGCAATGGACCATATACCAGCAATCGCCAACCATGTAAAGTGCTTATATAAATGAGATAGAAAATGGTTTACAGGGGTTTACAGAAATCTGTTGTCATTGTTCTCAATTTCTTCTTAATGAGCTATTTGTAATTTTTATGGGGTTTGCAGTTGAACTTATGCCGGTTTATACAAATGTTAACATCCTGTCATATATCGCATCTGCTTTTCAGGCTCTCATAAATAATTAGCATCTTTGAAATCAATCTAAATAGCTTTAGATTTTTCTCCCCGATGAGCGAAAGGACTATATTGGTTTGGTTTAGAAACGATTTGCGTTTACACGATAATGAAATATTATCAGAAGCACTACGCAAAGCCGATAACGTATTGCCCGTATATATCTTCGACCCCTACTATTTCAAAACCAGTACATCAGGTTCTTTAAAAACAGGTAGTTTCAGGGCGCGTTTCCTGTTACAGTCGGTGGCCAACCTGCGGCAAAATCTGCAACAATTCGGTGCCGAGCTAATCATCCGCACCGGCGACCCTGCCCAGGTGCTTACCCAACTGGCCGAGGAGTACCAGGTATGCGAAGTGTACCACCACCGGGAGGTAGCACCTGAGGAAACTGACGCATCCGAACGCGTAGAGGCCGCCCTCTGGAAAATGAAGCTGAATCTGAAGCATTTCATCGGCCATACCATGTATCATAAGGAGGATTTACCTTTCCCTATAAAAGATATTCCCGATAGTTTTGTAGCCTTTAAAAAGAAGGTAGAACGCGATAGCAGCGTACGCCAATGCACGGCTTATCCCGAAAATATCACTACGCCGGCCATTACCGATGCGGGCGAATTACCAACTCTGGCCGATTTAGGCGTGCCAGAGCCTGTAGACGATCTACGTGCGACCAACTTCTTCATAGGCGGTGAAACCGCGGGTCTTGCCCGGCTGGAGCAATATCTCATCAGCCAACAAAACTGCGGGCAAAAAAACGGCAAGAACGCCGGAGGTACATCTTCCTGTCTTTCGCCCTGGCTGGCGGTAGGCTGCATATCGCCAAGGCAGATGTATTGGGAGGCAGTAAAGCATCGCAGTAGCCTGCAAAATGGCGATGCATTGATGTTGGAACTGCTATGGCGCGATTATTTTCGCTTTATGTTTAAAAAGCACGGGCAAAAATACTTCCGTGCCGAAGGCTTCAGCGGCGAGGCGCCGGAAGCTGCAACCAACCAGGACGAGCTTTTTGAGCATTGGAAAGCTGGTGAAACCGGCGTGCCATATATAGATGCCGCTATGCACGAGCTTAACGCTACCGGCTTCATTAGCAATTATAGCCGTCAGGCACTGGCTACTTACCTTACCAAAGAGCTACAGGTAGATTGGACACGAGGCGCGCTTTACTTCGAAGAAAAGCTAATAGATTACTCGCCCGCCAGCAACTGGGGCAATTGGGCCTTTGTAGCAGGCGTTGGCAACGATACGAAGAGCAACCGTTTTTTCAATGCGGCAAAGCCTGCAAATCAGCTCGATAGTAAAAGTGATTTCATTAACACCTGGCTGCCGGTATCTGCGTAACAAAGCAATAAAAGCCCGGTCTAATCGTATATATCCGTATATGAACTCCTTCGAACAACTTACCATCATCATCGGCCTGCTGGCTGTGCTTTTTGAAGCGGTGGGTTATGTGCGGAGTTACCTGCACAAAGTGCTGCATCGGAATTAATGCAACATCCAATCAGTTTATAATGTGTAAATAGGGAGTTGAGCCGGTAGCGGCCTTTACAACCTTCCTGCTCGAAAGCGAAGAAATCATCTAACGCGTTTGTAAAGGTTGCTTAGTTCCCGGCTGCAGCAATAATCATATTCAAGTCGGTTTAACGCGGTAGGAATCTTTTTTTGAGTAACTCCGTCAAGGTTAGTTGAACACAACCAATTTTTCCATTTACAGCCTGGTATTGCATTTAACGATAATTTACCGCGTTAGCGTGAAATTACTTGCAAAGTTATAACATATAATTTGGGGCTAATTGTACTATTATGCTTAATTTTGCACTGTTTTACAAGAACGGTTTCTCATGGATAGCCTAAATTATATTGATAGCGGAAACGCAGCATATATCGACTCATTATACGAAGCATATAAACAAGACCCGGAATCGGTAGATTACGGGTGGCAAAAGTTTTTCGAAGGCTTCGATTTCGGTAAGGAATCGCAGCCTGCAAAGGCTGCGGCCCCTGCGGCAGGCCAACTGCCCGAAAACCTGCTGAAAGAAATCAACGTGATGAACATGATTGATGGCTACCGCACGCGCGGCCATTTGTTCACCAAAACCAACCCCGTGCGCGAGCGTCGCAAGTATTTCCCTGGCAAAGAACTGGAAACTTTTGGCCTGAGCGAAAAGGACCTGGATACCGTTTTCAACGCCGGTGTAGAGGTTAATCTCGGCCCCGCCAAACTGCGCGACATACGCCAGCTTTTAGAAGATACTTACTGCCGCGCCATCGGTGCCGAATATCGCTACATCCGCAACCCCATTAAAATAAAATGGTTCGAAGAGCGGATGGAGACCAAGCGCAACACGCCAAAATTCAGTGTTGATGAGAAGAAGATGATGCTTTCGAAGTTGAATGAGGCCGTTGTTTTCGAAAACTTTTTGGGTACCAAATTCCTCGGCCAGAAACGTTTCTCTTTAGAAGGTGCCGAAGCGCTTATTCCAGCATTGGATTCGGTTATCAAGCAAGGTTCGGAACTGGGCATACAGGAGTTCATCATCGGTATGGCGCACCGCGGCCGTTTAAATGTGCTTACCAATATTATGGAGAAAACCTACAAAGAGGTGTTCTCTGAATTTGAAGGCAAAAATTATGATTCGGAATCTCCTTTCGGTGGCGACGTAAAGTACCACCTGGGTTTTTCTACCGATATCACTACTAAAAGCGGCAAGAACGTGCACTTGAGCCTTTGCCCCAACCCATCGCACTTAGAGGCGGTAGACCCGGTTGTGGAAGGGATCACCCGCTCTAAAATAGATTTCAAATACAACGGCGATCACTCTAAAATAGCCCCGATATTGATACATGGCGATGCTTCTGTAGCAGGCCAGGGTATTGTTTACGAGGTGTTGCAGATGGAAAAACTCGATGGTTACCGCACGGGCGGCACCATTCACCTGGTTATCAATAACCAGATAGGTTTTACCACCAATTATAAAGATGCGCGCTCGAGTACTTATTGTACCGACGTAGCTAAAACCGTATTGTCGCCTGTTTTCCACGTAAATGGCGATGACGTAGAAGCTTTGGCTTATGTAGTTAACTTTGCTATGGAATACAGGCAGGTATTTAACGAGGATGTATTTATCGATATCCTGTGCTACCGTCGCTACGGCCATAACGAAGCAGATGAGCCTAAATTCACACAACCTGTGTTGTACAAAGCTATCGAGGCGCATCCAAATCCATTACAGATTTACAGCAAGAAACTGATTGCAGAAGGCTCCGTTGACGAAGCATTCGTGAAAACGCTGGAGAAAGATTTCCGTGCAGAACTGCAGCAGATGCTGGATGAATCGAAAGCCGAAGATCGCTTTACCGATACCATAGCCATGTTTGAAGGTGCCTGGACCGGCTTACACTTGGCCAATCACAAGGAATTGATATCGGCTATTGACACCGCCGTGCCACAAGAAGATATTATAGCCATAGGCAACAAATTAACAACGCTGCCAACTGATAAGCAGTTCTTCAAGAAAATTGAGAAACTGTTTGAAGACCGCAACGCCATGGTAAACAAAACCGGCGTATTCGATTGGGCAATGGGCGAGTTGCTTGCGTACGGAACTTTATTAAAAGAAGGTATCCCCGTTAGGTTGAGCGGTGAGGACGTTAAACGCGGTACATTCTCGCATCGCCATGCGGTATTAACATTGGCAGATAGCGAGAACGAATACACACCATTAGACACTGTAAACCCAGAAACCAGACTCAGCATTTTCAATTCCCTGTTATCAGAATATGGTGTTTTAGGTTTTGAATATGGTTACGCCATGGCCAATCCTAATGCATTAACGATATGGGAAGCGCAGTTCGGCGATTTCTTCAACGGCGCGCAAATCATCGTTGACCAGTATATTGCCAGTGCCGAAACCAAATGGCAGCGCGGCAACGGTTTGGTAATGCTGCTTCCGCATGGTTATGAAGGCCAGGGCCCGGAGCACTCATCGGCCCGTGTTGAGCGCTTTTTAGAACTTTGCGCTGATGATAACATACAGGTGGCCAATTGCACCACGCCGGCCAACTTCTTCCATATATTAAGGAGGCAGATACACCGCGATTTCCGTAAGCCGCTGATCATCTTTACGCCAAAGAGCTTATTAAGAAGTCCTAAATGTGTATCGCCGATAGAAGAATTTACTCAAGGTAAATTCCAGGAACTGATTGACGACGGCTACGCTGATGTTAAAAAAGTAAAACGCGTGTTGCTTTGTACCGGTAAGATATACTACGATCTTCAGGAAAAACAACAGGTGGATAAACGTAAGGATGTTGCCATCGTGCGCGTAGAGCAATTGTACCCAACGCCTATACAGCAGATCATCAAGATAAAAGCCAAATACGAAAAGGCAACCGAATTTATTTGGGTGCAGGAAGAGCCCGAGAACATGGGCGCATGGCCATACATCTGCCGTAAGTTCCATAACGACAAGCACTTTAACCTGCAGGTGATATCGCGCTTAGAGGGCAGCAGTACTGCTACCGGCTTTGCCAAACAGCATGCCGCACAGCAGGCACACATTGTTGCCAAAGCCTTTGATACCCCTGCCGGCAAAACCGTAAAGGCATCGATCAAAAAGACAACCGAAAAAATGGCAAACGCGGGTGCAGATTGAGGGGATAGTTAAATGTTGAAAGGTTGTAAGGTTGAAAAGTTCTAACGCTTAACCTTCCAACTTTTCCAACTTTCAAACCTTTCAACTTTCCAACCATTAACAAAAAAGAAACCTACAAAACTATACCATGAGTTTAGAAATAAAAGTTCCGCCGGTAGGCGAATCCATAACCGAAGTAACATTATCTGCCTGGAAGAAAAAAGACGGCGACCATGTGGAAATGGACGAAGTAATAGCTGAGCTGGAATCAGACAAGGCAACTTTTGAGCTTACCGCAGAAAAAGCAGGGACTTTAAGCACCAAAGCAGCCGAAGGCGATGTATTGGCTATTGGTGTCGTAGTTGCTACTATTGAAGAAGGTGCCGACGCTGCTGCACCTGCTGCTGATAAAGCACCTGCCGCCCCGGTTGCCGCGAAAGACGTGCCTGCAAAAGCAGTTAGCCCCGAAGCACCTGCAAATGCACCTGCGCCTGCGCCAACCGAAGCTGCCTCATCACTTGAAATAAAAGTGCCAACGGTTGGGGAGTCTATTACTGAAGTTACCCTTTCACGCTGGATGAAGAAGGATGGCGATGCCGTAGAAATGGACGAAGCCATTGCCGAACTGGAATCTGATAAAGCAACCTTCGAACTCACCGCCGAAAAAGCAGGTACACTGAAAACCATAGCCAAAGAAGGCGATACACTGGCCATTGGCGCGGTGGTTTGCGTTATTGAAGGTGGTGGCATTAGTGGTGGAAAAGCGGCGGTTGTAACCCCGGCGGTTGCGGATGCAGTTAACGAATCGCCGCAAACGGCCCCATCTAAGGGAACAACTTATGCATCGGGCACACCATCGCCTGCTGCTGCAAAAATATTAGCCGAAAAAGGTGTTGATACTGCATCTGTAAACGGTACAGGCGTTGATGGCCGCATTACAAAAGGCGATGCGCTATCTGCTCAAAAACCAGCCGCCGCTACACCTGCGCCAGCGGCAAAACCAGCCGCTGCTCCCGCCGCTGCACCTTCGGGTCCGGTAGGTCCGCGTTCAGATCGCCGCGAAAAAATGTCGTCGTTACGTAAAACCGTAGCAAGGCGTTTGGTTGCCGTGAAGAACGAAACCGCTATGCTGACTACCTTTAACGAGGTGGACATGTCGCCAATTATGGAGCTGCGTGGCAAGTACAAAGATAAATTCAAAGAGAAACATGGTGTTGGCCTGGGCTTTATGTCGTTCTTCACCAAGGCCGTTACCGAGGCTTTGAAAGAATGGCCTGCCGTAAACGCACGCATAGATGGCGAAGAGATTGTTTATAGCAACTTTGCTGATATCTCGATAGCTGTGTCTGCGCCGAAAGGTTTGGTGGTACCGGTTATCCGCAATGCCGAGAGCCTTAGCCTTGCCGAAATAGAGAAAGCAATAGTTGTTTTAGCAGGCAAAGCCCGCGAAAGCAAACTGACTATCGACGAAATGACAGGTGGTACCTTTACCATCACTAACGGTGGTGTGTTCGGCTCTATGATGTCTACGCCGATCATCAACTCGCCGCAATCGGCGATATTAGGTATGCACAACATCATTGAGCGCCCTGTTGCCGTAAACGGCCAGGTAGTTATCCGCCCTATGATGTACCTTGCTTTATCTTACGACCACCGCATCATTGATGGCCGCGAATCTGTAAGCTTCCTGGTACGTGTAAAACAATTGCTGGAAGATCCTACGAGATTATTGTTGGGTGTATAATTTAAATCCGCTAAAGATTTGACAACTTTCAAAATTTGTCAAATTCGAGCACATATTAAAAAGCCTGGCGAAAGCCGGGCTTTTTTTGTAATAATTTATAAATAATATTGTGTAAACAAATTTGTTTACATTTGTACGTGCATTTACTAATAAAAAAGTACCAAGGAATTCATCCCGGACTGATATTAGAACGGGAGTTAAAAAAGCGAAACATTAAAAAGGGGCCTTTTGCGCTTTCTTTAAAGGAATACCCTCAAACTTTAAACGAGATCACTAAAGGCAGAAGAGCACTAACTCCCAGTCTATCTTTAAAAATTGATGGGGCATTGGAGTTACCCGAAGGCACTATGCTGGTACTTCAGGCCCATTATGAAATTAAAAAGGAAAAACAAAAAGCGGCATCCGCTTACCACCCTAATTTGAGTATTTTACGGAAAATACTTTTTTGGGATACCGACATAGATAAAATAAACTGGCAAGAACAAAAAGATACGGTTATAAAGCGGGTATTTGAGCGGGGTAACGACGAGGAAAAAAAAGAGATTATCCGCTTTTATGGACGAGATGAGGTAAATTCTGTTGTTGGCAATAGGGAAGATATTGAAGAAGCTGTTGCTAACTCATGAGGATAGTTTGCCTGATGGATCTCGGGCTTATTGTTTCGGCAATCTTGGACTAGCCTTTAGAATATCCCCCTCGCCTCCAGCACTCCCTCTTTTTTCACAATAAACAGCTCCTCTACGTAATTGCCCATCAGCGCTATTGCTTTACCTCCCTCAATTTTGTAATACGGCGCGGGGTAGTATCGCTTTATATTTTCGGGGCTGATTTTTGATACGTCAAAAGTTACAGGTTCTTTAAAATCCAGTGGCACGGCTTTTACTTCGGTATCGCCCTTCTGGTCAAAAGCATAAGGATCGCCGGGACTAGCCCATCGCCCGTTTTTGGTTTGGTAAACATTGTAGAACTGGTACTTTTCATGATAAAACTTCCCGTTTTCCTTGGAGACGAAAAGTAAGACGTACCTGTATTTTGAGAAAGGGGGCGTGCCGTAATGATCAAAAGCATCGAAATAGATAGTGTCGCTTGTTATTTTGTTAAACACGTTTTTGATAACCCTGTATTTCGCATGAAATGCTTCATCGAAGTATATCTTATTTTTTCTATTCATCGTATCGGGGTCTTCGTCGGCAGGATTATACCTGCTTACCGCGATTTTCTCTCCTACAAATACATATAAGCTATCTGCCGTTTGAGCAACACTGTATTTGGTAATGAGAATTAAAATCAAGAGTATTAAATTTTTGTTCATGTGATAATGATTGTGTTTGGCCGGTTGGTTATACTTGTATTTCCTGTAAGATGCAACAAGTTAAGCAATTCCATAACCCTGTAATACATTTATTCTTTAATCGTTACATTTGAATACAATCAAGCAAATCAAAGTGATTAAACCACTATACAAATATCTTTTAGCTTTTACCTTTCTGCTTTTACCTTTCTGCTTAAAGGCAGCCTCCATCCTCATCCCAATGGACGAGGAGCAGAAAGATCACCTGAAATCGTACGGGATTGCCTTTTGGGTGTTGAAAGAGCAGCAGGAGGTTGATTGGCTACTGAACTACCGCGGCGGTAGCTTCATGATGAAGTATGATAAACGTATCGAAGATGAGTGCAAGATACGCGGTGTAAGCTACCAGGTAATTGCCGATGCCGCCGCTACACAGATTATCAACGAAGTGAGCGATCCATCGGTAAACATGGATTTGGTGAAGCTGCAGAAAGCACCCAAAATGGCGGTTTATTCGCCCAAGAGCAAGCTGCCCTGGGATGATGCCGTTACCCTGGTTTTGAAATATGCCGAGATACCTTACGATGTTTTATACGACGAGGAAGTGATAAAGGGCGACCTACCCAAGTACGATTGGTTGCACCTGCACCACGAGGATTTTACGGGGCAGTTCAGCAAGTTTTATGCAGCTTACCGTTACGCGCAATGGTATAACGATGATGTAAAGGCGCAGAACGCTATGGCCAGGAAGCTGGGCTTTCAAAAGGTATCGCAAATGAAGCTGGCGGTGGCGCAGCATATCCGCGATTTTTGCGCGGGAGGGGGCTTTCTGTTTGCCATGTGCAGCGGTACCGATACCTTCGATATTGCACTGGCAGCCTCCAATACTGATATTTGCGGGGCGATGTTCGATGGCGATGCCGTAGATCCCGCCGCGCAAAGCAAGCTCGATTACAGCCAAACCTTCGCCTTTCAGGGTTTCCAGCTGGATATGAACCCCGAATCGCACCAGTTCAGCAATATAGATGTTACGCCAACGCGGCAGATAGAGCGGACGCGCGATTTCTTCACGCTGTTCGATTTTTCGGCCAAGTGGGATGTGGTGCCCAGCATGCTTACCCAAAACCATGATAAGGTGATCAAAGGCTTTATGGGCCTCACCACGGCCTACAACAAAAATCGCCTGAAACCCGGCGTTACCATTATGGGCGAAATGAAAACCGCTAATGAGGCCCGTTATATACACGGCGAATTTGGCAAAGGCCAGTGGACCTTCTACGGAGGCCACGACCCCGAAGATTACCAGCACGCTGTTGGCGACCCGCCTACCGACCTTAAGCTACACCCTAATTCGCCTGGATACAGGTTGATATTGAACAACGTGTTGTTCCCGGCGGCAAATAAGAAGAAACAGAAAACGTAATAGCCAGTTGGCAGTTTGCGGTGGGCAGTTTGCAGTGGATTTAGTGCTCAGTTTGCAGTAGGCGAATAGCAGGATATAGTTTTCAGTTGACTGTTAACATGCATATTGCGGTGGTGTGTTGCCTGCCAAGATAATTCTCACTTATCAAACTAAACTGCCCACCGCACACTGCCTACTGTAAACTTAATTATAGAACGTCCACGCTACCCCAAATTTCAAAGCGGCATCTTGTTGGGGATATCTGTTTACCGTGTAGTACCCCTTGCTAAAAAGACCTTGGTTGGCATAATCGTACTGGAGGAATATGTTGGTGCGTTGCAGTGTAGCTTTGAAAAACACGCTGGCAATAGGGTAGGAGGTGAAGGTTACGTTTGCCCCGTTGTAAAACTGGCCCAGGCCAACGGCATAGGAGGGTGCGGTGTATGCGGTGTTGTAACGCAGGCTGACACCGTACTCTGATTTCAGCACATCAAAGAAGGTGGAGTTATGGTACAAACTGGTGTAAACGTAAACCTCGGGCGTGCGCAACAGCGTAAGGTTATCAGATTTTTGGTAAACCACATAATTGTCGAAATGGAATTTATGCCAGGTAAGGTTTTTACTTGCGCTAAGCTTTATCATGTTGATGGCCGTGCCGTATTGCTGTGGTGTGGCGTCAACCCCGCCCTTGGATGCGGCAAAGTACAGATAATCGTTTATCAGGAAGTACTCGGCTTTTAGTTCCACCTTCAATAGATCGTTGATGTAATTAAACGATAGGTTGGTTATCTTCTGGTTGTTAAAATCGGTATGGAAGATGTAGTGGTTGCTTACCCAATCGGAATAAGCCAGCCCGGGCGAACTGCTTTGAATATAAGCACCTAAGACAATCTTCCCCGCTTTTTGGCCGCCGGCAAGGGTAAGTTTGGCATCGTACAGTAAATCGCCAAAGTTGCGGCCCTGCACTATCTGGCGAATATCGCCATCCAGGTTTATCCTGTCGCTAAAACGGTAACCAAGGCGGGCCTTGAGTGTAATATTTTGGAAGCTGGAATTTTGCACCCTCACCTGTTTCATCACCTTACGCCCAAACTCGTTGATGGTGGTATCGCTTACGTACTGGTTGTATTTATAGTAATCCTGTACCAGCCCAACATCCAGCTTCAGTTCGTTTTTGATCATTTTTACCGATTTGCCACGCAGGTAAAAACTGTACGAGAAATCGTTCTGCAGATGCGTAACGCTCAGTGAGTCGCGCGAGCGGCCCGCGCTGAAGTAATAATCTGGGAACACACCGTAGGTATCCAAATCATTTTGCAGGTATTCGTAACGGCGGGTGTTATAGTAAAAGGTGTAAGCCACGCGCTGGGTAGGCAATACGTTGGTGCTGCCGGTGCCCTTCTTAAGGCTGTCTATATGCCCTATGTAGTAAAACTGCTTCAAGTAAAGCCCGGTATTTTTCCAGCTACTATAGCTGCTGGGCAGTTTTACGGGTTCAGTAACCTTGCTGAACGATGTTGTGGCGAAAATATCCTCGTTTTGTAGTGATCCGGTCTCGGGCGTTTTAAGGTTGTTGAAAAGCAGGTTGCCCAACAGGTTGTACCGTTGGTTGAGCGAATGGTACCAGGTAAACACCCCCGCGTTTAGTCCGGCTACGTTTTGCCTGAGCACGTTATTACTGCTGTAGTACCCGCGCGAACCGTTGAAATTCATGATGAAGCCTACATTCCAGTTGGGTTTTACGTTTTGGGTATGCAGCGTTTTAAAATATTGTTCCTTGGTGCTTCCTAGCGTATTAGATAAGGAAAGCAGCGTGTATGGCACCCGCGCGTTGAAATAATTCATGTCCTGCGGGTTTATCAGGTAGGCATCAAGCATGTGCAAGCCTTCATCGAAGCCGATAGTTTTGCGCGGGTTGAAAAGCAAATCGCGCTGCGGAGTACCCAGGTAGCCTAGGTGTATCTTGGGGTTGCGCGGCTGATTCAGCGGGCTGTAGTTCTCGAAATTTACCAGCCCGGTATCCAACGGGAACAGCTGCGTACTATCTGCTAACAAACGTTCGCTGGTTACTTTGATAAATTTGGATGTGAATACCACCGAATCCTTGCGGTTAGCTTCACGCTTGCGGATAGAATCGATGTTCTGCGAATCTCCGGGACGACCGCTTCTGGTGCGGGTGGTATCGCGGCTGTAAACTGGTTCAGTTTGCTGCCCCGGATAGGTGGTGCGCACCTGCCCTAATGCCGCCTGTACCGAAGCGCAAATCAATACCAGCAGTATATATTTTAGCTTAACTGCCATTTACAGCCCTGCTATTAGTTCTTTAAGGATGTGCGTCATTTTTGGTTCCGCTTCGCGCGCAGTTGCCAATATTTCATCAAGCGATACTGGTTTCAGTTCTTCGGGGAAGCCTTCATCTGTAAGCACTGATATGGCGAATACCGGCAGACCCATATGGTTGGCTACGATTACCTCGGGCACGGTGCTCATGCCTACGGCATCACCGCCTATAATGCGCAGGTATTTGTATTCGGCACGGGTCTCTAAATTGGGGCCGGTTACGGCTACGTACACACCTTTATGACAGGTGATATTGTTGGCCTCCGCAATTTTTAAGGCTTTGTCGATTAGTTCATGCTTATAAGGTTCGCTCATATCCGGGAAACGCGGGCCCATCTCCGAATCGTTGCGGCCGATGAGCGGGTTCATGGGCTGCAGGTTGATATGGTCTTCAATTACCATCAAATCGCCTTTTCTGAAGGCCGGGTTTAGCGAGCCGCTGGCGTTTGATACGAAGAGTGTTTTAATGCCCAATAGTTTCATTACCCTTACCGGCAGGGTTATCTGCTGCATGGTGTAACCCTCATAGTAGTGCAGGCGGCCCTGCATGGCAACCACTTTTTTGCCCGCCAGCGTACCGAATATCAACTTGCCCGAATGGAACTCCAGAGTCGACATCGGAAAATCTGGTATGTTGCTGTACATCAGCTGTTTTTCTACCTCAATCTCGTTCACCAATGCGCCAAGGCCTGTGCCAAGGATTATGCCGCACTCGGGCACGAAATCGCCGATGCGTTTTTTGATATAATTGGTGCTATTTTGAATACTTTCTAACATAATCTGTTATTAACTTATCGAAGTTGTGCTGCCCATCGCCCAGAAAACTAATGCCTATCGGTATCACCAAAATAAACAGTCGCGACACCTCGGGGAGCAGGTCATGTACCCCTAAACGCTGCGCATCCTTTTCTGTTGTGATAATTACTTTTTTTTGTGCTTTGCAGGCAGCAAACTCAGCAGCAAGTTTAGCGATATTTTTTAAGGTAAAGGGGTGATGGTCGGGATAATTATGGTGGATGATATGCTGCGTAGCCATTTTTAAGTGCGTTACCAATGGCTTGGGGTTAGCAATGCCGGTAAGCAGGAATACGGTGGTATCAGCCTCTATTTTATAGCCCAATTGGCGCTGCTGCATATCCTGTAGAGGCAGGTAGTTGATGGTGCTGAAGAACAAGGGCTGAAAGCTTTGCGGATTAACGCGGTAATAGCAGCGGGTCATTTCTTCTTCGGTTAGGGCAGGGGGGCATTTGGTGATCACCATGATATCGGCCCGCCATTTGCCGCTGAACGGCTCGCGCAGGTTGCCGGCTGGTAATACGAAACGCGTATCATAAAGCTTGTTATAATCGAACAGCAGGATGCTGAGCCCTGGCTTTACCGCGCGATGCTGGTAGGCATCATCCAGGATAATCAAATTGTGTGATGTTTTGAGCTGTTCAATACCAGCAACCCTGTCCTCGCAAACGGCAACAGTAACCTCCGGAAATTTATGGCTGAACTGAGCCGGCTCGTCGCCAATATCGGTGGCAGTGGCACTTGCGGCGGCAGTCAGGAATCCCTTAGTTTTTCTTCCGTAGCCACGGCTGAGGGTGGCCAGTTGGTGTTCATTTTTCAGTAGGCGGATGAGGTACTCCGTCATAGGGCTTTTGCCCGCGCCGCCAACATCCAGGTTGCCTACGGATATGACGGGCATATCAAACTCAAGGCTTTTAAACAGCCCGGCATCGTAGAACCAATTGCGCAAGAGCACAACCAGGGCATAAATCAACGAAAACGGAAGCAAAAGCCAGCGCAGGTATTTCATAGAGAGGGCAAAGATAGGGAATTGGGGGGAGGAGTTTTAAGCGATGATAATAACAGTGGACTGCCTCGTACTTTCGCCATCCAAGTGCGCTTTAACTTTAGGGCTGAGTTTGGTGAGTTCGTTATAGGTATTGATTGATGCTGTCAAAACAAATACAGTTATAGTGTATTTTTTGAAATTCTGTTGGTATTGCAAATTTTTATCAAACGTAAATAATGCGTCAAAGCCCTCAAGCAGAAGCAATTTTAAAAGTTCACCATTTTTTATACCGCTCCAGCCTTTATCGGCGACAGTATAGATTTCGTGTTCAGTAAAATCGAGCTTAAGTTTTTTCGGCAGATTCTCATCAAGCAACAGCTTCATAAAGTTTCATGATATCTTTTGAAGTAACAATTTTGTTGGCCACATCTAAAAGCGCAACCGCCTGTTCCCTAGAAACAGATGGGAAATCCTCTAGGAATTCATCTAAAGTAACACCGGCTTCAAGGTGGTCGAAGAGGGATTCAACTGGCACACGGGTTCCTGTAAAAACAGGTTGCCCGCTTAAAATATCCTGATCGATATTGATTACCTCTTGAATTTGCATACTCAAATTTACAAAATTTATTTAATTTAGTTTGCTGCTATCAAAATCAAACCCATTCCCTCCATGAAACATCTTTTACTCGCCATCTTCCTATTCTTCGCAACCGCTTCCTTCGCCCAAACCGATAAAAAGCTAACCGCCCAATTGCAAACTGCAGTACAAGGTTTTAAAGGGCAAGTGGGCATTTACGTGCAGAACTTAAAAACCGGCAAAACGGTGGCCATAAACCAGGATACACTTTTCCCCACCGCAAGCATGATTAAAGTGAGCATACTGAGCGGGCTGATGGATAAATTGGAGAAAGGCGAGCTGAAGTACAACCAGAAACTGGCCTATCGCGACTCGTTGCTGTACGCTGGTGAAGACATACTGGGTTCGTTTAAAGATAAGGACACCATCCAATTGAGCAAGGTAGCTATGCTGATGATTACCATGAGCGATAATACCGCCAGCCTTTGGTTGCAAAAGCTGGTAACGGGTACCCATATCAACAATTGGCTGGATAGCAACGGTTTCAAAAGCATGCGGGTAAACTCGCGCACGCCCGGCCGTGAAGCCTTTCGCAAAGTATACGGCTGGGGTGTTACCACGCCTTATGAAATGTGTAGGTTGTTTACCATGATACGCAACGGGCAGGTGGTAAGCCCTGCTGCCAGCGAGCGCATGAGCCGCACGCTTAATAGGATTTATTGGGACAATACTGCCCTCTCGCAAGTACCGCCATACGTGCAATGCCTGTCTAAACAGGGAGCGGTTGACGACAGTCGCTCAGAAACGGTGCTGGTGCACGCCCCGCATGGCGACTACGTTTTCTCCGTCATCACCAAAAATAACAAAGACCAAAGCTGGACACCCAACAACGAGGCCGACGTGCTCATCCGCAAGGTATCGGCCCTGCTTTGGCACTATTACGAACCAAAGGACAAGTGGCAACCTGCCCCTGGCATCGATAAATACATGCTTAACGAATAGTTATTTTAGTTCGGCAAGTAGGCCTTGTATATCGAGGCTTCGGGTGTACATGGTCATTTCACCGGCATCGTTTACGGGCCATTTATCTTTCGGGCGGTCCCAGTATAGTTCCACGCCGTTGCCGTCGGGGTCGTCAAGATAAATTGCCTCAGACACGCCATGGTCTGATGCTCCGGTGATGGGATATTTGGCATCTATCAGGCGTTGCAGTATGGCGGCCAGGTCCTTCCTCTCAGGATATAAAATTGCCGTATGATATAAACCCGGCGCGTACTCTGGTGCTGGTGATGCGCCTTTACTGTGCCAGGTATTTAACCCGATGTGGTGATGGTAGCCCCCGGCGGATATAAAAGCCGCCTGGTCGCCGTACATCATCTGTACTTCGAAACCCAGTAAGCCACCGTAAAAAGCTAACGATTTTTGTATATCGCTGACTTTTAAATGCACATGCCCTATGCGGGTTTGTGCGGGTATCTTGTAATCGCTCATCATCTTTTTTTTGTGTTGTAAAGTTACAAGGTTTAAAGGTTGATATTGTTGAGGATAAGTAAAATTACGTGTTTAAACATATATTTGTAAATTGGCGTTGGTGTAACTTTACTGTTAATGTTGTTTAATTATAGTTAAGGAATGTTAACGCGTGGGCATAATCCGAAAGATTTTGTACATTTTTAAGCGTTGAACATTTGCCTGAACTGTATGCATAAAACGCTATCTTTTTTCATCTTCTTTATCCTGATAACTGTTACTTCCTTAGCGCAAAATAGAGCTAACGTAAAGGGTAGGGTAGTAGATTCGTTAAGCGCGAAACCTATCGAATTTGCCACCGTTGCCGTCCTGGATAACCGCGATACAGCATCACACCTGTTATCATACACCATTACTGATAAAAACGGCGATTTTACCCTACACAATATCCCGCAGGGCATCTCTGTAAAGGTGTTTATATCGTTTGTAGCTTATCAGCCATACCGGAAAATAGTAACGCTGAAAACCGCTGCGCTTGACCTGGGTATTATCAAATTGAATATAAAAGAACTTAATGAAGTGCTTGTAAAAGGCGAACGCCTGCCCATCGTCATCAAAAAAGACACCATTGAATTTAATGCCGAAGCCTTTAAGGTGCGCCCCAATGCCGTGGTGGAAGACCTGCTGAAAAAACTACCCGGGCTGGAGATTAGGGCCGATGGCGGCATTACCGTAATGGGTAAGACTGTAAATAAAGTTTTGGTTGATGGGCATGAGTTTTTCTCGTCGGACATTCGCATGGCTACCAAAAATATCGATGCCGATATGATTGATAAGATACAGGTTTACGACGACAGGGATAACGACCCCGACCACCTGATACCCGATTCGAAAGTGGATAAGATCATCAACCTGAAATTTAAAAAGGCATTTAAAAAGAGCATATTTGGTAAAACCTACGCCGGGGCGGGCACAAAAGGCTACTACCAGGCAGGCGGGCTGATTAATGCATTCAGGGATACGTTGCAGATTAGCCTATTAGGGTCCTCAAATAATCTCAACAATACCGGCTTCGATTTTAACGACCTTTATACTTCAGGCGGTTTAAACCGAGGAGGAGAAGCCATTTCGCGCTCGGGAATTGCTTTTGGCGGCGGCGGCGGCGGTAAGCAAACTACCACAAACCTGGGGATTAATATTAATACTGATTATGGAAAAAAACTAAAGGTAAACTTTGCCTATTTGTACAAAAAAGATGTTTATGAGTTTAATAGTGTTGCCAAAAAGCAGCAATATTTAAACGATACAACGGTGTTTACAAACTCGGCAACCAAGCGTAATAGCGATAATACAGGTCACTCCCTTAGCAGTACAGTGGCCTGGAAACCAAATGATAAAACCAGCCTACGCTATACGCCCTATATCAATATCAGCGACAACATCGCAACAAATGCAAGCGAAAGTAACAGCTACAGCAATTTTATAAACCCCATCAATAATTCGGCAAATACCAACAGTACTAGCGGCAGCACTGTGCGATTCTCGCAGCAGTTTAACTATAACCGGCAGTTGAAAAAGAAGGGGGCGTCTTTTAACATCGACCATAATCTTAGCGTAAGTCCGCGCAATAGTATTAATTACGATAGTACCCGGCTGGCATCGTATGTGGCGGCGCTGCCATCATACGGCTACCGGCAGCTTGGCGATAACAGGTCACGCGGTACCGATGCAAGCTTAGCTGCAAGCATAAATTACCCGCTAAGTAAAAAAATCACGGCCGATGTTGCCGCGCAGGGAGGATACAGCCATAACCTTGACAAGGTTACTTTCAACAATTACAACCCGATTAGCGGCCAATACGATAGCTATTTATTTGACAAGAGCAACGACCTACGGCGCGATAAATGGACCCAAGGTATTAACCCCGGCCTTAGCTTTACCTCATCAAACAATATTAATTTGCGGGTGCATTTCAATACGCAATTTCAGCAGGTGAAAAACACATTTGGGCGGGGATCGGCGGCTTTAGATCGGCAATACGTATTTTTTATGCCGTCGTTTAATTTCAACATAAAAAACTTCTCGGTCGATTATTCGCGCTACACTTACCTGCCCAATATTGGCGATATGGTGCCTTATACCGTTGTGTTTAGTCCCTCGTACTCGGTTACTGGTAACCCGGGGCTTAAGCCTACCACAAACAACAGCTTCAACATACATTATGCAAAGTTCAATTTTCAAAACCGCACCAGCTATAATGTAAGGGCCTCTGCAACATTTTACCAGAACAGCGTTTTTAGGCAACGCACGCAGGATGCACAATTAGTAGAAACCAGTACGCCGATAAACCGCAATGGCAGGTACAATATTAACATGTGGAGCAATGTAAACAAGCGGTTCATCAATAAAGATGATGTAGAATTAGACGCCGCTACTAATTTTAATCTCACGAAAAATCACGATTTTTTTGTGCTGAACCGGGTGAATGGTTATCAGGACTCGTACCAGTTTAGTGTTAGCGAACACATTACTTTTAATTATAAAGACAAGTTTGAGATAGACCCGCAGTACACCTTAAATCAAACCTATACAACCTATAGCGGCGTAGATTACAGCAACCAAAAGTTTATTACGCACAGCTTGGATACGCATTTTTTGGTTTATCTGCCGGCTAAAATGAATATCAATAGTAATTATAACTATAGCTACAACCCGCAGGTGCCGCACGGTTTTCAAAAAAGCAGCAATTTACTCAACATCAGCATAGCCCGCCAGTTTTTGAAAAAGGATAAGGGCGAGATAAAGCTATCCTGTTACGACCTGCTGAATCAGAATATCGATACTTATCGTTCTGTGGTACAAAACACCGTTACCGATACCCAGTCGCAAATCATCAGGCGGTATTTTCTGTTGACGCTGCAATATAAATTTACAAAATCCACGGGTAAGGGGAAGTTGTAAGGTTTGAATGTTGAAATGTTTAGAAGTTGGAAATTAAGTTGGTTCCAACCTTTCTATTCGAACGCATGGCCAACCTTCAAACCTTACAACTTTTCAACCTTTTAACTCATGCAACCTTCTAACTTTACAACATTTCAACCTTTCAACAATAATACCCTACCTTTGCGGCATGATTATCAAATCGGCCGATTTTATTTGCAGCAACACCCAGATATCGCGGTTGCCCATACCTATTAAGCCCGAATTCGCGTTTATAGGGCGATCAAACGTAGGCAAGTCGTCGCTTATCAACATGTTGGTGCAAAAGAAAGGGCTTGCCAAAACCTCACAAACGCCGGGCAAAACCCAACTCATCAACCATTTCATGGTGAATGAACTGTGGTACATTGTAGATTTGCCGGGCTACGGCTACGCCAGGATATCGAAAAGCAAAAAGGAAGACTGGAACAAATTTATCCGTAGCTACCTGGATAAGCGTGAAAGCCTGCAGTGCGTAATGGTGCTGATAGATAGCCGTTTGGAACCCCAGAAGATAGACCTGGAGTTTTGCAACTGGCTGGGCGAAAAGGGTTTGCCCTTTGTATTGGTGTTTACCAAGGCCGATAAGCAAAGCAACGTAAAGACCGACCAAAACGTGGCGAAGTTCCGCAAAGCGATATTGACCACCTTTGAAGAGGCACCGCAGCATTTCGTCACCTCGTCTGAAACGCTCAGTGGGCGGGATGAGTTGCTGGAATTTATAGATGGTATAAACCGCAGCTTTACGCCTCCGCCTTTTGATGAAGAATACTATAAAAGCTAAAGGATATATTGAACACCGAACGTAGCATAATAAATATTGATGGAAAAAACTCCATCATTCATTATTCGGCATTCGATATTCGAAATTCAAACTAAAATGAAAAAGTACCTTTCTCTCGTAACTTTTACGCACACCATATTTGCCATGCCCTTTGCCTTTATCGGCTTCTTTTTGGCGGTAACCACTACCGACCATCAATTCGAGTGGCAAAAACTGGTGATGATGCTGTTGTGTATGGTATTTGCCCGTAACTCGGCCATGGCATTCAACCGTTACCTGGATAGGAACATCGATGCAAAAAACCCCCGTACCAAACAGCGCGATATCCCCGCCGGGCGAATAAGCCCTGCAGCCGCCTTAACTTTTACGTTAAGCAACTGTGCGCTGTTTATGCTCACCACCTGGTTTATCAACCCGCTTTGCTTTTACCTTTCGCCAATTGCCTTATTGGTGGTATTGGGCTACAGTGCTACCAAGCGTTTCACAGCGCTTTGTCATATGGTATTGGGCCTGGGCCTCTCTTTGGCGCCTATAGGCGCTTATCTGGTAGTAACCGGGGCTTTTGCGCTAACGCCTGTGTTCTTCTCCTTATCGGTATTGTTTTGGGTTAGCGGCTTTGATATTATCTACGCAATGCAGGATGAAGACTTCGACCGCAACGAGAACCTGCACTCTATCCCTGCCTGGCTGGGCAAGGTAAATGCATTAAGGCTATCAACGGTACTGCATGTATTTTCGGCGGCGTTTATTGTGATGCCTGTATTCGATACGAATGTGGGTTTCCTTTATTATATCGGTATCGCGTTTTTCTGCGCCATGCTTATCTATCAGCACCTGCTGGTAAAACCCAACGACCTTAGCCGCGTAAACATCGCCTTCATGACCACCAACGGCATCGCCAGTGTGGTGTTTGCGGCCTTCTTTTTGCTGGATAGGGTATGGATGCGCTAACATCGGCACAACTCGCAGCCTTGCGCAAAGGCATGGAGCCTTACGTGGTATTCAACGAGGCCGAATGGATCGTATTTATCCAGCACATCAGCCTACATAATTTTAAAAAGAAGCAGCTTTTTGCCGAGGCCGGTAAAGTGTGCAGCCATTTTGGTTTTGTGCTGAAGGGTTCGGTACGGTATTACCATATAAAGGATGGTACCGATATTACCGGCTATTTCAGTTTCGAGAACGAGTATGTAAGCAGCTACACTAGCTTCCTTACGGGCGAGCCGGCCATAAACTACATCGAGGCTTTAGAACCAACCCAGATCATCGTCATCAGCAAAAAAAATATGGACGCGATGCTGGCCAACCCCATGCTTGCCTACAAAATGGAGCGCTTCGGTCGCCTGCTGGCCGAGCATTACCTCATTTGTTACGAGGACCGAATGTCGTCCTTTATTACCCAAACGCCCGAAGAGCGATATCTTAAACTGCTGCAAACAGGCCGCGATATCTTACGCCGTATGCCACAGCATTATGTAGCCAATTTTTTGGGGATAACACCTGTATCGCTCTCCAGGATACGGAAACGGATCTTGGTGGAGCATAAATAAACGCTATAGTTCTGCCCATCGCTTAGTTTTTCAACCCTTCTAACTTTTTTAACCTTTCTAACTCTTTTAACTTTTCTTATCTTAAGTTAACGTTTTGACTTTCAAGCCTGGCATACTTTTGTATCATACTTAAAAACAAAAAGATATGCATACTATATTAGGAGCAGGCGGCACGGTAGCCAACGCGCTAACCCGCCAGTTAGAAAACAACAACAATACCATCCGCCTGGTAAGCCGGCGCGAAGTACAAACAGGCAAAAACACCACCTGGAAAAAAGCCGACCTTTTTAATCTGGACGAATTGCGCGAGGCGACTAAAGGCTCAACGATAATTTATCTGTGCGCAGGCATTGTTTATGATGCCGAAATATGGAAGGTGCAGTGGCCCATTATTATCAAAAACGTTATTGCCGTTGCCAAAGAGAACAAAGCAAGGCTGATATTCTTCGATAACGTTTACATGTATGGCCTGGTGGATGGCGCTATGAAAGAAACCACCCCTTACAACCCCGTCAGCGAAAAAGGCGAGGTACGCGTAGCTGTTGCCAACGCCATTATGGACGAAGTAAAAGCCGGTACCTTGCAGGCCAGTATTGCCCGCGCACCCGATTTTTACGGTACCCATAACTCAAACAGCTTTTTTGATATGATGGTGCTTGCCAAATACGCCAAAAAGGAAATGGCTCAATGGATAGGCGATGCCAACAAAAAGCACTGCTTTATTTATATAGAAGATGCAGGCAAAGCGATGTACCTGCTTGGCCAAAACCCCGATAGCGATAACAAGATTTGGCATTTGCCAACAGCCCCCGCGCTTACCGGCAAGGAGTTTATAAAAATGACAGCCGATATTTACAACACTAAACCCAGCTATTTCAGCCTCAAAAAATGGATGCTTTGGGTGATAGGTAAATTTATGAAATTTGTTGCCGGAGCAGTGGAAATGTACTATCAATACGACCATGATTACGAGTTCGATTCCAGCAAATTCGAGCAGCGTTTTAACTTTAAGCCAACGCCGTATGCAGAGGGGATTAAAAAAATGTCGGAGACGTTGTACAAGGCGGTATAGCGCTTTTCTTGGCCCGATTTTTTCATTAGTTTAGCCATACTAAACTTTTGGCCCTTTTAAAGGCCTTAATGCTATGTTGGATACGTTATTGCTAAACTTTAAAGGGCACAATAAATGAGCCTCTACGTGCTTTCACTGGTGCTTTCTGCGGCTGTAATACACGCTTTCTGGAATTTGCTTTCCAAAAAAGCTAATGGCAAAGCGCCGTTTATCTGGCTTATTTATATTGCCAGCGTGGTTTTTTACCTGCCTATGCTGTTATACATGTATATACAGGGCGACATTGTTTTGTCGGCGCCGGTGCTTTGGTTATCACTAAGCAGTGCATTACTGCATGTAGGCTATTTTTTGGTATTGCAGAAGGGGTACCGCAGTGCCGACCTTTCGGTAGTGTACCCGCTAGCCCGCGGTATGGGGCCGCTTTTTTCATCGGCTGCCGCCATCCTGTTCCTGCATGAGGCATTCAAGTTGAAGACGACGTTAGGCTTGTTCCTCATCCTCATCGGCGTGGTCGTCATCACAGGCCTCAGCTTTAAAAAAGCCAACAATACCGGGATAATGACCGGCGTTTTCTGGGGCGTGCTTACCGGTTTGTTCATTGCGCTGTACACCTTTAACGATGCTATTGCTATAAAAAACTACGCCATATCGCCTCTTACGATCACCTTCGTTGCCAATGTATTCAATACGGTTTTGCTGTTGCCCCTGGTTGTCGGGCAAAAGAGCGAGATAAAGAGAGAGGTAGCACAGCACAAATGGTTGATTGTAGGGGTGGGATTGCTTAGTCCGCTTGCTTACATTTTAGTGCTACAGGCCCTCAAGTTTGCGCCGCTTACGGTTGTTGCCCCGGCGCGCGAAACCAGCATTTTGCTGGGCGTATTCATGGGCTCGCGCGTGCTTAACGAAGACGACGGTCGACGGAGGCTTATAGCCAGTGCGCTGATATTGGGCGGAATAATTGCATTGAGTTTGAATTAAAATTGTACTTCTAATCGATTTCCAAATTTTAAATCATCTGCACATCAGCACATTTGTAATCAGCACATCTACATGAGCCTATCATCCCAAAAGTAATCTTTGGTACGTACCAGGGATACCTTCGATTTGAAGTCGGGGTGCTGGGTGTTGATGATGTAATTGTATTCTTTTGGCATAACTGCCGAGGGTACCTTCAATACCAGCGACCGCTTGCTCACATACCAATCGCTTCCCAAAGCCTGCAAATCGGGATAGGCCATCATGCTTCGCCACGCTTTCGGCAGGTCTTTTTGCAGGATATATGTGAACAGGTTTTCCTCGTCGGCAATAGAAATTACCATTACCTTATATTTAGAAGCAGGCGAAATGGCGTTTTTATGGACAATGAGTTCCAGCGACGAAAGTGAGCGTGAACCGCCTGTGTATATGGTAAACTGGTCGTCGAGGTTCCAGCGATTGGCCCGACCGGAAGCCGTCAGTTTTTTGGAGAACGATTCATGGGAAATCCTGAACACCTCCATACTTAAGCATTGTCGCCGTAAGCCAAAGCAGTCAGGCGGTCGTCGATAAACTTGATACCGCTGTTGGTATCCATAAAATCTATGGGTGCCTTTTTGTCGAAAAAAAAGTTTTCTTTTTGTAGCCACTCCAAAAAGTTCTCGCTGCTACCAAAAACCTCGATACCATGTTTTATCAGCGAAAGGGCCATTATGGCGTGCTCTTTTATCCGGGCTTTGATAATGCTGTGTGGTTTTTTGTATAAACGGTAAGTTTTAACGCTGATATCCAGCCAGTCGGATATTTTCTCATCATTAAAAGCGGTTATATTTTTGATGGCCTGCAAATGCTGGGGCCCAACATTCCCGGTTTTAATCAATCCCAATGTTTTACTGGCATCTACTCGTGAAGGGATTGTTTTCAAAATATTAGCATCTACAGTTGTCATAGTACAAGTTTAGGTAAAAGTTCCTCAATTAACAAGGACTTTCTTCCTTTAATAGAAGCTACTTAACGCAGAAAAGTTTCGTTTGATATTTTAACACTTAAGTTACTAATCTGCATCTCTGCACATTTGCATATCTGCGCATCTAATCCGTAATTTGCACATCTTTTAAATCATCTGCACATCTGCATATTTGTAATCTGCACATCTGAAAACATCATGATCCACAAAAAAACACGACACTATATCCCTGCCGACCTCGAAATTAAATGGGAAACGCTGGAGCCGATTTACCAGGAACTAACCAACCGCGCCATCAATTCGGTAGAAGAATTAGAGCAATGGCTTAAGGATGGCAGCGAACTGCAGGCCGCTCTGGAGGAGGATTTTGCCTGGCGATACATCCGCATGACCTGCGATACCATGAACCCCGACTTGCTCGAGAGCTTTCAGTACTTTGCTACCGAAATTGAACCTAAAACCGCACCGTACAATAATGAGCTGAACAAAAAACTGGTTGCCAGCGAATATGTTAGCGAATTGAACGAAGAGAAATTCTTCATTATGCTGCGCGCGGTGAAGAAATCGCTCGAGCTTTTCCGCGAGGAGAATATACCACTGCAAACCGAGATACAGGTAGAGCAGCAGAAGTACCAGGGCATCTCGGGTGCCATGTCGGTACATATCGACGATAAAGAATATACGCTTGAGCAGGCGTCGGTATTTTTGAAGGGTACCGACCGAGCGAAACGCCAGGAAGTATGGGAAAAGATCACTGCCCGCCGTCTGCAGGAGAAAACAGTGCTGGATACGCTTTTCGACCACCTGCGCGCTTTGCGCCATAAGGTTGCCCTGAACGCGGGCTTCGAGAACTTCCGCGATTACATGTTCCAGGCACTGGGCCGTTTCGACTATACGCCGCAGGATTGCTACGCTTTCCACGCTGCTATCGAAACCGAGATCGTGCCGATCCTGCGCGAACAGGCCGAGATACGCCGCCTGGCCCTTGATGTGGATACCCTGAAGCCATGGGATATGGACGTAGATATATCCGGCAAGCCAGCCTTGAAGCCTTTCAACAGCGGTGCCGAACTGGTGGAGAAATCTATCCAATGCTTCAGTAACATCAGCCGTTACCTGGGCGAGCGTTTGGAAATAATGAAAGATAACAACCTGTTCGATGTGGAAAGCCGCAAGGGCAAGGCACCGGGCGGGTACAACTATCCGCTAAGCGAAACCGGCGCGCCGTTCATCTTCATGAATTCGGCCAACACCTTCCGCGACCTCACCACCATGGTGCACGAAGGCGGCCACGCCGTGCACACTTTTTTAACTGCCGACCTTGAGCTGAACGATTTTAAGCATTGCCCAAGCGAAGTGGCCGAACTAGCGTCTATGTCGATGGAGCTGATATCCATGGATAACTGGGATGTTTATTTCGATAACGAGGAAGACCTGAAACGCGCCAAACGCGATCAGCTTTTCGATGTGCTGAAAACCCTGCCATGGGTAGCCGTGGTAGACCAGTTTCAACATTGGATATACACCAACCCTGAGCATACCGCTGCCGAGCGCACCGAAGCCTGGCTGAAGATATATGAGCCATTTGGTGCAGGCTTTGTAGATTGGAGCGTAAATCCGCAAGCAGAGCAAAACCTTTGGCAAAAACAGCTGCACATTTTCGAGGTGCCGTTTTACTACATTGAATACGGCATGGCCCAGCTAGGTGCTATTGCGGTATGGAAGAATTACAAAGAAAACCCCGAAAAAGGCCTGCAGCAATACTTGGATGCCTTGAAACTAGGCTACACCAAAACCATTACCGAGATATACGAAACCGCCGGTATCAAATTCGATTTCAGCGCGGCATACGTAAAAGAGCTGGCCGAATTCGTGAAGGCGGAGATGGAGAAGATATAAGGTATCAGGAGGCTGTGTCATCAACCTGGTTTATTACAACCAATCAGGATAAGCTTAGGCTTTGGTTTTGATACAGCCTCATTTGATTATTACCCGGCGGTGGGGGCCTTTTAAAAATCAGTCGTTATCCTGGTCGGAATGGATAGCGATAGCTATGTCAGCCGGTAAATGGTAGAGCGTTTCGGTAGGCAACATCGCCGTAGCTTCGGTAAGTTTATTTGCTTTTACCAACTGATGAATGTTGCTGCAATAGTCGGTAATGTCTTTTATTTCCACTATCCAGTCATTTAGGTACTGATGGACGGCTATACCCGATAGTCCGATTTGTACTGATTTATAATTTAATGGCCTTAGCAATATATCTTTCTCCGGATCCCACTGTACACGCACCGGGGAAGTTTTAAGGGCATGGTGCCAGGCATCGTACGATAGGTGTGCCGAAGCATCGAAGGCTGTTAAACATGCTGTTTTCAAAGCATCATTAAAGCCGGTTATTTTCATTTTTACAGCTAAAATCCTTTCCTGGTTTTCTTTAGTCCCCCAACCCGAGCGGTACATCATCCATAAAAACGACGGCTTTATCCAGGTCATTCGTTCCGTTTTAAAAGGCGCAGTAAATGTTTGGTACTTAACCGCTGCGGTTGCTATCCCGCTATTGTAAGCCTGGTAAACGGTTATCGTTTCTTCATCATAGCTTGCTCTTATTACTTTCAGTTTCATAGTTAATCATATGTAATTTCATATAGTAATATAAGCATTTTTTACCACATGTAAAAAGCTCATTTAAAACTTATTTGTGTTTTTAAGGTTAAACTAATATGAAAAAGATAATGATAAGCTTAAGCTTGTTGCTGTTATCGGCAGCGGGCTTTGCGCAGGCACCACTTAAGCCTGTTAAGATAGATAGCCTCGTCACGGTATCTTTACCGGAGACTTTTAGTAAGAAAGATACGCTGGGTCAGCAAATATATTCAGGCAACTCCAATTTGGGTTATATGGTGGTGATCAGGCAGCCAAACGCGGCAAATAACACACCGCTGAAAAAAGAGCGCGACCTGAACCAAGTAATGAAGGATTACATCAAAGGCATTAAGGGGCAGGCAGCAGGGTCTGATGCGTTGAACGTGCGCGATACCACTATGGGGCACCTTAAAGCAAAAACCTTTACCCTTTCTACAGACCAGGGTGGGGGTGTACAATTGCGTAACTTTATATTGCTTTACACTCAGGATGTTACCTACACCTTTGAGTATTTCTATCAGCAAAACAGAGCCGAACTGGTGAAGGATGAATACAAACAATTTTCAAGTGCGATAGTGATATCACCGGAATTGAAACGTACCGACCAATACCTTTCTAATGCTAAAGGGATAGCCCCGGGTTTAATATATGGTGTGATAGGAGGAGTGGCCTTTATCGGTATCATCATATTTTACATAACGCGCCGCAACCGTAAGTTAAAAGAGCAGTTCGAGAGCTAAACTGCCCAACGTTTTATAATCCCCCTATGCCAACGGGGGGATTTTATGAATTTTTTGCTGTCGATAAAACTTAGCCAGGCCACGGTTACAAACACGCCAATTACAGAGCCTGCCGTAACATCCTCAAAAAAGTGCTGGCTAAGGTACATGCGCGAGTAACCTACCAGTATGGCCACGAGCAGCAAGGCCATTCCCCACAATTTATTCTGGATAAGGTAAGCAATTGCCACCCCTGCCGAGAAAGCAGTAACGGTGTGCCCCGAGGGGAAGCTTTGGATGCCGCCCACTACATACACATCTTTTACGAAACGCAGCTTATCTATTTGATCCTCAAAATATATGCGGGGCCGGGGACTGTAAACGCTGTATTTGATGGCCTGCGCTACAATAGAGGTTACTAAATAACTGCTGGCCAGCAAAAATGCGCTACGGTAGCTGAAGAATAAAAGTATAGCCGATAAGAGAATAATGCTGAGGCCATCTCCTATATCGGTAACGTAGGGGGCCAGGAAATCGAAAAGGCTGTTATAGATGCCATTTACGGCGAAATAAATTTGCTCCTTACTGTAAAGCAGCTTAATTACCAAACAGGCGCATAAAACGGCGAGGTAGGGTATAAAAAAGTATCTAATCTTGAACAAAACCTCTTTAAAGCCTGTTTTCATTGGCCACAAAGTAACGGATATAGTTTTTCAATGCAAAAAAATGGTTATGTTTGGTTTAAAGAACTCAAAACTGATCGAACCATATGTCTAAAAGCATATTCCGCAAAAAGTCTGTATCCAAAATTTTAGCCGATGTAGAATGCGGTTTCAGCGATGCCGAGCATCCCGGCAGCGCCTCCCAACTAAAAAAAGAACTTAATGTAAAAGACCTTACCCTGATGGGTATAGCCGCCGTGGTGGGGGCGGGCATATTCTCCACCATCGGCGAAGCTTCCTTTTACGGCGGCCCGGGGGTGTCTATATTATTTGTTATAACCGCTGTTACCTGCGGTTTCTCCGCCTTGTGCTACGCCGAATTTGCCTCGCGCATACCGGTGGCAGGCAGCGCTTACACTTATGCTTACGCGTCCTTCGGTGAGTTAATTGCCTGGATCATCGGCTGGGATTTGCTGATGGAATACGCCATAGGCAATATAGCGGTGGCCATATCGTGGAGCACCTACTTTGTAAACCTGCTCGAAGGTTTCCACATCCATATGCCCGAATACCTTACGATGGATTACTTTTCGGCTTTCCGTGCCCATGAAAAAATACAGGAGCTTACGGCAGCCGGCAAGCTTGGAGAAATCACCGATAATATGAAAAGTGCGGCTGTCGCCTGGGCAAATGCACCGGGCGCGGGCAATATCAAATTTATTGCCAATCTGCCCGCCCTACTTATCGTGATTATCATTACTTACCTGGTTTATATCGGCATACGCGAAACCAAGAAGGCCACCAATGCCATGGTGGTTTTAAAGGTGCTCATTGTTATTGCCGTTATTGCAATCGGCTTTTTTTACGTAACGCCGGCTAACTGGCATCCTTTTATGCCCAATGGATTTAAAGGCGTAATGAAGGGCGTTTCGGGCGTGTTCTTTGCCTATATCGGTTTCGATGCGATATCCACCACTGCCGAAGAATGCCAGAACCCGCAAAAGGATTTACCTCGTGGCATGATCTATTCCCTGCTGATATGTACCGTTTTGTACATCCTCATCTCGCTGGTGTTAACCGGTATGGTGAACTATAAAGACCTGCAGGTAGGCGACCCGCTGGCATTTGTATTTGCTAAAGTAGGGTTAAAGAACATCAGCTATGTAATATCCATCAGCGCGGTTATTGCAACCGCCAGCGTATTGCTCATCTTCCAACTGGGGCAGCCGCGTATCTGGATGAGCATGAGCCGCGACGGCCTGCTGCCGAAAGCATTCTCGCGCATACACCCTAAGTTCCATACGCCATCGTTCGCGACTATTGTTACCGGCTTTGTAGTGGCCGTGCCTGCTTTGTTTTTAAACCTTACCGAAGTTACCGACCTGACTAGCATCGGTACCCTATTCGCTTTTGTACTGGTTTGTGGCGGCGTTTTGCTGATGCCGAGGGAAGCGGCCGTGAAAGGTAAATTTCACCTGCCGTATATTAATGCCAAGTATGTGGTGCCGTTTATATTTATGGGGATGATATACCTGTTTTGGAAACCTTTCCTGGATATACTGGCAGGGCAAAATATACACGAAAAATTCCCTTTCTTCCTGTTTATCTTATTATCTGCCGCGCTAACTGTTGCCGCTGTGGTACGCAACTTGTCGCTGATACCCGTATTGGGCTTGCTGAGCTGCTTTTACCTGATGACCGAACTAACCTACCAAAGCTGGATACGATTCCTGGCCTGGCTTTTAATAGGGCTGGTGATATACATATTCTACGGTTATAAGCATAGTTTAATTGGCAAGGCAGAAAACGCACGGTAAGGCATCTTTGGCACCGTTCCGCTTCTGTAGGTGGAACACCCTGAAAAGCTATCTTTTTGATTGCTAGTAGTTTAGTTAATTTAGTGGGACGGATTGGAACATGCCTGTTGTTTAGGTAATGGCTGTAATTTGTTGTAAATCAAATTACTATGCGAAAGTGAATTTTTGTTAAAAAACAGGATTGAACACATTTTCTGAGCAGGTGAAACACTTTTCAAACACTAATCCGGCTATAGGTTTATATTTGGACTGAAGGAGTTCGGTTATAATGCCATGAGATATTTAACAAGCGAACAGCTTAGCGCAAATCTGTCATTGGGGAAATCTGTAGAACAATGGTTAGCACCCAAAGAAGAGGATACCTACGTTGTATTACGATGGTTAAGGATTGATAAAGAGAAAGACCTAACCTACACCACTTGCTACATAGAATGCTTTGATGAAGGCGATGAACAATTTGCAGACATCTATGAATTTTCTCCTATTGACCCTGACGAGCCGGAAGTACTGAATAATTTTGCTTCCGCTGATGAAGCTATACTTTTTGTGAAAGATGCTTATGCTGCCTCGTTAGATAAGTTTGTAAACGCCGGACTCATTCAGGATGAGTACAGGAATTTTATCATGAAAAAAGGATAATTCTTTTGTGTCGGGCAGGGATAACGCCTAACACAGGCTGAATTTTTGGAAAGAATTAATAAGTACGCCCCCAATCACGCCCAGCGCCGAATACGCGCCCAACGGGAAGTTTACCCACGTTAACATTATGTTTAAAATCAGCTTTTTCAAAACCGTTTATTACCTGCTGGTAAAATATATTGTATTCTTTTTTATTCTTGCATTTATGGAGGATAGATTTAAGAACATCGTTATTGATAAAGCAGAAACAACACGGGAGTTAGTGGAGCTTACTTTTGGATATATATTATACGTTTTGTATTATGTTGCCTTTCTGGTATTCTTGTTTTGTGGCCCTTTATATTATGTTTTGAAAATAAAAGACGGGAGTTATTTCCTGCCTTTACTAATGGTATTTTATATCGCTGAATTTTTTGTAAATCGTTTTTTTTCATTATCTGATCAACTTTCGGGTATTTACAATTTAGTAATAGGGGTGCTCTTTTTATTCTTGTTTTTCTATAAGCAAGTAAAAATAAAGTTTGCTTTCTGAAATAATCGAAGCCCCTAGTTTGGCGCTAGAATGAGGAGTTGGGGAAGTAAGTAAATGCGTCTCGGGCTTAACCATTTGCAAGTCACTCGTACACCTTCGATCTTTTCCAGTGCTACATACCTCGCGCAAGGTTACAATTACGCTAAAAAACACCTTCGTTTTTCTCCGTTTTTCTTCGGTTTTTTAGGTTCTTTAATCAAAAAAATGGCGGAAATCCTCCATATTCGGGGCGGATTTTTAACCGATATAGATGAAAAACTTGAGCGCTTTTGTCTTATTAGTGTTCGAAAACATCTTTAGCGGAACGCTAACAAAAGCCTGCTGACACGGTAGCGTCCCCCACCGGGCGCGATGCAGCGCAAGCCATGTACGCGGCGTACCTCGTGGCTAAACCGTTACGTCAGCGGGACGCTGACATGCGTGTAGGTTCAAGCGGGACGCTTGAACCGGCGAGTTTCATAATCTCTATATTCTGCCAATCGTTTTTTAACCACTTTTTCCAATTCCGGGAAAATGGTAAAATCACCTCTTAAAATATCAAAAGCATATTTATTTAGATTAACAGCATAGTCATTAATATAAAACGAATATCCATTTAATGGATCGTGATAATTGGATTCCTTGGGAAATTGATAAATGGAACCGATAAGAGCAGATGGGTTTTTTAAAAGAATAACATCATCAAGGCCATAGCCCTGCAAAACGGTATCTTCTCTTATTATCACGGGATCATCGATAAACACGCCATTAACTAACTGATATAGCATAACGAATAAATAAGATTCCCTGCGTTCGAAAACAAGTTTTACTGCAGTCACCGTGTTCATATATAAAATTGATTGCCAAGCTGAATCTTTCTTGCTTTTAATCAATTTAAAACTATACTCTGTTTCCAAAAAGCGGAACGCGTCCGTCATAATTAGTTTTAAATTGTCAGCCATGTTTCAATTATAAATTAATGTTAGATACCCTTATTTGGCGCCGATGCAGTGTTGACAAATAAGGGGCGTGTTGCCAAGCATTTGCGAGGTTGCGCTCCCGTCTGCGCAGCATGTGTCAGCAGTTGAGTCAATCCTATAAATCCTTAAGCACGTTAGCCAACTTCTTAATAGCATCCGCCTTAGATATGCTGGATTTTTCTGATTTGTCGAATATGGTGAGGAGCAAGATCTCAATCCCAGCCTCAGTCTTGATGAGATGATAATACATCACCCTGAAACCACCGCTTTTGCCGCTGCCTTTACTCTTATCGGCTAACCGGACTTTAAATAACTTATCCCCATAGGGAACCCCTAAATAAGGATTTTCGATAAGATTTTCAATGAGGGTATTTATAGACTGTTTTAGCGTGTGATACTTTTTTAATAGGGTCTTGGCATCCTTAATAAACGCTTTGGATACCGATACAGAATTATTCATCCCACATTTCTGAGGCGGGAGTTGCCTTTGCTAAACCCTTTTTAATCAGCACGGCCTCTTCGCAAGCCCTTTGCAACGCTTTTAATTCATCTTCGCCAAGGCCATCATCATCATCGTTGTCAATAACGATTGAAAGCCCGGCTTTTTTAGTGATTTCTGATATAGCAGATATGATGGAGCTTTGGCTATCAGGTATCTGGATGGTTAATGTCGTCATAAATCTGTTTTTATGTCTATTACAAATATAGTGCAATTGTTTCCTAAACAAAAAAAGCCGCCGTATCCCGGCAGCCCTTGCTATATCATTATAAATGCTGATTACAACACCCTTGTCAGGGTCACCGCATCGGGAGAGGTAAGCATCAGCGGTACTTTTTCTATGGTTACGAAGCTCAGGTCGAGGCCAAAGTTGCGCTCTTCGGATAAGCTTATCTTTTTGAGGTGCGAGTAGATGAACATCACCACCTTTTCATAAAACGACAGGTTATGCGAGCGCGACAACACCTTCTCTATCACCACAAACCTGAAATCGCCTACGATCTTGTGCTTGTTCAATGATTTATAGGTGCTGGTGATATCCACTTCGCCGTTCTTTACCAAATCTTCTACCACCTTGCGGAACAGCAGGTTGATCTGTTGCTCTACGCGGAAGCCCAGCTTAAAGTCTACACGGATGAGCTTGCCAGGTATTAGGAAGTCTACCTCGTATTCGCTTTTGTAAGGCTCATCCACCACATCCACGTGTACCAGCCAGTAAACATCGGCGCGTTTGGGCTGTTTTTGCAGTATAGAGTAAATGATCTTCGATTCCACCTCGGAGTTGAAGTTGGCACTGGTAAGGTAAATAAGCTGTGAGGCGTATTTGGGTACGCTTTCGTCTTCGCTCATCTCTTTGATGATGTTGAAGTAATCATCAATCTCGATGAATTTAACATAGCGATTCTTGATTTTGCGCGCCATGTGCCAGGTCCACATAATAACGAACAGGCCGGCACCTATAGATAACGTAAACCAACCACCATGAATGAATTTCACCAGGTTACCCAGTAAAAAGGTTCCTTCTATCACCAGGTATAGCGTAAGGAAGGTAGCGATGATATAGGTTGGTACCTTTTTACGCTGCAAAAATTTGGATACCAGTATGGTAGTCATGAGCATGGCTACAGTAATACTTAAGCCGTAGGCCGCTTCCATTTTTGCAGAGTGGCGGAACAACACCACCACGCCAATACAGCCGAAGCAAAGCAGCCAGTTTACGCTGGGCACATATAATTGCCCTTTTTGCTCGCTTGGGTAGTTTATCTTCACTTTTGGCCATAAGTTAAGCCTAACGGCTTCGGCAATCAGCGTAAACGAACCAGATATAAGCGCCTGCGAGGCTATAACCGCCGCAACTGTAGCTATACCTATACCGAATGGCAGGAACCAGGTTGGCATAATGGTGTAGAACGGGTTCAGCTTGTTTAGGTCTATCGACTGGCCGCTGCGTTGCAGCAACCAAACCGCCTGGCCCAGGTAATTGAGTATAAGGCAGGTTTTTACGTATATCCAGCTTATTTGTATGTTTTTGCGGCCGCAGTGGCCCAAATCTGAGTATAAAGCTTCGGCTCCGGTGGTACACAGGAACACCGCACCTAAAATAATAAAGGCATTGTAGTTGCTGGTAAGTAATTGGTAAGCATAGTAAGGGTTTAGTGCCCTTAATATAGATGGCATTTGCGCAATGTAGAAGATACCCAAAACGCCCATCATACTAAACCAGATGAACATGATAGGCCCGAAAGCCTTACCCACCAGGGAGGTGCCGAATTGTTGAATGATGAACAGGCCGGCGATGATAGCGATTACGATCTTCACCGTAGGCAGCTCGGGGTAGTAGGTTTTTAAGCCTTCAATGGCTGATGAAATAGTGATTGGCGGGGTAATGATACCATCGGCAAGTAGCGCGCAGCCACCTATTACTGCTGGAATGATGAGCCATTTGGCTTTACGGCGTACCAGCGAGAAGAGGGAAAAGATGCCACCTTCGCCTTTGTTATCGGCCCGGAGTGTGATTACTACATATTTCAGTGTGGTTTGGAGGGTTAGCGTCCAAAAGATGAGGGAAACGCCCCCCAGCACCAGTGTTTCTGAAATACGTTGAGAAAAGTTTGAATGTTCTGAACCAACGATGGCTTTGAAAACATAGAGGGGGGATGTACCAATATCCCCGTAGATAATTCCTAAACTAATAAGGAGCCCAGCGGCCGTTAGTTTTTGCAGATCTTTATGATTTGACACAGCGTTTTTAAAAAGTTTACAAATTTATAAAAATTACATTAGCACAACAGTAATTTTAAAATAGGGCATAATACCGCCGCATATTTACACAATTGCATCAAAAGCCAATCATTATTTGCATAATTTATAAACGGCATTATTAAAAAGCCTTATGATTTATTAAACTTTCAAATTATATTTAGTTTTTAAATGGCGTGGCGGGCTGATGCTCAGGTAGGTGAACTGGATTTTCTGCGTGCGGAAAAGGTTTTTTGCCCATGAGTGGCTGTTGCCGATTTATAGCACGGATATATAAAATAAACGCTGCTTATTAAATAAGCATGCAGTAACTTAAACCATTGTGCGCCGTATAAGTCAATAGCTGCAATAACGCATAAAAAATGCTTAAATTGTTAAAAATTGTTAAAAGCATTTAATAATTGATGATTTGACAGTTTATCGCGTACAATATTTATACTTTTGCAGGTAATATCTATTATGAGGAGAAAATTTACGAAGCTTAATTCCTGGTTTACTATCGCACTGCTTGCAGTGATGGTAAACGTTGCCTTTGCAAAGGGGATAGCCGAGCAAAAATCAGACACCTCGTACCTGAAGTATCTTAAAAGTAAACCCAAAACGGGTAGCAAAAGCATCCTGCATTTATCCCTGCCGCCCATAAAACCGGCTGCTATATCTTCTACAAAAATAGTTTTCGCGAAGCCTGTTGTTGACAAGTACCCCGGGCCGCCAATGCAGTCAGATAAAGTATTATCTAACGTGCAGGTGTACCCAAACCCGGTAAACGATGTGCTCAACGTAAAATACACCGTATCGCGCGGCGCGTTTGTGAATGTAAAAGTGATGGATGTATTGGGCAACGATGTACTTACCCTCTATTCGCAGCGTTCAGAGGCCGGCGACCAAAACATTACCTACAACATCAACAACAAGCTATCTCGCGGTTTTTACTTCCTGCGGATAAACGTGGGTACCGAATCTATCAACAAAAGGATATCGGTACTGTAAGGCCAGCCCCCCTGTTAAATTTCGAACACCGAATGCTGAATATCGAATGATGAAGTGAAAACTTCGATATTGGATAGTCGAAATTCATTATTCGATATTAAATCCCTTCCGCTTTATTAAACTACGAACAGAATTTTTACACTGCAATTTTCTTTCAATCGCTTTTCTAAGGGCGTATATTTTTTAGCTTTGGGGTTATTACTGTAATGTATGAAAATCATCGCCATTGGCCGCAATTATGCCGAGCATGCCAAAGAACTCAATAACCCCGTGCCCAGCGTGCCCGTTGTTTTTATGAAGCCCGATACCGCGCTACTAAAAGATAATAAACCCTTTTACCACCCCGATTTTTCGCAGGATATACACCACGAGATTGAAGTGGTACTGAAAATTTGTAAAGAGGGCAAGCACATCAGCGAGAAATTTGCCGCCAACTATTACGACGAGATTGCCCTTGGGGTAGATTTTACCGCCCGCGATATACAGGCCCGCCATAAAGAAAAAGGCCTGCCCTGGGAACTGGCCAAGGCTTTCGACAATTCGGCGCCGGTAAGTAATTTTGTACCGAAAGCGCAATTCGCGGATTTGTACCAGCTGAGCTTCAACCTGGATGTAAATGGCGAAACCCGCCAGCAAGGCAACACCAAAGATTTGCTTTTTTCTTTTGAACGCATCATCGCCTTCGTATCGCAATACATCACCCTCAAAAAAGGCGACCTGATATTCACCGGCACTCCGCAGGGTGTAGGCAAGGTTAGCATAGGCGATAAGCTTGAGGGCTACCTGGAAGGGGAGAAGATGCTTGATTTTGAGGTGAAATAGGAGGATTTAGAATATCGAATAGCGAATGCCGAATTTCCAATGATGAAGTGTTTTTCCCTTCATTATTCGATATTCAATATTCGGTGTTCGCTATTTATCCAGACTATACAGATATCCCCCTAACAAAACCACCCGGTAGTGGTTATCTAAAAAATTTTAAAGAAGTATGCCAGTTCGACCGTGTAGTAAGAAGAGATCGATAAAAACGAATTGTAGAACTTGCGCAGTAATCATCCTGCTACTGGTTTGCGGCAAAGCATCTCTGGCCCAGCAAACCATCCAAAGCAAACAATACCCTAAAGATGCGTTCCGTTACCCGCTCGATCTGCCACCGGTTACCGCAGGCTCCTTCGGCGAGTTGAGGCCTGCGCATTTCCACTCGGGTTTAGATTTTAAAACCATGCAGCGCACCGGGTTCCCGGTACATGCTGTTGGCGATGGCTACGTGTCGCGGATGCGCATACAATTCGGCGGCTTTGGGCAGGCCATTTATGTTACGCATCCAAACGGCTACACTTCGGTTTACGGGCATATCCAAAGTTTTACGCCGGAGGAGTTTAAATACATACGCGATTACCAGTACAAAAACCAAACCTTTGAGGCCGATATTGCCGTACCCAAAGGCATGTTCAAGGTGCTTAAGGGCGATGTGATAGCCATGTCGGGCAACGAAGGTGCATCTGCCGGTCCGCACGTGCACTTTGAGCTGCGCGATACCCTCACTCAGGAAACCATCAACCCGCAGCTTTTCGGGCTCACGATACCTGATGAGGTGCCGCCAACCATTACCGCCATCGGCATTTATCATTTAAACGGCAACCCCTTCAGCGAGAAAACGCCCAAAGAATTCCTCAGCGTAACCGGCTCGGCGGGCAACTATCATCTTTTGAAGCCCCAGGTACTGCAGCTTAGTGGCAACACCGGCTTCGGCATTGCCGTTACCGATCAAAACAGCGCATCTAATAATCACAATGGCGTATATTCCATCCAAATGAAGCTGGATGGGCAAACGGTTTACACCTTTGCCGTAGAACGTTTCGCCTTCGACCAAACGCACGCCGTAAACGCCTATACCGATTACCCCGCATTTTTGCTTTCCCGCAGAATGATACAGAAATGCTTCATACTGCCCGGCAGCCGTATATCGCTTTATCCGCAATCGATCAACAGGGGTATCATCCCTTTCAACGATAACCAACTGCACGATGTGGAGTTCATCTGCAAGGATGTGATGGGCAATACCTCCACCGTGAAACTGAAGGTTCAGTCGAACACATCGGCAAACAACATTGCCCCGTTGAAGCCCCTGGGCACGCTGATGCATTACGACGATAATAACGACTTTTACAATGGCAAGGTGCGCGTGCAGATAATGCCCGGCAATTTGTACGATGACCTGGACTTTATGTACGATACCCAGCCCATGAAGCCCGGCGCGTATTCGGTAACGCATCGCATCCACAATAAGTTTACACCCATACACGATGAGTACGAACTTTGGATAAAGCCCGATATGGACCTGGGCAAGTATGCCGATAAGGCGGTAATAGTAAACGCAGCTACCGGCAGCATAGGCGGCCAGTACGATGGCGGCTTTGTGAAAGCCACCGCCCATGCCTTCGGCGATTTTTATATCAAGGTCGATTCCGTGCCGCCTGTTATCACGCCCATCAACATCCGCAACGGCAGCAACCTAAAGGCCATCAGCGCGATAAAGCTGCGCATGAGCGATAATTTGTCGGGCGTGAAAAGTTTTGCCGGGAAGATTGATGGTAAATGGGTGTTGGTAGAGCGGAACTACAAAACAAAAATATTAAGTTATACTTTTACTGCCGATATTGTGCCCGGAAAACATAATTTTGAATTTACGGTGATAGATGCTAAAAACAATATCGCCACCTTTACGGCTCAATTTACACGATAAACTGAACTAATCGTTGAGGCAAATAATAATTGACAAAAGTATTGAGCGGGGCCGATTGGTTTATAAATTCGACCGAAAGCTGGTAGGCGATTATACAATGAGCTTTATTTTAGGGATAGGTTTCCCAATAGTTCTTTTCATCTGGTCTTTAATAAATCCTTACGTTTTCCGGAATGCTCCCGGTGCCGGATTTTTACTTTGCGTTATTACATGGACGCTAATAAACTACTATTATAGCATCAAGTTGGTGAAGGTTCGCATGAGGAATCCTGGCGAAAATAAAGAACAGATAATAGGCATAGTACAGCATTACTACCCCAAAGTTAATTTCACTTCCGGAATGCTATCGCTGATAAGAGGGCAAAAGCCTGAAGGCTGGGGAGGAAGAGGTAAGGTCGTTAGTATCATTATAAATGGCGACTATCTATACATAAACGTCGTGAGCACCTTTCGTGGTGGACAATTCGATGTTTTGTTCTGCGGACTCCTCAACCACCTCGAAGCTAAAGATTTGGCGAGAGCGTTCTAAAGGATTGAAATTTTATACCTTTACGGCTCAATTTACACGATAAATATGGCAACTCTTCAACCAGGCGACAAAGCCCCCGATTTTACCGCTAAGGATCAGAATGGCAAGGAAGTATCCTTGTCAGATTATAAAGGCAAAAACCTTATCCTTTACTTTTACCCAAAGGACGATACCCCCGGTTGCACGGCAGAATCATGCGATTTCAGAGATAACTACCAATCGTTGTTGGGCCAGGGTTTCGATGTGATAGGCGTTAGTGTCGACGATGAAAAATCACACAAAAAATTCGAGACCAAATACAGCCTGCCCTTTACGCTGATAGCCGATACCGACCACAGCATTGTAGAAGCATATGATGTTTGGAAGGAAAAGAATATGTACGGCAAAAAGTATATGGGCACCGCGCGCACTACATTTGTGATTAATGCGGATGGCGTTATAGACCATGTGATTGATAAGGTAGATACCAAAGCCTCATCGCAGCAGGTGCTGGAGCTGGTAAAATAACCCTGCGCCAAACATATTGATGCAAAAAAGCTTTATATTTATTTAAAGATAAATTTTAATAGATGGCCATACAGGCAGAAGACGAAGAGATTCTCAGTAAGTTTAGGGAAGATAAAACCCGCAACGAGGCATTCAACATGCTGCTGAAGAAGTATCAGCAAAAAATATACTGGCACGTGCGCCGTATGGTGATAGACCACGACGATGCCGACGACCTTACGCAGGACGTTTTTATTAAAGTGTGGAAAAACCTGCCGGGCTTTCGTAACGATGCGCAGTTATACACCTGGATGTACCGCATTGCCACCAACGAGTGCATCACCTTTTTAAATAAAAAGAAGCAAAAGAACAATATTTCGCTGGATGATGTGGATTACGAGTTGGCGGATACCCTATCAAGCTCTGACCAGTTCACGGGCGACCAGATACAGCGCAAACTGCAGGAAGCCATACTTACCCTGCCCGATAAACAACGCCTTGTGTTTAACATGAAGTACTTCGACGATATGAAGTACGAGGAGATGAGCGAGGTGCTGGGCACCAGCGTCGGGGCGCTGAAAGCATCGTTTCACCTGGCTGTGAAAAAAATAGAGGCGTTTGTTACGAATACCGATTAATTACTAAATTAGCATTAAACCTTTTGAAGTATTATTCATCTATAACAGCGTATGGAAAGCGATATGGACAATAGGGAATGGGGGGACGAAGAAATGTCACTAAAACGGTTTACTAAAAATAACCCGTTCACGGTGCCGTCTGCCTATTTTGAAGAAGCCGGTCAGCGCATTTTATCATTGGTTAAATTAGATGAATTAAAAAGTATAGACCCGGCTAACGGTTTTACGGTACCTGCAAATTATTTTGACGAGCTTACGGGCAACGTTACCAGCAGGATAAATATAGGTGTAGAGGCAGATACAGCACACAGCGGCTTTGCTTTGCCCGCAAATTACTTTGACCAACTTACGGCAAACATTACCGGCAGGATAAACATAGGAATGGCTGAGGCTACCGAAGATAACGGTTTTGCCCTGCCAGCAAACTATTTTGAGCAGCTGAGCAATAACATCACCAGCCGCATCAGTATTGAAGCTGAAGCTGACGAAGATATGGGCTATGCCCTGCCGGCAGGTTACTTCGACGAGTTGACCAGCAAGATAGAAAGCCGTATTGCGGTAGAAGAGCTTGCCAACAGAGAGGAGTTTTTTGCCGTGCCCGAGGGTTACTTTAACGATATGCAGCAGCAGATTGCCGCCCGCATTGCTGTTGAAGAGATACTTGCCGAAAAAACAACAGGCTTTACCGTGCCGGATAACTATTTCGATGTGCTAAATCGAAATATTCTTAACAAAACGGTAAACAAAGAGGTAGTTATCCGTAAAACCATTATCAGGAAGCTGTTCGCCAGCAATTCGTTTAAATACGCAACTGCCGCTTGCCTGGCCTTGATGATTGGTACAGGCGTAATTCTACAGCAGAACGGTACTGTGGTTGTTGTTCCGGAAGCAGCGCATCAAAAGTCCTTGCTACACAACGAACTGTCTACCGTACCAGTTGACGAAATTAAAGATTACCTTGAACTGAACGTAGATGCCGGCGATGCAACCGGTATGATACAGGATGATAAACAAATCAATACCAAAGCGCTCGCCGATGATCTGAGCGATTATATTGATGCTAACTAACGCGACACTTTTGATGGCTAAATTGCTCAGATATATTTTTATTTTATTGGTTATTGCCATTGCAACCGGCTATGAAGTATCTGCGCAGGCTACCAATTTAAAGCAAACCAATGATAACCGGCCCGCATTGCAGCCAGCTGGCCGAGCCAGGGCTAACGGCAAAAAAATAGAAGCTGCCCGCGACAAATTCCTGGCCCAGCAGCTTGATCTTACAGACGAAGAAGCCAAAGCTTTTTGGCCCCTTTATCATACCTATCAGGAAGAACTGAAAGCCGTACGCATTTTGAAAAGATTAAACAGTACCAGTTCATCAACAGGTGCTGCGCAGATAGACAAGGAATTGTATTACGATAATCAGATGCTTACCATCAAAAGGAAATATCTGGATGAATTCCTCAAGATAGTCCCTTCATCTAAAATAAGCATCCTTTACAAAAGCGAACGGGCCTTCAACGATGAAGTAATCAAGCAACTCAGCGAGCGCAGTATACGTGCCGGGAACTAGTTGGCGCATTGAGTCATTAGGTCATTTGTAATTTAAAGAGTCGAATAATTAGCAAGCTTTCTTTTTTACCCTTAGTTTTGCTCTTGTCGTAGGGCAATGACCCAGTGACACAATGACCCAATGACACAAAGTACCTTCAAAGAAAAAGACATGCAGGCCATCATCGGCTGGATACTCCGCGCCGGGGTGCTCATCTCCATGTCCGTGGTATTTATTGGTGGCATTTTATTTCTATACCGGCACGGACACGACATTCCCGATTACCATACCTTTAAAGGTGTTCCCGATTTTGTGCATAACGCATCGGGCATCATCAACGGCATATTTACATTAAGGGGCAGGGCCATTATACAGGCCGGCATTATCCTGCTCATTGCCACCCCGGTTATCCGCGTGGTGTTTTCGGCCATTGGTTTCGTGCTGGAGAAGGATTATCTGTACGTCGGCATCACTCTTATCGTTTTGCTGATCATCTTCGTCAGCATGTTCAGCGGGCACGCGGGCTGATCTTTTTTAAAACCAATCTTCATTTGCCTTGCTATATAGATATGCACAGGCAGACCGTTCAATCATCGGCTCTACAAAGTATCGGCTATGATGCCCAAACCCACACCCTCGAACTGGAGTTTAAGGAACACAGCGGCGTATGGCAATATTTCGGTTTCAAGCCTTCTGCCTATAAAAAATTCATCAAAAGCGAATCCTTAGGCAACTTTTTCGTCACTAAAATTAAAGGGAAGTATAAGGAAAAGAAAGTAGGTTAAAATATCTTTCTTAATCAGCACATTTGAAATCTAAAATCTGCACATCTGCAGCTACGTTAATTCGCTCCCTTCCGCATCCTCTCCTGCTCCAACTCGGTACCGGTTTGGTGTTTGGTAGCAGTCAAGGCGCGAAGTATCGCGTCTCTACGGAGAATTACGATGATTATTGTAGAGACGCGATACATCGCGTCTCCCATAGGATGGGTCAAATGGCATTTCGTAATTTGCATCGGTAAGACGCGAAGTATCGCGTCTTACTCTACGGAGAATTACGATGATTATTGTAGAGATGCGATACATCGCGTCTCCCAAGGATGGGTCAAATGGCATTTCGTAATTTGCATCGGTAAGACGCGAAGTATCGCGTATCTACGGAGAATGATGATGGTTTTTCGTAGAGACGCGACACATCGCGTCTCCAGTAGGACAGGCAACCAAATTAATATACGCTCAAGAAGTTATGAGTCTCGTTTCTTCACGCAAATCCCTAAATTGCATTTCTATGGACGACATCTATAAAAACAAATATCGCATTTCGCCCGCGCGATTGAAGGGCTGGGATTATGGCTCTCATGGATTATACTACATTACGATATGTACAAAAAACCGCAGCCACTATTTCGGTGAAATAGAAAAAGGAGAAAACGAAACTGCTTTCTTGAATAGAACGGAAATTGCAGATGTGGCGGAAAGCAATTGGTTTAGTATCCCTGAATTTCACCCTTATGTTGAGGTAGATTCATTTGTTTTAATGCCAAATCATTTACATGGCATTTTATTTATCAACAGGCCAGATAAATTAACATGGTCAACCAACAAATTTGGCCCTCAATCAAAAAATTTAGCGTCGATATTGAGGGGATATAAATCATCAGTAACGCAGTACGCGAAAGAAAATGCAATAGAATTTGTTTGGCAACCCCGTTATTACGACCATATAATCAGGAATCAAAAGGAATATGAAAATATAGTGGGGTATATTTATAATAATCCTCATAACTGGTTGCTTAACGGCGATGTTATCGAAGACATGTAAATAGTGCTGCCCGGCTAAATACATCGCGTCTCCCGTAAGACATGTAAGGGGCTGATATGCATTGTCAAGACGCGAAGTATCGCGTCTCTACGGTGATTATTTTGCTAATTCGCTCCCTTCCGCATCCTGTCCTGCTCCAGCTCGGTACCGGTTTGGTGTTTGGTAGCAGCCTTCACGGTCGATTTGCCGAAACGGTAGGTAAAGGCCAGGCGGGCTATGCGTGTTTCGGGTTTGCCGTTGATGCGTAAATCGATGTTTTGGTACAGGGTGTAGGCCCTATCGCGGTTGGTGTTGAATATATCTGCCACGTTGAGGCTAAGCTTGCCGCGCTTACCAAATATGGGGGTGCTCATCCCGGCGTTAACGTAATAGTTGGGGCTAAACCTGCGAATGCCGTACTGGTTGGCCGTTTCGTAAAAGCCGGTTATCTCCAGCGCCAGGCTTTTGCTCAGGCTGATGTTTTGCGTGGTATTGAAGATGATATCGGCAGCACCTTTATCCAGGTTACCGTTTTCGGGGTAGGTAGTGTAATGATAGTAGCCTGCGTTTACGTCAATCTCGCCCTTCCAGCATTTGGCCACAGTATAAGGCGTCATCACTTGCAGGCCTATGTCCTTTACATCGCCCAGGTTGCGCGTGGTAGTAAGGTTAACCTTGGTGGCATCGTTTTGGCTGTAGAAGGCGAAGTTAGCGTCCGTAGTTTTCCCGGCATACAACGCTATCGAAAGGCTTTGGTTATAAGTATAGGTTAAGGTGATCGTGTTGCTGTACTCGGGCTTCAGGTAGGGGTTGCCGCTCTGGAAATCGTAAGGATCTATATAATACAAAAAGGGGTTGAGGCTCTCGTAATCGGGCCTTAGAATTCCCCGCGTAAAGCTTAAGGCGTAATCGTGCTGTTCACTTTGCGCATAATGGAGCAACAGGTTGGGGAACAGCTTGAAGTAGTTGGAAACATTTATGGTGCTCATGGTAGATGCTGCGCCCATAGAACTACCCTGCGAATGGGTGTACTCTCCGCGCAGCCCGGCCACCATATCAAATTTGCCAAAGGCCGCTGTATAGTTTAAATAACCGGCATTTACTTCTTCTTTATAAGAAAAGTTATTGCTGAAGGTAGGGTCGACCGTGTAGGCACCATTTACCAGCGGGCCGAATATAAGGTTGTTATCACTTTTAGTATGGCTAAATTTAAAGCCGATTTCCAGTTTAGATGTTTTATTGAGCGGGTTGGCATAATCCAGCATCCCCGTCCAGTTCCGGCGCTGAGATGGCGAAAGGTTCTGTAATGATTGAGGCTGGCGGTACACCGAGCCGGCTGCATCGAAAAAAGTATTATTGATGTACTCGGCCGAATGCCTGGTATAAGGCAGGTAAGTTAAACTGGCGGCTAAGGTGCGCCCCGCATCATCAAGCTTGCCGCTGTAGTTGATATTGTAGTTGATGTTGCGTAGGTCGCGATCCACACGGCTGTTTACCAGTATTACCGAATCAAGGTGCCCCTGGTTGGCAATTTTAAGGCTATTGTTTTTGGTGAAATTGTTATCTGTTACAAATCCATAAACCTGTACGCCGAGGGTATGGTTGGGTGCGAGCGTGAAATCGGCCCCGAGGCGGTAATTGTGGCTGTAGGTTTCCTGCTGACCGTAGTAGTTGAGGTTATAGCTGCTTAATGCGCCGGCATCATTTACGTTACGGTTGCTGGTGAAGCCCCGATAGGTTTTGTTGGCGTTGATATTATACAGGCCAAACACATTTACATACTTGCTGCGGCTGTTAAAGGTAAGGCCGGCTATGCCTTTATAAAACTTCCCGTAGCCGGCAGTTAAGTTGAAGGTGCCGTTTGTACCGATGTTCTTGCCCTTCTTCATCACGATATTGATGACCCCGCCGGCAGATGCATCGTACCTTGCCGAGCCCCCCGTGATGAGTTCGATCCGGTCTACATTGCTGCCCTGGGTGCTCCGCAGGAGTGCCGCCAGGTCGGCCCCGGTGATGTTGGTAGGGCGGCCATCTATTAGTATCAAAGCTTTTTGCCTGCCGCTGATGCTGATGTTATCGCCATCGGCAACCTTTACGCCGGGCGTTTGGGTTAAAATATCCAATACGTTCTTGCCATCGGCGGTGATGCTGGCTGCCGGGTTTACAATCGTTTTGCCCGGGCGAACCTCTACGAATGCTTTCTTGCCCACGATAGCTACTTCTTTCAGCTGAGTATCGGCCGGCTGCAGATATATAGGCTGTGCAGTAAGCTGCTGCCCGGCAGCTAGCTGGAACGCAGGCGAGTAAGCTTTAAGGTATCCGAGGCGGAAAGCCGCCACGATGTAGCTGCCCGATGGCACGTTGCGGAAGGTATAAGCACCTAAGTGATCAACCAGAGCCGACATTACTATCGAAGAGTCGCGTTGGTTAAGCAAAATGGCCGTAGCGGCTTCGGCAGCCGTATTATTTGGTATATATATATTACCCTTGATTGTTGCGAGCGTGGTTTGGGCGTTACAAAAACCAAAAAAGCCCGCTGTGAATACAAGCAGTAAACATCCTGTTTTAAAACTCATTAACTATTGGTAGATTTTTATTCGATATAGTGCGTTTAGGACGTGGCAAATTTAATAAAATATTAATTTGATGTATTGTTAATATGCTTTTTACGCATCATAAAAATAAATGTTGCGTGTAGTTATTAGATATAGCAAATTAAAAGCTTTTAAATTTTATTAAATTCGCCCAAAAGTATCTCCAAAATAACAGGTTAACCCCGGATGAAAAGAATATACATTTTAGCACTCGCCCTTTTTTTTACGGCAAATGCCATGGCGCAAACCGTGCCGGCCAACTTTGCGCCGGTGCTGGCTAAGTTTAAGCAGTTTTATAATAACGCACAACCCGATAGCATCTACGCCATGTTTGCGCCCGAAATGAAAACGGCTATGCCGTTGGATAAATGGAACGCCACCACCATACAGCTAAAAACCCAGCTGGGTAATCTGGTGAAAGCCGATGCAGACCGCTACGTTGCGCCAACGGCTATATACAAGGCAACTTTTGCCAACGCAGTGTTCTTTTTGAACCTATCGCTCAACAGTCAAAACAAACTGGTAGGCGTGTTTTTTACCCCTTACCAGGAACCTACTAAAACCATACAAATGGATGCCTCAATTACCGAGGAGCCCGTGCTGTTCAAGATGTTTACAGGCACCATCCCCGGTACGTTAAGCATACCTAAGGATGCTAAAGGTAAAGTGCCGGTGGTGCTCATCATCCCCGGATCGGGCCCTACCGACCGCGACGGTAACAGCCCTAAACTGGGCCTAAACGGCAATACTTATAAAATGCTGGCTAACGAACTGGGCAAAAACGGCATAGCCGTACTGCGTTACGATAAACGCCTGGTGGGCCAGAGCGTAACTTCTACCAAGGAAAAAGAACTGCGTTTTACCGATTATGTAGACGATGCAGTGGGCCTGATCAACATGTTGAATGAGGATCCACGTTTTTCTAAAGTTATCGTGTTAGGGCATAGCGAAGGCTCACTGGTTGGTTTGCTTTCGCTGCGCGATCAGCCCGTTAAAGCCTTTATATCGGTTGCCGGTGCCGGTCGCTCTGCTGAGAAAATAGTATTAGAGCAGGTAGAAAAAGAACAGCCCAAGTTTTTGGTAGATCAGTATAAAACCATGGTGGATAGCTTGCGCAAAGGTAAAACTACCGACTATATGGATCCGCAATTGTATTACATCGCCCGGCCAAGCATCCAGCCGTACCTCATGTCGTGGTACAGGTACGACCCTTACAACATTATGAAGAGGGTGAAAATTCCTACGCTGATATTGCAAGGCACAACCGATATACAGGTACCGGTAGATGATGCGGATAAACTGAAGAAAGCAAATTCTGATGCGAAACTGGTTATCATTACCGGCATGAACCATATCCTGAAAGAAGCCCCCGCCGACCGACAACAGAATAAAGCCACCTATAGCAACCCCGCCCTCCCCTTAAAACCAGAATTGGTAACGGCGATAGTGGAATTTGTGAATGGGGTGAAGTAGGACCGTTGATTTTTCGCGATTATTTTTTTTAAGGTGCTCCAGGGCTTCGTCGTTTTAATGATTACGTTGATTTCGCTGATTATTTCTGAACCTTGATTTACTTGATTGGAGGATTTCTTGATTGCACAATATGTTGATTATGTATCGGCCTTAATCCTAAATCAGGGAATCCTATAATCTAAAAAATCAAGGTTTCAGACAATCAGCGCAATCCTTTAAATCATTGAAATCAACGGTCCCATATCCCCAGCAACCTCCGCAACAAAACAATCTCTGCCGTGTGGTAGGCATTATGATCGGCTACCTGCAGGGCTTCGCGCAGGATGTTTTGACCGTTACCATGGGGGATGGGTTTGTAAATATCTTCGCTCTTTAATAAATTCAGGAATTCGGTGCGATCAGCATTGATCTGTTCGATGTTTTTTTCCCATGCGGCATCTTTGGGTTCGGCATCTTTGGGCCAGTAATCATCGGGCCAGTTGGGCGATTGGTGGTTGCCATCTTTGCTGAACTCCAGCATATCCCATTGCGCAATACGTATATGCTCGGCAAGCTGCCATATGCTGTAAGGCAGGCTATCAGGTTTCTTCCCCCTGAATTCGGCGGGGATATCCTTTACGGCCTCGGCTAATGTAGCATGGGCGCTGCCGCCCTCAAGCAGTTTTACCAATTCGGCAATTAATAGCTTATGTTCTTCGTTCATAACTAAGGTGTTTCACTTTGCAACAAAATCGCCGCAGATTTGATTTATATGCGTCAAATTATCTAAGTTTAGCAACCAAAGCAAATCTGGTAAAACAGTGATAAAAAAACTACTATTACTCGCCCTGTACGTGGCCGCATTCTCGGCCTGTAAAAAAGACGGGCAATCTATGGAGCCATTATCGGCTAAAGATGATGCCGCTTTCCAACAATATGAAGAGCGTTTCCTCGACGATTATTGGAAAGAGAACCCGCAGGCTGCTACCGCTGCGGGCTACCATAAATACGATAGCCTGCTAACGATACCGAGCGACGACAGCCGCAAAAAAGCCATCAAATTCTCTAAAGTGCAAATGGATTCGCTGAGCCGGTTTGAGGTTGGCACGCTGTCTGATGCCAACAAGATAGACCACCGCATGATGCAGAATGAAATGGAAGGCATGCAGTGGAAGCTGGAGCAATTGCGCGAGTACCAATGGAACCCTGCATCTTACAACGTTATCAGCAGCTTTGCGGTTATGCTTACCGAAAATTACGCACCACTTGAAAAACGCCTGCGCAGCTTTTACCAGCGCATGAGTTTTGTGCCAGCCTATTATAAAGAAGCCCAAAAGCAGCTTAAGAATCCGGTACAGGAGCTTACCGACCTGGCCATTGACCAAAACCTGAACGGCCTTAGCGTGATAGATAAGGATTTTGCCGATTCGCTTAAAAAAACCAGGATACCTGATGCCGAACAGCGGCAGATGTTGGATAGGGCCCGTATTGCCACAGATGCTATTAAAGCCTACGCAACGTTTTTAAAGGCCATGAAGAACGACAAGCCACGCAGCTTCCGTTTGGGTAAAGAATATTACGAAAACAAATTTAAATACGATATACAAGCCGAGGGTACCGCACAGCAAACCTACAACGCAGCCATGGAGCGCAAAAAGTCCTTGCACCGCGAAATGGCCAAAATAAGCAAAACGCTTTGGCCCAAATACTTCGGTACCAAACCCATGCCCGCCGATTCGTTGGAGATGATAGGGCAGATGATAGATACCTTATCGGCCAAACATGTTGCGCCCGATGCTTTCCAAGCGGCTATAGAGCAGCAATTGCCTAAGCTAACCGCCTTCATCAAAACTAAGGATTTGCTTACGCTTGACCCAACCAAGCCTTTAGTGGTACGTAAAGAGCCTGGCTATATGGCTGGCGTGGCTGGTGCATCCATAACTGCGCCCGGGCCATATGATAAAACGGGTAATACCTATTATAACGTAGGCAGCCTTGCCGGATGGGCACCTGCCCGGGCAGAAAGCTACCTGCGCGAATACAACGACTATATTTTGCAGATACTGAATATACATGAAGCTATACCGGGGCATTATACGCAACTGGTTTATGCTAATAAATCACCGAGTATGGTCAAATCGGTATTTGGTAACGGTGCCATGATAGAAGGCTGGGCGGTTTATACCGAGCAGATGATGCTGGATGCCGGCTATGGCGATAACGCACCCGAAATGCGCCTGATGTGGTATAAATGGAACCTGCGTTCGGTTTGCAACGCTATATTAGATTACAGCGTCCATGCCAGTGGCATGACTAAAGAGCAAGCTATAAAAATGCTCACCCACGAAGCCTTTCAGCAGCAGGCCGAAGCTGACGGCAAATGGAAACGCGTTAGTGTGAGCAGTGTGCAGCTCACCAGTTATTACACCGGCTTTAAAGAAATCACCGAACTGCAGCAAGCCTGGAAAAAGAAGCAAGGCGATAAGTACCGCTTAAAAGAATTTAACGAGAAATTCCTGGGCTATGGCAGCGCGCCAATCAAGTTGATAAAAGAAGCCATGTTTGCCGTACCAAAAATTGATACGCAGCCGGGGACGGGGGGATAGGTTGGATGTGCAGATTTCAGATGTGCAGATGATGGGAAATGTGCAGATTTCAGATGTGCAGATAAATGTCGTTTACTTAAGCGATTTCGAAGTGCGCCATAGGTGCAAACGGTCGGTAGCTAATCGATAATCAGCTACTCGCATGCCATAGGTATGCTACATCGCCAGTGTTGTACCTACGGCATATAGGTGGTTTTTGCTTGTTTGCTACCGACATTTGGCCCCGATGGGGCCGGGGCTTCCTTAAGTAAACGACATTGATGTGCAGATGTGCAGATGGAGTTCGGAACTTCGGATGAGGACACTATGCTGATGCTTAGCGTAGCCCCATGGCGGCCAAATGTCGGTAGCAAGGTAAGTAGAATGATAATTTGTGCCGTAGGTACAAAACCTCTCTGTGTTTTATGTCTGCGAATAAAAAAATTTCTCAACTATGAGCGATATGGATAAGAGCGAAGCTGCCCATTGGATATGGGGCATCATCTACTACAACCCCGATGACCCCAAATTTTTTGTGCCCAAGCGTTTTGGCTTGGGCTATACTTTCAATTTTGCCGATAGGCGCACCTGGATACTTTTCGCGGCGATAGCAGCCATCGCAATCGTCATCAAAGTGATGAAACATAAGGCAGTGAAAGGGTAAGTATTACCAGTTTTCAACTGACGATGCTATTCAAAAGCTCCCCCTTCAGGGGGCTTGGGGGGCTTGGGCTTTCGCCGTCAACCTCGCTACAAACATCGTATCGGCTTTGCGTTCGTAACCTTTCAATACCTGCATCTCTTCCAGCTTTAGGCCAAGTTGTTTTACCATAAAATCCACGGCATCTTCGTTCTCCGCTTTAAATGCCGAGCAGGTGATGTAGATAATGGGTTTGCCCGGTTTTAAATGCTTTGTTACGTTGGGGATGATGCTTTGCTGCAGGCGTTTAAAAAAGTCGGCTTTGTGTAGCTCAAACTGGCTGATCATCTCGGGTGTGCGGCCCCAGGTACCGCTGCCACTGCAGGGCGCATCTAAAATAATCCCGTCGAATTCGTATTGGTATAAAAGCTGCTCGTTGTTCTCGGTAAGGTCCAGCAGTTTTTTTTGGTATTTGCGCAGGCCCGCCAGTTGGAACCGCTCGTCCAGGTTGGCCAGGATAGATTCGCGGATGTCTGATACCACCAGTTTGATATCGGGCTGCATGCTGTGCAGCAATAAGGATTTACCGCCAGATGCGGCGCAGGCATCCCACCAGCTATCCCATTTGTTTGGCCTGAAGTAATTGGCGGTTTGTTGCGACGAATAATCCTGCACCTCGTACCAATGCTGTTTCTGGAAGATGGTTTCCAGCCTGGTGCCGTTGGGCAGGCTCAGGCAGTTATTGCCCTCATCCTTGAAAATAACTCCTGCCTTGTTTAGTTCAGCTTTAACAGCTGCCTCCATGCCCTTGGCCATCCGGATATACAGATCCGGCTGCACGAAAAATGATTTGAGGAAAGCCTCTTTGTCGATGCCCGCCGATAGCTGCGCGCTCCAGGGGAAAACATCCTCCAGCTTAAAATCGGGGTGGGAAGTTTTTACGATGTTGATTTTCTCATCGATGCCGAAACTTATGCAGGCCGCCCATTCGGGCTTAAAGTGCTGTAAAAAAGAATTAGTTTGCGTATTGCAAAGGAACTCGGCTACCATTAGCCTATCCTCGGTAGGGGCATTATATAGTGCTTTGCCCAGCCGGAAGTAATTGTATATCAGTCGGCCTGCAACCTTGCGGTCGGTGCTGCCCATTTGTTTGTTTTGCCGGTAAAAGCCGGGGAGGAACTTACCTAAGGGCGTATCTGCCGGATAATCGCCCAGGATGCGTTGAAAGGTTTTTAGCTGGTTTATAGCTTTCATTGCACGGGTTTAAGTTCAAAGTCCTGGTAGCGCAGGATATCTACATGCGTGTTTACCCAACCCAGCCCGGGTTTCTTCTCAAAATGGAAGCTGTTGTGCAGCCCGATGAAATCATTTTGCTCTACGCGGCGGTAGCTGTCATCCTCGCGGGCCATCAGCTGCGCAAAGTAAAGCCCCTCGTCGAAGCCTTTAATGGCAAAATCGGTTGGGTCGGTATGGTAGGCCCTGCGGTAGATGCGTATAAAGGTATTCACCTCCGGCGATTTGTAATCTATGTTATCCGTACTGGTGATATGCGTCTTCAGGCGTTGCAGCAGGTTAGCCTTCAAAAAGGCGAATTTCTCCCAGTTGGGGTGACCAAAAAGCGTAACCGGGAATTTCCTGGATAGAGTATCTAAGGATTTTAATGTCACCATTAGAAAAGCTTGCTTTGTTGAGGGCACCAGGAAAACATTCTCCACCTTATTGTTCAATTGAGCCACCAGCGGCGTTAGGTTGCCACGCACTACAGTGAATGGTACAACTTGTATCTTACGCTTGCTTAAACTATCAATGGTGCGTTTAAAGGGGGCTGTATATAGCTTTTCATCGCTGAAACCCGAGTTGAGAATGAACACCTTCTTAGGCCTAAGCTTGTTGACGGTGTAAGTAGCTGCGCCTTTGGCATGATACTCCAGCGGCGGGGTCATGGTAACGATGTTCTGGTTATTGAACAGCGTAGGCGAAGCCGGCGACAGCGGTGACACAATTGGCTTGCGCGAATAGTTGAACATCGATGCAAAAATCCTGATATCCTCGGGGAAGATAGGGCCCACAATAAGGTCGCCGTTTTTTACCTGCGGATTCTGTGCCAGGCTGTGTATGGCGGCATCGTCTTTACTATCAAAAACTTGTAGTTTAAAGTTGGCGCCCTGCCCTGCAACAGAATCCAGGGCCAGTTTAAAGCCCTGGTAATACTCTGCCGACATGTTGGCCTTGCTTAATGCTGCCGCGCTGTAGCTTTGGCCAGGCACAAGCTTATCAAGCCCCAAAGGCAAAATAAGCGATACCACCGAGAATTTAGGCTCGGGCGGCTTAACAGGCGGTGGTATCGGCTTTTCGGGCTTTGCTACGGGTGCTGTTGGTACAGGTTTGGCAGCAACGGGTACAGTACGCACTTTAGGCGAGCATGCGCCCACCACCAATGCTAATACAAGTATGAACCACTTATTCCCACTCAATAGTGGCCGGTGGTTTCGAACTGATGTCATATACTACCCGGTTAATTCCTTTTACGTTGTTGATGATCTCGTTAGAGATTTTGGCCAGCAGGCTATACGGCAAGTGGCACCAATCGGCCGTCATCCCGTCTAACGATTCTACCGCGCGGAGGCAAATTACGTTCTCGTAAGTGCGCTCATCGCCCATAACACCTACCGATTGTACCGGTAAGTAAATAGCGCCTGCCTGCCAAACCTTATCGTAAACACCTGCACTGCGCAAATTGTTGATATAAATCGCATCGGCCTGTTGTAAAATATCAACTTTCTCGGGTGTAATGTCGCCTAATATCCTGATAGCCAGGCCGGGACCCGGGAAAGGGTGGCGGCCAAGAATATTCGGGTCGATGCCTAAAGCGGCACCTACGCGGCGCACTTCGTCTTTAAACAAAGTGTTCAAAGGCTCAACTACCTTCAGTTTCATAAAATCGGGCAAGCCGCCAACGTTATGGTGCGATTTGATGGTGGCCGATGGCCCCTTCACCGAAACCGATTCGATAACATCCGGGTAAATGGTACCCTGGCCTAGCCAGCTTACGCCTTGTACTTCGTGCGCGGCATCATCAAATACTTCAATGAACACGCGGCCGATGGCTTTACGTTTCTTTTCCGGGTCGGTAAGGCCGGCCAGCGCATCGTAAAAACGCTGCTTGGCATCTATGCCTTTTATGTTGAGGCCCATGTGCTGGTACGAATCCAATACAGATTGGTATTCGTCTTTACGCAGCAGGCCGTTATCTACAAATATACAATGCAGGTTAGCGCCAATGGCCTGGTGCAGCAATACCGCCGCAACCGACGAATCTACACCGCCTGATAAGCCTAGTACAACTTTATCATCACCCAGCTTAGCTTTCAGTTCGGCAATAGTGGTTTCTATGAACGAATCGGGCGTCCAGTCCTGGCTGCATCCGCAAATGTCAACCAAAAAGTTCTGCAGCAATTGCTTGCCGTCTGTACTATGCGTAACCTCCGGGTGAAACTGGATAGCATAGGTTTGCGTTCCGGTGATCTGATAAGCCGCAACCTCAACACTATCGGTACTGGCAATAATCTCAAAATTATCTGCTATGCGGGCAATCGTGTCCCCGTGCGACATCCACACCTGTGAACCTTTAAGCACATCTTTAAAAAGCGGGTTGCCTTCTTTAATGTAATCCAAATTGGCACGGCCATATTCGCGCGTGCTGGAGGCCAAAACCTCGCCGCCATGGAAATGGGCAATGTATTGTGCACCGTAGCAAACGCCCAAAATAGGCAGGGTGGTATGGTGTTTTACGAAATCGAAATGAGGCGCATCTTCCTGGCGTACAGAGTACGGACTGCCCGAAAGGATGATGCCTTGTACACTTTCGTCTATTACAGGAACTTTATTGAATGGGTGAATCTCGCAGTAGATGTTGAGTTCCCTGACACGGCGCGCGATAAGCTGGGTAAACTGCGAACCGAAGTCAAGAATGAGGATTTTTTCTTGCATGGGCAAAGATAGGTTTTTACGGGGAATTTCGGAATTCGGATGTTCGATTTCGGATTTTTTAGGATGGATGGTTACCAGGCTTATTTTTCGAATATTGATTACTTAATACTTATTTGGATTTTTGCGTCTTTTACCACAATGAGCAGTCGGTAATTTAGTCAAGATGTAGTGAATCAACAGATAAATAATTTGGGCGATGCCTGCGGCCCGGGCTTTCCGTTTCAACTCCTCATTCCGCGTCGCTGATAGAAGCGACGCTGCATTCCGGGGTTTCCACTGCAATCCCTATCGCTTGCCATGTGGTGGGTTGGTTGCCGTGTTACATAGCAACCAGGGTATGGGTTTAATTACGAAATCGGCACTAATTATTCTAGCGGTGAAAGATTTCCTGCATTAAAATTCAGCAATGTTCCGTTCCCACTCATCTCTCATCTTCTTTTGAATAACTAAAGCGTCTTCCAGGAAAGGCATAATCCCATTATATTTTTTTGCATCAAAGCCGCCCTTAGATTTTTTTTGAAAGAATTTTTTCTCTATTTTAGAGATATCTTCTTTGGTGGCACCTTCTTTCAATACTAATACCATAACAGCTTTATTGATAAATAAATTTAACTAAAATTTTGCTTTAAATCATGTCCTTGTATCTTGATGTAAATTCTCTTATATAATTTGCGGGGCATGAGATTAGCAAATTCAAACGACATTCCTACTTTACAGCGGCTGATTGCTCTCTCGGTACGTGGGTTAAGCAAAGGCTACTATACCGATGCGCAGATAGAAAGCGCCATCAAATACATTTTTGGGGTGGATAGCCAATTGCTGGTAGATGGCACCTATTATCTTACTGAAAAGGACGGGGTAATCACCGGTTGTGGCGGCTGGAGCAAACGTAACACCCTCTACGGCGGCGACCAACACAAAGCCATAGAAGACCCCTTGCTCGACCCACTGAAGGATGCCGCCCGCATCCGCGCATTCTTTGTTCACCCCGATTATGCCCGGCAGGGGATAGGCCGCCAATTAATCAATACCTGCGAAGCCGCTGCGCAAGCCAACGGATTTAATACCATGGAACTTGGCGCAACCTTGCCCGGCGTGCCGCTGTATGAGGCCCTGGGCTATACTGCTGTTGAGCGCATTGTTGCACCCTTGCCCGATGGCGAGGTGCTGGGGATTGTACGGATGAGGAAGGTTACATTAAAGTTGGGGATAACGAGATAAGATGAAACCAAAATAGTAAGCAATCCCACTCTCATTGCCGTTGACTTAAGTCAACGGCAATGAAGGTGGCGTAGCCATATAATAGCATCGAAATTATAATTGCAAAACGCTTACTCCTCACCCATCCCCACCGGCACCGAATGCAGGGCCACCCTGTTCCCTTCGCTATCGATGAATACGGCCATAAAACCGTACTCGGGCGATATTTCTGTTTTGGGTACGATGATTTTGCCGCCTGCAGCTTCAATTTTATCCAGGGTTATCTGCACATCGGGGTTGGCGTTGAGGTAAACTACCGGGCCGCTTTCAGTTGATGGTTTATAGAAATCGCCACTTTTGCAAATGGCACCGCCTACATGCTCCATCGGGTTTTCTATTGGGAACATCCGCATCTCGAAGCCAGGCATCTCCATCGGTATCATCTCAATATCGAAGATGGTTTCGTAAAACTTTTGGGCGCGGCTGATATCCTCTGCGGGGATTTCGAACCAGCTGATTGCATTTTTGAATATCATGATTTGTTTAGTTTTGGTACTATAAATTTAGCGGATAATTCCGGGATAATCCAAATGCTTTTCAGTTTGCGGTGTGCAGTAGGCAGCTTACTAGTGTATGCAGTTTTAAATTTTTAACTGTGAACTGCCTACCGCAAACTGCCAACTGGTTTTAAAAACTCAAACCAATCCGCACCGCATTATCCACCTTGCCGCCCTGGTTAAAGGCCATGCCATACATTACCCTGATGCCGGTATTAGTCTGTAAGCCGAAACCCAGTTCGGTATAATGTTTTAGGGTTGGCGTGTACAGGTAATTCACATCAATTATCTCTTGTAGTTTCAGTTTGCGTATGAGCGGTATCTTATTGGTGATGAAGCCCGAGAAGTTGTGCTCCAGGTGGCCCTCCAGGTATTTGTCGCCGGTGCTGTAGCGGTAATAATCTAACAACAGGAAGTGGTTGATGCCCGAACTGTAAAACAGTACCTGGTTGCCCGAGAAGTGCTTGTAATCGGTATAAAACAGGCTGTTGGCGTTGAAGAATTTGCCTGCACCTATATAAAAACTGGTTTTGCCATAAAAGCCTAGCGGTATATCTGTTTTGGAGATATCGGCCGATAACAGCGTATAATCCACATCTGATCCTAACACATCCTTAATGCCCTTTGTGATGTTGAAGCCGATAGTAGGGTATTTGGATGGCAAATAGCGACGGCCGTTGGGATAAGTTTCGTACTTGTTGCTGAAATCGTAGCTGGTACGCAGACTCAGCTTGAACGACTGGTTCTGCGGAAACAAAGGCGCATCCAGCGCTGGGTTCAGCGGGTTGTTAGAGGTAAACTCATTTCCCTTGGGGTGGAACAGGCTGTAATTGGCGGTGTTGGGCAGCCATTTCCGGTCGGCCCATTCTATCGTTCCGCTGGCCAGCCAGCCGCCGCTGATGCGGGTAGAGAGGCTTGCCGAGGCAAACTTTTTCTGATAAAGTTTCTGGTAGTTCTCGCGATCGAGAAGCGTATAGACTGTATTCTCAAAACGGGTAACGGGCTCGCGGGTGTTCATATCCACTACATCCGAACCTCCGGCTACGTTCAGGGTAAAAGGCCCGGCAGGCAAGGTTATGCCGCCGCTGCCGTAAAACAACTTATTGCCAAAACCGTATCCGGCCCTGCCGTAAATCGAAAGGTATTTGTTGTTCACGCTATCAATCTGTTTGGTGTACGAGCCGCCGTAATGCAGCGCGAAGCCCTGCACGGTATTATAAAACACCGAGCCTAATACCGAATTAAGGTTGTAATACTCGTGCTCATATCGGTTGCGGTGCTGGTAGCCGCTCAGCAGCAGCTTATTTAAACTTACTTTGTTGTTCTCGCGGTCCAGCGAATCCAGGTAGGGTTTCGATTCGCGCTTGGCGGCTAAAACGGCCTTGCGGGTATAATCTACCTTCTCTTCATTGGTGAGCGGTATGGGGCGTTGTTGGTCCCAAAAGGCCGAATCTTTTTTGTTTACGCCTTTGGTAATGCGCAATACCTCGGCAAACTGCTTCCTGTCCAGCTTGGGGTCTATGTCGTAATCTTTGTATATCGATATAAAATACCCGCCGATACGGAAGCCGAACAAGCCGCCAGTAAATTCGAATTTAATAGAGGCCGGCATCCAAACATTGTTGGTGACCGGTACGAATTGCTGATTTACCTTAAGCGTATCTACGAAGTTGATATTGCTTTTTTTGGTAATGGATAGGCCGAGGCTCTGCAAGCGCCAGCTATCTTCCAATATATAGATGTACCCGCTGAAGCAGGGGTCATACTCGCGGCGGGGAGTGACCTTTATCTTGTTGATGGTTTCGCCGTTCTCTATCGAGATGCCCATCCACTGGTATTTATAGTAAAACAGTGCATTATCGGCAATGGGCGATACCAGCGGGCGGTTGCTCAGGCCTTCCCACACCTGGGTGTTTTCGTAGAAATTCACCCGAAGGTCTGATGCTCGGTTAAAGCTGAATGCCTTATTACTGCCCGATACCTTGGACGAGATGAGTTCCTCGTGGATGTTATCCGGCCGCATATAGCTGAGTTTGGATTGCGACTCGGAAAGGTAGACGATCCCCGTGCGGTTGCTGTCCAGCCCCGCTTCTCGGGTGGCCTTCTGCACATCAAACATCAGGAACTTTTTTGGGGCCGCAAGCAGCTTTTGCAGGCCTTTGATATACACCTCGCAGGTATAAGCATTCACTGCATTGAGGTAGCCCTTACGCTTTTTGATGGCCTTGCGGATAATCCCATAAGCAGGATCCTCTGCGCCGGAGCGTATAGTTACCTCCTTTATCTGGTACTCCTCGTTTTTTAGGGTGATGCTGATGCTTTGGTTAGCTTTTAAATCCAGCGTGCGGCTCTCCTGTCGGTAGCCCAAGGCCCTGAACTGCAGTTCGTAAGTGCCGGTCTTCAGGTTGATGCTGTATTCGCCCTCGCTGTTGGCCGATGTGCCCTTGGTGGTATTCTTCACATAAACCGTTGCAAAGGGGATGGGCTTGCCATCATCAGCCGTTATTTTGCCGCTGAGCGTAACTTCCTGGGCGGACAATTTGAGCGTAAATAGGGTTATTAGGACGAGGAGTAGGGTTTGTTTCATCAGGCGCGGTATTGTTTTGCTAAGATGTAGCTTATCTGTTAAACTTTTTAGACGCGCTTTGTTAATTATTGTTAAAGCAAAGGGCATATTTAAGTTTTTAACTTAAATATGCCCTTTTTTGGCTATAGCGATGGGTTTAAAACCCATCGCTATAATAGCTTTCGCTAAACTGAAAACTTTACCGTTTAAGCCTGTGTTCTATAGTCACCCAGTATCACCTCTATTTTCGCCAGTTCATCTGCCGAAAATTCGATATTATCCAAAGCCTTCAACGAATCTGCCAGTTGCGCGGCTTTGCTGGCACCGATGAGTACCGAGGTTACGCGACTGTCTTTCAGCAACCAGGCCAATGCCATTTGCGCCAAAGTTTGGCCGCGTTGTAAAGCCAGTTCATTAAGTGCTTTTATTTTGCTAATCACTTCGTCGGTTACCGAACTGGTTTGCAAAAAGCCGGTTGATTTTGCGGCGCGCGAATCTTCGGGGATGCCGTGCAGGTATTTGTCGGTGAGCATACCCTGCGCCAATGGCGAAAAGGGGATGCAGCCCACGCCCTCGTTGCCCAAAACATCCAGCAGGCCTTCTTCGGCATCGCGCACAAACATGGAGTACTTAGGCTGATGGATGAGGCATGGGGTACCCAGTTGTTTCAGTATATCTATGGCTTTAGCAGCTTCTTCTGCGTTGTAGTTAGAGATACCGGCATATAATGCCTTGCCCTGGCGCACGATCAGGTCTAATGCCGACATGGTTTCTTCCAGCGGGGTGTCCGGATCCGGGCGGTGGTGGTAAAATATGTCTACATAATCCAGTCCCATGCGTTTCAGGCTTTGGTCCAGGCTGCTTACCAGGTATTTTTTGGATCCCCATTCACCGTAAGGGCCTGCCCACATATGGTAGCCTGCCTTGGTAGAGATGATCATCTCGTCGCGGTAACCGGCGAAATCTTCTTTCAATAGCTTACCGAAGTTGGTTTCGGCAGAGCCGGGGGGCGGACCGTAATTGTTGGCCAGGTCGAAATGGGTGATGCCGCTATCGAAAGCGAGGTGCAGTATCTGGCGAAAGTTCTCCATTACATCTACATGCCCGAAATTGTGCCAAAGGCCGAGAGAAATTGCGGGTAGTTTGATGCCACTATTACCGCAGCGGCGGTATTGCATTTTATCGTAACGTTGCGGTGAGGGTTGGTACGTCATGGTATTTAGTTTGTGGGGCTAAGGTAGGGGATTTTGTCAGAATCAGAATTTACAGAATGAGAGAATTTTCAGAATAACAACAATGTCAGGTCCTGCCGCCAACGTTATGGGTTTGTCAATAATTCTGTTAATTTTAAAATTCTGTAAACGGCGCAGCCTTCTTGAGCGCCGTTGCAAGCAATTAACCGAAAAATCCTGATTCAGACTTATGCAAATCTTCGCCGAAACCCCACGCCTCATCCTTCGCGAACTGCTCCCTAACGATGTAGCCGGTATGTTTGAACTTGATAGCGACCCAGAGGTGCACCGTTACCTGGGCAATAAGCCCATCAAAACCATGCAGGAAGCCGCTGATATGATTGCTTACGTAAGGCAGCAGTATGCCGATTATGGCATAGGCCGCTGGGCCGTAATAGAAAAGGCCACCGGCGACTTCACCGGCTGGGCCGGACTCAAATTCACCACCGAGGAGCGCAACGGGCACAGCAACTATTACGATGTGGGCTACCGTTTCATCAAACGTTATTGGGGCAAAGGTTACGCCACCGAAGCCGCAATAGCCTCGGTTCAGTATGGGTTTGAGGTATTAAAACTCGATGAAATATTCGGCATGGCCGATGTGGAGAATATCGCATCAAACAAAGCACTGCAAAAGGCCGGGCTAAAGTATGTGGAGGATTTTGATTATGCGGGGATAAGGCATAGCTGGTATTGTTTGCTTTCTTTATGATAACTCACCTTATGAACAACATCGCAAAAAGCTATATCAGGCCAAATTTTTAAAAAAGAATGTCACAAATTATTTAGATGTGTTTGCTTTGGTTTATTACCAATTAAGTTTGTTTTAGGTGCAAATCTTCATTAAAATTGAAGGTTGCTTACCCATTTAAAACCCACGTTAAATGATAACATCTATCAAACAACATTTAAAACAAATAATAGAATCTCCCGAGGTTAGTACTGCCGAATACCGCAGTGCCAAAATGATGTATGTCAATGGCAATTGCCAAATTTTAAGCCGCTCGGCAAATGGTTTCGATGTTTTGGTTGATGATGAAGATGGCGAGGGTCTTGAACTCCGCATCATAGCGCATGAGGACGCGCCCCTCCAATATTTAATCAATGGCAAACCTGCCGCATGGGATAGTTATGGTGTTGCCGCACTAATGCAAATTGACGAGGAACTGGAAAAAACAAATCCAAAGCCCATACCCGAAGGTAAAGCATATACCCGTGAAGGAATGGTGAAGCGGGTATTGGCCGAGCGCCGGGCCAAGGCTTTAAAGGCTAAATACACCATTGATTTTGCCGATAATATTTATGGCGAGCACGTGCTAATTACAGAGAAAGGCGTCCGCTACAAAATAACACTCCGCGATTTTAAAAACGAGACGGGATACATTGATAACCCCGACCTGAAATCAAATAAATTAGGAGTTACCAAACACCTGATGTTTGCTTTTGCCGCACTAAAAGCAGATACCCGGCTTTATAAAAAACTGAAAAAGGTTTACCCCTTTGTGGAGATTTACCTCGATCCGCTGAACAACTACCAAATTACCTGGCATTATCCGCACCAGTTGAAGCCCGCTGTAGCGCAGCTTATGGATACATATTTTAAAGGTAAAACTTATATAGAGGAACAGGCCACCGGCGATTTTCTGAATTTTATAGTAAGTGCCCGCGAATTTCCGCACATTATGGTTCGGCCGGAAGTAGACGAGAAAGTGAAGCGCCATTGGGATAAAGAAATGCTTGTACTGGCACAAAAGGAAGGCGATTTGGATTTTTCGCTGCTGAAAACAAGCCTGTTTCCATACCAGGAAGAGGGCGTAGCTTTTGCTACCTTTAAAGAAGGTGCCATTATAGCCGATGAAATGGGTTTGGGAAAAACCATACAGGCCATTGCTACTGCAGTAATGAAAAAGAAACTTTTTGGCTTTACCCGCACCCTTATTATCTGCCCGGCTTCGCTAAAGGAACAATGGAAACAGGAAATTGAAAAATTTTGTTACGAGGAAGCGGTAATTGCCGATGGCCTGCCCGAGCAACGTTTTAGCGTTTACCGTGATAGCAAGGCTTATTTCATTATTGTGAATTATGAAACCGTATTGCGCGACTGGCGGGAAATGAACCGTATGGAAACCGATTTCATCATTTTAGATGAGGCGCAAAAAATAAAAAACTTCACAACCATCACATCACAAAGCATTAAGCTGCTTGAGAAAAAGCATGCCCTGGTGATTACAGGTACGCCGATAGAAAACCGGCTGATCGATCTTTATTCCATCGTGCAATTTATAGATCCGCAGTACCTGGCTCCTTTATGGGAGTTTTCGTATCAATATTGTTATTTTGATGAAACTAAAGCTGATAAGATAACTGGATATTACAACCTGCAGCAACTGAATGAGCGCCTGAAACCCATACTACTGCGGCGGGAAAAGAGAAAGGTGATAAAGGAGTTGCCAAAAGTAACGGAGATAACCGTGCCGGTGGATATGCACCCGGAGCAGGCGATGTATCATGGCAGTTACGCAAAAGGGATAGCAACTATATTGCGAAAAAAATTTATTTCGCCGTTTGATCTGCAAAAGTTGATGCTACTGATGAGCAACATGCGCATGGTTTGCGATTCTACTTTTTTGGTAGATAAAGAATCCTATATATCGCCTAAGCTTCACGAACTGAAACATATCCTGCTTGAAAAATTAGACCTGCCAAATAACAAAAAAAAGGTAATCATTTTTTCGGAATGGGTTACCATGTTAAACCTTATAGGCAAAATGCTGCACGAGTGCGGCATCGGTTTCTCGCAGTTGAGCGGGCAGGTGGCTATTCGTAACCGGGATAAACTGGTGAAAAAATTTGAAAGCGAAGACGAATGCCAGGTGTTTCTTTCAACCGAAGCCGGTGGTGCCGGGCTAAATCTGCAAGTGGCAGATACGGTTATTAATTTTGAAGTGCCCTGGAACCCCGCAAAGAAAAACCAGCGGATAGGCCGGATAGACAGGCTTGGGCAGCTTAGCAAACACTTAACGGTTATTAACCTCATTACCAAAAACTCTATCGAAGTAAAAATTGCATCGGGCCTAACGCTTAAGCAAAACCTGTTTGATGGGGTACTGAACAATGATAATGGCATAGATGAAGTAGATTTTTCAGCATCAGGGAAGTCGCAATTTTTAAAAGAAATGGAAAGCGTGATAGAAGGCTTTGCCGCCGCGCCGACTGAAGACCTGGTGCCTGATGAAATAGAAGCGGTGCCTGAAACTATGGATGCCATTATTGCCGATGAAGGCGACCCGCAATTGCAAATTGCTGATGAAGTGACCGAAACAGCACAGCGGTTGCCGTCGGCCCAGCAGGAACAAATGGAAACCATGGCGAAAGTGATGAACCAGGGGATGGACTTTTTATCGGGTATGTTTAAAATGGCAACCGGTAAAGACCTGGGTTTTGAAGGGCGAAAAATGGAAATCGACAAGGAAACCGGCGAATTTGTAATGCGGTTTAAGGTGCCGGAATTTTAGACGTACGGCGATTGACCCTAAAGCCTTCATCTTGACAACACATTAAAGAGGCGGCCGGCGGCGGCCTTAAGAAAAGAGCAAGTATCAGGATTAGCGATTGGGGATGTGGGATTTCAGATTTGGATCTATTCTCATGCCAGCCGTCTCATAAATGGGACGGCAATGAAGATGGGTTTGGTGCAGGTAACCTGCGTAAGTCTCAGCTAACTCACCTGCATTGCCGTTTCTTATACCACCTCCACCACCACAAAAGTACTCCCGCCCACAAAAACCAAATCCTTTAACTCACCATCATTGCCGTCGGTTTCAACCGACGGCAATGATGCCGCTCCGCCTGCGAAATCTTCACATAAAAACGTACCTCGTTTATAGCTACAAAGCGGTAGCCCCAAATGGGCATGTAGTTGTCTAACGCCCTTTCTTACACCACCTCCGCCACTACAAAGGTACTTCCGCCCACAAATACCAAATCCTTATCGCCTGCGGTAGATTGCGCGGCTTCGAACGCATCTTTTACCGAAGGGTAAGCCTCGCCACGCAAACCTACGCTCCCTGCTTTTTCCTTCAGGCTTTTAGCTTCCAGCCCCCGTGGGATATCGGGCTTGCAGAAGTAATAAATAGCGTTTTTAGGCAGCATGGCTAGCACTTTGCTTATGTCTTTATCGTTCACCATGCCAATAACCATACGCAGTGTTTTATACGGAACCGCCGAGATATTCTTCAATACTTCCTCAATCCCTTCGGGGTTGTGGCCGGTATCGCAAATGGTTAACGGGGTGTTGCTGAGGACTTCCCAGCGGCCATGCAGGCCGGTGAGTGCTTTAATCTGTTTCAAGGCCTTGGCTACGTGCTCGTCGGTAATGGTAAAGCCCTGTTCGCGTAGTTCTTCTACTGCGCTGAGTACCGTTTTCAGGTTCTTGATTTGGTAAAACCCGGGCAAATCCAACTGGAGCTTAAATACAGGTTCATCCGAAAACGCGAAAGTAGGCAGTACTTGTTTTTGTATCTCTACCGTTAATAAATTCAGATCGCTACTTTGTGCTACGATATCCCAGTTTTCGGATGCGAATTCTATCGGGCTGCCTTCTTTCTTTGCCTTGTTCAAAAACACCTCCGATACTTCGGGCTGATGTTCGCCTATCACTACGGGTACGCCAGGTTTAATGATGCCCGCCTTTTCGCCGGCAATCAGCCCGAGCGTATCGCCCAGCATATTCATATGGTCCCAGCCGATGTTGGTAATTACTGAAAGTAATGGCGTAATTACATTGGTAGAATCTAGTCTGCCGCCCAGGCCGACCTCTATCACCGCTATATCAACTTGCTCTTTAGCAAAAACATCGAAAGCCAAAGCCACTGTCATTTCGAAAAACGAGGGCTGTATTTCTTCGAAATCCTTTTGATGCCAGGCCACGAAATCGACTACCGTTTGCTCGCTTATCATCTCGCCATTGATGCGGATGCGCTCGCGAAAATCTTTCAGATGCGGCGATGTATAAAGGCCCGTTTTATAACCCGCAGTTTGTAAAATAGCCGCCAACATGTGCGATGTTGAGCCCTTGCCGTTGGTGCCGCCAACGTGTACGCTCCTGAATTTGCTTTGAGGGTTATCCAGCTTAGCGCAAAGGGCAAGCGTATTGGTCAAATCCGTTTTAAAGGCCGAAGCACCAACTCTGGTGAACATCGGGAGCTGGGTGTAGAGGTAATTGAGGGTTTGTTGGTAGTTCATGGTTGATGGTTCATAGTTCATGGGCGAACCATATCCTATTACAGCAAAGGTAGTATCGGGAAATGATAATGAAAACTTGGCGGAGATATTTTACTATGAGCTATGATCCATGAACGATCCATCAACTAAACTCAATTTACTTTGAAAACAAAGGTCATAGTGCCAGGCTGCGAATCGGGCGCGGTATCTGATGAGTTGAATTTAGCATTCATCAGCGCCTCTTCGCATTTCTGCAGCAGAGCAGCATCGGTTATAGTAGTGCCGCGTGCACCTGCATTGGCGTAAACAACATACCCGTTTTTATCTACCCGTATATCTACAACTACTTTGCCGCTATGGCGTTTATCATCTACAATTTTGGGTGACGATACAAAGCTCCGCTGGGTAAGGTTAAGGTTGCCGCCATTGCCGCTGCCTGTACCATTATAATTATTGGTGAGTGTTGTGCCGGTGGTTTTACCCTGATTGCCCGGTGTGCTACCTGTTCCATCGCCTTCGCCCGTGCCGTTATTGGTTTTGCCTTTGTAAAGTGCGTTTTGGTTTACTTTGGGCGCTACTACCGGTTTAGTGGTGGGCTGAGTTGCCACCGTTTTGCTTGGCGCTTTGCTGTTGGCCACCACCTCGGGCGCATCCTCGTTGCTTTGGGTAACTACGTTTTTGTCGCTGTTATCTACCTGTGGCTTATCTTCGGTAGGGGGGGCTTCGGTTACTTTATCGGGTTTGGTTTGGTTGGCATTCTCGGCAACCGAGGGCTCTTCAATACTCATATAGTCGCTGCCCATACCTTCGTCTACCGTGCCATAATTCACTAAGATACCACCTGTTCCGTCCTCATCCTTCGGCGGGCTCTTAAACACAATAAAATAGCACAAGGCAATTACCACAGCCAGTACAACGCCTGTTGCAGCAAATGCTTTCGGATAATTATTTTCTTCCCTGTAGTCCATTTTAGTTCAGTTTGCAGTTGCCAGTGGGCAGTTTGCAGTCGTTTATCAGTTTCCTTTGCCGCTGGGCAGTTTGCAATTCAGTTTGCAGTTGCCGGTCGGCAGTTTGCAGTAAGTAGGTGTGTTAACTGCAAACTGCCCACTGGCTAACTATCCCTTCGGCTCTGTGGCCAATACCAGTTTAATATTCAGTTTTTGTGCTATATCCATTACCGCTACTACATCCTGTATGGCTACTGTGCGGTCAACGTACAATACAATCGTGAGCTCGCTGGCCATTTTTTTATAGTTGCCTATTACGGTGGGTAAATCGGCAACGGCTACTTCTTTTTTATCTACGGTGTATTTAAGGTCCTTGTCTATCGAAACGTTGATTGTTTTTTTAGATACCGATTGCCCGCTGGATGATTTTGGCAGCATCAGTTTGATTACATTGGGGTTGGTAACCGTTGATGCGATCAAAAAGAACAAAAGCAGGAAGAACATGATATCGTTCATGGCCGAGGTATGTACCTCTGCCGATGCGCCGCGTTGCCTCTTTCTTAAATTCATTTGCTTGGCTCCTCTAACAGGTCGATAAATTCGATGGCATCGGTTTCCAGCTTCAGTATCACCTTATCAACCATCATATTCAAAATATGGTAGCATACATAGGCGATGATACCCACAAACAAGCCTGCTGCCGATGTTACCATCTTCACGTATAAACCGCCGGATATTACGCCCATGCTGATGTTATCCGTTTTTGAGATATCATAAAATATCTTAATTACCCCGGCAATGGTGCCCAAAAAGCCAAACATAGGGGCAATACCTGCAACGATGCCGATGATGCCGATGTTTTTCTCCAGTTTGGATACTTCCAGCTTGCCAATATTTTCTATGGCGCCTTCGATATCTTTTATAGGGCGACCTATGCGTAACAAGCCTTTTTGCAGCATACGCCCAAGTGGCGAATTGCTGTTTTTGCAGATGGCTATGGCTGATTCCAGGTTGCCCGACATGATGCTGGCGCGAACCTGTATCATGAGGTGCGATTCGTCTTTAGATGCTTTGCGGATGGTGAAGAACCTTTCGAAGAAGATTACCAGGCCCAGTATGGCCAGGATGCCAATGGGTATCATTACCCAGCCGCCTTTTATCAGCAGGTCGCCAAAGTGCAGTTCTTCATCGGGTAGTTTGGCCAGTTGCTGGCTTGCCTGTGTGGCGGTATCTATGAGTTTCTTTGCGGTATCTGTTACTTGCTGCGCGAATAGTAAAGTCATTACTTGTCTTTTCTGGTATAAATTAAAGATTTGCTCTTTGTGTATAATTATTTTTTGGACTGGTCCACGCCCTTATGTTTAGGATCGATCAATTGACTGTAAGAATCCTCCGGTATCTTCTTCTCCGCTACGAGCTGCATTCTTCTTTCTTCGGCCATGTTTTTGTTTATAAACGTGCCTACAGAAACTTTCAGCCGTTTGCCGAACATATCAGTTACAACTTTTGCATCAATGCCTTTCGCTTTAAAGCGTCTTATGGCCTCACCAGCTTCGGCAACATCTCTAAACGACCCGGCAATTACTTCATAACGCGAAATTGCTGTAGTATCTGTTAATGGTGCTATGTTTTTTTTCAACGAATCGGATGTTGCTGGTCTTATCAGCTTTATCGAATCGGTATCGGGCTTGGTTTTACCCGTATCGCCGAGCACAATAATTTGGGGTGCTACAGTTGGGGCTTCTTTCTTTTTACCAAACTTGAAGTTGAATACTTTAGGGTTATAGCGCTGAACCATCAAAACGGCAATAGCGGCGGCAATTAGCGTAAGAATAATAATCACCCAAATATTGGTACGGCGTTTATTCCGTGCCATTTTTATCAAAAACTGTTCCTCGGTCTCATCAATCTGGTAGGGTATAGGCGCATATTGCCCATCGCCCGGTTCGGGCGTGTAGGTTTCCGGTTCGGGTTCCGGCTCATCCTTTACGGCAACGGGTTGCTTGCCTATCTTGTGGAGTTTAATGATTGGATAGCCATAAAATTCAGGAGCGGTACTGGTACCATTATTGGGCCTGAAAACCATCTGCAAATTATTGAGCGTAAACCAGCCCAAGTCTGCCAGCGCGGCATCGCCAAGGGCTGCCTGCTGTTTCAGGTTCATCACAAATTTTTCGGTAAAGTATTTAGACGAAGCCAGCGAAATCTTCTTCTTCTCGGCAATGTGTATGGCCAGCGCGTCGTCGTCATCCAAAAACTGTGGGTCGAACTGCACGCTATAGCCGGGCGGATAAAACTTACCCTCCCTATCGTTATAATAGCCGTTTACGCGGGTGTGAGCAAAATAGCCTAGCCCGGGCACGTTTACATCGCCGTGTTGCCCAAGCAGCTCGCTTATATAATACCCTACATCCATTCGCTAAAAGTACGCATAATTATAAAACTTCAAAAAACCTAAAAAGCATACCCTACGCCGCCAAACACATTAAGCCCGTAATTGGGGTAATAAAGCCAGGTTTGGTTGCTGGTGCTCAATATGTTATTTACCTGTACAAACAGCGATAGCTTTTTGTTTATCTTATAGCTTACACCGCCGCTCAAATCGGCAAATGAAGCAATTTTTGAGCTAACCGGAGCAGTGGATGAACTGCTCGATGCCAGTGCCCAGTCGGTAGTTACCCCGCGGAACAGCAAGGCACCATTGATATCAACCGCGTTGCTGATGTGTATAACCGTACCGGCTGTTAGTTTAAAAGTAGGCAGGTTCCATGGTTGGGTTTCGGTGGCGAGTTTATAATCTTTTACCTCCACGCGGCCAAACAAGTCAAAGTCTTCGGCAGCTTTAAAATCAAGTTCGCCGGTAAAACCGCTTATTTTTGCCTTGCCACCATCATATATCACCGCAAACTTGTTGCCTGTATTGGCAAAATCGTTTACGAAAAGCGGCAGATTTTTAACGTTATTGCGGAAGATAGAGGCCTTGAAGCTAAGGCCGGGTGCAAGTGTACCTTTTAAACCAACAGCAATATCCAGCTGATCTACCGAGTTTATGAGGTTGATGTTCTGGCCCAGGAAAGGGTTCACATCGGTATATTCCTGTATCGAGGCGCGGTTTACATCGCCTTTTGCTTCGGCAAACAGGCGCACATATTTAGGTACTATCTGAAACTCGAGCTTTGCCGCAGGGAAAATGAAGAACCTGTCTGACAGGCCAAACTCTTTCACAATATTGATGCCCGCATCAATTTTATAATTTTCGCCCTGGAATTTGATGTAAGGATTAGCCCTCACGATGTTGTTGTTGAGCGAATAAGCCACGTCTTTAGTGGTATTCAAGTCGAGCGAGGCGGCCAAACCGGCGTAAAACTGCTTAACCGTTTGGTTAAGGAAACCCGATAAAACCACATTGCTTTCTTTTGCGCTGTAGGCATTGCTAAACAGGTAGCCCTTAAGCTTTAAGGCGTAGGTAAAATCGTTGGGTACATCCTTATAGTTTTTGGCCAGTTCGCCTTCGGCACTTATAGTGTTGAAGGTTTGCTTCTGCGGGTCGAAGCTATAACCTACAGGTGCAACGCCCGATTGGTTATCGCCATAAAAATAAGTGCCGCGGCGTTTGTAGCCTATGCGGCCACTAAGCGTATAATCCTCGTTGATACTCTTGCCGAAAACGCCCAGCTCATCTTTTATTTCGTTTTGTTTGTATTGGTTGCCAGCCTGTGCAAAGTGCTTTAAATAGCCGCCTACCTGCAGGGCCTGGTCGCGCCCGTTAGAGAAATAACCCTCTGCATAGGTGGTCTTCAAGCTGCCTGCGCCTGCTTTAACGTAATTGTTCAGCAATACCGAATCCTGCTCTGCGGGGCGTTTCATGGCATCCAGCGCGCGAATGTTGTTATCCTGCGAAAGTTTTTTATCAATCGGACTATAGTTAAGCGGAGCCTTAAATGCAGGGGCATCTTCCAGGCCCGGGTTACGGCGTATTTTTACCGCCTCGGCCAGTACGGGTTTGTAAGCCGTGGTAACTACAATCTCTTCGGTAAGGCCGGCACCGTTTGGCGTGTTTCCGTTGGTTTGTCCGCCTTTTTTGGTGGTATCCGCAGCCGCAGTTGCCGCATCGCCAAGGCTTTTTGCCGATGTTTTTTGCTGGGTGGCTGTAGTTGGCTTAGCAGGCTTTTTGGTTGCTTTTGCCGCAGGTTTTTTTGCCGTTGTAATGGCCGGCTTTTTAGCAGCCGATTTCTTTTGCTGGGCGCTTGCCGGTACAAAGTAAAAACTCATCAACAAGGCCGCGAGCAGTATGTAGGTGTATTTGGTGTTCATTGCTTGTTCCTCTTCTTTATTCTTTGTTACCTTGTTTAGTTGTATCTACCACGGCAGGTTTATCGGGTGCCAGGTTGGTTGCGCCGGCCCGCTTAGGTAACAGTGCTGCCAGTTTTTGTTTGGCAGTAGGCAATATATCATCGTTGCCGGTGTAATTTTCTATAATACTTTGCAGGGTAGCCTTCGCCTGGAAATTATCCTTCAGGCCCACGTAGTTATCGGCCAGCAGGATATAGGTTTTGGCTATCCAGTAATCGTAGTTGGGCATTTCCTTCACCAGGTCGAAGCAGATTTTTTGCGATGTTTTGTATTTGCCGCGGTTATAATCTATCAGCGCCAGGTAGTATTTAGCCTCAGCTGCTGCTACGGTTTTGGTGTTTTTTAAGGTGTAGTTAAATTCGGTAACAGCCGATGCGGTATCCAGCTTGGCAAGATAAGCCTTGCCCGCATAGGTGCCGGTTTTAAACAGGTCTTCTTCTGCCGATTTTTCGTTATCGCGTATCAGGTTGGCATATTTCAGTACGTCATCGGGCATGTTTATCTGCGCATAGCAAAACATCAGGTTATTGATGGCGTAAGAATAATCGGCCTTGTACTCTGAGTTGGTTTCGAGCCTTTTAAGGAACACGATCGCGTCGTTATACTTCTTTTGCGCCATGTAAAGCTTGGCCATACTGATGAGGGCCTTCTCGCTGTAGGCGCTGGTCCAGTCGTTCAGGATAACGTTGTAATCTACAACGGCTTCGTCTGTCCTGTTCAGGTTTACCAAACTCTGCGCACGTATAAACCGCGATTCTTTCTCGTATATCTGTTTGGTTGGGAATTTATCGAAGTAAGCGCCCACTGCGTTTACCGTACCCAACCAGTCGCCGCGCAGGTAAAGGTTATTCGCAGCGGCGTACATAATATTCTCCTGGTCGGCAGTGGAGTAGTTGCCTATGGCGGTTGTGCCCGCGTAATTGATAAAGGTTTGTGCATCGCCCTTATCAGTGTATATTTTCTCAATCTGTTTAAGGGCAGTTTTGGCTTCGTCGCTTGAAGAGTAATCGGCCACTACTTGTTTAAACGAGGTAACGGCTTCATCGTCGCGGTTGGCGTTGTAGTCGATGAGGCCGATGGTAGTTAATGCACGCGGTATATAGCTGCTTCGCGGATACTTCTGTATCATGGCCTGCAGATCGGTTTTGGCGCGGTCGCCATCATTCTTCAAAAAGTAAGTGTAAGCAATCTCGAAGGAGGCATCGTCGGCGTAATCCGAATTGGGGAACTTGGCCAGCACATCGTTCAGTGTGCTTATTTTGCCATCCAGGTTGCCCTGCAGGCCTTGTATAATACCACGCTGGAAGAGGGCATAATCCTGCCCCTGACTTTGCTGCGCGATGATTTTGTTATAGGCACTTAATGCGCTTTCATAGCTTTTCAGCACAAAGTAGCTATCGCCCAGGCGACCAATGGCATCATTCTCGGTATTTTTATCCTTTACGTCGCCTTTCAGGAATTTTTCGAAGTACTGGGCGGCAGTACCATATTTCTCATCGCCGAAGGCTGCATAGGCCAGCGCATAATTGGCAAAGTTGTATACATCTGTTTCCTTCGCCTCAGGCATAGCCAAAAAGCGCTGGAAGTTATCTACCGCTTCGCCATACTTGCGCACCTCGTACATGGCCTCGGCCATCCAGTAGTATGTAAGCGTTTGAATTTTGGTATCTACCGGGTTTTTAAGCGAACGCAGGAATATGCCTATACCGTTTTCGAACGCACGTTCGTTGTAGAACTCTAACCCGCGGTAATAAGTAACCTTTTGGTAAGCTTCCTGAGCGCTTAACGATTTGTTTGGGATAGGCTCCAGTATCTCCACCGCCTCTTTGTAGTTGTGAGAATTGAGCAATTCCTCGCCCAGCAGGGTTTTTACATCATCTGTACGGGGACTGCGGGGATAGTTTTTAAGATACAGGCGAGTAGCTATCAGGGCTTCGTTATTGAAATCGAGTTCGTAGGATAGTTTGGCAAATTCATAAAGCGCATCTTCCTGCAGTTGCTTATCAAAATCAAGCCTGGAGGCCTGGCGGAAAGCGCTGCGGGCGCTTTGCTTGTTGTTCATCTTCAGGAAAACATCGCCCAGGGTGTAGCTGCCGCTTTGGCTGTAGTTATCGTTTTGGGCCACCAGTTTCTCTAGTTCGCTTGCCGCCTTACCGTAGTTGCCGACTTTATAGAACGCGTAGCCTATCTGGTAGCTATCTTGCGTATTTTGGGTTTTACCCTGATCGGCATCCTGAAAGCGGCTGTAATAAGCTACCGAGGTATCGAAATCGCCTTTGGCAAAGTACGATGCGCCTACAATGCGCAGCATCTCGGTTTCGTTTTGCTGTTTGGTGGTTTTAAGGATGGGCACCGCATAGCTGATCACATCATTGTAACGTTTATCTAAAAAGTAAACGGCGGTGATGTAGTACGGGTAGCTGCTTTCATATTTTTTAGAGTTCTTCAACCGCTCGAAGTTTACGAGGGCCAGGCTGTAATCTTTATTGAGGTAGGCGATGTAGGCAAAGTAGTAAACGGCATCATCGGTAAAGGGCGAGCGTTTGTTTTTTATTTCGCCAAATAGCGACTGGGCGTTCTTGTAGTCGTTCAGCATGAAGTAGGCGTAACCCTTGCGAAACTTGTACTCGGTGTTTTGCGAACCGGTAAGTTCGCCGGCCTGTACCTTGTTGAACCACACCAGCGCCTCCTCATATTTACCTTGTTTAAAATACGAGCGGCCTACCTGAAAGAAGGCCAGCTTGGTAAGCGGGTTTTCCGGATGCTCTTTTATAAAACGGAGAAACATGCTCTCGGCATCGTCGTTGCCAAGTTCCAGCGCGCAAAGGGCCTCGTAATATTGGGCGTTCTCCTTAAGCAGGGACAGCTCTGTTTCGAATTTGGATTGGGGAGCGGCTTTAAGGCGGCTTTGTTCTACCAACCGGAATTGTTCGGCAGCGGAGGCGTATTTCCCTTTGTCCAGCAAATCGGCGGCGGTGTTGTAAACCTGGTTGATCTGGTAGGAGGGGTTTTGCTGCGCCTGCGTGCTGAGGGCAAAAAATACCGGTGCAACAAGGGCGATGTATTTGAGTTTATTCATAGAGCGCAAACGAATGATGGTGCTAAAATAGCTAATCGCAAAAATGCAATCCACATTAGTAATTAACAAATGTGGACAAGCACTTTTTTTAAAACGGTGGCAAAAACCTGCTGGTATGCCTGTGGAAAACTAAAATCAGGCAGAAATGTTGGCCGGGAAGGGCTTTTGTGGGTAAATAGGGAGGGGTGTTAAAAAGTATTGGGGTAGATAAAGGGTGGCTGCTGTTAATATTGTTATTTGCGGTTATTTGCTTAAATTTGTTAGAAGGATATTGAAGACATGGCCACTACCCAAAAACAGCACACCGAACTTAACGCTATGCAAGTTAGCTTATTGAGGCTTTTTAATCGACCGATGAGCGAAGAGCAGACTTTAATTCTAAAAGACTTATTAGTTGATCATTATTCGAGGTTGTTAGACGATGAGTTAGATAAAGTCGTCGCCGAAAGAGGATATACCCAAAAAGATTTTAATGACATGCTCAATGGTGATGATTGATGATTGCCGTTATAGACACAAATTGCCTCTTAGCTTCCATCTCCCGGAAAAGTGCAGATTATTGGCTATATATTGCTTTCAGGGAAAAACGGTTTGAATGGCTTATCAGCAATGAAATACTTTCAGAATACGAGGAGAAGATAGCTCAAAAATACTCGGCAACAACCGCTGATTTGGTGCTTTCCATTTTAAGTATGGCCCCAAACGTAACTTTCGATGAGCCTTATTTTAAATGGAACCTTATCGAAGCAGATACTGATGATAACAAGTTTGCCGACCTAGCAATTGCGGGCAATGCCGATTACCTTGTTACCAATGATAAGCATTTTTCTTCCTTAAAATCTATAGATTTTCCTAAAGTTGCCGTAGTTAGCTTAGTGGAATTTAAGCGTATAGTCTTAGGTTAAGCATTGGGGCATAACGTATCACCTTTTCCCTCAAAATATCCCCTCACTTCTAGCGTTTTGTGTAACACCATGCAACGATCCAGCTTGCCTTTTTTTAAAAAACGCTTCATACAATTAGTTGCCCTTATTATTGTGGCATTTGCACCCGCATTTACAACAGGCAGCCAGCCCGATGCATATATCACCCTGCAAAACCAACGGCTCACCATTACGCCTAAGGAATTTTACATAGCCCGTATAGATGACCACCGTGCTGATAAAGCAGGGTTGGGCAGTATGCTTGCACCACCCAAAGCGGGCAAGCCAGCCGAGAGCCTTGAGGTTGATTTGCAAGGCGGTACTGCAGCTGCCATGAAAACTTTTGTAGATAACAGCTTTACACCAAATAAATCGCTAAGGGCTTTGGTCATCAAACTGAAAACCTTCAACGTAGCCGAAACTGCGTTGGCCAATGGAGCGGCTGCGGGCAAAATCAGTTATTCCATAAGCTTCGGTTACGAGCGCGACGATGATTTTATCCTGCTGGATAACTATACCGCCTCCAGCACTTACCAACGCCCCGCCGGACCACCGCAATACATTGAGGCCTTGCTCCGCAGTATTATCTCAAGCAGCTTGCTTTATATCAACAAATGGATGGATACGCAGGCGGGCGTTAACATGAAACTGGCTAGAGGTGTAAGCATCAAGTTTACCGATTATAAAGAGGTGCCTGAAGGCGATACCATTTACTATAATGTAAACCGCCCGCTTAAATGGGCCGACTTTATAGCGAAACCGCCAAGTAGCCGTTACGCTGCCGAAGTGTTTGCCAGCCTGGGGTATAACGAGGAAGTAAAATTGGTGGATGGTATCATCAAAATAAGGTTGGATTTAAAAGTGTACGTGCCCAAGAGTGCATCGTGGGTGCGGTACGATGTTACCGATAACCATAGCCTGAACCACGAACAGCGTCACTTCGATATCGTACGCCTGGCTGCCGAAAGGTTTAAGCAGGCTATATTGAAAGAAAAACTGACTACTTATAATTACGATGGCCCTATAAACGTGGCCTACCTTGATGCCCTGCGGGATATTTACGCGGTGCAGAAACAATACGACGCTGAAACAGGCCATGGCACCAATACTTACCAGCAACAGCGATGGGCCGCCCGTATAGATAAAGAATTACAGATTTTGGGGATAAAGCCGCCGAAGAGCTAAGCTGCCGTTAGCTGGCGTTTTATTTTGCTTAGTAGGTTCTTGATATCGAAAGGCTTGGCTATAAAATCGTTTGGCGCCCCTTCCTGGTTCATGTTGCCGGATATATTGTGGCTTGCAGATATAAGTATAACCGGGATGTTGTGCGTTGTGGCCTGTTTTTTTACTTCTTTGCAAAGCTCGCGCCCATCCATGCCGCCCAACATAATATCTAATAGTATCAAATCCGGTGCATGTTTCTTAATAGTGTCCATTAAATAGTGCCCGTCTGATAGGGTTTCTACCTCATAACCCGAGTCTTCCAGAATGAATTGCAGCACCTCAAGTATATCATTATCATCATCCACAGCTAATATCCGTCGCATAGTATCATACATTAAAATAGGATGCATTGTAAGCGCATCATCATCAAGCCTGTTGCACAATATCTGTACCAAATATGTTTATTGCTTTCAATCCTTACGTTTTTTAATGACATAATACGCTTTTTTGCAGTTGGCGCAGAAATATTTCTTGAATGGGATAAACGATAAGATTTTTTTTACGAACCAGCTACGATGGAGTTTATGATGGAAGTGCTTGCCACATTTTGGGCAACGGGAGTGTATAACTTTTGCAGTAGTTTCCAATATTTCGGCTAAAAATTGATTATAATTTGTAATAGTAACAATTTACTATAATCAAATCAGCTTTTTATTGAAAAAAAATTAAAATAAAGTATGCAGGAGGTTAACTACCGGTTAATAAAAGCATACTGCGTGCGATTGCATTTGTAACATTTGAATTTGCGAATTGGCAGCCAAAATAAAAAAGCTTTTACAAACCAGCTGCGGTGGGTACGGCTATCTAAGCGCGATTTGCATTTAAAACATACAGGTCCCGTTTTTTTTTGGGTGCCTACTTTTTCAGGGATGGGGATAGTCATGAGTAAATACAATTAGGGGTTATTGTATTAATTATTAAGACAAATATAAAGTAAGGGCATATATATGCCAAGTTTTTTGTTGCAATAATTTATGAGCTTATGTGTATAAAAAAGGGAGAATTGTATTAAAATCCTCCCTTTTTTGCAATTGTGAAAAAAAAGCTTGATTAATAGCCAAATATGGCTTTCAAATCGGGTTTTACAAGAGTACCGTATTTTTTAAGGTCGTCGTCGCTTACGCGTTTGTCTGATGCTACTATGCAATAGGTAAAAGGCTTGCCTTTCAGTTCGGCATCATGAAAAGCTACCGCATCTTTCAGGGTAAGCTTATTGATTGCTGTAAACGTATTTTTGCGCAAATCGTAATCCAGGCCTCGGCGTTTGGCATCCAGGTAATTAAACAGGATATCATCCTGCGTAATTCGATCTGTTTGGATCGACTTGCGTACGTTGTCTTTAGCGGCCAGCAGGCCCTTTTCAGATTCGGGCATGGTGGTAAGCAAATCGTTCATGGCTTTTATAGCCTCGTTCATCTTATCGGCCTGGGTGCCAACATACGCCACAAAGGTGTCGCTGTCGCCGCTTTTGGCTGCCTGGCTGTAGTAAGCGTAGGTAGAGTAGGCAAGTGCTTTAGACTCGCGTATGTTCTGGAAAACAATAGAGCTGATGCCCGAACCAAAGTAGTTGTTAAGCAACTCTACCGATGCCGTTTGGTTTACATCGTATGGTTGCTGGTTGCGTATCATGTTAATTTCGGCCTGTACCATATCGTAGTTGGCAAACAATACCTGGTTTTCTGTTTGTACCGCCCTGGTAAATTTCTTTGCTGCAGGGTAAGGCAGGAAGGTGGCAGGTGTTTTATGCAATTTGGCTAAGGTGGCGCCGGCCTGCACAGCAGTTGCCGGGCCATAATACAGTATGGTGTGCTTATATTTGGTTAGGCTGTGTAGTATATCTACCAAATCCTGCGCCTTTACGTTGTCTATCTCCTCGTCGGTAAGTACGTTGTTGAAAGGGTTCTCGGCACCAAACTGGGCGTAATTCACCAGTCCCTGCATAATGGCTCCTTTGTTCAACTTTTGATTTTCGCGTGTTTTGCGGTAACGTACTTTATAGCTGGCAAGGGCTTTATCGTCTGCCTGGCAGTTGGCCAGCAGATCTTCTAACAACGATACCGAAGCACCGAAGTTTTCCTGCAAGCCCCCTATGCTGATATTGGTATTTTCGGTACCGGCGCTTACGCTAAAGGTAGATGCCAGTTTGTAGAATGCCTTGCTGATGTCTTCGGAGCTTTTTTTATCGGTACCCAGGTATTGCAGGTAAGCGGCAGCCATAGGCAGCAACTTGTTGTTCCAGCTACCCATATCCAGGCGGTAATACAAACGGAAGATGGCGTTATCCTTGTTCTGTACCGATAACACATCTACAGGACCGGCCTTGGCGCGTTGGATGTCTTTGGCATAATCTAAAAACAAAGGCTGCACGGCATTATCGGGCATATCGTTGATCATCTTAACGTAAGGCGATTGCGAGCCTGCGTTTACCTCCACAGGGGTAATAGGTGGTTTATCTACTTTAATGATGTTCTTGTCTTCGCCCTGGCGCTTGTAAACAATTACGTAGTTGGCATCGGTAAGGTATTTGTTAGCGAATGCCTTAACCTGCGCGATATCGATTGTGGAAAGCTCGTTTATGCTGGCCAGATCGGTGCGCCAGTCAACGCCGGCTGTAAAATCGCTCATGAGGTTACCTGCGCGGTTACCGTAGCTTTCGTTTTGCTGTATGGTGCTCTTCTTAAGATTGTTTACGATAGAAGGGATCAGATCTGCCGCGAAATCGCCTTTTTTCAGCTTATCTATCTCGGCTAGCATCAAGGCTTTCACATCATCTAACGATTGGCCCTTAACCGGGTTGCCGCGCAACATCAGCACGCTATAATCCTTCAATACATAAGGGAACGCAGATGCACTCAGCAGCTTTTGTTTTTTGGTAAGATCTAAATCGAATAAACCGGCTTTGCCGTTGGTGAGTATGGAACCTATAAGGCTAAGCATACGCGCATCTTTGGTGCTTGCACCGGGGAAACGGAAGGCAATGGTGAGGTTCTCGGGGTTTGGCCCGAATACTTCCCTTTGCACCGGGCTGGTGATAGGCACTTCGGGCGCAAACTTATACGCTGGGATAGCTTTCGGCTTCATGTAGTTGAAGTTGGCTGCTACTTTTTTGATCATTACATCGGGGTTGAAATCGCCCGATAGGATGATGCCCATATTGTTGGGCACGTAATAATCGTAGTAATACTTGCGTATGGCCTTCAACGATGGGTTCTTGAGGTGCTCTATCGTACCTATAGTGGTTTGCTTGCCGTAGTTGTTGTTGGGGAACAAAGCCTCAAACATAGCTTCCTGTGCTTTACGGCCATCGTTATCCAAACCACGGTTCTTTTCTTCGTAAACGGCTTCCAGTTCGGTATGGAAGATACGCAGCACCGGCGCGCGGAAGCGTTCGGCCTGCATGGTGAGGAATTTATCTACCGCCGAGCTTGGGATATCCTCAGTATAAACCGTTTGCTCGAAGGAGGTGAAGGCATTGCTGCCCTGGCCGCCCATGGCTGCCATCATTTTATCGTACTCGTTGGCTATGCCGAACTTTGCTGCCTGGCCGGATACCTTGTCTATCTCTTTGTAAATCTCCTTGCGTTTGGCATCATCGGTAGTAGAGTTGTATTGCTCGTATAGCTCGTCTATCTTATCCAGCAGGGGTTTTTCTTTTGACCAGTCGAGCGTGCCGTATTTATCGGTGCCCTTAAACATCATATGCTCCAGGTAGTGGGCAAGGCCGGTATGGTCGGCAGGGTCGGTTTTACTGCCTGCTTTTACGGCAATGTAAGCCTGTATGCGCGGTTGTTTGTTGGTTGGGCTCAGGATAACGGTAAGGCCGTTTTTGAGGGTATAAAAACGCGAGTGCGTGGGGTCATTGGTCACGTATTTATAGGTGTAGCCGCCTGCGGTGGCGGTTTTCCAAACGTACTGCGTTTGGGCAGATACTTTGGCAGCATAGCTGCCTACCAGTAGCAGGAAGATGAATAGTTTTGTTTTCATGTTAATTGATAAGGCCTTAAATATACTAAAAAGCAATGTTGGATTGAAGTTAAACTATATAATTAGTTTTTATATTTCTGATTTTACCACCAAGGTCACAAAGATTTTGCAATGAGGTTAATTTACAAGGGGGATAACTTAAAAAAAATGCAATCAGGGGGATTATAGAAATGATTTCCCTCTCCCGTTATTTTCTGCTGCATATATTTCATTAATCTTTTATAAATTTGAGTACAGCAAAGCATGAACAGAAAAAACATAGCTCCCATAGTAATATTTTTTAGCATAATGGTTATCAATGTCACCACGATGTTGAAGGGCATTAAACACCATGAAGATTACCTGGTAATTATAGGTTCAATTGGCTGCGGCTTGATCATGCTTGCCTTTATTTTGACAATGGCAAAGCTTATTAAAGCTAACAAAAGGCAGCAAGGCCTTTAAACCCCCTTTTTCAAGCGATTTTCCTTGAGTATAAGATTTTTATGCGCTTTTGTATTTCTCCCTTTGTGTTGGTGGTGGTGAGAAGTAAGATTTGACAACTTTCAAAAAGTTGTCAAATCTGGCAGCTTTCGTCTCAATTCGTCAAATTAGTGTTCATGAAAAAATCCCGCCCAAAAACTGAGCAGGATTCCCTTTTATCAGGATAATTTGCTTATGACCAAAGGTTAGCCGGATAGGTTCCGTTCTCCACCAGGTCTGAAATGCTTTTCTGTACGATTGGTTTATCTTCTTTATAAGTAACACCAAACCATTTTGCATCGGTAGGGATAACTTCAAAAGACGCTTCGCCGGTTTTGATCAGGCCATCGGCCACCAACGGGATGAAGAATTCGGCCTTAGGGTTGGTTTTGTTGGCTTCTACAAATGCTTTGAACATCGGTTCGCTTTGTTTGAAAACCGCAGGAGTAAAACCCCAGAAATTCATAGATACACGGGTAAGTGGGTCTAAGGGGTATTCTACATCGTTATCTTCGTAGGCTACGCTGCCGTCTTCTTTAAAATAAACTTTAAGGCGTTCGTTAATGGCAACCATTTTACCATCCTCAACCTGGCAAACACCGCGAGAAACTGACCCGTAATCTGAAAGTGTACGGTCTACCTGGTAGCCTATAATAGCATATTTGTCATCAGCAACTTCGGTTGTTAAAAAATCAGCCATCTTTTTAAAAGCATCAGCACCATAAAAGTCATCGGCGTTGATAACACAAAAAGGCTCGTTTATCTGGTTGCGTGCGGCCAAAACAGCATGGGCTGTTCCCCAGGGTTTTGCACGCTCCACTTCGTAATCAATACCAAACTGGGTAAGGTCGTAGTTTTGGAAAACGTAATCAGTTTCAATTCTTCCGGCCAGTTTAGGCTCAAAAATAGCTTTGAAACTATCTAAAAACTCTTCGCGTATGATAAATGATATCTTGCCGAAACCGGCGTTGATAGCATCGTAGATAGAATAGTCGATAATGGTTTCGCCGTTAGGGCCAAAGCCGTCAACTTGTTTCATGCTGCCATAGCGGCTTGCCATACCTGCAGCCAGAATTAATAGGGTAGGTTTCATATTTTTTGTGAGAATGTTATAGTACTGCTTAAAATATTAACAATAATAGTGTTTTTTCTAATTATTATTAATGATTACTTAAAATATCTAAAATCTTGCCCGGCTTTTATATTCAGCAGGCTTTCGTATATGAGGCGTATAACGTTATCCACATCATCTTTGTGTATCATTTCTACCGTGGTGTGCATGTAGCGTAATGGCAATGATATCAATGCCGATGGCACGCCATCATTAGAGTAAGCAAAGGCGTCGGTATCGGTACCCGTACTGCGCGATGATGCCTGGCGCTGGAATGGGATATTTGCTTTTTGTGCCGATTCTATCAATAACTTGTTCAGGTTGTTTTGAACCGCAGGCGCGTAAGATATTACCGGGCCCTTACCGCAGCTCAGGTCGCCCTGGGTAATTTTGTTGATCATAGGTGTGCCGGTATCGTGCGTAACATCGGTTACGATGGCCACGTTCGGCTTAATGCGGTGGGCAATCATTTCGGCACCACGCAGGCCAATTTCTTCCTGCACCGCATTGACGATGTACAGGCCGAATGGCAGGGTAATATTGTTTTCTTTTAGCAAACGGGCCACTTCGGCTATCATGAAGCCGCCGGCGCGGTTATCTAAAGCACGGCCTACGTAGTAGCGGTTATTGAGCACCATAAACTCATCCTCGTAGGTAATTACGCAGCCTACGTGTATGCCTAGTTTCTCTACTTCTTCTTTGCTGGTGCAGCCGCAATCTAAAAAGATGTTTTTTAAGGTTGGGGCCTCTTCCTTTTCGCCGCCGAGGCGGGTGTGGATAGCCGGCCAACCGAACACTGCTTTCACCAGTCCTTTATCGGTGTGGATATCTACGCGTTTAGATGGCGCGATCTGGTGATCGGAGCCGCCGTTACGGATAACGTATATCAAGCCATCGTTGGTGATGTAATTTACAAACCAAGATATCTCATCGGCATGGGCCTCTATAACTACTTTATACTCGGCTGTAGGGTTTATTACGCCCACAGCAGTGCCGTAATTATCTACGTAATGCTCATCGATATAAGGCTTAAGGTATTCTAACCACATTTGCTGGCCCTTCCACTCGAAGCCGGTAGGCGAGGCGTTATTGATATATTTTTCGAAGAACGAAAGGGATTTTTCGGTTACTATGGCAGGTTTTTGTTCTGCTTCGGTTTTCTTTTTAGCCATTGATAAAAGTATAAGGCCTTTGGATGGCCATGCGCAAATATAACAATGCGGACGACATTGCCGCAATACCCTATACGTGGTAGATTAAATATTGTTTCAGCGTTAATACTAAGTTAACACGATAAGGCCACCTTCGCGCCGTTAATTAAGATAAGATCAGTTAAATTTAGTTGAAAGGTTGGCGGCGCAAGGCATGCCGACCTTTTTTAGTTTTGGGGGAGGTCTTTCTGCATCACAATGTAGTCGATACCGTTTTTATGGAACAGTTCGCCAATGGCAGTAAAGCCGAATTTATTGTAGAACCCGATGGCCGGGAATCTGGCATTGCACCATAGGCGGCGCCCATTTTCCTGCCTGGCAAACTCAGTGATATAATCTAATAACTGCCCGCCCACACCCTTGCCCTGTAATTCTGCAATTACAGCAAACTTGCGGAACTGCCAGCCGTCTTCGCGCTGAAAGAGCGATACTACCGCCACCAGCTTGTTCTCGGCAAAGGTACCGAAATGATAGCCGTGGTTATCCTCGTCCATCTCCATATCGCGCAGGTGCTGGTCGGGATACAATACATCGCGCCTGAGGCGCCAGGTAAGTTGCGGGGTTATTTGTTCTATAGAAAGTGTCATGAAGCCAAAAGCCGGATTTAAAGCATAAAGGTATAAAGTTTTGTGATCGCAGGCCGGGCTTCTTCAATTTTCGCAAGGAAAACGCGTTCAAATAAGTCGGTGATTAGGAGGCCCCTACGGAGCCTTCTCTCTTTTCTTCTGCTGCTATAAACACGATACTCCTCCGGAGTGTTCATCCCGAATTGAGTTTTTACGCTCCGCTAGGAGCATCGTGTTTATAGAAAATTACAAGCAATGCTGTCGGCTCCGTAGGTGCCTCCTGTTAATAGGCGATTTCACTGTCAATTTTCGCTGCTAAGTTTAACGCCATCTTTTATGGCTGCTTCGAGTACATCTATGTTGATATCCTTCAGTTTTTTGAACTTGATGCAATAGCCGGTTACGCTGGCCTTGCCCAATTCCTGGCCATAGGTTTGAGCCAGGTAGGTTTTATCTTTGATGCCGAGGATGTACACGGATATACCGGTTGTGTTGGCACTCAATCCAATCTGGTAAAACTCCCTGGTCGTTCCGTCGGTATATTTCATGGTATAATGCCCGTATCCTATATTAGGGTTGCTTACTATTTTGCCTGTGCCGTCTTTACCATCCAGGAACCACAATTTACACCCCGGCAGTACTTCCAATATATGCGTGTGCAATGTTTGCAACTCGCTGCGTTTGGCTTCGGGTTGGCTGTGGATATACGCTGCTATCTGCTCTTGTGTGTCCATATAGGTTATTTTTAATTTATTGCCTTTTTAAATCTCGCTTTATTTTTAAACAATTACTAATCCTTTTTTATTCAAAATTGAATACATGGTAATAGCATAAGAGGGCATTTTCGGTTCTTTATGTTATTTTGCAGCATCATGCAGCAAAAGCCCCCTTCGTTTGTATTTCCCCCGCAGTTGATCAATTGGTTGATGTTCATTTCGATATGCCTTATCTGGGGAAGTTCGTTTATTTTGATGAAACTGGGCTTGTATGATGATGCGCGCCAACCCTTGCTCACAGCGTCGCAGGTAGCTGCCATCCGGCTCATTAGTGCGGGAATAGTGCTTACGCCGGTTTTGCTGAGGCACCGCAGCAAGATACCCTTCAGGCTCTCGGGCTGGCTGGTATTCTCAGGTTTTTTCGGCAGTTTTCTGCCGGCCTTTTTGTTCTGCATTGCCGAAACCAAAATAGATAGCGCACTGGCAGGCACGCTCAATTCGCTCACGCCTATATTCGCCATCATCTTCGGATTTATATTTTTCGGCAACAAAATACCTATCAGCCAGGTGCTGGGTATCCTCATCGGTTTCGGGGGCATTGTGCTGTTATATGTGGTGCAGAAGCATACAGGGTATGGGCAAATAAGCTATGCCGCGCTGGTAATATTGGCTACGGTGTTTTACGCTTTGAATATTATTATGGTGAAACGGCACCTCGGTGGCGTTAGCCCTATTATTATCACTTCTTTTAGCCTTATTGCCGTAGGACTGCCTTCGCTGGTTATATTGTGGCAAACGGGGTTCTTTGCTTTGCCCTTGCACGAGTACAAGTATATCAAAGCCTGCCTGGCGGTTTGCACCCTGGGCATGCTGGGCACCGCCCTGGCATGGATGCTGTTTTACGCGCTGGTGCAACGCACCAGCGTGCTGTTTACCTCTACGGCTAGCTATGGCGTGCCTTTCGTAGCCTTTGGCTGGGGCTGGTATTATGGCGAAACCATTACCTTATGGCAAATAGGTTGCCTGCTTATTATATTGGGTGGCGTGTACCTTACGCGTGTTGATTTTGGGAAATTGCGTTTGAAATCTTAGCGATGGGTTTGAAACCCTCGAGTGTTCGGAGCATAGTGTTCAATCAGTTTGTCGATCTATTTGAACATAGCTAACTCAGAATGCAGCTGTATTCCGTCGACTAAAAGTCGACGGCAATGAAGGTGGGTTTGCGGTCGTTGGCGTAAATTAAAGTATGGTAAAAAGTGATGCACCTTTGTTGCCGATCCATTATGGAACGGATAAGCTGTATCCCGTCGACTAAAAGTCGACGGCAATGAAGGTGGGTTTGCGGTCGTTGGCGTAAATTAAAGTATGGTAAAAAGTGATGCACCTTCATTGTCGATCCATTATGGAACGGATAATTTGTATCCCGTCGACTAAAAGTCGACGGCAATGAAGTTGGGTTTGCGGTCGTTGGCGTAAATTAAAGTATGGTAAAAAGTGATGCACCTTTGTTGCCGATCCATTATGGAACGGATAATTTGTATCCCGTCGACTAAAAGTCGACGGCAATGAAGGTGGGTTTGCGGTCGTTGGCGTAAATTAAAGTATGGTAAAAAATGATGCACCTTTGTTGTCGATCCATTATGGAACTGATAAGCTGTATTCCGTCGACTAAAAGTCGACGGCAATGAAGTTGGGTTTGCGGTCGTTGGCGTAAATTAAAGTATGGTAAAAAGTGATGCACCTTTGTTGTCGATCCATTTATGGAACGGATAAGCTTTAAGGGTTTCGAACACTCGGTGTTTCAAACCCATCGCTACGGTTTCAAGCTTAAATCAACACCTTATCCAGTTCCTCCATCGCTATCACTCCCACATCTTCACCTTTAAGCACCACTATCACCGTCTCTTTATCCTTTCGCAATTGCAGCCGGCCCTTAAATAGGCGTGTTTCTGCCGATGCCAGGAAGCGTTTGAGGGCGCCCGGGCTTTCTTTACGGCAAGCAAGTTCCGCAGTGCCATCACTTATAATAAGGCGCAGTTGTTTACCGGATGGCTGCACCAAAAACCACATGTTGCCGGATAGTTGTTGGTTAAACATAAAACGATGTTTTTGATGTTTTCAAAATACAAAAAAAAGCAAACTTAGTGCTAAAATAATCGCCGAAACTATTTAGCTCGACCGCTGTTGTGCAAGCATACCCTCATAAGCCATGAAGCCCATATTTTTTACAGTAGGAGAAAACCTAAAGGTAATGATTATCCCGAATACGGTTGCGCATTTAGATGGCCATGAAATAATTACACGTACCTACAATGTTTACCGTAACAAGGGGGTGGAGGATGCGGACTCGATAGATAGAAAAGAAAGCGAACTGCTGCTGACCAAAAAATCGAGCCCGGATTATATGGGCTTGATCACATTTGAATCGCCCGGTAAACTGTTTACTTACTCTGCCGACGGCGGGCAGCCACTCACAATGGCCAATATACAACAGGTTATAGATAACCTTACCCACCATCGCGATAATCCGGGTTTGTGGGAGATATAATGATTTAGCCATTTATGTTTACCATTGTTTAACTTTGCGTATCGCATCAGGATAATGGATAATCAACCGAAAATAAGACCGGAATGGGTGCCTGAAGCCTACAAAGAGCAGCAGCAGCAGCCCACCGTTAATGCCGCCCCCTGCAATCCCCCCGTTTACCACAACCCTTTCCTGAAAAAGCCGGGCAAGAAAAATCTAAAGGCGGGGCCACGTTGAGCCGACTATGCTAACGCCGCTGCGTGATGCACATCATTTCCCGGAGTGCCCCATATCATTAAGAATCAACTGTTCATCATCTACTTTTGATAAAAAAACAAGACGATGAATCAGCTAAAATCAGTAATCTATTCTATCCTGATAATTACCACTATGGTGTTTACTGCACGTGCCCAGCAACACCAAATGGCAACGCAGCAATTGATGATTGACGGCAAGGGCGGCATCTACAGCCACGATGGCACCAAACTGGGTTATATAGACAGAGACAATGTGGCCCGCAACAATGCCGGCAACAGGGTTTATGCTATTGATAAAAATGGCAACGTAGTTGATGCCCAGGGCAAAAACCTGGGTAAGGCCGGCAAAAATGGGGTGTATTACAGCGTTGCCGGTGAAACCATCCTCTCCGTTAAGGACCTTGATGCCGACAAATGCGCCATTTTAGACCCCAAGGGCCATAGCTATGGTACCGTTCATAAAAACTACAAGCAGCATGCCTGCGCTGTCCATTGCTTTTTTCTGGAGAAAAAAGCAAAAAAGTAAGATTGTTTTGATGTGATGTGTTAACAAGGGCGAAGGCCTCCGGTTGAGGTGACCGGGGCCTTCTTTAGTTTGCGGGAAAGATGTTCACCTGCACCGCGGCGATCATTCGCGGCGCGGATAGCAATAGGTGCCCTGCTTTACAAAAAAATAACAGCAAAATAATACAAAAGGCTGCTTGCGCCATACATTGCAGACATTATTATAAATAATATTGCAGAATAAAGCAATATAATGATAATCCCCCCCGATAATTTAAACAACGCAAATAAAAACGGGTTGCTAACTACCTTGTTATTTGTGATAACGGCCCTTTGCTGTAGCATGCAAATTTGCAATGCCCAGCAAACACCCGCATATCCCCGTGTGGCGGGCTACTTCAGCGTTATTGAACCTATTGGCACCTGGAACAAGGATGGCTTTACCAGCAATTTCTCGGGGGCGTACACCATCGGCTTCCCTTTTGGACTAAACCTGCTCAAAAGCGATAAATTCGGCATCAGCTTTGAAGTAGCGCCCAGCATCCGCACCGAAAAGAATGTCTCCAAAGTGAGCAGCGTGCTGTTCCATCCGGGGGCCATGTTCCGCTTTCAGCGTGGGTTTACGTTTATCGGCCGTATGGCCTTCGAAACCAACGGGCGCTTCGGTTTTACGCCGGTATTTAATCAGCGCATCATTAAAGGTAAAGATGCTGCCATGTTCCTCTCAGTACCTATCCCGGTTAGGTTTGGTAACGGGGTGCCGACATCAATAGGCACGGGGTTGCAAGTGGGAGTGTCGTTTTAGAATTGTCTGAATCAGAATTGCTATGTATAAAAGTGATAGGACAGCATACGGCAAAGGCCGGATGCTATTATAATTAAAAGAAAGATACCTCAAACTGCTATGTGCGGTCATTCCTAAGCCGGGA
>NZ_SOZE01000025.1 GCF_004519315.1 Mucilaginibacter psychrotolerans
TATCGCTAATATCGTGGCTGGATTAATCGCATACTCATTTTTTCCTAAAAAACCGTCCATCTCTTATCAATCGACCTATTCTAATCAGATGGCCGCCTTTTGATTAATCGAACTCAGGTTAATAGTACAGTTTTTGCCTCTGTGTTCATTGTGTTCCCCTCTTTGCGTACTTTGTGTTAAAAAAAATCAAACACAGCGTCCACAGACAAAGCACAAAGTACTCTAAGAATGTTATTTCCCCTCCAAAAAGCCGCTTATCGTCCCAAACGGCAATCCACCCTGCTTAAAACTTACAATCAAATCTTCCATCCTTTGCAACATCGCCTCCCCGCTGTTTTTACTTACATAGCCGGGGAAGCCGAAGCGTGCTTTATTGTGCAGGTTGGTAAATTCCCAGGGATGGTAGTACAGGTTAAGGTAGCCATCGGCCTGGTAGGTCTTTCGGCACAGGTATTTGTAAAACCATAGGGGGAAGTTGTGCAGGGCCAGCCAAAACAGGGGCAACCGCAAACGTGGACTAACCGATGCGGGTAATTGCAACACGCCATCCTGCATAAAATAGGTGCGCGATACCTTGAGGTTGTTATACCGCCCGGGCAACAAGGTAGGGTTAATGGAGCTGTTGTACACATAGCCTGCTTTGTGTATCTCAGTTTCGTCTACGGGCATCATGCGGGCCATGCGGTAGCCGGTAACGGGCGTATGCGTAATGGCTTCCAATGCCAGTTTGGAGCTGAGCAGGTGTGCAGGTTCAAATTCTGAATGGTAATAGCCGTGCGAGGCCACTTCGTGGCCGTCGGCAATAATCTGCCTGACCAGGTCGGGACGCGCCAGGGCAAAGGTAGCCGTGCAAAAAAACGTGGCCTTTACCTGCTGCCTTTGCAGCATAGCCAGTATAGTTTGGGTGCCGGTAGCGGATATGGCTATCTGGTCTTCGAAAGTAATTGTTTTGCCGTACTCAAACGGCATATCAAACTCTTCTACATCAAAACTCAACAAGATCATACTGGGGCTGTTTAATACTGCTGCTCTCTACCACATAATTCGGCCTCAACTTCGTTTGCAGGAATATTTTGCCCACATAAATGCCTATAATACCCATAATAATTAACTGCAGGCCTCCCAAAAAGAAAACCGCCATTAATATAGATGCCCATGCGGCAGAAGCGTACCCTACAACGGCGTTCCCCGTATAGTAGCAATATAGCACATAAGGAAGGCAGATAGCCGTTATGGTAGAGAAGGCAAAGCCCAGGTAAACCGCAAAATAAAGCGGGCGTATGCTAAAGGAGGTTATCCCCTGGAAAGCAAAGCGCACCATTTTGATAAAAGAGTATTTGCTTTTGCCGGAGTGCCGAGGGTCCGCCGTGTAGCTGATGCCGTATTGCGAAAAGCCCAGCCATTTGATAATGCCACGCAAAAAGGGGTCAATCTCTTTAAATTGCAAAAGCGCATCGGCCACCTTACGGTCAATCAGGCGGAAATCGGCGGTACCAGGTTCCATATTTATCTCACTGAGGCGGTTGGCCAGCGCATAAAACATGTTGGATGTAGCGCGTTTAAACAAACTTACCTTTTCGGTAGAGGTGCGCTTGCTGTAAACGATATCGTAGCCTTCTTCCCATTTGCTTAAAAAGGCGGGGATGAGTTGCGGCGGGTGCTGCAGGTCGCCGTCCATGCAAATTATGCAGTGGCCGTCGGCATAGTCTAGCCCGGCTTTCAGCGCGTTCTGGTGGCCAAAGTTGCGGCTCAGTTTAATATAGTGGATACGGTTATCCTGCACGTGGAGGGTGCGGAGCACATCGGCGGTATCATCTTTGCTGCCGTCGTCCACAAAAACAAAATCATAATCGTAGGGCAGGGTATCAAACACCTGCCTCAACCCCTTGATCAGGATGGGGAGGTTTTGGGCCTCGTTAAAAGCCGGCACCACAACCGACACCTTTTTGCGGGGCGGGGCAGTCCTGGTTTTTGGGCGTTCCTGTACGGATCTCATATCGTTGTAGGGGTAGGGGTTATCATATCGTTAAGAGGGGCAGCTTCGGGCTGTACGGCTGCAGGCTTTTTGGCCAGCATTTCGGTAACTATAGTCAGCCATACCATCAGGCAGGGCAGGGCTTTAAGGGCGTAGGGCATAATCAAATTGTTTTTGATATAGGCCGGAAAAATATCGGTACGGAACAAACTGCCAAAGTATAGCGTAAATGCGAATAAGGCAATTTGCCATTTGTTTACCGGCTGCGGGGCACTCATAAACCATATGCCTACGCCTACGAAGGCGATGATATACGTAGGATGCTCTGAACTGGTACTGAACAACACCACAAACAGCAGGCAACTAGCCAGCATCAGCAGGCGGCTGCGCAAATCGGCAGCCATTTGTTTTTTTAAGGATGAAACCGCAAATAACACTACGGCGGTAAGCAGTATGGGCAGTATATTTATCTGATGGCCTACAATGCGGCGCACCATACCGGTTACAGATATATCCTGATATTGGGTAGACATGGAAATGTTCTGCGCGTTCTTTTCCATCAGCGAATGGTACCAATCGATGTACGAATGGGCCACGAAAGCCGGCGAGAAGAAAAGCATTGGCAGCACAAAGAGTACCGCGCCCCAAAAGAACAAACCAGCGATGAACTGCTTTTTTTGTTTGGATAGCAGGAAGAACACCACACCCACAACCCCGTAAAGTTTTACGAAGAGGCCCAGCATAATGAACAGCGATGCCCAGAAATCTTTCTTATTTTCTACCAGTACCCAGGTAAAGATAAGCAGTGCGGCAATGGCACCGTTGGTTTGGAATTCTTTGAGGGAGATGATGAGTTCCTGCGCGCAGATAATGCAGATGATATTCTTTTTGAGCGTGCTTAAGGGCAGTAGCTGTATGGCGCAAAACAGGAACGCCACGTTGCAAATTTGCCAAAAATAGAGGCCCAGATTGCCCGCAAGCAGTGCGAATGGCGCGATGATTAGGCAGAAGATGGGGCCGTAGTGGTTAGTATCTGAATAAAATTGAGGGTAAGCGGCGTACAGGTTATGCCCCATAGCGGCATTGAAATAGGTGTACTTAAAAATGAGGTAATTGTTGATAGACCCGTAGCCGATGTACTTGTAAGTATAGAAAACGGCAAGGAATATCCACACCGCCAGGATGAAGTACCTATTGCTAAAAATTTTGTAAAACAGGCTAAGTTGCCCTTGTTTGGCCATCGGCTGTGCTTTTTTTCGTTGTTTTGAAAGCATTACGGCAAACGCCGACACTTTGAAACAGCAGTTTGAACAATAGTATATAACTTAATTAGGCTATAAAGATAAAGGATTTTTTCAAAGTGTATTGAAAATGTTACAAAAATACATTCGGTTATCTGGAGAGTTAAATTGTGCAGTACGGGAGTTGAAATGGCAGGAAGCCCCAAGGGGGGTTATCAACACGGGCGCGAAGATTTGAATAACACTAATTTTTCGAATTAAATCGAATTCCACTAATTTTCAGCTTCGTCCTTCTGGCAAATAAAACCTAATTGATAAACACAACGCTTCGTGAAATTCGTATAAATCTTTTTTAATTCGTGTTGTTTGAATAACACTAATTTTTCGAATTAAATCGAACTAATTGATAAACACAACGCTTCGTGAAATTCGTATAAATCTTTTTTTAATTCGTGTAGTTTGAATAACACTAATTTTTCGAATTGAGTCTAATTCCACTAATTTTCAGCTTCGTCCTCCTGGCAAGTAAAACCTAATTGATAAACACAACGATTTGTGAAATTCGATTAAATCTTTTTTAATTCGTGTTGTTTGAATAACACTATTTTTTCGAATTAAATCGAATTCCACTAATTTTCAGCTTAGTCCTCCTGGCAAATAAAACCTAATTGATAAACACAACGCTTTGTGAAATTCGTATAAATCTTTTTTAATTCGTGTTGTTTGAATAACACTATTTTTTCGAATTGAGTCTAATTCCACTAATTTTAAGCTTAGTCCTCCTGGCAAATAAAACCTAATTGATAAACACAACGCTTTGTGAAATTCGTATAAATCTTTTTTAATTCGTGTTCAATCCCTTATCAAACAGGGCAAGCTTTGTGTGGCTCTGTATTTATTTCTCTTAAAACAAGGCGGCAATTATAATAACTTCCATTTTTACCCTACAATGCTTTCCTTTGAACCATAAATTTTAACTCATTTGGCAAAAGATATATTCGGGCAGGCGCTGTATGATGCCTATAAAGGGCGTCAGGCTGCTAAGCTTTTCATCCATAACAAATACGGACCCAAAGAGGAGATGCCGCTGGATGTGTATTTCCGTACCGAAGCGGAAATGCCCGATCTGGAAGTGCTGGCCCTGAGCCACTGTCGTGGGCGTATTCTGGATATCGGCGCGGGAGCGGGCAGTCATGCCCTGTTTTTGCAGCAAAAAGGTGCAGACGTAACCGCCATGGATATATCGCCGCTGGCGGTGCAGCTCATGCAGGAGCGGGGTGTGAAGCAGGCGTTTGTACAGGATATATTTAGCTATACCGAGGAGAAATACGATACTTTGTTATTGTTGATGAACGGCATAGGCCTCTGCGGGAATATCCAACAATTACGTGTATTTTTACAGCACGCCAAACAACTCTTGAACCACGGCGGCCAATTATTATTCGATTCATCTGATATTGCTTATTTGTATGAGGGTGCGCCGCCCGCCGGTAATTATTACGGCGAAGTGTGGTACCAATATGCCTACAAGGGCCAAAAAACCGATTGGTTCCAATGGCTTTACGTAGACGCAGATACGTTGATACAAATTGCCGCCGAAGAAGGGTGGGCGATTGAGATTCTGGATGAAGACGATACGGATGGCTACCTGGCGCGGCTGATGCCATTAGATTAAACCAATTATGACAAGAAACTTTTATAAAATCCTGCATGCTTTCGGCCTGCTGTTGTTGCTTTCGGGTGCTACGCAGGCTCAAACAAAACTACCTGCCTGGGCCTTCGGCCCCTTTGTGCGGCCGGCGGGGGTGAACCCTTTGATTAGTCCGGATACCACCACCCGTTTCAACGATCCGATGTACAAGCGTAGCGTAGACTGGGAAAGCAACGATACTTTCAACCCCGCCGCTACTATCAAAGACGGCAAGATATATATCCTGTACCGTGCCGAGGATAAATCGGGCACGGGGATAGGGGGGCGCACATCCCGCCTGGGCCTGGCCGAAAGCAAGGATGGTATCAGCGTAAAACGCTCGCCGGTACCCGTGCTGTATCCAGCTAACGATAGCCAAAAGGAATTTGAGTGGACGGGCGGCTGCGAGGACCCCCGCGTGGCCATGACGGCCAACGGCACCTACGTGGTTTTCTACACCCAATGGAACCACGATATGCCGCGCCTGGGCGTCGCTACTTCAAAGGATCTCAAAACCTGGGTAAAGCATGGCCCAATATTCCGAAAGGCATATGGTGGCAGGTTCCATAAGATAGCAAGTAAATCGGCTTCCGTCATTACCAAACTATCTAATGGTAAACAGGTTATCGCCAAAATAAACGGCGAATACTGGATGTACTGGGGCGAAACCGGCGTATACGCCGCCACCTCTACCGATCTGGTGAACTGGACACCGCTAATAAACAGGGATAGCACGCTCAGGCCGCTTATCTCGCCCCGCCGCAACTTTTTCGATAGTGACCTTACCGAATGCGGGCCGCCGGCCATCGTAACTGCCAAAGGCATCGTGTTATTATATAACGGCAAAAACAACCCAACCTACGGCGATAAGAACTATACCGCCAACTCGTACTGCGGCGGGCAGGTGGTATTTTCGGCAACGGCCCCAACCAAGCCTATAGGCAGGCTGGATAAACCCTTCTTCGTACCGCAGGAAGCTTTCGAAAAAAGCGGACAATACCCCGCGGGTACCGTGTTTATGGAGGGCCTGGTTTATTTCAAAAGCAAGTGGTTTCTTTATTATGGCTGTGCCGATTCGAGGGTAGGGGTGGCGATATATAAGCCTGGGAAATAGAGGAGGATAATATCGAACGCCGAATTTCGAATGTTGAATAACGAAGGGAAGAACTGCCTGAGGAAAACCTGTGGCTTTTCCTTTTATCTCAAATCTCATGTCTCAAATCTCACCTCTATTTCCATGTGTAACAATCTTGCGCTATTACAACAAATTGGTAAAAATGTTTGCGAATAAAAATATTTATATATATTTACCAACTAATTATACTCCCTAATCTGCATAGGATATTGTGAAAAGGTTTTTTGTTATATTGCTATTAAGCGTTCACCTGTTTTATGCAGGGGGCTACACGCTTTTTTTTCAATATTTCATTCACCGTTCCGAAACCCAGATGGTGAAGCAGATTTACGAGAACAAAGTAGATGCAACCCAGCTGGTACAGATAAAAATACCTGTACATATGCCCCAGATAAAGGATTGGGCCGATTACGAACACGTGCAAGGTCAGGTTCAGCTTAAAGATAATTACTATAATTACGTTGGTGTTAAAATGACTCGGGATACCATGTACCTGGTATGTATTGCCAACAGTGTTAAAACACGCCTCGTAAGCGCAAACTTAATCGTAGCCAAAGATGTAGCTGATGTACCCCTTACCAAAAAGGGAGCAGAGCAATCATCGGTAAAGAAAGCCTCAGGAGGGTTTGAGTATAATATCCCCGCTATGCATTACAGCTATGTTGCATACGCCCAACCAGTGAAAGGACATGAGAACCCTATATCTGCTAAGTTAACCAACCCTTACATCGAATCTCCAGGCAAACCGCCAAACTTCGCCGGTTAATATATTTGACATCTTATTAGTAGCCCAAATTTTCTTGCTTTTATTGGTAAATGCGCTGCCGTGCGTCATGCAGGGTGTTTCTGAACCAGTCCTGAACATTTTATGGCTACTTCCCTGCTGCCGCTTTTAAACGGACGCACAGCACCATGCTGCTTGTTTACTTTATTAACTGTTAAAATTCCTTTATGAAATACTTTTTACGATATACTTACAGGTATTGTGTTGGTATTATTGCTTGCGTTGCTTTGTCACAAACGGTTTGTGCGCAAACGGAAAGCGATGCTATCATGATCCCGAAAAATTATTTATGCGTAGCCGGCATGTATGCCCACAACAGCTGGGATAATTACTGGGAAGGCACCCTCAAACGCGATAACTTAAACCTGGGCACCGTCAGTTCCAATATTTACAATGCTGGCTTGGTTTACGGGTTGAGCAACCGCATCAATATTTCGGCATTTGTGCCCTATATCCAAACCAAAGCCAGTGCGGGCACTTTGCGTGGCCAGCGCGGTTTTCAGGATATCAACCTGGCTTTTAAATGGATGGCCATCCGCGAGCAAATAGGTACGGGCATTTTAAGCTTTCACGCTATTGCAACAGGTTCTATACCCGTTAGCGATTACCAGGGCGATTATTTGCCTTTCGCACTGGGCAGCCGCAGCAAAAGCGTAGCACTACGCGGTTTAATTAACTACCAGCGCGGCAGGTTCTTTATTGCCGGTGCGGGCCAGTACATCCGCAAGGACAATATCACTATCGACCGTGATGCCTATTACACTACCGAAATGCACTACACCAACCAGGTTGCTTTGCCAAACGCCACAAATTTTTTGGTTAGCGCGGGTTTTCGTAGTTTATTGCTCAACGTAGAGGCTATTGCCACCAAATACACCACATTGGGTGGTTTCGATATCACCCGCAACAACATGCCTTTCCCCAGCAACCGCATGAATGCTACTGCAGTAGGCGGTTTAGTAAAATACATGCCTCAGTATGTTAGAGGGCTCGAGTTTACCATCGGCGGTAGCTACGTAACATCGGGCCGCAATGTTGGGCAAAACACCCAAATTATGGGCGGTATAGATTATGTTTTTTCGGTTAAAAAAGAAAAGAACTAAGCAGAGAGGATCACCATCATGAAAACAAGGATACTATATATATCATCATTAATGGCCGTATCGCTTTTTGCAGCATCGTGCAAAAAGGATATTACCGAACGTAATCAGGTGTTCGAGGCACTTGCGCCGGCTAATCCCGATTCGACAGCGGGTGCATGGACACCAATCTTAACGGGTTCGTCTACATTCACATTAGCTTTACCGGATGCGAAAGGTACGCCCAATTACACTGCCGACCTGAACGAGATAAAAAGCTACCAAAAGAATCTTACCAGCGAACAAAAAGATATCATTAAATACTGGAGCGCAGGTTCGGTATTGCGCTGGAACGAAATCTTGCGCGAACTGGTGGCCAAACATAACCTGCCGCCCTACCAAAACGACGACGGAACCTACCCCTTTCCCAGTGCGGCTAACCCTTTGGCCTATCCGCTTTTTCCCTTTTCTAACCCGCCATATGCTGCCCGTGCTTATGCTTACGTAAGTGCTGCACAGTACGATGCATTGGTGCAAACCTTTAAATTCAAATACACTAGTGGCTACAGGCGCGAAGCTCCTTATGCTAACGATGCCAATGTGCAGGCATTGGTACCCAAGTCAAAATTGCCATCGTACCCAAGCGAAGACGCGGCGGTTGCAGGCGCAACTGCCCAGATGATGATTTTGCTATTCCCCGGCGATTTGGATTACATACAAAAAAAGGTTGCCGAAGAGAAACTATACCGCTTAATGGCCGGCGCTAACACCCGCTCGGATTGGGATGCCGGCGAAAACCTGGGCAAACAGGTTGCCAATGTGTTCTTGGCACGTGCCCGTGCAGATAAAGCAAACCTTGCTGCCGGGGCAAAAGACGACTGGACAAAATTAGAAACAGATGCAAAAGCAGCCGGTAACACCCCTTGGATAAGCCTGGAACTGCCACACCGCCCGCCTATGTTGCCGTTGTTTCCAAAGGTTACACCAATATTGATGCCTGCTGCGGATGTAGTGGCCATTCGCCCCGCCGCACCTTTCAAAGAGGGTTCGGCTGAGTATCAGAAAGATATGGATGAAGTGATGGCCATGAGCAAAAACTATGACCGCGATCACGAACGCATTGTTGCGTTTTGGGCAGACGGCGTTGGTACCGCAACGCCTCCGGGCCACTGGAATAGCATCGCTGCTGAGGAATTTGTGAAACATAACTGGAGCGAAGTGCGCTGGGCACGTAATATGGCCTTGCTAAACATGGCCGAAATGGATGCGGCTATCGTATGCTGGGATACCAAATACTTTTACTTTAACCCGCGCCCAACACAAATGGTGGCCGGCATAAAAACGCTGACAGGCATACCCAACTTTCCATCGTACATATCGGGCCACGCTACCTTTAGTGGTGCTGCGGCAACGGTGCTGGGCTATCTGGTTCCCGAACGTGCCACAGAATTTATGACGATGGCCAACGAAGCGGGCATGTCCAGATTATACGGTGCTATTCACTACCGTAACGACTGTACCGTTGGCCTGGCTACCGGCGTAAAAGTAGGTACCTATGCTGTAAACCGCGCTAAAACCGACGGCGCAAATTAATATAATTGCAAGAGAGAGAATTAGAGAGAGACTAAACCGTGAAAACAGAACAAGGGCTTCATTATATTTTACGCATAGCAGTTGCTATGTGTTTTATAGGCCATGGTGCATTCGGCATCATCACCAAAGTGATATGGTGTAATTACTTTGCCGTATTTGGCATTGGTAAAGAAATGGCCTATACCTTAATGCCTTGGGTTGGTGGGATAGATATTGTGATGGGGGTAATTATGCTGGTTTACCCGCTACGTGCTATTGCCTTATGGCTGGTGTTCTGGGGTGTTTTGACAGCGTTTTTACGGCCCCTTTCGGGCGAGCCATTTGCAGAAGTTATTGAACGTGCCGGTAATTTTGGCGCGCCATTGGCCCTGCTGATATTATCCGGAGGCATAAAAAACCGGCAGGCTTTGTTTACAAAGATAAATCCTGCCGCCGTAACCACACCACAAACACTGGAAACTGTAAGCCAGTGTTTGCGTATGGTGGTATTTATGCTGCTGCTTGGCCATGGCTGGCTCAATATCATCGAAAAGAAAGCTTTGCTTAATCAGTACGCTTCGCTTGGGTTTACGCACCCGGCTAAAGTGGCTGTATTTGTGGGCGTTTTTGAGATCACTGCCGCCCTTATCGTGCTCGTCAAACCCATCAGGAATATATTGCTCGTATTATTGATCTGGAAAATAGCCACCGAATTGTTTTATCCCCACTATGAATTATTCGAGTGGATAGAACGCGGCGGTAGTTACGGATCTATACTGGCATTATGGTTGGCTCTTAAACAAGCATCCTCAGGTTTTAGCTTATCCGCTCTTGCAAAACGCAAACAAATAGAACATCATTAACCAATTGATAAACCTGTAAACAGCCTGCAAACACACGCCCCGGTGCGTGACAGCGTTTACTCATTTCATTCTTTTAAAGCCCAATATCACACATGAAAACCACCTTAAAATTAGTGGCTGTACTAGCCGTTTTTATCCTTTTTAATTCCACAAAAGCAAGCGCACAAGGCTGCGTGGCCATCCGTAGCACGGGCGGCCTCTGCAATATGGACGAGCACCCCGATAGCACCACATTAGGCGGCATATGGCTGTTCAATAGCAATAGCCGTTACTATCGCTCTTATAAGCACTTCGTGGGTTCTGAAGAGCAGAAACAACGTATTGAATTAGGTACTAACGTTATCAACCATTCTTACGCGCAAGATCTTACGCTTACGCGCATCTTTAACAACCGCTGGTCGTTCTCGCTGGATATTCCGGTGTTGGCCAACAGCCGTTCGTCGCTTTACGAGCACGGTGGTAAAGAACGCCGTCTTACGCATTCCTTTGGCGTGGGTGACGTTACCTTGAAGGCTTATGCCTGGTTGCTTAACCCTGCCAAAGCAACCAAGGGCAACATACAGATAGGCCTGGGTCTTAAATTGCCCACAGGCAGCTACACCTACCAGGATTATTTTTACAACACCGGCACAGATGGTGCTAAAACCCTTGGCCCTGTAGACCAATCTATCCAATTGGGCGATGGCGGCACCGGCATCACTACCGATATCAATACATACTATAACTTCTCGCATAAATTTGGCCTTTACGGTAGTTTTTACTACCTCATCAGCCCGCGCGAACTTAACGGCGTATCATCGGCCCGTGGCGGTACGCCGAGTGCCAAAGCATTGGCCAACGGTAGCGATATCATGAGCGTACCCGATCAGCTGATGCTGAGGGCAGGTGCAAACTATGGCCTAAACAAATTCAATTTCTCTGCCGGTATCCGTTACGAATGCCTTCCGGTAAAAGATCTGGTTGGTGGCAGCAACGGTTTCCGCAGGCCGGGTTATATCACTTCTATAGAACCGGGCGTAACCTACCGCATCAGCAAATTCTCGATATACACCTTCGTGCCGGTTGCTATTGTGCGCAACCGTACGCAAAGCGTGCCTGATAAGATTTCTACCCAGCTAACCGGTACCAATAGCCACGGTGATGCTGCATTTGCCGATTATGCCGTTAACCTGGGCGTATCGTTCAAATTATAATATTCTATGTGTTTAATTGTTTGGTTAAAAGCCGGGAGTAGTGACCCCGGCTTTTTCTTTGCTTCTAAATTTGCAACCGACAGCTGATTTGCTAAGCTTTTTGCCCAATGCTGGTGGTGATGGTAATATTGCCTACCAATATTTTGTGAATTGGGCAGGCATCGGCAATAGCCACCAGGCGTTTCTGCTGCTCCTGCGTTACTTCGCCTTTGAAGGATATTGCGCTATCTATCAGGATACCGTTGCCGGTACGGTACATTTGCAAGTCGACAGCAACTTCGTCTATAGCCCACATCTTACGGTTGATATAAATTCGCAGGGTAATTACCGTGCAGCTGGCCAAACTGGCCAGCAACAGGTTATAGGGCGACATCCCTGTATTGGTACCGCCTTCATCTAAGGGTTCATCGGCAATGATAGCGTGCCCGCCGCTGTTTACCAGCGTTTGATATTGTGCACGGCCAATAACGGCACGGCCATTAATAATAAATTCTTTTTGGGTATCGTCCATATCAACTATGGCAGTAAATTGCTATTCCTGGTTCAAATCAAGTAGTTTCCAACTCTCCTCGCGGTTGCCCGCACCACCCATGTATTTCAACGAGATGGTGAAGTTGGTGGTTGTTTTTTCGCCGCTGCTTGTTACAGCCGAGTAGGAGGATTTAATTACGTAAACCGAATCTGATTTTTTGGCGAATCTATACTCATCATCGTGAAACGATACACTTGATGCCAGTACCGTAGGGCGGATATATACCTTTGCAATGGCATAAGCAGCGTCGCTATCCGGCAGTCCGCTAAACACACTTACCGAGTTGGAAGTGGCGATTTTTATGAGTATAACTACGAATATTGCGCCAAACGCAACCAGTATCCATACACTACTTTTTGCTTTTTTCTTCTTTGCTTGCTCTTCTTTTAGGTATTTTTTTTGCGCCTCTTGCATTTCCCTTAATAATTGCCCTGTTTCGCTCTAATAATTTACGAATTTAATAAAAATCGTAACAACGGCGTGCACCATTGAATTTTCTGTACTCGTTACTGCGGTAGGGCAGTGTGGTTTCGTACCCAATACTGCCTTCGGTAGTACCACTGGTATTGCTATAGTTGAGGCCGCGACCGGATGGTACATCGTGGCTTACGCCCAGGCGCATTTTTTCACCACCTTCGTGGTTGATGAACAGATCGAAAATAAAAGATACTACGATAGAACTTGGCCCGTTGCTGAGGCCACCGCTACGGTACCAAAGCCCGGCATTTATGCTGCGCCGTTTGTACTGAAAGCCCACGCTTAAAGATTGCGCCTGGCTTTGTTTGTAAAATACTACCGAGGGTATGATGTATGATTTTTGGTCCTCGTCCAGGTTGTCGTCCTGCGTTACGTTGTAGCGGTAGCTGGCGTGGAAAACACCGCGCATAGGGAGTTTAGCCGGCACGCCGGTAAACGATTCGTTGGGGCGGTTAATATGCTGCACGGCTCCGCCAATGTTGAAATTACCTGCAGTGAGGTTAAGACCTGCACCCGAATCGAAAAAGAATTTATTATTGAATAACGCTGCATCGGCCCCGCTCACCGAGCCGGGGATATAACCCAGCCGGGGATCTATCTGATCGCTGAAGATCAACTTCGTATAATCAACCGCGCGGTTGGTTACGCCTGCCTGCAAGCCAAAAGAAAGTACGAAATCATCGTTGCCTATGCTATAGGAGTATATACCAGAGATGTTATTTTTGGTGAGATAAGCCGTACCCTCGCTGCCTCTGGTAAACATGAGCCCAAAGCCGCCGCCGAAGCGCGGTACGTTATAATCTATTGATGCGGTAAGATAGGTTAAGCCCCCGCCTGCAACAGACGAGTATTGATTGCGATAGATGAGGTTCATGCGCAAATCGCCTTCAAACTGGCCGTTAAGGGCCGGATTCAGATAGTTGGGCGAGTTGAAGAATTGCGAATACATATGGTCCTGAGCCTGTAAACGTACACCTGCAAACAGCGCAATTAGCAGCAATGCATAAAATCTCTTCGTATCCTTCATCACTTATCTTATTAAATGTATCACGCCGGTGCGTTTAGGCAGCGTTTTGGGGCCATATTGCATGCCTTTCCAATCCGTTCCGTTTATGAAATGTGCCGATGCCTGCCATATATATACGCCTTGCTGGGCGGGCACACCTTTATAAAGTCCGTCCCAGCTTTCTACAGGTTGCCCTTTCTCGTCGAGTTTGGTGGTTTCCCAAACCAATTGGCCATAGTTGTTAAATATCTGCAGGCGCCAGCTTTCTATTCCCGATCCTTTTATAACGAAGGTGCGCAGCTCGGTTGTGCTGCTTGCAGGCATAAAGGCATTGGGTATATAAAGCTGACCGGGTATGCCGGTAATTTGCACGTTATGCGATACGGTACTGTCGCATCCTTCGCGGTTAACCACTCTCAGCGTTACTTTGTAGGTGCCTGTATCGGCATAAGTGTGTGCCGGGTTTTGTTCAGTAGAGAAGGTTTTATCGCCAAAATCCCAGCGCCAGCTAACCGGGTTACCGGATGTTTGGTCGTCGAAGGCGAAATGGTAATTGGGTATTTTGGTAATGAAACCCGGGCTGGCCGAGAAATCTACGGTGGGTGCTGCGTCAACTTTAATAAAATCGGGCTTGGTAATCATATCCGTGCAGCCGGTAGCCAGGTTGGTTACTTTCAGCGTAACGGTGTAAGCCGTGCTCCTGGCGATATAAAGGTGCGGCAGTGGGGTATAACCGATAAAGTGCGCAGAGCCATCACCAAAATCCCATTCGTAGCTTAGGGATTGCGGAGGCGTTTGCCCGTTTACAGGCGTAAGGTTGGCAAAGGAAACCCTGATCGCCTTGCAGCCTTCCCGTATATCTGCATTAAAATCAGGTGCCGGTTTAGGGTATGCCTCAAATTTTATCCTCTCGGCAGATTCTGGCTGGGCGCAGGGATTAAAGGCCTGTATACTTACGTAATAAACGCCTGGTGCAGTAAAAGTATAAGGCTGTTCGGTTTTGCTACCCTGCACGCGGTCCAATTCCTTTCCGCCTGTAGGTGCATCATAAATGTGGTAAATAAAGGTATCCCCGCCCGAAGATATGTTTACGAAAGTTGCTGTAAACGGAAAACAGGCCGCTGTGCTATTGTCTTTCGCGAAGAATAATGGCACGAAGGTGGCCGGGAAAATATTGATGGGTATGGGTGTACTTTTTGATGTATTGCCGCAAAAATCTGTAGCTATAACGTAAACAGTGTAAAATAAATCGTTTTTGGGTGGTTCCAGCGATGGGAACGTAACGTCGGTTTTATCTGTTTTGGTTATCTGGAAGATCTTCACGTTACCATCGTAAACAAAGAAGTCATAATGGTCATTATTGCCGGGCGACGTATTTTTAACCTTTATAGCCAAGGCCCCGCATGCAGACAGCCGTTCGGGCAAAAGAGACGCGATTGGCGCCGAAGGCCTTACGGTGATGGTCATGGTAAAGGCTGGTCGTGGAAAGCAGTTGTTGATGATGCTTAACGATATAGTGTAGGTGGTATCGCGGCCATCGGTACGCGGTAAAAACGTATGCTTAGGGTTTGCTTCGTTGGTATTGCCGGTGCCATCGCCAAAATCCCACAGGTAATCGGTAGTTGTAAACACAGGCGTAGAGGTATTGGTAAACTTTATAGTTACCGGCCCGCAAACCGTTTTGGTATTATCAAATGTAAATCCAGGTGTAACGTCAGGTTTGTTCACAACGGTAATGGCATTTTGGCTGTCGGCGCAGGGGGCAGTGCCTTTTATTGTCCAAACAAAGGTGTAGGTGTTGCCGCCTATAAGGCCGGTAACCTGAGTTTTAGGGTTATTGGCATCGGCAAATACTACGGGCGGGCCGCCTGTTTGTGTCCATATCCCAACAAATGGGGAAGGGTCGTTGCCGTTGAGTGTTACCGTAGAGGCATTACAAAGGGTTGTGATAGGGTTGCCACCGTTGGCCGCCATTACAGGCTGGTTTACGGTAACGGTGGCAATAGTAGAGCGGGCATCGCCACAAACCCCATTTTTAACAATAGCCCTAAACTGTGTTGTTTGGGTGAGGCCACTATAATTATACTGGTTAAGGGCAACGTTGTGAATAACCCAGGTAAGGCCGCCATCTGTAGATGACTCCCAGCCCGTAACGTTGCCTACATTGCCGGTAAGGGTTAGCTGCCCGGCATTCGCATCGGCGCATACGGTGGCATCGCCCGCCGCAGTGCCGCCAACGCTTGGAGCATCGGTAGTGATGGTAACGGTAGATGTTGTTGGTGGGCAGCCCGGCGAAGTATTGATGCTCCACACAAATTTATAAACGTTGCCTGGTAAAAGGCCACTTACCGTTGCCGTAGGGCTGTTAGGGTTTGAAAAAGTTATGCCGCTCTGGCCCGATGCGAGCGACCAGGTACCTATGCCCGGCGATGGATTATTCGCTTGTAGCGTGTAAACAGGGCCGTTACAAATGGTTTCGTCTGGCCCGGCTATAGCTGGTATGGGTAGCGGCGCCACACTTACTACTACTGTACGGGGCTGCCCGGGGCAGGCACCGTGGTATGGCGTAATGGTGTAGGTTACTGTGCCGTAGGTTGTACCCAAATTCACCAATACGTCGCCTATTGCGGCAACCTCTGTAGCCTGGTTGGTATTGCCTGTTACGCCTGGCGAGGCTACGCTGGTCCAGGTGTAGGTCGTGTTGGGCTGGTTTGAGCCAAGCATTATGCCGTTTGGCGATCCGGTACAAATAGGTGCCGGGGGCGCAGTTGCCGTTAACACAGGTATGCGGTTTACGGTTAATTCTAAAGTAAACGGTATGCCGGGGCAGCCGTTGGTGCTGGGCGTAATAATGTAGGTAACTACAGCATCGCCCACGCCGGTATCGGTGATCAGGTCGTTAATGGTGTTACCGCTGCCTGTGGTGCCAAAGCCTGTGGCACTCCCTGTGGTAACGCTGGCCGTCCAGGTGTAGGTTGAGGCTGGGTTTTTGGATTTGATGGTGTACTTGAAGTTTGTGCCCGTACAAACCTCTGCGGTTAAGGCGCTTGTTATCTTATCTTTATTAATGATGGTGATATTGGCCGCACTGGTGATGATGTTACATGGAGCGGCAAGGTTGGTGGTAGCTTCTAAAGAAAGCGTTACCGAGCCAGCGGTTATTTCGGCCGCAGTAGGGGTGTAGGTGGGTTGCAGTACATTTCGGCTTGGGCTAAATGTACCTGCACCACCTACCCATTGGTAACTGATTACCGAGCCTGTAATAACGCCCGGCAGTGTTACCGGGTTGCCCTCGCAAATGGTTTGGTCGCCACCCGATTGCACATCCGGAGATTGCTGAAAGGTAAGTTTCTGGGTATCTGAGGCACCTACGGTATTGCAGTTGTTAACGTGCGTTACCGTTATAGTGTAAGTTTTATACTCACTGAACTTTACCTGTGGGTATTTGGTATTAGCATCAGTGCCGTTTACATAAGTAAACGCGCCGCCGGTAATTACCCAGTTATAAGTAGTGGGTAGCGCTTTAGATGTACCCGTAAGTGAGGTTTTGGTAGTTGTAGCATTTGGGTCAAAGGTTATGGTTTGGTCTTTGCCGCAAACAAGCGCATTTGGAGACAGGCTTGCTGTTGGGGCGAGGTTGATGACCACCTCTTGCAACTCGGATTGCACCAGTCCGCAACTGTTGGTGGTAATATCCAACTCTACGGTGTATACGCCCGATGAGTTGAAATTGAAGGTGGGCGATTTGCTGTTTGCGTTGGTGCCGTTAAGGTACCCAACGGCAGCAGGACCTTTAACTACCCAATTATAGGTTGAGTTTGCAAAGCAGGGCTCATCTATCACTGAGGTATTTATTGGCGTAACCGAACCTGAGGTACAAATGGTAGAGCCGGGCAGCGTAAAGCTGGGTTTAGGCGGGTTCTGGATACATATGTCTACAACAACATCTTTTACCTCGCAGATAGCGTTGGGGTTTTGCAGGTGCAAGCCTACAAAGTGCTGCCCGTTTGTGGTAAAGGTGTACTCCAACTGTTTGTCGAGCTTATAGTTTACGGCCACTACGTTGCCATCAACAATCCAGGTGTAAAGTGCGTTTTGGTTTGTACAATCAAATGAAGTGCTGTTAGGGTCCTGGCCGGGGATAGAAGAGTTGGTAAACTTCACCGGCGTATTGGTACATGCAGTTTGATTGGAAGTTATTTTGTTGGAAGGCGGCTGTATAATACGGGCATAGCCGGTAACCGGTGTGCCCAATTTTCCACAAAGGGTGCTGGTAGGCTGCAAGTCTATCTGGAAAACGTTTTGCAGGCCATTAGCCGAGTTACCACATGACGATTTTTTGTAGGTATGTTCTATAAAGCCGCCGGCCGCTACGATATCGCAAAGGGTGTAGTTGGTGCTAAACCCATCGCCCCAGTTAACGTTGTAGATGAGGCCGGGGTAGTTTTTTTGAATGCCGTTTGGCGAGTTAATATCAACGCTGTAGGTAAGTTTATTTTGTCCGTTAAGGCAAACCTGGTTACTGCCCGATGCACCAAAGCTATTATTTACCGCGTTGTTAATAAGCGAATAAGCCTTGGTACCCACTACGCCTCCATTTACTGCTTTCACAAAAACCGTATAATTGGCTGCTTTTGCATTGAACGCAGGGGCGGGTAGGGTAATGGTACCCTCATCGGCCTGGGCAAGCTCATTAAAAAAATTAAGGGTTACCGCAGATCCTGTAGTTGATGCATCTACAAAAGGGTACGGTGTGTTATCAGCACCTATACAAGAACCGTAAACTTCCGGCGCGGCGGTAGCATTAAGCTGTTGAGACGATGCAGCTGCCATTACGCCGGTTACGGCATTCACGGTAATGAAACCCGAGGTAGCCGGAGCAATTGCAGGATCGGTAGATTGAATACGTATGCGGTATTTAGTGCTGGCGGTGGTAGTAGCCGGTATCACCCCATTTACGAACGTACCGTAAAAGCCGGTATAGTTCCCAATCAATTTAGGTGCGCCGAAATTTCCATTGGCATCTGAAAGATAAAGGTTGAACACGTTGGTAGAACTGGCGCAGGCCGTTGAAGTATTGAGGTGGAAGGGGACACCGATAGTAGAGCCCCGCCCGTAAGGACCCGGATCGATATTACCTATAGTAATAGTTTGAGCCAACGCACCCGCCGTTATGAGGCAGCAAAAAGTAAATGCAAGAAAAAATATCCTGGTAAAAATTCTCTCCATCAAACCAAATTATTAGCTAATCTCAGCGCGACGCTAAAATAACACAAATGTTACACATAAAAAGGCCAAATTTCACAATGACATGAGCCCTCGATTGTATACGCAGAGGCCGTGACAATAGTTGTGTGGAGAAATAAAATTATTTAATAGATAATTATATATTCTTTTAGATTTAAATTTTATTATTGAAACAAGGTTAATAACTATCCGAAAAAGAGATACGACACCAGGATAGCTGCAATTACCCCTGCCAGATCTGCAATTAGGCCAAAAGGAATGGCGTAACGCGATTTTTTGATGCCCACCGAGCCAAAATAGAGTGCGACAATATAAAAAGTAGTATCGGCCGAGCCATTAAAAACGGAGCCGAGCCTGCCGGCAAAACTATCAGCACCATAGGTTTGCATAGTACTTATCATCATGGCTTTAGAACCCGATCCGCTAAGTGGTTTCATGTAGGCTACAGGCAAAGCGTCTACAAAACGCGTATCCAGGCCAGCCTTGCTTACTACCCAGCGTACGCCATCGTTAAAGTAAGTGAGCGCACCGCTATTGCGAAAAACGCTGATGGCCACCAGCATAGCCACCAGGTAAGGTATTATTTTAACAGATACCTCGAAGCCCCCCTTGGCGCCATCTATAAAAGCCTCGAACACATTTACACGTTTGCGCAGGGCACCTAATATAAACACCACCGGGATACAAAAGATGAGCGTATTGCTGATCACTTTAGATACCAGGGCAATCTGATCGTGGTTAAGCTGGGTAGTAAAATACCAAACCAGCAGGGTGATAAAGGCCGTCATACCGCCCAGCCAGCCAATGATCACCCTATCCCAAAGGTTTATACGCTGCTTGATGGATACGGCCAGCATGCCCACTACAGTAGCTACATAAGTGGCGATGATGATGGGGATGAACACATCGGCAGGATCTTTGGCGTGCAGGATATATCGCTGCGCTATAATAGTTACCGGTAGCAGCTGCAAGCCCGAGGTATGCAACACCAGGAACATGATTTGCGCGTTGGAAGCCGTTTCTTTGTCCTCATTAAGCTCTTGCAGGCTGCCCATGGCTTTTAGCCCGAGTGGTGTGGCTGCATTATCCAGGCCCAGCAGGTTTGCAGAGAAGTTCATCATCATTTGCCCGTTGGCGGGGTGGTTTTTGGGCACGCCGGGAAACAGGCGGCTAAGGAAGGGGCCTACGATACGAGCCAGAAAATTCATGGCACCGGCGCGTTCTCCAATGTTCATGATGCCCAGCCACAAAACCATATTACCGGCCAGGGGCAGGGCAATATCCATTACGGATGACTTCGACATATCAAACATACCATCAACCAAAAGCTTAAAGGCATCTACATCGCCCAGGAAAATAAGCTTGCAAAGCGCTATAACAAAGGCGATGAGGAAGAATGCTATCCAGATGTAGTTAAGGGCCATAGTATGTTTAAAGGCTTGAAGTTAATTTTTTTTGAATAATTTATGCAGGAATGAGGATATTTAAATGATTTTTAAAACTAATAAATACCTTTTATGCCTGATATAGCCGAAAGATTAAACCAAGCAATCGATGATTTTTTTGAGGACAGGTCGCCGCATGTAGATTGGGAGAACAGCGTGCTGCCCGGCAAATGGAACAACAAAGAAATCATCGGGCACCTGATAGATAGCGCGCACATCAACCTGCAGCGCTTTGTACGCTGCACCTACGAAGAACGCTTTAAATTGATTTATTACCAGGACGAATGGGTGAAAGCGCAGCACTACGCCGATGCCGACCCGCAGGAGCTTTTGCTGTTATGGAAACTGGTAAACAAGCAAATTGTGCGCGTGCTTGCCAATTACCCGGCCGACAGGTGGCTGGTAACCTGCGATAACAACATGGGCCAACCGGTTTACAATACGGTAGCTTTTATTGCCGAAGATTACGTTGCGCACATGCAGCACCATTTAAACCAATTGAAATAAAATGGGAACGGCAGGTTATTCGAGCACGCCGCTGGCGAAGAAGCTGGGTATAAAGCCTGGGTTCCGTGTGAAGTTAATCAACCAGCCTGCCCATTATTTTTATTTGTTTACAGATATGCCGCCGGATATCAATTTGATTGACGATGATGCTACGGCAGTAAACCTTATCCATTATTTCACTAAAGAGAACAACGAATTAATAGAACTGCTGCCCGCCCTGAAGCAGCAAATTACCAAAGATGGCATCATATGGGTATCATGGCCCAAAAAGGCGTCTAAAGTAGTAACCGATATTACCGAAGATAAAATACGCAACTACGGGCTGGAAATTGGCTTGGTAGATGTAAAGGTTTGCGCGGTAGACGAGGTATGGTCGGGCTTGAAACTGGTTTTCAGGCTGAGGGATAGAGAAAAAAGGGAATAATATCGAATGATGAATTTCGAATATCCAATATCGAAGTACCTTGCTCCTGTGTTTTTACTTCATCATTCAATATTCAACATTCGGTGTTCGATATTTACTTCTCATCTAATAGAAGGCACTTCCCTAAATCTCGCATCTCCTATCTTACATCTCAAATCTAAAATCTATTTTTGCCCAATGAGCATTTCGGTACAGGGCCTTACGAAAATTTACGGGCAGCAAAAGGCTGTGGATAATATCACTTTTGATGCCGGGCCGGGCGTATTGGGTTTTCTGGGACCTAATGGTGCGGGTAAATCTACCACCATGAAAATGCTCACCTGCTTTATTCCCCAAACATCGGGTGCAGCCACGGTTTGTGGTTTCGATATCAGCAAGCAACCTTTAGAGGTAAAACGGAACATAGGCTACCTGCCGGAGAGCAACCCGCTGTATACAGAAATGTACGTAAAAGAGAGCCTGGCCTTTGTTGCCGGTATTCATAAACTGCATGCGCCTGAAAAACGCATTGCCGAAGTATTGGAACAAACCGGCCTTGGGCCCGAACAGCATAAAAAGATAAACCAGCTATCGAAGGGCTACCGCCAGCGTGTTGGCCTGGCGCAGGCTATACTACACAACCCGCAGGTACTGATTTTGGATGAGCCCACCTCCGGCCTCGACCCCAACCAACTCATCGGCATACGCCAACTGATAACCGACCTGGGCAAAACCAAAACCATCGTACTATCTACCCATATTATGCAAGAGGTGGAGGCTGTTTGCAACCATGTTATCATCATCAATAAGGGCAATATCGTAGCCAACGATACCTTGCAAAACCTGCGCAAAAACAATAACAACAAAACGCTTGAAACAATATTTATTGGCCTCACCAATAAATAGACGGCGTATTAATGCGCTAAAGCACAAATTTTTAAGCCTTCATGCTTTTTTTAACTTAATTGTCGTAACGTTTTGGTTTAGTAAAACGTCTGTAAAACACAAAAAACCGCCGGGCAGAAGGTACCCTGCAAAGCGGCAATAAATGTTTATTACAATTTTAAATTACCATGAAAAAAGTATTATTTGCAATGACCGTTTTATGCGGTTTATCATTAGGCGCGTTCGCGCAGTCATCGTCATCTCAGGATAGTAAATTCAGTATCGGTTTCGAAGGCGGTTTGCCAACAGGCGATGCCAAACAAGCTTACAACGCTGTATTAGGGGCCTCGCTTAAGTACGATTATAATGTTGCGACCGGCACTTATTTAACAGGTTCGGCAGGTTACAATGCGTTCCTCGTAAAATCGCAATACAAAAGCATTGTCGGTTCTACAGATGGCGCTATCCCGGTAAAAGCAGGCATTAAGTATTTTTTTGGCAGCGGCTTTTACGGCGAGGGGCAGTTAGGCGCTGCATTCTCTACCGAAAGTGGTGGCGGTACCGCGTTTGTTTACTCGCCGGGTATCGGTTATGATTTTGGCAGCGGCGTAGATGTGGGCGTGCGTTATGAGGCTTGGTCTAAAGACGGTACTATTGGCCAGGTTGGGTTACGTTTGGGCTTCAGTTTTTAAGCAGCATCTCTAAATTAATATAGAAAGTCCCGACCGGAATCTCCCCGTCGGGACTTTTACTTTTTTAACGAGTTAAGCAGGAAAAAAGCGTAATTGGTGCATTATATTTGTAATTTCGGCGTTGATAACTGGAAAGTAATATCATATATGAAGAAATTCTTACCCTTATTATTTTTGTTCTTTTACGCAGCAGCTCACAGTCAAACCCAAACCTCCCCCCAAAAAGCTTTCAGTGTTGGGTTAGATCTGGCAATCCCCACCAATAGTATCTATAACATCGGTTTTGGCGGCTCGGGCAAGGCCGAGGTACCCATTGTAGGTGCGGCCAGCCTTACCTTTACAGCAGGTTACACCAGCTTGTATTTCAAAAGTTCGTTGTTGGGCAGCGCGCAATCGCAGCAGCCCAGCGGCTTTTTGCCATTAAAGGCCGGCGTAAAGTATTATTTAAGCGAAGGTTTTTATATAGAGGGTGAGGCCGGCACATCCATAGAAACCAATTACGCCAAAAACAAACTGTTTGCCTTTGCCATTTCGCCGGGGTTCTTGCTGCCAATAAACCAAAATTCTGCTGTAGATTTAAGTTTTAGGTATGAGAACTGGGGTAACGGCCGCGTGCGTCAAACCGGCATAAGGGCCGCTTACCGGTTCAGCTGGTGATTAAATAATTGAATATTTTATATAATATTCGATATAATGGTACTATATTTCCAAAGTTTTTTAATAAATGCTACAAATGATGAAAAAATTACTAACCGTTGCTTTGGTACTAATTGGTTTCTATGCACAGGCCCAGGAGCGGACGACTGTCTTCGAAAGATTCACAAATCAGCATGCAATAGGTATAGGTGTTACCGGTTACCTTCCGTCGGGAAATGTATTTAAAACTGGTTATGGGGCCTCGGTAAAAAGCGAATGGCCAATTGCACAGGATTTGAGTATCACCGGTACAGTTGGCATTGCCCAATTTAATTATAAACGCATTTTCAATGAAGAGTTGCAGCCCACAAAGGCAGCTACGTTTGTACCAATAACAGTAGGCGCCAAGTATTTCCTGGGCGAAGAATTATATTTTGAAGGCAATTTTGGTGGAGGTTTTGCATCGGGCTACCCCCGCAAAGATGGTTTTTTTACCGTAGAACTGAGCGCCGGTTACCAATGGAAGCTAAGTAAAACGGGCAGCTTAGATACTTCTGTTGGTTATTTGAACTGGGGAAATAATGACAACCTTAAGGTGGTCGCGTTTAAAGTTGCCTACAGGGTTCAGTGGTTTTAAGTTTTTGCTATAAACATTGTTTGTGTTAATGCCTGGAAAATTAAAAGCGACAGCATATTGGTGCGTTTAGTGCAAATTCAAATCGTAACTTTGGCACTCTGATTATAGTTTAACCAAGCGCGAAACAGTGTTCCCTATCTTAAGAAAAGAAATTACCACCTATTTAAGTTCGTTGGTGGCCTATGTTACCATCGGTGTTTTTTTGCTGGTTTTAGGCTTGTTTTTATGGGTATTCCCGGCTACCAGCATACTGGGCTATGGCTATGCCGGGCTTGAGAGCCTTTTTAGCACTGCCCCATACCTGTTTATGTTTTTGGTGCCGGCCATTACCATGCGCTCCCTGGCCGAGGAGAGGCGGGAGGGCACCTTTGAGTTATTGCTTACCCGCCCCTTAAGCTACCTGCAAATTGTATTGGGTAAGTATTTTGCCGGTGTGGTGATAGTGCTTTTTGCGCTGGTGCCTACACTGGTTTATTACTATAGCGTGTACACCCTTGGCGCGCCGCAAGGTAATATAGATAGCGGCGCGGTTATCGGTTCGTACATCGGCTTATTTTTATTGGGCTCATCTTTTACGGCTATTGGTTTGTTTGCCTCATCGGTAAGTAAAAACCAGGTGATTGCTTTTACCATTGCCGTTTTCCTTTGTTTCTTTTTCTATAGCGGATTCGATTCGCTTAGCGGGCTGCTGTCTTTACAAAGTCTCGGCATTCAATCGCTGGGGATTACAGAGCACTACAATTCGGTGAGCCGCGGCGTACTGGATACGCGCGATCTGGTGTACTTTTTGGTGCTCGATGCTGCTTTTATTATGCTTACTATTTTTGTATTGCACAGGCAACAGCAAAAAAAGTTCATCAATACCGTTTTCTTAAGCACCATTGGTATTTTGTTCGCACTAACGTTGGGCAGCCAAAAGGCGTTCACCCGTTTCGATTTTACCAAAGAGAAACGTTTTACCATATCGCCAATCAGCCGTGCCGTGCTGGATAGCCTCCCGGCCAGTGTTAACGTGACCGTTTACCTGCAGGGCGAAGGTTTCCCTGGAGGTATCAAAAGGCTGCAAACAGCCACTAAAGATATGCTGAGCGATTTGCAGGCCTACAGCCATAATAAACTTAGCTTTGTATTTGTAGATGCATTAAAGGGCCTCTCGCAGGAGGAACAGCAAAAAACGGTTACGGACCTGGAAGGGCAGGGGGTATTTGCGCAAACACTCAGCGTAAAAAGCGATGATGGTGTGCAATCTAAGGTGATGGTACCCTACGCGCTAGTGAGTTATAACGGCAAAGCCATCCCGGTAAAATTGTTGGAGAACCAAAGCAACCTGGATACCAGTCCGGAGGAGAAGCTCAACAGCTCCATCCAAAACCTGGAATACGCTTTTACTTCGGCCATTAAAAAAATTACCACAGGCGGCAAACGTCGTATAGGCTTTACCGAGGGGCATAAAGAATTGACCGACCTTCAATTGAACGATGCCATGCGCAACCTATCCGATGGGTATTTGGTAGGCCGCATAAACCTGGCAACCATCCCCTTCGATAGTCTGCGCAAGGTTGGGCTCCTGGTCATAGCCAAGCCCGATAAGCCTTTTACCGAGCAGGAGAAATTCAAGGTAGACCAATACATTATGCGTGGCGGTCGTGTGCTGTGGGCCATAGATCAGGTAAGCGCCGAGTTGGACAGCCTGCGGGGCAAAGGTAACCAGGCGTTGGCTTTCAATAAAGAACTTAATCTGGACGATCAGCTGTTTCGTTACGGCATCCGTATCAATTACAATTTAATTGCCGATATCAACAGCTCGCAGATACCGGTTACCACCGGCGACGCAGGTGGCGCCCCGCAAATACAATTGCTTAACTGGTTGTTTTACCCCGTGTATATCCCGCAATCTACCCACCCGATAGTGAAGAACCTGGATGGCATTACCAGCCAGTTTGCCAGCACTATTGATGTATTGGAAACAAAGGATGTAAACAAAACCGTACTGCTAAACACCTCACCGTATAATAAAACCATCAAAACGCCGCATCTTATTTCGCTGATGTCGCTGCGCGATGAACCGGACCCTAAGGAGTTTCAAAGCCCGCAGAAGATAACCGGCGTACTGCTGGAGGGGAAATTTGTGTCGGATTTCCGCAACCGGCCTGTGCCCGATAGCCTGGGCGAAAAGATAGCGTCGCTGCCCGAAAGCAAACCCACCAAAATGATTGTGTTGAGCGATGGCGACATATTGCGCAACCAGGTTGGTGCCGATGGGTCGCCCTTCCCATTGGGGTATGATAGATACACCAAGCAAAGCTATGGCAACCTGGCCCTGCTGATGAACATTGCCGATTACATGGCCGATGATTCGGGTCTGATATCGCTACGCAGTAAAGAAGTGCAGATACGCCTGCTGGATAGGGCACGCATCCGCAGCGAAAAAATATACTGGCAGCTCATCAACAACATCGTGCCGATAGCATTAGTGTTAATATTCGCTGTTGGTCAATATTATATCCGCAAGCGGAAGTACGCAAGGTAAATGTTTACGATTCAGTCTCATTTTTTCCGTCTGACAAGTTTTTGATGATTTCAAAACACTTATCAATAATCTCGTCTTTATAGCGCGTTGTTAAATAATCCAGCTGTGTATCTTGTTGTTTAAGAAACTCAGGATTATAAGTAAGTCGTTCTGTACCGATGGGTAGATTTGCAGTCTGCGCCATGTATTCCTGAAATACATCTAAGTCAATGTTGTCTATTGGTGCAATTTGGCCAATCCAATAAATAATTGTTTTCATTTTTTGCACGCCGAGAGGAAGCGCAATTTGGTTTGATATGATTGCCCTGGAATTAGAGACTAGTTTTTTTATGAAGTTATTTCTCTTAAATTCATCGTGTTGGTTTAATTCCATTTAATTTTCAGCTTTGCTTTATTACAAAAATACGTACGTAAGTATTGGCGATACCTGTAGTTCTGCCATTGTTAATATTTCCCTTAGTTTTCAACAATGCTTTCATATCAAGAGGGAAGCACATTAAATTTTATACTTTTGATTTACTAAAAGAACTTACCTATTATGAGATTCATAGTTTCCACATCAACCTTACTAAAGCAACTACAGTCTGTAAGTGGCGCGCTTAGCAACAGCACTGTGTTGCCTATACTGGAGAACTTTTTGTTCGAGATAAAAGACGGGAACCTAACCATCTCTGCAACCGACCTGCAAACCAGCATGACCACTTCCCTGGCTGTTGAAGCTAAGGAGAATGGCCGTATAGCCATACCATCGCGCATATTGCTTGATACCTTGAAATCATTGCCAGAGCAGCCCGTTTCTTTTTCGGTAGACGATAAAACCTTCTCTATAGAAATAAGTGCCGGCGACGGTAAATACAAGCTGAGCGGCGAAAATGGCGAAGATTTCCCTAAGATACCTGTGGTAGAGAACGCATCGTCGGTAAACCTGCCTGCATCTGTATTGGGCGAGGCTATCAACAAGACCATCTTCGCGGTAAGCAACGATGAGCTTAGGCCAGCCATGACGGGCGTTTACTGCCAGTTGAGCAGCCAGCACCTTACTTTTGTGGCAACTGATGCCCACAAGTTGGTGCGTTACCGCCGCAAAGATGCCAAAGCCGATAGCACTACCTCGTTCATTCTGCCCAAAAAAGCGTTAACGTTGTTGAAATCTGCCCTGCCTGATAGCGACGTGAACGTTTCTGTAGAATATAACAGCACCAGCGCTTTCTTCAAATTCGGCAATATCAATTTGGTTTGCCGCCTTATAGATGAACGCTACCCCGATTACGAAGCCGTTATCCCTAAAGAAAATCCGAATAAGCTGGCTATAGACCGCCTGGCACTGTTGGGTACGCTTAGCCGTGTGGCCATATACGCTAACAAAACCACGCACCAGGTGCGTTTGAAAATAAGCGGCAGCGAACTGAATATATCTTCGGAAGATATCGATTTTGCCAACGAAGCGCACGAACGCCTAAGCTGCCAGTACGAAGGCGATGATTTGGAGATTGGCTTTAACGCCCGTTTCCTGATAGAAATGCTGAAGAACCTGAGCTGCGAAGAAGTATCGCTTGAAATGTCGACACCTAACCGTGCTGGTTTATTATTGCCACAAGGCGGCGACGAAAACGAAGATGTATTGATGCTGGTAATGCCGGTAATGCTGAATAGCTATGCATAGTTGGTGAATAGTGAATAGAGCGTGGTTAGTAGTTATCAGCTATATAAACTACCTACGCTCACTAGTCACTACTTACTACTCCACAAAAAAAGTCCGGTGCACCAACCGGACTTTTTTGCGTAAAGGATACCAAAAACTGCCTTTATACAGTTATTATTGCATCTGCTAATACATATGAATTTTAAGACAATTGTTTTTGTACTCTTTTCGGCCCTGGCCATTGCTGCCTGCAATAAAGGCGACGATAGCGTGCCGACCTCCTCTACGCTGACTACTACCCTCAATGTGGTGAACACCACCACTGATACGCTTAACTATTACCTTAACGGCAGCCGGGTAAATACCACTTCATCATTATACCCTTTTGGCTATACTGGCTATCTGGCGGTAAAGTACGACGACCAGGACTACCAGTTTAAACGCCTGGGCAGTGCCGACGTATTATTTAACTTATCTTTGACACTGGATACCAACAAGGTTTACTCACTGTTTGTAGCGGGACGCGCTGCGGAGCAAACCTTTACCACGCTCGATACTTTAACCGCAGATACTTCAGGCCGTGCACGCATACGTTTCGTAAATGCCTCGCCCGATGCCGGCAACCTGGATGTACTAATAGGCGATACCGTTAATTTTAAGGTGAGAGCGTACAAATCGGCTTCGGTGTTTTTGCCGGTAGGCGCGGGTATAAAACACGTTCGGGTGTTTCAATCGGGCAGTGCTACAGCCATATCGGATACTACACGTACCCTGGTTGCAGGGCGGGTTTATACGCTTTTTGCTAAGGGGAAGCTGGCTGGTATTGGTGGCGCAAAATTCGGCACGGGGCTGATGGTCAATAAATAGTTTCGATTAATTAACGATGAATAATCATAATAGCAGCATATTAAAGTACCTGGGCGTGGTTATAGGGAGCTTGCTTCTTGTTTCGCAACTGGTATCGTGCGGTAAAGACAATACCACTTCGCTGGGTACTGATAACGGCTACCTCAATATCGTAAACCTGAGCCCCAACATAAACCCGGTAAACCTGTATGCCGAATATATCAAACAAGGCACAACCCAATATAGGTACCCCAACGCGTCGGGCTATTTTTTAATGAACATAAACGATACACCATTGCAGGTGAGGCCTGCGCTAAGCACAACCAGTAGCCAGATTAATCTGATTTCGCTACCCGGATCGCTTAAAAAGAATGTGCGTTATACCTGGTTTTTAACGGGCTTACGGTCTGATAGTTCGCTCACGTATATCTTTACAGTCGATTCGGGCGCAACGCCTGCCATAGGGCGCAGTAAGGTGAGGTTGGTGAATGCATCGCCCGGTAGCCTTGGCATCAACGTTACGGCTAACGATTCGGAATTGTTCTCAAAGATAGCCTACAAGGGTGTGAGCGACTACCGCGAAGTTACCTCGGGCTCGTACAATTTTAAAATAAGTGCCACCAACGCACCTGGCGTTATACTTACCACGCTAAAGAATACCACCGTGCTGGATGGTAAGCTGTACACCATTTATGCTTACGGCCTGCCCAACCGAACCGATACCGCCGCCTTTAGTGCCGGTATTATCCTGAACACCATCCCCGATAAAAATTAGGACAAAGGGCGGCATATATGCTTAATCTTGCTATTTTTGGCTAAAATTAAAACGCTTTGGAACTTATACACGGCCTGATAGACTTCATACTGCATATTGATAAGCACCTTTCGGATATAACCCGCGATTACCAGGGTTGGACCTATCTCATCTTATTCATCATCATATTTGCCGAAACGGGTTTCGTGGTAACGCCTTTCCTGCCCGGCGATTCCTTGTTGTTTGCAGCCGGTGCTTTAATTGCAGGAGGCAAATCTGGACTGGACGTTAATTTATTAGCGGTGATACTCATCATTGCGGCATTTGCCGGCAATACGGTAAACTATATGCTGGGCAATTTCCTTGGTGCAAAGGTTTTTAAGGAAGAAAACAAAATACTGAAGCTAAGCTACTATTTGCAAACGCAGGCCTTTTTTGATAAGCACGGCGGCAAAGCCGTAATATTCAGCAGGTTTATGCCCATTATACGTACCATTGCGCCGTTCGTAGCTGGTGTAGGTAAAATGCCTATTGGGCGATACAGCCTGTACAATATCATCGGTGGCTTATCGTGGATAGTGTTGTTCTTGTACGGCGGCTACTTGTTTGGCAATGTAGAATTCTTTAAAAAGAACTTCTCGCTGGTGGCCATCGGTATTGTGCTGCTATCGATATTGCCGCCTATTGTTGCGGTAATAAAAAGCAGGTTTACTAAAAAAGAAGAGCAGCCGACTAAGCAATAAACCTACCGGTCGGCCTGGGTTACCAGTTCCCCGTTTTTATACCGATGCGTTTTTTTCCAGGCTTTGGTGGTGCGCCATTTGCGCCATTGCTGCAGGGTGATTAGTTTAAAATTTAACCCGTTGCCATTGTCGTAATCGTCCAGATAATAAACGTGCAAGGTTTTCGGGTCTACGAATAATTGATATGTTGCGCGCAGCATGCCAAAGTTACCTGTGCCAACCTTAACCCACCAGTAGTTTCGCCAACTGGGGCTCGGCCCATCTACATACACTTCCGGCTCACTAACCTTAGCGCTTTTTAAAAATTCCTGTGTTTCGGGCAGGTTATTAATGGTCGTAAAAATAGCTTTGTAGGTTTTGGGGTATTTTGCCTTCAAGTCATTCTGCGCTTGGGCGTATAGGCTAAATAATACAGCGATAAGCGTAACAAGGCGGGCTTTCATGGAGGGTAAACTAATTCCCTAAAATAAACACTTTCCCTGCCCTATACAAAGCTTCTTCCTTATTTATCTGTTGCTTTTGAGCGGAGGTTGGTGGGCTGGCAATCAGCTTATCCAGGTTGGGTTGCCCGGCATCTACCCATGCCGAAAACCAAAAACTGCCCACACTTAATATAGATTGCCGCATTTTGCGCTGCACCATGCCTGCCAGCATTTTATGGTAGGCTTTGCTATAGGCCACCGAGTATGCCTTCACCATGCGGTTACCGCGTTGTTCCATGGCGTATTTGGTGCTATCTGTAAAGCGTTTATTGAGCAGTTTCTCGAATTTTAGCACGCTATCGGCGCTTTTGAAACTGGCCCGGCAAATGGCGAAGGCTTCGGCTTGGGGGTTGGCTATGTAACGTGCCTTGCCCACATATAAATTGTATTGGTTGGCAAAAAGCTCGGGCAGCCTGCTTTCCCACAGCGAATGGATGCCGTTTTGGCCCGTTAGCTGGCCATCGTAATTTTGGGTGAGGTGTAGGGGTGTATGCGCGTCTGATACGTAATGCCCCAAATTGGCCGATAGGGTAAGGATGGCTGTAGTATCGTGCCGTTTGAAGGCTTTTACCAGCCAGTAATAGTTGGAGGTGATAACCCAGGGCAGGGTGCCGTATTTGTTGAGCGTATCTGATGAGTATTTAGCCGCTGCGTCTATCCAATGCTGCGGCATGGCTTTAAAGGGCTGTCTGCCGTAATGGTCGGCATCGAAGAAATGGTGCGGGGCCTCGGTAGAATCGATATAGCGCTTTTTGTCGGCGCTTACAGCGTGTTCGGTTATGTAATTGATATTGGCCCTGTAGAAGCCCGCCATGGCCTTGGGTAGCGTAAAAACAGCAAGCCGGTGTATGCGGTAATGCGCAAAGAAACCCCAGGAGGTGCAAACGGAAGTGATGATAGCGGCAGTAAGGAAGAGTAGGAGGGGGCGCTTCATGGAAGGTTGTCTGAACTCGAATTTTTAGAATTAACGAATTTACAGAATTAACGCAATGGAGAATCTTAATTCGAAAAATTCCATGAATTCCTTAAATTCGAGTTCAGGCAACCCGCGTTGGTGATTGGAAGGGTTTAGCCACTGTGTGGTGGACCGGAGCGCTGGGTAAGGGGCCGGAGCGCAGCGCAGCCCTGGAAAGCACGGGCCGAAGGCAACGCCATAATGGTGAGTGGTTGATTAGGGTGAGTGGTGGGCGGTTGCATATCGCCAGCGCGTTTTTACCAAATATCTCGCAGATACAACCACTCACCAGCTAACCACTCATCCAATCAACTACCCACCACTCAGCCATCCTTCGCCCGTCTGTTTTTGAAGCGGAATTAAACGGACAGGCGAATAAACACCGCATTTTTCCTTGGAATGTTGTTATATTTGGCGTTTCGGGGGCTGCTTTGTCTGATTAGATAGCAAACTTTCCCGTTATTCAAAAAATAATATCAACACTCTTGCAAATTAAAGTTTAACGGCCTATATTTGCACCTCTAAAAATAAAGAAAGAATAACAAGCTGAACGATGGCAAATCATAAATCATCCTTAAAAAGAATCAGGTCAAACGCTGCGAAGCGTCTGCGCAATAGGTACCAGGCTAAAACCACCAGGAACGCTATAAAAAAATTAAGAGGCACTACCACTAAGGTTGATGCTGCACCTTTATTGTCGAAAGTTATTTCGATGCTGGATCGTTTAGCTAAAAAGAACGTTATTCACAAAAACAAAGCTTCTAACAATAAATCGAAGCTTACCAAATTTGTAAACGCTTTAAGCTAATCGCTTAAAACGATATATTAAAAAGGGATAATGCACAAGCGTTATCCCTTTTTTAATGCGTCAGAATCAGAATTTCTCACTTTAAACTGTACTTTAAACTGTTGTCGAAAGTGCTGCGCCGTTTACAGAATTAAGGAATTTTCAGCATATCGATAGTTCTGCACGGTCGTCACATGAATGTGACGGCAATAAAGGTGGATAGCTGGTATAGTATCAGAACCCCACCTTCTTTGCCGTTGGTTTCCAACCAACGGAGATCGGCCAGGCATAGGAGCAATATCCTGCCCTTCCATAATTTCGTTCAATTCGAGTTCAGAAATTTTTCTATCTTCCCCTCATAAAACCTACGCCCGAATTGGAAGATTACAGTAATAATTTAAGTATAAAAAGCTGGGCCGAGGCCGACCGCCCCCGCGAAAAACTGAGCGGACAGGGCCGTCGCGCCCTTACCGACGCCGAACTCATCGCCATCCTCATAGGCAGCGGTAGCCGCAACGAAACCGCCGTTGAGCTGAGCAAACGCATCCTGCACCATTATGATAACGACCTGAACAAGCTGGGCAAGGCCGGCATAGCCGAACTATCTAAATTCAAGGGAATAGGCGAAGCCAAAGCCATCAGCATTATAGCTGCGCTGGAGATTGGCCGCCGCCGTGGCGAAACAGAAAGCGCAATCCCTGAGGTGCTTACCTGCTCGCGCGATATCTACAACGTAATGCGCCGCCACCTGATGGACCTGAATCACGAGGAGTTTTGGATAATATTGCTGAGTCAATCGAGTAAAGTTTTGGGTAAAGAACTCATCAGCAAAGGTGGCCTTAATAGCACCGTTGCCGACCCGCGCATCATTTACTACACCGCCGTGCAGCACCAGGCCAGCAGCATTGTGTTGGTACACAACCATCCCTCGGGAAGCCTGAAACCCAGCCGCGATGATGTTATGCTCACCCGCAAAATGGTGGAGGCTGGCAAGCTGCTGGATATAAGGGTTGTAGACCACGTAATTATTACCGATAAGGGGTACTTTAGTTTTGGGGATGAGGCGATGCTGTAGAGATTGTCTGAACCCTGATGATTAGGATTTGAAGATGGCCATGATGTCGCTCATCAGGTAATCCAAAAATCGTGTAAATCAAGGTTCAGATAAATTAAAACAACCGCGTAACTTAGCCGTTGTAATTAAACAATCAAAAACCCGCAAACCATGATAGAGCCAGAAGACGACCAACTGCAACAAGACGACCAGCTTGGCCAAACCGAGAACGACGACCAGATTAGCCAGCAGGATATCCACTCCAATGGTTTCGACGAAACTAACGAGCCCATTGGCGAAATTGACGAAAGCGCACCATTACAGCGTGCCTACGATGCCGCCGAATCTGCCTACACCCTCAACTTGGGTGAAGACGGCGATGCTATAGATGAGGATTAAATAATTTGTCTGAACTCGAATTTTAAGGAATTTATAAAATTAATAGAATGCCGGCATAAGGTAATTATGTAAATTCCATTAATTCGAGAAATTCGAGTTCAGACATTCCGAAATCTGAAATCCGCCCTCCGAAATCTTTCCGCCTTTCCCCCTAAATCGTATCTTTGCCGATTATCATTCTGCTATAATGAAGATATCGTACAACTGGCTAAAAGAATTTATTGATACAGATAAAACCCCCGAGGAGATATCCACCATACTCACCGGCACGGGTTTAGAGGTTGAGAGCCTCGAAAAGGTGCAGGCCGTACCCGGCGGGCTGGAAGGTCTGGTTATTGGTTACGTGCTTACTTGCACCGACCACCCGAACAGCGACCACCTGCATATCACCAAAGTTGATGTTGGTGGCGTAGAACCCCTTAACATCGTTTGCGGCGCAGCAAACGTAGCCGCAGGGCAAAAGGTGGTTGTAGCTACAGTAGGCACTACTGTGTACCCAACCGTGGGCGAACCATTCAAGATAGGCAAATCAAAAATACGCGGCGAAGCATCTGAAGGGATGATTTGCGCTGAAGATGAGATAGGTCTCGGCAGCAGCCACGCAGGCATTATGGTATTGCCTGCCGATGCACCTGTGGGTAACCCTGCAAAAGCATACTTTAATCTGAACGACGATTTTATGTACGAGATTGGCTTGACGCCAAACCGTGCTGATGCAGTATCGCATCTGGGTACCGCCCGCGATATCGCCGCGTTCCTTAAAATAGGTATTATTAAACCAGATGTTAGCGCCTTTAAGGTGGATAACAACGATAGCAAAATAGAGGTTGTAGTAGGAGATGAGCAGGCTGCTCCGAGATATGCCGGTGTAACCATCTCAGGTATCGAAGTGAAAGAGTCGCCGCAATGGCTTAAAGAGCGTTTGGCGGTGATAGGTGTGCGCAGCATCAACAACGTGGTTGATGTTACTAATTACGTGCTGCACGACCTTGGTCAGCCCCTGCACGCTTTTGATGCCGCAGCTATTACGGGCAACAAAGTTGTCGTAAAAACCGTTGCCGAAGGTACGGTGTTTAAAACGCTGGATGATGTGGATAGGAAGCTATCAGCCAGCGACCTGATGATATGCAATGCCGATGAGCCCATGTGCATTGCAGGCGTATTCGGCGGTGCAAAAAGCGGCGTTAGTGCAAGCACAACCAGCATCTTTTTAGAGAGCGCGTACTTCAACGCGGTATCGGTACGCAAAACTGCCAAAAGGCACGGGTTGAAGACCGATGCATCCTTCCGTTTTGAGCGTGGTACCGACCCGGATATGCCGGTGTTCGCCCTTAAACGTGCGGCCTTGCTGATACAAGAGGTAGCGGGCGGTGTGGTATCGTCGGAAATATTCGATCATTACCCTAACCCTGTAGCACCGTTCGAGATAGAAGTTACTTATAAAGGCATCGACAGGCTGATAGGCAAAGCCATTGGGAACGATACCATCAAGGCCATCCTAACCGGGCTGGATATCCATATTGTTGCCGAAACTGAAGAGGGTTTATCGCTAAAAGTTGCCCCTTACCGTGTGGATGTAACCCGCGAGGTGGATATTGTGGAAGAGATTCTGCGTATCTATGGCTACAACAACATCGAGATACCTACGCAGATAAGGGCATCGCTTAACAACTCCATCCGCCCGGAGAAAGATACTGTGCAGAACGCCATCTCTGATTTATTGAGCGCCAATGGCTTCAACGAGATCATGAATAACTCGTTAACCAAATCGGCTTACTCAGACGATTTGGAGCACGCCGTAAAGATACTGAACCCGCTAAGCAGCGATCTGGATGTTATGCGCCAGAGCATGCTCTATTCGGGTTTAGAGGCCATTGCATACAACCAAAACCGCAAAGCTGCTGATCTGAAACTGTATGAATTCGGTAAGATATACAGCTTTGTAGATGAGAAGTACGTAGAGGCGCAACGCTTCTCCATCTTCCTGACCGGTGCTTTCAAAACCGAACAATGGAACGGTAAAGCGGTTCCTTCATCGTTCTACAATTTAAAAGCAATAGTGGATGGCTTGCTGAAAAAACTAAGCATTACCGATTATACTACAGAAGAAACCACAGCCAATGGTTTTGCCTACGGTCTGCAATATTTACGCGGCAATAAGGTACTGGTAAGCTTCGGTTCGGTAGCGGCGTCGGCGTTAAAAAAGGCCGATGTAGATAAGGAAACTTTCTATGCCGATTTCGACTTCGATACCCTATTGAAGCTGGTGCGCAAGAATGTTATCGTGTACCAGGAAGTGAGCAAGTTCCCTGCCGTAAGGAGGGATTTGAGCATGCTGGTAGATAAGAGCGTGACCTTTGGGCAGTTAAAGCAGATAGCCATACGCACCGACAAAAAGCTGCTGAAAGCGGTGGATGTGTTTGATGTGTATGTAGGCGATAAGTTGCCGGCTGGCAAAAAATCGTACGCGCTTAGCTTTATTTTGCAGGACACCGAAAAAACTTTAACTGATAAGGCAATTGATGCTACCATGCAGAAATTAATTTATAATTTAGACAAAGAAGCAGGAGCGGAGATAAGGAAGTAGTTGGTGAGTGGTGAATAGTTGATTGGGTGAGTAGTTTCGCGCTGTCAACATTAACACCAAACAAACTAATCTAACTTAATCAACCAATAAACCATTAACTAAAAGATGCCTTCAGTAGCAGAACAATTAACTAAAGTTGTATATAAAACCGAGCGGTTGATAGAGCTTTGTGCTGCGCTACAGGAAGAGAACGACTTGCTTAAACTGGAAAGTGATGCGCTTAATGCCGCGCTTGATGCCAGCAAAAACAAGACTAAAGACCTGGAAGAAAAGCTTCGTGTATTGAAACTGGCAAAGTCTTTTTCAGAAACAAATGAAAAAAGTGTTGACATTAAGCAAAAAATTAACGACTTTGTGCAGGAAATTGATAAGTGTATTGTATTGCTTAAAAAGTAGTACAAAAAGTGAAAAGCTCAAATGGGAGAAATCTCAATAAAAATAAATATTGCTGACCGAGTTTACCCCTTAAAGGTAAACATGGAGGAAGAAGAGATAATAAGAAGGGCAGCCAAGCTCATCAACGACCGCATAAAGGAGTACCAGGAGAACTATGCGGTTAGGGATAAGCAGGATTTGCTTTCGATGTGCGTGTTGCATTACGCAACATCTGCGTTAAAAGCGGATAAGAAAGTTACGTCCGACGATTCAGAAGTTACGGATAAGGTTTACCATTTAGACCATATTCTGTCTGATTTTTTTTCTAAACAATAACGTTCTTTAAAATAAGCAGTAAGCCAAAAGCATAAAGTCCAAAGCAATAAGAAGCTTTCGGCTTTAATCCCTTCAGCTTTCAGCTCAAAAACGAGCCATTAAGATTTAACCGCAGTTAAATTTTAAGTTTTCACTATTAAAAACTTAACGCTTCGATATCTACGGATCAAAGAGGCATGCGTTGATCGTGTATTTTACGGTAACCCGTGATCCCGAGCCATCCGACCAGAAGTTTTAACAATACATGAACACTTAGAAGTTTAGTTGCGGTTTTTTTATTTATTATAACCTAAGAAATGAACACATATTTGTATTTGATTATCGGGGTGCTCATAGGAGTACCCACGGGCATCGTCATAGGCCGTTTCCTGCTAAGGAAGCTGTTTAAAGACCAGGAATTGAACGCCCAGAATAAAGTAAAGAAGATTTTAAAAGAGGCGGAAATAAACGCCGACATCCTTAAAAAGAACCGCCAGCTGGAAGCCAAAGAGAAATTTTTGCAGTTGAAGGCCGAGCATGAGCAGGAAGTAAACATCAAAAACAATGTGCTGAATCAGCGCGAAAACGGCATCAAGCAAAAAGAGCAGTCGTTTAATCAAAAGCTGGAAAACCTTAATCGTAAGGAAAGCGAACTGGATAACGCCCGTAAGAAACTGGAAACCCAAACCGATACCCTGGCCAAAAAGCAGGAAGAAGTTGAGCATCTGAAAAACCAGCATGTTACCCAGTTGGAGGCCATTGCCGGCTTAAGTGCCGAAGATGCCAAGAACCAGCTGATAGATAACCTGCGCGAAGAAGCCCGTAGTAAAGCTATGGCGCAGATAAAAGATATTGTTGACGAAGCCAAGCTTACAGCAACCAAGGAAGCCAAGAAAATCGTTATCCAAACGATACAACGTACCGCTACCGAGAACGCTATAGAGAACACGGTATCGATCTTCAACATCGAGAACGATGAGATAAAGGGCCGTATCATCGGTCGTGAAGGGCGTAACATCCGTGCGCTGGAAGCCGCAACCGGTATAGAGATCATTGTGGATGATACCCCGGAGGCCATCATCCTTTCGGGCTTCGACCCGGTGCGCCGTGAGATTGCCCGTTTAGCTATGCACCGTTTGGTTACCGACGGGCGTATCCACCCGGCACGTATCGAGGAGGTAGTTGCCAAAACCCGTAAGCAGATCGAGGAAGAAATTGTTGAGATAGGCGAGCGTACCGTTATCGATTTAGGCATCAATGGCCTACACCCCGAGCTTATCCGTATGGTGGGCAGGATGCGTTACCGCTCATCGTATGGGCAAAACCTGCTGCAGCACTCGCGCGAGGTTGCCAACTTCTGCGCCACCATGGCGGCAGAACTAGGCTTGAACGTTAAGCTAGCCAAACGCGCAGGCTTACTGCACGATATTGGTAAAGTACCAGATGATAACCCGGAACTGCCACACGCTATCTTAGGCATGCAGTTAGCCGAAAAGTATAAAGAGCACCCCGAGGTTTGCAACGCCATAGGTGCCCACCACGACGAGATTGAAATGACCTCGATGCTATCGCCAATCATACAGGTTTGTGACGCTATATCGGGCGCAAGGCCGGGCGCACGCCGCGAGGTGGTAGAAAGTTACATTAAGCGACTGAAAGAGCTTGAGGAGCTTGCCTTGTCGTACCCTGGTGTAGAGAAAACATTTGCTATACAGGCAGGTCGCGAATTGCGTGTTGTAGTAGAGAGTGAAAAGATAAGCGATGCCCAAAGCGAAATACTGGCGGCAGATATCTCCAACCGTATCCAAACAGAAATGACCTACCCGGGCCAAATAAAGGTTACCGTAATAAGGGAAACCCGCTCGGTAGCATTTGCAAAATAATAAGCCCCACCCAACCCTCCCCTAAAAGGGAGGGCTTTTTTGTTTATAGCCTAATTATTTATGGCAAAATTTAAACCCGTAACGCTTAAACCGATTCTTCCAAAGAAAGACGAGCGCCCCGTAGATGTTTACTTTAACCGATTGGATGCGAGTCACCGTAATCCCAGCAACCGCCTGCTGCATTTTATTTGTGTGCCGTTGATGTTGTTCTCTGCGCTAGGCATTGCCTGGGCTATCCCTTTCCCATACCTCAAATTTTTAGGCACCTATAATGGCATGTTCAACTGGGGCTCGTTTCTAATAGCTTTTTGCGTTTATTACACGCTAAAACTTTCGCCAATACTATCTTATACCATGCTGCTGGTATTGTTTGCACTAAGCTATGGGGTATCGCGCCTCGCGGCTCTCGAACTAGCCGGCGGCCCGCCCATGATATGGGTTTGTACTTTTACCATGGCACTAGCTTGGCTGGGCCAGTATTTAGGCGGTAAAAAGGAAGCTAATGAGCAATCATTTAAAGATGATGGGCAATTGGTGTTGAATACCCCGATATGGGTGCTGTACAGCTTGTTTAAAAGATTGGGGTGGAAGTATTAAAAAGATGGATTTGTCTATTTTATTACATACCAATAACCACCGCGTCATTGCGAGGATCCATCAGGCGGTACCCTGAAAAAAATGGTTATGATGTGTAAAAAAATCATATTGATTATCAATAACTTACGGCTACGTCATTATAAGGAACGAAGCAATCTCTACGTAGGACATCCACAAGGGTTTTTAAGTTCACCTCACCACCGCGTCATTGCGAGGAACGAAGCAATCTCTACGTAAGCAGAGAGGATTTGCTTTGTTGTTATGCATAACTTAAACATTGCTTCGTACCTCGCAATAACGGTAATATAATAATCCGGCTTTGCTATTCCTCCAACAGCCCATCGTACAAATTCTTCCAATCCGGATTCATAGATTTAACCAGCTGCCTTTTGTATTCCTTACTGCTACCCTTAATTGTCTTCTCCGCCGCGATGGCTTCCTCAATGTGCGGATAAAAGCAATAGTAGACAAGCTTGGTGCAATTGTATTTGGCAGTAAAACTATTGGGGTAAGTTTTGTTTTTATGATCCCAGATACGGCTAATTAGTTCCGAGGTGACACCGGTGTACAAAACGGAATTATACTTATTGGACATAATGTAAACGCAACCGCCCTTTTGAAAAACCATTCTGCAAAATAAGATTTTAGATTTATTTCACCGCTTCCTCGAGAGGTACGAAGCAATCTCTACACTTGCTTAACCGCTTTTTAGTTCGCTCTGCCAATCGGGAGATTGCTTCGTTCCTCGCAATGACGCGGTGGAGAGGGTTCGCTTACAAATTCTTCCCCAATTTCTCCAAAATATCCTGCGGCACCTTCTCCAGATCCAAAACCAAAAACCCATCCAGGCAATCGGAGAATTTAGGGTCGATGTTGAAGCTGATGATTTTGGCGTTGAGCTGAATATACTGGCGAAGCAATACTGGCACTTTCATGTTATGTGTTTCCACTTCGGATATTAGGTTATCCAGCCCTTTAAAGCTGTCGCCGGTGCTCATCAGCAGGTCGGTATCAATATTCTCGAAGTTTACCTTGAATTTTTTGCGTGGCTTTACATATTGCGCCAGTTCATGGTCGAAATGGTTACGGTTGATGTAATCTACGATAAGCGATTTGGAGAACTGCGAGAACGAATTGCTGATGCTTACCGGGCCTATCAAATAGCGGTAGCGTGGGTTATCTAATAGGTATTTAAGGATACCTTTCCACAGCAGGAACAGCGGAAGTGGTTTTTGCTGATATTCCTTGCGTATCCAAGAGCGGCCAAGTTCAAGGCTTTTCTTAAGCACCGGGCTGAATTGTTCTTTTATTTTAAACATTTCATTGATGTAGAAGCCTTTTTTACCTACGCTGTAGAATATTTCGTCGCCAAGACCAATGCGGTAAGCGCCTACGATCATTTTGGCTTCCATATCCCATATAAACAGGTGGTGATAGTAAATGTCGTACTCGTCAAGGTCTGTAGCTTTGTTTGTGCCCTCACCCACCTCGCGGAAGGTAATCTCGCGCAGGCGGCCAATTTCGCGTATGGTGCAGGGTATTTCTGAAGTTGGCGTTATAAATACCTCGTAGTTTTTCTCTGTCCATACCTTATAGTGTTCGCGCAGGGGGGCAATTTCGGCTTCTAATTTGTCGGCCGCAATTTCGGGTACGATGGCTTCGGGCAGGCGTTTTATCTTGAACAGGTTACGCGGGTTGAAGATTTTTTTCTCCTCATCAAGCCCTGCACCCAGGGCATAAGTTTTTGCCCGCAGGTAGTTCAATACTTTAGCACCGTTGTTATTATCGGGGATATCGGTTATTTTAATGGGTTTGCCAATACGCAGCTTTATAGTATGCCCCTGTTTATTGAATAGTTCTGATGGCAGCTTAGCGGTACGCAGTGCCGGGTGTATTAAACTGAGCAGGTTGAATAGCAAGCCATTATTCCCATGGAAATAGATGGGCACTACAGGTACCTTAGATTTGGCGATGATTTTGCCCACCACAGGGTGCCAAAGCCTGTCGGTAACCTCTTTTTTCTCCATTTTAAAGGTAGATACCTCGCCCGCAGGGAAAATACCTATCGGTGTACCGTTGGCCAGTAGTTCCAACGTGGTTTTAAGACCACTAATGCTGGAGGAGTGCTCCACGTTTTCGAAAGGGTTCACGGCAACAAAGTAATCGGCCAGGTTGGGTATCTTTTTCAGCAGGAAGTTGGCCATCAGCTTGGCATCGGGCCGTACCATACAAAGTATCTTTAGCAGCACCATACCTTCTATGCCGCCGTAGGGGTGGTTGGCAATGGCGATGAAAGCACCATCCTTAGGTATGTTTTTTAGTTCGCGCTCGTCAAAGTCTATCTCAATGCCGCAGCCTTTTAAAATAGCGTCTACAAATTCGGGGCCTTGTTTGGGCTGGGCCTGGGCAAACAGATCGTTCACCTGGTTAATTTTCATCAGTTCCATCAGCAGGGAGGCCAAGCCGGGCATCTTTAGTTTGTCCAGTTTAGTTGCTTTGGCAAATTCCTCGGTGGTTATAACTTTCATCCTCGTTTAGCGGATTAAATGGTTGTAAAATTATTACTTTAACGCTTGCAATTGTATGATATGAAAGCGCAGCTTAAAAACTATCTGTCCCTCACCAAAAAAGAATGGAACGGTATGCTTGTGCTGGTTATTTTGATAATTGTGGTTTTAGCTGCGCCCTACGTTTATCAATGGTGTCACAAAGATAGTAGAATTAATAGTAAAGCGTTCTATGAGGCGGCGGCGCAGCTGAACAAAGCCAACCCAGGGTACCAGGCAGTGGTGGATGCCGGTCGGACCAAAGCATCCAATCTTTCCAAATTCGACCCCAATACCTTGGCAGCTGCCAAATGGAAAGCGTTGGGAATAAGCGACAAGCAGGTGTCTATCATCCTAAATTATAGGGCAAAAGGTGGGCGGTTTTATAAACCGGAGGATTTGAAAAAGGTTTATGGCATCACAGATAGTAATTACAAAGCTATTGCTCCCTACATCGATATCAGCGCACGTAAAGAATCGGTATTGGTTATTGAACTCAACACTGCCGATTCGGCAAGGCTTACGCAGGTAAGCGGCATTGGCCCTGCGTACGCTAAGCGGATTATCTACTACCGCGAACGGTTGGGCGGTTTCGTAAACAAAGAGCAAGTGAAAGAAGTGTACGGGCTGGATGAGTTAAAATACGCCGAAATGGCCGGGCAGCTAAAGGTTGATGCCCGGCGGATACGCAAGATACCCATCAATGCCATCAGCTTTGATAAGCTGCGGCTGATGCCTTACCTAAACTATAAACAGGTAAACGCCATCATCGAGTACCGCAAGGAGCACGGCAATTATGCTTCCATGGCAGATTTACGCAATATTGCCATTATAGATGAAGGAATTTTGCGTAAAATTGAGCCATATTTAAGCTTTGAATGATACAGCAACAAATAAAGGATGCTATCCGCGATATCCCCGACTTCCCGAAGCCCGGTATAGTATTTAAAGACATTACGCCAATTTTGAAAGACCCCAGCCTGTGCGATAGCATAGTGGATGCCTTTGTTGCGGGCCTTAAAGATACCCGGGTAGATGCTATTGCCGGTGTGGAAAGCCGCGGGTTTTTATTCGGTTTAACGCTGGCTACCCGCTTAGGTGTGCCCTTTATACCGGTACGCAAAGCGGGCAAACTGCCTCACACTGTAATGCAAAAAGTTTACGAACTGGAATACGGTACCGCCACCATTGAATTGCATACCGATGCCTTTAAACCCGGCGACCATATCCTCATCCACGATGACCTTTTGGCCACCGGAGGCACCGTAACCGCAGCCAGTGAACTGATACAGGATATGGGCGGAAAAGTTGCCGGCTTTACCTTCGTAGTAGGCCTAGGCTTCTTAAATGGCCTCGAAAAAATAAGGCCTATCAGTAATAACGTAATGGTGCTGGCCAGTTACTAAGGTTTTTTTAGATAGAAACCATCTATATTTCACCTTATATTTTAGGGCTCTAAAAGCGGCAAAAACCCTCTAATTTTAGTAATTATAGGGTTTTTGCTTTATAAAAAATCCACAAAAATTGATATCCGTTCGCGATACCGCAAATGTGTTATAATTTCAACCAACCAAAATGATGCTCCGCCATATCGAGGCATCATTTTAAACCAGCCTGATTTAGGCTGCCCATACCATTATAAATATTCGCTGAACAAAAGAATGAAGATTGCTAATCGTTGTATTGCCCTTGCTGTAATTTTCGCAGCCTGCACCCATGTTGCCGGCGCACAAACCCTGTTGAAAAGGGTGGGCAAAATTACCGGGGTAACTGTAAGTAACCAGGAAGTTGATATTAAAACCGAGAATGCCTTCATTAAGCTGGTTGTTTATAGCCCGAACATCGTAAGGGTACGCATGGATAAGCAGCCCCTTGCCGACGATTTTTCATATGCAGTTATCTCCAAACCAGTTACGACAAAAGTATCGCTTACGCAAAACGATAGCGAGATAAAGCTCATTACCGATTCGCTTCAGGTAAACATTAAAAAGAACCCTTACGCCATTACTTTTAGCACCCTTGCGGGCGAGGTTATAAACCAGGACGAAACCGGCTTAACCACCTCATGGGTGAGCGAGAACGTTACTACCTACAAACACATGCAGGATGGCGAGCACTTTATTGGCCTCGGTGAAAAAACCGGCTCATTAGACCGCCGTGGCAATGCTTACACCAACTGGAACAGCGATGTATTTGGCTACTCTACCGGGCAGGATCCTTTGTACTCCACCATACCTTTTTATATCGGCGTACACCACAACGTGCAGTACGGTATATTTATGGATAACACCTGGCAGTCTGATTTCAACTTCGGCGCCAGCAATAACCGCTTTTCGTCTTTTGCGGCTAAGGGGGGGGAGATGAATTATTATTTCATCTATCACTCGCACCTTGCGGATATCATCACCTCGTACACTTCGCTTACCGGGCGTATAAAAATGCCGCCGCTGTGGAGTCTCGGCTATCAGCAAAACCGCTACAGCTATTACCCTGATACCGAAGTTTACCGCGTTGCTAACACTTTGCGCGAGAAAAAGATACCTGCTGATGGCATCACATTGGATATCCACTACATGGATAAGTATAAGGTATTTACCTGGGATAAAAGCCGTTTTCCCGATCCACCTGCGCTTACCAAAAAGCTGAAGGACATGGGCTTTAAAGTTACCCTGATAGTAGACCCGGGCGTTAAAGAAGAAAAAGGCTACGGCGTGTATGATCGCGGGCTGGCACAGAATATCTTTGCAAAATATCCCGATAGTACAAACTACACCGGGCAGGTTTGGCCGGGCTGGTGCAACTTCCCCGATTTTACCAACCCTAAGGGGCGCGCGTTTTGGGCAAGCGAATTAAAAACCTATGCGGCAGATGGCGTAAGCGGCATTTGGAACGATATGAACGAATTTAGCACCTGGGGCCAAAAAGCACCGGATAATATATTCTTTAACTATGAGGGCAAGGGCGCATCGCACCTGCAGGTACATAATGTGTATGGCCTTGAGATGATACGCAGCAGTTATGAAGGCTATCGCGCAGCATTGGGCGGCAACAAACGCCTCTTCGTGCTAACCCGTTCAGGTTATGCGGGTTTACAACGCTACGCCGCCTTGTGGACCGGCGATAATCGCGCTGAAGACAGCCATATGCTTGCCGGCATTCGCCTTATGAACAGCCTGGGCTTAAGCGGCGTACCTTATACAGGTATGGATGTAGGCGGTTTTACAGGTGGAGCTTCGCCGCAATTGTATGCCCGCTGGATGCAGATTGGTGCATTTAACCCCTACATGCGCAATCACACGCAAATCAACACCAAATCATCCGAGCCTTGGGCCTACGGCGAAGAAGTTTTGGAGATAACCCGTAACTACATTAACCTGCGTTATAAATTGCTACCTTACCTGTATTCATCATTCTACGAGGCTAAGGAAAATGGCAAGCCGCTGATGCGCTCGCTGGCAATAGATTACACGCACGATGAAAACGTGTACAACGGCACCTACGAAAACCAGTATATGTTTGGCCAGGCCTTTTTAGTGCTGCCGTTTGATGGGCAAACCTCTATAGGCAGGGCTTATTTCCCGGCCAGCAAATGGTACGATTTATACAATGGCCAGGTACAGCAAGGCAATACTAAATTGAACATTGAATTAGGAATGAGTAAGCTGCCGGTTTACGTAAAAGAAAGCAGCATTATCCCGATGCAATCGCTGATACAAACTACGGCCGATAAACCTACTGATACCCTGTTCGTACATGTTTACAAAGGTGATATCAACAACAAATTTGTTTATTACGAAGACGATGGCGAAAGCTACAACTACGAGAACGGTGATTTTTACAAACGCGCCATCACTTATGATGCCGCCAGGAAATCCATCACCTTTGCTAAACCCGAGGGTTCGGCAAAATCCAAGTTCAACAATATAAAATTGATTTTGCACGGTTTTGGCGCCGGCCCTGTTAAGTTGAATAACAAAACCGCAAAAGCCGGTGATGATTTTAGTGCGCTAATGGTGCCAATCTCGCGGTTCGATCCTACCGGTTTATCAAACCCGGTAGAGGGCGAGAAAGTTAAAAGTTTGATGCTGAAGAATGTATCTGAGCAAATTATAATAAGCTACTAAATATAAACTGATCTTATAAATAGCCAGCCCGCAGCGGTAAACGCTGCGGGCTTTTCAGGTTTAGTTCACCCACTTCCTTGCTTCAAATTATCAAAATCTCATGCCCTGATTGCAGGGCTGTTAGCGAGTCGTTAACAAAAACTAAAATTAGTCATCATTATAGTAAAAACCACCAAATGCGTCTGTACATGTTCGACGTTTAATTTTTAGTTATTAACTTTAATCCCGTCTCAATGCCAATTTATGAGGATATTTTTACTGTTTTTCTTCTCGTTGCTTTTTTCTGTTCCGGCGTTTTCGGCAGATAATGACGCGCTGCTGAACCAGCTTAAAACCGAGATAACCAAAAAAGACACTTATGAAAGTGCCAAGCAAGCTCGTATCCGTCAGTTGATGCAAAGGAGATCGCAGATTTCGCCAACTAATTATGCCCTGCAGTACGATCTTTGCCTTAAATTGTACGATGAGTACAAATCTTACCAGTACGATTCGGCCTATGTATATGTAAATAAGCTAAAGGACCTTAGCGTGAGCATGAACGATATGTCGCGCGCGTATTATAGCCGCATAAAGCTGGGTTTTATTTTGCTCTCCTCGGGCATGTTTAAAGAAACCTTCGACTGTATGAGCCACGTGAACCCAAAATTGCTTAACGATAGCATGAAGGTGGAGTACTATTTTATTATGTACCGCTGCAACAGCGATCTGGCAAAATACAATAGCGATAAATACTTCTCGCCCGATTACCTGGCCGCGAGCAACGCTTATATCGATTCGGCCATAGCGCTGAGCAAGCAAGGATCGGTAGATAGGATTTATTACTCTGGCCTTCGGCATGTTGGCTCTAACGATAACTACAGTGGATCGCAGGAATTGAGCAAACTGGTTGGGCCCGGCGTACCTATATCCATGCACCTTCGTGCCATGATAACCTGCTCGCTGGGGCAAAGCTACATCAACTCCAACCGGCGCGATGAGGGTATAGCATTCCTGATACAATCTGCCATTGCCGATATCAGGTCCTCTACCAAGGAAACGGTTGCCCTTTTTACGCTTGCAGAGCAGCTTTATAAAGTAGGGAACGTAAAAGATGCCTATAGTTTTGTACAGTTGGCCAAAGTCGATGCAGATTTTTACGGTGCTCGCCAGCGCAAAATACAAATAGGTGCCATATTGCCCCTTGTAGCCGCCGAGGAGCTTAACCACAGCGAAAGCGAAAAAGATAGGATAATGATGTTCTTGCTGGCCATAACCGCCCTGGCATCACTTGTAATATTGTTTTTGGTGATGATTTATAAGCAATTGGCCAAACTGAGGCACAAGGAGCGGATCATCGAGGATAAGAATGTGCTGCTTAAGCAGGTAAATTATAAACTGATAGAAGACGCGCACATCAAGGAAGAATATATCGGGCAGTTTTTTAAGATCATATCAGGGTATATACTCAAACTTGAAAAGTTGAAGATGTCGGTTGATACCAAGCTATCTATCAAAAAGTATGATGATATCAGGATGATAATCAATAATATCAATATAAAGAAAGAGCGGGAGGTGCTTTACCATAGTTTCGATCACATCTTTTTGAAGATATTCCCCAATTTTATTGCCGTGTTCAATTCGCAATTCGACGAGAAAGACCAGATTTGGCCCCAGGAACACGAGGTGCTCAATACCGACCTTAGAATATTTGCCCTCATCAGGATGGGCATAAATGATAATGAAACCATTGCCAAGATACTGGAGTATTCTGTAAACACCATTTATGTGTACAAGATGCGCATCAAAGCAAAGTCTAAAAACCCCGAGCAATTCGAGCACCGTATAATGGATATAAAAGCGGTTGATTCTGTTGAATAGATAAAAGAGCAGCAGTGGGCTTTTTTGATATTTTAAAAACTATTTGAGGTACTATTTTAACAATCCGAGCTTTAAAAACACTAAAAAACGCTTATATTTTTAGTGGTAATTTTGTAATTAAATGTTTGATTTTTAAGTACTTAATAATAAATAAACCTATATTTTTTTAGAAATGCTTCAAATGTGTAGGGATTGAGGCGTAAGACACACATCTTTGTATTGATGTAAAACTCTTTAAGAAGTTAACCGCTCAAAAGAGATACGACACAAGGCAGCTTTTAGGATTGCCGTTACCAATTATTAAACGTTTTAAGTTTTTTTTTGAATCCCCGTGTGTAAGCACGTTTTTGTTTGGAATCGGTCCTGCAGGCTTTCTGTGCGGCTGGTTAATAATCAATAGTGAACCATGTACAAGAACTTTTATATAACCAATTTTAATTAAACCACAAACTATGCAATTTAAACACTTACTCACATTATGTTTTTTTGCTTTAACCTGCTTCTTTATTCAGCCCGCACTGGCTCAGAATAAAGTAATTACAGGTAAAGTAACCGACAAAAAAGACGGTTCGCCCCAGATAGGCGTTTCCGTGAGTGCTGGCAATGGTATCGGCACCCAAACCAACGTCGACGGTACCTTCAGGTTATCCGTTCCGGCAAACACTACCTCCCTTACTTTCAACTACATCGGTTACCAATCGCAAACCGTTAACCTTGATGGCAAATCTTTCATCGCAGTTGCGTTGGAATCTACCAGCAAAGCGCTTAACGAAGTTGTTGTAATTGGTTACGGTAGTACCCGCGTTAAAGATGCAACCGGTTCGGTAGCATCTTTAAGCCCTAAAGACTTCAACAAAGGCGTTATCGCAACGCCAGAGCAGTTATTACAGGGCCGTATCGCTGGTGTACAGGTAACTCCATCAAGCGGCGAGCCTGGTGCAGGCGCTACGATCAACATCCGTGGTGCAAGCTCTATCCGTTCTGGTACAAGCCCATTATATGTAGTGGATGGTGTGCCTTTGGATAACGGCGGTACCTCGGGCGGTTTTGATAGCGGCGCGGGTGGTGCTTCGGCACGTAACCCATTGGCGTTTATCAACCCTAATGATATCGAAAACATCTCTGTATTGAAAGATGCGTCTGCATCGGCTATCTACGGTTCACGTGGTGCCAACGGCGTTGTATTGATCACAACCAAAAAAGGCCGTAAAGGTGCTGGTTTGCAATTTGGTGCCAGCACAAGCGTTGCAAATGCTGCCAAAACTTACGATCTGCTTGGCCGCGAAGATTTCCTTAAAGCAGTTGCAAGCGTAGGTGCTGATGCTGCTGCGGTTGATTACGGCGGCAATACCGATTGGCAGAAAGAAATTTTGAGGACTGCCGTTTCTCAAAACTATAACCTTTCTTTCGGTGGCGCAAGCAACACCGGTAGCTACCGTGCCTCTACCAACTACGATAACCAAGAGGGTATCGTTAAAAACACCAATCTTAAGCGTTTCAACGCACGTTTAAACGCTTCTCAATCGTTCTTTGGCGAAAGGTTGAAATTCGATTTGCAATCTTTGTACTCTAACGTTAAAGACAGGTTTGCTCCGGTAACCAACAACGCCGGTTTCAACGGTAGCTTAATTGGTGCTGCACTGCAAACTAACCCTACTATTCCGGTTTACGATGCACAAGGCAGGTATTTCAATTTAAATGGTTACTCTGCCAGCGGTATCCCTAATGGTAACAGCTTCCGTAACCCGGTTTCGTTGTTGAACCAGATAGATGATACAGATAACATCAACCGTTACCTGAACAACTTAACCATGACCATCAGGCTGATTGAAGGCTTGTCTTACAAAGGCAACATCGGTATTGATAGGGCCAACTCGTTAAGGCAAACTTATTACGATCCAACAATCGTTGGTTTCACCGATAACTCGGGCATCAGGGATTTCACTGTTCCCTCTGCAACAGGTAACGGCCGTGGTATATTGCAGCACAACGAGTTAAGGAGCACCACTACAGAACATACTTTAAATTACGATAAAAAACTAACCCCTAACAGCACTATTACAGCATTGGTAGGTTATTCCTATGCTACATATAAAAACTTTTATCGTTACGATATTGGTTGGGGTGCTGCAAATTCAAAAGACTTTCTTAAAAACTACAGTAGTTTCGCTAACCATTTAGCATATCCTATCGGCGATAGTAGCAGCTACAAACTGCAATCGTACTTTGCGCGTGTTAACTACTCTTACAAAGACAAATACATCATCACTGGTACAGTAAGGAGAGACGGTTCATCTCGTTTTGGTGCTAACCACCAATACGCTACTTTCCCGGCCGTTGCAGCTAAATGGCGTATCAGCAGCGAAAGCTGGGCTCCAAAAAGCATCTTCGATGATTTGAGCCTTCGCTTAAACTATGGTCAAACAGGTAACCAGGATTACCCTTCTTACGCTTCGTTGAAACTGAAGCAGCTTAACTACTACGGTACTTCAAGCTCTCCTTTGAACGCTGCCAATCCAGATCTAAAATGGGAAACCCAAACCGCTTATGGTGCAGGTATCGATTTTACCGTGCTGAGAGGTCGTTTATCTGGTACTGTTGAGTACTTCAACAAATCGCAAAAAGACCTGCTGTTCTTACAAGATTTGGCTCAACCAGCTGCCGATACAAGGTACTGGGTTAACTTGCCTGGTAACGTAAGGAACACAGGTGTGGAAGTAGGCTTAAAATTTGCTGCTGTTACAAATTCAACCGCAAAAGGCTTTACCTGGGATATCGACTACAACATGACTTTCGTGAAGAACCGTGTTGAGAACTTCGGTAACCGTAACGTAATCACCGGTAACATTGATGGCCAAGGCTTATCTGGTGCATACGCACAGTTTATAGGCGACGGCTATCCGCTGTACACTTTCAATGTGTCACAATACAATGGCTTGGATGCAAACGGTTTCGGTATCTATCCTAACGGTATCGATGCTGCAACTCCACACGGCAGCCCGCTTCCCACCTTCCTTGCCGGTATTAACAACAGTTTTACTTACGGAAACTGGAACGCCAGCTTCTTCGTAAATGGATCAACCGGTTTTTATATCTATAACAACACAGCAAACGCTTTCTTCTACAAAGGCAATCTGGTAAGCGGTCGTAACGTAACTAAAGAAATTGCTGCTACTAACGAGAACGCACTTAACTCTGGCGAGGTATCAAGCCGTTTTGTTGAGAAAGGTGATTTCTTAAGATTATCAAATGCGGTTATCGGTTACACCTTCCCTGTTAAAAATGGTGCTTTCAAATCGCTGCGTGTATCGTTAACTGGTCAAAACCTTTTATTGATTACTGGTTACAGCGGTCTTGATCCGGAAATTAATACCAACAAAGAAAGAAACGGCGTGCCATCACGCGGTATAGATTATACTTCTTACCCAAGCGCACGTACATTCACATTAGGTTTAAACGCGAGTTTCTAAAAAAAATATGAGCATGAAAAAAATAACATTGAAAGCAACACTTTGTGGTATGGCGCTTTTGGCCGCTACAGGTTGTGCAAAATTAAACGAAACTGTTTACGGGTCTAAATCCGTAGACGCTGGGGGAGCATCAAGTGCGGCGGATTTGAATGGTGTTTATTCACAATTAAATGGTCAGGCAGATCAGGCAAACACTTATGCTCTGCAAGAACATTCTACAGATGAGATGATGGGCCCAACCCGTGGTACCGACTGGGGAGACTTTGGAACATGGCGCAAGCTGCACACCCACACCTGGACTCCATCGCACAACCAGGTTAACGATACCTGGGACCAATTAAATATTGGTGTGTTCCGTGCAACTCAGGTAATTACCAGGGCAACATCTGATCAGATCAAAGCAGAAGCAAGTTTTTGCCGCGCTTACTTTATGTTCCAAATAGTTGACTTGTACGGCCAGCAGCCATTCCGCGATCCTGATGCTCCAAACTCTTCTGTGCCAACAGTAATGAACCGAGCAGAAGCTACTGCCTTCATTATTAAGGATCTGGAGTTTGCAGAATCTAAATTAGGTGCTGCAGCTAACATTGGTGTTGCCAGCAAGGCAGCCGCTGAAGCTTTATTAGCCAAAGTTTACCTTAACAAAGCAGTTTATACAGCTGCTACAGTGGGTGGCCCATTCACATTTGCTAAAGCAGATATGGATAAAGTTATCGAGTATGCTAACGCGGTTACTGCTGCAGGTTACACATTAGAGCCGGCCGGTAAATACTTCCAGGATTTTGCATGGGATAACTCAGACCAGTCTCACGGTAATATCTTTGGTTTGTACAACACAACTGCACGCCAAACAGGTAACGCAAAAAACCGTTGGAAAATGGGTTTACACTACAACCAGACACCAGATGGCTGGAACGGTTTCACTACCCTTGCCGATTTCTACAAATCATTTGAGGCATCTGACGAGCGCCGTGGTGTTGCTTACCCTGGCTTGACTGATAAAGTTGGCTTAAGGGCAGGTTTTGCAGTAGGGCAGCAATACGGCCCAGGCGGTGTTGCCTTGAAACAACGTGGCGGTAAACCACTCATCTTTACAGAAGATGTAAATATTAACTTCTCTACAGAAGCACAGGGTATTAGGGTGTTCAAATACTTTCCGCATCCTAATGCAGATGGTACAGTGCCTGATAACAGCGAGGATAACGACTATGTTTTCTTGCGTTACGCCGATGTTTTATTAATGAAAGCTGAAGCAATTATGCGTGGCGGTACAGATCCGCTTGGTCAAACTGCAGTAAGCATTGTTAACGCGGTACGTACCCCTCGTGGTGCAAGCACCCTGGCAAGCGTTGATGCAGCCACAATGCTGGCAGAACGTGGCCGCGAGCTTTACTACGAAGGCTGGAGAAGGAATGACCTGATCCGTTTCGAAAAATTCAACGATCCGGTTGATCAGCGCCCATTGGCAACTGATAAAACAAAAACGCTTTACCCAATCCCTCAGCGTGCGGTTGATACCAACCCTAACCTGAAACAGAACGCGGGTTACTAAATAAAGGAACATTTTTCAGTTTTATATTTGATTTGAACGTAGCGAAGTAATTCGCTACGTTTGTTTTTTCTAAACGTATAATGTTTATAAAAAAGCCCTTTCTCCTAATCGCTATTGCTTCTATTTTACTGGTATCCTGCGACAAAACGGGCGTTGACAATCCACTGTTTTGTTTGCAGGATAATAGCGCTGTAGGCATAAACTTTACCAACAAACTAAACGAGCAAGACCGTACCAATGTGTTCACCTTCCGCAATTACTACAACGGTGGCGGCGTGGCCGTAGGCGATATTAATAACGATGGGCTTAACGATGTGTACCTCACCTCTAACCAGGGTGGCAACCAGCTATACCTCAACAAGGGCAACTGGAAGTTTGAAGATATTACCGACAAGGCGGGTGTAAAAGGAACCAAATACTGGAGCACCGGCGTAACCATGGTTGATATAAACGGAGATGGTTGGCTGGATATATACGTTTGCCACAGCGGCAATATCATTGATAGGAAAGGAAATGAACTTTTTATAAACCAACACAACGGCACTTTTAAAGAAGAAGCCGAAAGGTATGGCCTGGTGGATAACGGATTATCTACCCAGGCCATATTTTTTGATTATGATAACGACGGCGACCTGGATTGCTTTGTGCTCAACAACTCTTTCAGGCCCATAGGTTCTTTTGATTTTAGTAAGAATTTGCGGGCGGTAATAGATGAACTGGGCGGCGCACGCCTTTACCGTAATGATGGGGGCCACTTTACTAACGTAACCAAAGGCGCAGATATATTCAGTAGCGATATTGGCTTTGGCCTGGGCGTATCGGTAGCCGACGTGAATAACGATGGCTATCCGGATATCTACGTATCCAACGATTTTTTTGAACGCGATTATCTTTACATCAACCAAAAGAACGGCACTTTTAAAGAAGACATACAAGCCGAGACCGGCCACCTGAGCCTGGCATCGATGGGCTCGGATATTGCCGACATCAACAACGACGGCAACCTCGATATTTTTACTACCGAGATGTTGCCCGAAGGCGACAGTCGTCTGAAAAAGATGACTTCATTCGAATCCTTCGACGTAATAAAGCTGAAACAGCACGATGGTTATTTTAACCAATACATGCAAAACTGCCTGCAGCTAAATAACGGCGACGGAACATTTTCCGAAGTGGCCTTTAATGCAGGAGTTGCCGCCACCGACTGGAGCTGGGGCGCGCTATTTTTTGATATGGACAACGACGGCTGGAAGGATATTTTTGTATCTAACGGCATATATAAAGACCTTACCGATCAGGACTACATCGAGTTTTTGGGTAATCGCGAGAACATGGATAAAATTGCCCAAAAGAAATCATTTGATTATAAAGATTTTACGGACAAGATGGTTTCGACACCACTTTCCAACTATGCATTTTCCAATAACCATAACCTCACTTTTACCAATAAAGCAAAAGAGTTTGGCCTCGACGAGCCATCATTCAGCAACGGGGCAGCCTACGGCGATTTGGACGGCGACGGCGATAACGATCTTATCGTGAATAATGTTAACTCCCCGCTGTTTATCTACAAAAATAACGCGGAAGTACTGAAGAATAACTTTATCCAAATAAAGCTGCAAGGCGATAAGCTGAACCGGTTTGGGGTAGGGGCAACTATCAAAACATTCAGTAAGGGGCAGGCCCTGATTTATTATCAGCAGCCTACGCGCGGCTTCCAGAGCAGCACTTCGCCAAATTTAATCACCATCGGCCTCGGCAAGATAGCCTCGATAGATTCTGTACAGGTTATCTGGCCCGGCGGTAAATATCAGGTGGCAAAAAACGTAAAGGCAAACAATACGTACACCTACAACATCGTGGATGCAAAAGGCGCTTACGATTTCAGTAGGAAAGCGGTTAAGCCGTTGTTTACCGAAACCGCCAAAGCCCTGTTTGATTCCATACCCACACATATGGAGAATGGTTTCATCGATTTCGACAACGAACGACTCATGCTACAGATGCTCTCTACCGAGAACCCATATATGGCAAAGGGCGATTTAAATAAGGATGGCCTCGCCGATTTTTACTTCGGCAGTTCTAAGGATAGCCCGGCATCCATCTACCTGCAACAAAAAAACGGCAAATTTAAAATATACGTCCCCGATGACCTGGGCAAGCAGAGCTACATGGAAAATGCAGGCGCAGCCTTTGGCGATTTTGACGGCGATGGCGACGAGGACCTGATTATTGGTGTGGGCGGCAATGAAGATGAACCCGAAAACCCCATATATTTTCCGCGCTTTTACGAGAACGATGGTAAAGGCAACCTGCATCGCAACCCACAGAAAAGTTTATCTGCACCTGTAAATGCATCGGTAGTGATGGCTTGCGATTACGATAAAGACGGCCACCTCGATTTATTCATTGGCGGCAGGAGCGTGCCCGGCACTTACGGTGCATCGCCACGATCTTACGTGTTTCACAACAATGGCGACGGGCACTTTACCGATGTATCTGCACAAGTGCTCGGTGCTGATGCTAAACCGGGGATGGTAACATCCGCTCAATGGGCGGATATAGACGGTAATGGCTATCCTGATCTCGTTATTGCGGGCAATTGGATGGGGATTGAGATATACCTGAACAACAAGGGCAAATTTACCCATGATAAGCAACTGGATAACTACAAAGGCTGGTGGAGCGCATTGCAGATTGCCGATGTTAATGGCGATGGCAAGCCCGATATTGTAGCCGGCAACATTGGTCTCAATATCAAATTCAAGGCATCGTTTGAAGAACCTATGAAGATTTATGTGAAGGATTTCGATAAGAATGGAACCAAAGAGTGCGTAACCTCTATGTACAAAAGCGACCATATCCCTTACGTGTTCCACATGAAGCCTGATTTGGTTGGCCAAATGCCTATCCTCAAAAAGAAGTACCTTAAATACAACGATTACGCGGGCAAGCCTTTCAGCGAGGTATTTCCCGACGAACAATTAGAAGGAGCCGAAACGCATGAAATGAATTACATGGCTTCGGCGGTGTTTATAAACGAGGGAGGCAAGTTTGTGGCGAAGGCATTGCCTTATAATGCGCAACTATCCAACGTAAGCACCATCCTTTGCGAGGATATTGATGGCAGCGGTATCCCGTCGATTATATTAGGCGGTAATTTTTATGGCTTTAAGCCCGAAGTAGGCCGGTTAGATGCCAGCCGTGGCCAAATTTATAAGTATGGTAAAAGCGGATTTACGTATATTTTGCCGTCGCAAAGCGGGATGGATTTGTCGGGCCAGGTGCGGTCCTCGTTGATGATAAAGAATGCCGGCGGAGAGCAATACTTTTTATTTGGCCTGAACGATGATAAGCTAAAAGCCTATAAATTACGCAGGTAAAACTGGAATATCTATAAAATGAAAAAAGCCAAGCGTAAAAAAGCCATACCCAATACGCGCCCTATAGTTCTTCGGTCCACAGTAGTAATTTGCTGTGTGGTGCTTGCTTTGATTGCTTTTTTCTATTCTTGCAGATCGAAAAGAGTGGGGGACGGCATTTTTAAACTGGTGCCTGCCGATGAGAGTGGTCTGGATTTCGTAAACCGTAACGTGGTAACCGATTCGGTAAATATCCTGGATTACCTGTACTTCTATAACGGTGCGGGCCTTGCCGCAGCCGATTTCAATAACGACGGACTACAGGACCTTTACTTTGCATCTAACCAGGGCGAAAACAAATTGTACCTGAATAAAGGCGACCTTAAATTCGAAGACATTACTAAGAAAGCAGGTCTTGCCGGTACCGGTAACTGGAAAACCGGCGTAACGGTTGTAGACATCAACGGCGACGGCTTAAAAGATATTTACGTTTGCGTAGTGAGCAATTACAAGGGCTTCAAAGGTAAAAACCAGCTGTACATCAACAACGGCAATCTTACCTTTACCGAATCGGCAGCGAAATATGGCCTCGACTTTTCGGGCTTCTCCACCCAGGCTAGCTTTTTTGATTATGATAAAGATGGCGACCTGGATATGTTCCTGCTTACTTCATCTGTACACAGTACAGATACGTACGGTGATTCTACCCAGCGCTTTAAGTATAGCCATGATGCAGGCGACCATCTTTTCCGCAACGATAACGGTAAATTTACCGATGTAACCCAAGGCTCGGGCATTTATTCGGCACCGATAGGGTATGGGCTTGGCCTAAGCGTTGGCGACCTGAACAACGATGGCTGGGACGACATATACGTAAGCAATGATTTTTTTGAACAGGATTACTATTACGTAAACCAAAAAGACGGCACCTTTAAAGAGGAAATGAAGAATGCATTCGGGCATACCAGTCTGTTTTCTATGGGGAATGCACTAACCGATATCAATAAAGATGGTCACCTGGACGTAATTAGCACAGATATGCTTCCGGAGGATATCAAGGCACTCAAATCAACCATAAACGACGAGCCGCTGGATATCTACAACCAGGAGGTGAACGCAGGGTATTATTATCAATATTCAAAAAACAGCCTGCAGCTGAACGTGGGCAACGGTAGTAAGTTTGTAGATGTGAGCCTGTATGCGGGCATGTCGGCCACGGACTGGACCTGGTCGCCACTGGTGCAGGATTTTGATATGGACGGGCGTAAGGATATTTTCTTTAGCAACGGCATCAAAAAGCGGCTGAATGATATGGATTACCTGAAATATCTGGGCGACCCAGATGTGGTTAAGGATTTCAAGACCAGCCGTTTCTTCGATAAGGAAAAAATAAACCTAATGCCCGATGGGCAGGTGCACAACTACCTGTACCATGCAGGTGAAAAACTGAAGTTTACCGATATATCCGAAGGAAACGACATGCGCGATACCACCGTTTCGGCTGGTGCGGTGTCTATTGACCTGGACAACGATGGTGACTTGGATATGGTGACCAATAATATGGATGCCCCGGCCTCTGTCTATCAAAACATGACGATGGAGAATGCTAAGGATGCCAAGCCTGTTTATCTTAATTTCAGTGTAAAATACACCGCGCTTAATCCCGATGGTATTGGTACTAAATTCTTTCTGCGTTCCAACAACGAGGTTGATCACCAGGAGATACAAACCAGCACGGCTTACGAAAGCACACAAAACAATAACCTTACGTTTACTTTCCTGCCCGGCGATAATCCAGCGGAACTAATGGTGGTTTGGCCGGATAACTCCTACCAGGTTATCAAAAGCTTCAGCCCGAACAGAAAAACGCTGATTACCTACAATAAAAGCCAAACGCAGCAAACTACGGATATGGTTGGCCTGATAACAAACTATACTAAACAAAATGCCCAGTTCAGCTCAATATCGGTAAAAGCAAGCATACTGGCCACCCTGTTGCAAAACGAAACGCCCGATTTTAACTATTATAACCTGTTGCCGCATACCTATTTGCCGCACACCCCTCCGGTAGCTGTGGCTGATGTAAACAAAGACGGCCTCGACGATATTTACGTAGGCGGTATGGCCGGCGACGATAAATATATTTTAGCAGGCAACAAAGCAGGTGGTTTTACCAAAATTGATGTTGCTGCCTTTGCTGCATTTAAAAATTATGGTGATACCGGTGCACAATGGGCAGATGTAAATAACGATGGCCTGCCCGATTTACTGGTAACTACGGCCAACCATCCACTTTTACAGGAGGACAAGCGACAGCCGGTGCGCTTATACATTAACAAAGGCAACTATCAATTCGAGTACAAGGCCATTCCGCAGCCCGTGCAATTGGCATCAAAGATACTTTTTTATGATTTTGACGGCGACGGTAGAAAGGATATCTTCCTGAGCGCGGGTGTATCTTTCATTGATTATACCATGTCGGCCCAATCCACCATATTGCTCAATAAAGGCGATGGTAAATTTGAATTGGCATCGCCAAAGGCATATACCGAAATTACCATGCTGAATTACATCACTGAGATAACCGCGAAGGATATCGATGGCGACGGCGCGGAAGATCTGCTCGTTGCATCGGAATGGAACCCGGTGCAGATTTTTCTAAAAAAAGGTAAAAAGCTGATGAAATTCAGCAGCCCGTTGTTGGACGATGCAAAAGGCTGGTGGCAGAGTGCTGCCGTTACTGATGTAGATGGCGACGGTAAAGCCGACCTGATAGCCGGCAACTGGGGAGAAAACAGCAAATACAACGTATCGGCTAAGGAACCACTTTATGCCTACAATACCGATTTGGATAATGATGGCAAGAACGACCTCATCCTTTCATATCCTTACAAAGGCAAGTATTACCCTTTCCGCCCTAAAAACGATCTGGAACAGGAGCTACCCTATTTGAAAAAGGAATTTCTGAGCTTTCAGAAGATGGCAGATAAAACCACCGACGATATCTTTGGCGATCAGCTTAATCAGAACAAGCGCCTGGTAGTGAACGAGTTTAAAAGTATTTTTATTAGCGATGTGTTGCACGCAACGGTAGCTGCCGACTTGCCATACATGTATCAGCAAGCGCCTATACGCTCGGTAACGGCACTAAACAATAAGCAGGGCGATGTATTACTTAACGGCAACTTTTGGGGAGTAGTACCCTACGAGGGTAAGTACGATGCGCTGGGCCTGGTAACCATGCATTACAATAAGCAAACCAGGCAACTTTCGATGCCGGAGTATTGGGTGAACCCACTGTTCAATTTCCAGGAAATGACCACGCCGCAATTGATTAAGACCGCTGCAGGCGATAGCTACGTGGTAGTTACATACGAGGGTAAACTGCTGCTGATAAGCAAATAAAATTAAAGGATAGGCCAGTAAAGTTTAGTTACCCATTTTGCGGTATCGGGCTGTGCTGTCCTGTCGGTTACCATTAGCTCAAAGGGCATGGCTACAGGGGTAAGTTTATAGTCTTTTTGAAAAGCCCTCATCTGCGAAAAGGCATTATCGATGGTGTTGCGTCCGCCCTTCACCTCGGTAGCCATAATATTGCCTCCCACTACCATTTTATTAATCACCGAATTTGCCGCAGGTGTAATCACCTTATTGATAGGTATGGCCACCATTATGTGGTATTCAGTATCATCGGCTTTGGTAACGTTAAGCATGGGTTTGTTAGTTTCTGCAGCGTTTTGAGCGGCTATTTGTTTACGCAGGTCGGCAGCCATGGCGTAAACGGTTTCCATAGTGGGCAGGGTGGTACTAACGGTATTGGTAGCCAGCATGATGCCGTCTTTTACTTTATCTATCTTTATCGGCAGCCCATAAACGTTTGCGTCTTTTTGTATAAACTCCTTAAATGCATTCAGGATGCTATCCATATCATTCTGTTCAGATTTGATGTGCATAAATTCGGCTACCCTGGTAAAGGGGTTAAGGCTGCTTTGCTTAACGGCTTCCCAGGTAATTTTTGTAGATGCATCATCTATTGCCAGGTAGTTTATTTTACCTTCCAGTTCCACCTTGTCTGTGTTGATAGTTACCTCTATATAACTGTTTGCATCTTTTTTGATCGTGTACAGCCTACCGTCGAAAGCAAAGAGATTACTGTCTGATGCCATATGTTCACCGGGCCACCACTTCGGCCATGCTTCTTTTTTCACCAGGAATTTAAATACATTGCCATCCACGGCATCTACCGTAACCGTGCTGGTAGCGGTAATATATTGCGGGATAATAAAATATAAGCTAATGAAGGCCAATAGCAACGCACCTAATACTAAAAGAGCAGGTTTCTTCATAAAACGGATAAATAACAAATAAAAAACACCACGCAGAGCTGCGTAATGCATTGCAAAAGTAACTAATTCAAGGTGTTAAAATCAAACAATTTTATGCCTGCCAATTAGTATAAAAACCCCTATATTAGCCTTTAAACAAAGAAAAACCAATACCTGCCCGGCATCAATAGCCCGGGCGTTTTTTCTTAAACCAATACATCATTATGAACCGTTTCCTGATTTTGCTTGCAGGTGTAGCCCTGATTTTTTCTTCCTGCAAGAAGGCTGATTATCAAAAAGTTACCCATGATCCCGAACTGTACCGCACTACGGTAAAGAAACTTAACGACATCGTTCTCGAGAATAATTTCCCGCCGGTTATCGCATCGCGCAACTATGTGTACGCCAATATTGCCGCTTACCAGGTAATAGCAGCCGGCGACCCAAAGCATTTCCGCAGCTTATCTGGTCAGATAAAGCACCTGCCTGTTTCACCCGCACCGCCAAAAGATGCCGAAGTTGACTTTCAGTTTGCCTCTATGCTAGCGTTTTGCACAGTAGGCAACGCCGTTACCTTTCCTGAGGGCAGCATGGAAATTTATATCGACAGCCTGAAGCAGAAGGCAAAAGATGCCGGCATGCCGTCTGGCGTGTTCGATAATACCGTGGCGTACGCCGATACCGTGGCTAAATATATCCTAAAATGGAGCAAGAAAGATAATTATGCGCAAACCAGGTCGGCGAGTAAATATACCGTAAAACGCATAGATGGCCGGTGGATACCTACGCCACCTATGTACGCACAGGCCCTGGAGCCGCATTGGGGCGAAATACGCCCAATGGTATTGGATTCGGCAGCGCAAATACCGGCACCACAGCCGCCTGCTTACAATATGACCGATAAAAACAGCGTATTTTATAAAAATGTAATGCAGGTTAAGGGTATGGTAGATAGCCTTACTACCGAACAAAAGCACATGGCCGATTTTTGGGACGATAACGCTTTTAAGCTTAATGTAATAGGGCATGCATCTTTTGGTACCAAAAAGTTCTCGCCGGGCGGGCACTGGATGAATATTGCCGGGGTGGGTTCTGCCATGAAGAAGGCTGATTTTGGCACAACCGTTGCCGCTTATACCGAAACCTCTATTGCGCTATTTGATGCATTTATCAGTTGCTGGGATATAAAATATAAGGCTAACAGCGTTCGGCCCGAAACCGTTATCACTAAACTGGTAAACCCCGACTGGCGCCCTTATATCCAAACACCGCCATTCCCCGAATATATTAGTGGCCACGCGGTAATCTCGGCTGCTGCAGCTGAAGTTTTAACACAGGCCTTTGGCGATAACATCGCTTATACAGATTCTTCAGAATCGGAATTCGGTATCGACCCGCGAAAGTTTACTTCCTTCCGCGCTGCCGCACAGGAGGCAGCCATGTCGCGCGTATATGGTGGCATTCACTACAAAATAGCCTGTACAGAAGGTAATAAGCTGGGGCAAAAAATTGGCGATCTGGTGAACAAAAAATTGCAGTTGAAGATTAAATAGTAAAATTTTATGAGAAGGATTAAACTGTTTTGCTTGCTGATGGGCCTTTCAGCATCGGTAAACCTGATGGCGCAAAACCCATGGGTTATCAAAGCCGATAAGATAGACCCAGCCAATTATTACGGCATTACGGTAGCCAACGGTATGATCGGTATCGTGTCCTCGCCCGAGCCTTTCAAGGTGAAGAACGTGGTATTGGCCGGTGCTTACGATTTGTATGGCCGTGGCCGGGTAAGCAATTTTTTGAACAGCTTTAACCTGCTCAATATGTACCTGGAGGTGGATGGCCGCCGCCTGGATGCCAAAATGGTGAGCAATTTTAAGCAGGAGCTGGATATGCAACACGCCGCCATGACCACCACTTTTGATTACGGCGATAACGCAAGCATCAAATACACCTATTATTCGCTGAGGCAACTGCCTTATACCGTATTGATGGATGTAAGCGTAACCGCCAAAAAAGCAATTAGTATTACCGCTGCGAGCGTAATGGAGGCACCCGATGCTTTGAAACAGGTAGAGAATTATTACAATGAGATCGACCGGCCGCACGTAACGATCAGCCTGCTCACCTCTACCGCCAAAAGCCCAACGGGTAAGCTGCAGCTTTGCGCATCAACATCGTTTTTATTCAACGAGCCGCATGGACAGGAGCCACGCGTGATACACGAAATGTGGGACAATAATATGCACCTGATGAAATTCAGCCATCAGCTAACCGCCGGGCAAACATATTCATACGGGGTAACAGGCTCGTCTATTACTTCTGCCCACCACCCCGACCCGCTGAATGAGGCCGAGCGCCTGACCATTTTTGCCCTGCTTGAAGGTAAGGATAGGCTCATCAAATTCCACAACCAGGCATGGGATAAAATTTGGGAAAGCGATATACAGATAGAAGGTGATGCCCAGGCACAACAAGATGTACACAGCATGCTTTATCATTTATACTCGTTTTCGCGCGAGGGGACGGCGCTGTCGCCATCGCCGATGGGTTTATCTGGTTTAGGCTATAATGGCCACGTTTTTTGGGATACGGATTTGTGGATGTACCCCGCCATGTTGGTGCTGCACCCGGAAATTGCCAAATCGATGGTAGAATATCGTTTCGAGCGGTTGGAAGCCGCCCGCAAGAATGCTTTTTCGCATGGTTACAAGGGGGCGATGTTCCCTTGGGAAAGTGCGGATAGCGGGGTAGAAGAAACCCCCGTTTGGGCATTGAGCGGCCCATTTGAGCACCATATTACTGCAGATGTAGCCAACGCTGCCTGGAACTATTACTGCGTTACACAGGATAAAGAGTGGCTGCGCGAGAAAGGCTGGCCGATACTATCTGCAACTGCCGATTTTTGGGCTAGCCGCGTGGAACGAAACGGCCCCGGGCATTACGATATTAAGAACGTGGTTGCTGCCGATGAATGGGCAGAGAATATCGATAACAATGCATTTACCAACGCTGCCGCACAGGTTAATCTGAAAAACGCAACCGCCGCTGCCAAAATATTGGGCCTTACCGCCAACCCCGATTGGATGAATGTAGCCAATAACATCCCTATCCTTAAAATGGATAACGGCGTAACGGCTGAGTTTGCCACCTACAAGGGCGAGGGCATTAAACAGGCCGACGTAAACCTGCTGGCTTACCCGCTCAAAACCATTACCGACCCAGCCCAAATCAAAAGGGACCTGGAGTATTACGAAACCCGCGTACCCAACGAAGGCACCCCGGCCATGACACAGGGCGTATTTGCGCTATTGTATGCACGAATCGGCAACGGCGATAAAGCCTACCATTGGTTTAAAGAAGCGTATGAGCCCAACCTTAACCCTCCGTTCCGCGTGATTGCAGAAACCAAGGGCGGCACCAACCCATACTTTGCAACAGGAGCCGGAGGTATCATACAGGCTATGCTGATGGGTTTCGGCGGTTTGGATATTACGCCAACGGGCATCGTGCAAATAAAAAGCAAGCTGCCTGCCAACTGGAAATCCTTAAAGATTACGGGAGCGGGAGTGAACAAAGTGACTTATACGGTGAAGTAGACAACATGGCCGCTACTAGCTCACCGCAACTCACCACATCGTCATTATAAGGAGCGGCGTGGGGTAAAGTGAGGTGGGGCGATGTGGCAATCATCGGCATACAGAGCCGCAAGGCAAGGGCATCGATATGCTTCTCTACATCATCCTTGCGAGGAACGGCGAGGGGAAAGTGCGTTTGGGGGCACGAGGGTAACCGACCAAAGGGAGCTCATTAACTCCTTTGAAAAACAAAAAATACGTTAATAATCATCGGCAAGCAGAGCAAATTTGTAAGGAGACTACGCTTTGCGATTGCGTGAAAATCTACTTCACTACATCCATGGTATGGCTCAACTGCTCAACGCCCCCTTGCCACCCCAGGTGGCCGGGGATAATGTATTTGGCGTGCCCGTAATATTTAATCACGTTTTCTATTGCGGTCGACCAGTTTTTAAGGTTAGCATCACCAATGAAACCTTCGCTATCGGTGTCGAGACTTTTCACGAGGCATCCGCCAACCAATACCAGGTCGTTGGGGAACCATACCACAATATTATCTTTAGTGTGCCCTTCGCCGGGGAAGTAGGTCTTTAGGGTTAGGCTGCCTATCGTAAAAGTAGTATCGTGGCCGAAGGTAAATTCGGGTAGTTTATTGTGCTCCTTTTTGGCAAGTTGATAGGTTAGCGTGCTGCTGTAGGTTTTGGTGCCTGCCTTCTTCAGTATGTCGAAACCAATCACCTTATCATCATGAAAGTGGGTGGCGATGCACAGCACTATCTTTTTATGGTAAGTTTTTTCAACCGTATCAATCAACTGCTGCGTTTGCGCTTCGCCCCAGGGCGTATCTATCAACACGATACCGGCATCGGTCACCACAAACAAGCTATTAGCAGGGTATGGTTCGCTATCCTTATCGGGGTATCCATGCGAGGTTACTACGTAGTAGTTTTTGGTAAGCGGTGTAATGATAATTTGCGGCTCAGTCTTTTGAGCAAACAAACGAGGGGAGAGCATCAGCAGGAGAACCAGCAGCTTAAATTTCATTGAGTAAAAATAGATTTTTTGCGGGAGTTCAGATGAGGAATCTAAACCATAGAAAAAAGTAACGGCTAGGGTCATAACTTTTCCAACCTTTCTAACTTCTCCAACCCTTCTAACCTTTACAACGTCTCCAACATTTCCAAAGTAACCTTGTCCAAACCGTTTACCACTACATCAGCTTCGCTGAGCAGTTTGGGCGAACCTATTCCCACTGCTTTCATGCCTGCGTTTTTCGCGGCTTCTACGCCTGCCACGGCATCTTCAAATACTACGCAATCGGCAGGGGATACGCCCAGCGCTTCGGCACCTTTCAGGAATACTTCCGGGTCGGGTTTGGCTTTGCTTACGCTGTTGCCATCTACTATGGCATCAAATAATGGGGTCAATTGCAGTTTGGCCAGTATAATAGGCGTATTTTTACTTGCCGAACCGATAGCTGTTTTAATACCGGCGTTGCGGCAGCTTTCCACAAACTCCTGTGCGCCGGAGAGTATCTCGTCGGGCGTCATCAGGTTAATCATCTCGGTGTACCAGGTGTTTTTGCGGGTAGCCATTTCTTCCTTCTCGGCATCGGTGGCGTCGGTAACGTTGCCCCAGCCCAGCACCAGGTCCAGCGATGCCATGCGGCTTACGCCCTTCAACTGTTCGTTTTGGTGTTCGGTAAAATCAAAACCCATCTCGTTGGCCAGGCGTTTCCAGGCTTTATAATGGTAAACGGCAGTATCAACGATAACGCCGTCGAGGTCGAATATGCAGGCTTTTATAGTGCTCATAGTGATATTAAACCGCTAAGTTAGCTTTTGGTTGTTAATAAGTAGGATAAATAATTACACATTGTTTTACTGCCGATTGCAGGGTAGCATGTTTGTTTTTATTTATACTTTTATGATGCAATAACCAAAAGCTAAAAGCATCATGAAAGGCATCGAGATTATCTCCATTCCCGTAACTAACCAACAGGCTGCCAGGGAGTTTTATCTGAAAATGGGTTTCACCCTCATTGTAGAGGCCCCTTACGAAGGAGGCGCTAACTGGATACAATTGGGCATCCCCGGATCCTATACGGCTCGCGCTTTCCGCTAATACGGCACAAGGCCGGTATCCGCCCCAATCGCCAACACATTTGTCTGAAACTCGAATTTTATGGAATTTTTTGAATTGACAGAATGATGGACCGTATTCTAATTCTGTTAAATTCGTTAATTCTTAAAATTGGAGTTCTGACAATAATAACCATTGCAAATCTCTGTGGCTTCTCTGAGTCCTGTGGTTAAAAAATAATTTTACGATGTTTACGCCCATGTTTAAAAGATACCTCCTCCTTTTCCTTGTCATTCTAGCCACCGCTTGTAACAATAACCCCAAAGAAGCCGATAACAAAGATTATATATACAAAGTAGTTGGCGTTAAAGATGGCGATACCATGGTGCTGCTTTCGCCCGATAATATCCAAACTACCGTACGCCTTGCCGAGGTAGATTGCCCCGAAAAGAGCCAGGCCTTCGGCCAGGCGGCCAAGCAATTTACATCTGACCTTTGCTTTGGCAAACAAGTAAAGCTGATAGCCAACACTCAAGACCGGTATGGCCGCACGGTAGGACAGGTAGAACTGTCCGATGGTACCAACGTGAACTACGCCCTGGTAAAAAATGGTTATGCCTGGCAATATCGTGCCTATTCAAAAAGTGAGCAGTTGCAATCGCTGGAGGAACAAGCCCGGCAAGGCCATTTGGGCCTTTGGCAGGATAACAATCCAACCCCGCCCTGGGAGTTCCGTAAAGAGGGGAAAGCGCAACGCGCTACGAATAAAGATGCAAAGCCGAAGAAAGCCAAAAGGCATTATAAAAAACGGAAATCGAAATACCATGATACGACTTCGTTTTAATCGTACGTCATTATGCGATGTCCAACCTTGCACCTTCATTGCCGTCGGTTTTAACCGACCGGACTTATGCAAGCGTCCGTCTCATAAATGAGAAGGCAATGAAGTTGCGTATTTCACTGCAATGCTATAGCCAATTGCACCTTCATTGCCGTCGGTTTTAACCGACCGGACTTATGCAAGCGTCCGTCTCATAAATGAGAAGGCAATGAAGTTGCGTATTTCACTGCGATGCTATAGCTAATTGCACCTTCATTGCCGTCGGTTTTAACCGACCGGACTTATGCAAGCGTCCGTCTCATAAATGAGAAGGCAATGAAGTTGCGTATTTCACTGCGATGCTATAGCTAATTGCACCTTCATTGCCGTCGGTTTTAACCGACCGGAATGCTGAATCAGCAGCTTTCTAAAATTGGCAAATCTTTCCGCTCATAATCGCGCCCATTTCCCTATCTTGCTTCACCATTCCCATCCCGATGAAAATTTTTAAGGCACTGGTTTCCGTACTCATTACCATAGCCCTCATTTGGGCAATGCAAACAAAATTTGGCGACGTACCGCCCATAGGCAAGTTCCTGAACCCGGCTACCGGCTTTTGGCAAAATGCCGAAAGCAAGAACATAGATGCCGCTGAAGAACTGAAGCTCAATGGCCTCAGCGGAAAGGTAACCATACAATACGACGATAACCGCATCCCGCATATTTTCGCTGAAAATGACCATGACCTTTACTACACCCAGGGCTATATCACTGCCCGCGACCGCCTCTGGCAAATGGATATCCAAACCCGCAGCGCATCGGGTAGATTATCCGAAGTGGTGGGCGCAAAAGCGCTGGATGTTGACCGTTACCACCGCCGCATGGGCATGGTATATGGTGCCGAAAATACCCTCAAAGGCATGATGAAAGACCCGGTGATGCGCGTGGTTATCAACGCCTATACCGAGGGCGTGAACAGCTACGTGCACCAACTGTCTAAACGCAATTACCCTATCGAATTTAAATTGTTAGATTACGCGCCAGAAGAATGGAAACCCATTAACTGTGCCTTTCTGTTGAAACTGATGTCGGAAACGCTGGCCGGTGGCACCAACGAACTCGCCATGACCAATGTGTTGAATAAGTTTGGCGCGAAGATAACCAACGATTTATTCCCTGATTACCCCATGCACGAGAGCCCTATCATCCCGGTAGGTACCAAGTGGGATTTTAAACCCTTGCCCATCCCTGCGCCACCGGCGGCTTTTAAAGCGCAACTGCTAACGGGCATGAAGATGAAAGAAAGGGTAGAAGGCATCGGCAGTAATAACTGGGCCATCAGCGGCAGCAAAACGGCATCGGGCTACCCCATTTTGGCTAACGACCCGCATTTGGATCTTACTTTCCCATCCATATGGTACCAGATGCAGTTATCGGCGCCGGGTGTAAATGTTTACGGGGTATCGCTGCCTGGCGCGCCATGCATTGTTATCGGCTATAACCAAAAAATAAGCTGGGGCGTAACCAATGTTGATGCCGATATACTCGACTGGTACCAGCTTAAATTTAAAGACGAAAGCCGCAACGAATACTGGTACAACAATCAGTGGAACAAAGTTACTTACCGCATAGAAAAAATTAGTATAAAAGGCCAGCGGGATCTCATTGATACCGTGCGTTACACGCGCTTTGGCCCGGTGGTTTATGATAATGCCGGCATGGCGGGCGGGCACGATAATATCCCCGTAGGCAACGCCCTTAAATGGATAGCACACGACGAAAGCAACGAGTTCAAAACCTTTTACCTGCTTAATCGCGGAAGCAATTATAATGACTATCGCGAAGCCTTGAAATACTTCAGCGCGCCGGCCCAAAACTTCGTGTTCGCTTCGGTAGATAACGATATCGCCATTACCCCCAATGGCAAGCTGCCTTTGAAGTATAAAGATCAGGGTAAATTCCTGATGGATGGGGGCGACCCGGCCAACGACTGGCACGGCTTTATCCCCTTTGAACAGAACCCAACGGTGAAGAATCCGCCGCGCGGCTTCGTAAGCTCGGCTAACCAAAGCTCTACCGACCCCACTTACCCGTATTACATAAACTGGCAGTTTGCACCTTACGAACGGGGTAAGCGCATTAACGACCGCCTCGGTGCCATGCAAAAAGCCACGGCCGATAGCATGCGCATATTACAGACTGACACTTACAGCATACGTGCGCAGGATATATTGCCAACCATGCTGAAATACATAGATGCCAGTAAGCTGGATGAGAACCAAACAACAGCCCTCAACATCCTCAAAAAATGGGATAAGTTTTTGGCAGCCGATTCGGAAGGTGCAGCTATATTCACCAACTGGTGGAGTAACTTTTACCAGGACACCTGGCAAAATAATTTCTCTGATAAGGATATGCCGCTCAACTGGCCATCGATGGACAGGACGGAGGAATTGTTGCTGAAAGACCCTAACTCCACGTGGTTCGACAGTAAAAAAACGGCTACCAAGGAGAGCGCGGCAGATGTATTGAGCCGTAGCTTTAACGTAACGGTAGATAAATTGGTAAAAGATTATGGTAACCCCGGCAACTGGCAATGGGGAAAAGTAAAACCCTTTGAGGTGCGGCACCTGGCTAACCTGCCCGGCTTTGGCTCAGGCAACTTTGCCAGCGGTGGAGCGGGTTCTACGGTAAACGCGCTTATCGACGGGCACGGGCCATCCTGGCGTATGGTAGTGCAATTAGGCCCGCAGGTAAAAGGCTACGGTATATTACCCGGTGGACAAAGCGGCAACCCCGGCAGCTTTTATTATGATGATATGCTGCAAACCTGGAAAGACGGCAAGCTGAATGAACTGCTCTACCTGCAATCGCCAACCGAAAAATCGCCCCGCATCAAAACAACCTTAACCCTTAGCAAATAAACCTATGTTATTCGCACTGATACTTTTTTTGTCCTTTATAAGCGGGTTTATATTGCCCTGGTGGGTCGCCTGCATATTCGCATTTGCGTCAGCAATATTTTTAGGCAAAGCATCCGGTCATGCCTTTTGGTCGGGTTTTGGCGCATTGGCATTGGCCTGGCTGGCATTGGCCCTGCTGAAAAGCTTGCCGAACGAGAACATCCTGGCAACGCGCGTTGCGCACCTGTTTCAATTACCGCATTGGTTACTGTTACTGCTGGTAACGGTTTTGATTGGCGGTTTAATAGGGGGGATGAGTGCCATGTCGGGATTTTTGGTGAAGAGGACGTTTGAGAAGGATTAAAATTCTTATGAAACTCAGAGAAATTGCAATTTTTACAGCTTATCAACACCAATATCAATCTATTTTCAATCCGCAGACTTGGTGTATTCAGGAACAATATTGGCGCTATTTGGGCGCGTATGACACAGGTCCTTTTGCCAAAATAACGATAAGGGTTAATGACGACCCCGTTATGAAATATAAAGATTTTGCCTTAGACAACACATGTTTAACTGTTGTAGGAATCGATAAGTATTTAGATGTCGCTAACTTTCTTGGTTCAAGCAGCACAAAAAAAAAGACGGCATTAGTTAATCTGTTGCACGATGGTATGCTTTTTCTTTGTGACCATTATCTATGGGATAAGGAGCCGTTGGTCAGGGCTTATGAATTATGCCTGGAAAATAATTTGGAATATAAGTTTAAATTGAGAGACAAGACTTATCGGTCGCCGCAACGGAATTGGTATGGGGCGATTTACTGCGACTGGGATTTGCACTATTTTAAGGCAACTGCACGTATAGAAGATATAAATGGAGAATTGATAAAAGAGCAAGAACTTTTGAATATTGAACCCTACTTCGGCGAATTCATTTATTATGCTAAGAGTAAATGGGACGACGCGTATACCTTCAGCCTGTACTCTAAAACAGGTGAAAAGTGGAGTATACGGTTAATGACGCTCGTTGTTAACGAATAAATTTTCTCCTCCTCATGTGATTTTTCTCCCCTCCCTGCGAATAATGGTATAAAAGAAATCACCCAATGAAATCGCAGGCCGATAAAGACCAATTCTTACTCCTCATTCAGCAGAACAAAAAGCTCATTTTTAAAGTCTGCAATACCTATTGCAAGGATGAGGAAGACAGTAAGGACCTGGTGCAGGAGGTCATCATACAGCCTTGGCATGCCTACCCCAATTATAACGACAGGTACAAACTGTTCACCTGGATGTACCGCATTGCGCTCAACACTGCTATCTCGTTCTACCGTTCGCATCATAAGAGGAAATCTGCTACTATATCCATCAACGAGGCTATCTTCGAGATAGCTGATGATGATTCCACCCGTCAGCTCGACGAAATTGAAGAGTTTGAGCAGGAGGAGTAGACAAAACCGTCCAATTTGGGTCGGGGCGTTTGTTATATCAGATGGGCATCAATCACCGTCAATCCTTCTATATTTCTAAAGTCGGATATGTTTCGGGAAATTAAAATTGATTTGGTGACGATTGCGGTTGCGGCGATAATTGCATCGGGCAGTTTGGTTTTGTGTTTTTTGCGAATGCTTATACTTTCATTAACAATATCTTCAGATAAAGACATAATTGCAGCATCATTCATGAAATTGGTTAATAGTAGATAATGTTCTGGCGGCGCATTGAAGCCCAAAACTTCGATTTTTGTTACCACTGATAAACGGGGGACTGCATTGATGACATTATTCATGAATGCCATACCAGAAGCAGGTATTTTTTGACCGAGATAATCAATTACGGCATTAGTATCTATCAAATACTGCGATTGTTCCATTCGTCGCGACCTTGGCTTACATAATTTTGGAGTTCGTCGGCAATGTCGGTCGGAAGCTTTCCGGCATATTTTTCTGAAAGTTTTTGAGTTGACTCAATGCTTTTATTTAGCACCGTTATAATGCTTAAGTCCTCAAGTTCCTCCAATAGCCTATAAGCCTTATGGTTGTTTATTTGTAAGAGAACTGTTTCCATTTGATTTTAATCTTGTATATAACAAATATAGTCATTGTAGGCTAAATGGTATCTTTGGATTAAACAAATACCTATCGGAGAGATAGCCGGAGTTTGGCATTATTTCAATTTGGAGTAAATTTAGTTGCGCTTGCGCCCAAAGAACAATACCTTGCTATAACCGAATTTTATGCCAATGCTATCGCCCAAAGCCAAACGGAATATTCTACACATCCTGCCATTTGGCGTGTTATGGCTGGTATTCAGTTTGGTTTACACCCTGCTGGAGCGTGGCCTGCTGGGCAACCTGACATACTACCCCGCTACCGGCAATCCTTACTTTTTTACGAGGAATATAGTTACTACGCCGTTGGCTGCGCTGGTAACGGGGTTAATTATGGGCGTGCTGGAGGTTTTCTGCTTCAATAAATGGTTCGTTAAAAAAAGCTTCAGCAAGAAAATCCTTTTCAAATCACTTATCTATCTGCTGATTATCCTGTTGTTCCTGGTAATTACCTTCATCGGCACAGCAACCGATACGGTAGCCGCAGTTAGCCGGAAAGCATTCTGGAACACCGCCTGGGTTTTCTTTACTGATTACGCCATGTTGAGCACAACGGTTTATATCGCTTCCATTATTTTGGTTACGCAATTTTATGCTGAGGTGAGCGACAGTATAGGCCATGCCGCCTTGCTCAATTTCTTTTTGGGAAAGTACCATCGCCCCGTTCAGGAGGAAAGAGTATTCATGTTTTTGGATATGCGCTCATCCACAACTATTGCCGAGAAACTGGGTCATGTAAGATACTTCGAGATGCTGAAGGAGTATTTTGCCGATTTGTCGCAGCCTGTTATAGATTACCAGGGTGAGATATACCAATACGCCGGCGACGAAATGATTATCTCCTGGAAACTAAAGGCTGGCCTGCAGAACGGCGATTGCATCGGGTGTTTCTTTGCGATGAAAAGAGGATTGGCGCAGCAGGCATCAAAATACGAAGCGCGTTTTGGCTTGCTACCTGGCTTTAAAGCAGGCCTGCACTACGGCATGGTTACCACCGGCGAGATAGGCGTGTTGAAAAAGGAAATCATTTTTACCGGCGATGTGCTGAATACCGCAGCCCGCATACAGGGCCTTTGCAATCATTTCGGTGTGGATATTCTTATTTCTGGCCACCTTGCTAAAGCACTCGGGCCTAACCTTTCTTTCGAGACAAAGTCCCTCGGGCAGCATAATTTAAAGGGAAGGGATGAGCACATGGAAATACTTACTGTGGTGTTTGCTATCTAAAACAGCATCATAAAAAAACGCCTGGACAGAATGCCCGGGCGTTTTCATTAACAAAAACGTTTATTATTCAAACGAATTCAAAGTAGCTTTTAATTCTGCAATAGCAGGCTCGGTGCTGGTGGCACGGTCGAAAATCTGGGCTGAAGTAACCCCTTCGCCATAAAAATCGGCATTAAGGCTTTTGTTGATAGCCAGGTTAGAGCCATTTACGCTGATACCCGCAAACAAGCCTTTGCTGCGCGAGTAAGAATAAATTTCTGCTTCCAGCTTATGATCTGTGCTGGCGGTAGAGCTGCGGCCAACCGGTCCGGCAGCGGCAGATATATCGCCGCCGATGGTGAAATCGCCGTTTTTAACCTTGGTGAGTACGCCTTTGTTCTTGAAAACCAAAACAAGATCAACCGATTGTACGCCTATTTGCAAACCGAAGCTGCCTCCCGTAAGGGTAACAAACACCGGGTCGCTCCATTTGCCGCCGGGTAGTTTCACCATGGCCAGGCCCTGTCCACGTTTGCCGCCGATACCAAAACCTGCGTTGATCAGTTTCGGTACGATAACAATGCCTTCGTACTCTTTCAGTAAATCGCTCGGGATGCTTTCTTTCATTTCGCCGAATGCTTTGAGTACGTTGGTAGCCTGGTGTATCTTCTCGAGGCCTTTTTCGGTAGAAACAGTTGTAGCTGATGCCAGTATAAAGAATGCGCTTAAGAGAAGTGGCAGTCTTAAAAATTTAATAACTTTCATGATCGATTAGAATGAAGTGTAATTATTGTTGTTGTGTTTCAAAGATAGATAACTCAAAAGTGGCCGCTTTGTTACACCCGATAGATGTGCAAATTTCAGATGCGCAATTTCAGATGCCTGTACGTGTCCAAATTTTTGATTTCAAATGTGCAGATGTATGTGGTTTGCAAATGCATCTCCAATACCTATTACGTTCATAATCTGTACGTTTGAAAGTTTTACGCCCGTGCGCTTTCTTACCTGAAATTTGAAATCTGCATATCTGCACATTGTCGCTATCTTTGCAAAGCATGATAAAGCCGGGCAAAGAAAACATTTTCACCATAAATAACAAAGTCTCATTCGAAGAAATTGCCTTACAGGTGTTTAGGTACCAGGCGGCCAATTGCGCAGTTTATAAAGCTTTTATTGATGGCCTGATGATCGATCCGGCGCTGGTTTTCGAGCTTGGGCAGATACCCTTCATGCCTGTAGAATTCTTTAAAGCACACCCTGTGGTTACCGGGGATGCCGAAGCCGAAGTGGTCTTTACCAGTTCGGGTACTACAGGTATGGTTACCAGCAGCCACACGGTTACTAATGTTAGCTGGTATGTACAAAGTTTTCGCCGGGCGTTCGCCCTGTTTTATGGAGATATTACAGACTATACCGTGCTTGCTCTGCTTCCGGCTTACCTGGAGCGCGAAGGCTCCTCGCTGATTTATATGGCACAGGATATGATAACGCAATCGGCTAACCCCGATAGCGGATTTTTCCTGTACAACCATGCCGAGCTTTATGCGATACTTCAAAAACAGAAAGCCGCCTATAAGCCAACATTGCTTATCGGCGTAACTTTTGCCCTGCTTGATTTTGTGGAGCAATACCAAATAGATTTCCCTAACCTTATTGTGATGGAAACCGGGGGCATGAAAGGCCGCCGTAAAGAGATGATACGCGAAGAACTGCACGCCATGCTTTGCGCAGGTTTTGGCGTAAGCGTCATCCACTCGGAATACGGGATGACGGAACTGTTATCGCAGGCTTACTCCAAAGGGGAGGGTATATTCAATTGCCCGCCATGGATGAAGGTAGTTACCCGCGATACCAACGATCCTCTTACATTGGTTGGTGAAGGCAAAACAGGCGGTATAAACATTATCGATCTGGCCAACATCAATTCCTGCTCGTTTATAGCCACGCAAGATCTGGGCAAGGTTTATGCTGATGGCTCTTTTGAGGTTTTGGGTCGTTTTGATAATTCTGACATTCGTGGCTGTAACTTATTGGTGGGGTAGTTTGCTGATATACGTGGTATGAATTTCGCCAAAAGCTTTTTTCGGCATAAAACCTATATTTACAAGCGGCATATTATTGTTATTTTTGCCGCCGATACAAAATATCAAACACCATGATAGAGAAATTTTTAAAGGAAGAACAAGACCCCAAAGCCGTTGAACGCATTTATGGCCGCCTGGTAGATTTGCTGTCTACCGGCGAGGAGGTATTATATATAGCGGTGCAAAAGAAACCGATAGTGAATCTTTTCCCCGATTGTATTGCACTTACTAATAAGCGTATACTATTTTTTACCCCGGCAAACCTGGGGCTATCTATCAAATTCGTTGATTTTGTATGGAAGGACATCGTAGATGTTTACACCCGCGAAGAAATCATAGGCGCCATATTCAGCGTAAAAACAACCAATGGTGCCGAAATGGGTGTGGATTACTTGCCCAAAGTACAGGCCCGTAAACTGTACCAATATGCACAGGAACGCAAAGAAGCCGAGCGCGAAGCCCGCCGCCTGCGCGATCTGGAAGAAAAACGCGCCGAATCGGGCGCGATGCAGATAGAGCAAGCCGCGCCGATTGCCTACCAGCCCGTTGCACCAGTATACCAGCCGCCCGTTTATCAGCAGCCAGTTTCAGCACCGGCACCTGTGCCAACCCCGCCACCAGCTCCTGTTGCACAGGAAGAACCTAAAAAGGACGAGTTGACCGAGAAACTGAAAAGATTGAAAATGCTTTTTGAAAACGGACTGATATCGCAGGAAGAATATAACGCCAAAAAGTTGGATTTGCTGAGCGATTTTTAGTAGTTTCCTCTATATCTCTCCGGTTAGGGGAGACTTCAAAACTCTAATAAAAGAATTAAGCCCTCCCTTCGGGCCACCCTGTCGGCAGGGAGGAGAGCGTGGGGCTTACAGTAACCGCTCGTCGAAATTAAATGGCCGTTTGTTGATGATCTTCACTTTAGTCGTATCAGGGTGCGAGGGGTTCAGCATATAGTTATGTTCCTGTTCTACAATAGCCGAGGGGACTTTCAGCATTAAGTATTCACCATTTTTCAGGAAGTCGTCGCCGATTTTTTTCAGCTCTGGAGATGAGTCTAACTCTTTCCAGTTTGCAGGTAAGCTTTTTATATCAAGGGTTAATATCTTATCATCTGGTACTTCAATATCGGCAACGCAAAAACCATTAGGCGTAAACAAAGGTTGAAGATGTACCAAAACTTCTAAAACCGATAACGCCCTTGATGATGCCAGGTAAACTACTGCATTGCCCTTGCTATTCCAACGCGCCCCAAATTGCCGCGCGCCAATGCCATCCAGGCTGTTGATGTACTTGCAATTAGCTATTCGGTAAAGTATCATCTAAACAAAAATGCCGTGCTCAATTCGGCCCAATTCATTGAAAACCATATCGAAACCGGCAGATGTATCTAAAAAGCTAACCGGAGCCTCACCTTTAAAAATAAGGCTCGGTGCTTTCATCCAAAGTTTGAATTTATCCATCGAACCAAAAACTTCTTCGCCGCGGGTGTAAAGGCGTGCAAGCTCTACCGCCTTTTCGGCGTATTCGGTTTTAATAATGGCATCATCTTCATAACGCTGTAAAGTGCGCTCGGAGATGTGTAAGATACTGGATAGTTCCTGTAAATTGAGGGATATCCTTTTAGCCAAAGCAAGCAAGGCCTTTTTGGGGAAGCCTTGCCTTGCCAATTTTATTATTTCGAAATCCGAAGAAAACCTTACGGCCCTATCGCCGCCAAATAAAGTATATAAAGGCATGGCAGTATTATAGGTATATACTGCCATGGGTTCCTTAAGTTGATTTATTTCTTCGCTGTTTTTCATTGCATCTGACATTTGTACAAAAATATCTACAAAATGTCGTAATTGCAAATTATTCAATCACAATTAAAAAATAGTTCCGCTTTCCTTTTTGTACCACTAAGTATTTGTTATTGATTAAGTTAGCAGTACTATAAAGATCATCAGGCGTGCCCACTTTTTCCTTGTTGATAGCCACGCCACCGCCCTGCACCATCTTCTTTGCTTCGCCTTTTGATGTGAAAATGGTGGTTTTGGCCGCAAGTAAATCTGTTACCGGTAATCCAGCTTCCAGCTCCGCCGCGCTGATGGTAAAGTTGGGCACGCCGCTGAATATGGCCAGCACTTCATCGTCGTTAAGTTCACTTAAGAACTCGATTCCTGTATTGCCGAACAAAAATTCGGTTGATTTGATAGCCTTTAAAAAGCCCTCTTCACCGTGTACGCGCAGGGTGATATCTTTAGCCAACGCTTTTTGCAGCGTGCGCAGGTGAGGGGCCGCATCGTGCTCGCTTTCTATGGCTTCTATCGTTTCTTTATCGAATAGCGTAAATATCCTGATGTATGATTTGGCATCATCGTCGCCGGTGTTTAGCCAAAACTGGTAAAACTGGTAAGGCGATGTTTTTGCCGGATCCAGCCAGATGTTACCACCTTCAGATTTCCCGAATTTAGTGCCATCAGATTTTTTGATGAGTTGCGTAGTAAGCGCAAAAGCTTCGCCGCGGCCTTTGCGGCGTATCAGTTCGGTGCCGGTTACAATGTTGCCCCACTGGTCGCTGCCGCCCATTTGCAGGGCACAGTTTTTATTTTTCCAGAGGTAGTAAAAATCGTAGCCCTGCACCAACTGGTACGAAAACTCGGTGAACGACATTCCCGTTTCACCTTCAAGCCTTTTCTTTACCGAATCTTTGGCCATCATGTAATTAACGGTAATGTGCTTGCCTACATCGCGGATGAAGTTCAGAAAATCGAAGCCTTTGAACCAATCGTAGTTATTTACCATCTGGGCGCTATTGTCCCCGGTCTCAAAATCAAGGAATTTCTCTAGCTGGCCTTTGATGCCGTTGAGATTGTGCTGGAGATCTTCTTCGCTCAGCAGGTTACGCTCTGCAGATTTGCCTGATGGGTCGCCTACCATACCGGTTGCGCCGCCAACTAATGCATAAGGTTTATGGCCGGCACGCTGGAAGTGTATTAGCGTCATGATTTGCGCCAGGCTACCCACGTGCAGCGAATCGGCCGTTGGGTCGAAACCGATATAGCCGGATACCATCCCTTTGTTCAGTAAGTCCTCGGTTCCGGGCATTATATCGTGCAGCATGCCGCGCCAGCGTAATTCTTCTACAAAATTCATGTTGTGTGTATGTTATCAAGCCCGATAGCTATCGGGACGGCAAAGATAGCAGTTTATCCTTTGCGCGTAAATGTAATTAAGGCTTTTTGCCTGTGTAAGGAAATGAGGCGTTGGATAAAAAAGCGGGGGAATGTGCGATTTTCCTCTTGGGTGGAGGGGGGTGTCCGCTATGCTTTACGCAATTGCGCGCTGGCGAACACACCCCGCCACAACACACTCCAGCGCGCGCCCCTCTCAAGAGGTATAGCCGTCAACTTAAGGGTAATGGGTTAAAAATCTTTTTAATTTTTGTAAATTAAACAGGGCGTAGTTTGCCATAAAGGCAAACTATGTATTTTTGCGCTCATATTTTTTTCTTTTTTGA